>NZ_MTSA01000003.1:0-409433 GCF_002157375.1 Pseudomonas syringae
TCAGGCGTTCAGTGCCGTGGATCAACGCCAAGGCTTCAGGCGTGCGCTCGACCTGGGCTTCGAACAGGCCGTGAACGGTTTGCTCGAGCGGATACGGGGCCTGCGTGGCGTTGAAGCCCGAGAGCACCTCGTCCCGTTCGCTGGCGGGCAGAATGGCCAGGTGGTGCAGCGGACGGTCCGGTGCCGACTCCAGCGCATCAACCAGGCTTTCCAGTACGGTGTTCATGTAGCCGACCACGCGTTGCGGGGCAATCGCGGACACGGTCTGCACGCTGAGCAGGAAACCTTCGCCCAGATCGTCAACCGACAGCATGAACGGGTAGTTGGTCCGCTCCATCACTTCCAGTACTTCGGCCCCGCCCCAACGCTCTACGTGATCGTCGTTCTGGATCGGGCTGTGGCGGTAATTGAGCAGTGCGCTGAACAACGGCATCGAAGCCGGTACGCCGCTGCAACGCTGCGCCAGTGCCAGCGAGGCGTGTTCGTGGCCCAGCAACGCGGTGAGCCGCGCGTGGGTCTGGCGCACACCCTGACGAACACTCACCTCACCCAGCGTCACCCGCAACGGCAAGGTGTTGATGAACATGCCCAGTGCGCGTTCGGCGCCCGCGCCACTCTGCATACGGCCCAGCAGTACGGTGCCGAACACCACGTCGTGGCGTCCGGACAGGCTGCCCACGACCTGAGCCCACGCCAGGTGATGCATACTCGCCGGGCTGACGCCCAGTTGCCGCGACAGCACGCGCAGGCGGTTACTCAGCGCCGGGTCGAGCTGGAATTTGCATTCCTCGACGCCGCTACCGTCGCCCTGCACTTCCTTGAGGCCCAGCGGTAATGTCGGTTCTTCGACGTCGCCAAGCATGTCGCGGAAAAAGCCTTCGTGTTGTGTCTGGCTGACGGCCAGTCGTGCCTGGGCCACGTAGCGACGATAAGGCATTGGCGCTTCCAGCCCGGCAAACTCGCCGCGCAGGTACGACTGCATTTCGTGCTGCATCACTTCCAGCGCGGTGTGGTCGAGTGCGATGTGATGGAAAAGCAGGATCGCCACCCAGCGCTGCCGGGTCGTGTCCTCGGCGCAGGCCATGTGCATCAGCGGAGCGCGGTGCAAGTCCAGGCGGCAGTTACGCGGGTCATACAAAGCCTGCAACTGATGGGCAACATCGCCCTGCGTGGCATCCAGTTCGAGGGTTTCGACGTTCAGTCGGGCCTGACGCAGCACCACTTGCAGCGGCTGCTCCAGCCCTTCCCATACCAGCGCTGTGCGCAGAACGTCATGGCGATCGATGACGCCTTGCAGCGCGGCCACGAATGCGTCGAGCTGTTCACGGCTGTCCATCGCGAACGCAGCCTGAAGCAGGTACGGATCACCCTGCTCGGCGGCCATGTGGTGATAGAGAATGCCTTCCTGCAACGGCGCCAGCGGATAGATATCCTGCACATTGGCTGCCCCGCCCGGTACATCGGCGACGATCCGGTCAATGACCGGCTGCTGCAAGTCCACCAGCGTGAGCATGGCCGATGTGATGTGTTCGCAGCCCTCGGGGATCCCGTTGTCCGGAACATGCAGGTCCTGGGGTTCTCCACCGACAGCGGCTGCCAGCGCAGACAGCGTCGGCTGGCTGAACAACACCCGAACGTCGGCATTCAGGTCAAGCTGACGCATGCGTTCGATCAGCTTGACTGCCAGCAGCGAATGGCCGCCCAGTTCGAAAAAGTGATCATGCCGCCCGACCTGAGCGACGCCCAGCACTTGCGACCAGAGGCTGGCCAGGGTGATTTCCACCGGCCCTCTCGGCGCTTCATACGCTTGACTGGCGTAGGCCTGGGCATCCGGTGCCGGCAATGCGCGGCGGTCCAGCTTGCCGTTGGCCGAGACCGGCATCTTCTCCAGTTCGACATAGGCTGCCGGGATCATGTAATCCGGCAACAGCGCCTGCAAGTGCGAGCGCAGCATGTCTGCGGACGTCGACACCTGGCCGGCCTGAGGGGTGAAGTACGCCACCAGGCGCTTGTCACCCGGGCTGTCTTCGCGTGCCACAACGGCCGCGTCGCGTACCGCTGCGTGCTCCGCCAGCCGCGCTTCGATTTCACCCAGTTCGACCCGGAAACCGCGGATCTTGATCTGATCATCGTTACGGCCCAGGTACTCGATGACGCCGTCTGCGTCGTAGCGCCCCAGGTCACCGGTCTTGTACAGGCGCGCCGCACCTTCCATGACAAACGGGTCGCGCAGAAAGCGTTCGGCCGTCAGTTCGTCGCGGTTCAGGTAGCCCCGTGCGACGCAGGCACCGCCAATATAAATTTCCCCGGCAACGCCCACCGGTACCGGTTGCAGTTGCGCGTCCAGCAAGTAAATGCGGGTGTTGGCGACCGGACGGCCGATGGGCGGCAGGATCGGCCACTCGCAGACCCGCTCCGGCAAGGTGAACGAGGTGGTGACGTGCGACTCGGTCGGGCCGTAGTGGTTGTGCAGCCGGCAATCGCTCAAGTGTTCGAACAGCGCGCGAATGGGCGCAGTGATACGCAGCTGTTCACCCGCTGTGATGACCTCGCGCAGTGCGCAGGTCCGTTCGCGCAGGCTGGTATCCTCAAGCACGGCCTCGGCAAGGGCTTGCAAGGCAATGCACGGCAGATAAAGACGCTCGATGCGTGCGTCGCAGAGATGCAGGTACAGTTTGCGCAGGTCGAGTCGGGTATCGGCATGAATCAGCGACAGTGGCGCGCCGGCACACAACGTGCTGAAGACCTCCTGAAACGCCACGTCAAAGCCCAGCGCAGCGAATTGCAGGGTCGCCGGGGCCGGATGACCGCTGTTCACCCCTTCATCGAGCTGCCATTGCATCAGGTTGACCAGCGGCCCGTGAGGCATTGCCACCCCTTTGGGCTGGCCGGTGGAGCCGGAGGTGTAAATCAGGTAAGCCAGATGCGACGGCTGATGCCCTTGGGTGATCAAATCCGGATTGTGCGTCGCTTGAAGGCTGAGCTCATCCGTTTGCAGACCGTCGAGCATTACGCGCGGGACGTGGGAGTCGCCGAACACTGTCGCCAGCCCTGTCTGGGTCAGCAACACTTTCGGGGCGCTGTCTTCGAGCATATAGCTCAGGCGTTCTTCAGGGTAATCCGGGTCAAGCGGGACGTAGCCGGCACCCGCCTTGAGGATGCCCAGCAGCCCGGCAATCATCTCTGGACTACGGCGGCAGCAGATCGCGACACGATCATCGATCTTCACACCCAGTTCCAGCAGGCGATGAGCAATCTGGTTGGCCTGACGATTCAGTTCGCCGTAGCTCAGGTGTTGATCTTCATACGAGACCGCTCGCGCTTCAGGCTGGGCGTGAGCGCGTGCTTCGAACAACTGATGCACCAGCAGGCCGGGTTCGAATGCCTTTTCACAGGCATTGAAGCGGTGCAGCAGATGGTCGCGTTCTGCGTCCGGCATGAACGCCAGGTCTTGCAGCGCTACGTCCAGGTCCTGATCCAGCGCATCAGCCAGTTGCGCGAGCATCGCGTGCATGTAACCCACCACGCGTTGCGCACCGATACCCGGCGAGACTTGCACGGTGAGGCCGAAGTCGGTTCCAAGGTCATCGACCGAGAGGGACAGCGGGTAGTTGGTGCGCTCTTCACCGCCGAGCAGTTCGAAACCCGCCCAGCGCAGCCCAGCGTCGCTGCCTTGGCCTGGCTGCGCGGCGACGGCGGCATGCCGGTAATTGAGCAGCGCGCTGAACAACGGGGTTGGCGGTGCCACGCCGCTGCAGCGCTGGGCCAGTGACAGCGGAGCATGCTCGTGCCCGAGCAAGGCGGCCAGCCGGTCGTGGGTCTGCCGCGCCGCCGCTTTGACGCTCGGCCCGTGGGCGGCGACACGCAGCGGCAAGGTGTTGATGAACATGCCCAGCGCCCGCTCGGCATCCTGGCCGCCTTGCAGACGGCCCATCAGCACCGTGCCGAAGACCGCTTCTTCACGGCCGGACAAACGTGCGACCACCTGGCCCCAGGCCAGGTGATGCAGGCTGGCATTGCTGACGCCCAGGCGTCTGGCATGGGCGCGCAGCCGTTCGCACAGCGCTGTTTCCAGCGCGGCACTGGCTTCTTCGATAGCAGTACCGTCGCCCTGCACGTCCTGCAGGCCGAACGGCAACGTCGGTTCGTTCACGTCGCCCAAGGCGGTCTGGAAAAACGCCTCGTGCTCTTCGCGGCTGATGCCCAGACGCGACTGTGCAACGTAATTGCGGTACGGCACGGAAGCGGGAAGCTGTGCGGCGCGGCCCTCGACATGTGCCTGAATCTCGCGCCCCAGAATACCCAGCGAGGTGGCGTCGTCGATCAGGTGATGGAACAGCAGCACCGCGACCCAGCCGCCGTGGACACTGTCTTCGGCCAGGTGCAGTTCCATCAATGGCGCCTGGCGCAGATCGAAGCGCACGCGACGAGGATCGGCCAGCGCCTGCAACTGATCGGCGATGTCGCCCTTTTCGGGCAGAAGTGCATGCTCTTGGGTGCGCAGTGACGCTTGGCGCCAAACCACCTGAACCGGCTCGTCAAGGTTCTCCCAGGCAACCGACGTGCGCAGGATGTCATGCCGATCAATCACGGCCTGCAGTGCCTCAATGAAGACCTCGACGTGTGCCCGGCTCTCCATGCGCAGCGTGCCTTGCAGCAGGTAGGGGTCGCCCTCAGGATTCGCAAGGTGGTGATAAAGAATCCCCTCCTGCAACGGCACCAGCGCGTAGATGTCCTGAACGTTGGCCAGACCGCCGGGGATGGTCGCCACCAGCGTGTCAATCTGCTCCTGGTTCAAAGACGCCAGGGGCAGCATCTGCGGGGTGACGCGCGTCACGCACGGCTCGATGAGGTTGGCCGGAATCAGCACGTCCCTGCCAGCGCCGGCCGTCTTGGCCAGCGCCAGGAGTGTGGGCTGGCCGAACAACACGCGCACGTCGACTTTAAGCCCGGTATCACGCATACGTTCGATCAGTTTGACCGCCAGCAGAGAGTCGCCGCCCAGTTCAAAGAACTGGTCATGCCGACTGATGCGCTCTATGCCCAGCAGCTCGCTCCACAAACCGGCCAGGATCGGTTCCACCGGCCCTTGTGGTGCTTCATATTCTCGCCGCGCATAGGCGCTCGCATCGGGCGCTGGCAGTGCCTTGCGGTCGAGCTTGCCGTTGGTGGTCAGTGGCAGCGCCGACAGCAGCACGAAGGCGCTTGGCACCATGTAGTCGGCCAGATGTTCAAGCAATGTGGCGCGCAGATCGGCCGCGTCCGGGGACATGCCTGGCTGGGGCAGCACATAACCCACCAGCCGTTTTTCGCCCGGCTCGTCTTCACGCGCAATCACCACGGCTTCACGGACACCGGCGCAGGCGCTCAAACGGCTTTCGATTTCACCGAGTTCGATACGGAAACCACGGATCTTCACCTGATCATCGTTACGGCCCAGATAATGCAGACTGCCGTCGATTGTCCAGCGCGCCAGGTCGCCGGTTCGATACATCCGGGCATCTGGCGTCGGGGCAAACGGGTCGCTCAGAAAGCGTTCGGCGTTCAGCTCTGCACGGTTCAGATAACCCCGCGCCACGCCGGCACCGCCGACGTACAGCTCGCCGGTCACTCCCGGTGGCACCGGCTGCCCGTAGGCATCCAGCACGTAAAGGCGCAAATCCGGAATACGCTTACCAATCGGGCTGACGCCGCCGTTGACGTCGGCTTCGCTCAACGGGTAGCACGTAACGTGTACGGTGGTTTCAGTAATGCCGTACATGTTGAACAGTTGGGTGCCGGCATTGAGCTGGCGTGCATACCAGGGCTTGAGGATGCTGGTGTCCAGTGCTTCGCCACCGAAGATCACCTGGCGCAAGGCATGCGGGCGCGGGTTTTCGCCCTGGGCGTTGATCAGCTGGCGGAATGCGCTGGGAGTCTGGTTCAGTACCGTGACGCCGCTTTCACACAGCAGCTCGTAGCAGGCCTGGGGCGAGCGTGTTACGAGTTGCGGCACCAGCAGCAGCGTACCGCCGTGCAGCAAGGCGCCCCAGATTTCCCAGACGGAGAAGTCGAACGCGAAAGAGTGAAACAAGGCCCAGACGTCATCGGCACCGAACTCAAACCACTCACGGGTCGAGGCAAACAGCCGGGTGACGTTACCGTGTTCGACCATCACGCCTTTGGGCAGCCCGGTGGAACCGGAGGTGTAGATGATGTACGCCAGATGATGTGGCGAAAGCCCCGGGACTTCCGGGTTATCCGTGGGCTGTGCGCTGAAGCCCGCAACATCGGGCTGATCCAGAAGCAGAACCGGAATGTTCTCAACCGCCAAGTGCTGTACCTGCCCGGCTTGAGTGAGTAACGCCCGCGGAGCGCTGTCCTGCAGCATGAACGCCAGGCGCTCTTGTGGCGAAGCCGGGTCCATTGGCACGTAGCCGGCACCGGCCTTGAGGATACCCAGCAACCCGACGATCATGTGCGGGCCGCGCTCGACGCAGATGGCAACGCGGTCATCCGGCCCAATGCCCAGTTCGCGCAGGCGGTGCGCGACCTGATTGGCCTGTGCATTCAGTTGCGCGTAAGTAAGGCCTTGCCCGTCGTGCAGCAGTGCCACGGCCTCAGGCCGAGCCTGCGCCTGGGCCTCGAAGGCTGCGTGAAGGGTGCGGGTTGCCAGGGTTTCAGGCTGTGCGTCATTCCAGGACTCGAGCAACCGGGCCTCTGCCGGGGTTGTCAGGGTGAAACCGTTCAAGGGCAATGACGGGTCTTGCAACCCTTGCTCCAGCACATTGACGAAACGATCGGCCAGGCTGTGCATCTCGGCAGCGCTGAAGAACGTCTCGTTGTAGATGTAATGCAACCAGGCTTCATCGGTGTGCGGGTTGGCACGGATGTACATCGACAGCGGCATCTGCTCGTAACCGTTGGAGCATTTGACGGTGTAGGCAGGCGCTTCGCCAAACATCATGCGGTGGTCGGTCAGCTCATAAGACACCGACAGGTCGAACAACTGGTCGCGGCCATCACGCATGAGGCCAAGGGAGCGGTTCATGTCGCTCAGCGGGAAACGCTGGTTGCGGTAATCCTGTTTCAGGTTGCGCGCGACATTGGCCACCAGGTCGCTGAACGTCAGATCGGCATCGAACGCCATGCGCACGGCACTGACCTGGGTGAACAGGCCGAACGTGTTGCGAAAGCCCGCATTGGAACGGTTCAGAACCGGCAGGCCGATGACCAGGTCCTGATGATGGGTGGTGCGCATCAGGCAGACATAAAGTGCCGCCACCATCACCGGGAAACGCGACACCTGCAGGGCGTCGGCCACGCTGCCGACGCGCTCGAGCAGCTCAGGCGAATAGCGCTTGAACACATGACCGGCCACCGCACCGGATTCCGACCTCCCGTCACGATGGCGAGGCTCGAACAACGGGGCCGGGACGTTCTGATACTTCTCCAGCCAATAGCGCTGATCGCGCTCGTAACGTGCCGAACTTCTGTAGGCGATGTCGTCGTGAATGTATTTCACGTAGGACGGTGCCTCGATGTGTACGGCCGTTTCGTCGTCAGCTGTGTACAGATCACCCAATTCCGTGAACATGATGTTGATGGACCAGCCATCGATCAGAATGTGGTGAGCCTGCATGCTCACATAGCAAAGGTGTTCGCTGACGTGCATCAATTGCAGGCGGATCAGCGGAGCGCCGTCGAAGGTGAACGGGACCTTGTTCAGGGCTTCGACGAACGCCTGCGCCGAGGCTTCCGGATCGTGCCCGGCGGAAAAATCGTGGACCGCCAGCGTCAGCCGCAGATCATCGACAAATGCCTGCGCAGGCATCCCGCCCTCGCCTTGCCCTGGCAGCAGCACTGTGCGCAGTCCTGCGTGCCTGCTGAACAGGATGTCGATTGCCCGTTGCAGGCGTTCAGCGTCGATGCTGCCCTCGACAACGGTGTAGCCCCCGATGTTGTAAACCGGCACATCGCCGCGAACGATCTGATCCAGCCAGATATCGCGCTGTGCAGCGGTCAGAGGGTAACGGCTGGACTCAGGCAGGGACGGGTTCATGCGAATACTCCTTGGATAACGCAAGCAGTCGATAACCGGGCAATACCCTTTGCGTTCTGTAACGCTGCACACACCGTATTCGCGACACACGTGACCATCGTATTTTCAGCAAACTGTTTCATTCGTTCTGTCTCGATAGTTGAACAGCGACGCCATGACGGGGCCGCTTATGCGAATACGGGTGGCGCACGTTCACAAGGCCGTAAAGCGACAATCTGAAACGTGCAGGGTTATCGCCCTCGCCGCTGTTAACGCGATTTGGCAGATATGGAGGGGACTTTAATCAGCTCGCCGGTAGGGTGTATGTCACTTGAAAGAGGGACAAGAAACAGGACGTGCCGGGTCAACCGTCGACATAATGTATTTGTCCCTCTTATTCACCACAGACACGCGAGTAACCGAATGTTCGAATGCACATGTGGAAGTAGCGTCCGAACAGTCCGACTCGACAGAGGTAACCACATGAACAGCTTCGAACCCGGTGAATACGTGCGCTTGCGCTCAGGTGGACGGAAGATGCAGGTGATCAAGGACAGCGCCACGGAGACACTGGTGCCGACGTCTCTGATTGCGTGCGAATACCTGGCCAAACATCGAAGAGTCCTGGGCTTTTATGCCGCGCACTCCTTGATCAGCATTCAACGCCCTGATGATCAAACGCCCTTGGAACAATAAGTTGTTAATGCGTTAACTGCTCACGTTTCGCTGATTTGATCCGACGGGCATTGCGTGACCACGCGGTGCCTGTGTTCAAGTGTTCGTTCATTATTAATTGCCGTGTGGCAGGCCTGTTAGTCACCGCCTGTTTCGACTCTTCTTCTGAAGCGTCTTAGGTAATAACCAACTTCCCCACCCTCCCTCGCCGGCGTTTTCTCTTGCAGAAAACAACGCGCCGGTTATTGCCCGCCCGTCAACGTTTACTTATTTAGCAGGTGCCGCCCGAGCCTGGCGCTGGACGGACCTCGATAACCCGCTCGATAACCCAGTGACTGATACCGTTTTCAAACATGAAATGTATGAGACGCCAGGTTGTACAGCAGCCCGGTGGCGAACAGCCCGATGACCATCGAGACGCCCTTGTTCAGCAGGCGTGAGGATCGCGGTGAGGTCATGCGGCTGCCAAAGCAGGCACCGAACATGACCCACGCAGTGCCCACCGGCAGCACCACACAGGTGAACGCGAACATGAACGCCAGGTAATCACTCGAACTCAGGAACGTCCCGGCCGGGGCGATGAAGGACGCAAAGAACAGGCCTTTGGGGTTGCTCAGTGTCGCAATGAACAGCCCTTTTGCAGACAGTCCCGGCGCAGTGTCGTGCCCGGCGCCGTGCGCCATCGACCACAGTTTCAGCGAGATGTAGAACAGAAAGCACACAGCGAAGGCCTTGCTGAGTGTCGCCACCCACGGGAAATCACGCGCGATCCAGTCCAGGGTCAGCCCCCAAGCGGTGATCTGCACCACATAGGCCAGCCACTCTGCCCCGACCCATTGCAACGACCGTGCGTTGATGCCCCGGTTGACGCCGGTCTGAAACAACAGAGAATTGGTCGGGCCGGGAACGGCGAGCACGCCCAGCAGCGCTAAAAACAGGGATCCACTCATGTCATTTCCTCACTGGAGGTTTGCGCATCGGTTGATTGAAACAGCACGCTTCAGGGTGACCCTGACGTGTTATGTGCCAGGGATTTTGTGAAACGCTTGAAGAGCTGCAGCAAATCGTCCACGTAGGTAAAAATGACCGGGACCACCAGCAGGCTGAGCAGTGTCGAGGTAATCAGCCCCCCGATCACCACCACGGCCATCGGCTGCCTGAACCCCGGATCGGCACCCACTCCGATCGCGGTCGGCAGCATACCGGCGCCCATCGCGATGGTGGTCATCAGAATCGGCCGCGCCCGTTTGTGGCAGGCGTCGACCACGGCCTGATAGCGGTTCATGCCCAGGTCGCGGCGCGCAAGAATGGCGTAATCCACCAGCAGAATCGAGTTTTTGGTCACGATGCCCATCAACATCAGCAGGCCGATGATCGATGACAGCGAGAAACTCAAATCACAGGCCAGCAGCGCCAGCAAGGCGCCCCCCAGCGAAAGCGGCAGTGCCGAGAGAATGGTCGCCGGTTGCAGGAAGTCGTGAAACAGCAGAACCAGCACGGCATAAATGCAAAATACGCCGATGGCCATGGTCAGGCCAAAACTGCCAAACAGCTCGCTCATCAACTGCACTTCACCCTGCTCGACCAGCTTGACTCCCGCCGGCAGATGCGCAATGCCGGGCAATCGGCGAACCTGATCCATCACCTCCCCCAGGCTGCGCCCGTTGAGTTCGATAGACAGCGTGACATTACGCTGGCGGTCCAGCCGGTCGATCTGTGCCGGCCCGCTGCCCATGCTCAGTTCGCCCAGCGAGGCGAGTGCGACCTGACCGTCGCTGCCTTTTACGCGCAACTGGGCGATGCGCTCCATGTCGCTGCGCAGGCCCGGCTCCATGCGCACCCGCAGGTCCACCTGGCGCTGCGAAAGGTTGATCTTGCCCAGCGCCGACGAATAATTGCCATAAGTGGCCAGGCGCAATGTGTCGGCAATCTGCTGGCTGGTGATGCCCAACTGCGCGGCCCGCACATAGTCCGGCGTGAGCTGCACTTCCGGTGTCTGCAAGGCCGCGCTGGAGGCAATATTGCCCACACCGTTCAATTGCCGCAGTTGCGGCTCGATGTCCAGAGCGGTCCGCTCAAGCAGCGCACCGTCTTCGCTGGCGAGAACGATGTCGAGCTTTTCTCCGTTGCCATCACCGCCCACACTGATTCGTGCGCCCGGTAACGAACGCAGCGCCTCGCGCATGCGGGCTTCCAGGGCCGTCTGGCTTACATCGCGTTCCTGGCGCCTGACCAGCTCGACCGTCAGCGTTGCCTTATTGAGTGCAGCGCCTTCCCCGCCCTCGCTGCCCGCCGAGCCCACCACTGCAAAGACATGCCGGACGCCTTGCAGCGGACGAACCCGATCGCTGGCCTGACGCGCCAGGTCAGCGGTCTGTTGCAGCGCAGTGCCTGGTGGCAACTCCAGCGTGATGGTCGACCGGGCGATGTCCTGGGCCGGAAGAAAGCTGGTGGGCAGAAAACCGATCAGTGCCAGCGACCCGGCAAAGAACAGTGCGGCCAGCGCCATGCTGGTCTTGCGCCATTCCAGGCTGCGGTGAATCCACACCAGATAGCGCTGCATCAGCCAGCCGTCGCGCTCGACGTGGTTGACGGGTTTCAGAAACACTGCGGCCATCATGGGCGTCAGCAAGCGAGCCACCAGCAATGAAAAGAGCAAGGCTGCTGACGCCGTGACGCCAAACTGCACGAACAGCCGGCCCGCGACGCCACCCATGAACGCGGTGGGCAGGAACACGGCCACCAGCGTCACGGTGGTGGCAATGACGGCCAGGCCGATTTCGTCAGCGGCTTCCATCGCGGCCTGTCGTGGGCTTTTGCCCATGCGCAGATGGCGAGCGATGTTCTCCACCTCGACAATGGCGTCGTCCACCAGAATGCCGATGATCAGCGCCAGTGCCAGCAGCGACACGGTATTCAGGGTAAAGCCGGCGAAGTACATCAGGCCGAAGGTAGGAATGATCGACAGCGGCAACGCGGTGGCCACGATCAGCATGGCGCGCAGATCGCGCAGGAACCACCAGACCACCAGGACCGCCAGCAGAATCCCCTCGTACAGCAGGTTCATCGAGTCGTGATAGTTTTCCAGGATCGGCGCGGAACTGTCGCTGACTTCTGTCAGGCGGATGCCTGGCTGACTGCTGACGAACGCGGCGACTGCCTTGCGCACTTCGGCAGCCATGCTGACGTCCGAAAACCCAAGGGAGCGGATCACCTGAACACCGGTGACCGGGCGACCGTCGAGAAAGGCCATTGACTGACGTTCAGCGTGGTGATCGCGAATCGTCGCCAGTTGGTGCAGGGCAAACGAACGCCCGTCACCGACCGGCACGTCGATGGCACCGAGCGCTTGAGGGTCGTCGATCCGGCCCAGCGTGCGTACCGCCATCCGGCCACTGCCCAGGGTTGCCAGCCCCCCCGAATTGTCGATCTGCATCGCTTTTAGCGGCGTTTCGATGTCCGCCACGCTCAGCCCCAACCCGGCCATCATTGCCGGGTTCAGGTCGACCTGAACCTCACGTTCGACCCCGCCGACGCGAACCACCTGTGCGACACCCTTGACCTTCAACAGGTGCTTGCTCAGCTCGTTGTCGACAAACCAGGACAGCGCCTCTTCGTCCATGCCCGGCGCATCGATGAAATACGTCAGGACCGGCGTGTCATGGACGGTCAGCCTGGACACACTGGGCGTGTCCAGGCTGGCGGGCAGCTCGGCCATTGCGCTGTCAACGGCATTGCGGACCTCGTTGAGGGCTTCATTGCCATCCTTTTCAATGGCAAAACTCACATTGATCTCGACACTGCCGGAGGTGATGGTCGTGCTCACATGCTTGAGCAACCGAAGCGACGACAGGCGATCTTCCAGCTTGCGCGCCACCTCGGTTTCCAGCTGCTCGGGGGCCGCGCCTTCCAGCGACGCACTGATCGTGACCGTGGGCAGATCGACATCCGGAAAGTCCTGGATTCCCAGCCGTTGCAATCCGATACACCCCAGCACGCCCAGCAGAATGAACAGCATGATCGCCGGGACAGGGTAACGAATCGACAGCGACGACAGCGTCATGGTTGTGTCGCTCGCGAAGCCACGGGCGTGACCTGCGCACCGTCACTCAGAAACGCACCGCCGGACAATACAAGGGTCTGTTGCTGATCCACGCCGGAGACAATCTCCAGCGCATTGTCGCGGCGGCGGCCCACGTCCACGCGCCGCTGGGTCACGCGATTGTCTGCCCCCACGACAAACACCCACGAACGACCGTCACGCAAAATGACCGCGCTGTCCGGCACCGTCAGGGCAGGCGCTGATGCCAGCTCGATATGGCCACTGGCGTACATGCCGGAACGCGCGCCAGTGTCAGGGGGAAGCGCCACGTACACAAGCGCTCTGCCTGTGGTTCTGTCGAGAATCGGCGAGACCAGACGCACCTGCCCGGCCACCGACTGGCCACCCGGCAGGGTCAGGCGAGCCTGTTGCCCGGGGCGAACGCTGATCAACTGCCGGGCGTCCAGCTCGGCCTGCCATTCAATGCGGCTACCGCGCTCAAGACGGAACATTTCGGTGCCCGCGTCGACTACGCTGCCCAGCAAGGCGCTGCGCGATGACACTGTTCCGTCATCGACCGCCACGATGCGCGTCTGCCCCAACCGGATGCGAATACTCTGCATGTCAGCCCTGGCCGCCGCCAGCTCGGCTTTGGCGGTGTCCACGGCGATTCGGTATTGCTCGCTTTGCTGGCTTGAAAGCACACCGGTGGTGCCGACCACCTCGGCACGCCGGAGGTCCGATTGTGCCTTGCGAAGGTTTGCCTGCGCCTGATCGACAGTCGCCTGCTGTTTGCTCTGTTCGGCCAGCAGGCTGTCCTGCGACAGCGTTGCCAGCAGTTGACCCTTGCTGACCTTGTCACCGATATCGGCATGAAGGCTGGCGATCCGCAAACTGCCGGTTTCAGCACTGATCACGGCCTCCTGCCAGGGCAGCAAACGCCCGCTGGCAGTGACTTCGTTGGGCCAGACCTGCTTTTGCGCCTGAGTGGTTTCGACACTCAGGCTGCTGGTGTCGCTCACGGTTTCGGGGGCGGAAGAATCTGAGCGATGCCAGATCAAAACGCCGAACAACAGAACCACCCCCAGCGTCAGCAGGCTCCAGGCCCGTTTGCGGCGATCAAGTCTCAAGACCTTTCTCCGCGCGAAGCCTGCGCCACTGGAAGGTGCGCAGCGTCGGCCTGCCATCCGCCGCCCAACGCCTTGTAAAGCGCGATCCAGTAGCTCACCTGTTCCTGTTGCAAGGTGATCAGTTCGATTTGTGCATCAAGTGCCGAGCGTCTGGCCACTTCGCGGTCCAGCACGCTCACGCCACCCGCCTGCCAGGACTTGTCCACGGCCTGAAAATAGTTGCGATAGCCTTCAGTGGCGCGTTCGACATCGCCTTCACGACGCCGTGCTGCGTCCAGCCGGACCAGCGCCTGCTCGACTTCGCCGACAGCGTTGCGCAAGGTTTGTCTGTAATCGGCAAGCGCCGAGTCGTAGGCGGCTTCGGCACTGTTTACCGTGGCCCGACCTCGTCCGCCGTCCAGTAACGGCAGTGAAAGCAAGGGTGCCATCGTCCAGCCCCTTAGTAGTTGGCCACTTTGGGTGCCGACCTGAAAAGATCCGGAAAGGCTCAGGGTGGGCCAGCGCTGAGCCTTGGCGACGCCGATGTCAGCGCTGGCGGCGGCCAGATCGCGCTCACGTGAGGCCAGATCAGGTCGCTGGCGTACCAGATCGGCCGGAATGCTCGTGACCGCCAACTGCGCGGGCGTTGGCAGAACGGCCGGTGCGCGCTCAAGTAATGTGCGCACTCGGGTCTCGTCGCTGCCGGTCAGTTGGGTGAGGGTCTTGATCAGCAGGTCGCATTCACTTTGCTGATCGATCAGGGTCGACTGGCTGCTGGCCGCCGATGCCTGGGTCAGGGACAGGTCGGCAGGTGCCGTGAAGCCCGCCTTGAGAGACAGGTCGGTCAGCTCAGCGGTTTGCCGCTGCGATTCAAGCTGCTCCTGGTAGGCCTGCACCCGCTTTTGGCAGCCCCGGTATTGAACGTAGTCATCCGCGACTTCGGCGGCCAATGACACGCGTGCGTCATGCCAGTCATCGATGCGTGCCTGAATACGATTGCCTGCGGCTTCGCGGCTTCGTCGAAACTCACCGAACAGGTCGATTTCCCAGGACGCATCCAGCCGGGCCGAGGACGACGAATACACCTCCCCTGTGCCGGCTTCGCGTTCGCCAGTCCGGCTGCGGGTCAATTGGCCCTGTAGCTTCGGCGCTGCATCCGACTGGCTGATATCCAGTGTCGCCCTGGCCTGAAGAATGCTGGCCCGCGCCTGATCGAGTGTCGGGCTGTCCGCCTCGGCCCAGGCGAGTAATTGTTCAAGTGGTGCGTCGTTGAATTGCTGCCACCAGCCGGACAGCGCTTTGACGCTGGCGCCATGCGGCAGCGGCGCCTGCCATCCGGCAGGTAACGGTATTGCCGGGGGCTGGTAGTCAGGCCCCAGCACACACCCGCTGATGATCAGGGCGCAGAACACCGGCAGCGCTCGATGCGCTGCCGCTTTGAAGTTATTCATGGCGTCCTCTTGAAGCCCGGACACAGGGTCAGGCGCTCGACTGCATTTCACGGCGCTATTGAAGCGTTTGCCACCGGTACTGTCTGGCGAGGAAAGCGGGGACATTGGCGCTCTTGAAATTGTCGCTGCCGGGCCTGTGCAGCAGAATCGAAGAACATCACGCGAGCGGTAAAGACGACTCGCAATCGATGCCCTTCCTCAAGGCAAGCGAGTGACTGAATATGCAAGAGTTGAGCTATCTGAATAACGTCGAATCCAATGCAAGAACCTACGCCGCGACCTTCCAGCGTCTGTTCGTGAGTGGTAACGGCTCCCGTATCAAGGACGACCAGGGTCAGGAATACCTCGACTGTCTGGCCAATGCGGGCACCCTTGCACTGGGCCACAATAACGAGACCGTGCGCGAAGCGGTGCTGGGCTTTCTCGGCACTGACCAGTTGCAACAGGGACTGGACCTGGCGACGCCGGCCAAGCACGAGTTCGTGCAGACCCTGTTTTCGACGTTGCCGGAGCCGATGCGCCACAACAGCAAGATTCTGTTTTGTGGCCCGAGCGGATCGGACGCGGTGGAAGCGGCCATCAAGCTGGCGCGCCATTACACCCAGCGCTCGACGCTGATGGCGTTCCACGGCGGCTATCACGGCATGACCGCCGGGGCGCTGTCGGCAATGGGCAACCTCAAGCCCAAGATGAACGTCGGTGCGGTCAACCCTGGCACCCACTTCCTGCCCTTCCCCTACACCCTGCGCTGCCCGTTCGGCACCGACGGTAAACTCACCGATCAGTTGTCCATCGAATACATCCGCACTGTGCTCACCGACCCCGAAGGCGGCGTGCAAAAACCTGCGGCGGTGATTGTCGAGGTGGTCCAGGGCGAAGGTGGCTGCATTCCTGCGTCGGCGACCTGGCTGCGCGAGCTGCGTGAAATCACCCGGGAACAGGAAATCCTGCTGATCATCGACGAAGTGCAGACCGGCCTGGGCCGTACCGGCAGCACCTTCGCGATTGACCATTCAGGCGTGGTGCCGGACATTCTGGTGCTGTCCAAGGCCATCGGCGGCGGCTACCCGCTGTCTGTGATCGTCTTCGCCGAACACCTCGACACCTGGGGCGCCGGCATGCACGCGGGGACGTTCCGCGGCAACCAGATCGCAATGGTGGCGGGTGCGGCAACGATCGGCTACGTGCAGAAGAACAACCTGGCGGCACAGGCTCAGGCCAAAGGCGAGATACTGGCCAGCGGGCTGAAGACCATTGCGCAACGTTACCCGGCACTGGTCGACGTGCGGGGTCGCGGGCTGATGCTGGGGGTGGAGATCGCGCACCCGGGCAAGCAAGGACGCACCGGGCCTGGCAACTCGCAACTGGCACGTGCCATCAAGCTCAACTGCTTTGAAAACGGCCTGATCATCGAGACCGGTGGCCGTCACAGTTCGGTGCTGCGCTTCCTGCCGGCGCTGACGATCAGCGAACAGGAAGTCGGCATGGTGCTGGAACGTTTCGAAGACTCCGTCGCAGCGGCCAGCAAGGCACGCTGAACCCCCTTCGCCGCCCTGCGGGGCGGCACCTTCTGTAGACCCTCCCTCCCGCGCTACCCTCCTGCATGCCCCGGTAGTCTTTCAACCTGCGTGCGTCTATTCACGGCTGTTTCGCGAGCGAGCTTGCGTCCGTCGGCGCCGGGTGCTGCTTTTTGCGGTTGCAGGCTCTGCACGTAAAGTGGCTGCGCTCGGTGATGCTGCGTTAAAAACAGGGTCGGATGCGAGTCCAGTCGGAATGCTCATTGACAACCGGTAGACGCCGCTTACTCGCCTGCTTTTGCCTTGCCTGACCTTCGCTCGCCGACTTTTCGTACAGAGTCTGAAAACCATCAGGATGAACGGGCGGTGTTTATGACAGGCAAAAAAAACCCGACCCCTATATGAAAGGGCCGGGCTGCAGGGTCAAGCGTTTCAGGCTTGCTTGTCGCGGATCGCGCAGTTGATGTCGGAGACGATCTGGCCGTCGGCCAGCTTGATGATGCGGTCGGCCAGCTGGAAGTACTGGTCGTCGTGGGTAATGATCAGGATGGTCTTGCCACGGCGTTTCAGGTCCGGGAGCAGTTCTTCATAGAAGAACCGTTTGAACGGTGGGTCCTGATCCGCAGCCCACTCATCCAGCACGTAGACCGGACGGTCTTCCAGGTAGGCACAGACCAGCGCCAGACGCTTCTGCTGGCCATAGGAGAGTGCTTTCAGGGTCGAATAACCGTGCCCTTCGATTTTGATCTTGTCTGCCAGACCCAGGGTCGTCAGGTACTTTTGCGCAAGGGCCGAACTCGCTTCCTTCTCGTCAGGTCCGATCAGGCGATTGAACAGGTGGAAGTCCGAGAACACCGCCGAGAACAGGTCCCGGTATTCGCTGCGGTTCTTGTCGCTGATGTCCATGCCATCGAGCTGAACATGCCCCTGTCGCGGGATATAAAGACCGCACAGCACTTTGGCCAGGGTACTTTTGCCGCAACCGTTGCCGCCGACGATATAGATCAACTCACCCGAGCGAATCTCCAGATCGACAGGCCCCAAGGCGAACGAGGAGTCGGTATCGGCGCCCTGATAGTCCATTTTCACGCCCTTGAGCGATATTTTGGCCCAAGGTTTTTGAGGGAAGTGCAGCAGCTTGGGCGTCTCGACGTCCACGATGGCCGGGTGCTTGTCGTTGATGCCGAACCCGAACTCTGCCAGCCGGCTGCTGGCAACACGGCCCTGAGCCAGAATCGGCATGGCGGACACCAGCAGCGACAACGGCCCCATGATGTAAAGCACGGCCAGCACGCTGGCGGTCAGGATGGCCGGGTCAAGCGCGGCGAACCGTGGGGCCACGAACAGCAGGCAGCCCAGCAACACCGAAAGCGTCAGTTGCCCGACATTGTCGCCGGCGCTGAACCACAGCCGTTCGATGAAATTGAAGCGTGCCACCCGGGTGGACGATGCGTCGATGGCCGAACGGCTGAACCAGTCACGGCGGATACCGTTGAGCTTGAGTTCCTTGAGACCGAACACCAGCGCATGGGTGTATTCATTGAACGAGGTGAATTCGTCACGCACCCGGTTCGAGACCATCACACCGCTGGTGAAGAAGAACAGATAAAGCACCACACCCAGCAACATCAACGACAGGGTAACGGCAAATACCACCCATGACAGATAAGCCAGGTAGGCGATGCCGAACAGAAAGACTGCCGATTCGACCAGCACGGTCGGTATGACGATCAGTGTGGTGTTGAGCTGAGGAATGTCGTTGGTCAGCATGGTCAGCACGTTGGCAGGCCCGCGTCTGTCCACCTCCTCCAGCGGCGTGCCGAGAATCTTGCGGCACAGGGCAATGCGCAGCCGCGTCATGATGCGCATGCTTGCATAGGCTGGAAAGAATGCTGCGCAGTTGCGGAAGATCAAGGCCACGATGCTCAACCCGATGAACCAGTACAGCGCATTGAGCCTGGAGCCTTCCGTGTGGATGGCGTCGTTGATTACATTGATGACTGCAATGGAAGCGACGCCGCTGATGATCCCGGTCAACAGGGTAAGCAGGGTCAGCCAGGGATGGCTGCGCCATAACAGCTTTATGATGGAACCCGGTCCGGGCTTTGTCTGTTGCTCGCTGCTCATTGATCAATATCCTTGAAATGGACGGGCCAGATGGCGGTACTGTGCGCTGCCCGCAGGCCGCCGGGGGCTTGTCGAAGCGCACGCGGGAAGTGCTGATGAATGCTGGAAAAACAGTGTACGGAAGACGTGCGCCGTGGCTGTCCCGGACTCCGAGTACAAGCCCTGAAAAGCACACCCCTTCACTGGGCAGGCCACACCGCATCGCGAGGGGTCATTTCCCCCATGGCGACTGCGATGAGGCGAGGCTCTTCATAAGGGTCCCGGGCATGCGCGACGAGCATGTTGTCGAGCATGATCAGGTCACCTTTCTGCCACTGGAATCTGACGGCGCAGGCCTCGTAGGCTTCACCGACCAGCGCCATGACGTGATCCTCGACAGGCGTGCCGTCGCCATAGCTGACCATGCGCGGCATGCGGTCTTCGCCGAACATGTCGAACAGGTCCTCGCGCATTTCTTCGCCCAGGCAGAACGGGTGATGCAGCTGGACCTGATTGAAAAAAGCTGCCTGGCCGGTCACCGGATGGCGAATCACCGCCGGGCAGCGCGTATGAATTTGCAGGGTGTCGGCGTCCAGCCACTCGAACGCCGTACCCTGCTCTCGGCACCTGGCCTCGACCACCTCGGGCCGGTCGGTGCCGAAAAAATCCTGCCAGCCTGGTTCTACGCCCGCCGTGAAGGTACGGCTGTAGCGCAGCGCCTTGCGCTCGAAGGTTTCAACCACCTCAGCGGGCAGTTGTAACAGCATCTGCCGAATATCCACCAGCGGTGTGGCGCCGCCGACTTTCGAGGGCAGTTCACAGTAGAACCACTGCTTGCGTGGCCAGCTTTCCAGGTGTGAGCTTTCGTTGTGATAGAGGATCATTTCCCGTTCCGGATACGGCGTGGAACGGTACACCCGACGGCCGCCTTCCTTTTTCGGCAGATCGCCGTACCCCCCGTAAAGACCGGGCGACAGCGCCTCCGCGAAATTCTCGAACAGCGCCACTGAGTCCAGGCCAAAACCGCGGAACAGGATCGCTCCGTGGCGGCACAGCAGTGACTCGATGGGCGCGCGATGTTCGCTGGCCCAGGCCAGCCCATCCAGTCCGGCGTCGGCCGGCTCGATGACAACCGGCAGGCTGCTGGTCGGATCCAGCAGTGACAGGCGCACCTTGGCATCGAGATGGCCGTCGGGCCAGTGTACAGATTCGTCCTTGCTCGCCTGTCCGCAGACGGCTGAGGCGGTGGTGTCGAGGTTCATGCGTAACTCCCGGGCGATGGGTATCGAGGGGTGCGCCTGATCGAGAACCCTCCCGTACCAGCACGCAGCAACGCGAGCATGTAATCACCGCCTCAACGCCCTGTATGTCACTGCAATTGGGGACATCCGGACTCCCCGCACGTACCGGCCGCCAGCAGGCGCGCTGTCATGCACGCGTGCTTGAAGTGTCCCTATTTCCCTCGACAGACGCCGTTCGGGAATCGGTGCTGAAATGCGTTCGCTGCGCAGACAAGAGCCATTCTCAAGCCCCTCACACACTTCGATACGGGTTGCGGAATGTGGTTATCGGATGCGTCGCGCGCACTGCAACCAGCGATTGAACAGGAGCGTTATTCATGTCGAAAACCCACACCGGGGGACGAGAGAACACCTCGTCCAGCCCATTGCGATCCGGCACCTTGCTGCACGAACTATTCAGCGCACGGGCCAGCGAATTTCCCGAGCGGACCGCGGTGTCCGATGAAGCGCGAGCCGTCAGCTACGCCGAACTCGAAACAGCCTCCTCCAGCCTGGCGGCCAGCCTGCGCAAGCGCGGCGTCAAGGATGGCAGCCTGGTCGGCATGTGCCTTGACCGCGACGTCGATCTGGTGACGTGCCTGCTGGGTATTCTCAAGGCAGGCGGCGCGTATGTGCCGATTGATCCGGCTTACCCGGCCAAACGCATCGAGCACATCGTTCAGGACAGCGGACTGCAACTGGTCATCACGTCCCGGGACCTGTGCAGCCTTCCGAAAACACCGTCGCTCACCGTGCTGCCACTCAACGAGTTGCTGGCCGAAAAAGAGCCCGCCAATGTTTCGGCCAGCAGTGCCGATGCGACGCAAGCCCCGGCCTACGTGATTTACACCTCAGGCTCGACAGGCGAACCAAAAGGCGTACTGGTCACCCATGCCAACGTGAGCAGCCTGCTGGAAAGCACGCAGCGCGTGTTCAACTTCTCGCACACCGATGTGTGGTCAATGTTCCACTCCATCGGTTTTGACTTTTCGGTCTGGGAAGTCTGGGGTGCCCTTGCTCACGGTGGTCAGGTTGCCGTGGTGCCTTACGAGATTTCCCGCTCGCCTGAAACGTTCAGGCAGTGGCTGTCGACCAATCAGGTCACCGTGTTGAGCCAGACGCCGTCTGCCTTCCGCGGCCTCGATGAAGCTGATCGTCAGGCGCAGTCTCGTCTGGCGCTGCGTTACGTGGTGTTTGGCGGCGAAGCCTTGCCTGCGACAGTCTTGCGCCCTTGGGTGGAGCGTCATGGCGACGAGCTTCCTGCGCTCGTCAACATGTACGGCATCACCGAAGCCACAGTGCATACCACGCACAAGCGAGTACGTGGACAGGACCTCGAAACCTCGGCCATCGTCTCTGTCGGTGCGCCACTGGATGGCTGGAAACTGCACCTGCTCGACGAGCAGCAACAGCCTGTTACCGGCCAGGCCACCGGTGAACTGTACATCGAAGGCGCAGGCCTGACCCTCGGTTACCTTAACCGTGAAGAACTCACCGCCGAACGATTCCTGACACTGCCGGACAGCGGCGTTCGGGTCTACCGCAGCGGCGATCTGATGAAGCGCGACATCAGCGGTGAATACCACTATGCCGGTCGCAGCGATCAACAGCTCAAAGTGCGTGGTTTCCGGATCGAAGCCGGTGAAGTCGAAGCCTGCCTGCAACTGAGCAGCCACGTCAGCGACAGCCATGTCATTGCGCACGATTACGGTCAAGGCGACCTGCGTCTGGTGGCGTACGTAGTGACCGGTGACGGCGAAGCCGGCGTGACCCCTGCCCTGCGCAGCGAACTGTCGGCGCTGGCCGCACAGCACTTGCCCGATTACATGCGTCCGTCAACCTACATCGCCCTGTCAGCGCTGCCGGTCACGGCCCACGGCAAGATCGACCGACAGCAGCTGCCTTGCCCGACCGAGGTCGGCAATACCGAACAGGCCGCCGAACAAAGCGGGTTGTCGGAGCCGGAGCGTCATGTGCTCAAGGTCTGGTCGGATGACATCGGCCTCAAGGGCATTGGCCTGAACGATGACTTCTTCGATCACGGCGGCACTTCGCTGGCGTTGATCCGTTCGCTGTCGCTGCTCAAGTCTCACTATCGAATCGATCTCAATCCAGGCGTTCTCGCTAACGGTGCCACCGCCAAGGTGCTTGCCGATTGCATTCAGACCTCCATCGCCAACGCGCATTGATCAAAAGGAACATCATCATGACTGAAGTTGCAGTCAAGCAGTTTCACCTCACCAAAGAAGAGCGTGAGACGTTCGAAAAAAATGGTTTCATCGGCCCGTTCACGGCTTACGACCAGGACGAAATGAAAGAAATCTGGAAGCGCACACGCCTGCGCCTGCTGGACCGCAGCCATGCGGCCTATCAGGACCTGGACGCGATTTCCGGTGCCACCAACATCGCCAACTATGACCGTCACCTGGACGACGAATTCCTGGCCGATCACATCTGTCGTGCCGAGATCTGCGACCGGGTGCAAAGCATTCTGGGGCCGGATGTACTGTGCTGGCGCACCGAGTTCTTCCCGAAATACCCGGGCGATGAAGGCACCGACTGGCACCAGGCCGACACCTTTGCCAACGCGTCGGGCAAGCCGCAGATCATCTGGCCGGAAAACGAAGACTTCGGTGGCACCATCACCGTCTGGACGGCCTTCACCGACGTCAACATCGCCAACGGCTGCCTGCAATTCATTCCAGGCACGCAGAACAGCATGAATTACGACGAAACCAAACGCATGAGCTATTCGCCCGAGTCTTCCAACTCGGTGGTGAAAGACGGCGTGCGCCGTGGTTTCTTCGGCTATGACTATCGCCAGTTGCAGATTGACGAAGACTGGAAACCGGACGAAGCCAGCGCCGTGCCGATCCAGATGAAAGCCGGCCAGTTCGTGATTTTCTGGTCGACCCTGATGCACGCATCCTACCCGCACAGCGGCGAATCCCAGGACATGCGCATGGGCTTCGCCTCCCGCTATGTACCGTCATTCGTCAAGATCTACCCGGATTCCGATCACATCGAGGAATACGGCGGCAAGATCAGCCTGGAAAAGTACGGCGCAGTGCAGGTCATCGGCGACACCACACCTGACTACAACCGTCTGGTCACCGAGACCACGCGTGGCAAGAAATTCAGGGAATAACTTCCCCGGCGGAAGGTCGCCGGGATGATTTGAAAGGAGCTCTACCATGTCCAAATCCACTGACGCGGCAACGCGATTGTGCGAGGCGGTCAGGATGCTTCGGCACCTGGCGATCAACCTCCCTGAACCGGTCCGGATCAGTTTTCTGGGGGCAGACGATGATCAGGCGATCACCGCCTGCCCTGCTACAACGGCCACCCAGCAAGCGGTGAGCCGTGCTTTCGAGCGTATCGGTGTGTCCCTGCCGGACTATCGGCACGATGCCAGAGAGCAGTTGTCATCCTTCGAGTTGTTCATCAGCAGAACGATCAGTGCAGCGCTGGCATTCGACTATGGCCTGTTCGGCAATGACGGTCCCGACGAAGCGTCCAGCGCCGTGATTCAGCAGTTCGACTTCAGTGCTGCGCCGCGAGGTATTGCGACGTCGAGCCTGATCACCCGCGACGGGGTGCTGCTGAACACCTATGCCAGCGCCAATCGGCGGCTGCCTCCCATCGTCCTGGCCCTGCCCTGCGGTTTGCCGTTCGAGCTTTGCCAGGAATGGTTCCAGTTGCTGGGCGAGCGCTATTTCGTCATGGCCTGGGAAACCCGGGGACTGTTCGGTGCGTGCATCGATTTTGATCGACTTGCCGTAGACACTGAGGCCCAGGTGGCCGATCTGTTCGCGGTGATGGATCACTTTGGCCACGCCAGCGCGCACCTGATGGGCATTTGCGGCGGTGCCGTCATCGCGCTGTGTGCGGCGGCAACGCATACTGAACGGGTTCGCTCGCTGAGCCTCTGGCACGGCGATTACAGCCTGGCGGATGACGCCTTGCGTACGCCCCATCAGCGCAACTTCGAATGGCTGATGGAGGCTGCTGCAACGGATCGCGATGAAGCACGCGACCTGCAGACACTGTTCGTCGATCAGGCCACGCTGGTCACCACGCCACAGGCGATTGCTCACGTGGCGCTCTATCCCTACGTCAATGCAGAACTGTTTTATCGCTATGCACGGCTCAACGACGCACTGAACAAGACCGCATTGCTCTCGATTCTGGGGCAGGTCTCGGTACCGACACTGGTGGTCGCCGGCGACAGTGATCAGACCACCCACATTGACGGTTCGCGTCATGTGGCCCAGGCCATCGAGGGTGCGCACCTGCACATCGAAGAGAACGGCTCACACCTGGCGTTCTTCGAACACGCGTCACGGTCGTGCGCCACCGCCTTTCGCTTTATGGATTCAGTGCTGGAACCCGCGCTGGTCTGACGTCAGGCTTATCCCAAAAAAGGCTCCAGGCGGAGGATGATCGCCTGGAGCCTTTTCTTGAGGTGCGTTTATTCCGGACAGCTGGAATCAGGCGTGGCCAACCATGTGTTGTTCACGTTCGAATTCCATGTACATCACGGTCCTGACCGACGTTGAGGCATTGACCGCAAAGTGGTCAAGCGAGCCGTCGAAGATCATCAGGTTGCCGTTGTTGCTCTGCTGGAACTCACCGTTGACGTTCAGGTAGTTGTAATTGTTCTGCTCGGGGGCATCGATGGTCAGTTGCATGTGCAGAATGCCCTCTGCCCACGTGTCGCCGTGCGAGTGAGTGCCCAGAAACACATTGGGTTCCAGTCGCAACAACGCACACAGCTTGATGCCCGGCGTCTTGCTCAACAATTCGAGCGTGCGCGGCATGGCGGCCTGAGCGTAAGGGATGGCCTGATCGTAGGCCACCAGCGCGTACTGGGTCCATTTGGTGATCAACTGGTCGTTGTCCCCCCATCCCCACAACCAGCCGTATTCGCCGCCCTCATTGATATGAGCGGTCATTTCTTCGACAAGCTCGGTGATGGACTTGTTGACGCGGTTGATTTCGAGTGTGGGGGCGTTGAGGGCGAGAAACTCCTCACGAATGACCTCCCAATGATTGGCCAGCTCTGCAAGTTGCGGAAAACGGCTGGGTTCATAGAACGACGGGCGCATGGCACCTCCTTCATCAGCATTGGAGTCAACGACCTTCCTGCGCAGAGAGGTCGCCGGAATCGCGACGCACCTGCGCAGCGATCAGGCTATTTGACCTGCGCCAACTGAGGCTGTCTGCCATAGGAATTGGTTACAACGCCCGCCTTGTACCCACGCGATACGCCTTGAGTTTGTCCCTGCTTCCGACGACAGACAGTCCCCGGGTGATCCTCTAATTTTCAGTCATTGCTTGCCGGTCGCGCCCGGGATTCGAGAACGAGGGAACTGCACAGTCACGCATGTTCCGTCCGCTTCAACGGATCACTGACTGCAACCGCCGAAACGATTTTTGATTGACCTTCATGATTCGTCGCGTTCATGGGCACAGCCCGCATTGCAGCCGGCCGGCCCACCGGACGAGACGAGCCTTCACTGACTGCGCGATACAGGTGATCCCAAATGGACTCGTCCTCCTCCCAGATGCTTGAACAAGACTCTCCGGTTTACGGGCTTGCATCCGTCCAGCAAGGTATCTGGCTCGATCAGATGGCGCATCCCGAGTTGCCTTACTACAACATCGGGATGGCCCTCGAGATTCGCGGTGAGGTCAATGTTCCATTGCTTGAGAAAGCCATCCAGCTGGTGGCTGAGCGTCACGATTCCCTGCGCCTGAGTTTCGGCGTTCAGGACGGTGTCGCCTGCCAGCGCGTATTGCCCCATGTCGATGTGAAGCTGGAAGTGGTGGACGTTTCCGCTGAACAGGACCCGGCGCAAGTGGCCAGAGATTACCTGCGCGAGGCGTTTCGCCGCCCCTTCCCTTCGTTGCTCGGCGTGCTCTGGGAGACTCGTCTGGTGCGCTGCGGGCCTGAGCTGTATTACTTGCTCAACCGTTATCACCACCTCATGACCGATGGGATCAGCGTTGCGCTGATGGGGCACGCCGTCGAGCACGCTTACAACGGCCTGCTCAACGGGGACAACAACCCGCCAGAGGGGCATTCGTACCTGGCGTTTCTGGAAGAGGACCGGGCGTACCTGGAATCCAGCCGGTTCGAGCGCGACCGTGCGTTCTGGCAGGAGGTGTTCGCCGAATTGCCACCGCCGCTGCTGCAGCAGCGCTTTGCCGTGCCGGGCAGCGGTGTTGCACCGAGTGCCCAGGCGCAAATGATGATGCCCCGCCAGTTGTTCAACGACCTGGCCGAGTTTGCCACCAGCAAGGGGTTCTCGCTGGCGCACGTGTTCATGGCCGTCATCAGCACCTATTTCTGCCGAACCACAGGCGTCGATTCAATCGTCATCGGCATGCCGGTCCATAACCGCACCAATGCGCGGCAAAAGGCAACGGTCGGCATGTTTTCGTCGGTAAGCCCCATTCGCCTGGAAGTCGATACTCAGGCGTCGCTGATGGACCTGATGCAGGTCACGGCCGGTCAGTTGCGGCGTTGCTACAGGCACCAGCGTTTTCCGATTGCCGAGCTCAATCGCACCCTGAAGCTGGCTCAGGAAGGCCGCAGGCAGTTGTTCGACGTGTCGCTGTCGTTCGAAAGCCTCAACGGTGACGCCCTGTTCGGCGGCCAGGAAACCGAAGTCTTCACTCAGGACAACGGCTACGAACGCCTGCCACTGGCGATCTTCGTGCGCGACTACCACCCGTTCGATGACGTCTATCTGGACTTCAACTTCAACACGGCGTTTTTCACCCTCGATGAAGTGCAGGTGATCCAGAAGCGCATCGTGTCGATGTTCGAGGCCATTATCGAACACCATGACCTTCCGGTTGCCGGCTTCCCCATCATGCCGCAGGCCGAGCGGGATCGTGTGATGCACACGTTCAACGCGACGCACCATGATTACCCCCGCGACGAGCTGATTCACGCATTGGTCGAGCAACAGGTCGAGCGCACGCCGCTGGCCTGCGCAGTCACTGATCACAGTGGCCGGATGCTGAGTTATGACGCGTTGAATCGCCAGGCAAACCGGCTGGCCCACCAACTGATCGACGCCGGGGTGAAGCCAGACACCCGAGTCGCAGTGGCCCTGCGCCGCAGCAACGAGATGGTGGTGGCCCTGCTCGCCATTCTGAAAGCAGGCGGCGCCTACGTTCCGGTCGACCCGGACCTGCCGGCCAATCGTCGCGAATACATGCTCGACGACAGCCAGCCTGTGGTGTTGCTCACGTCTCAGGCACTCCAGGAAACCGTCAGCCGACCGGATGTCATCACGTTGGTCATGGATGGCGATACGCCCGGCCTTGAGCGGTTTCCGGACACCAACCCGGACGCGGCCAGCCTCGGGCTACAGGCCACGCACCTGGCCTACGTGCTTTACACCTCCGGTTCGACCGGCATGCCCAAAGGCGTGATGAACGAGCATCGGGGTGTGGTCAATCGGCTGCTCTGGGCCAGGGATGCATATCAGGTCGACGCCACCGACCGGGTGTTGCAAAAGACGCCCTACGGGTTCGACGTCTCGGTGTGGGAGTTCTTCCTGCCGCTGCTGGCGGGTGCGCAACTGCACATGGCCCGTCCGGGCGGTCATCAGGACCCGGCGTACCTGGCCGAGGTGATGCGTGACCAGCGCATCACGCTGTTGCACTTTGTGCCGTCGATGCTCGAAGTCTTCATCGACCATGACGACCGCCAGGGCTTCAGCGCGTTGCGCAAAGTACTGTGCAGCGGCGAAGCCCTGCCCCGCAGCTTGCAGAAACGCTTCGAAGACCAGTTGGCCCCCGCGCAGCTGCATAACCTCTACGGCCCGACCGAGGCCGCGATCGACGTCACCGCCTGGCACTGCCAGCCTTCAGATGCTGGCGACAGCGTGCCCATCGGCAGACCGATTGCCAACATTCATCTCTATATTCTCGACCCCCATGGCCAACCCACGCCGGTGGGCGTTGCCGGGGAGATCCATATCGGCGGCGTCGGTGTCGCTCGTGGCTACCTGAACCTGCCTGAACTGAGCGCAGAGCGGTTCATCCCCGACCCGTTTGACCAAGACCCGGCGGCACGGGTCTACAAAACCGGCGATCTGGGCCGCTGGCTGGACAATGGCGCAGTCGAATACCTGGGCCGCAATGACTTCCAGGTGAAGATTCGCGGTCAGCGTATCGAACTGGGCGAGATCGAAGCCAAACTGGCGCTGCACGACGCGGTCAAGGAATCGGTCGTGCTGGCCCGCGACGATGCCTCCGGCGAAAAACGCCTGGTGGCGTACTTCACGCCAGGCGCCGATTCGCCGATAGACATCAAAGTGCTGTTCGATCACCTGCACGCTCAATTGCCCAGCTACATGGTGCCTTCCACCTACGTTGCGCTGCAGACCCTGCCCCTCACAGCCAATGGCAAGCTGGACCGCGCGCAACTTCCGGAGCCGCAAGCCAGTGATCTCATCAGTCGCCGCTACGAGGCGCCGCAGGGCGAGCTGGAAACAGCCCTTGCCAGCCTGTGGCAGACCTTGCTGAACGTCCCGCAGGTGGGTCGCGAAGATCAGTTTTTCGAGTTGGGCGGGCATTCGTTGCTGGCCATTCAACTGGTTTCCCTGATCCGCAAGCAACTGTCCATCGAGCTGGACCTGGCACAACTGTTCGCGCATCCGACACTGGCCGACATGGCAAAAGTCGCGGCACTGGCCGGCAAAAGCAGCCTGCCGGACATCACGCCGGTGGACCGTGGTTCAGACCTGCCCCTGTCTTTCGCTCAGCAGCGGTTGTGGTTTCTGGCGCAGATGGACGGCGCCAGCACGGCGTACCACATGCCTGCTGGGTTGCGTTTGCACGGCCTGCTTGACCGCTCGGCATTGCAGGGCGCACTTGACCAGGTGGTGGCTCGTCACGAGGCGTTGCGCACTCGCTTCGTACGGCATGCGCACTTGCACGCCGTGCAACATATCGATGCTCAGGACATCGGTTTCAGCCTGAGGCACGTCGACCTGCAGGACCAGGCTGAGGCCGGGCAGCAACTTCAGGCGCTGTTGCGCGAAGAAGCGCAGGCCCCCTTCGATCTGGCGCAGGGTCCGCTGGCACGCGGCACGCTGATCCGTCTGGGGGAAACCGAACACGTCTTGCTGGTGACGCTGCACCACATCATCTCGGACGGCTGGTCAATCGGCGTGCTGACCCGTGAAGTTGCAGCGCTGTACGAGGCGTTCAGCCAAGGCCTCGCCGACCCGTTGCCGCCGCTGACCCTGCAATATGCCGACTACGCCGCCTGGCAAAGACACTGGCTCAACGGCGACGTACTGGATAAACAGAGCCGTTACTGGCAAGCGACGCTGGCAGACGCGCCGGCACAGCTGGACCTGCCCACCGACCGCCCGCGCCCGGCCGAACAGGATTACCGCGGTGCCACCCTGCCGGTGGCGTTCGACGAAGACCTGACCCGAGACCTCAAGGCCTTGGCCAAGCGGCACGGGGTCACGCTGTACATGACCGTGCTCAGCGCCTGGGCCGCGCTGCTCAGCCGTCTTTCCGGTCAGCAGGACGTGGTGATCGGCTCGCCTATGGCCAACCGCACGCGTAGCGAAGTCGAGCCCCTGATCGGCTTCTTCGTCAACACGCTGGCGATCCGCATCGACACCTCGGCGCAGCCCAGCGTCGAAACACTGCTGAGCCGGGTCAAGGCGCAAGTGCTCGCCGCGCAGGCGCATCAGGATCTGCCGTTCGAACAGGTCGTCGAAATCGTCAATCCGCAGCGCAGTCTGTCCCACAGCCCGCTGTTCCAGGCCGTACTCAGTTGGCAGGACGCGGGAATCAGCCAGGCGGCGCTGGGCGCTCTGACGCTGGAAGACCTTCATGTTCTGAACGACATCTCCAAATTCGATGTGTCGTTGAATCTGGGGGAGGCGCAGGGCCGTTTGCTGGGCAGCCTCGAATACGCCACGGCGCTGTTCGACGAAGCCACGGCGCAACGTTACCTCGGCTACCTGGAACGCATCCTGCGGGCCATGACCGCCGATGAACAGTGCGTGCTGGACGGCATCGAGCTGCTCGACTCCAGCGAGCGCCAGCGTTTGCTGCAGGATCTGAATGAAACGCGCGAGCCCTACCCTCATGGCCTGACTATTCATCAGTTATTCGAGCACCAGGCCGGCATTCGTGGTCACGCGCTGGCCCTGGCGTTCGAAGATCAGCGCCTGAGTTACAGCGAACTGAACCGCCAGGCCAACCGCCTTGCGCATTACCTGATCGGTCTCGGCGTACAACCCGATGACAAGGTCGCGATCTGCGCAGAACGCAGCACCGACATGGTGGTGGGCCTGTTGGCCATCCTCAAAGCGGGCGCGGGCTACGTGCCCGTGGACCCGGCGTACCCGGCCGAGCGCATCGCTTACCTGCTCGAAGACAGCGCGCCTGCCGTGGTTCTGGCGCAAGACGCCACCTTGGCAGTGCTGTCGGCGGTCTCGGCACCGCTGGTCAACCTGGATCAGCCTGTGTGGCAGGACCAATCCGACCTGAATCCTCAACGAGAGGCCTTGAATTCGGGCCATCTGGCGTACGTGATCTACACCTCCGGTTCCACCGGGCTGCCCAAAGGCGTGATGATCGAACACGGTAACGTCACCCGGCTGTTTGCCTCGACCCGTGAATGGTTCGAGTTCGGTGCCGATGACGTCTGGGCCTTGTTTCACTCTTTCGCGTTCGACTTCTCCGTCTGGGAAATCTGGGGCGCCTTGCTGCACGGCGGTACGCTGCTGCTGGTGCCGCAACTCGTAACACGCTCGCCCCAGGCCTGCTATGAGTTGCTGTGTGAAAGCGGCGTCACGGTACTGAACCAGACCCCCAGCGCGTTCCGCCAACTGATCAACGCCCAAGGCGAAAACCCGCGCCCGCATGCTTTACGTCAGGTGATCTTCGGCGGTGAAGCGCTGGACACCCGCATCCTCAAACCGTGGTATGCACGCCCGCTCAATGCCGACACCCAACTGTTCAACATGTACGGCATTACTGAGACCACCGTACACGTTACGTGCTACCCGTTGAGCGAAACCGACGTCAACGGCGGCGTCAGCCCGATTGGTAAGCGTATTCCGGATTTGCGCCTTTACGTGCTGGATGCCTACGGGCAGCCGGTGCCACCGGGAGTGACCGGCGAGCTGTACGTCGGCGGTGCCGGCGTGGCGCGGGGTTATCTGAACCGTGCAGAGCTGAACGCCGAACGCTTTTTGAGCGACCCGTTTGCCCCGACGCCAGATGCCCGGATGTACCGCACCGGCGACCTGGCGCGCTGGACCAGCGACGACAGCCTGATTTACCTGGGCCGTAACGATGATCAGGTGAAGATCCGCGGCTTCCGCATCGAACTGGGCGAGATCGAGGCCAAGCTGGCCAGTCACGCCTCTGTCCATGACGTGGTGGTGATACCTCGCGAGGACGCACCCGGTGACCAGCGTTTGGTGGCGTACTTCACCGCCGCAGACGCGCCGGTGGATATCGAATCGCTGCGCGCGCATCTGCAAAGCCTGTTGCCGGACTACATGGTCCCGGCCGCTTACGTGCATCTGGCTGCACTGCCGCTGACAGCAAACGGCAAACTTGACCGTCAGGCACTGCCCAAACCCACCGCCGAGGCCTTTGCCCACCGGCTGCACGAGCCAGCGCAAGGCCCTACCGAAAACCTGCTTGCACACATCTGGCAAGCCCTGCTGGGTATTGAAAACATTGGCCGCAACGACCACTTCTTTGCCTTGGGCGGTCATTCTCTGCTGGCCGTGAGCCTGATCGAACGCCTGCGCGAGCACAACGTGGCGGCAGATGTCCGTGCGGTGTTCTCGGCGCCGATCCTGCGTGACATGGCCGTCGCCATTGACGCTGGCGCGCGCTCACTGTTCATCGCGCCCGAAAACCTGATTGCCGAAGACTGCGATGCAATCACCCCGGACATGCTGCCGCTGGTGCAATTGAGTCAGGCGCAGATCGACAGGCTGACCGAACAGGTCCCTGGCGGCGCCGCCAATATTCAGGACATCTACCCGCTGGCACTTTTGCAACAGGGCATTCTCTACCATCATTTGCTCGGCCACGAAGGCGACGCCTACCTAGTGCGCTCGCTGATCGAGTTCGACAGCCGCACACGTCTGGATGCCTTTCTTGACGCCCTGCAGCAGGTGATCGACCGTCACGATATCCTGCGCAGCGCCGTGCAATGGAGCGGTTTGCCGCAGCCGGTGCAGATCGTCCAGCGCCAGGCAGTCCTGCCGGTACACACGCTGGACGTGAACAGCGCGTCCTCGACACTCGATCAACTGCAGCAGGCCAGCGATCCACGCTACCTGCGCATGGACCTGACCAAAGCGCCGCTGTTCAAGGCAACCATCGCCCAGGACCCGGAAACCAGGTGCTGGCAGTTGGCGTTGCTGAACCATCACTTGATCAGCGACCACGTCAGCCTTTCGATCATTCTCGACGAGATTCTGACGATCATGCAGGGCCAGGGCGATAGCCTGTCCCGCCCCTTGCCGTTCCGTGATTTTGTCGCCCAGACACTGGCCAGCCCGCCCGAGGTTCACGAAGCCTATTTCAAAGAACGCCTGAGCGGCATCGAAACACCGACGGCACCGTTCGACCGGCTGGATCTGCAGGGCGACGGCACGCACTTCACCGAAGCCAGCCAGCATGTCGATCCGGCACTGGCGCTGGCCATTCGCAAACAGGCGCGCCGTTACGGCATCAGCCCGGCGGTGCTGTTTCACAGTGCCTGGGCCCAGGTGCTCGCACGTTGCACAGGCCAGAAGCAGGTGGTGTTCGGCACGGTGCTGATGGGCCGCCTGCAAGGTTCTGCCGGTGCCGACAAAGCCCTCGGTGTGTTCATCAACACGTTGCCGATCCGCATCGACGTAGACACGCAAAGTGTGCTTGAGCTGATCACCGAAACCGCCGCGGACCTCGGCCAGTTGCTGGGCCACGAGCAAGCCCCGCTGGCCCTGGCGCAGCGTTGCAGCAGTGTGCCGGCGTCTTCGCCGCTGTTTACCACGCTGCTTAACTATCGCCATCAGACCGACGGTGCGTCACTGGCCAACAAGGACGCGGTACTGGAATGGGACGGTGTGCGCTTCCTGAGCAACGAAGAAAGCACCCTCTACCCCATCGACGTTGCCGTTGCCGATGACGGGCAGGGTTTTTCGCTGACCACTCAGGTGACCGGCGACATCGACCCGCACCGTATTGCCGGCTATCTGCTCCAGTCGATAGCGGCGCTCGTTCAGGCGCTCGATATCGACCCGCAGCACCAGGCCGCAGACCTCGACGTGCTGCCTGACGCCGAGCATGCGCGGCTTGTCGACGGCCTCAATCAGACCGCTTATGACTTCGGCGGTGCGCAATTGCTGCATGAGCGCTTCGAAGCGCAAGTGACGCTCGCACCCGATGCCCTCGCCGTGATTGCCGGTGCGGAGCGTCTGACCTACCGCGAAGTGAATGAACGCGCCAATCGCCTTGCCCATTACCTGCGCCAACAAGGTGTTGTGCCGGATGCGCGAGTCGCCATCTGCGTCAATCGCAGCGCCGACATGGTGGTCAGTCTGCTTGCGATCCTGAAAGCCGGGGGCGCTTACCTGCCGCTTGATCCGGCCTACCCCGCCGAGCGCATCAGCCACATGCTGACTGACAGCGCCCCGGTGGCGGTATTGGCCCAGGCAGCGACGCTGGCAGTGCTGCCACCGGTTTCGGTGCCAGTGATCGATCTGGATCAAATCGACCTCAACGGCCTGCCGGACAGCAACCTTGAACGGCATGCGCTGACCCCGGCGAATCTGGCCTATGTGATCTATACCTCCGGCTCAACAGGGCTTCCCAAAGGCGTGATGATCGAACACCGCAGCCTGGTCAATTACGCACTGGATGCCGCACGCCTGTTCGAACTGAAGCCCGGTGACGTGGTGCTGCAACAAAACTCGCTGAACTTCGATCTGTCGGTCGAAGAGATGTTTCCGGCGCTGCTGGCCGGTGCCACCCTGCTGCCGAGCCAGGCCATTTTCGGCGTCGACGGGCTGGCAGGCGACATCAGCCCCAACGTGCTGCACATGACGTCCGCGCACTGGCACAGCCTGGTCGGCAGTTGGCATCAGCAGCCGGCGCTGGCCAGCCAAAGCCTCAACGACGTGCGGCTGATAAACGTCACTGGCGATGCCCTGTCAGGGCAAAAACTGGAGCAGTGGGCACGCATCCGTCCTGCGCACACACGACTGGTCAACACTTACGGGCCGACTGAAGCCACGGTGTCCTGCACCGCCGCCTATGTCGGTGAAGGCGCAGGCGCTTCGCACGTCGGTTCCGCAGTGACCATCGGCAAGCCGATGGCCAATACGCGTATCTACTTGCTCGACTCGCACCTGCGCCCGGTGCCGTTTGGCGCTGCGGGTGAAATGTACATCGGCGGCCAGGGTGTCGCGCGCGGCTATCTTAATCTGGAAGCGGTCAATGCCGAGCGCTTCCTGGCGGATCCGTTCAGCCAGGAGCCTGACGCACGGATGTACAAGACCGGCGACCTGGCCCTCCATTTGGCCGACGGCAGCCTGGAGTTCATGGGGCGCAACGACTTCCAGGTCAAAGTGCGCGGGTTCCGTATCGAACTGGGTGAGATCGAGTCGAAACTCGCACGCCATGAAGCACTGCGTGAAGCGGTGGTGATCGCTCGTGAGGACGTACCGGGCCAGAAGCGTCTGGTGGCGTATTTCACGGCGTCCGACGCAACGGTAGAGACCGAGTCGTTGCGCGCCCATCTGCAAGACCAGCTTCCTGAATACATGATCCCGGCCGCCTACGTGCAGCTGGACGCCCTGCCCCGGACCCCCAATGGCAAGCTGGACCGCAGCGCCTTGCCCGCGCCGGACTTGCAGGCCCTGAACATCGGCGGTTACGAAGCACCGCAGGGTGACGTCGAGACCGCGCTGGCACAGATATGGGCCGAGATCCTGCACGTCGAGCGTGTCGGTCGCCATGACGGCTTTCTCGAGCTGGGTGGGCATTCACTGCTGAGCGTTCAGCTTCAATCGCGCCTGCACACCGAGCTTGGCGTCGAAATCGATCTGCGCACCCTGTTTGCCCAGTCTTCGTTGAAAGGCATGGCTGAATACGTAGCGCAAGCCAGTCCGTCACGTTCGCAACCGATCACCCTGGCCGACCGGCATCAGCCACTGCCTGTGTCGCTCGCTCAACAGCGCCTGTGGTTTCTCGACCAACTGGACCACAACGCCAGCGTCGCGTACCACATCCCTGCACTGTTGCGCCTGACCGGCACGCTGGACCGTGATGCTCTGCAACGGGCGCTGACACGTATTCTCGAACGTCATGAAAGCCTGCGTACCACCTTCGAACGTCAGGGCGCGCAGGTCCGGCAGTGCATTGCCGCGCCAGACATCGGCATGTCCATCAGCGAAACCACGCTGACCGGAGCGGTTGACACCGATACGTTGCAGCAACTGGCTGAACGAGAGGTGGCCAGGCCTTTCGACTTGAGCAAAGGCCCGTTGATCCGGGCGCACCTGGTCAGCCTCGGTGACACCGAGCATCGCCTGTGGGTGACGATGCACCACATCGTGTCCGACGGTGCATCACTTGATGTGCTGACCCACGAATTCGCCGTGCTTTACAGTGCCTTTGTCAACGGCGAGGCCGATCCGCTGCCTGCGCTGCCGATCCAGTACGTCGATCACGCCGTCTGGCAGCGCCAATGGCTGGCCGGTCCGCGCTTGCAGGCCCAGAAGGATTATTGGCAAGGTCATCTGCACGGTGCGCCAGCGCTGCTTGAGCTGCCGACCGACCGCCCTCGCCCTCTGGTCCAGAGCCATGCCGGCGGACAGTACGACATCGCGCTGCCGACCGACGTGACGTCCGGGCTGCGCGCCTTGAGCCGCCGTCACGGCAACACGCTGTTCATGACACTGATGGCAGGCTGGGCAACCTTGCTGTCGCGTCTGAGCGGCCAGACCGATGTGGTCATCGGCACCCCGGTCGCCAATCGGCAGCGTCAGGAACTCGAGCCTCTGGTGGGTTTCTTCGTTAACACCCTGGCAATACGGGTGCGTCTGGATGACCAACCGACCGTTACCCAACTGCTGAATCAGGTCAGAGCCAGTGCCTTGGGCGCATTCAGCCATCAGGAATTGCCGTTCGAGCATGTGGTGGAAGCCCTCAACCCGGCCCGCAGCCTGAGCCACAGCCCCGTCTTCCAGAGCATGCTCGCGCTGCAGAATGCCGATAACACCCGTTCGATAGCGCTTCCCGGTTTGACACTGACCCCCGAGGAATACCGGAACAACAGTACCCAGTTCGACCTGTCGCTGTCCCTGAACGATGACGGCAGGGACCTGACCGGCAGTGTGGAATACGCCAGCGATCTGTTCGACGAGCGTACGATTGCGCGCTTCGTGGGGCATTTCCAGACCTTGCTGTCGGGCCTTGTTGCCCACGAACACTGCCCGGTGAGCGAGCTGCCACTGCTTGCCGACGCTGAGCGCGAGCACCTGTTGCATGGCTGGAACGACACGAATCGCGCGCTGCCGGACCTGTGTGTCCACCAGTTGTTCGAACGTCAGGTACAGCGTCAGCCCGAGGCCAGCGCACTGGTGTTCGAGGGCGAAAGCCTGAGCTATGCCGGGCTGAACAGCGAGGCCAACCGACTGGCCCGTTACCTGCTCGCTTCTGGCATCAAGCCTGAAGACCGCGTGGCGATTGCACTGGATCGAGGCCCGCGGCTGATCGTGGCCATACTCGCGACGCTCAAGGCGGGTGCCGCTTATGTGCCGCTGGACCCGGCCTATCCTTCGGAGCGCCTGGCGTTCATGTTGCAGGACAGCGCCCCCAAGGCCTTGCTGTGCGAACAATGGGCGCTGCCGCGTCTGGGCGATCTGCCAGAGAACCTGCACGTGATGACCCTGGACGGCGCGTTCCAGCCCTGGTCGACGCTGGATGCTCAGAACATCGACGCCGATGCACTGGGCTTGACCCCACATCACCTTGCCTATGTGATTTACACCTCGGGTTCCACCGGCACACCGAAGGGCGTGATGCTGGAGCACGCCGGCCTGTGCAACGAAGTCACCGCCATCTGCAACCTGACCGGTTTGAAAGCAGGTGAACGCTCGCTGCAGTTTGCCTCGGTCAACTTCGATGCCTCCATCGAGGAGATCTTCGGCGCACTGGTCACCGGTGCCACGCTGGTGCTGCGCAGCAAGGCCTGGCTGACCCACGCCCTCGAATTCTGGTCGCTGTGTGCCGTCAACGAGCTCAACGTGGTGAGCCTGCCGACGCGCTTCTGGCAGCAACTGGCGCAACATCCGCAGGTGGACATTCCGGAATGCGTCCGGGTGGTGGTCATCGGTGGCGAAGAGGTCAGCATGGACGCCGTGCAGCAGTGGTTCGCACGCAGCGGCCATACGCCAAGGCTGTTGAACACTTACGGACCTACCGAGGCGACCATCGTCGCCACCGCGGTGGAAGTCCAGCCGCACGGCACACCCGTCCACTGCATCGGCCGTCCGCTGGACAACACGCGTGTCTACGTGCTGGACAACCACCGCCAGCCTGTACCGATCGGTGTCTCCGGTGAACTGTACATTGCCGGCATCGGGGTTGCCCGGGGCTACCTCAATCAGCCGCAACTGAGCGCCGAGCGCTTCCCGGTCTGCCCGTTCGGCAATGACCGGCAGCGGATGTACCGCACGGGCGATCTGGGTCGCTGGTTGCCGGACGGCACGCTGCAATTTCTTGGGCGCAATGACGATCAGGTCAAGATTCGTGGCTTGCGCATCGAACTGGGCGAAATCGAAAACGCCCTCGCCGCCTGCCCGGGCGTCCGTCAGGCCGTGGTGCTGGCCAGAGATGACAGCGCCGGGCAAACGGAAGGTCAGCGACTGGTGGCCTACCTGTGCGGCGAACCGGTCAGTGTCGAGCAACTGCGCGCCCATTTACTTGAGCGCCTGCCTGACTTCATGGTGCCCAGCGCCTTCGTCCAGCTCGATGCCCTGCCCCTGACCCCCAACGGCAAGCTGGATCGCCGCGCACTTCCGGCGCCCAGCCCCGAATCCTTCGCCAGCCGACGCTACGAAGCGCCGCAGGGGCAGACCGAGATCGCACTGGCGACGCTCTGGGCAGAGCTGCTCGGGCTTGAGAAAGTGGGTCGTCATGACCGCTTCTTCGAACTGGGCGGCCACTCGCTGATGGCGGTGACGCTGATCGAGCGCCTGCGTCATCTGGGCCTCAGTGCCGATGTGCGCACGGTGTTCACTGCGCCGAGCCTGCACGAGCTGGCGGCCGCGTTGAAGCACGGCAATGAACAGCAATTCGAAACGCCTGCCAACCTGATAGGTGCTGACTGCACCGAACTGACCCCGGACCTGCTGCCGCTGGTGGAACTCAGCCAGTCGCACATCGACCGTATCGTCAATCAGGTACCGGGAGGCGCAGCCAATATTCAGGACATCTACCCGCTGGTGCCTTTGCAACAGGGGATTCTGTTCCATCACCTGCTGGACCATCAGGGCGATGCCTATCTGGGCAGCACGATCATCGAGTTCAAGGAGCACGCCAGGCTCGACGCGTTCCTGAGCGCCTTGCAGCAAGTGATCGACAGACACGACAGCCTGCGCACCTCCGTGTACTGGAACGGGCTGCCGCAACCGGTACAGGTGGTGCAGCGCAAGGCCCGTCTGAGCGTGAACACTCTGGACTTCAGCGGCGCACCGGACATCCGCGGGCAACTGGAGCGCAGCACCGACCCGACCCTGCACCGTATCGACCTGGGCAAGGCACCGCTCTTGCGCGCTCATGTCACCCATGATCCAGAGGCCGGGACCTGGCTGCTGGCCTTGCTCGATCACCACATCATCAATGACAACATCAGCCTGATGATCGTGCTCGAAGAGATCCACCGGATCATCAACGGCGAAGCGGCCGACTTGCCGGCGCCTCAGCCGTACCGGGATTTCGTGGCGCAAACCCTGGCCAGCCCGATCGAGATACATGAGGCGTACTTCCAGCGTCGCCTGGCCGATGTCGAAAGCCCCACCTCGCCGTTCGACGTACTGGATGTACAGAACGACGGCAGCAACTTCCAGAATCACAGTCTGGTCCTCGATGAGGCTTTCACCCGCCAACTGCGCGCGCTCGCCAGGCGCCAGGCGGTTCTCCCGGCCACCCTCCTGCACGCTGCATGGGCAATGGTTCTGGCACGCTGCACATCCCGCGACGACGTGGTGTTCGGCACCGTCGTCTCCGGTCGTCTGCAGGGCGGGTCCGAAAGCGCGGTGGGCATGTTCATCAATACGCTGCCGGTGCGCGTGCAACTGGCCGGACACAGCGCGCAGACACTGATCGCCGAAACGCATCGCGACCTGAGCGAACTGCTGAGCCACGAACAGACCCCGCTGACCACCGCGCAACGTTGCAGTGGCATCGACAGCAGCGTGCCGCTGTTCACCAGCCTGCTCAACTACCGCCTACACACCCAGTCGGGCGAAGGACTGGCAGCCTGGCCAGACGTCAGAATCCAGACCAGCGCCGACAACGGTAACTACCCGCTGTCGTTGTCGGTCGATGATTATCCCGAGCACATGGTCCTCGCCATTCAGAGCGTGCCGGTCATGGACGCCCCACGCATCGCGGCCATGACCCGGCAGGCGCTGGACCTGCTGACATCGGCGCTGGCTGACAGCCCGGACACAGCCGTCGCGACCTTTGATCTGTTGACGGATGACGAGCGCCAGCGTGTTCTGGTCGACCTTAACCAGACCCGGACACCGTACCCGCAGGACACGCTGATCCATCAGCTTTTCGAAGCACAGGTACAGCAACAGCCTGAAACACTTGCCGTGCAGTCCGAAGGTCTGAACCTGACTTACCTGGAACTCAATCGCCAGGCCAATCGGGTCGCGCATCAACTGCTGGCACTGGGCATTCAGGCCAATGATCGGGTCGCCCTGCTGACCGAGCGTGGACCGGAGTTGCTCATCGGCATGCTGGCCATTCTCAAGGCTGGCGGTGCCTACGTGCCGCTTGACCCCAACTACCCGGCCGAGCGTCTGCAACACATGCTCATCGACAGCGCACCGAAAGTGTTGCTCAGCCAGGGTGATCTGCCTGAGTCGTTGCCGGCACTGCCGATTCCGGTCTTGCTGATCGATGTCGCCGCCGCTGACGACACACTGGCGCAAGCGGATCAGAACCCGGACAGCGCGGCGCTGGGGCTCGATTCGACGAACCTTGCCTACGTGATCTACACCTCCGGTTCCACCGGGAAGCCGAAAGGCGTGATGATCGAACACCGCAGCCTGGTCAATTACAGCCTGGACGCTGCACGTCTGTTCGGGCTGGCGCCTGGAGACGTGGTGCTGCAACAGAACTCGCCAAACTTCGACCTGTCGGTCGAAGAGATCTTCCCGGCCCTGCTGGCGGGCGCGACGCTGCTGACGACACAGGCCATCTTCGGCGTCGAGGGGCTGGCGGTCGACACCAGGCCTTCGGTGCTGCACATGACCTCCGCGCACTGGCACAGCCTGGTCGGCAGCTGGCATCAGCAGCCTGAGCGAGCGAGCAATTGCCTGAGCAGCGTGCGCCTGATCAACGTGACCGGGGACGCCCTGTCGGCACAGAAGCTTGAACAGTGGGCGCAAGTGCGTCCGGGTCACACCCGACTGGTCAACACTTACGGACCGACCGAAACCACGGTTTCCTGTACGGCGGCTTATGTCGGTGACCTGCCTGACGATCCGCAGGGCAGCGCTACCGTGACCATCGGCAAGCCGATGGCCAACACGCGTATCTACCTGCTGGACAGCCACCTGCGGCCCGTGCCGTTCGGGGTCGCGGGCGAAATGTACATCGGGGGTCACGGGGTCGCGCGCGGTTACCTGAACCTGGACGCCGTCAACGCCGAGCGGTTCCTCGATGACCCGTTCAGCGACGAAGCGGATGCGCGCCTGTACAAGACCGGCGATCTGGCCCGTTATCGGGCTGATGGCAGCCTTGAGTTCATGGGGCGCAATGACTTCCAGGTCAAGGTCCGGGGTTTCCGGATCGAGCTGGGAGAAATCGAGTCCCGCCTGAGCAACTGCACCGGCGTCAAGGAAGCCGCTGTGATCGCCCGCGAAGACGTCCCCGGCGAAAAACGACTGGTGGCGTATGTCGTGCCGCAGACGGGCCATTCGCTCAATGCCCTCGCCTTGCGCGAAGAACTGACGCCGTTACTGGCTGAATACATGTTGCCTGGGGCCTTCGTGATCATCGACGCGATGCCGCTCACCCCCAACGGCAAGCTCGACCGCAAACAGCTACCGGCTCCGGATCAGCAGGCGTTTGCGCAACGCGCCTTCGAAGCGCCGAGCGGCGAGACCGAGCAACTGCTGGCCAGCCTCTGGGCTGACCTGCTGGGCCTCGAGCGCGTCGGCCGCAACGACTCGTTCTTCGAACTGGGCGGGCATTCACTGACCGCCGTGCAACTGACCCTGCGTATCCGCGAGGAGACCGGGGTGGACATTCCTCTCAGGTCCCTCTTCGAGCAGAACTCGCTGATGGCCCTGGCCGACCACATCAACACCTTGCAACTGGCGCTGTACGACGCCGACGACCTGCTCGCGCTCGAACAGGAACTGGCTTCGCTCTCGGAAAGCGATTTGCTCGCTATTGTCTCTAAGGATGCCTGAATTGAACGACCGTAACGTTAGCCTCGAACAGCTCAAACGCGCCGCCCTGCTGCGCCTCCTCCAACAGCGTGGCGCAGCGAAGGCCGAGCAGGCTCCGCTCGATGTGATCGAACCGGCGGATCGCAGCGCCCCGCTACCGTTGTCGTTCTCGCAGCAGCGGCTGTGGTTTCTCGATCAACTGGACCCGACTGCCAGCGCGGCCTACCACATTCCTGCTGCGCTACGCCTCACAGGCGAGCTGAACAAGCCCGCATTGCAGGCCGCACTCGATCAACTGGTGGCCAGGCACGAAAGCCTGCGCACCACCTTCGAACGCCACGGCGAACAGCCGGTGCAGGTCATTGCCCCGGCGGACTGCGGTTTTGCACTGATCGAGGAAGACCTGCGCGCGCTTTCGCCGGAACAGGCCCGATTGAGCGCCACCCGGATCAGCGACGCCGAAGCGGCCGCCCCGTTCGACCTGCTCAAAGGACCGCTGATACGTGGCCGCATGTTGCAGTTGGGCGATGAAGAACACCTGCTGTTGATCACCCAGCATCACATCATCTCCGACGGTTGGTCCATCGAAGTGCTGGTCAAGGAGTTTTCGGCGCTGTATCAGGCCCATGTCGAACTTCAGCCGAATCCATTGCCGCCCCTGCCGGTCCAGTACGCCGACTATGCCGCCTGGCAGCGTCAGCGCATGGACGGTGAGCGACTGACGCCACACATCGAATTCTGGCGTGACCATCTGAGCGGCGCCCCTGCACTGCTGAACATGCCGACCGACAGGCCTCGTCCGCCCGTACAGAGTTACGAAGGCAGCACCCTGACGTTCAGCCTGCCCCTGGATCTGTCCCGGGCCATCTCGACGTTCGCCCGGTTGCGGGCAGCCACCCCGTTCATGACCCTGATGGCCGCCTGGGCCGTGTTGTTGACGCGCATCAGTGGTCAGCAGGACGTGGTGATCGGCACCGTGGCCGCGAACCGTGACAGGCAAGACGTGCAGGCACTGATCGGCTTCTTCGCCAACACCCTGGCCTTGCGCGTCAGGCTCGACGCCGACCCGACGCTGGATGAGGTCATGGCTCAGGTGCGCAACCTGATGCTGGAGTCTTCACGCTATCAGGACACGCCCTTCGACCTGGTGGTCGAAGCCCTCAAGCCGCCACGCAGCGCCAGCCACAGTCCGGTCTTTCAGACCATGCTCTACACCAACGCCGGTGGCGATGCCGAGGCACTTCAGTTGCCGGGCCTGGCCCTGGAGTTTCTGTCATCACGCCAGGAAGACACCCAGCACGACCTGTCGCTGCATATCGGTGACAACGACGAGCAACTGGTGTGCAGCCTGTCTTATTCCACCGCGCTGTTCGACACCTCGACCATCGAGCGGCTTGCCCAGCGCTTCGAGCGCGTGCTGCGGCATTTCACCGACGCACCGCAAACCCGGATCGGCGAGCTTGACCTGGACCCCGGCCTTGCACTGCCTGCGGTGCAGCCGGTAGAGCAACATCCTGTTGATACACCGCTGTCCTTCCACCAGGAGCGTATCTGGTTCGTCGACACCTTTGAAACCGGTTACCTGTACGACGCCAACCCGATCTATCACAACGTGCCGCTGTTGCTGGAACTCAGCGGGAAAATTGATCAGCAGGCATTGCAGACCGCACTTGACGGCCTGCTGGTGCGTCATGAAATCCTTCGCTGCCGGGTGTTGAGCGATGGCGCTCGTGCCTGGCAACGTTTCGAACCAGCTGCCGAGTGGCCCCTGAATCTGTTGCGCGCAGCCGCTGGCCAACGCACCGCCGTGGCGCTGGAAGATGCCCGCCAGCCACTGCCTATGGACGGTGGCAGTCTGATCAGGGCAACGCTGGTGCAGGATGACAGCCAGGACGCCGTGCTGGCCATTACCGTTCACCACTTGCTGGCCGACCGCGCTTCGATGCAGCTCATCCGACGCGATCTGCTGGAGCTGTATGAAGCGGCCTGCCAGGCTCGTCCGCCGCAGCTTCCGGAACTGACGGTGGCTTACCGCGACTTCGCGCAATGGCAACGTCAATTGCCCGCTGCCGCACGGGAAACATTGCGCTCATTCTGGGCCTACCAGTTGCGCGGCAAGCTGCAACCTATGGAAATGCCGCTGAACCGCCCTCGTGCGGCGGTTCACGTGTTCACGCCAGCCACCCATTCGTTTGCCCTTACCGAGCAACAGGTTCAACGGATCGAGCAGGCGGCCCGGCGTGCCGGCATTACCGGCGAAGGGCTGGCATTGAGCGCGTTCATGGCCCTGCTGCGTCGCTACACCGGGCATGAGGAACTGGTGGTCGGCACCGCCGCAGCCTGCCGTGAAGCGCCTGAACTGCAAGACATTGTCGGGCCGGTGAGCAACCTGCTGGTGCTGCGCGGTGCCTGTGACGAGGCAACGTCGCTGCAGGCGTTACTGGCACAGACCGCAGGCCGACTGGCGCAGGCTTACAAACATCGCTTCATGCAGTTCGACCAGTTGGTGCTGGCGCTCAACCCCGCCAAGGACATGAGCCGCACCGCCCTGTTTGATGTGCTGTTCAATTTCGAGCGCGTTCAGGACACTTCCGTGAACGTCGCCGACCTGACCGTGCGCACGCTGGAAACCAACCTGGGCTATGGCAAGAACGACTTGCACCTGTTGATGGCCGCGGGCGAACGTCAATGGCAAGGTCACATGACCTATAACGCCGATATGTTCGATGAAAGCTTTATCGCCCAGCTGATGCAGCATTACCTGCGCCTGCTCGAGGCGTTCGCCGACGCCCCGGAACAGCGAGTGGACGACGTCGCGCTGCTGAGCGAAGAAGAGCAACGTGTTCAGACCCTCGACTGGAACGACACCGAAGCGGCTTACCCGGAAAACGCAACGCTGCAACACCTGTTCGAGAATCAGGTACAGGCCACACCGGACCGGATTGCGGTCAACAGCGAATCGGGCAGCCTGACCTATCAGGAACTCAACCGTCGCGCCAACCAGCTTGCACATCGCTTGCGCGCTGCAGGTGTCGCGCCGCAAGAATTGATCGCGATCCTGCTGGACCGTTCGCTGGACATGATCGTCAGCACCCTCGCCGTGCTCAAGGCCGGTGCGGCATATGTGCCGATCGACCCGTCCTCGCCCGCAGAACGTATCGCCTACGTGTTGAGCGACAGCGGCGCGCGCAAGGTGATTACCCGCGCGCCATTTGCCGAACAGATCGCCGACAGCGCCGTCGCTATTTTCGACCCGGTCACGCCAAGCGATGATGCGCCGCAGAACCCGGACAACCTCACGCACCCTGACCACCTGTGCTACGTGATTTACACCTCCGGCTCCACCGGGCAGCCGAAAGGTACGCTGCTGGAGCACCGCAACGTGGTTCGCCTGTTGCACAACAGCCGCACCCCGTTTGCATTCGGGCCGGATGACGTGTGGACGCTGTTCCACTCCAACGCGTTCGACTTCTCGGTCTGGGAAATGTTTGGCGCGCTGCTGCATGGCGCACGCCTGACCCTGGTGCCTGACGCCGAGCGCCGCGATCCCGCGCTGTTTCTCGACTTCCTGGAGCGCGAGCAGGTCACCGTCCTCAACCAGACACCGTCGGCCTTCCTGCCGCTGGCCGATACCGCCGTCTCCCGTGCCGGGACCACAGCGGGTGCGTTGAAATACGTGATTTTCGGTGGCGAAAGCCTCGAACCGGGGCGACTGGCCGCGTTCCACAACGCCTTCCCCGAGGTGGCGCTGGTCAACATGTATGGCATTACCGAAACCTGCGTCCACGTGACCTGGAAACACCTGACCAAAGTCGACATCGACGCTGGCATATCCAACGTCGGACGCCCCATCCCCACCACCGTGACCTACATCATGGACGCTCGTCAGCGTTTGCTGCCGGTGGGCGTGCCGGGGGAAATCTGCGTGGGCGGGCTGGGTGTGGGACGGGGCTACCTGAACCGTCCTGAACTGACGGCGGAGCGCTTCATCGCCGATCCACTGCGTCAGGGGGGTCAGTTGTACCGTTCCGGCGACCTGGGCAAGTTATTGAGCAACGGCGAGATCGTGCATCTGGGTCGAATGGATGCACAGGTCAAAATCCGTGGATTCCGTATCGAACTGGGCGAGATCGAGGCCAAACTGCTGGCGTGCGAAGGCGTACATGAGGTCCGCGTGCTGGCCCGTGACGACGCGCATCAGGGCAAACGCCTGATCGCTTACCTGATCCCGGAGTCAGGTGCGGTCATCGAAGTGGCGCACCTGCGTAAACAACTGGGCGCCACACTGCCCGACTACATGGTGCCCAGCGCCTTTGTCAGCCTGAATGCCTACCCGCTGACCGGCAACGGCAAACTGGATCAGGATGCGCTTCCGGCACCCGGCACAGACGCCATGGCCGGGCACGACTATGAAGCGCCGCAAGGCCCTGTCGAAGAAGCTCTGGCACAGATTTTCAGCGAATTGCTGGGCGTTGAACGCGTGGGACGTCGTGACGGTTTCTTCGAACTGGGCGGCCACTCGCTACTGGCCGCGCAGCTGGTTTCAAGGGTGCGTCAGGTGCTGGGCGGCGAACTGATGCTCAGAGAGCTGTTCAGCCACCCCACGGTCGAAGAGCTGGCGAGAGTCATCGGTACGCTGGAGCAGGTGCAGACCGCCAGCATCGCGCAGGCCGATCGAAATGCACCGCTGGTGCTGTCGTTCTCGCAACAACGCCTGTGGTTTCTCGATCAACTGGACCCCAACGCCAGCATTGCCTACCACATGCCGGCATCGCTTCAGTTGAAGGGCGATCTGGACGTTCAGGCCCTGAAACAGGCACTCGATCATCTGGTGGCGCGTCATGAAAGCCTGCGCACCACCTTTCAGCGCCTCGGCGAGCAGCCGGTTCAGGTGATTGCGCCCCAGGACAGCGGGTTTACGCTGGTCGAGCATGACTTGCGCACCCTGCCCTTCGACCTGGCGCAGACCAGCGCCGCGCGCATTGCCCAGAGCGAAGTGGCGGCGCCGTTCGACCTGCAAAAAGGTCCGCTGATTCGCGGGCGTCTGCTGCGGCTGGCCGATGACGACTACCGACTGCACATTACCCAGCACCACATCATTTCCGATGGCTGGTCCGTGGGCGTGCTGGTCAGGGAATTTGCCGAACTGTATGCCGCGCTCAGCCAAGGGGCTGCGCCGTCCTTGCCTCCGCTGTCCATTCAGTACGCCGATTACGCCGCCTGGCAGCGCCAGACCCTGTCCGGCCCGCATCTGGCCCGGCAGCTGGATCAATGGCGCATGCACCTGACGGGCGCTCCGACACTGTTGACGCTGCCCACCGACAGGCCGCGCCCGCCGCTGCAAAGCTACCGGGGCGGTGATGTGCCTGTCGAGCTGAGCCCGCAACTGCTCGCCAAAGTGGAACAGTGCTGCAAACAGCACGACGTCACGCTGTTCATGGTCTTGCTCGGTGCCTGGTCGGTGCTGATGGCACGGCTTGGCAACGAGCGCGATGTGGTCATCGGCGTGCCCAGTGCCAACCGTGGGCACACTCAGGTCGAATCGTTGATCGGGTTCTTCGTCAATACCTTGCCGGTGCGTGTGCAGCTTCAGGACAGTCCGACCGTGACGCAGTTGCTGGCGCAGGTCAGGGACACGTTGCTGGCCGTGCATGAGCGCCAGGAAGTGCCGTTCGAGCATGTCATCGAAGCGCTTCAACCGCCCCGCTCGCTGAGCCACAACCCGCTGTGCCAGGTGGCCCTGTCGCTCAACAACACCCCGGACGACGGTTCCCTGAACCTGCCGGGGCTGACGCTTTCGGCATTGCACGAGATTCAGGAAACCTCCCAGTTTGACCTGATGCTCTCGCTGGCCGAAGCCGACGGAGCCCTGAGCGGTGTGATCCAGTACGCGTCCGACCTGTTCGACCGCTCGACCGTCGAGCGTTTTGCCCAGTCGTTTCAGGTGGTACTGGAGGCATTGGTCAGTCAAGCCGATCAACCGGTCATGGCCCTGCCGCTGCTGACGTCCGCCCAACAGCAGGCACACCCGGCCCTGCAACCGCCGGTCGCCAGCTTTGCCACGGACACGCTGATCCATCAGCGCTTCGAGCACTTTGCAGCGCAACAACCGACCGCCACGGCGCTGGCCTTCGACGATCAGCACATCAGTTATCAGACGCTGAACCGCCGGGCGAACCGCATCGCCAGGCAACTGCTGGCACTCAATGTTGCACCGGATGACCGAGTGGGTATTCTCGCCGAGCGCAGCGTCGATATGCTGTGCGCAGTCATCGGCGTGCTCAAAGCAGGGGCAGCCTATGTGCCGCTGGACCCGGCCTACCCACAAGCGCGTCTTGCCTATCTGCTGCAAGACAGCCAGCCCGTCGCGTTGCTGGCGCAGCCTGCATGCCTCGATGCGCTGGCCAGTCAGCCAGACATCCCGGTCATAGACCTGCTTTCCGATGCGGATGGGCCAGCAGGCCAGAACGACGCACTGGACGCGGCCTTCGACCAGAACCCGAGCGTCGAACTTACACCGCAGAACCTCGCCTACGTGATTTACACATCAGGCTCCACCGGATTGCCCAAAGGCGTGCTGGTCGAACACGGCAACGTGGCGCGGCTGTTCGACGCCACAGCAGACAATTTTCAGTTCGATTCGAATGACGTCTGGACGCTGTTCCACTCCTTCGCGTTCGATTTCTCGGTCTGGGAAATCTGGGGTGCCTTGAGCTACGGCGGCCGACTGGTGATCGTGCCCACCGAACTGGCCCGCTCGCCAGACGATTTCCACGCGTTGGTGTGCCGTGAACAGGTCACGGTGCTGAACCAGACCCCGAGTGCTTTCCGGCAGTTCATCGAGGCCGCCGGTCGCAGTGATGAGGCGCATGGCCTGAAAGAAGTGATTTTCGGTGGCGAAGCGCTGGATGTCCGCACCCTGCGGCCCTGGACATCGAAAACACCGCTGTCTGCCACGCGACTGGTCAATATGTACGGCATTACCGAAATTACCGTCCATGCCACCTTTCATGCCATCAGTCAGGCTCAAATCGATGCCGGTGACACCGGGCTGATCGGTCAGCCCCTGTCTGACCTGTGCCTGCGCATTCTGGATCAGTACCAGCAGCCGGTGCCTGTCGGCGTGGAAGGTGAAATTCATATCGGCGGTGCCGGCGTCGCTCGTCACTACCTGAATCGTCCCGAGCTGAACGCCGAACGCTTCATTGCCGACCCGTTCAGCAGCGTTCCCGGTGCGCGCCTCTACTGCACCGGCGACGTCGCCCGCTATCGCCCTGACGGCGAAATCGTCTACGTCGGGCGCAACGATTCGCAGATCAAGATTCGTGGCTTCCGCATAGAGCCGGGCGAGATAGAAGCGCGTCTCCAGGCCTGCGCCGGGGTGCGTGAAGCGCTGGTGATGGTGCGCGAAGACACGCCGGGCGACAAACGTCTGGTGGCGTACCTGATTGCTCATCCGGACGCGTCGCCAGACTCGGCGACGCTGCGTTCCGAGCTGGCCCAGGTGCTGGCCGAGCATATGATCCCCGGCGCCTTTGTGACGCTCTCGCAATGGCCCTTGACCACCAACGGCAAGCTGGACCGCAAGGCATTGCCGGCACCGGACGGCTCGGCCACGGCAACCCGCGAGTATCAGGCGCCACAGGGCGAGATGGAGGTGTCGCTGGCGAAGGCCTGGCAAGAGTTGCTGGGTATCGAGCGGGTGGGTCGCGACGATCACTTCTTCGAACTGGGCGGGCACTCGTTTCTGGTCATCAGCCTGATCGAGCGTCTGCGTCAGGGCGGCATGCTGTTGAATGTGCGCAGTGTATTTGCGGCGCCAACCCTCAAGGCGATGGCGGCCCTGCTGTCCACCGACCTGAGTCAGGAAGGCGCGCACATTCCACCCAACCTGATTCCGGAAAACTGTACGCACATCACCCCTGAAATGCTGCCGCTGGTGACACTCACCGCGTCGGAAATCGAGCAGATCGTTGCGGAGGTTCCCGGCGGCGTCAGCAATGTGCAGGACATCTACCCGCTTTCGTCCTTGCAGGAAGGCATTCTGTTTCACCACTTGCTGCAAGGTCAGGGCGATGCCTACCTGATGCGCACGGTCCTGAAATTCAAACAGCGCGAGCGCATGGACGAGTTTCTGACGGCGCTGCAAAGCGTGATCGACCGTCACGACATCCTGCGCACAGCCTTGCGTTGGTCGGGCCTGCCGGCGCCGGTGCAGATCGTCCAGCGCAAGGCCGTGCTGCCGGTGACACTGATCGACAGCAGCGGACATGCCGATCCCTTGCAGATGCTGCACGAACACACCGACACCCAGGTGCTGAGTCTGGACCTGCAAAAGGCTCCGCTGATTGCCGCGTACATGACCTGGGACCGTCATTCCGAGCAATGGCTGCTGGCAATGCTGGATCACCACCTGATCAGCGATAACGTCACGCTGCGCCTGATCATGTCGGAGATTCATGCCATCGTGCATGGCGAAGGCCATCGCCTGCCGCCTTCTCACCCCTATCGCAACTTCATTGCCCAGGCGGCAACGGTGTCACGCGAGGAACATGAAGCCTACTTCCGCACCTTGCTCGGTGATGTCCATGAAACCACTGCGCCTTACGGCGTGCTGGATGTCCAGGGCAACGGTGCCGGCAACACCAAGGCCGTTCGCTACCTGAGCGATGACGTCAGTGCAGCGGTCCACCGCGTGGCCAAGGCCCGCGGCGTGCCCAATTCGGTCCTGTTTCACGCCGCATGGGGGCTGGTGGTCGCCGCCACCAGCGGCCGCGACGACGTGGTGTTCGGCACCGTGCTGTCGGGACGCTCTCAAGGTGCCAGCGGCGCTGACAAGGCACTGGGGATGTTCATCAATACCTTGCCGATGCGGATTCGTCTGGACGAGACCAGCGTCAGCGATATCGTTCAGGACGCCTATCGCCAGTTGGGCGAGTTGCTCACCCATGAACAGGCGTCCTTGGCCTTGGCTCAGCGGTGCAGCGCGGTAGACCCGTCGATGCCGCTGTTCACGGTCATTCTCAACTGCCGTCATGGCGAGATGGTCACAGCCGACGGCAGCAGTATCGATGAAATGGAACAGTGGGACGGCATCGAGTTCGTGGCCTCCGAAACCCACACCAACTACCCGATCGAGATCGCCGTGGCGGTCGAAGGCAGCGCCATTTCGCTAACCTCCCAGACCGTTGTCGGCATTGATCCGCAACGTATTGCAGACTACCTCGCCCAGGCAGTTACCGAGTTGGTCGCAGCGCTGGAACAGGCCCCGGAGCGTCGTGCCGACAGCCTCAACGTGCTGCCACCTGCGGAGCGCCAGCAGGTGCTGAGCGACTTCAATCAGACAACGGCTGATTTTGGCACGCCGAAGCCGCTGCATGTGCTGTTCGAAGACCAGGTCCGCGCACGTCCCGACGCCATTGCACTGGTCCATGACGACCGCTCGCTGACCTACGCACAGCTCAACCGCCGAGCCAATCAACTCGCTCAGCGCTTGCTGATGCACGGTCTGGAACCCGAGCAGTGCGTGGCCATCTGCGCCGAACGGGGCAGCGACATGATCGTAGGGCTGCTGGCCGTGCTCAAGGCCGGCGGCGCGTATGTGCCGATCGACCCTGATCATCCGACCGACCGTATCGCCTTCATTCTCAAGAACAGCGCAGCGCGACTGCTGCTCTGCCAGCGCGCCCTCGTCCCGCACATGCCTGCCGCCCGGTACTGCCCGGCGACGCTGCTGCTGGATGAGCAGCCACCGGAGGTGTTCGAACAGGACCCGCAATACGACGAAAACTTCGACGCCGAAGCGCTGGGCCTGAGCGCCGACCATCTGGCCTATATCATTTACACCTCAGGCTCCACCGGGCAGTCCAAAGGCGTGATGGTCGAGCACCGTTCGGTGTTCAACTTCTGTCAGGTCATGGCGCGCACCACGCACAGCCAGTGTCCGGCCGGGGCCACTGTGGCACTCAACGCCGGGTTCTATTTCGACATGTCGATCAAGGGCATTGCGCAGCTGTTCTTCGGTCATCGACTGGTCATCATCCCGCCGCTGATCCGCGCCAGCGGCAGCGACTTGCTGGATTTCCTCGAACGCCACCAAGTGCATGCCTTCGACTCGACGCCCTCACAGCTTGATGCCTTGTTGGCGGCCGGGCTGCTGGAGCGCCGCAGCTACCGGCCGGTCAGTGTCCTGCTGGGTGGCGAAGCGATCAATGCCGCCACTTGGGAGCGTTTGCAGCAATGCCCGGATATCCACTTCTACAACATGTATGGCCCTACGGAATGCACGGTTGACGCCACGCTAGGGCTGATTCGCGACTTGGGCGAGCGGCCGAGTATCGGTCGGCCGCTGGCCAACATGCAGGTGCTGGTGCTGGACCGTCGCGGGCAGCCGGCGCCGGTCGGTGTCACCGGAGAAATCCACATCGGGGGTGCCGGTGTCGCCCGTGGTTACCTGCACAACCCGCAACTGACCGCAGAACGTTTTGTGGTCAACCCGTTTTCCAGTGACCCTCAGGCACGCCTGTACAAGACCGGCGACCTGGGCCGCTGGATGGCCGACGGGCGTCTGGAATACGCAGGGCGCAATGACTTCCAGGTCAAGATTCGTGGCTTCCGAATCGAACTGGGAGAAATCGAAAACGCGCTGCTGGCCTGTCCCGGCCTGCGTGAAGCCGTGGTCATTGCCCGTGAGGACAACCCCGGCGAAGCGAGCAGCACGCGTCTGGTGGCGTATGTCTGCGGTGCCGCCACCTCGGCCGAAGCCTTGCGGGAACAACTGCTCAAGCGGCTGCCCGAGTACATGGTGCCCAGCGCTTTCGTGCAACTGGACGCCATGCCGCTGACCGCCAACGGCAAGCTGGATCGCCGCGCCCTGCCCGCTCCGGGTCAGGATGCGCTGGCCAGCCGTGCCTATGAAGCGCCTCAGGGCGAGGTGGAAATCGCCATCGCCGATATCTGGCAAAACCTGCTGCATGTCGAGCGAGTCGGTCGTAACGACGGCTTCCTGGAGCTGGGCGGCCACTCGTTGCTGGCCGTGCAACTGCTGTCACGTCTGCGTCGCAAGCTTGGAACGCGCCTCACCCTGCGCGAGCTGTTCGATGCACCTACCGTGCGCGGCCTTGCTGCGCGGGTGGATGCGGCGTCGCCTGCGCAGAATCAGGCCATCCCCCTCGCCGACCGCAAAGGCAAGCTTGCGCTTTCGTTCTCGCAGCAACGCCTGTGGTTCCTCGATCACCTGGACCCGGCAGCCGGTGCGGCCTACCACTTGCCCGTGGCCTTGCGCCTGAAAGGCGCGCTGGACCGTGAAGCCTTGCAGGCGGCCCTGGATCGCCTGCTGGTGCGCCATGAAATCCTGCGCACCTCATTCGCGCTGAACGACGGCCAACCGGAGCAGAAAATCGCGCCGGCAGACACGCGTTTCAGCCTGGCCCATCACGATGTGAGCGATCTGCCAGCACAGGATCATCCGGCCGCCATCGAGCAGTTGGGCGAAGCCTGCGCAAGCACCCTGTTCGACCTCAATCGCGGGCCTCTGGTCAGGGGCGCTCTGGTCCATGTAAGTGATACCGAGCACGTGCTGTTCATCACGCTGCATCACATTATCTCGGATGGGTGGTCCAACAGTGTTCTGGCCCACGAGCTGACGGTGCTCTACGGTGCCTACAGCCAGGGCGAAAAAGATCCGTTGCCAGCGTTGCCGCTGCAATACGCGGATTACGCCGTGTGGCAGCGGCAGTGGTTGCAAGGCGCGGCACTTGAAGCGCAAACCGAATTCTGGCGCAGCCATTTGCAGGGCGCACCGACGCTGCTGAACCTGCCGCTGGATCGACCTCGTCCAGAGGTGCAGAGCTACGCTGGCGGCATTGTCGACTTCTCGCTACCGGACGGTTTGAGCGAGCAACTGCGAGCGTTCAGCCAGGCTCAGGGCGCAACCCTGTTCATGACCCTGCTCGCCGGCTGGTCGAGCCTCATGACTTACCTCAGCGGGCAGAACGATGTGGTCGTGGGCACGCCTGTTGCCAATCGGCAGCGTACGGAACTGGAGCCTCTGATCGGCTTCTTCGCCAACACACTGGCGTTGCGCATCAACAGTGAACAGGAAGCGAGCATTGCCCGGCTGCTGGTCAATATCAAAGACCTGACCCTTGCGGCGTTCAATCACCAGGACTTGCCGTTCGAACAGGTGGTCAGCACCCTTCAACCTACCCGGAGCATGAGTCACAGCCCGTTGTTTCAGGTCATGCTCAGCCTGAATAACACCCCGGACGCCCCCCTGACCCTGCCGGGCCTGGACATCGAAGCGCTGGAAAGCGCTCACCATACGACCCAGTTCGATCTGTCGCTGTCGTTGACCGAGGATCGCGGCACCCTGTTCGGCAGTCTGCAATACGCCAGTGACCTGTTCGACCTCGCCACGGTTGAGAGCATTCTGGAGCTGTTCACCCTCAACCTGCAGCATCTGGTGGCCGACGCACAGCAGCCGGTCCGTGAACTGCTGGCGCAGTTGCCGCCGCTGGTTCGCTCGGTCTCGGCACCTTATCAGCAGACGGTCGCGCAGGTTGAAGACCAAGCGCCACTGCCTTATGAAGCGCCTCAGGGTGATACCGAACTGGCGATAGCGCGGCTTTGGCAAGAGCTGTTCAAGACCGAGCAGATCAGTCGTCACGATGATTTCTTCAAACTCGGTGGTATATCGCTCATGGCCGTGCAGATGGCCTCCAGGCTGCGCAAGGCGCTGGGCAAGCCCATTGCGGTCCGCGATCTGTTCGTCGAGCCGACCGTTGCCGGCTTTGCCCGGACGCTGGACTTGCAGTCCCGGCCCCAGGCGCAGAGCAATCTGGTTCCGGTGCGCCGCAGCGGGCGTCAGCGTCCGTTGTTCCTGGTCCACCCGTTGGGTGGCGAGGTGCAATACGCAAGAAACCTGGCGTCATCACTGGACACCGACGTGCCGGTTTACGGGCTGGCCGCCAGCGGCTTTGTCGCGGGCGAAAAGACCCCGAATACCGTGCCTGACCTCGCGGCCCAGTACCTGAAGGCTATTCGTGACGTGCAACCGCAAGGTCCTTACCGGATCGCAGGCTGGTCGGCGGGCGGCCTGATCGCCCATGAAATGGCCCATCAAGCCATTGCTCAGGGCGAATCCGTAGAGTTCCTCGGGATTATCGACACGTCGGTTCAACGGGTAGCGCCTGGCGTCGAGCCTCTCAGCGAAGCGCAATTTCTGCTGGAGTGGCTGCCGGACGCACTCGCCCCGGACCTGAAGGCATCGCTGGAGACGCTGGCGGCCGACAACCGGATCGAGTCCATGCTGGACGTGTGTCTGGCCAATCGACTGCTGCCGCAAGAGCTGGGCCAGGATCTCGATTCGATGACGCTACGCACCCACCTGAAAGTCGCCTACGCCATCCGGCAGGCAGTGGATGCCTACGTCAGCCCGGTCACACCCGTCACGGTGTCGCTGTTCACCGCCAAGGACCAGCCACGCAACGAGGCCACACTGGGCTGGACCGAGTTGCAAGGGGAGCGCCTGCACGTGACGGCACTGGCGGGTGATCACAACACCCTTGTTCAATCCCCGTTTGCCGGCGCACTGGGAGACGCCATTTCGCAGGCATTGAAGGGGCTGTAACGCAACCGACGACAGGCAACCGGCCTCATGGCGGGTTGCCTGTCATGAGGCTGCGGGCATTGCGTATCCCAAACAACTGTATCGAGATATGTTTTACCTTGTGAGTCTGGTCTTTATATGGCGTGATCGCATCTCGCTATCTACTGAGAGACATGGCTAATGCATGACAGGCAATCGGGTAAGCACGCACGACAACAAGTCCCGAACAACGGAACCGTGGATCAGCAAGCCGTCATGACCAAGGGACTCAATTGATGTTCCATGTCATGTTCAGCCTGCCTTGCCTGTACGTCATCGTGCGCTATCTGTGGCCAATGCCGTGGACGCTCTCGGCTAGAATGGCCGTCGCCGGGCTGCTTGTCCTCGCCTCGCAATATCATCTGTATTGCCGGTTTTCCTCTGGCAGCGTGTTCTCGCCGGAGTTTCCTCGCGGTATCGTGATGCTCTTCAATTGGGCGTTTGGCGCGATCCTGTTGCTTGCCGTGCTGCAAATCATTGTCGATCTGGGCACCGTGCTGACGATGTTGATTCGGCGGCGATGGCTGACCGTTCCAGCGAAGTTGCGTTACAGCATCGGCATCGCGGCACTCTTGCTTGCTGCAATCGGTGTTCAGCAGGCCATGCGCGTACCGCCCGTGAAGGATATCGAGATTGCAGTCAAAAACCTGCCTCCGTCCTTCGAGGGTTATAAGGTCTTGCAGCTGACGGATATGCACATCAGTCGCCTGTTTGATGCACCGTGGACGCAGGCGGTGGTGAAAGAATCCAATGCCCTGGGGGTCGATCTGATCGTTATTACGGGTGACCTGATCGATGGTTCACTCAGCGACCGGAAGCAGGACATCGATGCCTTACGCGATCTGCGTGCGCCGGACGGCGTTTATGTCATACCCGGTAACCACGAGTATTTCTTTGACAATACAGCGTGGATGCAGCACTTCGTTTCGTTGGGCATGGTGCCGCTCGCGAACAGCCACACGCTGATCACGCGTGACGGCGCACAGATAGCACTGGCTGGCGTCACGGATGTGACGGCCCCGAAAACAGGGTTTCCCGCCCCAGACGTTCAAAAGGCGATATCGGGCATAGCAACGGGCATGCCGATCATTTTGCTCGACCATCAACCCAGGAACGCCCGTGACGCAGCGGCCAAAGGCGTTGCCTTGCAACTCTCCGGCCATACTCACGGTGGAATGATCTTTGGCCTTCACCGATTGCTCGCTCTGGCAAACGGCGGATTCGTGTCGGGGCTTTATGACGTCGACGGCATGCAACTGTACGTCAACAACGGCACCGCACTCTGGCCCGGGTTCGCCATCCGTCTTGGCAAACCGTCGGAACTGACACGCATCACGCTTCGAAGAGCGCCGGACGCGTAATGCCCGGATAAACCAATAACCATTGGCGAGTGCGATCAGCCTGATACCCGAACGGGAGTTCATCGCTGGCGTGCTCGTTAACCTATAAATGCACGCACATAAAAAAACCCGCCGAAGCGGGTCGTTTTTCTATCAAAACCATTCCAACATCCTGTCGGTAGCCATCCCGGCAATGGTGATCGTCCTTAATCTCCGAAGCACTTCCTGCGCAACGGTTGATGGCTATAGATTGCTACGTTGCGAGGGGGCCGTACAGGGTGGATCTACCCCGGCGCGTGTAAGCCTTTCGCTATATCGCAGGTATCTGCGCCCCGCCTTCAGCCTCGTTCAAACTCGATCAGCACCTTGCCTACGTGGCCCGCCTCTGCGAAATAAGCGTAGGCGGAGGGTGCGTCGTCGAACGTGAAGGTCCTGGCAACCACGGTTTCGATCGTGTTCGCTTCAATTGCGCGAATCAGGTCGATGAACATTTTGCGGCTGCCATTGGCAATGCCCCGGATGGTCACGTTCTTGATGATGAGGGACAAGTAGTCGGGAATCGGCGAGTGCTGGCCGGGTGTCACACCGATCACGACAATTCGCCCGTTGACCGCGGCGGCAGCGATGGACTGGCCCAGCGTGTCCTGGCCTCCGGTTTCGAGAATGATGTCGGCTCCGGCGTTATTGCTGAGCGCCATGATCTGCGCGGCCCAGTCAGGGTGCTTGCGGTAATTGACGGTGATGTCCGCACCCAACTGCCGGGCAATCTCCAGTTTCTCGTCACTTGATGAGGTGATGGCCACGCGTGCGCCGTAGAGTTTGGCGAGCTTCAACGCCGCCAGGGCCACCCCGCCTGTGCCCAGGCAAAGGACGAGTTCGCCCGGTTTGACCTTGCAGACCTCAATCAAGGCGTTCCAGGCGGTCAAGCCAGCCGATGCAAGCGCGGCAACGTCCTTGTCGGCGAGCGAGTCCGGCACGTGAATCAAGGCGGCGGCGGGCAATACGACTTTTTCAGCCAGCCAGCCGTCGTGGGTTACGCCGACGTCATGGGCGAAAACGCTGGTCCGGAATTCGCCGTCCAGCCAGCTCGGGAAGTGACCGCAGATGACCCGGTCGCCCGGTTTTACCTGGCTGACGCCCTCGCCGACAGCGATCACCTCACCGACACCTTCGGACACGGGAATGCGCTCTGGCGCCTGCAGCGCACCGTATACGCCTCGCAGGATTTGAACGTCCCGGCTTATGAGGCTCACCAGGCGAGGTGCCACGACGGCTTCTCCCGGCCCGGCAATCGGCTCGGGGCGAGTGGTCGGGGTCAGCGCGTCCAGGCCTTGTTGCGATCCGATCTGAAAAGCTTTCATTAACATGATCCTTGTACCGTCATCGTCGCCCCGTTGAGGACGACTTTTTGAAATTAACGTGTACACGATACCTGCTCAGGGCTGAGCGGCAAGTCGATGAACCGTATGGACCTTGAACGCAGTGACCACACGACGCTGACTACTTCAACCGCCAGACCCCCTCCACCTGATGCGCCAGCCCGCGCTCGCCGAGCGACTCGATGTATTTCTGCATGCCCTTTTCACCGCGCTTCTGCAGTAACCGGGTGGTGCGTGGCAAAAGATTGGGGAACAGCATCGCCAGGCTGGAAGCCCAGGATTCGCTTGGCTTGGGAGACCGTTCCAGGCAAGGTTTGTCGAGCATCAGCACAACCTGCTGGGCGACATCGTCCGGTGACTGAGGCGGCGCGATGAACTGCAAGGCATTGCCGCCGTCGATTGCTTCCTGACGCAGCATTCGGGTGTCGGTTGCGGTGGGCAGAATGGAGCCGACCTTGATGCCTTTATTCGCCAGATCCAGGCCGATTGAGAGCATCGCCCCACGCAGGCCGAACTTGCTGGCGCAATAAATCGGCGACTCCGGCGTAGGGAATACGCCCCCCAGGGATACGGTGGAGATGATTCTGGCGTCGGCAGAGCGTTTGAGCAGCGGTATGGCAAGGCGAGTCAGGATCAGCGGTGCAATCAGGTTGATATTGAGTTCCCGACTGATGCTTTCCACTGACCGGGTATCAAACGCTTCAACCACCGCAATGGCTGCGTTGTTGATCAGCACGTCAAGTCGGCCGAATCCGGATTCGATGTACGCCATCAAACCCGCCAGGCTTTCCTGATCGGTCAGGTCGACGCCATAGGGAAAAGCATCTTCGCCAAGGCTTTCAGCCAGCGCATGAACCCGTGCCTCGTCGATATCCGCCAATATCAGCTGCATCCCGCGATGGATCAGTCGCGCACAGATCGCCTGGCCTATGCCCCCTGCTGCACCGGTAATCAGGACGACGGTTTTCATGAGCACACTTCCTGAAGCGTGGCGCTCTGCTGCATTGGCGCAGCAGCATAACCAGCCCCCTTGCGCAGACTGCTGTAATACCCCTCTGTAACCGGTGCCCAACCCAGGTCATGAAACAGCTTGCGTAAATATTTTTTCAGCGCGTGCGCTTCCAGGTACACCTCGTGGCGCTGGGAGTTGACGAACTGAATACCGCCGGAAAGATCCGGATGGTCCGCCGCAATCAACTGATCGAATTGACGTGCCTGAGCCGTTTGATGCAATTGATCACGCAGGTAACAGGCCACCGCATGGGCTTCATTATCAAAAAGTTTGTAAGCGCTCGAATTGGTCTCCACGTAACCGATGCCGAACAGGTTGTGATGGTCGCGACTGAAAATCGACAGGTACAGTTGAGGGCGACCGCCCTTCCACTCGAAATACTTCGCGGCGTACTTGCAACTCCATTTATAGCCGGTGGCATAGAGCACCAGGTCCAACGGTTCACGTGCGCCGTCCTTGAACACCACCTCATGGCCTTCGTAGTGCGAGACATCCGGTTTGACCTGAATGTCACCGTGCTGCAAATAGTGCAGCAGTTGGGTATTGAGCAGCGGATGGCTTTCGAACAGCTTGTGGTCTGGCCTCGGCAAACCAAAGCGTCGAAGGTCACCGTTGATGATGCGCAGAATCACCTGAAAAATCGGACGTGTCAGCCATATAGGTAACTGCGGACCCTTTTCTCCGAACTCATCAACCGGCATGCCGAACACATGCTTGGGAATGAAGTGATAACCACGGCGCATGCTGATGAAGGCTTTGTCTGCATGCCGGGCTGCGTCGCAGGCAATATCTGCACCGGAGTTACCCGCGCCGATGATCATGACCCGCTTGCCCTTGAACTCTTCAGCGCTCTTGTACGTCACCGAGTGCCGTAGGGTGCCCTCGAAGCGGCCTTTCACCTCAGGCATGTTCGGGTCCCAGTTACAACCTGTGGCACACACCACGGCGCGATAGCGACGTTGCTCACCGTTGGCCAGGGTTACCCGCCAGCGTCCGTCATGTTCTTTTTCCACGTTTTCGACGGCGGTGTTGAAACGAATCTTGCCGTACAGGTCGAACGCCGTCGCAAAGGAGCGGACGTACTCGAAAATCTGCACGTTGCTCGGGTAATCCGGAAAATGCGCCGGCATGGGGTAGTCGATAAACCCCGACTGGTCACGGGACGAGATGAAATGTGCCGACTGGTACATAGGCGTTCCGGGATTATTGATGTCCCAGACACCGCCGACCTCGCTGTGCCGTTCGAACTGCTCGTAATCAAGGCCCTGGCGTTTAAGCGCCCTTGCCATGCACAGCCCGCCAGGGCCGCTTCCGATAATGCATACCGCGTTGCCGCAATCATGGATCTTATTGTCGTTGCTCACTTCACAGTCCTCGGGTTCTACAGCGAGAACACTAAGTTAGCGACGGGATGCAGGAGCAAGCAGGGGCTTAATGGACGTAAAAGGGGGCACTGACGGACTGGCTCCGGCGCTCGTGTTCATTTATCGAACGGCTAAGGGTTTTACCTGGTTTTTCAGGCATGCTGTGACGAACTAAGATCGCAAAGGACGGCTTATTCAGAAGGTCTGGTTCACCATGAAACTCATTGCTGACCCGTTGTTTTCAGAAGCGTCGGCGCCGCCGCAAGTACCGCGCATGCTTCTGCAATACGCCTCCGATCAGGGTGTCGATGCCGAGCGCCTATGCCGCGGTCTGGGTTTTGCCGCCGATGACCTCAAAAGGCACGGCTACCTTTTGTCTCATCGGCAAAGCAATCTGTTGGTGCGCCGGACCATCACGCTGCTGGGTGACAATGGGCTGGGTCTGGCGGTCGGCGAGCGCCAGACGGCCGTGTCCTTGGGCATTGTGGGGCTGGGCATGCAGGCCAGTCCTACGCTGGGCGACGCGCTGGATCTGGCCGTTCGTTATCAGAAACATGCCGGCGCCCTGCTCTGCCATCGCATGGAGCTGCATGAAGGCCGCTGCCTGACGTACATCGTGCCGCAATTCTTTGACCCGGATGTCATCGGTTTCTATCTGGAAGAAGCGCTCGCCAGCGCCATGGCGATCGTTCGTCACCTGACTGGCCGCGACGATCTGGTGCCCAGCCGCGTTGAACTCGAATACCCGGAGCCGGAACACGGGCGTCGGTATGAAGAAATATTTCGCTGCCCGGTGATATTTGCCGCCGCTCATAACCTCATCGAATTCGAGGCGCAGTGGCTCGATATTCCCTTGGCGACACGCGACGATTTTGTGGCCCATGAAGTGGCAGAGCTGCTGGACAGCGCAAGCTGGGAAGACAAAGGGACTTCCGACCTGGTGGAAACAGTGCAGCGGGAAATACGCAAACGTCTCTGCGTACCGCCGTCGCTCAGCGAACTGGCCAGACAACTCAACATAGGCGAACGCACATTGCGACGCCGTCTGGAAGCCGCAGGACAGTCCTATCAGGGCGTCATCGATGCCCAACGCCGGGCCAGAGCGTTGTCGCTGCTGAGTCACCGTGAAGCGAGGCTGATTGACGTGGCAAGCGAGACCGGCTTCAGTGATATTCGTGATTTTCGTCGAGCCTTCAAACGCTGGACCGGCGTCACGCCCCGGGAGGCAAGACGCGAAATTCAGCAGTTTCGCAAAGACATCCAGCGGCCCTTTTCGTCCTGACACGCGGTACTCGCCGGCACACCACCGCAAGGCCGCCAAGGCCCCCTTTTACGTCCGCTCATCCCCTGATCGTTCTGGCATCCGTTGTTTAACGTAGCGCTGCTCTCAATAAAACCTCAAACAAGAGATAGGCCGTCATGACAGATCGAGTGCTTGTGACCGGGGGTGGCGGTTTTGTGGCCTGTCACTTGATTCAGCAGCTGCTCGCTAACGGCAGCACAGTGAACACCACTGTTCGCCATCTTGCGCATACGGCGAAAGTGCGCCCGTTATTGACCTTGCAGAAACAATACCCCGGCCGTCTGCATTTATTTGAAGCCGACTTGCTGGCAGAGGGCACTTTCGATCTTCCCATGCGCGATTGCTCGGTCGTTCATCATGTGGCATCGCCGTTCCTGCTGCCCGAAAAAATCAAGGACGGCCGCCGTGACATGCTGGAGCCTGCGCTGCAAGGCACCCGGAATGTCTTGCAGAGCGTCGGTAAAACGCCGAGCGTAACGCGGGTGATCATGACCTCGACGGTCGGCGCCATTTTTTGGCGATTACATTGATGTCATGCACATGAAGAACAAGACCTTGACCGAGGACTACTTCAATACCAGTAGCACCCTGGAATCCAATCCCTATCATTACGCCAAGGTAGAAGCGGAGAAAGAGGCGTGGCGGCTCTGCGAGGCGCAGAACCACTGGCGTTTGGTCACGATCAATCCGGGAATGATCCTCGGCCCCTCGCTTACACCGGCGTCAGACTCCGGCAGCCTGTTCCTTCTGGATGAGATGTTTCGTGGTTACTTCTTTTACGGCATGCCGGATCTGAGCCTGACGACGGTCGATGTCAGGGACGTGGCAAAAGCCCACATCAATGCAGCACATCACGCTGGGGCTAGCGGGCGTTACATACTCGCTGAACAACAGATGATGTCTTTTGTGGATATCGCGAGGATTGTACGGCGCCTGCATCGACGCCCCTGGCTGTTGCCGCGTTACCAGATCCCGAATGCCATCGTGCGGATGATCGGCCCGTTCTTCGGGCTTACTCAGGATTATCTGAGCAAGCACCTGAGCATTCGTTTTGTGGTCGATAACCGGCGCAGCGTGGAAGAACTGGGCATCACGTATCGATCCATCAAGGAAACGCTGACGGATCACTACCGCAGTTGGGAGTTGCAACGCCAGCTTGAAAAGTAGCCGTCATTACGCGACGTTTCAAATCGCTACGTGTAGGTCATTACAGGCGCCTCGCTCGGCCGGTCCGTTGCCCTGACCGGTCCGTTACGCTCGCCCATTGCCAGCAGCGCTGTCACTTGGGCCAACGGCAGTGGCCGCCCAAACAGGTAGCCTTGAGCAAAATCGCACTGATGAGCGGTTAACCAGTCTGCCAGTTGCTCGTGTTCCACGCCTTCGGCGGTGATTTTCATGCGCAAGCTCTTGCCCAAGGCAAGAATCGCCTTGACCATTTCATTCTGATTAGCCAAGGACGTGTCAAAAAAAGACCTGTCGATCTTGATTTTGTCGATGGCCAGTTTGGTCAGGTGATAAAGCCCTGAATAGCCTGTACCGAAATCGTCCAGCGCGACACTCACGCCCATCGCGCGCAGACGTTCCAGGTTCAAGCGGGCGCTGTCGACGTTGGCCACAAGGGCATTTTCCGTCACTTCCACTTCCAGTCGGTTCAGCGGAAATTTGCCTTCGCTGGCCAGGTGCTCCAGCCATTCTGGGAAGTCGAGGCTTTCGATCATCAGCGAGGTGACATTGATCGACAGCGTGAAGTCGCTGGGCCAGTCGCGCGCTTGCTCAAACGCCTGGAGCAGAAGACATTCAGTCAGTTGTTTGATCAGCCCTAGCTGTTCCGCCACCGGTATGAAGTCCAGCGGCAGGATGATACCGCGCTCGGGGTGCAACCATCGCGCAAGCAGTTCGAACCCTGCGAGGCGTTGATCGGGAAGACTGACGATAGGCTGATAGAACGGCTGGATATGTTTCTCTTCAATCGCGTGCTTCAGTTCCTGCGCGAACAATTCCTGCAGGCGCTGTTCACGCTCAAAACCGACTTCGTAGAAATGAAACGTGGCCCGGCCGCTGCTTTTACCGCGGTACATGGCGTTGTCAGCACGTTGCAGCAGGATGTCGGCATCGGAACCGTCCAATGGGAAAACGGCAACGCCCAGGGACGCACTGAGGGTGACACGCGGTAAACCGGCGTTGGACGCTGCAATTTTTGCCAGCACGCTTTCAGCCAGTGTGGCCAGCTCGGCATGATTGAAGTCACCGCTGACCGCCAGGCCAAACTCGTCACCGCCCAGCCGCGCCACCGAAGCCTGCAAGCCTGCAGTCGCCTCTCGCAGGCTTTCCGCAACGGCGCATATGGCCGCATCTCCCACCGCATGCCCGTGGGTATCGTTGATCAGTTTGAATTTATCCAGGTCGATCAGGAAGACAGCCGTCTGCATAGAAGTTTGCTGCAAGCGAACAACCAGTTGATCGTGAAATACACGGCGATTGAGCAGGCCAGACAGTGGATCGTGGCGTGCCAAAGAGTCGCTGAGCGCCTGTGCCGCCAGCAAATCGTTGTAGCTGCCTTGCAGCCGTTGCATCAGGCGTGTCAACAGTATGAGCGGCACGATCATCAACAGCAGCGCAAACGCGGTCGACGTCAATACAAAACGCCAACGCTCAGCGTTTTCGAAGTCCGCGTCATAAGGTAAATCCAAGACGTACATGGCGAAGGATTCAAGCTTGAACTCCCACGCCACTGCCAACAGAAAGATGGAAAACAAATAAAACCACAACACGGCGTAAAGGTATTTACGGACCATTTGCGGGTCGCGGATGAATGACATAAGGGCTGCGCTCGAAAGACGACTGGGGTGACGGCTATAGACAGGTTATCGGTTGCCAGGCGTCAGTCTTGAAGACACACCGCACTCCACGCGCTACCTGCTGAAGGGCAACGGCTCCGGGCAACACGGTTGACGTGGAGCCGGAGCCGATCAGTCAGCGAGAAACTAACTCGAGCGCTGATTGACAAAACGACTGACGGCCTTGACCACGGTGTTCGCGCCTTGCTGGATTTCCTGAATGACGCGATCTGCGTCATTCGCCAATACCAGTGCCTCGGAAGCCTGCTCGGTGCTGCGTACGATGACGCCTACTGCCTCTGAAGCCAGGTTTTGATTCGTCTTCACGACGTTTACGATTTCCTCTGCGGCTTTGCTCGTGCGAGAGGCCAACTGCCGCACCTCATCGGCGACCACAGCGAACCCCCTGCCCTGTTCGCCCGCCCGTGCAGCTTCGATAGCTGCGTTCAACGCGAGCAGATTGGTTTGCTCGGCGATACCGCTGATGGTTTTGATGATCGTTCCAATCACCTGGCTTTGAGAGTCAAGTGCCTCGATCCCTCGCGTCGCCTCTTCCATCGATACCGTCAATTGGCCCAGCATCTGAAGCGTATCGTTAATTACTTTCCGCCCCTGCTGTGCGCTGCTGTCCGTATCGATGGATGTTTGATAGGCCATCTCCGAGGCTTCGGCAACGGCTTTCTCACGTTCGACCTGCTCAGTAATAACCGTCGCAAACTTTGCAATTTTATAGAGTTTGCCGTTGGCGTCGGTAATAGGGTTATAAGACGCTTCAAGCCATACATCGCGGCCCGCTTTGTCTACCCGTCGAAAACGGTCGACGATGAACTCGACACGGCGCAGTCTTTCCCAAAAACGGGCGTAGGCCTCAGAGGCAGATTCTTCAGGCAAACAGAACAGCTTGTGATGTTTCCCCTTTATCTGATTCAACTCGTACCCCATCGCTTTCTGGAAGTTGTCATTGGCGCTAATGACAATGCCATCCAGGGTGAAGTCGATCACGGCCGTGGACCGTTGCAACGCATTGACGAGTGCTTCATTTTCACGCGAGGCCTCGATGGTTCGCGTCAAAACGCTTGAGTACAAGGTGATCTGCTCGACGCCACCCGTCTCGTTTTTGAAGGGCACGACCACCGTCCTCAACCACACCCTGGCCCCAGTCTTGCTGATCAGCCGCAACGTGCCGCTGAAATGCTTGCCGTCCCGAATCGCAGCCAGCGCACGCTGCTGATGAACATCACCGCTCAGCTCTGGCGGGCTCAGCTCGGAAAGACTGCGTCCGGCGATCTCGCCTTGAGAATAGCTCATCTCCGTCTCGAACAAGGCATTGGCAGACTGCACCTTGCCCGCCGCATCCAGAACGACGGCAACGGTCTCCAGATTCAGAATTTGCCCTGCTTGTTCAAGCATGGCGAGGCGGCGCTCCAATGCCTTGTTGGTACTTTTCAAACGCGAGTTAAACATTGCGACTATCCGGGGCAGTTTGGGCTTGCAACCTTCATCGGTCACCGGGGTAAAACCTTGAGTGCGTATTCAAACTAAACATTGAAAAAAAGCCGAGTATTTATTCTAAAAACTAGTTTAGGATCCCACCTGCCAATTTACGTATATATACGAACTTACGGCATGACGAGCGGTTGTAAGGGGGTGATGAACGAAGTTGCAAATGAGCGGTCATTCATTGCCCAGCTGAACAATAGCTGAACAAAAAGCCTGCTACGACGGCCTGTCATCAGACAGAACGTTACAAAGGAGTTTTACTCGTGTCAGAACCCTGCATTCGTCCTCTCGCGCTTTGCGTTTTCCACCATCACGGAAAAATACTGGTTAACCCCTTTTACGACGCGGTCGAAAAGCGAAGCTTTTTTCGCCCTGTTGGAGGTGGCATCGAGTTTGGCGAACGGAGCATTGATGCCATCGTTCGCGAGGTGCATGAAGAATTGAGCCTCTCGATCAGCAACATTCGCTTGATTGGCACGTTAGAAAGTATTTTCACCTATGCGGGCAAGCGAGGGCACGAGATAGTCCAAGTCTACGATGCAAGCTTTGATGATGCAGCAGTCTACGAAAAACCCTGGCTGGCGGGCATTGAAAGCGATGGCGCAACGTTCAAAGCCACATGGCATTCTGGTTCCAGCTTCACCGACGCAGCTGCGCTGGTGCCTGAAGGACTGTCCGACCTGCTCAGGAAAGCATGTCTGCTGGATTGAGTGTCCAGGCTGGAGACAGCGCTTTCTGATCGGCACCCTCGGTGCAAACAGCGTCAACGTAAAAACGTAAGGCAATCGCGTCAGCCCGTTTAAATGCTTTCAAGAACGCCTACTGCCCCTCATTCAACCGCTCCAAAAACTCCTCACGCCGTTCTCTGTCAGCCCCCTCCTTCGCCAACAACCCGGGCAACAGCTCGTTCGCTTGCTGCGGACTCAGGATAAATACTCCGTCGTCATCGCCAATCGCAATATCGCCCGGGTTCACAACCACCCCACCGATGTTGATCGGCCCGTTAAGCTCACCGCTCTCTCCAAGGCTTCGGGTGGTGACGGCGCTGATACCACGGCTGAATACCGGCAGGCGATGTTCGCGCAGGGCGGCGACGTCTGTGACGGCGCCGTCGACCACCACGCCGGCCACCCCTTTGATCAGACCGGCCAAGGTGCGCAGTTCGCCCCAGCAGGCGCAATGCGCGTCGCCGATGCATTCGATCACCAGCACATCGCCGGGCAGGCTGTTCAGCAGTGCGTCGCGAAGGATGCTGCCGTCGGGCAGGTGGACTTTGACGGTGACAACATTGCCAACCATCCGGGCGCCGTCGAACAACGGCCTGAGCCCGTGCAGATAACCGCGGTCGGTCAAGTGGCCGATAGTGGACGCCGCGATGCCGCGAAACTGCTCAATGACGGCGTCGCTGAGCTGTTGCTGACGGTGTGCAATTTGTGTGTTCATCGACATTTCCTGGGCCTCAGCAGCGGGCAGGTTGAGCAGTATTCGACAGGCTGGCTGGCGTCGTAATAAAAGCAGCAGGTGCGGCGGAAGCGGATGCTTTTGCCCTCCGACTCAAGCAGCGTCGGCGGCCGTCGGAAGTGTTTCAGCGGGTTGTAGCTCAGCCCGAACAACGCGGGGTCGGCCTGATTCAGCAGCCAGTCGAAGTCGTCCTCGCAGCGCTGTCGTATCGTCGGGTCTTCGACCTTGTCCATGCGTTTGTCGTACAGCGAATAGACGCGCACGGCCGTGTTTTCCCAGAGAATGCGCCGGGAAATACCGGTCACACGGTTGAACGTTTCCCACAGCGGCTGGAGCAAATCCCGAAACAGGGTGCCGGCGATCATTTCACGCCACGCCTCGCGGGCGTCCGGCTCATGCCCCGCTGGCGTCACGTCGACCAAGGGCATTGAAGAGGTCCAGAGGCCATCATCGTGTGCGTACTCGATCACGCTGTTGTCCAGCGACAGAATCAAACCTTTGTCGTAGACCGACAGGGCGTACAGGCAAGCGCCCGTGCTCAGAAAGGAGAAACGCTTGGCCAGCAATGACGCAGTGATCGCCAACGTCGGAGAGCCGATGATCGGCCCCAGTGTTGTCAGTAACTGTTCGCAGACCTGATCGTCCAGCAATGCCCTTGCGGGCAACGAACGTGGGTCACACGTATCTGCCTGTTTGAGCCGCAGCGCTGTGGACAGCAGCGCCCACTCGGATTGACTGAAGTCGCACGTCAGGCTCATTTCGGCAATTCCCGGCCAAAGGGAATGCACAGCGGCGTGCCAAAAAACGGGTCGGCAATGATCCGGCAATTGAGACCGAAGACCTGTTTGACCAGCGCTTCGCTGAGGATGTCGGCGGGCCGACCTTGGGCAAATGCGCGGCGTTCGTGAACGGCCACCATGTGATCGGCGTATCGGCAAGCCAGGTTCAGGTCGTGCAAAACCATGACGATGGTTTTGCCTTCCTGACGATTGAGGTCGCGCAACAGGTCGAGCACTTCGATCTGGTGGGCCAGGTCGAGAAAGGTCGTCGGCTCGTCCAGCAACACAATGTCGGTGTCCTGCGCCAGGGTCATGGCGATCCAGGCGCGCTGACGCTGGCCGCCTGACAAAGCATCGACCGGCCGTTCGGCCAACGCCTGCATGCCGGTCTGTGCCAGGGCGCGTTCGACCATCGCCTCATCCTGCTCGGACCATTGCTGCATCCAGTTCTGATAGGGATAACGCCCCAACGCCACCAGTTGACGCACGCTGATGCCTTCCGGAGCGCTGGGCATCTGCGGCAGAATCGCGAGTTCACGCGCCACGGTGGCAGTGGATTTCTGGTGGATGTCCGCACCATTGAGCACCACGGTGCCCTGCTGCGGCTTGAGCAGGCGCGCCAACGACTTGAGCAAGGTGCTTTTGCCGCAGCCGTTGCTGCCGATCAACACGGTGACCTGGTTTTCGGGCAATTGCAGATCGAGGCTGTCGATGATCACCTGGCGCTGGTAACTCAGGGTCAGGTCGTGGGTTGCGATGGACGCCATCCGTAATTCCTTAATGCCGCTGGTTGATCAATAGATACAGAAAAAACGGTGTGCCCAGCACCGCGACAAAAATGCCTGCGGGCAAATCCAGCGGCAGGAACAGCGTACGCCCGGCCAGATCGGCAAGCATGACCAGATTGGCACCGATCAGCGCGGCCATCAGTGCCTGACCGGTAAAGCCCGGTGGCATCAGCCGTTTGGCAATGTGCGGCGCGATCAGCCCGACAAAAGCAATGGCCCCGCCCCAGGCGACCGCAAGCCCCGCCAGCGCAACACTCACCAGCAACAGCCCGGCGCGCAACCATTGCACGCGCACGCCGATGCCTTGGGCCAGGTCGTCATCCAGTTGTTGCATCCGCACCTGACGGGCGAGCAACACCAGCAGCGGCAGGGTCGCCAGTAACCAGCCGGCCAGGGCACGCGGCTCGGGCCAACTGGCACCATACACGCTCCCGGTCAGCCAGACGTAGGCCGACAAGGTGGTGGTCAGCGGGCTGAACACCAGAGTGAAGGTGGTCACCGCCGCCAGCAGGGCCGACACCCCTACCCCGATCAACACCATGCGCAAGGGCGAAGCGCCTTGATTCCAGGCCAGTAGGTAGATGACCAGCGCAGCGAGGCCTGCCCCGCAGACGGCCGCCAGCGGCAGAAATTGCGCGCCCAGTGCGGCCGAGAAAAACGACAGATACAGCACCGCCGCGGCGCTGGCACCGCTGGTGATGCCCAGCAGGTCCGGCGAGGCCAGCGGGTTGCGAATGATGCTTTGCAGGATCAGACCGGACACAGCCAGGGCTGCGCCCACCAGAGCCGCCAGCACCAGACGCGGCAGGCGCAATTGCTCGACGATGAACACCAGGCTGGCGTCCGCATGGCCGGAAAGCACGTTCAGCAGGGTCGCAGGCGACAGATTGATCTTGCCCACGGCCAGCGAACACAGCACTACCAGCAACGTCAGCGCCACTGCACCCGCCAGACGCGTCAGCACGGTCAGGCTGAACTGCCGGGAGAAGCCGCGATAACGCAGCGTCAGGTGCTTATCCATAACGCGCTCCTCGCCGGACCAGCGCAATGAAGAATGGCGCGCCGAACAGCGCGGTCATGACCCCTACCGGGACTTCCTGAGGCAGAATCACCACGCGCGCCAGCGTATCGGCGAGCAGCAAAAGCGTTGCACCCAGCACCGCGCAGCCGGGCAGCAGCCAGCGATGGTCGATGGACAGCGTCTTGCGCACCATGTGCGGCACCAGCAACCCGATGAAACCGATGCTGCCGGCCAGGGCCACGGCGCTACCGGCCAGAACAATGATCACCAGGCTCATCAGCACACGAATCAACCCCGTCCGCTGGCCGAGCGCCGTGGCGATGGCTTCGCCGGTATTGAGCACATTCACCTGCCCGGCCAGCACCAGCGACCCGCACAAGGCGAGCACCACGCACATCAGCAGCGGCGCAGCGGTCGTCAGATCGCGCTCCGACAATGAACCGGCCAGCCAGAACAGCACGGTGTCCAGGCCGTCCTGATTGACCACCAGCAATGCCTGGCTGAAGGCCGTGAACAGCGCCGTGATCGCGGCACCGGCCAGCACGATGCGTAACGGATTGAGACTGCCCTGCCCGCGGTTGCCGATCACCCAGACAAGGGTCCCGGCCACCGCCGCACCTATAAAGGCACACCACAGCCATTGGCTCATTGACGTCAGGGTAAGCAACGACGAACAGGCGATGATTGCAAACGTCGCCCCCGCATTGATGCCGAACAAACCCGGCGAAGCCAGCGGGTTGCGCGTCAGCGCCTGCATGAGTGCCCCGGCAACCGCCAGACTCGACCCCACGGCGACGGCCATCAACGTGCGCGTCAGCCGGGTATCGAGCAACACATGCTGGAGCGGGTTCAGCGTGTCTGGCTGCCACAGGCTTGCAACGATGGCCGGTGGCGAGATCCAGACGGCTCCGGTCGCCAGACTCAACCCCATGCATGCCACCAGCATCAACAACCCAAGACCCAGTTTCATGGCGACCGTCATGTGGGGCGGGCCGCCATCACCACCTGGGCGATTTCATCGAGCATGCGATTGGCACCGAGAATGCCACCGGACAGGCTCCAGGCGACGGCATCGACGCGCCACACCTGATTGTCCTGAGGGGCACGCAGTTGTTGCCAGAACGGGTGCTGGACCAGCTTGTCGTAGTTTTGCTGCGCGGCTTTGCTGTCCGCGCGCTGGAAGATGAAGAACAGGTCGGCATCGACCACAGGCAAACTCTCTTTGCTGCTGAGTTTAAGGGAGACGCCGCGAGCCTCGCGGGCGGCAGGTGTCCAGTCAAAGCCCAGTTCGGTGAGTACCGAACCGGCAAAACTGGCGGGCAGATAGCTGCGGATGTGATCTTCGCGAATATCGAGCACCGAGACAGTGATGGGCCAGCGACCGGCGAATTTCGCCTGCAACTGACCTCGCAATTCGGTCACACGCCGCTGCCATTCGCCGAGCAGTTGCATGGCTTGCGGCTGGCGATTCAGTGCCGCGCCCATCATGGCCAGCGTGCGCTTGAATTCGAACACCTCTTCAAGCATCAGCACCGGACAGATCTGCTCCAGCAACGGCGCAATGCGCTGATGGCGAAAGCGTGATGCAACGATCAGGTCTGGCTTGAGCAAGACAATGTCTTCCAGGCTCGGCTGGGTTTCCAGACCCACGTGCGGCACTGCGGCCAGCGCAGGGCGCAAGTAGCGGTACATCGGTTTTTCGCTCCAGGAGTCCACGACACCGCATGGCGTGACACCCAGCGCCACGGCGCTGTCGGAAGCGCCTTGAAACAGGGTGACGACCCTTGACGGCGCAGCACGCAAAGACGCTGCCCGGGCAAACCCGGGCAGCGCCAATAACCCCAGCGAGAGGCGCAACACTGTGCGCCGCGAAGGATGCAGGGTTCGGTCAGGTGTCACGGCGCAACCTGTGGAACGGGTTGACCACCTGACCTTTGCCGAACGGCATGCTGCCGGGGCCGCCAGCGCGTTCGATCATCGGTGTGAGCAGCAGTTTTTGTGGCCAGTTCGGTGCTTCGAACAGTTGATGCCTGATCATTGCACGTGCCTCGTCGTCGAATTCGATGGTTGTGATCAGATTATCCAGAACATCGCGCAGCACAGTCCACAACGCCGTGACCGGCACTTCGTAAACCTGGGCCAGCGTGTCCATGATTGCCCGCACGTTGACCTGAATGCCAAGGGTCTGCAACCAGAACAGCAGGTCCTCAGGGCGGTCATGATAAAGGGTATTGGCATGACCTTTCTTGATTCTGTATTCCGGGTCGTGCATGCCGTTGCGTTCCAGCCACGGCACAAAGATACGCAATGAGTCGTGATCCCGCAGCAGCAGCCCTTGCGCCTCACCGGCTTTCCAGACCATGACCGCATTCTGGCCGTGTACCTCACCGAGCATCCCGAGGCGGAACATGCGCAGGTTGATGTCGAAGAAACTGTGGCTCAGTTCGCGGAACAGCGTCAGCACCGAGGCCTGATTGTGCGGCAGGCTGCGGTAGTCCATCCATTCATCGAAGAAATGCCGGTTGCTGCCCGGCAACGGCGTGCCCAGCGCGGCCATCGGCAGCAGGCGGCACTCAGGGTCGTTCAGCAAGGCCGAAGGGTACTGTCGCACCATCGCCGACAGGTGCCGTGGCGCTTCGTCGAACAGCGTGGCTTGCGGCGGCATGAACGCCCACCATTTGCCCTCGTCGCACAGGTGCAGCGAGCGACTCAGGGTTTCGTCCTTGCCCACGACCTCACGCAGCAGTTTCTCGCTCAGTTCACCGTTGATCATCTTGACGGCTGGCAGGTAACGGGAAGCGCCCAGGGAATAGATCGCCATCGGCAGCTTGAGGTAATCGGCGCTGTCGAAGCACGGCGTCATCGAACGCAGTGACGACGTGGCATGCACCGTGGCCGCGTTGAACGTCAGGCGCTGGCAATCGCCCTTGGCGAACACGTCGCCCAATTGCACGTCCAGCACATGTTCGAACTGCCAGGGATGGACCGGCAGCGCCACGTGACTGTGCGCAATGCCACGCTGCTGCAGCTCCTGTTCGAGATCGGCCTGCAGGTTTTTCGGCAGCAGATAACCTGCGGGGAACGAGGTCTTCAGATCCCCTACGCCGCCCCCGCATTGCAGCAGGGTCTTGTCGACGGCGACCCAGTTCAGCGCCACCGGCTGGGCAAACTCGGCCTGATACTGTTTGTATTCCTGCTCGCTCAGGCCCTGCTTGGCCTTGGCCAGCGGGTGATAAGGCCGATCACGCAGCGACGCCCACTGTTCCATCGTGCGGAAGAACGTGGCACCGTCCTGCGCCATCAGGTCTTGAAGGTCGACCTTGTGGTCCAGCGACAGCGCGGTTTGCCACACGCTGATGCGCAGGACATCAAGAAACAGCGCAATGCCTTTTTCGTTTTCCTGGCGCTCGCTGCCCTGTAGCTGGGTGGCCTTGCCGGCAAACACCCACTTCATGAAGTCTTCCGGCGACAACTGCGTCCAGCGCTCGTCCTGGCGGCCCAATACCGGCGTGCCGGGCACTTTCTCCCATTGCTGGGTGATGCCGGGGCGCAACGCGATACTGATGAAACGCTGCTCGGCTGCATCGCAGCACCATTCCCAGATTTGCTGGGTGGCGCTCTGCTCTGCCAGTGTCGGGGCCTGCGGGTGACGCGATTGCCAGTGAGCGGTGTCCTGCAGGTTCAATGGCTCACGGCCAAAGAAATCTTCGGCCAGCAGGCAATCAACCAGGTCCTGCATGACCAGGTCAGCGGCGAGTGAAGTGAAGTTCATCGGATTATTTTCCTTCTGCTGAAATATGGGTCAGACGGGCCTGCAGCGCACGAAAGGCGATACCGCGCTCATCCCCGAGAACAAAGGCGTTGACCCCGCGAGCCTGCCAGCGGGCGGCGTCGCCGGGCTGACGAGGAATGGTGCAGTAGGCAACGCCTGCGGCCTGAGCGGCCTGCCAGGTGTCGGACAAAGCTTGTTGCACCTCGGGCTGATCGATCTGCCACGGCATGCCCAGTGATTGCGACAGATCGGCGGCACCTTCGAGAATCATGTCCAGCCCCGCGACAGCGGCAATATCGGCCGCGCGACGCACGCCTTCGGCGCTTTCGATCATCGCCACGACCATGATTTGCCGGTTGGCGGCTTCGACGTACTGCGCCAGGCTGTGTTTGCCGAATGAACCGGGACGCCCGGCATTGAGGCTGCGGCGGCCCAGCGGGTGGTATTTGCAAGCCGCAATCGCGGCTGCCAGTTGCTCGGGGCACTCGATCATCGGCAGCACGATGCCCTGAGCGCCGCCATCAAGCAGGCGCAGCAGGGTTTTCGGGTTGAGATCGGCAACCCGCACCAGCGGCGTCAAGTCATAGCTTTCTGCCACGCGGATCATGTTTTCCACGGTTTCCGGGTTGATCAGCACGTGTTCCATGTCGATGATCACGAAATCGAACCCGGCCTCGGCGATCAGCTCGATGGCTGCCGGGGCCGGGATCGAACTGATCAGCCCGTACACCGGCTGCCCGCCGTCGAGTTTGCCCTTGAGTGTGTTGGTCCTCAGCATCATTGCGGCCTGTAGGCATGCAGCGGGTTGGGCACCGAACGGAAACGCCGCTCGCCGTCGCCAAGCAGCCGGCGCTTGGTCAGCTCTTCCACTTCATAGGTCGGTGCAAACACGTCGAACAACCCGAAACGGTCACGGTGCTGCGGATGCGCCTGCTGATAGCCGAGGATCACGTCTGCGGTCATCTGCCAGAACAGCGCCTCGTCCAGTTGATAGCGCTGACGCAGGAAAATCGCCATTTCCGCCAGACAGATGAAGAAGAAGCAGTCGCAGGAGAAATCACGTACTGCGTTCACGTCATCGGTGATGATGAACGAGTTGCGGTTGAGTTTCGCGTGGCTGTCAGGCAGCGGAACCAGCTCCGGGCACAGTTCCGGACGCCCCAGGTGCGCGGGCGAGTAACGCACGCCATCGTGGAAGTCCTTGAGGGCGATGCGCTGCGGCCAGCCCTGTTTGACGATCAGCACAATGTTCTGGCCGTGAGACTCCATGCCGATGCCTTCGGCGTAGAGCATGTGGATGATGGGTGGCACGGTGACCTGCAACAGTTGACGGGTCCAGTCCTCAAGACCGTACTGGCGGATCCAGGCGTCTATGAACGGTGCCTGTTCGCCGTCGCCATAGCGGTTTTCCACGTGGCTCAGGCCGTTGAACGGTACGGCTTGCTCATCGTCCCTGAGGTACTGATGCAGGCTTTCGCGCCAGATCGCGCCCAGCGTGCCGTAAGTCTGTGCCGAGCGTGATTCGGGCAAGTGGCGGTAGTCGTAACTGACCCCGGCGATTTCGCCGAGAATCACGAAGTCCAGTTTCCGGGCGGTGCTGTCGGTGGCGATGAGGTTGTGCAGCCAATCGGTGATGATCGGACCGTTGAGCACCGTATGCCGCGCCAGAATCCGCGTGCTGGAGGTGTTGGTCATGCTCATCGCCAGCTTCACGTAAGGTCGCTTGGGCTGGCTGGCGTTGGCCAGCGTGCGAATCGATTGCTGGGCCTTGTAGACGTCGGCTGAGGTGCCCAGATAAACCAGCTCGCCACTGGCCAGTTCCGGGTAAAAAGTCGACACCGTCACGTTGTCCCACTGCCACGGGTGTACCGGCATCAACTGATAGTCATCGATTGATCGGCTTCGTGCCGCCAGGTCACTGGCAAACGCCTGCCAGCGCTGTTCGCCGAGTTCTTCACGAATGAACGCCTGCCAATCCATGCTGCGGGAATGGCCGACTGAAGCGCTCGGCCTGGCAACCGCCAGCCAGACCACCGCGAACGGCGTGGCGAACTCAGGCCCGTAGTGGCGGTTATCGGCCAGGGAAAAACCGATTCGCGATTTGTAGCACGGGTGGTAACTGTGGGCGTCCATGAAATGCTGTTCCAGCGCATCCACGTCCAGCTCGTGGGCCGGCATGGCAGGCTGATAACCCTGATTGCGCGCTTGCAGGTCCTTGAGCTGGGTCTGCTCGATTTCCTGAATGAAGCGTGCCAGGTGCGGGCTGTCCTTGAACGGCGCAAGCAGTTCGCTCAAGGCCAGGTGCAGGTCTGGCGTCGAGCGCTGACCCGCGCTGTCAACGCGTTCAATGCTGGCGTGATCCAAGCGGATCAGCTCGAAACTGGTGCTGAGCAGACCGTTGCAGCGGTACTCCACGCCATCACCGAGCGGCACGCTGAAACGATGTTGATGCTCACCCAATGGCTCGCAACGGTAAGGCAGCGCCGCTTCGTACAGCAGGGTTTGCAGCAACTGTCCGATCACCCGGCGCTGTACTTTTTCGTAACGCGCGGTGTCGATATCGGCCAGCCACGCGCCGGTGGCCGTTGTCGGTGATGCAGTGTGGCGTTGCAGCGGTAAAGGAGTAGCCATGTTCATACCTCGAAGGAAAAATTATCGGGGTTCGACCGCGTCGGGCTGAGCCTCGGCGCGCTCGTCATTGAGGGGGAAACGCCAGGCGCAGGGCAGCGCCAGCAGAATCAGCAGGCCGGTAACCATGAACACCTCGCTGATGGCCGACGGCGTGGCGAGCGTCCCGGCGGTATTCAGGCGAAACTCCAGCCACAGCGAGGCGATGACAATCGCCAGCGACGCGACAAGACGGCGGGAAATGTTGTTCATCGCGGCGCCCTGAGTGACCATCGGTTCGGGCAGGGCATTAAGCCCCGCCGTTGTCACGGGCATATAGGACAGCCCCAGGCCCGCGCCGCGAAGCATCATCAGCACAAACACCACGCCAATCGACGCATTCGCATTGAGCATGCCCAGCGCCAGCGTCGAGAGACCGGTCAGCAGCAAGCCGATGGCGACCACGGTGCGCGGACCGTGGCGGTCCAGCGCCTTGCCGCCCCACTGCCCGAACAGGCTGGCGAACGCAGCGGTACACAGCAGCGCCAGCCCGGTCCAGATGGGGTTGTAACCGAGCACGGTCTGAACCAGCAGCGGCAGCAGCACCAGGCACTCGAACATGCCCACCGACTGAACCACGGCGATGATCACGCTCAGCCGGTAGCCGCGCAGGTTGAACAGGCGCAGATTGAGCAACGGTGCTTCACGACGCAGTTCCACGCGCACAAAGGCGATCAGGCAAGCCACGGCGACCAGCACCATGCCCTGATTGAACGGGTCGAACAGCGCTTCGGCGTGGTGCATGCGGCTGATGGCGATCATCAGCAGGCCGATACCTGATGCGATCAACAGGTAGCCGACCAGGTCGAACGGTTTGCGCTCGACTGGCTCCGAATCCGGCAGCACGCCGATGCCCAGCAGCAAGGCCAGCAAGCCGATGGGCACATTCATCAGGAACAGCGAGCGCCAGCTGAACCACTCCAGCAACAGGCTGCCGCACAGCGGCCCCAGCGCCGGAGCAAGCATTACCGCTGCGCTCCATAGCCCGGTCACCCTGCCCCGTTCGTGCTTTTCGTACACCGAAAAGATGATCGCCAGCGACAACGGAATCATCAGCCCGCTGGCCACGCCCTGCACAACACGCGCCGTGATGACCAACGCGATGGAGCTGGCCAGAGCGCCCAGCAACGAGCCACCGACGAACAGCGCCACGCCCCACAGGTACAAGCGTTTACGCCCGATTCGCTGACTGAGAAAACTGGTCAGCGGCATGGTCATGCCCATGCTGGTCATGAAGCCTGCGACGATCCAGGTGGCCAGCAACGGGCCGATCCGGAACGCCTCCATGAACGTGGGCAGCGCCGGGTTGAGCGAGCTGTTGCTCAGGCTGACCGTGAGCGTACCGAGCAACACGTTGATCACTACCCAACTGCGTGGGACGCTCACGCTCATTTTCTAACCCGTTCGCCATTACGCACGAAGTGCTGGGGCGGTCTGGGGTGGCACAGAAAATCGGCGTGCGAGATGTTGTAGCCATAGGCACCCGCCATCGGCAAGACCAGCAGGTCGCCGATATTCACGCCTTTCAAGGGCTGGCGGCGGCTCAGTACATCCTTGGGTGTACACAACTGCCCGACAACGGTGTACGCCTGTTCTACCGATGCCGACGTTTCAGGTACGGCTGGCAAGTGGATGACCGGATGATCGTGGCTTTGCGCAACCGGCAGGCGGAACTGGTGGGTACCGCCCCGACAGACCAGAAAGTGCTCGCCGTGGCTGGTTTTGCTGTCCAGTACCTCGATGACGTAATAACCGCAGTAGGCGCTGATGAAGCGTCCTGGCTCAAAGCGCAGGATCGGCGCATCAGGCTGCTCGCCCAAGCGCTTTTCCAGATAACGGCACAGGCGCTGCCAGTCAAATTGCTGACTGTTCAGGTAATCGACGCCAATACCACCGCCAACGTTGAAATGGGTCAGTTGCTCGGGATGGCGAGCCAGCGCTTTCCATTCCTGCCAGCGTTGCAGGTAAAAATCCAGTAACTGCTCATGGCGCTCCACCGACATCTGGTGCGACATGGCATGTACATGGAAACCCTTGAGCGTCAGATGGCTGGCATCATCGACCTTGCGCACGGCGTCGGCCAGGTCCGCCTCGTCGATGCCGAACGGGGTGGCTGTTCCGGCCATCGCCAGTTTGCTCGACTGCTGCGCCGGCAGTTGCGGGTTGATACGAATAAACACCGGCTGCACGCGCCCGGTCTCTTCGGCCAGGTGCTGCAAACGCTGGATTTCGTTGAGGCTTTCCACGTGGACGGCTTCGACCTTGTTCAGCAGCGCTGAGCGCAGGTCCGAATCGAGTTTGCCCGGGCCGGAAAACACGTAGGGTTTGCGCGTCGGGCAGGCCATGACCCGCTCGATCTCACCGCCTGACGATATTTCGAAACCGCTGACCAAGGGTGCCAGGGTGTCCAGCATCAGGGCTTCGCTGTTGGCCTTGATCGCGTAATACAACTCCACGCCAGCCGGCAGCGCCGCCATGACCTCACTGACGTGCTGTTGCAGAGCGTCCAGGTCATAGATGAACGCGGCCAGCGGGTCGCTTTCGAGCGCGCGAGCCTCATGGATGGCCCCCAGTACGGTTTCCGGCACCTTATGCATAACGAGCCTCCTTGCTCCAGGGTGAGGCAAGGCGCACGTAATTGGCCTCACGGTCGGCTTTGGCGGCCAGGCGAACCTTGAGATTGGTCTTGCAGGCAATCGACTGACCGGCGATCAGTGCGTCAAGCTCCGGCGCAGGCAGCACCAGTTCGTCGCGGATGCGCTGCAATTGCTGCTCGACTTTTTGCCACATCAACGGCGCCAGATGCGGTCGCTCCCAGCTCAAGGCCAGCACGGCCTCGGACAGGTTGTTGATCAGCAGGCAATACGTGATGCGGTTCCAGCCTTGTTCGCGGGTATAAAGCAGCGACTGACGAATGCGCGGATGCAAGCCGACCTGAATCGCCTTGATGCCCAGCTCTTCGGTCAGCTTGACGCCTTCGAAGTCGCGCAACAACAATTGTTGCGGCTGGCCGTTATCGTGGATCAGCACCGCGTTCTGCAAATGCGGCTCCATCACCACACCATGATTGAAGAACAGCGCCATGACCGGGCGCAGCAGCAAGGCCTGGTAGGCGTCGAACCAGCTCAGCAGATGCTCGTCTTCAAGCTCGCCACCGCTGAACGTCTGGAGGAAGTCATGCACCAGCGGGCGTGAACGCAAATCGCGCGCGAACAATGTGCCTGCCATCACGCTGCAGTCAGCGCCGGAGCGACGGCAGAAGTTCTCTCGCAGGATCGCCCCGGTCTGCTCGCGAAACCAGTGGCCGTCTGTCTCGCTGGCCCCTTTTGGCGCCCAGCTCATCGAGCCGGGCTCGGCGACCGTGGACAGTCCGCCAAGTGTTTGCGGGGAGCCTTGCTGCAGACGCTGGAACAAATCGTCGATGATCAGAGTGCTTTCCAGTTCGTACCAGGCGTTCTTCCTGACACAGTTGGTGATGCGCACGTTCAACGAACCCTTGATGAAGTAATCGTGGTCTTCGATGTACCAGGTGCGCATCGACGCGGTCGGGCTGGCCAGCAGGCCGCTGGCGCCAAGGTCCGATATCTCCCCCAGTTCGAGCAGGCGCTGCACGCGGCGGTCCTGCATGAACAGTTGAGCCTGTACCGGGTGCATGCAGATCAATGCATGTCCGGGTCTGGCCCGTGACTGATCGGCGAAGCCGGACATGACCTGCGCCTCGCTCAGGCCATTGGCGGTGACTCGCAAGCCGTCCATCGGTACTTCGAACAGGTGCAGCGCAGTCTGCGCCTGGAATTCCGGCGCGTAGGTTTCTTGCGCCAGATGGGCAGGCCACAACCGCGCCTTGGGCGCCGGGTGATTGGGATGGCCGAACCACAGGCCCTGCTCACTGGCCAGATAACCGCTCAGCGGTGCCGGGTGCTGGCCTGTCATGTTGTGCGCCACGATGGCAGCGGTCAGGTGCTGGCTTTGCAGCACCTGATCCATCAACTCGTCGTTACTGGCCCGGGTCATGTGTTCACACGCGGTCAGCAATTGCTGCACGAACTCGGGAAACGCCAGGCTGCGCCAGGTGCTGTTGCCGTTGCGCGCATAGACATCGGAAAGGTAGCGGTGACTGCCCAGACGGTCGCGGCGGTCCACCAGCACGAAGAATTGCTGTTGATTGGGCAGGCTGATGGTCAATGGAATGCCTTTCCATTGCCCCCCGTCTACAAAACTGCCCGGGGCAATTCCCTGCATGCCTTCGGGCCACGTGTAATGCAGGCAGTTCTCCGGCAATGCGAACTCTTTGATCAGGCAGTTGAGTAACGCGCGAGTGGTTGCCAGCTCGCTCACCATTGTTGATAAAACGGTGCGATCGGTATTAGTCATGTCTGCTCCACAGTCGCATTACGCTGACTGTTTAAGTGACGTCGAAACACGTGATGATGTACGCGTGCAGCACAAGGGTCTGACGGTCGGCACGGGCATAGAAACTGGCAGTAGCCCGTTATAATCTGATGCAGTTATCCGTTCAGTCAGACAGTGCCTGCCGCCCTGTTTAATTTAGTGGCGCAGTTGATGAAGTGCAGCCTTGAGTGCCTCTTCGAATCGGCGGATCACCAACTGGCATTGATCTTCGGTAATGATCAGCGGCGGTAATAACCGGATCACGTTGCCATTACGCCCGCCGCGTTCAAGTAGCAGTCCCTGTTTGAAACAGTGCTGCTGAATGGAGACCGCCAGTGCAGGGTCCATCGGGTAACTGCCGAGCCGGTCTGCCGGTTTACGCTCATCGACAATCTCGATGCCCAGCATCAGCCCGCGTCCGCGCACCTGGCCCATGGCCGGATAACGCTGCTGCAAAAGGCCCAGCTGTTCCTTGAGCCACTGACCACGCTTTGCAGCCTGGGCGGCGAGGTTCTGGCGTTGCAGCACTTCCAGGGTTGCAAGCCCGGTGGCCATCGCCATCTGGTTGCCACGGAAGGTGCCCGCGTGATTGCCCGGCGACCAGGCGTCGAACTCGCGCTTGATGCCGAGCACCGCTAGTGGCAGACCGCCACCGACCGCCTTGGACATGACGATGATGTCTGGCTCGATCCCGGCGTGCTGGAAGGCAAACATCTTGCCGGTGCGGCCAAAACCGGCCTGCACTTCATCCAGAATCAGCAGGATGCCGTGCTTGCGAGTGACCTCGCGGACCTGCCGTAACCACGCGTCTGGCGCAGGGTTGACACCTCCCTCGCCCTGTACGGCTTCCAGAATCACTGCGGCAGGAAGCGACACGCCGCTTTCGACGTCTTCGATGAACTGGGTGAAGTAGTAACTCAGCGCCTCGGTGCCAGCCTCGCCACCGATGCCCAACGGGCAGCGGTATTCGTGGGGATAAGGCAGGAACTGCACGCCCGGCATCAGGCTGGCAATGGCGTTTTTCGGTCCGGTATTGCCGGTCAGCGCCAGAGCGCCGTGGGTCATGCCGTGGTAGGCACCGGAAAAGCTGATGACGTTGTTGCGACCGGTGGCGGTCTTGGCCAGCTTGATGGCGGCTTCGACCGCATCGGCACCCGACGGCCCGCAGAACTGCAGGCAGTAGTCGCGCCCCTGCCCCGGCAACAGTTCCAGCAAAGCCTCGCTGAATGCGTCTTTGACGACCGTTGTCAGGTCGAGCGTATGCATTGGCATACCGGATGTCAGGAAGCTGTCGAGGCTGGCCATGATTGCTTCATGGTTATGCCCCAATGCCAGCGTTCCGGCACCGGCCAGACAGTCCAGGTACGTAGTGCCTTCAACATCGGTGACCCACACGCCCTGCGCCTTGGCAATGGCCAGCGGCAACTTGCGCGGGTAACTTCTTACATTGGATTCAAACTTGCTTTGCCTGTCCAGATAATTGGCATTGGTTTTATGCGACGTAGTAGAGTGCAATAAGCCATCATTCAACATCTGTTAACCCTCGCTAAATTCTGGATGCAAATTATTATCATTTCCGCAAAAGTGCAACCCGTTGTTTCAAAAAAAAGATGAAATTTAAATGAACGTAATAAAGCGAATGTATAAAACAATCAGGCACGCCGTGACACCGAGATAACATCGGTGCTTTTTACAGGCCACTCATTAAAAGGGCTGCTTGTTATTCATTATCACGCTACTCAAAGACGTTATTGGAATAACGAATACACCCGCCGTACCGGAGTAATGACCATGAACTTACACGCCTTGATTGTTTCTCATCAGGTCAGGCCCTTCCCTGGGCCGTTTGTTTGAATCAGAACCCGATGGTCGCCGAGAGCAGGTAGGTTCTCGGCGTTGAAAGGGTCAGGCCTGGCTCGCTGTCATCCGAGGCACCGGCCGAACTCCAGTAGTACTTGTTCATCACGTTCTCGACATTGGCCCGCAGCGTGATGTCCTTCTGATCGACCTTGAAGGCATAACGCGCGCCCACATCGAAACGCTCGGAAGAATCAATGCTTTTGCTGTTGGCCTGATCCAGGTACTGCGAACTGGTGTAGATGCCCCGTCCGGTCAGGGTCAGGCCCTGAACGCTCGGCACATCCCACTCGGCGCCCAGATTGACGTTGTACTCGGGGGTGGCCGGTGCCCGGTTGCCATCAAACGTGCCGTTGACGGTGTTGGTCAGCTCGCTGTCGATGTACATCACCCCACCCAGCAGGCGGAAGCCTTTGAGCGGTTCGCCAAACATGGTCAGCTCGACACCATCGTTGCGGCGCTTGCCATTCGGGCCAAAGACCCGCGACGCAGCATTGGTCTCGTAGGCTGGCTGCTTGATACGGAAGACGCTGGCGGTGAAGGCGTACGACCCCAGGTCATATTTGGCCCCGACTTCAACCTGGCGGCTGACGAACGGCGGGAATATCTGGTCCTCGTTCACCGAGGTCGACGGTGCGATCTTGCCCTGGCTCAAACCTTCCATGTAGTTGGCGTACACCGACAGATCGTCGGTCACCTTGTACAGAATGCCGCCCGACGGTGAAACCTTTTCCTCATCGTATGACGTATCGCCCTTCACGCCATTGGTCCAGTCGTCGACCTTGACCCGCTGCCAGCGGGCACCGAGGGTCAGCAGCAGACGGTCATCGAAAAAGCCCAGAGTGTCGGTCAGGGCTAAGCCGCTGAAGCGGTTTTCGGTGTAGACCTTATCGTCGATGCGCGTCGGGTTGCCGGGTGTGGGGGTGTCGATCGGGTTGTACAGATTGCTGGGCGACGCCGCATAGCGGGCGCCGCCGTTCTCGAAGTCCATGTAGAAATAGCTGGCCGCCAGATTGACTTCGTGGCTGACCGACCCGGTATTGAACCAGCTACGAACCCCGGCGTTGGCCGTGCGGACGTTTTCGTCGCGGGTGAAATCGCGTGGCTGGACGCTGAAATCGCCCGCATCATTGGTCACTGATACTGCGTGACGAAGAAAATCATGGTTACTTTTGCGCGCGCCGACACCGCCATACAGCATGACCGAGTCGCTGACATCGTATTCGGCGTTCACGGCGCCAAACGTGTCCTTGGTGCGGGCCTTGCTCCAGGACTGCGCGTAGTTGTCACGTACATCGTTGGCGTTGGGCACCTTCGCGTTGGCGCCGACCTGCACGCGCTCCTGCGGGGCGTCGGTGTCGCGCTCGGTGTGCCCGATGTCTGTCGACAAGCGCAGACGCTCGCCGCGGAAGTCCAGGCCCAGCACGGCCATGTCGCGATCAACGCTCTGGTGGTCCCATTCCGTGTCGCCGGACTGCTTCACGCCGTTGAAGCGAATCCCAAACTTGTCGTCTTCGCCAAATCGGCGACCCACGTCCACTGCGGCACCCACCTGCCCTTTGGAGGCGTAGCTGGTGGTGATTTCGGTGATGGGCTTGTCCGTGGCACGCTTGGGGACCACATTAATGCCGCCACCGACGCTGCCGCGCGGGGATATGCCGTTGATCATCTGGCTCGGCCCCTTGAGGATGTCCACCCGTTCGGCCATTTCCATGTCGATCGTGTAAGTCGGCAAGATGCCGTACAAGCCGTTATAGGACACGTCACTGTTGAACAGGCTGAAGCCGCGAATGGTGAACTGCTCATAACGTCCGCCTGCCGGGTTGGTGGAGCGCACCGACGGATCGCTGGCAATCAGGTCGCCCAGCGTGCGCGCCTGCTGGTTCTTGACCGCGTCCTTGGTGTAAGTGGTCATGCTGAACGGGGTTTCCATGAAATCCCGAGAACCCAGCATCCCTTGCGAACCTTTGCGGGCCACCTGGCCGCCAGCGTATTCCTGACCGTCCGTAGCGCTGCTGGCCCCGACAATCGACGTGGGCGCAAGCTGCAAACCGGCGCCCTCGGGTGCAGGGATCAAGGTGTAGGCCTGTTCGCCCACCGCCACCAGTTGCAGGCCGGAACCCTGCAGCAGACGCGCGAAACCTTCCTCGACCGCGAAATCTCCGGACAGACCGCTGCTGTTGCGGCCGTTCACCAGCACGGGATCTACCGACAGGTTGACCCCGGCCTGCCCGGCGAAACGGGTCAGCGCAGCACTCAGGCTACCGGCAGGAACTTCATAGGCACGCTTGCCCGACGTTTCGGCCCAACTGGTCGAGATGAACAGTGGGCTGGAACTCAATGTCAGCAAAAGGCTGAAATGCAACAGCGGACGCAAACGGTAGGGAGAAACTGCGGGCATAGAAGGAAGCTCTCATATTTTGTTCACTTACCTGACATGACAGGCGAGACAAAAAAAAGGGACAGGCTTCACGCATTATTTTTCAGGGAAGTGCTTGTTCGAGGGACCAGCGTGATCCAGTAACGGGTGCGCATCTGCACCTCGACCGGCAGGCTGGCGGCCAGCAATGACAGTACACGGTCGGTATTGTCTACCCGGAAACTGCCGGTCACCCGCAAGGTTTCAAGCGCCGGTTCCCAGCGCAGCAAGCCCGGACGGTAGCGGCCAAGCTCGCGCAGGAAGTCGCCCAGTGGCTGGTTTTGAGCGGTCAGTACGCCCTCGCGCCAGCCTGGCAGCATGGCATCGAAAGCGCTGACAGGTCCTGCGCCACTCCGCTGCAGGCTCATCTGTTGCAAGGCGCGCAAGGTCAGTGCAGGCCCCTGGACGGGATGAATCTGTACCGCACCGCTGACCACTGACACCCGGCAGTCATTCTCGTTGAGACGGACGCAGACTTCGCTCTGACTGACGACGACACGGCCATAAGGCCCTTCGACAGTCAACGCCGCCCTGCCCGGCACGTTGAGTGACATCTCCCCACGTACCAACGTAATACGCCGAGTGGTCAGATCAACGTTCACAGCGCTATCGGTGTTCAACTGCAAGCTGCTGCCGTCGGCCAGCGAAACCCGCTTGTGCTCACCCACGGAGGTTTGCAGATCGGCACGCCAGACATCCAGCGGCACCTGTCGCCCCAGCAACCAGGCAGCCGGAACCAGCGTCACGGCACCCAGCGCTCTTTTCAGTGCCGCTCGCCGCGCCTTGTCAGGTCGATCAAGCGTGGCCATGGCCAGATGGCTCGGCAGGCCCAAAAAGCGTTGTCGCAACTGCTGCGCCCTTTGCCAGGCGCGCTCGTTGCTGGCGGAACTGTCGCGCCAGTGTTGCAGCATCGCGTGATCTTCTTCACTGGCACCGCCGGACTCCAGCAAGGCCAGCCATTGCGCTGCCCGGCGTACGACCTCGCGCTCTTCGTTCGACGGTGCCGAGCGAATCACCAGTCCACCAGCAGGCAGTGCTCGTAGGCTTGTGCCATGTAACGTTTGACGGTGCGTTCGGACACCTGCAAGCGCTCGGCGATCTCGCGATAACCCAGGCCTTCAAGCTGGCTCCAGAGAAACGCGCGGCGCACCACGGCCGACAGACCATCCAGCAACTCGTCCAGCGCTTGCAGGGTTTCGAGCAACAGCCAGCGCTGCTCGGGAGACGGCACACTCTGTTCAGGCAACTGCGCCAGCGCCTCCAGATACGCCTGTTCGAGGCTGCGGCGCGTGTAGAAATTGCTGAGCAGACGCTTGCCCACGGTCAGCAGATACGCTCGCGGCTCTTGCATGTCGGCGATCTGTTGAGAGCTGGACAACACCCGCAGAAACGTATCCTGACTCAGGTCCGCAGCATCCCAGGCATTGCCCATGCGCTTGCGCAGCCAGTTTTCGAGCCAGCCGTGGTGGTCGCGGTACAGGGCATGCAGGGTCTGCGGAGGTAGGGTCGCTGTGTCAATCATGACAAGAGCCTTGAGCGGTGGGTGCGCCAAATGAGACTGATTCTAATTAGTGTTATATCCCGAGTCCATGCTCTTTTTTTCGAAACGCCCGTTTTCGTTGCGCAAAACAGGCGTCATTGAACCGCAACGCATTGATTTGCGGTGCGTGCGGAGGAACTGCCGAGTCAAAAAAATGAGTACAACACGCTCACTTTTGTGCCTGCGACGTTTCGCTCATGACACACAAGCACGTGACAGTGTCGGGACTCAGGTCAGGGCAAGTTGCTGCTGGTGGACCTGTAAATCGGCCATCGGGCTGCGACCGGCCAACATCCATGCATGTCGACCGTCGCGCCAGTGGACCACGTTCAGGCCGTGCCGCACTTCTTGAGCCGGAGGGCGGGCCTGTTGGGACGATTTTACAAAACACAGCGCCAGCGGTTGCTGCCGATCGTCCAGGTAAACCAGTTGGGCAATCAGGTCATGGTCATAACGCAGCACCTGCGCACGTCGCAGGGTCGCCCCCTGAATCGCGACGCCCTGAGGCGTCAGGGCAATGCCCAGCTGCTCACCAACCCGCGCCAATTGTGCGGCCTGACCAGACGCGCCCTGTTCCAGGCCGTCCAGTGTCTGCGCGGTATAGAGCGCCATGTACTGAGCCACCGAGCCTCGCCAACTGCCGTCGTCCACCCGGCGCGACGCTTGCCAGCCGTGCCAGACACGATCCCCCAGCACGCCGGCGACCAGACAGGCTGCGGCCCCTGCCAGCAAACGTCGGCGTGACCATTGCGGGCTTGCCGGCCCGAGCGCCGCAGGCGGCGGCAATGCGCCAAGCATGGTCTGCAGGTGCGCGGTGGGAGCTGCGTCCAGCAACGGCGCAAACCCCTCGGGCAAACCCGCGCAGCCCTGCTCGAGAAAAGCCAGCCGCTCGGCGATGACCGGTTCGCGCTCGCGCAACGCTTCGATGCGCGCGGCATCAGTGGCACTCAATTCGCCGTCGATAAACGCCACCAGCGTGACGTCGGACGGTATTTCGAAGGGTGAATGCGGGCTCATCGTTGACCACCTGACTGCCGGGTCTCTGGATTCATGGTTTGCGCCAGACGGATTCGAGCGGCGGCCAGACGGCTCATCACCGTGCCCATGGGGATTTGCTGAATGTCCGAGATTTCGCGATAGCTGAGGCCTTCTACGTAGGCGAGAAAAACGCTTTCGCGCAGTGCTTCTGGCAAATCCTGTACTCGGCGCATGACCTGGCTGGCGAGAATCTGGCTTTCGAGTGCCTGACTTTCATCGGTAGACGCAAGGTCGTCGCTGTTGACAAACCCTTGGCCCCTGCGCACCTGCTGTGAACGGACTTCATTGAGCCAGATGGAATGCAGAATCGAAAACAGCCAGCGATCCAGTCGGGTGCCCGGTTGATAATGCCCCGCCCGTTCCAGCGCTCTCACGCAGGTGGCCTGCACCAGATCGTCAGCAACATGCCGTTGCCGCGACAACACCCAGGCATAGCGCCAAAGCCTGGCCAGGCAGGGGCTCAGACCCTGCCGTACAGTGTCGAGGCTATAAGGCTCAGGAGGTTCGGTCGGCACGAAGGTAAATCCTCAGAGGCACGTCATGCCGGGCAGCCCTCTGGCTGGCAAATCTGCGGCGGCATGCTGTGTCACAGCCATTCTTCTTTACAGTTTTTCAGAATGCCTGATGGCACCTGACAAATCGCGGTATTCCTCACACCCGCGCCCGCACAACCCTTCGATCGCTTGCAGTTGCTGCTGCGCCAGATCCAGCCGGCCCTGAATCACATACGCTTCGCCCAGGTACTCACGCACTAGCGAGTAACGCGGATCCAGATCGACCGCACGCAGATAATAACCGATCCCTTCTTCAGTACGCCCCAGCTTGCGCGTGGCATAACCTCGATAGTTGAGGGCCTCGGCGGTGTCGGGGTTTTTCAGCAGATCGAGAACGGTGAGCGCTTCATCGTAGCGTTTTGCCTTGGCCAGCGCATAGGCGTAATGCGCAAGGTCTGGATCGCTCAACTGACTCTGCTGGGACACGCAACTTTTGGCTTTCGAATCCCATGCCTGACCTTTGGGACAAGTGGGCGTTTTCGTCGTGCTGTCGCCCATTGCCAATGCCTGCCCGCAGACCGCGAGGCTCACACAGCAGACCAGCCAACAGGTGCTTGCGGTTTTTGAGATAGAACGTTTCATGGCTATTTCTCCAGGCTCGGGAAGCGTGACGTGGGTACAACTAACGGTTTTCAGGAAGCATACGAAGCAAAACACCGTCCTTGAGCCACCAGTGGTGCGCCAGCACCACACAGGCGTGCAACCCGGAAAGAATGATCAGCGCCCAGGCGACATTTTCATGCAGGCCACCGAGCGTGTGTTTCCAGTCAGGGTTTGGTGCCATGAGGGCAGGCACTGCAAACAGCCCGAAAAAGTCGAAAGACTCGCCCTGTGCCCAGCGAAACATGAAGCCCAACACGATCTGGGCCAACAGCAGCCCGTACAGCAAGCCGTGCCCGGCTTTGGCCACGAAGCCAGCCATGCCTTGGTGACTGGCCAGACGGCGGCCACGGGTCAGACGCCAGAGCAAGCGACCGACGATGGCGACGCTGAGCAAGATGCCCAAAGAGATATGCAGGCCCTGAAGGCTGTGCCGAAGCGGTGTGCCTTTGGCCAGAAAGGACCACGTTTGCGCCGTGGCGAACAATGTGACGACCAGTACCGCAGTCGCCCAGTGAAAAAACAGGGTCGTGAGGTCATAGCGCGGGACATTGCTGGCAGCAGGTTCGATGGCGTTCATCAGGTGTTTCTCTCGACAGGACGGTGTAGGAACTGTCAGTGAACACCCGAGCCTCAGGCTTTATTCGCGCTGCCTGAAAATAATGATGCGGCACAACCAACGATTGGCGAGCTTTTAGGGCTTGGATTGCCTTCAGCCTGTCTGACTCCGGCGCATCAAGCCCTGCTTACAGCGCCGACTTTCCTGCCCGCCGAACACTTGCGCAATATCCCCACCAACAGCAGCGCTATCACCGAGAACCAGGTACTGACCAGCAGAACCGGCTGCGCGTTTTCGCCTGCGATCCATTGCGACGCCAGCAAAGGGCCAAACGCGCAGCCCAGCAATTGCATGCCCGGGATAAGCCCGGCGATCCTGCCCGAGGGATCAATTTGCAGTGCAATGCGCACCTGAAAAGGCGTCAGCATCAGGTAGACCAGCGCAAAGAAGCTGCACAGCCCAAGGAATACCGTTATGCCCTGATCAGCCGCCACGTACATGCCCAGTGCAATACTGGCCAGCAGCAGCGCGGCCACCGCCAGCATCGAATAGTCGGGCACCCTGCGCACCAGCAAGATCCCCAGGCATCCGCCCACGACCTGCATGAACAGCATGGCCGATACCAGCAACTGCGCCGCTTGGGAAGTGAGGCCGGCGTGGGTACCCAAGGGTTCCAGATAGGCCCACAGCGCGCCGATGGCCGAGAGTTGCAGGAATACCAGAATCAGCAGCCCTGCGTGCTTGAAGTTCCATCTGAAACCGGATACGTCGGGCTGCTTGTCAGGTTGGCACGCCAGTCGTATGGGCAACCAGGCGACGCACACCACCGAAACGGCCGTCAGCACGCCCAGAAACACAAAACCGGCATAGACGCTCTGGCCAGGCAATATCCAGAAAGCAAGTACCGCCGCTATCAGTGCCTGCGCCAGTGTCTGGACCACCATGAACACGCCTGCCACCCGGTCCGGAGCCGGCCCTTGTACGATCAGGCTGACGGCCCCCCATAACAGCAACCCTTCGGCCAGCCCTGCCACCGCACGTGCGGCGGTCAACGGACCATCGCCGGTGACATTGGCGGTCACCAGGTCCATTCCGGCAGCGAAAAAAAGGGCGATGACCGTGAGCAGGCGCAGGTTCAGCCTTGACCGCAGCAAGTCGCCCAGCACCACGCCCAGCCCCAGCGCGACGATTTCCCCCATGGCGACCAGCCCGACGCCCTCCAGTGACACGTGGTTCTGCGCGAGCAACTCACCCAGCAATAGCGGTTGCAGCCCCACCATCAGCACAGCGACTGAGCCCAGAGCCAACGCGGCACTCAGTTGCCTGCGCGTTACAGCGGACGACGTTTGCATGGCATGCGCCTCTTCGGAGTTTCAATAACCGCGGGTTTCCGGCGGAATCTTGCCATCGGCAAAATGCTGCGCCGCGCGCTTTTCGTCTTTCATCAGCCTTCCGTTGGCCACCAGCACCACCCACCAAGGCAGAAGCGTGAGCTGCGTGCCGCACGCTTTGGCCAGGGTGAAGGCCTTGGCGCACTTTTCAAACAGTTCGGCATTGAGTGCCATACGAGCGCCCGTGGTACCCATGACCACCGGCGTGCCCCCGATCAACGCGCCGTTCCCGCCTCGCTTCAATGTGTTCGCCAAGGGTTGATCCTGTCGGGCAGGCTCGCCCATATGGCCGATGTGACGCGCTTGCTCATCAAATAGAATCGGCATGACACCGCCAAAATCCACCAGACTTTTTGCGAACGTCCCGCCGCCGATCAGAATCGCGCCGACATCCGCCCGGGTTCGGTAAATAGCCGCGTGGGTATGGCTGGCGGGTACTGCGCAAGCGGACCAGTCGATGACCTGTGGCGCCAGGTCATCGAGTGTTCCCAGCCACATGCCCTGCTCGCCCGGCAACCGCAGGGACATGCTGCTGTGCGAATCCACCTGGCCCATCAGGCGCTCACGCAGGTCAAACCATTGCTGTCGAAGTGACTCTCGCATGATGCTCACCTCACACCAGCTGAAAGACAGTGTCGAAACGCTCGAGCGCGTCATCAATGACGTCGTCGGTGTCCGCCAGGCTGGTGTATATACGGCTGCCCGCCAGGGTGATCAGGCCATGCGCGGTGTAAGCGGCCCCCATCTCCTCCATCATGTGCTTGCGGGTCTTGGCCTCGTTACGCGCCTTTAACAACTTGAGCGGGTTGCTGGTGTCGAGCAGCAGCACACCGGATGTCTGCAAATGCACGATGGAGCCCATGTTGTATGCCACGTAGGGCAAACCGCGCCGCTGGATGATCTCTTCGAGCCCGGCCCGCATACGGTCGCCTGCCCGTCCCGCCAGTGCCGGCGCATCAAGACGGCGCGCCTCGAGCAAGGCGTAGTAACCCGCCACACAGGACAGCGGGTTGGCCGACAGCGTCCCGCCGACGAACGCCCGTCGGGACGATGTGCCAATACCACCCGCCAGCAGTTGCATCACGTCACGGCGCCCGCCAATGGCACCGGCCATCGGGTATCCGCCGGTCAGGCATTTACCCAGTACGGTGATGTCCGGCAAGACATTGAAATACGCCTGGGCGCCGCCCAGACCGGCCCTAAACCCGGTGACCACTTCATCGAAAATCAGCAGCGTGTCGAACTCGTTGCACAGCGCACGCAATTGACGGTTGAAGTCAGCATGCACCGGTCGTGTCCCGCTTTCCGGTCCAAAGGGTTCGACCATCACCGCGGCAGTGCCACCCCGCAGCCGATTGATTTGCAGCCTGCGGCGCAAGGCGTCCAGGTTGTTGGGCGGACTTTCCTGAGTGTTTGCCGTGGCGCCTCGCGGAATACCCACAGCCTCCATCCGCCCCGTACCCGGCAGGCGCATGCCGTAAACCAGTTGGTCGCTCCAGCCGTGATAGGCCCCGCCGATCTTGATCACCCACTTTTTGCGGGTATACGCCCGCGCCAGGCGCACAGCCGCCATCACGGCCTCGGTGCCCGAACCCAGCAAGCGGACCATGTCGACGCCCGGCATCATCTCGCAGACCAGTTCGGCCAGCTTGACCTCGTATTCGTGCAGCAGACCGGTGACCGGACCGCACTCGTCCAGTATCCGGTTGACCTGCTCGCGAATGGCCGGATGATTCGAACCTAGCAAGGTCGGGCCGCCCGCCTGTAGAAAGTCGGTGTAACGATTGCCATCGATGTCCGTCAGGTGCGCACCTTTGGCCTGAGAGAAGGCCAGCGGAAACGGATAGTTGAAGGCCAGGTTGTGCTGCACGCCTCCCGGTATGACTTTTTTTGCGGCCTCGGACAGGCGCTTTGAGCCTTGGCAACGTTCATCGAAATAACCCATGACCTTATTCATCGCGTCCCGCTTGATCGGGCGAATGGGCTGCTTCACCAGCGCATCGAAACGACGATAGAGCGAATCGACATCAGGCCATTGCGATACCGCTGAAGCCGGGGCCTTGGGAATGCTGGCAGGATCAAGAGGTTTGTTCATGATTGAGTCTCTGAGAAAGTCTGAGGGCTGATGGCATGCGCACTGGCCAGGGCGCTGACCAGACGGGCGATGGCGGCACGTGACTCGGGCTCTCCCCCGGCATTGACCTTGATCCGGTTGAGCAGATGGTCACGGCAAAATGTTTCCAGGTCTTCCAGACGTGCCAGGGTGGTTTCGATGTCCGGGCCGCAGCACAGCACGCCGTGATTGCGCATCAGATAAGCGTTGTGGTCAGCGCGGACCGCCTTGCTCAGTTTGCCGGCCAGCCAGCTGGAGCCGGACGGTGCATAACCGACCAGCGGAATGCGTTTTCCCAGCGACTTCCACAGCTGCGGGTATGGCACGTCCAGCGCTTCGCCAAACAGTGTGCAGGCGCTGCCCAGTGGTTGATGGGTATGGATGCTGCAATTGACATCCGGTCGGCTGCGCAGGACTTTCGCGTGTAACGAGCTTTCCACCGAGGGTGAACGCTCTCCCGACAACTGTTTCAGGTCCTTGAGCCGCAGCACACAGACGTCCTCCGGTCGCATGCTGAAATAGTCCGTGGCCGACGGCGTGACAGCGATGTGCAGCGCATCTACACGCAACGCGAGGTTGCCGCCGGTTGCGGCGAAGAAGCCGCGGCGAGACAGATGCCGCGACAGTGCGACGATCTGCTGTTGAACAGAACTCATAATGCCGTCTCCTGCGATGGGTTCAGCCTGCGATAGAGCGGTGCCAGGCGCTTGCGCACTTCTTTGAACGTGGCGAAGCGGTCGTCATACAGGCTGCGGGTTGACGTGGAAGGCTCGTAAAGCCGATGGGGTCGTTGCAGCGAGGGCAAATCGTGGAACTGGAGTTTTTCCAGCGCCACGGCAGCGATGAAAGCGGCTCCGCGGGCATTGGTCTGGATGGGGTTGTGCGGCTGCTGGATCACTCGCCCGCAGACATCGGCCATGATCTGGCACCACACGTCCGATTGCGCGCCGCCGCCGGTGGCCACGATGACGCCCCCGGGCTGGCCGATGAACCGCGAGAACGGCTCCAGCATCCAGCGCGTGTTGTGTGCCACGCCCTCCATGAAGGCACGGATGATGTCTTCCCTGGAATGTTCGAGCTTCAGGTTGAACAACCCGGCACGCAGACTCGGGTCGCCGGTGGGCGAACGTTCGCCGCACAGCCAGGGCGTGTAGATCAGCCCTCGCGAGCCGGGCGGCACCCGGGCTGCGATCCGGTCAAGAAGCGCATACACATCCGGCTGTTGCTCGTCGCTCAGCAGCTCATCCGGGTGATAAAGCACCTTGTCCCGCAAAAACGACAGGTTGGCCCCCGCCGCAGACTGCATGGCCATCGCCAGGTAGCGCCCTCTGACCGCGCTGGGAACCGCCGCGATGTGATGACGGACGCTGGATTTCTTGAACGGCACATGCGCACCGACCCATGACGAAGTGCCCAGATAAAGGTGCGGCGCAAAGTCACTCACGGTGGCGCCTACCGCCACGGCCGAGGTGTCCACGGCCCCGGCCACCACTGGCGTCGAGCGTGGCAGCCCCAGTGCATCGGCCAGTTCGGGCTGCAACGTGCCGATAATGTCTGTAGACCACACCAGTTCCGGCAATTTGCCGGCGTCGATGCCAAGCGCCTTGATCAGCCCTGTGTCGTAACGAATGCGATGAGGGTCGCGGTTATCGGTGATCCAGGCGGTCAGCATCGAGTCGCTGGTGGCGCAATAACGACCCGACAACCGCAGGTTCATGTAATCGAGCACATTGAGGAACTTGTAGGTCTTTTCATACCTGGCAGGGTCATGATCAAGGATGTAGGCCATGTGCCCGGCCGAATCCATGCCGGACAGTGACGCCACCCCGCCCGTCAGGCGCAACGAGCGCCAGAGTTTCAGCGGGCCGTAGCCACCCAGATTGCACCAGCCACCGCCCATGCGTTGCTTGATGGAGTCGGCGCCGCGCTTGTCCAGCCATAACAAGGCACGGCCAAGCGCAGCGCCATTGCGGTCGACACACACCGTGCCTTCGCTTTGGGTGGAACAACACACGGCCACTACCTGGCGACGCCTGAGCGAATCGGCCCCCAGCAACTCGCTGGCACCGCGCAAAAAAGCATTCCACCAGTCTTCCGGGTCCTGTTCGGCACTCAAACCGCTGACGTGAAGCGGTACGCCGTGGAACGCCCAGGCCCGGATGTCGCCTTCCATGGAAACCAGTGCGCACTTGCAGCCGGACGTTCCCAGGTCGATGGCCAGGACGAGTTGCTCCAGGCCGGTGGCCGCCTCAGGCGTCCGGGAAATGAAAAGCGATGTCATAAAGGTCTACTCAGAATGTGCGGGAAATCGACGCCACCCAGCGACTGCCGTCCGTGGTACGCACATGCCCGTCGTCCTCGGCCATATACAGCTCGCGCGCCCTGGTTTTGGTGGTCACCCAGTCGAGTCCCCAATCGAAACCCCACCAGTGATGAACCAGCCCCACGCCGTAATCAGCAAAGTCGGCCTCCGAGAAGTTCTCGATCTGCTGATAACCGGCATGCACTTTCAGGTTGGTATTGATGCCCAGCGCGTACTTGTAGTCCAGGTCATACAGCATGCTGCCCCGTGAGTTGTGATCGCCCCTGGCGTAGCAGTCCAGGCCTTTGGTCGGGTCTTCACGGAACTGCAATTGCGCGCCGCAAACACCGCCGCTGTTGGCACCTCGATAGTTTTTCGAGAGCACCCGTGCGACTCGCCCTTCGAGCGCGCCATAGCCGATTTCAAGCACTGCAAACTGGCTGTTGTAATGGGTCGAGTGTTCTTCGCCAGGCGTGAAGGTCTCGAAATCGAATCGATTGGGCGCCTTGAATTGAGCCCCTGGAAACATCTCGGCGGCGAGGCCCACGCCATAGTGCCAGGCATCCGGATCGCCGAAGCGGTAGCCACCGGCGAACAGAACTCCGGCTCCATCGCCGTCGAGAAACTGCTTCTTGCTGACCGTGGTAAATTCGGCGAGCGCCACAAGGCCCGATTCATGAGCGACCTGAAGGGTCACTTTGGCGCCCGGCTTATTCAACGAATCGGAGATGCCCCGGGTGCGAATATCCGAACTGACCTTGGCGGTGACGTCCACCGCGTAACTCGACATTTCATCGGCCAGCGCCAAGGTCGGACAGGCCGCCGAGCACAGTGCTACCGCCATTGCATAACGGGTTGTATGAGTGCGCATGATTCTCTCCCACGCTAAAGGACCGGACTTACAATGTGCAAACCGGGGCAGGAGGCAGTGTGTCGATACGTTCGAATTGCTCTGTCTTGCCGAGGACCTCGGTGCCGACAAAAGCCCTTACATTGAGGCGACCGTCCTTGACCCGGACAGCGCCCTTGTATTTTTTATGGTCACGGGGGTCATACACCCAGCCGTCGCGCCAGGCATCCTGGTCATAACGGGTCAGTTGCAGGATTTGTACGCCGCAATCGCTGGACGTCGACGCGGTATCCTTGACCCAGACAACCTGTCCGCAGAGAGCACCTGCCGTATCCTTGCAATCGTCCAGCCTGACCACGGCGTCCTTTTCCGCTGTCAGCCAAAGTCCCTTGGCCTCCAGCGGACCTGTCGCCGCATGAATGCCAGTGGAGCACATCAGAACCGAGGAAAAGAAAAGCCATTGCTGTACGTTCATAGCGGCACCTTTTTATTTTTTTTAACAGACCGTCACAATAGCGACGCCTCAGTTATGATAGTCATCGCTACACGATAGTTATAGCTATCATTTTAGGGCGCAGCAACTGTTTTTTTCATTGCGACACAGGCTCCCCATCCTTTTTGACAGGTACTTATGGCCAGGCTGAAAACCGACACAGATCCTGCGCAGGTCGCGGGAAAAACGGCAGAGCGAAAAAAGATCCCCGCGCAGCAACGGGCGACTGAAACCTACGAGCGGATTCTGGTGGCCACGGCCCAGACCCTGTGCGACGTCGGCGTGGAGCGCTTGTCGACCAATCTGGTCTGCGAGCGCGCCGGTCTGACTCCGCCTGCGCTGTATCGCTATTTCCCCAACAAATACGCGCTGTTGACGGTTCTTGGTGAACGTCTGCTGGAGAAGCAGAACGAGCGGATCGATCACTGGATCACGCCTGAACTCTTGACTGGCACGCCGCAAGCCCTTGAGCAGGCGCTTGCCGAGCTGATTCTGGACACTTATCGGGTGACGGACGCCACGCTGGGCGGCATGTGGACCCTCAAGGCATTGAGGGCGGTTCCGGCACTTGAACACGTGCGGCTCGACTCGCACCGTCGGGTTTCCACCGCTCAGGCTGCAATCCTGGCCGGCGTTTTCCCGGACGCGGACCCTGAACGTATTGCGATGGCTGCTCGAGTGGCGGTAGAAATGATTCACGCCACCATCGAGTTGCTGTTCGATGAACCGCTGAACCCAGGGCACGTTTGCGCAATGGTGGCGGCGATGATCGTCAGTCACCTGGATCGTTTGGGTCCCGAAACAGGCAACTGAACTGAACACGCCTCCAGTTATTACAATAAACAGCACCAGGAGCACCGGCATGAACCAGCCTGCACAGATCCCCCCTACCACACCGTATTCTGTTGCGGCGCTTGCCGAACTGCTGGAGGCGCAGCAGGCTGCGAATCGCGCTCAGGGAGCGCCTTCCTACGCGCAACGAATGGCAGACCTGGAAGCCGTTTCCCGGCTGGTCAGGGACAATCAGGACCGGTTGCTCGAAGCGGTCAGCGCAGATTTCGGCAACCGCTCTTTTGCCGAAACCAGACTCGGCGAGCTGATGCCTGTCATCAACGGCATCAAGCATATTCGCGCGCACCTCAAAGCCTGGATGCGCCCGGCCCGGCGCAAAGTGGGGATTATCTTCCGGCCGGCCTCTGCCAACGTCATTTATCAGCCTCTGGGCGTGGTGGGCATTCTTGCGCCCTGGAACTACCCACTGACCCTCACCCTGATCCCGTTGATCGAAGCGCTGGCTGCCGGCAATCGCGTGATGATCAAACCGTCAGAGCTGACCCCGAGAACCTCTGAACTGCTCAGGCAATTGCTGAGCGAAACGTTTCCCGCCGATCAGGTTGCCGTGGTCACCGGCGATGCCATGCTGGCCAGCCAGTTCAGTGAGCTGCCGTTCGACCATCTGCTGTTCACCGGATCGACCCGCATCGGGCGGCAGGTCATGGCGGCGGCGGCGCACAACCTGACGCCCGTGACCCTGGAGCTGGGCGGCAAATCGCCGGTCGTGATCTGCGCCGACTTTTCGATCAGAAAGGCCGCCCGCATGATCGCGATCGGTAAATTGTTCAATGCCGGTCAGACCTGCGTAGCACCCGATTACGTTCTGGTTCCACGCGACCTGGCAGATAGCTTCGCCAGCGAATGGCTGGCGGCGGCCAAAAAGCTTTACCCCACCCTTGAAAGCAACCCGGACTACACCTCGATCATCTCGCCTCGGCATTACGAGCGATTGCTGGGCATGGCCAGTCAAGCCGTTGCTGCAGGCGCTAAAGCCTGGCAACACGATGCGCCCGCCGCGGCCGACGAACGCAAGATCCCGCCTACGGCGTTCACCCACGTGCCATTGAACTCAGACCTGATGCAGGAAGAGATCTTTGGTCCGCTGCTGCCAGTTCTTGTCTACGACACGCTGGATGAGGCGATTGCCTTTATCAACGCCCGGCCCTCGCCCTTGGCCCTTTATTGCTTTTCCAGTGATCAGGCATTCGTGGATAAGGTGCTGAACCGCACCCGCTCTGGCGGTGTGACCCTCAACGGCACCATGCTGCACGCCACGCAGGATGACCTGCCGTTCGGCGGTGTCGGAGAAAGTGGCACCGGGGCCTATCACGGCTATGAAGGCTTTGTCCGCCTGTCGCATGCGCGTGGTGTTCTCAAGTTGAGCCGCTTCAACCTGTCGGACAAGGTCTCTGCGCCTTATGGACGCCTGACGCGCCTGGTCACCCGGTTCATGCTCGGCAAATAGGTCGGCACGGGCTGGCTAACCCCCTGTCGGTTTCCTGAAACGGCTAAACCGAGCAGCCGGTCGGTTTGGCCCGCCCGCCATCTTTTTACACTGGAAACAACGCGTCGCCACGTCTACAGGCTGGCGCGATACTCCCTGATTGCCAAGTGCTTATCACTGTTTGTGACCGTGACGCATTTAGGTAACATCCCGACGGTAGTCTTTGCGCTATTCCACTATCACCGAGATCTAACGGCCATCTAACGCAGCCGTGAGTCGCAGTAGCGCTCGTGATTAAGTTGATGTGACCGCAATGTCTTTCTGGCGTCTATACCTTTGTCAGCAGTTCTAAATCATGGATGACTAAATGCCTCATACCCTACTCCCGCAGATTGGCAGGGCCATCGCCAGCATCGGCAATGGTAATTTCTCCAGCATGTTCCACAAACTGATCGACACCCAGCTTGCGGTCGATGCCACGCACCTTTCATCACTTCCGCAGCCCTGGCAGGCCCCGGCAGATTCGGCACCTACGGTCTTCAACGAGACGGTGACGTCGTCGCGGGGCACGTTACTGCTCAACGACTCTATTCATCTGTATCCCGATCAGGCTTCGGAGAGCTTCAGTTGCAAGATTTCGGTGTTTCGCGCGCTTCCGGCGCATGCGTTTTCCGACAGAGAACGCCGCCAGCTGGACGACATATCACCGCTTCTGTTCTCGATACTCGAACGGCATGTGAATGCCTTGCAACTGGCGATGCCCAGCCTCGAATACGGCAAGACAGAGAGTTTCGAAGAGCGTTTCCACGAACGCCTGCGCGAGACAGGCCTGACACTGTCCGAGCGTGAAACGCAGGTCTGCCTCGGCCTGCTGGCCGGTCACACCGCACTCGAACAGGCCGAACGCCTGACGCTCAAGGTCAATACGGTCGGCAGCTACCAACGCCGTGCCGCCATCAAACTGGGTATCAGCGGTCGGCACTCTCTGATGCGCTGGATGTACGCATCGTCCGAAAGCAACTGCCCGGCCTACTGAGCCGCCTCTACTCATCAGAACCCGGTATAGCCCGACAGTACCGTGGTACGGCGTGCAGGCCCGATGCCGGACCGCACGCCGATCACGCCCTACCGGATCACTGAGTTTCCCCTACGCCCATCGCCAGCCCGTCATACCACCAGGCCGCCAGGCTGTACACGTCCGGCGCCTTGAGGACACTGAAGTGGTTGCCCGGCCCTTCCCAGACCGCCAGTTGCGGCAACAAATGTTGCCACGCCGCAGCGGACGACGCCTGCTCAAGCTGATTGTCCAGCGCATCCAGATGCGGATCATCCACCAGCACCAGACTGGCCCGACCGCTGTAACCTCCGGGATGCGGCCGGTACACAGTGCGCAAGGCGCTGGCAAATGTGCGAACAATCCCTTGCAGGGCCTGGGGCGCCATACGCGGCGGCAGCAGACCGGCGCGCACCATCGCTTCCTGTAACAGGTGCAGTTGAGTGCTGCCATCGCAATCGGCAAAGCTCAGCGGATCCAGTTCCAGGCGCTTGCCGCTGGACAATTGCAGCGCTTCGATCAACCGCTCCAGCGCAGCCGTGGCCGTGTAGGGTTTGCTGGCCAGGCCATCACCGCCAGGGGCTTCGCTGTCGATCAGGGTCAGCGACGCAACCTCTCGGCCACGAGCCTGGAGTTTTACCGCCATCGCGTGCGCCGCCCAGCCACCAAAGGAATGCCCGACCAGATGCAAAGGGCCGTGCGGGTATATCGCCTCGATTGCTTGCACGTAGCTTTGAGCGGCCGCCTCTACCCGACTGTGCGGAACGCTGCGACCGTCCAGCCCGCGTGGCTGCAACCCGTAGATTGGCCAGTCACGCCCCAGCGCCTCGGCCAGCCCGATAAAACCGGTGACACTGTCGCCGGCCCCTGGTACGCAGAACAGCGGGGCGTGACCCTCCAGCCCGCTCTGGATCGCCAGCAGCGACTGAGAAGCCGGGGCCGAAGGCGGCGTGACGGGCACGCTGGCCAGTGCCTGCGCAATGCGTTGACCGAGCACACTCACATTGGGCGCCTGCATCATGCTCATGTGATCACCCGGCACACTGATGCACTGCAGTTGACCGGTTGCCAGCGTCTCGCCCCAGCCCAGTGTGTCGCTGGTGCCAGGCGGCGCCATCGGACGCTGCTCGGCGCAGAACAAGTGGACGGGCATGTCCAGCGGCTCGAGCTGGTAATGGGCCAGCGCGTGACCGTGTGCGACCTCACGCTCCAGGTAGTGGCGCAATTGTCGGTCGCTTGCCTCAGCCAGTTCGTTGTAAAGCAGATGCTCGTCGCGACACAGCTGCAATAACGCGTCGAAGTCCGGCAGCGTGGTCTGCTCGCGCAACGCATTGAGACGCGCCAAGGCTGCAGCGGCTGCTGAGTCTCTGGTTTCTTCCCAGTGCGCGGTGCAGTGCGACAGCAGTTGCCGCTCCAGCAGGTCCGGCCCTTGCCAGCGCGCTTTGCCCTGATCGGTCAGGCGTGGCACATAGCTGTCGATCAAGCCCAGGAACGTAACCGCCTCGTCCATGCCGAGCAACTGAGTGGCGACCTCGTAAGCCACCACCCCGCCGAACGACCAGCCCGCCAGCCGGTAAGGACCGCGTGGCTGGACCTGACGAATACGCTCCACCAGCCGGGCTGCCAGGCATTCCAGCGTGCGCAGTTGCTGCTGGCCCAGCCCGATGCCCGGCAAGCCGTAGATCGGGAAGTCGCCCTGCAAATGTTGCCCGAGCACCGGGAAATAGGCGTCGAGGCCGGTGAAATCATGGACCAGGAACAGCGGTGGCTCGCTGCCGCCCGCCCGCACCGTAATGATCTCCTGAGCCTCGGCTGACAAGGCCGGGCGCTGGTCAAGCAAACCGGCCAGGGCAGCAATGCTCGGGTGCTGGAACAGTTCGGCCAGGGTCAGTGGCAACCCGTCCTTCTGCAGCAGGCTGACCAGACGGATCGCCAGCAGCGAATGCCCGCCCAGCTCAAAGAAGCTGTCGTGCCTGCCGATGCGGCCGACCTCAAGAACCTCGGCCCACCGTTGCGCCAGACGCTCCTCCAGCGCAGAGGATGGCGCCTGGTAAACGACGTTTGCCAACGCGTCCATATCCGGTGCGGGCAAGGCCTTGCGGTCGACCTTGCCGTTCTGGGTCAACGGCAGTGCATCAAGGCCTACATAGACCGCAGGCACCATGTATTCCGGCAGCACGCCCAGCAAATGCGCGCGCAGCCTGGCGCTGTCGAGTGTCGCATCGCGACGGGTGAAGTAACCCACCAGTCGCAACGCGCCATCTTCCAGGCGCTGGGTGGTTACGACGGCTTCGCCGATGCCCGGGCATTGGGCAAGCTGCTGTTCGATTTCGCCCAGTTCGATACGCACACCGCGAATCTTCACCTGGTCGTCGTTGCGCCCCAGGTATTCCAGCGTCCCGTCCGCCAGCCAGCGCACCAGATCGCCCGTACGGTACATACGCGCCTCCGGCACGTTGGCGAACGGATCGTCGAGGAAGCGCTCGGCAGTCAGGTCCGGACGATTCAGGTAGCCCCGTGCCACACCGGCACCGCCGATGTACAGCTCGCCGGGTACGCCGAGCGGCACGGGCTGACCGCGCGAGTCCAGCACGTACAGCGCGGCATGCGTCACCGGTTTGCCGATGTGCAGCACTTTGCCCGGTTCCATCAGCCCCGAACTGGCCACTACCGTGGTTTCCGTCGGCCCATAGTTGTTGATGACGGCAAAGCCCGGGTCACGGTTGAAATGACGCAAGCGGTCGCCACCGATCAGCAGGGTCTGCAGCGTCGGGTGGCGCAGCTCGCGGCTGAAGGCGTACTCGGCCACTGGCGTGGGCAGGAACGACACCTGCAACGGCTGCGCCAGCCACCAGTCGAGCAGCAGATCGAGCTGTTCATTGCCGATCTCTGCCGGCGGCAAGTGCAGCACGGCCCCAGCGCATAATGCGGGCCAGACTTCCCAGGCCATCGCGTCAAAGCCAAACCCGGCGACACTGGCCGTGTGGCTGCCAGCATGAAGGTCGAAAGCCTGACAGTGCCAGTCCACCAGATTGTTCAGCGTCCGGTGTTCGACCATGACGCCTTTCGGCAACCCGGTAGAGCCTGAGGTGTAGATCACATAGGCCAGGTGCCTTGTTGTCATTCCCGGCACGTGCGGGTTGTCGAAACGTTGTGGCCAGTCCGCGCGATCCAGCGAAATCACCGGGACGGGCAGTTCCGGCAGGCGAGCCAGCAGGTCGGATTGAGCCAGCACCACCACCGGTGTGCTGTCTTCGAGCAGGTACCCGAGACGTTCGTCCGGGTGTGCCGGGTCGACCGGCACGTAACTCGCCCCGGCTTTCAGCACCGCCAGCAACCCGGTCAGTGTCTCCAGACCACGGCGCGCCACCACTGCCACGCGGTCATCCGGGCTTACGCCCAGACCGATCAGGTGATGGGCCAGTGCATTGGCGTGCCGATTCAGTTCGGCGTAAGTCAGCTGCTGATCACCCACCTGTGCCGCCACGGCATCGGGCTGGTTGAGGGCATGCTGTTCGATGCGCTGCTGAATCGTCAGCGTGCTTTCGGGCCCGGCCTTGTGGGCATTGAAACCTTCAAGCAATTCGCTTCGTTCGGTGGCAGGCAGAATGTGCAGTGCCTGAACCGGCGTCAGCGGCGCCTGTTCCAGGGCCGACACCAGATTTTCCACGGCGCAGGCCAGGTACGCGCAAACCCGCTGAGCATCAATGCCTGTCGAGGTCAGCGCGGTCAGGTTGAACGCCTCACCCAGGTCATCGACGCTGAGCGTCAGCGGGTAACTGCTGCGCTCGCCCGTCTGCAGCAATTCGATGCCTTGCCAGGCCTTGTCGGCCGCGTGGTCATGGCCCTGCGGGACGGAGCTGTGGCGGTAATTCAGCAACGCGCTGAACAATGGCGCGCCCGCGGGTAACGCGCTGCAACGCTGGGCCAGAGCCAGTGAAGCATGCTCGTGAGCGAGCAGCCCGGTCAGACGCTGGTGAGTCTGCAACACGGCATCGCGTGCCGTCTGATCAGCGAGGTCGATGCGCAGCGGCAAGGTGTTGATAAACACCCCGAGCGTGCGCTCTGCCCCTTCAGTGCCACTCATACGACCGATCAGCACGGTGCCGAACACCACCTGATCGCGGCCGGACAAGTGGCCCAGCACCTGCGCCCAGGCCAAGTGCATCAGGCTGGCCGGGCTTACGCCCAATTGCCGTACCTGATCGCGGACGCGCTGGCTCAACATCGAATCCAGACGCAGTCTCGCTTCACCGGATACTTCAGGCCCCGGCAACGACGTCTGGGCGTACGGCAAGGTCGGCTCGTCCAGATCGCCCAACTGCTCGCGGAAGAACGCCTCATGGGCCCCATCCGCCGGTCCCAGCAAGGTGTGCGCGATGTAATTGCGGTAAGGCACCGGCGCGGGCAGCAGCGCCTCCTGATCGAGCAACACGGCCTGCAATTCCTGGCTCAGCAGGTCAAGGGCAACGTGGTCCATGATCAGGTGGTGGAACATCAGCACGGCGACGATACGCTGGTTGGCCGGGTCATCGGCATGCACCAGACGCAGCAACGGCGCACGCACCAGGCTCAGTGGCTCGGCAGCGTCCAGCGCCGCCAGAGGCACTTCGATCACTGGCAGTGCGGCATGCCGCCACACGACCTGTACCGGTGTTTCCAGGCCTTCCCAATACAGCGACGTGCGCAGCACGTCGTTGCGGTCGATGACCTTTTGCAGCGCCTGACAAAAAGCGTCCAGACGCGAGCGGTCGGCAAATGCAAAGCGCGCCTGCAAACGGTAAGGGTCATCCTCGCCGGCTGACAGGTAATGGTAGAAAATCCCCGCTTGCAAAGGCCCCAGCGGATAGATGTCCTGCACGTTGCACGCACCGCCTTGCACACTGGCGACCACGCGGTCGATCCCTTCCTGATCCAGGGTCACCAGCGGCAGCAGGTCCGGCGTGATCCAGGTGCAGTCGGCGCCGATCCGGTTGGCCGGTACCTTCACCTGATTGCCACTGCCCACCGCGCTGGCCAGCGCTGCCAGGGTCGGCTGAGCGAACAGCACGCGGATGTCCGCGTCCATGCCACGGCGACGCATGCGCGCAATCAGCGTCACGGCCAGCAGCGAGTGCCCGCCCAGTTCGAAGAAGTGGTCGTGGCGGCCTACTTGCTCGACCTGCAGCAAATCCGCCCAGATCTCAGCAAGGGCCGTTTCCAGGTCGCCTTGCGGCGCCTCGTATTCACGCCCCGGCAATGCCTCGCGATCCGGCGCAGGCAAGGCTCGTCGATCAACCTTGCCATTGGCGGTCAGCGGCCACGCGTCAAGACGCACGAATGCGCTCGGCACCATGTAACCCGGCAGACGGGCCAGCATTCCGGTACGCAGCCCGGCCACGCCGACGGGCGAACCCTTGGCGCGTTCGATGAAGTAAGCCACCAGACGGGGCTGGCCCGGCTCGTCCTCGCGGGCCAGCACCAGCGCTTCTTCGATGCCCGGCAACTGCGCCAGTTGCGCCTCGATTTCGCCCAGTTCGATCCGCACACCACGGATCTTCACCTGATCGTCGTTACGGCCCAGGTACTCCAGCGTGCCATCAGCGTTCCAGCGCGCCAGGTCACCGGTGCGGTACATACGCGCCTGCGGTCGCTCCGCGAACGGGTCGCGCAGGAAACGCTCGGCGGTCAGTTGCGGCTGGTTCAGATAACCGCGCGCCACGCCTTCACCGCCGATGTACAACTCGCCGGCAACGCCCAGTGGCACCAGTTGCTGGCGGTCGTCCAGCAGATACGCGCGGGTATTGGCGATGGGTTTACCGATATCGAGGTTGCCGTCGGGCAGCAGGCGGCCCGAGGTGGCGACGACGGTGGTTTCGGTCGGACCATAGTTGTTGATCACGGCAAAACCCGGATCGCGGTGGAACTGACGCAGGCGGTCACCGCCGATCAGCAGGGTTTTCAGGGTCGGGTGGCGCAATTCGCGGCTGAACGCATATTCAGCCACCGGCGTCGGCAGGAAGGCGACTTGCAACGGCTGGGCGATCCACCAGTCCAGCAGGGCGTCGAGTTGCTCGTTGCTGACGTCCGCAGGCGGCACGTGCAGCGTCGCCCCGGCGCACAGGGCCGGCCAGACTTCCCAGGCCATCGCGTCGAAGCCGAAACCGGCCACGCTGGCGGTGTGGCTGCCTGCGTGCAGGTCGAAGGCCTGGCAGTGCCAGTACACCAGATTGGCCAGGGTGCCGTGTTCGACCATCACGCCTTTCGGTTGCCCGGTCGAGCCGGAGGTGTAGATCACATAGGCAAGGTCGGTGGAGGTCAGCCCCGCCACGACCGGGTTGTGCGGTTGCTCAAGCCATTGCGGCCGATCCAGCGCGATCACCGGTACGCTCAGTGCGGGCAGATGCTTGATGACGGTGTGTTGCGCCAGCACCGCCACCGGCGCGCTGTCGCTCAGCAGATAGGCAATGCGCTCACCCGGATGCGCCGGATCCACCGGCACATAGCAGGCACCGGCCTTGAGCACGGCCAGCAAGCCCACCAGCGTGTCCAGCCCGCGACGTGCGACCACCGCAACACGATCATCCGGGCACACGCCAAGACCGATCAGATAATGAGCAAGGCTGTTCGCTTTTCGATTCAGCTCGCCATAACTCAGCGATTGCTCGCCGACCTGCGCCGCGATGGCGGCGGGCAAACGTGCAGCCTGAGCCTCTATCAAGCCATGAACAGTCTGGTGTTGTGCGAAGCTCAGGCCGGTATCGTTGAGGCCCTCCAACAGATACTGACGCTCCTGTTTGCCCACCAACGGCACCTGCGCGAGCACTGCCTGCTGGTCAGAGACCAATGCGTGCAGCAACTGCTCGAAATAATCGCCATAGCGCTGCACGGTGGTTTCATCGAACAGCGCCGTTGCGTAATCCAGCGTGCCGACCAGCGCATCCCCGTGTTCGCCGAGGTTCAGCGACAAGTCGAACTTGGCAACCTGCGTGCTTTGCTCGACCAATGCCAGCGACAAACCCTCCATGTCGGGCAGCTTGGTATCACCGGCCAGCCAGTTGAGCGTGGTCTGGAACAGCGGCGCGTGCGCCAGGCTGCGTGCCGGGCGAACGATTTCCACCACCTGCTCGAACGGCAGATCCTGGTGATCCTGAGCCTCCAGCACCCGAGTCCTGACCTGGGCCAGCAAGGCTTCACCGGTAGCGTCCGATGACATGTCGATACGCACGGCCAGGGTATTGACGAAAAGCCCGATCAGCCCCTCCAGTTCAGCGCGACCGCGCCCTGCAATAGGGCTGCCGACGACAACGTCGGTCTGCCCGGAAAGACGCGCCAGCAGCGCAGCCCACGCCGTCATCAGGATCATGTACAGCGTCACACCCTGGCGCTGCGCCAATGCACGCAAACCTGCGGTCAGCGGCCCCTCCAGTCGGATCGTCAGGCTGGCACCGGCAAAATCCTGTTGCGCCGGACGTACACGGTCGGTCGGCAAGGTCAGCAGCGTCGGCGCGCCGTCCAGGGTCTGGTGCCAATAGGCAGCCTGGTGTTGCAGGCGCTCGCCGCTCATCCAGCTTTGCTGCCAGACCGCGTAGTCTGCGTATTGAATGGCCAGCGCGGGCAGCGGATCGGCCTTGCCCTGGCGAAAGGCCGAGTACAACGCCAGCAGTTCACGCGTCAGCACGCCCATCGACCAGCCGTCGGCGACGATGTGGTGTACGGTCAGCAGCAACACGTGACGCTGGTCCTCCAGCTGCAACAGGCTGCCCCGGATCAACGGTCCACGCGCCAGGTCAAAAGGTGCCGCTGCCTCTGCGACAACGCGCTCGTTCAGCACGTCCGGGTGCTGACGCAGGTCTTCGACGTGCAGCAGCGGGTTGGCAGGCATGGAGGCGAACACCACCTCGGCGCCCTCCTCGCGACCGATGAACCGGCTGCGCAGGGTTTCATGGCGCTCGACGATGCGCGACACGGCCGTCGTCAGCGCCGTGACATCCAGCGCGCCTCGCAGGCTCAGGGCCAACGGAATGTTGTACGCCTCACTGCCGCCTTCGAGCTGGGCTAGGAACCACAACCGTTGCTGGGCGAACGACAGTGGCAACGACTGGTCACGCGGCGCAGGCAGGATCAGAGACAGTTCGCTGCGTCCGGCACCGGCCAGCGCAGCAGCAACCGCTGCCAGTTCACCCAGCGCAAAAAGCTCACCCAGTGGTAACTCCATGCCCAGTTGCTGGCGCACCTGCGAAACCATGCGCATGGCCAGCAGGGAATGCCCGCCCAGATCAAAAAAGTGGTCATAGCGGCCCACCCGCTCTACCTGCAACACCTCGGCCCAGATCTGCGCCAGCGCGATTTCAATATCACCCTGCGGCGGCTCGTAGGCCATGCTGAACAGCGAGGCGTGATCGGGTTTGGGCAGTGCCCGCATGTCCAGCTTGCCGTTCGCCGTCAGGGGTAACGCTGTCAGCTCGATAAAAGCGCCCGGAACCATGTACTCCGGCAGGCTGGCCTGCACATGAGCACGCATCTGCTCGGGGGAAGGCGCTTCAACCTCCGGCTGACCGGTGAAGTAGGCGACCAGACGCACGTTGCCCGGCTCGTCTTCGCGGGCCATGACCACTGCATCCCTGATGCCCGGCAACTGGTGCAGGCAATTGACGATCTCGCCAAGTTCGATGCGGAAGCCACGTATCTTGACCTGATCGTCATTGCGACCCAGGCATTCCAGCTGTCCGTCTTCCAGCCAGCGCCCCAGGTCCCCGGTGCGGTACATCGTGGCGCCGGGCTGAGTGCTGAACGGGTCGGCGATGAACTTCTCGTCCGTCAGCTCCGGGCGGTTCAGATAGCCCAGCGCCACACCGTCGCCACCGATATACAGTTCGCCGATTGCACCTAACGGGGCCAGGCGCTGGTGGGCGTCCAGGACGTAAAGTCGAGTGTTGCCGATGGGGCGTCCGATGGGCACCGATTCGGCGCTTTCAGCCAGTACCCGCACATCGCAGGCGGTGGCAAAGGTGGTGGTCTCGGTCGGCCCGTAAGCGTTCAGCAGATGCAGGCCCGGCGCCTGAGCAAGCATCGTCCGGAAACTGACCGGATCCGCGCGTTCGCCGCCTGATATCAGCATCCGCAGGCCGACGAGGGCCTCGGGAATCAGTTGCACGTACTGATTGAACAACGCGGTCGTGAGGAACAGCACGCTGACGTTGCCGTGGCGCAGCGCCGCACTGAACCGTACCGGATCGATCAGCGTGCTGTGTTCGATGATGAAAATCTGCCCGCCGTTGAGCAAGGCACCCCAGACTTCCAGCGTGCTGGCATCGAACGCGGGGTTCGAGACGAAGGCGATGCTGTCCTGTTCGTTGAGGTCGGCGTAACTGTTGTTCAGCACCAGACGGGCGATACCGCGATGAGGCACGCGCACGCCTTTTGGCGCCCCTGTGGAACCCGAGGTGTACATGACGTAGGCCGCAGTGTCCGAGGTTTGTGGCAAGCCCGGGTCATGAGCAGGCTGGTCGTCGAGGTGCAGATGATCCAGATCGATACGTCGCACCGAAGCCGCAATCGATGTGGCGCTCTGGGTCAGAACGCACACCGCCTGGCAGTCTTCGAGCATGTAGTTCTGGCGATCGGCAGGTGCATTGACGTCGAGCGGCACGTAGGTCGCCGCGCACTTGCCGATGGCCAGTTGGCTGATCAGCAATTCCAGCGAACGAGGCAGCAGAACCGCGACATGGTCGCTCGGCTTGACGCCTTGTGCCATCAGGTAATGGGCAAGGTGGTTGGCCCGTTCGTTCAACTCGCCATAGGTCAGCGAGCGTCGGCCGTGCAAGGCCGCAATGGCATGCGGATGAAGCGCCGCGCGACGTTCGAACAGACGATGCACGGGTTGCTCGCGGGGGTAGTCGCGCCGGGTATCGTTGAACGCGGTCAGCAAACGTTCGCGCTCTGCGGGCGGCACTACGGACGACTCGATCAGGGCGGTTTCCGATTGCTGTTCCAGTGCCTGCACCAGATGCACAAGGGCTTGCTGCACGTAGGCGCAAATCCGTTGCGGATCAATACCCGGTGCCGCCTGCGCCGTCAGGCCGAAACTGTCGCCGAAGTCATCGACACTCAAGGTCAGCGGGTAGTTGCTGCGTTCTTCCGCGTGTACGACCTCGATCCCTTGCCATGCAGCGCTGTTCGCCTGGTCATCGACCTCAGGCTCGGCGCTGTGGCGGTAGTTGAGCAACGTATTGAACAACGGCGCGCCAGCCGGCAAGGCACTGCATCGCTGGGCCAGAGCCAACTGAGCATGCTCGTGAGCGAACATGCCGACCAGACGGGCATGGAGGTCGAGCACCGCACTGCGCGCGCAATGGCCGCTCAGATCCATGCGCAATGGCAAGGTATTGATAAACACACCCAATGCGCGTTCACCCCCTTCCCCGCCGCGCAAACGTCCAAACAGCACGGTGCCGAAGACCACGCTGTCGCGCCCGGACAATTGCCCCAGCACTTGAGCCCAGGCCAGGTGCATCACGGTGGCGGCGCTGACCCCCAATTGCCTTGCCTGATCGCGGACCTGACGGCACAGGTCGCCCTCCAGCGTGAGCCGGGCCTCGCCAGGAATCTGCTCGGCGGACGCCATTGCCAGACCGTAAGGCAAGGTCGGCTCATCGACATCGCCCAACTGCTCGCGGAAGAACGCTTCATGGGCGTCGTCGCCCGGCCCTTGCAGGACGTGGGCGATGTAGTTTCGATACGGCACGGGGGCTGCAAGCCGGGCTTCGTCGTCCAGCAATATGGCCTGCAACTCATGACTCAATACATCAAGGGCTATGTGGTCCATGATCACATGGTGATAGCGCAGTACCGCTGCAATCCGCTGGTTGCTCGGGTCATGGGCATAGACCAGATGCATCAGTGGCGCGTGGGTCAGTTCCATGCGGGGTGCATTGAAAAGATCGTGCAATGCTGTTTCCTGGACGCGCAGAGGGGCCTGGCGCCAGACCACTTGAACCGGCGCCTGCAAACCTTCCCATAACAACGCGGTGCGCAGAATATCGTTGCGCTCGATCACGCGCTGCAATGCATGGCAAAAAGCGTCCAGACGCGACGCATCAGCGAACGCGAACTCCGGCTGCAACAGATAAGGATCGCTGTCCCCGGCTTTCAGGTGGTGGTAAAGGATGCCTGTCTGCAATGGGCCCAGCGGATAGATATCCTGCACATTGGCGGCACCGCCCGGCACTTGCGCGACGATACGATCAATCGCGGGCTGATCCAGCGCCACCAGGGGCAGCAGTTCGGGCGTGATGCGCTGGCAGTGCGCATCGATCAGGTTGGCCGGCACTTTGATTTCAGTGTCCTGACCGACAGCCGCAGCCAGCGCCGCCAGGGTTGGCTGGACAAAAAGAACGCGAATGTCCGCTTTCATGTCCAGACGCCGCATGCGCGCAATCAGGGTCACGGCGAGCAATGAATGGCCGCCCGATTCGAAGAAGTTATCCTGACGACCTACCTGATCGACCTGCAACAGCTCGGCCCAGAGCCTGGCCAGGGCGATTTCGGTCGCACCTTGCGGCGCCTCATAGGCCCGGCTGGCGACGCTGTCGCGATCCGGCGCCGGCAGGCTTTTGCGGTCCAGTTTGCCGTTGGCCGTCACCGGCAGGCCGGCAAGCCGTACAAAAGCCGCAGGCACCATGTAATCCGGCAGCAGCTCCGACAGCCAGGCACGCAACTGCTCGATGTCCAGCCCGGTTTTGTCTTCAGCGCAGGTGTAATAGGCAACCAGACGCTTGTCTCCCGGCACGTCCTCACGCGCAATCACCACCGCGTCGATGACATCCGGGTGATCATTCAGGCGAGACGCGATCTCGCCCAGTTCGATACGGAAACCGCGAATCTTGACTTGCTCGTCGTTACGGCCCAGGTATTCCAGGCTGCCGTCGGCCATCCAGCGACCGAGGTCACCGGTGCGGTAAATGCGTGCATCCGGTGCGTGGCTGAACGGGTTGTCGAGGAAACGTTCGGCCGTCAGTGCTTCACGGTTCAGGTAGCCCCGTGCCACACCGGCGCCGCCGACATACAGCTCGCCGACCACACCCACCGGCACCGGCTCGCCGCGGGCATCGAGGACATACAGCTGCAAATCGGGGATGCGCCTGCCGATCGGGCTGGCGCCGACGCGCTGCGCGTCTTCAGGCAGCACCGGGTAATAGGTCACATGCACCGTGGTTTCGGTGATGCCGTACATGTTTACCAAGTGTGTTCCGGCGTTCACGTTGCGGGCATACCACGGCTTGAGCATGGCTGTTTCCAGTGCCTCACCGCCGAAAATCACCTTACGCAACGAATGCGCCTGCCCGTTCTCGCCCTGGGCAGCAATCAGTTGGCGGAACGCGCTCGGCGTCTGATTGAGCACCGTCACCCCGTCACGGCACAGCAGTGCATAAAAGTCTTCAGGCGAGCGACTGACCAGCTGCGGCACGATCAACAGACGTCCACCGTGCAGCAACGCCCCCCAGATTTCCCAGACCGAGAAGTCGAAGGCGAACGAGTGGAACAGCGCCCAGACATCCTGATCGTTGAAGCTGAACCAGTCTTCGGTGGCCGAGAACAGCCGCGCAACGTTTCGGTGTTCGATCATCACGCCTTTGGGCAGGCCGGTGGAACCTGAGGTGTAGATCACATACGCCAGGCTCGAAGGCTTGACCGACACCTGCGGATCAGCGTCGGATTCGTCCTGCAAATCGGCGTCATCGAGACTGACCACTGGCACTTCTGACACCGGCAAGGCGTCATGCACTGACCGCTGGGTCAACAACGCCACCGGCGCGCTGTCGCCGAGTGTGTAGGCCAGACGTTCCAGAGGATAAGCCGGGTCCAGTGGCACGTAGGCGGCACCGGCCTTGAGAATCCCCAGCAGGCCCGCGATCATCTGCAGGCCGCGCGGTGTGCAAATGGCGACCCGGTCGTCCACACCGATGCCCATGCCGATCAGCCGATGCGCGATCTTGTTGGCCTGGGCATTGAGTGTCGCGTAGCTCCACGCTGTGTCTTCAAAGCTCACAGCAATCGCATCCGGCGTGCGCTGCACTTGCGCTTCAAACTGGCTGTGCAGGGTCACTCCTTGCGGATAAACCCTGTCGGGGGCATTGAAACCGTCGACCAACTGGCGACGCTCGGCCTCCGACAGGAGCGGAATGTGATTCGGCACCGTCTGACTGCCAGCGACCATGCCCCGCAGTATCGCCTCCAGATAACCCAGATGACGTTCGACGGTGCTGCGGTCAAACAGCGCCGTGGCATATTCCACGATGCAGCGGAAATGATCGGTGCTGTCGCTGACGCTCAGCGCCAGGTCGAATTTTGCGAAAGCGGCCTGCTCTTCCAGCGGTTCGAGCTGCAGATCGCCCAGTTGCAAGTCCAGCCCCTGGCTGCCGTCCCAAGTCAGCGATGCCTGGAATAACGGGCTATGCGCCAGGCTGCGGGGCGGCCGCAGACGTTCCACCACTTGCTCGAAAGGCAGGTCCTGATGGTCCTGCGCTTCCACCACGCGCGCCTTGATGCGGGCCAGCAGCGTCATGACATCAGGCTCGCCCGAGGTATCGACGCGCACAGCCAGAGTATTGACGAACAGACCGATCAGGCCTTCGATGTCGGCACGACGGCGGTTGGCAACCGGCATGCCGACAACCACCTCCTCCTGGCCGGACAACCGCGCCAGCAATACGGCCCAGGCCCCCATGAACACCATGAACGGTGTCACCGACTGCGCCTGGCAGAAGGCTCTGAGGTCGGCGCTCAGACGCGTATCGAGATTCAGCGCAACGCTGGCCCCCGTGTAGTCCTGATGCGCAGGGCGTGGACGGTCAGTCGGCAACGTCAGCAAGACCGGCGCACCCGCAAGCGCCTGCTGCCAGTAGTCGCCCTGATGGCTCAACCTTTCGCCATCCAGCCAGTGGCGTTGCCACACGGCGTAATCGCCATATTGCAGCGCCAGCGCGGGAAGCGGATCGTCCAGCCCTTGACTGAACGCCTGATACAGCGCGGTCAGCTCGCGGGTCAGTACGCCCAGCGACCAGCCGTCAGCCACGATATGATGCACGGTCAGCAGCAATACGTGACGGTCTTCAGCCAGACACAACAAACGCCCGCGGATCGGCAGATCGTTTTGCAGATCGAACGGCTGCGCGGCCTCTTCCTTTGCGACCGCACGCAAAGCATCTGCGTCCTGACCACGCAGGTCCTGCCAACAGATATCGGGTACTGCGGTGACGGACGCAGCCTGCACCCAGGCGTTATCGTCTTCCTGGCTGAAGCGGCTGCGCAGGCTGTCGTGGCGAGCCACAATGCGCTCCAGCGCACGTGTCAAGGCATCAGCATCCAGCGGACCGTTCAGTTTCAGGCCCAACGAAATGTTGTAGGCGCTGTTGGCATCTTCCATCTGCGCCATGAACCAGATTCGCTGCTGCGCAGAAGACAACGGCACCGGACCGGTGCGCGGCTGCACATCGATGTCCGGCAACTGGCTGCGCGCAGCCGCGGCGAGACACTGTGCCACGGCACTCAACGAGCTGTCGGCGAACAAGTCACCGAGCGCCAGCTCCAGAGAAAGGCGCTGACGCACCTGAGACACCATGCGCATCGCCAGCAGCGAATGACCGCCCAGCTCAAAGAAGCGGTCATGGCGACCGACCCGCTCGACCTGCAGCAGCTCACTCCAAATCAGGGCCAGCGCATGCTCCAGCTCACCTTGCGGTGCTTCGTATTCTCCGGTCGATAGCGCGTCGCGGTCCGGCACGGGCAAGGCGCGACGGTCGACCTTGCCGTTGGCGGTCAACGGCCAGCGGTCCAGCCGCACCAGTGCGCTGGGCACCATGTACGCGGGCAAACGGCTTGCCAGCGCGGCGCGCAGGTCATCTACGGTTGTCGGCATCGCCTCTGCGCGCTCGGTGAAGTAGCCCACCAGTCGCGGCTGACCCGGCTCATCCTCACGGGCCAGCACCAGCGCCTCTTCGATGCCGGGCAACTGGCTGAACTGACTTTCGATCTCCCCCAGCTCAATGCGCACACCACGAATCTTGACCTGATCGTCGTTGCGGCCCAGGTACTCCAGCGTGCCATCAGCGTTCCAGCGCGCCAGGTCGCCGGTGCGGTACATGCGCGCTTGCGAGTGCTCGGCGAACGGGTCACGCAGGAAACGCTCGGCGGTCAGTTGCGGCTGGTTCAGGTAACCACGCGCAACACTGTCGCCACCAATGTAAAGCTCACCGGCCATGCCCAACGGAACCAGCTGTTGCTGCTCATCCAGCAGATACACCGAGGTGTTGGCAATCGGTTTGCCGATGTCCAGGCTGCCATCGGGCAGCAGGCGGCCTGATGTGGCAACCACGGTGGTTTCGGTCGGTCCGTAGTTGTTGATCACCGCAAAGCCCGGGTCGCGATGGAACTGACGCAGGCGGTCGCCGCCGATCAGCAGTGTGCGCAGGGTCGGGTGACGCAGGTCGCGACTGAACGCATATTCAGCGACCGGCGTCGGCAGAAAGGCCACCTGCAGCGGCTGAGCCAGCCACCAGTCAAGCAGCGCATCGAGCTGCTCATTGCCGATGTCAGCGGGCGGCAGGTGCAACGTGGCCCCGGCACACAGCGCCGGCCAGACTTCCCAGGCCATCGCGTCAAAGCCAAAACCCGCCATACTGGCGGTATGGCTGCCCACGCTCAGGTCGAACGCCTCACGATGCCAGTCGATCAGGTTATTCAGGGTACGGTGCTCGACCATCACGCCTTTGGGCTGACCGGTCGAACCCGAGGTGTAGATCACATACGCCAAGTGCGTCGAACCCAGCCCGACGACCTGCGGGCTGTCCTGCTGCTCGGGCCAGACAGGCCGTTCAAGGTCGATCAGCGGGCCTTGAAGGTCCAGCGCTCGCAAACGTGCCAGCAGCGGTTGTTGGGTCAGCACCGCAACCGGTGCGCTGTCATTCAGCAAGTAGGCAATGCGCTCGTCCGGGTGCGCCGGGTCCACCGGCACATAGCCTGCGCCAGCCTTGAGTACGGCCAGCAGGCCGATGAGCGTTTCCAGGCCGCGCCGTGCGACCACGGCCACGCGGTCGTCCGGCTGCACGCCGAGGCTGATCAGATGATGGGCAAGGCCATTGGCACGCCGGTTCAGCTCGCCGTAGCTCAGGCGTTGCTCGCCGACTTGTGCGGCGGTCGCATCGGGGCGCTGTTGCGCGTGCTGCTCGATACGCTGGTGGAGCGTCAGAAAACGCTCGTAAGGCGTGTCGCAGGGGTTAAAGTCGCTGAGCAATTGCCCGCGCTCGCGAGGCGGTACGACGTCGATCCGTTCGGCAGGCATGTGCGGCGCCTGCTCGAGTGCGTCGAGCAGGCTTTCCATGGCGCGTTGCAGGTAAGCGCAAATCCGTTGCGGATCAATGCCCGGCGACGTCTGCGCCGTGAAGCCGAAAGCCTCGCCCAGATCGTCGACGCTCAGCACCAGCGGGTAGTTGCTGCGCTCCTGGGCATGCAGCACTTCAATGCCCTGCCAGGTTTCGCCGGACGCCTGCGCTGGCGCACTGTGTCGATAGTTGAGCAAGGCGTTGAACAGCGGCGTCGGCGCAGTCACGCCGCTGCAACGCTGAGCCAGCGCCAGCGGTGCGTGTTCGTGACGCATCAGGGCGGTCAGGCGCTGGTGGGTCGCGCGCACCGCGGTCACCACGTCCTGGTCGCTCAGGTTGATGCGCAACGGCAAGGTATTGATGAAAATCCCCAAGGCCCGTTCTGTGGCCTCGGCGCCCAACAGACGCCCCATCAACACAGTGCCGAACACCACGCGCTGCTGACCGGTCAGACCCGCCAGCACCCGTGCCCAGCCCAGATGAAACAGGCTGGCGACGCTTACGCCCAGGCTTCGTGCCTGACCGCGCAGACGCTGACACAGCAGCAGGTCCAGCGTGATGCTGTGCTCGTCGATGTCATCGCCTTCACCGCTCAGGTCTTGCAGGTCGTAGGCAAGGGTCGGTTCATCGAGGTCGCCGAGCATGTCGCGGAAAAACACCTCATGCTCTTGTTCGCTGACGCCCAGCAGCGCCTGCCCGACGTAATTGCGAAACGGCACGGGCACACCCAGCGACTCGAGCTGACCGGACAGGCAGGCCTGAATCTCGTGACGCACCACTTCAAGGGCGCTGTGGTCCATCGCGATGTGGTGGAACAGCAAGGTGGCCTGCACGCCTTTGCCGTCGACCGGCTCATGGCAGACCAGGCGCATCAGCGGCGCCTGTCTCAGGTCCATCGTGATGCCTTCGGCAGTCGGCAAAGTGTCGACCTTGAGCTCGGCATGCCGCCAGACCACTTGCAGCGGCGTTTCCAGACTGTCCCAGTGTACGGATGTGCGCAAAATGTCATGCCGGTCGATGACGGTTTGCAGCCCGCGGGCAAACGCGTCCAGACGCGCCTGATCAGAGAAGGCGAACTGCACCCTCATCACATACGGGTCGCCGTGCGTGGCGGTCACGTGGTGGTACAAAATACCCTGTTGCAGCGGGGCCAGCGGATAGAGGTCCTGCACATTGGCAGCGCCTCCCGGAATTAGCCCGATCAACCGGTCGATGGCGCCTTGATCGAGTTCGACCAGGGTCAGCATCTGCGCGGTAATGTGTTCGCATCCCGCCGGGATCGCGTTGGGCGGCAGTACCAGAGCCGGGCGCTTGCCGGTGGTGTAATCGCCCTGCCCGATCAGCTCGATCAGTGCCGGTTTGTGAGTGCGCAGATGGTCCAGCAGGCCGTTGTCGCTCAAGGCCCGGCGATTACCCTGCACCACCAGCTGTCCGTCCTTGACCGTCAGGTGGATATCGTGAGCTTTGAGTGTTGCCAAAAGTTCGTTGATGCTCACAGGGTGATCTCCATGTTTTCTGTGATCGCGGCGTAACCGGCCAGCGTAGGTTGTTCAAACAGTGCCCGGACGTCAGCTTCGATGCCTTCCTGACGCAGACGCGCCGTCAGGCTTACCGCCAGCAGCGAGTGCCCGCCCAGTTCGAAAAAGTTGTCATGCCGCCCGACGTGCTCGACCCCGAGCAGCTCGCTCCAGAGTCTTGCCAGGAGGGTTTCGGTCTCGCCTTCGGGCGCCTCGAAGGGTCGCGTCAGCACGGCGTCGGCACCTGGCACCGGCAATGCCTTGCGGTCCAGCTTGCCGTTGGGGCTCAGGGGCATGGCGTCCAGATGCACGTAAAGCGCAGGCACCATGTAATCCGGCAGTTGCGCCCGCAACAGGTTACGCAACGTCTCGACCGACAGCAGCGCGCCGGTGTAATAGGCCACCAGCCGCTGACCGCCCGGTTGCTCGTCGCGGACCACCACCACGGCCTGATGGATATCCGGATGACCGGTCAGGCAGGCCTGGATATCACCCGGCTCGATGCGCAATCCGTTGATTTTTACCTGATCGTCATTGCGGCCGAAGAACTCCAGGTTGCCGTCTGCACGCTGGCGGACCAGATCGCCACTGCGATACAGGCGGTCGCCCGCAACAAACGGGCTTGCGATAAAACGCTCGGCATTCAATTGCGCCAGGTTCATGTAGCCACGCGTCACACCGGCACCGCCGATGTGCAAATGACCGATCACTCCTTGCGGCACCAACTGGTCGTCGGCATCGAGTACATACAGGCGTGTATTGCTGATCGGCTTGCCGATGGGCAGTGAACTGTCAGGCACGCGCTGATCGGGTTCGAGCGTCCAGACGCTGCAATCGACGGTGGTTTCAGTCGGGCCGTATACGTTATGCAGGCGCACTTTCGGCAAGCGCTGGCGTACGCGTTCAGCCAGCGCCGGGGTCAGTTCACCGCCGCCGCAGACGATGTCGGTCAGGCTGTCGCACGAACTGCTTTGCGGCAGATCGATAAACTGCTGCAACAGCACCGGCACAAACTGCACCACGCTGATCTGCCGCTCTTGAATCACTTGTGCCAGGTAGGCCGGATCCCGCTGGCCGTCAGGACGGGCAAGCACCAAGGGCATTCCGCTGCACAGCGGCCAGAAGATTTCCCAGACCGAAGCGTCGAAGCTGATCGGCGTCTTGTGCAGCAGCGCCGCGCCTGGCACCGGTGGGCACAGCAGCGAACTCCATTGCACCAGGTTGCTCACCCCGCTGTGCTCGACCATCACGCCTTTCGGGGTGCCGGTGGAACCCGAGGTGTAAATCACGTACGCCAGGTGATTCGGCGTCAGACCGGAAATACGCGGGTTGTCGATGCGCTGCCTGTCCCAGGCCGAGCCTTCCAGATCGATTCGCAGGGTATGCTCGTCGTCCAGCAGATCGTGCGTGGCGGCCTGCACCAGCAAGGCAATCGGCGCACCGTCCTCGACCATGTACTGAAGTCGCTCGCGCGGGTAACCCGGGTCGAGCGGAACGTAGGCGCCACCGGCCTTGAGGATGGCCAGAAGCCCGACCACCATTGACAGGCCGCGTTCGACGCAGATAGCGACACGATCATCAGGCCGCACGCCCAGATCGATCAGGTGATGGGCCAGCGCGTTGGCCTGTTCATTGAGCTGCCGGTAGCTCAGTTGCGAACGTCCGGCGCGCAATGCGATGGCCTGCGGCGTACGCACGACCTGGGCTTCGAACAGGCCCTGCAGGGTTTGCTGCAAGTCGTGATGAACGTCTGTCGTGTTGAACCCGACCAGTAAACGCTGACGCTCGTCGGCGTCCAGCACCGGCAGGCACCGGATCGGCAGATCCGTCTGGCGCTCCAGCGCCTCCACCATGCCGCTCAATGTCTGTTGCACATAGCTGCAGATACGTTGCGCGCCGACCTCAGGCGGCACCGTCACGCTCAGGCGCAGGCTGTCGCCCAAGTCATCGACATTGAGGCTCAGGGGGTAATTGGTGTGTTTCTCGCTGGCGAGAATCTCCAGGCCGCGCCAGGCATCTTGCTGAGCGTCCTGGCGCGCCTGCCCGGCAGCGTTCCGGTAGTTGAGAATGGCGCTGAACAGCGGCAACGGCGCGGCAATCCCGCTCCAGCGCTGGGCCTGAGCCAGGGATGCATGCTCATGCCCGAGCAAGGCGGCGAGACGGGCGTGAGTGGCGCGCGCCCCTTCGCGCACGCCGACATTTCCCAGATCGACCCTCAGCGGCAGGGTATTGATGAAAATGCCCATGCCACGGTCGGCACCGGCACCGCCTTGCAGGCGGCCCAGCAACACGGTGCCGAACACCACCCGGTCATTGCCGGTGGCAGCTGACAACACGCGGCCCCAGGCAAGGTGCAACAGGCTGGCCACACTGACACCCAATTGCCGTGCCTGACTGCGCAGGCTTCGCACCAGCGCATCGGGCAGTATCTGTTGCGCTTCCTCGATCGAGCTGCCGTCACCTTGGACATCGCGCAGGTCGAACGGCAGGGTCGGTTCTTCGATATCACCCAGTTGCTCGCGGAAGTACGCTTCGTGTTCCGCTTCGCTGACGCCCAGACGCGCCTGAGCCACATAATTGCGGTACGGCACGGCAGGTTGTGCGGGGGCCGGCTCGCCGCGCATGTGGGCGAGCATTTCCTCGCGCATCACTTCAAGGGCCGTGGCATCCACCACGATGTGATGAAACAGCAGCGTCGCGGAAAGGCCCGCACCTGTAGCGTCAGGACTGTAAGCCAGACGAATCAGCGGCGCGCAGCCGAGGTCCATTCGGGCTGATCCCGCCTGGGCATCGATCTGTGCAAGCGGAACACGCTCGACCACCAGGTCTGCGTGCCGCCAGACCACCTGTTGCGGTGTTTCCAGCCCTTCCCAGACCACTGCAGTGCGCAGGCTGTCGTGGCGCGCGATGACCTGACGCAACGCGTCGGCAACCGTTTCCAGGCGTTCCAGGCTGTCGACGTTCATGCGCAGTTGCAGCAAATACGGGTCGCCCTGCTCCGCCGTCAAATGGTGATACAGAATGCCTTCCTGCAACGGCGCCAGCGGGTAGATTTCCTGCACGTTGGCCGCGCCGCCCGGCACTGTGGCAACAATACGGTCGATGGTCGGCTGATCAAGCTGTGCCAGGCTCAGCATGTCTGGCGTGATATGTGCGCAACCCGTCGGGACCCGGTTGGCCGGCGCAATGATTTCACGGCCATGACCTACGGATGCGGCAAGCGCAGCAACGGTCGGCCGGCCCAGCAAGACCCGCACATCGACGCTCAGACCGGCATTGCGCAAGCGTTCGACCAGGCTGACCGCCAACAGCGAATGACCGCCCAGTTCAAAGAAATTGTCGTGACGCCCGACTTTCTCCAGCCCGAGCACCTGCGCCCAGAGATCCGCCATGACGGTCTCTACTTCGCCCTGTGGAGCCTCATAAACCTGCCCGGTCAGTTCTTCCAGCTCCGGGTCCGGCAACGCACGGCGATCAAGCTTGCCGTGACTGGTCAACGGCAGTGCGGCCAGGCGTGTGAACGCCAGCGGCACCATGTGCGCCGGCAAACGAGCGCGCAATGCGTCACGCAGCGACTCGGGTTCGACACTGGCGTTTTCGGTGAACCAGGCCAGCAAGCGTTCGCCGCGCACCAGCACCACGGCATCTTTGACCTGAGCCTGACTGGCGAGAACCGCTTCGATTTCGCCCAGCTCGATGCGCATGCCGCGAATTTTCACCTGGTCGTCGTTGCGTCCCAGGTAGTCAAGGGTGCCATCCGCGTTCCAGCGCACCAGGTCGCCGCTGCGGTACATCCGTGCCTCGACCTTGTCGCTGAAGGGGTCGGAGACGAAGCGTTCTTCGGTCATTTGCGGGCGGTTCAGGTAGCCACGGGCGACCCCTGCGCCGCCGATGTACAGCTCGCCGATGACACCGACCGGCACCGGCTGCAACTGCTCGTCCAGCACGTAGATGCGGGTGTTGGCAATCGGGCCGCCGATGTCCAGCGATCCACCGGGCAATACCGCTCCCGAGGTGGCGACCACCGTGGTTTCGGTCGGGCCGTAGTTGTTGATCACCGCAAAGCCCGGGTCGGTATCGAACTGCCGCAGACGGTCGCCACCGATCAACAGGGTACGCAGCGTCGGGTGCTGGCGCGGACGCCGGAATGCCTGCTCGGCGACAGGGGTCGGCAGAAAACTGACCTGCAAAGGTTGCTGCAACCACCAGTCGAGCAGTTCGTCTACGTGCTCGTTGGCGATGTGCGCGGGCGGCAGGTGCAGCACGGCACCGGCGCACAGCGCAGGCCATACTTCCCAGGCCATCGCATCAAAACCGAAACCGGCAACGCTGGAGGTGTGGCTGTCCGCATGCAGATCGAACGCCTGACAATGCCACTGCACCAGATTGACCAGCGTGCCGTGCTCGACCATCACGCCCTTGGGCTGGCCGGTGGAACCCGAGGTGTAGATGACATAGGCCAGATTGCGCTCGTCATGACCCGGAATACGCGGGTTGCTGTCGGCGTAATGAAGGCTGTCGGCCTGATCGATGTTCACGCTGGCGGTGTCACCCACCCGATCAAGCGTCGAGCTTTCGATCAGCACCAGGCGTGGGGCGCTGTCCTGCAACAGGTAGTCGATGCGCTCGGCCGGGTAAACCGGGTCCACCGGCACGTAGGCGGCGCCGGCCTTGAGCACCGCAAGCATGGCGATCAGGCGCTGCGGGCCGCGATGCAGACACAGCGCAACCCGCTCGTCCGGCGCAACACCGAGGGCAATCAGGTGATGGGACAGGCGGTTGGCACGCTGATTGAGTTCGGCATAGCTCAGGCTGTCCGCGCCCTGAATCAAGGCCGGGGCGTCAGGCCTGCCAAGCGCTTGCGCCTCGATCAGGCTTTGCACGGTGAGGGCTTGCGCAAAGTCCTGCTCGCTGGCATTGAAATCGGTCAGCAGATGCCTGCGTTCTTCATCGTCAAGGATCGAAAGGTTATTCAGGGCCAAGGGCCAGGTTTGCTCCAGCGTGTCTACCAGATGCTCCAGAGCGTTTTGCATCCAGCCCGCCACACGCTCGGCGCCCATGCCTTCGAGTGCCAGCACGTGCAGGTCGAAGCCTTCGCCCAGGTCGTCCACGCTGAGGGTCAGCGGGTAGTTGCTGCGCACGTCTCCGCCAAGCACCCGCACGCCTTGCCACAGACCTTCGCCGTCAAGCGGCTTGACGTCAGCACTGTGGCGATAATTGAGCAAGGCGCTGAACAGCGGCGAACCGGATGCCACACCGCTGCAACCTTGAGCGAGCACCAGCGACGCCTGTTCGTGAGCGATCAGCGCAGAAAGCGTTGAATGGACGTTTTTAACCGCCGCCTGAGTCGCCAGCGCGGTGTCGACCCGCAGTGGCAGCGTGTTGATGAACACCCCCAGCGCCCGATCAGCACCCTCACCGCCCATACGCCCCAGCAGCACCGTGCCAAAAACCACGTCGCGACGGTTGGAAAGCACGCTGAGAACCCGCGCCCAGGCGACGTGCATCAGGCTCGCCGCACTGACACCCGACTGCCGGGCCTGTTCGCGCAGCCGCAACGCCAAAGCGTTATCGAGTGTGCGCCGATCCTCTTCGATGCCGCTGCCATCGGCGGGCACTTCCTGCACACCGAACGGTAAGGTCGGTTCGTCTACGTTCCCCAGCATGTCGCTGAAGAATGCGGTGTGCCGGGCGTCATCGTTGTTCAGTCGCACTTGTGCGACGTAGTTGCGGTAAGGCACGGGCGTCGTCAGGTCTGAGGCCTGACCAAACAACAGCGCCTTCATCTCGCGGCTGACAATCTCCATCGCGGTGTTGTCCAGCACCAGGTGGTGAAACAACAGAATGGCAACCACTTCACCGCTGGCCGGGTCCTGTGCGTGGACCAGACGCATCAGCGGAGCCTGGGACAGGTCCAGCCGATGGTGACGTGCGTCATAACGCTGTTGCAGTTGATCAATGACCGCCGTCTGCGCGTTGTCCGCGTCCAGGCTGACGGCCTGCACGTTCAGTTCGGCAGTGCGCCAGACCACTTGTTGCGGATGCTCCAGCCCCTCCCAGACCACCGAGGTGCGGAGAATGTCATGCCGGTTGATAACCTGCTGCAACGCGCCGGCCCAGGCCTCAAGACGGTCCAGGCTGTCGAACGCCAGGCGCCATTGCAGCAGGTAGGGATCGCCCTGTTCTGCGGTCAGATGATGGTAAAGAATGCCTTCCTGCAACGGCGCCAGCGGGTAGATTTCCTGCACATTGGCAGCGCCGCCGGGGACGCTGGCAACAATCCGGTCGATGGCGGACGGGTCGAGGGTCACCAGGCTCAGCATGTCCGGGGTGATGCGCGTGCAGCCCGTCGGGATACGGTTTTCGGGCGCGTTGAACGCCTGCACCGTGTTCTGGGCGGCGGCCAGAGCGGCCACTGTCGGCTGGCTCAGCAGCACATGCACGTCGGCCTTCAGACCGGCCTTGCGCAGTTGCTCCACCAGGTTCACCGCCAGCAATGAATGGCCGCCCAGTTCGAAGAAGTTATCGTGCCGCCCTACCCGCTCGACGCCCAGTACCTGCGTCCAGATGGCCGCCATGGCGATTTCCACTTCGCCTTCGGGCGCTGCGTAGGCATGACCGAGCAGGTACGCCGGGTCAGGGTCCGGCAACGCGCGGCGGTCGAGTTTCCCATTGGCGGTCAATGGCAGTGAATCCAGACGGGTAAACGCGCGCGGCACCATGTAAGCCGGGAGTCGTGCGCGCAGTGCCTGAGTCAGTGCGTCGGTATCGACCGGCGAAGTGTCGGTGAACCAGGCCAGCAGATGAAAATCCCGTACCAGCACCACAGCGTCCTTCACACCCGCCTGACTGGCCAGCACGGCCTCGATTTCACCCAATTCGATGCGCATGCCGCGAATTTTTACCTGGTCGTCGTTACGCCCCAGATAATCCAGGGTGCCGTCGGCATTCCAGCGCACCAGATCGCCGCTGCGGTACAGCCGCGCGCGCGGGTCATCGCTGAACGGGTCGGCGACAAAGCGCTCTTCGGTCAGTTGCGGCTGGTTCAGATAGCCCCGCGCAACGCCCGAACCGCCGATGTACAGCTCACCGGTAATGCCCACCGGCATGGGCTGCAAGTGCCGGTCAAGCACATGAATACGGGTGTTGGCGATGGGGCCGCCAATGTGCAGCGAACCGTTGGCCGAGACCTGGCCGGAGGTGGCAACAACGGTGGTTTCAGTCGGGCCATAATTGTTGATGACTGCGTAACGACGGTTCTGCGCAAACTGACGGAGGCGATCACCGCCGATCAGCAAGGTGCGCAGGGTCGGGTGTTCTTCGTCCTGACTGAATGCGTATTCGGCCACCGGGGTCGGCAGAAAGCTGACATCCAGCGGCTGGGCGCGCCACCAGTTCAACAAGGCCTCAATGTCTTCGCCGCCCTCTTGCACGGGCGCCAGATGCAGCGTCGCCCCGGCACACAGGGTCGGCCAGACCTCCCAGGCCATTGCATCGAAACCAAACCCGGCCAGGCAGGAGGTGTGACTGCCTGCCGTCACGTCAAAGGCCTGGCAATGCCAGTCGACGAGGTTCGACAGTGTGTGATGTTCGACCATCACGCCCTTGGGCTGACCGGTGGAGCCTGAGGTGTAAATCACATAGACCAGATGCTCACTGACAAGCCCGGCCACCTGTGGGTTGCTGTCGAGACCTTGTGTGTCCAGACAGCCGTCCAGTTCGATCAGCGGCATGGTCAGGGGCGGCAGGCGGTCGACCAGCGAGGACAGTGTCAGCACGGCCACGGGGGCGCTGTCGCTCAACAGGTAATTCAGTCGCTCGCGAGGGTGCGCCGGGTCGATGGGCACATAGGCAGCGCCGGCCTTGAGAATCGCCAGCAGGCCGACCAGGGTTTCCAGACCGCGACGGGACACCACCGCAACCCGGTCGTCAGGACGCACACCGTGGGCCATCAGCCGTTGAGCCAGCGTATTGGCCTGTCGATTGAGTTGCGCATAGGTCAACTGCCGACCCTGGTAGACCGCTGCCACCGCATCGGGCCGGGTGCGGGCCTGCCGTTCGACGCGTCGATGAATCAATCGCTCATCTGTCACGTCCGTTTGGGTCTGGTTCCAGCCCTCTACCTGCAACTGCTCGGTGGCCGTCGCCAGCTCGAAGGCTTCGATGTTGAGCGTCGGGTTCTCCAGCCCCTGCTCCAGTATGTGCAACAGCCGCCCGGCGATTGCTTGCGCCTCAGCCTCGTCAATCCAGGCGCGGTGATGGACCAGATGCAGCCAGGCCTCGTCGTTGTAGCTGTTGCTGCGCAAGTGGATGGCCAACGGCGTGGTTTCGTAGCCATTCGAGACTTTGACGGTCTGAGCCTGAGCGTCGCCGAAGCAATAGTCATGGTTCTCCAGTTCATAGGAGACCGACACCTCGAACAACTGCGCCCGTTCCTCGCGTGACAATTCGAGGCTGCGGTTCAGCTCGCTCAAGGGGAAGCGCTGGTGGCGGAAATCGCGCTTGAGCGTGTCGCGCACCTCGACCACCAAAGCGGCGAAGTCCAGCCCGTCGGCGAAGGCCATGCGCACGGCACTGACCTGAGCGAAATGGCCCAGCGTCGCTTTGAAACGCGCGCCGGTGCGGTTGAGCAGTGGTAACCCGACCACCCACTCTTCACGTTGTGTGGTGCGCGCAAAATAGACGTGCAGAACCGCCAGCAGCACGTGAAAAGCGGAGGCGTTATGCGTTTCGGCAAATTGCTTCATGCGGGCGTGCAGCGCTTCGGGGAAGGCCTGCACCCATGTGCAGGACGGCGCCGGATCGGTTGCCCGACGATTGTGATAGCGGGACACCAGCAACGGCTCCGGCAGGTTGCGGTATTTCTCCAGCCAATAGGCTTTGTCTCGCGCATGCCGCGCCGAGACGTGATATTGCTCGTCGTCCTTGATGAAGTCGCTGTAGCGTGGCGCCCTGGCATCAAGGCTTTCGCCATTGATCAGCGCGGTGTAGTGTTCACCCAGCGATTTCATCATCTGCCCGAAACCCCAACCATCGAGGATCAGGTGGTGGGCCTGAGTCACCAGCCAATAGTGTTCGTGAGCCAGGTGGACAAGGCAAAAGCTGAACAGTGGACTGCCGTCGAGCCTGCAAGGACGCTGCATACGTTCGCGTATCAGTTCGCGGGCGGCATCGACCGGATGCGGTTGTTCACGCAGGTCATGCAGCGGCAGGGTAATCGCCATTGATGTTGCGTAACCTTGCAACGGCAAACCGTCCGGCCCTGCACCCGGCAGCAGCACAGTGCGCAGGCCCTCGTGGGCTGCCACCAGTTGCTCCAGGGCACGCTGCAGTTTGTCCGGGTCGACCGGCCCGGCCAACTCCATGTATCCACCGATGTTGTAGAGCGGCGAATCACCGTGGCTGATCTGATCAAGCCAGATGTCGCGTTGGGCAGCGGTCAGTGGAAAAGTCGGGGCGGCAGGCATGGCTCGAAGTCCTTATCGGCAGATAAGCCGCGGATTAAGCACTTCACGTTTGTCAGTGTATGGCCCCTTAAACCCGGACACTGCCGGATCGATACCAATCATGGGTAATTAGTTCAATTCAATCTTCAGATGTGTCCCTGTTTTACGCTACAGACGTGACGCGAAACCTTAGGCTGAATACTCTAACTTTCACCCAGAACCGTTTGTGTGTGAGCGCGAGCGATAAACGACGCAAGACATCGCTGCCCGCTGCTTTAATCAGTAATCTTCATCAGCTTTTCCTTCAGTAGTTGCCGGGCAGGAGTCGACCACAGGATCGCTCCTCACGAGGTAGAAATAAGGAAGTTTTATTAACATGGCGCAACACTTCGACTACAGCGACGACCCAGGCTTCTACCGTCAACTGGCACGCCTGGTGTCCAGCACCGGCTGCGCGACCTTCGCTGCCCAAATGCTGGAACTGGTGCATGCCCAGGTGCCGATCCACGGAATCGATCTCAGCGAATGGACGCTGGACCTGCGCGAAAGCACGATTATCGACATCAACGTGCTGGGTACCGCCGGGCTGCAACAGGAACTCGCGCTTGTGCCGAACCATCCCTTGCTGCCAAGCATCCTGCACATGCAGGACCCGCTGCTGATCCAGCTCAAGACTACGCCAAGCAAACAGCACCCGCAGCGCAGCACGCATCAGTGCAACCTCGTCTCCAGTAGCGGCGACCGTCGTCGGGTCATCTGCTTTCATCGCCTGATGACCGAGCGTGCGTTTTCGCTGGCAGAGCTTTCAGTGCTCAAGAGCCTGTCCGACATGCTGCTGCCTCTGGTTGAACAGCATGCGCAAAGCCTTGCGCAACAGGCCAGTGTCCAGGACACCGGAAGCGAAACCGAGGCAGGCTCTCTGGATCAGGTGTTCAGCATCAAGCTGGCCCAGGAAGCCGTGACGCTTTCGGCACGAGAGCAGGAGGTGTGCATCGGGTTACTGACAGGCGGCACGGTTTCCGAGATGGCTCAGCGACTGAACGTCAAGAACAGCTCGGTGGAAACCTACCTCAAGCGCGCCACGGCAAAACTGGGTGTCAGCGGTCGGCACGGCCTTGCCCGATGGATCGCCGAGCGTTGAGGCCTGGCGTTTACAGTCAAGAGATCCCGCAGGGCTTCGGCCATCGAAAAGGCTCGGCATTCATTTCAGCGCAGGCGGCATGCGATCACGGCACTGCCGGTGACGCTGAATGATTTATCACCCTTTGCGCGTTGCATCATCCAGCGCCAGAATGGTGTGGGCATTGGTGACCGTCGTTGCCAGCGTGTTGACCACACCCGAACGCAGCGCGCCCAGGGTGGCGGCGGCCTTGGTGTTTTCGCTGGCAATGGCCACGACATCGGGAATGCGCAGCAACTCTTGAACGGTCAGCCCGATCACCCTGCCCTGAATAGCGTTGACCGCTGGCTGGCCGTGAATGTCGATGAAATCGTAGCCCATCATGTCGCCCACGGTGCCGGATAACCGGGCCTGCGCGATTTCCTGCGGCGAAAACCACCCCATACGCACCATGTTGCTGTTCTCGCTCATGTCACCGATACCGATCAGCGCCATGTCGGCCCGGCGTGCGCGGTCGAGGGTCGAACGCACGGTGTCGTTGCTGATCAGAACGCTGCGCAATTCCGGGTTGGCAACCAGCGCCGGGGCGTAAAGGCTTTCGCTTTCACCACCAAAACGCAGTGCCAGACGACGACAGATGTGGTCCGGGTTCATGTATTCGCCTGCCTTGAGCGAACCGCCGATTGCGCAGACAAACGTGCAGTTGCGCGTCACGGGCAAAAACACGTTGTCTGCCACAGCCCCCACGTTGCGCCCCATACCCACGGCGACGATCATGCCGTCGCTCAGGGTTTTGTTCAGGTAATTGGCGACCAGGCTGGCCACTGCCGAGCGCTGGGTGTCCGGGTCGCTGTGATCGACCGCAATCAGCGCACGGTCCAGCGCAAAGCGCTCCACCAGCGCCTGTTCAAGCTCATTGTTCATGGCCGGATGCTGCAGCACCCGCACCTCGACAATCCCTTCATCACGTGCGCGTTTGAGCAGGCGACTGACCTTTGCCCGTGACAGATCGAAACGCTTGGCGATGGCTTCCTGAGTGACGTTCTCTAGGTAATAAAGCATCGCGACTTCGGTCATCAGATCGATGTCGCTGGCCATGCGCTGGGTACTGTCACTCATGTGGGCGGGCTTCCGTTTCGGCATCAAACAAGCATTCTCCCTACTCCCGCCCTGTTCCGTCCACTACTGATGGCCGTCACGTTCGATGGCATTGATGCGCTCGACCTTGGCGCCGGAGCGCGCAGCCTCGAACTCCGACCCCAGAAACGAGGTGACGATGCTTTTCGCCAGCTCGGCACCGATCACCCGCGCACCGACAGAGAGAATCTGCGCATCGTTGCTTTTGCGCGCCCGCTCGGCCGAATAGGTGTCATGGGCCTGCGCTGCGCGAATCCCGAACACCTTGTTGGCGGATATCGCCATGCCGATGCCAGTGCCACAGACCAGCACACCAAGCCGCTGCTGGCCGGAACTGATAGCGGTTGCAACCGCCAGAGCGATGTCCGGGTACAGCACCGGCGCGGTGGAATGGGTGCCGAAATCAGTGACCGGGTAACCCAGCGACTCGATATGGCGCTTCAACAGTTCTTTGAGTTCATAACCCGCTTCGTCACATCCGATAGCCACCGGGAAAGGTGTGTTCATGGCGTCTGGCTCCGCTGCCGTGGTCGCTCAAGTCCGACCAAATGTTCAATCGGTGAAATTCCGATCACTTATTTCTCGGGCATTCCATGCACCCTGTCAAGCAGGAATTACGATAACGCCGGGCAATTTCCGCTCAATGCAGCCCTTCATGCGTATACGGCACATCAAAAAACTTTTAAGTGAAAGAGATTGACTGATCAGAATTTCATTTGATACACATATGCTCACTGAGCGACACGTCAGTGCATCTAATAAGAATTCACAGCACGAGGACACGCCGATGGCTACGCCATTACTGCTCCAGGCTGAACAGGTCACCAAGGCTTATGCTGGCATTCCTGCCCTGCGTGACGGCCGTCTTTCGTTGCGCGCCGGCAGTGTGCATGCCCTGTGCGGCGGGAACGGCGCGGGAAAATCGACTTTCCTCAGCATCCTGATGGGCATCACTCAGCGCGACTCGGGCACTATCCTGCTCAATGGCGAACCGGTGCAGTTCAATCGCCCGGGCGAAGCGCTCGCGGCGGGAATTGCGATGATTACCCAAGAGCTTGAACCCATCCCGTTCATGACCGTCGCCGAAAACATCTGGCTGGGCCGCGAACCCCGCAGGGCCGGTTGCATTGTCGATGGCAAAGCACTGAATCGCCGCACTCGCGAGCTGTTGGAAGAGCTGGAGTTCGACGTCGACGCCACCAGCCCCATGCACCGCCTGAGCGTGGCGCAGATACAACTGGTGGAAATTGCCAAAGCGTTCAGCCATGACTGCCAGGTGATGATCATGGACGAACCCACCTCCGCCATCGGCGAACGTGAGGCGCAAACGCTGTTCAAGGCGATCCGCCGGCTCACCGCACGAGGCGCAGGAATCATTTATGTCTCTCACCGGCTTAGCGAGCTGGCGCAGATTGCCGACGACTACAGCATCTTTCGCGACGGGGCCTTTGTCGAAAGCGGACGCATGGCCGACATCGATCGCACACATCTGGTGCGCGGCATCGTCGGCCAGGAATTGCAACGTATCGACCACAAGGCAGGCCGGGCATGTGCTGCCGAGTGCTGCCTGGACGTAGACGGCCTCAGCCGCACTGGCGAATTTCAGGACATCAGCCTGCAACTGCGTCACGGCGAGATCCTGGGCATCTACGGCCTGATGGGCTCCGGCCGTAGCGAATTCCTCAATTGCATCTATGGCCTGACGACTCCGGACGCGGGCCACGTGACCCTGCAAGGCAAGCCGATGCCGATCGGCCTGCCCAAGGCAACCATTCGCGCAGGCATGTCGCTGGTGACCGAGGACCGCAAAGACAGCGGCCTGGTGCTCAGCGGCAGCATCCTCTCAAACATCGCGCTGTCGGCGTACAAGCAATTGTCGAGCTGGTCGCTGATCAATGCGCGCAAGGAGCAACAGTTGGCAGAAGACATGGTCCGGCGCCTGCAGATCAAGACCACCTCACTGGACCTGCCGGTCTCGTCCATGAGCGGCGGCAACCAGCAGAAAGTGGTTCTGGCCAAATGCCTGTCTACCCAGCCGGTCTGCCTGCTCTGTGACGAGCCTACCCGAGGCATCGACGAGGGCGCCAAGCAGGAAATCTATCACCTGCTGGATCAGTTCGTGCGGGCGGGCGGTGCTGCGATTGTGGTGTCGTCGGAGGCCCCTGAACTGTTGCGCCTGAGTGACCGTATTGCCGTATTCAAAGGGGGCAGGCTGGTGACCATCAGCAGCGATGCCGATCTTTCCCAGGAAGCCCTGCTGAGTCTTGCCTCATGAATAGCAAAACCATCATTGCCCCCGCCACTGCACAACCGCGCAGCCTGCTGCGTCTGTCTCTGGACCGTTTCGGCCTGCCACTGGTGTTCATCCTGCTGTGCGTGGTAATGGCTTTTGCCAGCGAATACTTCATGACCTGGCGCAACTGGATGGACATCCTGCGTCAGACCTCGATCAACGGCATTCTCGCGGTCGGCATGACCTACGTGATCTTGACCAAAGGCATTGACCTGTCGGTGGGCTCGATTCTGGCCTTTGCGGGGTTGTGCAGCGCCCTCGTGGCGACACAGGGTTATGGCTTGCTGGCGGCGGTCAGCGCCGGGATGTTCGCAGGTGCCATGCTCGGGGTGGTCAATGGTTTCATGGTGGCCAACCTCTCGATTCCGCCGTTCGTGGCCACGCTGGGCATGCTCAGTATCGCCCGCGGCATGACCTTCATTCTCAACGACGGCAGCCCGGTCACCGACCTGCCTGAAGAATACCTGGCGCTGGGCATCGGCAAAGTCGGCCCGATCGGTGTGCCGATCATCATCTTCGCCGTGGTCGCGCTGATTTTCTGGATGGTGCTGCGCTACACCACCTATGGCCGCTACGTATACGCGGTCGGCGGCAACGAGAAGAGCGCCCGTACCTCCGGGATCGGCGTGCGCAAAGTGATGTTTTCGGTGTACGTGGTGTCGGGGCTGCTTGCCGGGCTGGCGGGTGTGGTGCTGTCCGCCAGGACGACCTCCGCCCTGCCCCAGGCCGGCATGTCGTATGAACTGGATGCGATTGCCGCAGTGGTGATCGGCGGTACCAGCTTGTCCGGCGGCACTGGCAGCATCGTCGGCACGCTGTTTGGCGCATTGCTGATCGGCGTCATCAATAACGGACTGAACCTGCTCGGTGTGTCTTCCTATTACCAGCAGGTCGCCAAGGGACTGATCATCGTGTTTGCAGTGCTGATCGACGTGTGGCGCAAAAAGAAACGCTAGGCCCTTTTCCTCTGAATGACCGACTGACTACAACAATAACGAGGTGCTCATCATGAAATTCGGTACATCCCTGGCCGCTGTCGCGGCGCTCTCCCTGCTTGCCAGCAGTATCGCGCTGGCCGCCGACGGCAAGACCTACAAGATCGGTGCGGCGGTTTATGGCCTCAAGGGTCAGTTCATGCAGAACTGGGTCCGTGAGCTCAAGCAACATCCGTCGGTCAAGGACGGCACCGTGCAGATCACCGTGTTTGACGGCAATTACGATGCGCTGACCCAGAACAACCAGATCGAGACCATGATCACCCAGCATTACGACGCGATCATCTTCGTGCCTATCGACACCAAGGCCGGGATCGGCACGGTGGCCCGGGCCATGGAGAGCGACATTCCGGTCATCGCCTCGAACACCCGCGTCGCCAGCGCCAAGGTGCCTTACATCGGCAACGACGACGTCGAAGGCGGCCGCCTTCAGGCCCAGGCGATGGTCGACAAGCTCAACGGCAAGGGCAACGTGGTGATCATTCAGGGACCGATTGGCCAGTCGGCGCAGATCGACCGGGAAAAAGGCGAAATGGAAGTCCTGAAGAAACACCCGGACATCAAGATCATTGAAATGAAAACCGCCAACTGGTCGCGTGCCGAAGCATTGGCGCTGACCGAGGACTGGCTCAACGCCCACCCGAATGGCGGCATCTCCGGGATCATTTCGCAAAATGACGACATGGCCTTGGGTGCCCTGCAAGCGGTGAAGTCGCGCAACCTCAAGCCTGCCGACGTACCGATCACCTCTATTGACGGCATGCCCGACGCCATTCAGGCAGCCAAGAAAAACGAAGTCACCACCTTCCTGCAGGACGCGCAGGCCCAGTCTCAGGGCGCACTCGACGTTGCCCTGCGGGCGCTGGCCGGCAAAGACTACAAGCCACGCTCGGTGATCTGGGAACGCTACGCCAAAGACGTGAAATGGGGTGACGGCACTGACAAGAACTACATCCTGCCGTGGGTGCCGGTGACCGATGCCAACGCCGATGCGCTGTATCAGCAGGTCGGCGGCGGCAAGTAATTGAGGAGTTATCGCCACACATAAGTTCTCAGACTCCCGCTTCTGCCCGCAGGGCGTGGGAGCGAACTTGTTCGCGAAGACGGTCGTTCAGACGATGTATTTTCGGGGAATACACCGGCCCTTTCGCGAACAAGTTCGCTCCCACGGCCTTCGGCCAGAATCAAAAGCTGATGCGTGCGCAGAGTGTGGCGAATCATCAATCCAACAACGTAGCAGGCTGAAGAGTAAAACCCCGTGGGAGCGAGCTTGCTCGCGAAGACAGCAGTTCAGACGGCGCATTTTCGCCGCCTAGTACCGGCCCTTTCGCGAAAACGTTCGCCCCCAACGGCCTTCGGCCAGAATCAAAAACTGATGGGTGTGCAGAGTGTGACGAATCATCAATCAAACAACGTAGCAGACTGAAGAGTAAACCCCGTGGGAGCGAGCTTGCTCGCGAAGACAGCAGTTCAGACGGCGCACTTTCGCCGCCTAATACCGGCCCTTTCGCGAACACGTTCGCCCCCAACGGCCTTCGGGCAGAATCAAAACTGATGGGTGCGCAGAGTGTGACAAATCATCAATCCAACAACGTAGCAGGCTGAAGAGTAAAACCCCGTGGGAGCGAGCTTGCTCGCGAAGACAGCAGTTCAGACGGCGCACTTTCGCCGCCTAATACCGGCCCTTTCGCGAACACGTTCGCCCCCAACGGCCTTCGGGCAGAATCAAAACCAGATGCTGCTGTAACGCGTAGCGTGACGAATCATCAATCAAACAGCGCTAAAGGAGAGATTTTCATGTCCGAATTCTGGAACAAGGCCTTCGACCTCAATGGACGCTGCGCAGTCATCACTGGCGGGGCCGCCGGGATCGGCCTGGCCTGTGCGCGCCTGCTGGTCGAGCATGGCGCTCGGGTGGCGCTGCTGGACCGCGACCCTGCGGTGGTCGACGTGGCTGCCAGCCTTGGCAGCGAAAACATGGGTATCGCGGTCGATCTGCGCCGGATCGAACAGGTCAACAGCACCCTCGACACAGTATTCGAGCGGTTCAAACGCCTCGACTTTCTGATCAACAGCGCCGGCGTTGCATTGCTCGACAAGGCCGTTGATGTGACCGAAGACGCCTGGGACACCACGCTGGACATCAACCTGAAAGCCAGTTTCTTCGTTGCTCAGGCATGCGCCCGGCACATGCTGGCCCAAGGCAGCGGACGCATCGTCAACCTGGCCTCCCAGGCGGCCGTCATCGGTCTCGACAGGCACGTCGCCTACTGCGCAAGCAAGGCCGCCGTGGTCGGCATGACCAAAGTGCTGGCGATGGAATGGGCACCGCACATCACCGTCAACGCCATTTCCCCGACCATCGTCGAAACCGCTCTGGGCAAGAAGGCTTGGGCGGGTGAACTGGGTGAGCGGGCCAAATTGCAGATCCCGGCGGGCCGCTTCGCCCAGCCGGAAGAAATCGCCGGGCTGGCGCTGTACCTGCTCAGTGACGCCGCCAGCATGATCACCGGTGAAAACGTGGTGATCGACGGTGGCTACAGCATCCAGTAATTCACTTTTCAGTCGCGAGGTTTATCGTCATGTCCACCGCTACCGAACGCACTGCCGAACAACTCTCTCCCGTCATTCCGGCCACCATGCAGGCAGTGGTCTGCCATGGCCCGGAAGACTACCGGCTGGAAACCGTCGACGTGCCGACGCCTGGCCCTGACGAAATCCTCACCAAGGTCGAGCTGTGCGGCATCTGCATGGGCGACATCAAGACCTATCGCGGCGCGCCATCGTTCTGGGGCGATGCGGAACAGCCGCGCTATGTAAAACCGCCGATGATTCCCGGTCATGAATTTGTCTGCCGAGTGGTTGCGCTTGGCCCGGGTGCCGAAAAGCGTGGCGTGCAGGTCGGTGACCGCGTTATTTCCGAACAGATCGTGCCGTGCTGGGGTTGCCGTTTCTGCAATCACGGCCAGTACTGGATGTGTCAAAAGCACGACCTCTACGGTTTCCAGAACAACGTGCAGGGCGCGATGGCCCAGTACATGATCTTCACCAAAGAAGGCATTATCCACAAAGTGCCGGATTCGATTGCCCCGGACGAAGCGATCCTGATCGAACCGCTGGCCTGCTCGCTGCATGCGGCGGAACGGGCCAACGTCGATTTCGATGACATCGTGGTAGTCGCCGGAGCGGGCACGCTGGGTCTGGGCATCATTGGCGCGGTGCGTATGCGCAACCCGAAAAAGCTCATCGTGCTCGACATGAAGCCCGAACGCGCCGCCCTCGCCCTGCGCATGGGCGCAGACGAAGTGTGGAACCCGGCCGAGGTCGACGTGTTGGCGAAAATCCGCGAGATCACTGACGGCTACGGCTGCGACATCTATATAGAAGCCACCGGGCACCACAAGGCTGTCAATCAGGGCCTCGCCATGCTGCGCAAACTGGGACGTTTCGTAGAGTTCAGTGTGTTCAATGACGAAGCCACGGTGGACTGGTCGATCATCGGTGACCGCAAAGAGCTGGACGTGCTTGGCTCCCATTTGGGGCCGTACATGTACCCGCGCGCCATCGATTTTATCGGCAACCGCAAGATCGACATGCGCGATGTGGTCACCCACAAGTTCGCCCTGGCAGACTTCAAGGAAGCCTTCGCCGTCATGGAGCGCGGTGATAAATCCCTGAAGGTGGTGCTGGAACCCTGATCTGCCTGTTCCTCATAAAAACAACACAGGAAACCGCGCTATGAATCGAGTGATAAACGACCCGGACCAGGTGGTCGAGGACATGTTGCGTGGCATTCTGGTCGCGCACCCCGAACTGTCCCAGAGCGACAGCAACCCGCGAGTCATCAGTAAAACCCGGCCTTCAGCACAGGGTCATGTGGGCATCGTCACCGGTGGCGGGTCGGGCCACGAGCCGGCCTTCCTCGGCTACGTCGGCCCCGGGCTGGTGGACGCGGTGGCTGTTGGCGAGATTTTCTCGTCGCCTACCGCGAAAAGTTTTTTCGACGCCTTTCGCGCTGCCGATCACGGCGCAGGAATCGCCTGCTTGTATGGCAACTATGCGGGGGACAACATGAACGTAAAGCTGGCGATGAAAATGGCCGCCAGCAAGGACCTGCAGGTTCGCACCGTGGTTGCCAATGACGATGTGGCCTCGGCGCCGAAAGCCGACATCGCCAAACGGCGTGGCGTGGCCGGGGAGATTTTCATGTGGAAGGTGGGCGGTGCCGCCGCCGCACAGGGCTACGACCTCAATGGCGTGATCCGCGTCGCCCAGAAAGCCGTGGACCAGTGCCGCTCCATCGGCATCGGCCTGACGCCTTGCACCATCGCGGCAGTCGGCAAGCCGAACTTCCAGATTCCGGACGGCAAGATGGAATTGGGCATTGGCCATCACGGTGAACCGGGCATCGAGGTCATTCCCATCGAATCCGCAGCCGCAATGGCCGAGCGAATGCTGACACCTATCCTCGCCGACCGGGATTTCAGCGCTGACGAGAGTGTCGTGGTACTGGTTTCCGGGCTTGGTGCGACTCCGGTGATGGAGCTGTACATCTTTTACGCCGAAGTGGAAAGCCAGCTCAAAGCCAAGGGCTTGAACATTCATCGCTGCTACGTCGGCAACTACTTTACCTCGCTGGAGATGATGGGCGTGACCCTCACCCTGCTGGGCCTGGATGACGAACTGAAAACCCTGATCGACCACCCTTGCCGCTCCATCGGCATGACCCAGGCGGAGTGAACCATGAGCCAGTATTTTTCCACACAGGACGGCACCGCTATCGTCTCGGATCTGGTGAGCGTGATCGTTGCCAACCGCGAATACCTCAGCGAAGTCGATGGCGCCATCGGTGACGGCGATCATGGCATCAATATGGCCAAGGGCTTTGCCCATTGCGGCCGCAACATCGAAGGCCGTCGGCTGACCCTGGCCGAAGCGCTGGACGAGTTGACCCTCAGCTTGATGGAAGGCATTGGCGGCTCGATGGGGCCGCTGTATGGCAGCCTGTTCATTGGCATGGCTGACAAGGTGCGCGGCCGTGAAGAGATCGATGCCGACACCTTCGCCAGCCTGCTGCGTGGCGGACTGACGTCATTGCAGGACATTACCGAAGCCGGGGTGGGCGACAAATGCCTGATGGACACGCTGATTCCAGCCGTCGAAGCCTTTGAACAGGCGCACGCTGCCGGCGCCTCATTCAACGAAGCCCTTGAGGCGATGAAACGCGCTGCCACACAGGGGCGCGACTCGACAAAAGCGCTGATGGCAAAAATCGGCAGGGCCAGCCGGCTGGGTGAGCGCTCTGTCGGCGTGCTGGATGCGGGGGCGGTGTCGTGCTGCCTGATACTGACGCAACTGGCAGACTCAGTGCAGCCGAGGCTGAACAGCCTGTAAAGACACCGCCCTGTCACAGCTCGAAGCGGACCCGACGCTCGCGGCGCTGTGCTTCTGGCAACGCTTCACCACGCCGGACCGCCGCCAGCAACTGCTCGACACCCACGTGAATGGCGTCAGCGGGCACGTTGCACGGCTTGAAGTTTGCGGCGTTGTCGAGGCCTTCGCGGTGCGCGCGAATGATGTTGACGTCCTGTTGAATCACGATGTGCGTATACAGATGAATGAACGGACGCAGCATTCGCAACACCCAGCGTGGCACCGGAAAGCGGTAGGCGATATAGGTGTAGACGCACGACTGGCGTTCGTTGATCGGGGTGATCTGGCTGACAATCAGAAAACCCGAGCGCTTGCCCCAAAGGTAATCACAGAACGTCACATTCGGGGCCAGGAAGCGATCGGTATGCACGAGCGACTCGGCCTTCGGGTTGGTCAGCCATTGCATCATCCCGATCTTGTCGACCTCATCGTGATAGGTGACTTCAATGCTTTGCGCCTTGCAGGCAAGCGTCGCTTCCATTGCCCGACCGCTACTGGAACGAAAAATACCTTCGTGAACGAACACCGTGTGCGGCACATCCAGAAAGTTCTGCACCAGGCTGCCGACATCGGCGTCGAAGGTATTGATCATGAAATACGACTGCCACGGGCTTTCACCATAGGCTGGAAGTCTGAAAACCGGTTTTTCACAAGCATCATCACGGCCGGTGTACACCCAGACCAGTCCGTCCTGCTCGCACACGGCAAAGTGCCGTTGCCGATAACGATAGCCGGGAGACTTAGCGTCGCCCTGCCCGCCATCGACACTTGGAATATGTACCACTTGCCCTTCGGCGTCGTAGCGCCAGCCGTGATAAGGGCACACCAGGCAATCTTCGCTCACATTGCCTGCCGACAGCCGGGTGCCGCGGTGTACGCACTGGTCGAGCAGCGCCGCGGCCTGTCCGTTGCGTTGGCGAAACAGGACGATATTCAGGCCCATAATGGTTGCCTGATAAGGCTTACCGTCGCGCAACTGCTTCTGTGTACACGCCACATACCACTGCTCGAGCGTTCCATCGACAGGTGTCTCGTTGTCGCGGTTCAAAGGTGCGGACATTCAGGGTCTTCCGTGATTGCAAGAAAGGCATTGGCCATGTCCAGACGACTCACCAGTGCGCGAGGTTTGACGTCTCCCGCACGAATACCGCTCGACTCGGCGGCGCATTGCAGCATTTCGGCGAGTGTGGACGCACCCCCACTGACGAAACGCACACGCACAGGCCCCAACTGGCCAAGACTGCGCGCATGTGCGTAGTGAAAAGCGCCTTGCAGCGCGGTCTCGATAGCTGTTGCCAGCGCCTGACTGCCTACACCGGTCGCCGCTGGCGTCGCTACCAACGCCAGATAATGCGGCGGCGTGTTTCTGCAATCGGGTAACAGGCATGCACTGTCTGCGCCGTCGATGCACTGCGCCAGCACCCGTTCGACGAGTTGCTCATCCAGTTTTTCGCCCACCAGGTCGCACGCACTCGCACAGCGTCCGACAAACTCCACACGGGGCGTGCCTGCCAGCTTGCCGACCACACGCACCCTGTCGCCCAAGGCATATCGGTAAAGACCTGCGCCAGTGGTCAGTAATACCTGCGCGGTTTCACCCATGCGCAATGAGTGAGCGTCCCTTGGCACCCCTTCGTCATCAATGAATTCCAGATAATGACTACCAATCGCCAGCGGGCACCCTTCTCCTTCCCCCACCGGGACACTGACCACGCCTTCGGTCGCGAACAGCCCCTTGGGCAGCCACTGCGCCTGAGGAAAGCGCACAGCCAGTTGCACGGCGTATCCACGACTCGGTCCATCCATCCAGCAACTCACCGCCGCAAGGCGGGGCCATAACTCGGTGAACACGCCATGTGTACGTGCATGGCGCAGGGCCGTGTTACGTGACGCTGGCAGCATTGCTTCCAGCCAGGCACAGGTTTGCCGGCTTTCGGGGTGTTCAGTATCGAATAGCGGCTGCAGCAGGCTGGTCAGAAATGTCGGGCTCCACACGCTGATAAAGCTCAGTTCGGCATCTGCGACCAGTGCCAGCAAGGTCTGCCTGCGCCAGCGTGCGGCATCCTGAGCCAGGTCTGGAATAAGCAACGTGCCCGCCAGCCCGGCAATCGCGCTGCCTTCCAGGTATTGCAGATCACTGGCGCTGCCAACCGGGATACCATTGGCGGTCATCGCAGGCGGCTGCAAAGGCGGCGACATCGACCAATACCCGCTGCCGTGGCTGATTTCAGGCACCTGGCGGTACATATCCGCTAGCCAGACCGTTAACGACCCCTGCAACTGGGCCAGAAACTCACGCGTGTAGGGAATGTGTTTCTGCAGCGCGCTGTTGCCGCTGCTGCGCTCGAAAAACAAGGGCGGACTGCTGGTCAGCACTGCGCCGTTTTCGTGCTGCGCACGTTCGATCCAGAGCTGCAGTTCGGCGTAAGTATGCGTCGGCACCTTGTCGCGAAACGCCGCAACATTGCGGATACCGGCAAAGTCATGGGCACGGCCGAAGGCACAGTCGCGATTGGCCGCCAGCATGCGTTGCAGCAATTGCGCCTGGGCCTCTTCGGGTTGCTCGAACTGCCTTTGCCAGCTATCCAGTGTGGATTGCGCGTCGTCGACGAAAGACCGCCACAAGGCTTTTTTCAGATTGCCGTCAGCTTGCATCAAAAGTACGTCTTGTCGAGTTGCGTCAAATCATCGGGCAGGCGTTGCGGCGGCGTGAACACCTGCAGCCAGCCGAACCACAAAGGCCGGGTTTCCTTGAGATTGGACGCCGCATGCATGTGCTGCCAATGCATGTGCGAATGGCGATGATGGGTCAGGTTGTAGTTGAAATTGAGAAATGCCCAGCGCACCAGCCGTGGCGCACGCATGTTGTAGGCACCTTCGACCACATCTATCGGGGTGCGCATGTGGTACACCCACTGCAATGACGACCAGGAAAACCCGAAGGCAATGTAGGTAATCAATACGGCTTCCCAGGTCCAGCCAAGCAGGTACGCGCAAGCCAGCCACAATACGATGCCTGCGATGACCTCCTTGCGGATACGCCGAAAGTCGCGGATGGAAAAGTCTTTGAATGCCGCAGCGTAGGTGTTGACCTCGCCACTCTGCGACCAGCGATCGGCCACGCGCGGTGGCAGCAACGGCAGCAGCAGGCTGCCGATGAACGCCGCCAGCCAGATACCGCCGAGTACTGCAAAGTAATACTCCAGGCGTTTACGCAGCAGGGACTCATCGGGCATGGCGAAGTCTGCCAGTTCAGCCCGCGTACGGTTTCGGGAGTGATGGCCGAGGTGATTGATATGAATGAGCGTCGCGGACGCGCCAAACAGGGTGGACGCCCAGCACATCATCAGGTAATTGGTGGTCTTGTCACTGTGCGCCAGGCTGTGAAACGCCTCGTGCATCATCGAGAAAACACCCTGCATGACCAGGCAGAACGGGATCAGGATCAGCCATTTCCAGGCACCTGCGTCGGTGTGGGACAGCCATGTGAGGGTCGCGCCCCAGAGCAGCGTCTGAAGAGCCAGCACAGCCAGATTCGCCGCATCGAAGCGGCGCGCCAGTGAAATATCCTTATAACTGCGCATAAATGACCACGTGTAAAAACGCCGAGTATACCTGCCCACGCACCAGTCAGGTTATTCGGCCGTTTCAAGCCTGCCAGACTCTGGCACACTGTCGACCCAGGTCACTACGGTAAGCCGAGCACCATGTCGCTGTTCAAACGCATCCTGTCCCGACGCTCGGCGGCACAACTCTCCCCACAGGCTATCGCGCACCGCTCGATACGTTTTACGTTCGATGACAGCATCCCCCGCTACTGGCACGCAGGCCGGGTACACACCACACGCTTTTTCGATTGCCTGTCGTTCATGTTTCCGCAAGGAGAAAAAATCTTCATCGAGAGCGTGGTGCATTTTCGTCACGCGCTCGACAAGGGTAGCGCGCTGGACAGGGCTGTCGACGACTTCATCTTTCAGGAAGCGTCCCACATGCGCGAGCACCGCGCCTATAACCAGCGCCTTGAAGCACAAGGCGCGCCGGTCGAGAGGCTGGACCGCATGCTGCTGCGGCGCTTGAAGGAAAGCGAGCGGCTGCCGGCCAGCTTCCGACTGGCGCTGACCGCCAGCCTGGAGCACATTACCGCGATACTTTCCGATCAGATTTTGCGTAATCCGGCAGTCCTCAAGAGCGCCGACCCGACGATGGCCGCGCTATGGCGCTGGCACGCGCTGGAAGAGATCGAGCACAAGGCGGTTGCCTATGACGTGCTGTGTACCGTCGAGCGCAACCCGTTCCGGCGTTATCTGCTGCGCTGCGTGGCGATGATCAGTCTGTCGGTGTATTTCACCTTCGACCTCTCGTACTTTACCTATCACCTGGTGCGCGGTGACCAGCAGCACCGCAACTGGCGTGAATGGCTGCGCCTGCAGTGGTGGCTGTTGGTCAATCCGGGGCTGCTTTCGCGGATCATACCCGCCGGGTTGTTCTGGTTCGTGCCCGGTTTCCATCCCGACCGCATCGATACCCGCGAGCTGCTTCACACGGCTCGCCAGGCACTCGATGAACAGCGTTGAATGCTGCCTGCGTGGCCTGACCGCATGACGATGATCTGGACGCCCGAGGGCTTCGATGACTGGCAACGGCATTTTCCGGACACGGTTTTCAGGCGCCCTGCTGACGGGCTGGACTGGACCGGGCTTTTTCTGAAGGGCTGGCAGACAGCCTCGCTCGGACTGCCCAAAGACACACTGGTGGTGCTGGTCGCCGGTCTTTATTCGGAATTCATACTCTACTGCAATCGTGCCTGTGCGCGGTCGCTGAAGTCAGAGGGCTACGAAGTCCTGCGCATGCCGGTGCGGTCTTCGCGCGGCGTGATAGCGCAAGGCGAGCACATCGCGAAGGTCCTCGGCACGCGCCTCAAGCCAAGGCAACGTTTTGTGGTGCTGGCGCACAGCAAGGGCAGTCTCGACACACTGGCGGCGCTGTCACAGCACCACGACTTGCTCGACGCCTGTGACGGTATCGCGCTGGTGCAGCCGCCTGTCGGCCCCTCGCCAATCATCAATGATTTGCTGGGCTGCAGCGCTCGCGAAGCGGGGCCGGGTTATCGAATGGATGCGTTCCGTCAAGCGCTGGTCAACAGCGCGCCCCTCGCCGAAGGCACCCGTGACATCAGCAGCCGACGCGACCCGCGCGTGGCCGAGATGCTCAGCGCCCTGCCTGCATCATTGCATTGCCTGCATGTGGTCAGTTGGTCCGCCGTGCGGCGCTCACGCTTCGACACTCACCATCAACGCCTGAACGCCTTGCGCCCTGGGCATGCGCATGATGGCCAGTTCTATATGCAAGACCTGTCATTGCCGGGTATCCCGCAGGTCTGCCTGCCGGATCTGGATCATGGCCAGCCGATTCTGGGCGGCGCCGGTTTTGATCCTGCAAGATTCTGGCGGACGTTACTGGAAATCCTGCACCAGACGCGTCCTGTCAGGGCCGATCACACCAGGTAGATTTCGAACCCCGGAATACTCGCAGCAGATACTTCGCCAAAAGCAGGGGCCTTGCTGCTGCATGGCGCCGTGTAAAGGTCCATCGGCAAGGACACGCTACGATAACGGTTCATTGCGGGCCAAAGCGGATCGTTGTCATACAGGCATAACTGCATCAGCGAATAGTCGTTGCGCACCTGCGTCCAGGCAACGTCCAGCAAGGCGGCGAACACATCGGGGGCACGCTGCCGAACCTGCAGATGAGTCAGGTAGATGTCTCGCAGCGCGTTGCCTGGCGCGGCGATACCCGGTCTGCCCGCCAGGGGCGCGACCGCGTTGTAGCCCAGCCGCAGTAACCGCTGGGCAAAGGGCATTTGCTCGACGACGATACGCTTGATCCTGCCCGCGTCCCAGGGCGCGACGCAGCCAAGCAGGTTGTCGTAATCGTCGAGCGCCAGCAGAAACGAGCCAATCCCGAAATCCGGCCATTGACTGAGCCTGCGCTCGAATTCCGCCTCACTGAATACACAGCCGAACGGCTGCCGCGACGACTCGCTGTCAAGAAACGCTCGGAGCGCATCCAGATGCCGCGGCTCGGCTTGCAGCACTCGCATGCCGGCAGGCGTGCGAGGTGCGTGACTCATGCCCCGCTGACCATAAACCGATACATTGCTGTAGCCACGCCAGTGCGCAAGTTTCAGCGGGTTTGCGCGCCGTCCTCCCAGCAGGGACCGGGTCGCCAGCGGGTTGTCGCGAATGATGCAGCAATAGGCCTGTTGAGCGCCTGTCTCCAGCGACAGCGCCGCCAGACGCGTCTGCACGTCTGCCATCCATGACCGTGACAGCCGGCGGTCGGGCATCAACCGAAGGTCGCCCAGGTACGCCACCGGCTCGACGCGCCCCTGAACGTAGCCGTCACGCACCACCAGGCTGGCCGACCCGCGCAATTCGCCGTCCGGGCTTTCAGCAAGCCAGGTACGGTGGTCGGCGGCATGGCAGCGATGCAGGGCGAAGTAATCAGGGCTGCGATCAAAGCGTAGTGGCATGCTGCCGCGCATCGCGTGCCGCTGTTGAAAGTCGATGAGCTGCGAACTGTCCGCCGAACCGGCCTGGCGAATCAGCACGCCGGGCGCTGCTCGGCCATCAACAGACGTCGAGCCAGTGGCCGCAGGTTTTCGACAGTGAAGCGACACAGGCAAACCAGCTCGTCGCCTTGGGCGTAACGAGGGTTTTTCTGCAGAAAGTAGGCAACGTCCGGCAATCTCGCATGATTTTCCGGCACCTGCGCCAGCGCTTCGGTCAGTCGCCCCTGCGGGGTCTTGAAGGACAGCAGTCCGGTGGACGGGTCGTAGGCATCGCCAAAACGCGTCTGCGCAAGGTGATCCATCAACGCCTGAGTACGAGGGTCGGTCAAATGCCCCGCACGCGGCGCGTAATCCAGTACCATCGCCCGCAGGTACCGATAAGTCCGATGCCCTTTGCAGATCAGGAACCAGTACAGGGGAACGTCGGGGGCCAGACGCCACAGGTCGCCAATCAGTCGGGACCAGGCGAAGGCAAGTTGCTGGCTACCCCAGTGTTCAGGGGTGATGATGGTGTCACCAGAGAAAATGAACCTGCCGGGCTGATTGTCCCAGTTCATTTCAAACAGTTTCAGCGTCGAAAACCCCATGATCGCCTGATCGGGGTCGCGCAGAACAATGCAATGCGTCTTGTCATCCAAGTCCTGCCCGAACCGGACCCGGCAGGTGTCTTGATAACAGGCAGAATAGATCTCGAACATCCGGTCGATATCATTCGATTGCAGGTCGGAGCGCTCGACAGCGGTCGCGCACAAATTCATGGAGGCCTTCGATGTATGGAAACACAATGACCGGATTCTGAATGGCCGGGCCGCAGAGGGCAATGAATCTATTCTCCTCGGCGTCCCGCGTCGCGAATCACCACCGTGCGCACATCAGCCTGACTGACTGTTCGCTTGAGCACGTACCGATTGAACCAGGCTTTGTCTACATGCACCCTCCTCTCACTGTCGTCACCCGTATTGATCGTCCCTTCACGTGGCTGATGGTCTACCTGCTGGTGACCGGCCTGCTGTATTTCCTGGTCACCCACGTCCCGATGGGCGCCGTGCAGCGTGTCGAACCCGGGATTGTCGACGCCTATATCCCGTTGTTGCCATTCACGCTTGCGCCGTACCTGAGCTATACGCTGATCATGCCGGTGCTGGTGTACATGGGGCGTCGGTCGTCCTGGCTACTGCCGGCGTTCTTTGCCGGCGCGCTGGCGGCCGGTCTGTGTCTGGTCAGTCATCTGTTCTGGCCCACCATGATCCTGCGCCCCGAAACCGGGTCGGCATGGCTTGACTGGCTGTACCAAATCGACGCGCCGCTGGCGGCCTCTCCCAGCGGGCACGTGGCATTACCGGTGGCAATCAGCGTGGTCATGGCCGGTTTGCGATTGCGTCAGGCATGGGTCTTCGGCGTCTGGGGTGCGGTGCTGATGCTGTCAGTCATGACCACCGGGCAACATGTGTTTACCGACATGGCCTTTGGCGCGGCTGTCGGTCTGGCCTGCGGCATGGCAACCCTGATCCTCAAGCGCCGCGCAGTAGACATGCGCACGATGTCGGCGCTGCTTCTGGAGTGGCTGTGCATCCTGGTCACGATTCGCGTCGCGCTGTACCTGGCGGACTGGCGTTTCTACCTGCTGGCCATGATCATCGTCGCAGCCCGACAGCACGCATTGTTCGTGCTCTACCACGATGCAACCCACTACCACCTGACTCGACAGCGCAGCACCAATGATTTTTTGATCAACCTGGCCATTGGCGTTCCCGGCCTGGTGCCCATCGAGTTCTATCGCCCTCTGCACCTGGATCACCACCAGCACGCCGGAACCGAGCAGGATCCGGAGCGGCGTTTCCTCTATTACCGTCAGCCCTGGCGGTTCAGGCCATTGAGCACAACGTTGCTGATCCGGCAACTGCTGGGTGACCTGCTGATGGTCAATACGTTGCGCAACATCGCGGCTTACAAGGCTGCCGGGGGCGCGCCACTGTCCATTACCCGGCCGCTGATGGCCGCAGCGCTGGTCTGGCTGATGATTGTGGTGGTCCTCATCTGGCAATGCTCACTGCAACAAACGGGCTTGCTGGCCATGCTGTGGTTCATGCCCCTGATCACCCTCGGCACTCTGCTGCAGAAAATACGCAGCATCGCCGAGCACAGCGGCGGCCCGGGCGTCACGCCTGGCTGGAACCACTGGACGTACGCCTGGCGTGTCGGCTGGCTGGGGCGGTTTTTCATCTGGCCGTACCACATCAACCTGCATCTGCAGCATCACCGCACGGCCAGTATTCCGTGGCACGGGCTGCCCGCCGCGGTTCGCAGCGACGAACGACTCATGGCCTCACGCTCGCTGTTGTCACTGATGTGGGCCAGATTGCAGCATAAGCACTGAGGCGCGAAAACACCGTGGGGATGCACTTATGAAACGGGCTCATGAAACTATCCCGACAACGCTCTATTGTTGATGTAAAAGCCGCTCTATAAGGTGCTTCGGAGGTAACAGACGGGTGTGCTTTGAGCACACCGCTTCCGATAGACACCAGGGAACACTCATGAAAAATCTTTCCAGCGTCACCGTAGTCATCGGCGCCGGGGCCATAGGCCAGGCCATCGCTCGCAGAGTCAGCGCCGGCAAACACGTCCTGCTCGCCGAACTGCGGCAGGACAATGCCGAAGCGGCCGCGAGGGTGTTGCGGGACGCCGGCTTTGAGGTCACGACGGCGGTTGTCGATGTGTCTTCCCGAGACTCTGTCGAGACACTGGTACAGACGGCGACGGCATTGGGGTCGGTGACCGGGGTGATTAATGCTGCTGGCGTTTCACCTTCCCAGGCACCGGTTGCCACCATTCTGCGTGTCGATCTGTATGGCACGGCATTGGTCCTGGAAACATTCGGCGAGGTCATCGCCCAAGGCGGCAGCGCAATTGTCATCGCCTCACAATCAGGCCATCGACTGCCCGCGCTGAGCCCTGAACAAAACGCCGCGCTGGCCACCACACCGGTCGAAGCATTGCTCGCGCTGCCCATGCTTCAGGCAGCACAGGTCACTGATCCGCTGCAGGCTTATCAGCTTTCGAAACGCGGTAATTCATTGCGCGTCATGGCCGAGGCGGTTCGCTGGGGCAAGCGCGGTGCGCGGGTGAACACCATCAGTCCGGGCATCATTTTCACGCCGCTTGCCCGGGATGAGCTGAGCGGCCCGCGCGGTGAAGGTTATCGCCGAATGATCGAACTCAGCCCGACCGGTCGTGGCGGCACACCTGATGAAGTGGGCGCGCTGGCAGCCCTGCTCATGGGACCGGAGGGCACCTTCATCACCGGCAGCGACTTTCTGATGGATGGCGGTGTTACGGCCGCTTACTGGTACGGCGACCTCGCCCCTGAATAGCTATTCAACACCGTCTGCTGCACCGTACTCGTGGTCTGAGACCTGCTCCATCCAGTCCACCACCTTGCCATCCAGTACTTCGGCAATGGCGATATGGGTCATGGCGGTTGTCGCGGTAGCGCCGTGCCAGTGTTTGAGGTTGGGTGGAATCCATACGGTGTCCCCCGGTTTGATCGAGCGGACCGGTTGCCCCGCTTCCTGCACATGTCCCGCACCGGCGGTGACGATCAACGTCTGACCCAGCGGGTGTGTGTGCCAGGCCGTCCGCGCGCCAGGCTCGAACGTCACGGTGGCACCGCTGACCCTGGCGTCTTCCGTCCCCTTGAAGGGGGCGTCGACACGCACGGTGCCGGTGAAATAATCGGCAGGGCCGCTAGCCGAGGGTTGAGAGCCGCTGGTGGTGATAACAAGCATGAGTATTCCCGAGGGCGTGTTGGACGGTGTGTTTGAACAGGCGTCCAATCTACCCACGGCGAACTACCGCGACTATCCGCTACAATTTGAAAACACTTATAGGCTGGGCTCATTAATGCTTCGGGAAAATGCCACGGACCTGCTCGCTTTTCTGGCGGTTGCCAAAGAGCGAAGTTTTACCAAGGCGGCGGCTCGCCTTGGCGTGTCTCAATCAGCCCTGAGCCATACCATTCGCAGCCTGGAATCACGTCTGGGTCTGCGCCTGCTGACCCGCACCACTCGCAGCGTCTCGCCCACGGAGGCAGGCGAACGACTGATTCAGAGGGTCGGCCCGCGCTTCGATGAAATCGAAATCGAGCTGGCCGGTCTCAGCGATTTGCGCGACACCCCGACTGGCAAGCTGCGCATCAATGCGATGGATCACTCGCTGGACCTGATCATCCGGCCAGTGCTCAACACCTTTATGCCCAAGTACCCGGACATCAGCGTTGAAGTGTGTTGCGACTACAGTTTCGTCGACATCGCCGCCGAGGGGTTCGATGCGGGGGTTCGTCTGGGCGAGGCCGTGGCGGATGGCATGATTGCCACCCGGATCGGCCCGGACATGCGCCTTTCAGTGGTGGGCTCACCCGCCTACTTCGCAGGGCGTACAAGACCCGTTACCCCGAGAGACCTCACGGCGCATCGCTGCAATAACCTGCGCTTGCCCACCAACGGCGGGCTGTACGCATGGGAATTCGCCAAAGACGGTGAAACCCTGAACGTCCGTGTCACGGGCCAGGTCACGTTCAACGGTGTCTACCCGCTGCTGGACGCTGCACTCGACGGTTTCGGGCTGAGCTACATTCCCCACGATCTGGTGGCCGAGCACATTGATGCCGGACGCCTTGTTCAGGTGCTGGAGGACTGGTCACCGACCTTCGCCGGGTTTCATCTCTACTACCCGAGCAGGCGGCAGGCATCGCCCGCCTTTGCGCTGTTGCTGGAAGCATTGCGTTACCGCGCGCCATAAACACCCGCAAAACGCTTGATCCGCGCGACTGAGTGCTGCGGTCATTGACGCAACGCTTTGGCTAGCTCGCCTTCCGGTTTCCGGCCAAGGGCAGTTTCATGACGGCCTCGAAACCGTCAATCAGGTTGCTGAACGAGAGCGTGCCGCTGCCATTCACGATGATCGCTTCAACGATTGCCAGCCCTAACCCACTCCCGCCTGCATGCCCCTTGTGCCAGAAGCGCTTGGTGAGGTCGGTCAGTTCGGTAGCAGAAACACCATAGCCCCTGTCTCTGACGCGAAAACTGACCCCGTTTCCATCTCGGGATATCGTCAGGTCGACCTTGGTGTCCGGTCGGGTGTGCCGTAGTGCGTTGTCTATCAGATTTCGCAGGGCAGCCGTCGCAAGGACCGCCGGCACGTTGAGCGGCAATGACTCCACCTCTTTCTGGATAACCAGCACGACGGAGCCCTGCTGAGCCGAGTCAGCCAGTGCCTGCTTCGCTACGTCACCCGGCAGGGTGGACTGTCCGTCTTCGAATGACAGCCGGCCCTCAACCCTGGCCAGCAGAAGCAGTTGTTCCAGAATGCGCTGTAGACGATCGGCGCCTTCTTCTGCTTTGCGCATCGCGTTTTGTGCAACCTCACCTTCGGTCAGTTGAGCCACCTGAATATGAGTCTTGATGGCGGTCAGCGGGCTGCGTAATTCGTGAGCCGCATCGCCGGTGAGCCTGCGCTCACGCTCGATCGCTTCAGCTATACGCGCCAACAGGCCGTTCTGAGAGTCGACCAGCAACTTGAGTTCGGCGGGCAGCTTGCCGATGTCGAGGGGATCCAGGCAATCTGCGTTACGCCGAACCAGCGCATCCTTGATACGCGAAAGAGGCTCAAGCCCTTTGCCGACGCCTATCCAGAGGAGAATCAGACTGCCCATCAGGGACACCAGCACCGGTACGGCAGCGGCAAACAGGATGGAATATTTGAGCGTTTTGCGTTGATCGACCCGGTCGGCGGTGCTGATCCGCACGCCTTCGATTTCAAGCGTGAAGGTTCTCCACTCGACGCCGTTGACCACTTGATTGTGATACCCCTCCCCCAACGCACCCAGCGTCTGACCGGGGGCATTGTGGCTCTGGACGAATATCTCGCCTCTGAGTGAGGTTACCTGGCAGGCCATGCCGTTCGACAGTACGGACTTGGCAGCCTCTGATCGCTCGGCGTTCAGCAGGTCGAACTTTCGAATGGCGGCAGGCGAGGAAGGAATAAGGCTGATGACCAGTCGCGCGGAAGCCGCCAGTCGCTCGTCGAATGACTGGCTCACATTACGTTGCAGGTCACACAGCATCCAGGCGGCAGCCAGTGTCCACAGCACGATGAAGCTGGCACCCAGTATCAGCGTCAACCGCGATCTAAGACTCATCTGATTCATCCGCCACCGAGCCTATTCGATACCCCAGCCCCCGCACCGTCTGCACAATGCTATTGCCCAGTTTGCGGCGCACGTTATGTATATGCACGTTGAGCGCATTGCTTTCCACGTCGTCCGCAAAACCATACAGCGCATCCTTGAGCTGATCGGTAGTTACAATCCGCCCCTTGCTGTCCAGCAATGCCTTGAGCAAGGACTGCTCTTTTCGAGAAAGATCGACCGGCTTGCCAGCGAGAAAAGCTTCCCCGGTGGTAGGGTCGATGCCAAGGCTGCCATGCTGGATGAGGTTGCTGCTCCGGCCCAGGAAGCGGCGATGCAGCGTGTGCAGGCGGGCGGCCAGTTCTCTGAGGTCGAAAGGCTTGAGCAGGTAGTCGTCAGCGCCAGCCTGCAAGCCGGCCACCCGGTCAGCGATAGAGTCACGGGCGGTGAGGATAAGCACCGGCAGATGAAATGAACGCTCGCGCAACAGGCGAAGCAGCGTCAAACCGTCTTTGTCCGGCAGGCCGAGATCAAGAATCATGACCTCGAACTGCGCGACCAGCAACATGGCCTCTGCGCCGGCAGCATGCAGGACGTGCTCGACACTAAAACCTTGCGCGCCCAGGCCGGCAATCACGCCTTCGGCGATCAGTCTGTCATCTTCAACCAGTAATACGCGCATGCTGCTTCCCGCAAATTGAAACAGGGTAATCTTTTGGGATTAAGGGAACATTAAGTTACCCGACAGCAGCCACTTATTAATACTCACGGCCGTCATCAGCAACACCTTAATGATCACTTAATGATGGGTCGACATGATGAACTGACTCTTTCGACACCCACACTTTGGTGACCCTGATGAAAACCCTGTCTGTTATTACCCTGCTGCTCACGGTGTCCGGTTGCGCTGCTGTTATCCCCGAACCGGATAAGGCATCCAGCGTTATTTATCTGTCTGCCGACACTGGGAATACGCTGCTGGCCGAGCGAGTGGATGGTAGCACAGTCGATGACGGGCGTTACTTCAAGGTGACATCGGGCCGCCACACACTTGAATTACTGGTGCTGACCGAACTCCATGGGGACTCGACCCGCAGTGATTTTGTGAAGGTTGATGTTGACAACTTCCAGCCTGATAAACGTTATCGCCTGGTGCTGACGGACAATACCCTCAGCCATGACCTCAGGCTGCTGGATGAAACCGGCACAGTGATCAAAGACATTCAGATATAACGTTCTTCTCCGCGACACCTCAACTAAAAACACACGCCTCACCGCTCATTCAAAAGGTTTATACCGATGCAAACAGCCAAAGAAGACTGCCTGGCGCTGGCCGCCCGTGTATTGCTCAGCCTGTTATTCCTGTACAGCGGACTGGGCAAACTTATGGCGCCTGAAGCGACCCTGAATTATATCGAGAGCGCTGGCCTCCCCCTCTCCGTATTCGCTTACATCGGCGCGGTGTTCGTGGAGCTGGGGCTAGCCGCTGCACTCGTGGTGGGTTTCCGAACGAAAGCGGCGGCGGCCGTGATGGCTGTTTTCACGCTGGTCACTGCGCTGATTTTTCACAAGCATTTCGCCGAAAAAGCTCAACTGACCAGTTTCCTGAAGAACGTTGCGATCTGTGGCGGCCTGATTCAGGTCATGGTGACCGGCCCTGGCGCGCTCAGCCTCGATGCGACATTCAAAAGGCCCGTCAAGCGGCGGGCCTTGAACGATTGAAGCCCGGCACCCCTGTAGCCATCGCTTATTGCGATTGCGCACGCAGGCTGAACGGCTCCCCGTTCTTCTCGGCATAATGACGCGCCCTGCGCAAAATATGCTGAGTGGCCCGTCGCGTTTCTTCCTTGTTGCATTCCACATGCGCCTCCAGCAATTGCTGGGCCTGATCCGGTCTGCGTTCCAGCAAGGCGCAAAGAATGCTGGCATGCTCTTCATAGGTGGCGTCTATCCTTGAAGTGCTGAACTCAAGGCGGCGAATGGTCCGGGTCTTTTCAGTGATTTCGAGGTGCATGCGGGCCATTTCCCTGTTGCCGACGGCTTCAACCAGTGCGCAGTGAAAGCGCTCGCCAAGCCCGGCCAGAATGTCGATGTCTCTCAGGCGTTCGTTCTCCGGCACCAGCCAGGTGCGCGTGAGTTCGGTAATCAACGGATCCCGGCTCAGGTCCATCACGCCGAGCCGGGCCAGCGCGGCCAGTTCGAGCACGACACGAACGTCGTACAGCTCCTCGAAATGATGGGGATCGAAGGGGCATACTTGCCAGCCACTGCGGTAGTAAACCTGCACGTAACCTTCGTGCTCCAGCCGGAATAACGCCTGTCTGACCGGTGTGCGGCTGGCGTGAACACGTTCGGCCACCTCGCCTTCGGTAAATCGCTCGCCCGGAACCAGACGAAACTCGGTAATGTCCTCCTTGAGCTGCGCATAAATTCGCTCGGATATGTTTTCAGGGCGCTCTTTCGACTTTCTGACATACGTTGCCATCATGGGTGATTCGTCCTTGTAATCGAGTGACTTTCAGGCTTGGCCGTGACTGCCTGATGCTTGGGTGGACAGCCACCAGCGCGGGAAATCCGCGAGGCTGTCGATCACCGCATCCACGTTGTGTTGATGGGCCTGCAGAAGCGACAGGTCATATTTTCCGGTACGCACCAGCAGACTGCTGGCGCCCACCGCCTTGGCGCCCGCGCAGTCGGTCAGCACATCGTCGCCAATTACCAGGGTTCGCTCTGCGCAGGTATCAAGCGTGCGCAGAGCCGCTTCGAAAAACACCGCTGACGGTTTGCCCATCACCAGGGCTTCGACCCGTGCAGCAGCCTCCAGACCCACGATGAACGCGCCGCAATCGAGGCGTTCGCCATCGTGATCGAACCAGAACAGGTTTTTTTGCAGCGCAATCAGACGCGCGCCCCCTCGCAACATCCGAAAGCAGCGATTCAACGCGGCGTAATCGAATGCTTCGCCGATATCGCTGATCACCACCACGTCGGGCGCTACATCGTCTGTGATGACCTTGCTGAAGGCGCCCCTGACCGAGTCCGGAACAAGAAGGTGGCATTTGAGCTGCGGATGCTGCTTCAAGTACCCCACACAGGCCGTGGTGGCGGTCTGAATTTCATCGGCGGACACTTCAATGCCTGCCTGACAAAGCTCGTCGGCCAGCACTTCCGGCATTTTGGCGGTGGTGTTGGTGAGTAATTGCAGCTTTAGCCCTTCGGCTCGGGCGAAGTTCAACGCCTCGGCCGCTCCGGGCAATGGCTGCCCCTTGAGCATGAGTGTTCCATCGATATCCAAGAGCAGACTTTCAAAACGCATGGACAGGCTCCCAGTTGTTGAAAAGAGGTATGGCCCGGCTCAGGACCTGGCTGTCAGCCACTGACGAATGTCGGGTAACGTGAAGGTGTTTCCGGGAGGCGGCGGCAACGGCGTGCTGCTCGCATCCAGCAATACGCCGCGCAGCCAGGGGTCGCTGGCGCATACCGTGTGGTCGCCTCCTTTACGGCTGGTCCGCGCACGGTGCTCTGAACGTGCAGACAGCAGCCGGGCGCCGCGAGGCGCTTGCCAATAATGCGAACCGCTCCACCCGTCGGCAAACGCCTGACCGTTCGAATGCTCGAACATTGTCCAGTTGTCCCGAAAACACTCGGCAAGGCTCTGCCGCCAGGCTTCGGTCAGCGAACACGGGTCGAGCCCCAAGCGAGCCAGCCGCTGCTGGTTGAACAGCAGCAGGCCGTTGTCGGCGGGATGAAAGACAGCCGCGCTCTTTTGCAGATCCGGCCAGCCTTCAGGGTCATAAACCAGCCAGCCGCATGCTTCGAAAAAGGCGTTGGGGTACAGATCATGATGGACCGCCGCCATGCCGTGATCCGAGTGGGCGATGCACTGCACCGGAACACCCGCGGCATCGATACAGCGCACGATCAGCTCATCGACCCAGGTCAGTAATTCATCGAACAAGCGCTGCCCGGTCTGCTGCATGACCGGGCAAGCCCATTGCGGATCGAGGTACTTCAGCCAGTGATGCGAAAGCAGGTCGACCACCGGGTAATAGCCGATCACCCGATGCACATCGCGTGCAGCGATTGCACCGACAATGTCGTTACAGAAGCTCTTGTGCATTTCGCGCATCAGCTCCAGCAAAAGCCATTCGGCCGCGCCCTGCCCGCCTTCGTCCAGCCGCTTGCCCAACTGCCCGGCGCGGTAAAGGCACGTGAGGTCATTGGCGATATAGGCTTTATGAACATCCGCCCGGTAATCCAGCGTCTGCACTTCGCGGTAGCCGAAACTGACTACCGCAATTCGCCCTTCTATGCACACGGCGCGTAAAGCGATGGCGTTACAGACGTTGCCCGGCCCCTCCAGCGGCAGATGCACCGAGCGGCCCAGCGGCAACCCGCAAGGCGCGCGGTGTGCGCCATCAGGCCAGACAATCGTTGCACCGCCTTTTCGCGGGCTGACCCGGCCCTTCACGCCCAGCGCCTCGATGCGCAGTTCACCGCCCATTTCGATCACTTCAGGGCGTACCGATAACCCCTGATACACGCTGCTTTGACCAACCATTGCGGCGCCAAGCCGGTCGGGCTGGACGAAAGGCAGGGCGCACAGGCGAAAGGTGATGCCCTCACGCGCCCATTCGTCCCAGACCATGTCGATATGGCGCGGCCAGACCTGAAAAGCCCCCGCCGTTGCCAGCGGGTTGTGTGGCACCGGAGCGGGCATGAGATAGCCCGTCAAGCCGTGCTCGCTGACCTGCGTACCGCTGAAAATCGAAAACAGCGAGGGCGGCGTCTGGCAATTGGGCGACAGCGGCGCCAAGGGATAGAAAGGCCATTGCAGCGCGCAATCCTGCGCCGCGTTTCTCGACCGATAGCGGTTCACCAGCTCCCAGGACAGCCCATCGATCAACAGCCATATCAACGGGTCCGGACCTTTCATGAGACCCGCCGACACTGAGGGCCGTGCATTGCCCACTGCGCCACCACCGCGACACGCTGCTCGAGCTGATCCAGCGAGCTGTTATTGGGCAGCACGTAATCGGCCTTGATGCGATGGGTCTGTAGATCCAGCGCGCTGTTTTCCACCACGCTGACGTCGCCCCGCTGCCCCAGCCGCGACTGACGCAAGGCATGATCGACAAGGATCTTGACCACCTGAAAACCTTCGGTACGCAGGTAAGGCCAGTCGATTGCATCGTCGCGAAGGTCATCGTTGATCACGACCTGAGCGGTGGATTGGGTCAATCGCCGGGCAAAGCTTGCGACCAGCGAATGGCTGTTCAATGTCCGCAGGTCTCGTGCTATGCCTTCCAGCAGACACTGATTCTGCATACCGGGCAGCAACGCCACGCCGGCATGCTGGTAAAACGCCTGTTGCAGGTCATAAAGAGGCTGGGCCAGCTTGATGACCTCTACCGTCAGGCCTTCGCCCTCGAAATACGTGCGCAACAGCTGGGCCGTGGTGCTCTTGCCCGAACCACTGGGGGCAACCAGCGCCAGGCGGACCTGAGAAAACGGGTTCATGAGACCTCCTTGTCAGGCACTGATCAGTTCGCGGGCCACGCCGACGCGGTTTTGCCACTGCACCTTGAGCAGCCCCTCAACGATTTCCGCCGGCACGGTGTCGCTCAGCGTGCCCGGGTCGATCATGCTGTGCCAGGTCGAGGTGATGAAACGATGGGGCCATTCGAACAGCGTCGGTGAATGGATCTGCTCAAGAACCGCGTCGCGCGCGGGGGCGTATACCTGCAACGCCCCGCGCGCGCTCACGTTGGGCAGCATCACCGTCGTCAGCCAGCCGCAGCCTTCAGGGCTGGCCTTGAGCGCAGCGCGCATGGTTTCCGGCTTGCACAGGCGCTTCTCGGTGTTGGCGATCGACAGATCGTCGGCCACCGAGGCGAGGTCAAGACGTTTAGCCAGCTCGGGGTGGGTGCGCAAGGTGCCCACGCCGACATGCGGGTAATCGGGCCAGCCTCGGGCGCGAACCCGTCCCTCGACAACATCCAGCAACAACTTGTCGCCGGAGAAATACAGGTAGTCCTCGGACAGCACCAGGTCCAGCATGGTGGTGGTCTTGCCTGCGCCCTTGGCCCCGCCGATGGCGACAATGCCGCCGTCTTTCCCGACAACGGCGGACGCATGCATGATCACGCTGCCCTTGGCCTGCTCCACCAGCAGCCCGAAATAGCGCACCAGCTCGATCAGATGAATGAACGCATTGTCATCGCCGTAGAACTCGACGTCACGGCGAGCACGGTCGATCCGGTAGCCCACTCGGGTGTCCGGGTCCCAGGCGTGATCCAGACCGGTCAGCGGGTCGTGACCACGCAGTACGCGCAAGGTAAAACCGGGGGCGTAGGTGTCGCGGATGACTTCAGGTGTCACGCAAAGCCTGACCCATTCGTCTCGGAAGGCGGCGCTGTCGTGCAAGCGCACGCTCAGGTCCACGGGGGTATGACCGTCATCGTTGACGTCGGCAAAATAAGGCGCCAGAAAGACCCGTAACCGCTGAGCGAGTGCAGAACCCGAGGCCTGATCGTTCAGCTCAAGGCGATAACGTCCATTGCATAGATAACGACTGCTCATGAGTACAGGCTCTCCCGTTGGGTGGTGAAAGGCGATGGCGAGTGCAGAAAGGCAAAACGGTCGGTCATTGGCCAGCTTTCAAGGCGACGATCGTCCAGAAAGGCGTGCAGGTGCATCATCAGCCTGCGCAGATCGGCAATGATCACGTCGTGATGGACAGCGCCGCGTGACTTGAGAAAGCGCACTTCACCACGGGTCGTGTACCCCGACGTATTTCCCGGTTCAGGAGCCAGTGGCGTACAGGTCTCGAACGAGACCATAAACAGATTGCCGCTCTCCACGGATTCACACGGGCAACTGAAGGCGTAGCGCCGGTATTCGCCAAGTGCCTGCAACGTGCTGTCAGTGCTCATGGCCATTGCTTCAAGCGCGGGCGAGCCCAGCGAAAGCTCCTGGCGCGTGGCCGACAGACTGCCGGGCGCACTGCGAAACACTTGCACCAGCGGTTCGTTGACGGCCAGTTTGCGTTTCCGGGTGCAGTGCTCCATCCACACATAACCCCCGTCTTCGGCGCGGGCAGCCGTCACGTGATGGTCCCATAGCTGAAATTCATCCCCACACTGACGGGTGAACGGCGCCATTGCCGGGCCAAAACCGGCGTCGAACCACGCCTCACCCAGCACCCGCGCGTGGCTGTCCGGGGCCAGTTCGAACGACTCGACATAAGGTTGCGCCGTGGTGCTGTAACGACACTCCCAGTTGTTGATCGCCAAGTGGTTGCGCTCGAATGCCTCTCGCACTACCTGCGCCAGATTCGATGAGCCCCGTGGCTGATCGATCTCCAGCGGAGGTTGCACAAACAGTGAGCGATGCACGTCAATGCGATTCAGCAAATGACTGATCTGCACGTGATCACCCTGTAGCGTGATGATCGCCAGCGGAATGGCTGCGCCGGACAGGTTGTGGCAGTCCACTTCGTCCAGATCGGCGCGCCGCAGCGTGCCGTCAGCACTCCAGCGAGCGAGCGTGCGATAACGACCGCGCAGGTCGGCGACAGCCGTCAATTCGCCCATTAACGCCGTGTCGGCGGGAATCGCGTATAGGGCGAGGTCGCCCGGTTCAAGGGGTTCCTGATGACGGATCTTCCAGCTACCGAACAGGATCGCCGTCTGCATATCAGTGGATTGTGGCATGGTCATCTCTCCGGCAAATCGAGTTCAAAGCCGACTTGCCTCACGGGCAAAATCGAGTTTCGAGTAAAGGTCCTGCTGAAACGGCAAGCCTTGTCCGGCCAGAAAGTCACGCATCACGTTGGAGACCGTTTCAAAGTCCTCTTCAACTTCGCGCAGCGTGTGCAACGTTCTGCTGCGGCAATACTCGACTTCGACCTGGGCAAATTCCGCACTGCCGTCCACCATGCGGCAGACATCGAAATAGGCGCCAAACCCGTTACCCGTTCTCAATGATTCGAAGTTGATATCAATGCGCGTGCGCCTGAACGGTTTCAGTCGACGCAGGTGTGCCGGGGTCATGGAGCGGGCGTGGGCCTCGATGTCGGCGAAAGCCACCGGCTGATCGGTGTTGAAGTCTTCACGCCGAAGCTCGGCGTTTTCGAGAAACCACTTGCGCTTGACCGCCATCAGCCCGTCGGCTTGCGGGATAAACGAGATGTAACCGGTTTCGGACGGTTCGCCGGTCACTTCGAAAATGTGTGACTCGTAATCGTAGGTCTGAAAGTCACGGTCGATTTCCAGGATCAGATCCTGAAAAGCCCCCTCGCCAAACGCCTTGTGCATGGCCGTGGACAATTGCCACATGTCGGGTATCTGGAACGAGGTGAACTTGCGCTCCAGCTCCATCTCCGGACGCCAGCGTACGTACCAGCAGTCATCGCTGAGGATCGGCTGTGACAGAGCGGCCTGCACAGCGCAGGTCCTGGCCAGGCGCTGCCAGGCACGCCAGGACGTACGCTCGACCGGTTCGACGTCCAGCAGGTGCAGAAACAATGCGCCCGCTTCGCCCTCATGAACGTAGTGATAGACGCTGCAAGTGTTGCGCCGGTGAACCACCGCAAGCGTCGCCAGCAGTGCCTGATCGGAGGGCCGCCGATGATGGGTCGGGTCCATGACGTGCATGCGTGAGCGGCTGTCCTGAGTGCGCCTGCGCTGTGCGGCGCTGAACACTTGAAAATCGAAGTCCTTCATCGGCATTGGCACTTGCGTGTGATGCGCATTGGAAAGCCAGTGCGCCTGTAGCGTGCCGCTGGGGATGAACAGCCCGTTGTCGGCGTAGCGTGCCTGGGCGGCCTCGGTGTCGACAATCGCCACCAGGGCTGCATCGATATTGCCGTTGAGGATGTGCGGATCGAAAAACAGCAGTGATATGTCCGTCATCATTGGAGCTCCCGTACTTCGTTGACGTCGTGGGCAGGCGCTCGCGCGCTCTGACTGAAAGTGATTCGTTGCCCGGCAAGCCCCTGCCGATACAGTGCTTCGGACTCGACGGCAGGCACGCCATGCTCACGCAGCAGAATCGAGAGGTGGCACAGCATCGACGCCTGTTCGAAGACAAACCCGCGGGCGAAAGGCAGCAAGGCGGCCAGCGCTGCGTAGGGGCGCGGCGATACCACGATGGCCTGCCCGTCGTGCGCCCGCAGTTGCTGCTCAAGCGCCTCCAGTTCTGCGCCGAGCGATTGCGAAGTGGGGATCGAGTTGATCGATACGGTGGCCGAAATACTCAGTTCCTCCATATTTCGCCCCGCCGTGACCACCACTGTCGGCCCGTCGGCATAACCCGGCGAAATCAGGCGAATTTCGGTCGCGTCCCCGACCTGCACAAACGTGGATAACGGCGAGAAATCGATCAGGTGCAACTGTTCGCCCACCCTCACCCATTCCAGTTGAACCGAGCCCAGCAATTCGCTGGCGGCGTGGGTGATGCGGTGCAGACGCTGCGCATCGGCAGGTCCGGCCGGGTCTTGGGTCGCAAGCCGCGCGCGGCTGGTTCTGGCGATACCGCGATTGATTGCCAGCAGACCTTCCGGGGACCATTCGCATGTGGTGGAGCCGTCATCGCAGGCCTGAGTAATCAGCCCTGTCTCGCCTTTCAGGAACTCGCGCACCACAAAACACACGACGCGTTCATCGCTGAGTTCCAGCAGCCGCTCCAGCAGCGCCCCTCTTTCGAGAATCTGCTGGCGAACCTGATCAGAGAAATCCAGCACGACCTGGCTCGTCTTCAGCCTGTCGAGCAGCGCCTGATTCATTGCAGGCTCACTCAGCCCCTGGCGATTGGCTTTGATCAGCAATGCCTGACCCGCCGAGACCTCATTGGCATGAGCAAACAGGGCCAGCGGTCGACGTTTGCTGCGAAAGTACTGCGCAAAGGCCGGCAACGGACGAAAGTCCATGAGGGCATCGTCGCTGGCGAGGTAGAGTTCGACGCATTCCAGCACCGGTTCAAGGCTGCGCGCTTCACGCAGGCTGGTCACCGGCCTGGCCTGCAGCAGCCAGAGCTGATGCTCGTCAACGGCCCATTCGATGTCGGCTGCCGTGCCCAGCGCCGCCGAAGCCTGTGCAGCCAGCGCTGCGACCTCCAGCAGCAGTGCCTTGTGCGGCTCCAGCTCGGGTGCGCAATCGACGTGCTGATCACTGACCCGCGCCGACATCCCCTTGTCGACGCCGGAGACCATCGCTTCGCCCAGCGAAGCAACGGTTTCGATCAGTGTGGTGGCTTCGCCGGTCAGCGGATCGTGGCTGAAGGCAACGCCTGCGAAGCGTGCCTTGACCATGCGCTGCACGATCACGGTCATCTCCACCGGCGTTTCCAGCATCGACGCGCGAAGGCGCTCCAGAATGGCCTGACGCGACACCCCGGAACGCCAGACATCCCGTACGGCGGCCTTGACCGCCTGTACGCCCTGCACTGACAGGTGAGTGGCAAAGATGCCCGCAAAACTGTGCTGGGTGCCGTCCTCTATGTTCGCCGACGAACGCACGGCAAGTTCCGTGGCCTCATCGAAACCCGTGTTTGCCAGCAGCGCCTCAATGTGGTCGTCGGCTGCATCGCTCCAGTCGAATTCGGCCAGCCGGGCAATTCTGTCCATGTGTTCGTCGAGAAAGGCGCCTGCGGTGATCCGCACGGTTTTCAGCGTGTCTTCGATGGCCTGCTTACGGGCTGCAAAGTCTTTCCACAGTACGCAGTAATCAGCGTCGCCCAGCGCGCTGAGGGCCGGCACCGGCAAGGTGTGGGCAAGGCTTTGCAGGGTGGTGTATTTACTGGACATGACGGCCTCCCGCTATCAATGAAAATGTCTGGGATGAATCGGGTCGCTCAACTGGCCAGAGAGTCCGGTGCCAGATCGAGTGCCTCAAGTGCCGCCATACCGGGGAACGGTGCATGCACAGGCGCGCCGGGCGGCGGGCAAGGTGTGTTTTTGAAATCCATGAAAATCCGTGACGCGAAGGCCTCGGTTGCCCCCTGGTATTTCCCGGCATACAACTCGATGTCACCTTTCACGTTCCAGAACATCATTTGCCCGATGTTCATGCCGGGGTAGACGCGAATACGGTTCAGGGCATACAGCTGCAAGGTCCAGCGGCCGACAAAGCCGATATCACCCAGCGGCGCAGAGAGGTTGATGAACATTCCCAGCCGCGCAATCGAGGAACGCGCTGCATAGGTGGGAACAAAATGTGTGCTGCCCATGGTCTCGATGGTCGAGGCCAGGTAAAGCTTCATCGGCTGGAGTTCGTAACCTTCCGGGCCGATGTCGATGGTTCGCGTCGACGCTTCGGTGCGCACATCGATCACGTCGTCTTCATAGACTTTCATCTGGTCATGCAGGCGGAAGTTGTAACTGTTGGGGTTCACGTTCTCATGGGAGAAAGGGCTGATGATGATTTCACCCGAACGCACACGATTTTCGATTTCACTGCCGGTCAGTATCATGGTTAATCCAGAATGATTTTCGAGGGCACGGTGCTCTTGGAACCCAAGTAGCGTCCCGCATAACAGGTGGTCAGCCCGAAGTTGGCCCAGAAACAGACCTTGGCAACCTTGGTCCCGGCGTACACGCGCACGGGTTGAGTGACGACGATCTCCAGCGTCCAGCTGATCGCCGCACCGGTATGGCCCAGCGGTGCGCTGGTCTGAATGAAAACGCCACAGGACGCTGTCGACACGTTGGCGTACAGCTCACTGGCGAAGTCGATACCGCCGATCTGTTCGGCCGTGGCGCCCAGGTAGAAACGATGGGGGTACAGCACAAACCCTTCAGGCGGAATACGGTGTTCGATCACCTCCAGTTCCCCGTGAGGATCGATGCGGTCACTGCGGTACTCCAGCAGCAAATCGGCCAGGTGACACCCGTAGGAGTTGACCTCCACATGGACGGGGTCGAAGGGCTCTATGACGACACTGCCCACTTCACGCATTTTCACGATTTCAGAACCGGTCAGCATCATGGGTCAGGCCTCCTGATCCAGAGACGCCACTGAGCGTGCCCGTCCGTTGGCGCCATACAGTTCGGCCAGCATGCAACGCGCGCCCAGCAGGTAGCCCTGCGTGTTGCGGGCGGCAGCCGAACCCGGCAAATGGTGCGCAAGACGCCGGGACAGCGTTCCCAAGTAATAGCTGGGGACTTGCTGAAACAGGTGATGTTCCCAGTGCCGATTGATGTTGCAGGGCGCGAACAGCATTCGCTCCAGCCAGCCGGGGCTGATACTGCGTGCGTCGCGGGTGACGTGCCGGGTAGAAAGCCCGGCGTGTTCCGACAGGCTGCGGATCCGCAGGATCGGAGGCAGAAAGAACACCAGCGGCGCAAGCCAGTACAGCAACACGCCGACCCAGGCATGAAACGCGGCAACAAGCGCCAGTGCGCAGGCATAAAAGACCAGCGCTTGGCGACGTTCGGTGCGGTTCGACGGCAACGGCGTAGTGAACAGACCGACCACGCTGAAGCTGTCCATCGTGCGCAGCGACTGCAGGGTCGACAGCCCGCTGATATCGCGCAGCAGAGCCTGCCAGAACTGCCCGGAGCTCGGCGGCGCGAACGCGTCTGCGTAATCCGGATCGTCTGCGGTGTTGAGGTGTTTGTGATGGGCAATGTGGTGCGCCCGATAGCGTGACGTGCTCAATGTCAGAGGGAACGTCAGAAACACGCTGGAAATCAGGTCATTGCGCCGTTTGTCACGGCTGATCAATACATGTGCGGCGTCGTGCATGAGGACCAGCAGCGCGTGCTGACGGGTGGCGATGACCAGCATTGCCAACAGGCACACCAGCGTCGAATCGGTCAACTCGGCCGCCGCAATGGCCGCAACGATCACGGCCCACTGCCACCCTATCTGCCCGCCCTGCCGCCAGCCGCTGAGCTGTTTGAGGTCAGTGGTCAATTGCTGGTGATGCCGTGCCAGCGTCGCCCGCTCGGCCCGTCTGTCGTAAGCGCCACTGTCCATTGCGTCGAGTTCGATTGTCTTCACCATGTTTCATCTCCCGTTCAATCGTTGAAAGGGCCCTCTTAACCGGGCATTGCCGCGGATTTCGCGGCCAGCCTGTCGAGGCTGATCCGTGCATCGGGTGCATGGGCCAGCCAGTAATCCACGGCCTTGGGTAAAAACTCTTCTGCACGGGGCGCCGAGCGCCGGGTATTCAGCGGCGGCCTGACCAAGTCGCTTTCCGCGTAAACGCCATAGATCTGCAACAGCCGCTCGAAATAGCGAAAATCCCGGGTCGAAATGCCTTCCGGACGCCATGCAACCAGAGAGCGCTTGAGGAATGCCCACTGTCGGCTGCGCAGGATCGGTGCCGGGATCAATGGCGCAATCCCGAACGCCTGGCGCGCATGATCGACACGCGACTCAATGATGCGGATGACCTGTTCATAGGGCAGCCGCGCGTCCCCTGCCGAAGCCACCACGTCACGCGGCGCCCCGCCCGCCACGCAATGGCTGACCAGATGGACCAGTTCGTCAACCACCCAGTCAATAGGCACCAGATCGAACAGCCCTTCGCGGTTGCCCACCAGAAACGGCGGCGAGAATGAATTGATGAAGCGAATCAGCGGGTACAGCCCGTGAAAGCGGCTGATTGCGCCGTCGCGGGTGGCGCCGATCACCAGGCTGCAACTGAACACTGAAATAGGCATCTGCTCGCCATAGGCCTTGCGCAATCCGCGCTCCGCAGCCGCCTTGCTTTCTTCGTAGCCGTTGCGGTAATTCCAGTTTTCGCAGCGAGTGAAGGCCGTCGACACGTAGATGAAATGGGGCTGACGCACCAGCGTCCGGACGAAACCGCAGAACAGCTGCGCGCCCTCGACATTCAGCGCCTGCATCTCTTCAAAGGTTTTGTCCCACGCGACATCGGCGGCGAGGTGGACCGCCGTCGCCCGCTCGATGACCGGCAGACTGGCCGCCAGCGCGGTGAGCGATGCAGCATCGGTCAGGTCGGCGATCCGACACTCCAGCCGCGGGCGACTGCTTTCCGGCAGGTCTTGCAGGCATCCTTTGGCCGCCTGTTCGGAACGGCACAGGGCAATGACATGCGAGTCAGGTTGTTGACTCAGCCAGGTTCGAACGAACCAGGAGCCCAGCGCGCCGCTGGCCCCGGTGATGATCAGTGTCGAGCGCATGTCAGCAGCCTCCTGCCGCAACCTTCTGATGACGACGCGCAAGCAACTGGCTGCGTATTCCGTCCAGCATCTGAATGTTGTTGGCGCGAATGGCGCGCTCGCCGATGGGGTGCAACACCTCGGCCAGCGATGGAATGCCGAGGTCGAACGTCACGTTCAGGTCCACATGCAGACCGTCTTCGCGCTGCACCAGCAACCACTCGCCATACCACACCTCCAGGTCGCCATCGGTCTGTTTGAACTCGATGCGCTCCTGTGGCACCAGCCAGTCCTGCTCGGTCCAGGTCAGCTCACTGCCGTTGATCAGCACGCGCCAGGTGCTGGAAACATATTCGCTTTGTCGCGGGTGAACCGTCACGTCAAGAACGTCACTCATGAAGTCGGGATAGCGGGCGAAGTCCGAGAGAATGGGCCACACTTCGCTTGGCTCGAAGTCACCTAGAAGTACGCTGGTCGATACGTCAGGCATAGAAATTCTCCGTCACTGGATTGAAAGATAAGCAGCGTCGATGGCATCACAGAAGCTGTTGATGCCCTGTTCGAGGTCAATTCTGGAGATGGTTGCGTCGGGATAGACCCGCAGGACCTGAGTCGCGCTCAGGCAGAAAGCAACCAGCACGTTGCGGTGCGCAGCCTCGATCAGGGTTTGGGCCACGTACTGGCTGGAGGTGAATTCGACACCGATCATCAAACCGCTGCCGCGGACTTCGGCCACGGCCGGGCAGTCCTGCAACCGGCTGCGCAGGATGTTCATCGCGATCTGCCCCAGCGCGTTGACGCGTTCGCAGAAGGCGGGATCGCCGACGACATCCAGCACCGCATTGACCACCGCCCCGGCCAGGGCGCTGCCCGCGTAGGACGATGCATGAACGACGGGGTCTCGGGCCGGAGCGCCGAACTGACGGCTGTCGTAGATGGCCGCCGCCACGGGAAACACGCCGCCACCCAGCGTCTTGCCGAACACGATGATGTCGGCAGGCGCTCCGCACACCAGCGCCCCGCTACGCCCCAGCCCCGATTGAATCTCATCGTGGATCATGAACGCGCCGTGCTCACGGCACAGCCCTGCAAGGTCGCTCAGAAAACGCATGTCCAGAGGCCGGATTCCGCCTTCCCCCTGAACCGGCTCGGCGATCACCGCAGCGATGTCACCTTCGGCCAGCGTTTCGCGTGCCGCGTCGAGATCGCCTGCATCAATGAATACAACATCCTCGGCGTGCATCAGCGCAGCATGCCCGCGGTAGCCGTAACTGATTGCAAGCGCGCCGCTGGTGCGGCCGTGATAGGCGTATTTCAGCGCAATGACCCGGCGTTTGCCGGTTTGCATGCGCACCAGTTTGAGGGCGGCTTCGATCACCTCCGAACCGCTGTTGCCGTAAAGCACACCGTTACCGGGTCGGCCGACGCTCGCGGCCAGACGCTCTGCGGCACTCACACCAGGCTCGTTGGCCAGAATGCGGCTGGAAAGGCCGAGTGAAGCCACTTGCCGCGTGAGTGCAGCCACCACGACAGGGTGGCGGTGCCCCAACAGGTGCAGGCCGAAAGAACCGAAGTCCAGCCAGCGGCGGCCGGTGTCGTCGGTTATCCAGGAGCCATCCGCCGATTGCTCGGCGGCGGTCAGCCCGGCCATGCGCAACATCAGGCCTTGCTCGCGGCCAAACACCGCGCCGTAACGCTCGACGAACGATGATTTGCGCGCAGGCACCTGTGCAGCGGATTCGGGCAGGACAGGACTGTTCATAGGGACCTCATCAAGGGAGCCAGAAAAGCGGCGTCGCGGCCGGCAAGGCGGCAGGATCTGTCCCAGTCACGCAAGGTCCGCAGGACCTGGCCCTGAGTGCCTGGCAACAGCGGGTTGAACAGCTTGCCGGGGAAGGCATTCAGGACTTCCTTGAACAGGTCGATCAGCCGGCCGGCGTCGTCTTCGCAGTCAGCCGTGACATCGGTCGGGATACCCAGCCAGTCGATGGCGGTTTCCCCGGAATGGGCGATCACGTCCGAAAGGCCGTACTCCGCGAACAAGGCGAACTGGTGCAACTCATTCGGGGTATCGGCACCCGCCAGACGACAATCGATATCCACCATCAGCTCCGCCAGCTTGATTCTCAGCGCGTGGACGACCCGGGGTTCTCCGGTCGCACCTTCAAGGTCCTCCAGATACGCTTCGAGTTCGGTCATCAGCAGCCAGGCCACCGCGATCAGTTTTTCCACGTGATCCCCTGCGGCGTAGCTGTAACCACCCCCAAGGCGCGGAAACCACCGACGCCCGGATGCGTGTTCGGAATGGGCATTCATGCGTGTGCTCCCTGCATCGGGTGGTGATCCTTGAGTGAGAAACTGATCAGCCCTGCGCGTGCAGCACGCAACAGGCAGGCAGCCATATCGTGAGGCTGTTCGGCAAGGTCGATCGGGCGGGTGTTGAACGCCTCCGGTAGAGCAAGGGTGGGTAAAAGCGTCGCGCGGCGCGCGGCGTTGATGACCACTTCTATACCTGGCAGAAAAGCGCTGGCGGTGGAGCGTTCGATGCGCGGGCTGAGTACGGCGTAGTCGGCCTCATAGGCAAAGGAGTGTTCGGCGAGCAGCGTCAACTCGCACAAATGCATCAAGTCCGGCCCCTGCAACCCGCTGCGGCAGGCCGGATAGGCGCGCTGCCAGAGTTGCTCGACGGCGTTGGTCAGGCTGTCGGGGATCACGATGCCGTGGGTGTGCAGCGCCTTGTGCCAGCGCAGTAACGTCCATTTACGGTTGGAGTTGACCCAGCCGTGGCGGGCGAGAATCGCATTCATGAGAAACAGTGCGGCGTTGCAGGCGTAGGCGGCCGCCGCGCGGTACTCGCCGCTGCGCCAGGCCAGCGCAGAGAAACAGGCGCTCTGACGGTAGTCATCGAACGCCGAAACGGACCAGACCGTACTCAAACTCTTCTGGCTGTCCAGGTAAGGCAAGGAGGGGTCGGTCGATACCGCGCACACCAGACGTTCCAGGTACTTGCGCGACACGGGTTGTTGCTTATCCCACTGTTTGAACGCAGACAGTTGTTGTGCGGTGCCCTGTTCAGCGACCCGGGTCAGCTGTAGCAGGGAGGCCTCAACTTCCTCTCGGGCGAACGCAACCACCTCCATGTGGTGTTCATTGTGGTAAATCTGCGAGGCCATCGACTGATCGGATTCCCGGTCGTGCGTCACACAGATCAAATCTATGTCGCTGGCCGAGTTGGCAATTCCGTGGACGGGCGAACTGGTCATCAGCGTCAAATGCGCCTGCGCATACTGCCGCCCTACTACACCGTCCAGCGCCTCAAACGAGAGCTGGCGTGCAGTTAGAAACTGCCGGGCGTTATTAAGATAAAAAGCACGATAATCCATTTAAATAATCTTCCTCTTGATAACGCTGACGTCCCTGCACCTGCCGTCGGCGACCCGAACAGGCACCATCTGGTCCTTTGATAAACATTATCATTTCGTCATTAACACAAGACGTGAGTGCAGTGGCTAATACGCATAAAGGCACTATCAAGCCTTCAGCAAGTGCCGTGCCACCTCGCTTGAAAATGCGCATTGCGCGCAATTGACACACAGAAAAAAACAGACCTCAACACACGAGTAAATTCGTCAAACCCATGAAATGGAAGGTCTTTCTTATAAGCATGCAAGTCGACATGTATTCCGACAGTGGCACCCACGTATTTATTGATTACAAAGAAAGATAAATACATGTAGCAAAACGCTATCTATTGAAACAATGTTCAGAACAACGATAGCCCGCACCACCCTGAACCGAACATTAAACAGATGCCCTTTTTTGGTGGTGCATCTTGTATACATGTTTACCCGTTGCCGTTCATTGAATAAGCCCCCGGACTTACAAGACCACTGGCATGAAGCTTGCTGCACAGCCCTTACATCCCCACCGCCAGGAAGTTCAACGTGGATACACTTATTGCGCAATTGAATGATGAGACCAGCGACACTTTCTATACCGTTGACCAGCGCTGGATTACGCAAAACGCGCGGCAGTTCAGCGAGCGTTTTCCTGGCACCGTGCTATACGCAATGAAAGCCAATCCCCTGGTGCAGGTGCTCGAAGCCTTGAACAAGGGCGGTATCAATCATTTTGATGTGGCCTCGCTGGCAGAGGTCGCAACCGTACACGACACGCTGGACAAACCGGTTCAGTACCTCATGAACCCGGTCAAGTCCCGGCACTGCCTCAAGGAAGCCTATTACCGGTATGGCGTGCGCTCATTCGTACTCGACAGTGCCGAGGAGCTTGCCAAGATGCGTGACGTGCTGCCTGAGCGCGACAGCTCGATCACGCTGTTCGTCCGCTATGCCCCGTCTGAATCCAACGCAGTGTATGACCTGAGGGGCAAGTTCGGCGCAAGCCCTGAACGGGCGACGCAGCTCGTCCACCAGGTGGCCTCGGTCACTGACTGGTCGTTGGGACTGTCATTTCATGTGGGTTCTCAGGCGATCGAAACAGGCCCCTGGCTGACCGCCCTCAACGATGCCGAGTCGATTGTGCGCGACACCGCTCAGCACATCAGGCATCTGGACATCGGCGGAGGATTTCCCGGCAATTACCTGAACTCGATGGGTGACACGCCCGCGCTGGTCGGCAGGGTCTGCGACCACATCCAGAGCAGCCCGGCATTGAAGGACCTGAACCTGATCTGCGAAGCAGGCCGTGGCCTGGTCCACGGCGGCATGTCGCTGTTTGCCCGAGTGCTGTCAAGGCGCGAGCACACTGTTTTCTGCGGTGCGGGCATCTTCGGCGGGCTGCTCTCGGCCCAGCAATGGCTGCAGTTCCCTGCGCGTGTCTGGCGTGACGACGCCCCTTATGAGGGTCAATCGCAAGACACTTATCAGGTATTCGGCCCCACCTGCGACAGCATGGATCGGCTGGCCTTTCCTTATTCATTCCCCAGCGATATCAGAGAAGGCGACTGGCTGGAATTCCAGTCGACCGGGGCTTACTCCGTGTCGCTACGCACCCCGTTCAACGGTTTCTACGCTGATCAGATCATCTCGCTCGCCTCCTGAACCCTAAAAAAACGGTCTGCCCTTATGCTCTTCAAAGCCTACCTGTTCCTGTTCGCTGGCATCGCTGCTGAAACAGTGGCAACCATCGCGCTGAAAGAAAGCAACGGCTTCACCCGATGGCTGCCGGTCATCACGTCAATCGTGGGTTACGGGGTTGGCATTCTCTGCCTGGGGTACGCGCAACGGGACTTGCCGATGTCTTTGATCACATCCATGTGGTCAGGTCTCGGAATCACGCTGATCACTGTGATTGCCGCGTTTCGCTATCAACAGGTGCCCACGCTGATGTCTGTCGCAGGTATCAGTTTGATCATTGCCGGTATCGTGTTGGTCAACCTGGCCAAGGAGCAAACGGCCTGAAAGCGTTGCGCGGTCAGGCCTGTAGGTGGTTGAGAAAGCCCTGGTTCAGGCGAAGGCGAAAGGCCCGTCAAACGTGCCGATCGGCACCCAGTGGGTAATGAGGCCCGTGTCGCGTTTCCAGTGATGCAGCAACAATGCAGGCGGCTCGATGTACGAGGCGTCGCTGGCACCGGGTCGAAGTTGCAAGGCAATGGCCGTGGTAGTACTCGGTGCCGTACACATCAGCGTTCCGCCAAAACGAAGCTGCATGAAGCGGTGAATGTGCCCGCAGACAATCCGCTCCACCGCCGGGTATCGCGACACCACCTCGGCCAGCCGCTCGCCTCGCTCGCAGCGGTAGGCGTCGATGCAGGTGATACCGCTTGGAAAGGGCGGCTGGTGCATCATGATCAGCGTCGGTTTGTCAGGCTCCAGTGCCAGTGTTTCATCCAGCCACTGGCTCGCCCGATCGGTCATGTCGCCGTGATGCTGTTCGGGCACGCTGATATCCAGCCCGATGATGCGCACGGGAGCCGCACCTGAATGCACGAAGTTACACGTGTCTTCCTCCATGAAGTAATCGTGCTCGGGAAAGGCGTCGCGCAGGTTCTGCCGATGATCGTGGTTACCGGGAATCATCAGCAGTTTTTGACGCAATGGTGCCAGTAACTCGCGGGCCATTGCATACTCTTCCGGACGCCCTTCATCCACCAGATCACCGCTGAACAGGATCAGATCCGGTGGCGGGTCGAGTGCGTTTATCGTATCGACGGCAGCCGCCAGCATGGCGTTCGAATCCACGACGCCTTGATACAGCTGCCCTCGTGGACGTACGTGCGTGTCGGATATTTGCGCAATCAGCATTCCATTACCTCAGTCGTGATCAAGTTGCCTGTTCGTGGCGCAACCACTGTTTCAACGACTCTTGCAACGAGCGGGCCAGCCCCGGCACTCCAACGATGTACCGCCTGAGACAATGCACGTCATGCCTCGGGAAAGACCGGTTCCCCGAGGTTCAGCATCAGCCGGTTGGCCCAGGCGAAGATCGAAATGGCGTGAATCAGGTCGAGCACCTGTGCGTCATCCAGCCCCTGCTCGCGCAACGCCTGAATGTGCCCGGCATCGAGCGCCGCCGGCTCAAGGGTCAGGTCGATGGCGAACTGCACAATGGCTTTTTCCCGCGCCGTGGTGCCCGCTGTTTGCGGGTCGGCGAACACCTGGGCAATCACGTCATTGCGTTTGGCCAGTTGCTCGAAACGCTGTGCGTGTACCGACGCGCAATACACGCAGCGATTGATCCGCGAGACCACCGTGCTGGCCAGTTCCCGCTCGGCACGAGACAGACCGCCCGATGCATACATGATGGCGTTGAAAGCCTGAGAACGCTGACGAAGGATGTCCGGGTGATGCGCCAGGGTCAGGTAATAATCCGAGGTCTTGGCCTGCGGATGACTCTCTTCAAGCACAGCGATCTGTTCGGGGGTGGCGTCGTCGAGTTGCACCGTGGGCAACCAGGCTTTCCAGCCCAGCACCTGATTGGTAAACCCTTCGATCTGGATGAGCTCACTCATTGGGTTGCTCCGGCAGATTTCAGGGCCGTCAGCCCGGCGGCCAGACGTACCTGATAGGACAGAAAGGCAATCAGTTGCGCCAGGACCACGATTTCAGCCGTGGCGAGGCCTTGTTGCTGCAATGCCTGCAAGGCACGCTGATCGCCATGCACCGGGGATTCGATCAAGGTGCGGGTGAAGTGCAGAATCGCAGCCAGGCGCGGGTCTTCCATGCGCTCTATATGACCGGCATTCACGTGGGCCAGCGCGGCAGACTCAACACCTGCATCCTCCAACTGCGCCAGATAATGCGCACTCAGGGTGGACTGTGCGCTGAGCCGTGTTGCGTAGTACGCCACCCACAGCCGCTCACTCAATGACAGGTCATTGTCGAGCGCCGGATCGAAAAAAAGCGCCTGGCTGCCTTGGGTCGCTGACGCCACCTTGTCTCGCGCATGGCGCACGGTGTGCAAAGAACTGCCAGGCTCGATGGCCAGCAGATCATCGAGCAAGTCCGGCGTGGTCGGGTGTTCAGCAGTCGATGTCATGAAATATCCTGCAAGGCTGGGGTGGCGTTCGCGCCGTCGCGGTCATCTGCAGTGCGCGAACGAGGGAAAATCACGGCTGTTCGGTGACCATGGTCGCCGCAGTACGGTCGCTGACCAGCGGCTCGACTTTCAGGCCTTTGCGCGCGGCCCAGATGTTCTGGTAATGAAACAGCGGAATGATGCCAACGTCGTCACTGACCACCTTGACCGAGTCCTGAAGAATCGTGCGGCGTCTGGCTTCGTCGAACTCAGCGGTTGAATCGGCCAGCGCCTTGTCCACCAGCGGGTTGCTGTAATGCCCCCAATTGGACGCGCCCTGCCCTTTGCTGCTGTCGACCGTGGTCAGGATGTTGGTCAGCGCATAGGCCGCTTCGCCTGTGCCATTACCCCAGGCGATCACACTGATAGCCAGTTCGTTCTTGTTCGCCTTGCCCGCGTAGACCGCCCACGGCAGCACTTCCAGCTGCACCTTGACGCCGATTCGCGTCCAGAACTGCGCCACGGCCTGCATCACTTCCGGTGCTTGCGGGTAACGATCACCCGGTACGTGAACAGTCAATTGAAAACCTTCAGGAAAACCGGCCTGCGCCAGCAGGTCCTTGGCCTGTTTCACGTCATACGGGATGTTCTTGATCTCAGGGTTGTACCCGAAGGTGTTGGCCGGCATCCACTGGTTGGCCTCGGTGACCGTGCCCTGCATGATGCGTTCGTCGATGGCCGGGCGGTTGATCGCCAGAGACAACGCCTTGCGCACCCGCACATCCAGCAACGGGTTCTCGGCCAGTGGCTTGCCTGCATTGTCACGAATGAACGCGTTCGGACCGGCGCGGAAGCTCGGCTGAATGATCAGCGCACGCAAGCCCTGGTAGGCGAACACATTCACACCTGGTGTTTTACGCAGGCGTTCCACATCGGTAGGCGATACCTTGTCGATCACGTCCACGTCGCCCGCCAGCAACGCTGCCGTGCGGTTCGCAGCGTTGGCAATAAAGCGGAAATCCACCTTGTCCCAGGTCGGCTTTGCGCCCCAGTAGCTGTCGTTACGGGCAAAGATCGTGCGGTCGCCCGGCACATAGGACACAAAGCGATAAGGCCCGGTGCCGATCATCGCCTTGCCCGAGTTGTAATCGGCGCTGCTGGCGGTGGCGCCCGCGTGACGGCTGACGATGTAGATCGAATCCACGTCCGGCAGCAGGTTGGCGTTGGGCTGGCGGGTTTTGATGATCAGCGTGTGATCATCCTTGGCCTTGACTGATTCGACGGTGCGCATGGCCCCCGCGTAAGACGCAACGCTGCCGGGCACGCTGCGCGCACGCTCGAACGAAAACACCAGATCGTCGGCCTTCAGCGGCGTCCCGTCCTGCCATTTCACGTCATCACGCAGGGCAAACTCCCACGTCGTGTCATCAACGACTTTCCAGCTTTTCGCGAGGCCCGGCAGGGTCTTGTCGTCGCGACGGCTGACCAGTGATTCAAAGGCATGCAGGGCCACCGAGCGGTCGCCCGCATAGTTATTCAGCTGGGGGTCGAGAGACGAGACCGGGTCGGCGTAACCGATACGCAGGTCCTGTGCCGAAACACCGCCGGCGGCCAGCACGAACGCCGAGGCCAGTAACGAACGAACGAGTGGTTTCATGGTGATTCCTTGTACGCAATGGCAGAGAGTGACGAGCCTCGGGGGCTCGTTCAGCGTTGATCATTCAAATGGCACGCACTCAGGTGGTTCGGCGAAACCTCCCTCAGCGCTGGAACTTCCTCGCGGCAGCGCGGCATGGCGTGCGGACAACGAGGGTGGAAATGACACCCGGCAGGCGGGTTCAGCGGGCTGGGGATTTCCCCTTTGATCGCGTCATATCGGGTACTGCGAATATCGAAACGCGGGATCTGCGCCAACAGCGCCTGGGTGTACGGGTGGTTGGCCCGTGCAAACAGGTCATCGACCGAGGCGGTCTCGACCACCCGCCCCAGGTACATCACCACCACACGATCACAGAGGTGTTCGACCACCCCCAGGTCATGGCTGATGAACAGATAGGTCAGGCCCAGCTCATCGCGCAGGTCCATGAACAGGTTGAGGATCTGCGCCTGAATCGACACATCCAGCGCTGCCACCGATTCGTCGCAGACCAGCAATTCTGGCTGTACCGCCAGCGCGCGGGCGATGCCGATACGCTGGCGTTGGCCGCCGCTGAACTGATGCGGGTAGCGCTGCCGTAACTGCGGGCTGAGCCCGGCACGCTGCAATTGAGCACTGACATAGTCATCGGCACCTTTGCGGTCGGTCAGGCCATGCAGCAGCGCGCCTTCGCCGACGATACGGTCGACCCGCAAACGCGGGTTGAGGCTCGACGACGGGTCCTGAAAGATCATCTGCACTTTGAGGCGCAACGCCTTGCGCTCCTGTGTGGTCAGGCTGTCGAGAGGCTTGCCGTCCACCCATGCGCTGCCGGAAGACACCGGCAACAGCCCGGCAACCATGCGCCCCAGGGTCGATTTACCGCAGCCCGACTCACCCACCAGACCGACCACTTCGCCACGAACGATGCGCAGATCAACCCGATCCACCGCATGCGTCACCGGCTTGGGGCGTGTCAGGTGCAGGCGCTGCAACAGCCCTTGCAACGAGTGCTCGTCCACCGGTTTGCCAAACGTCTTGCTGACCTGTTGCAACTCGATCAGGGGGATCTGTTCACTGGACATCGGCGGCAGCTCCTGGGTGAAAGCAGCGAACCGTGTGGCCCGGCAGAATTTCGCGTGGTTCGGGGTCTTGCGCGCACACCTCAGACGCTCTGGAGCAGCGCGCGGCAAACGCACAGCCGGCAGGCATCGACAGCAGGTCCGGCGCCATGCCGGGGATCTGCCGCAAGCGCTGACCACGCTTGTTACGGCTGGGCAAACTGTCGATCAGCCCCTGTGTGTAAGGGTGTTGCGGACGGTCCAGCACGTCAGCGACCGAGCCCTGTTCTACGATCCGCCCGGCGTACATCACCGCCACGTCGTCAGCCAGACCGGCCACCACCGACAGGTCATGGGTAATCCAGATCAGTGACGTGCCCTGCTCGCGCACCAGCTTCTGCACTTCACTGAGAATCTGCGCCTGAATGGTCACGTCCAGCGCGGTGGTCGGCTCGTCGGCAATGATCAGGTCCGGGGCGTGCAGCAGCGCGATGGCAATCGCGACCCGCTGGCGCATGCCGCCGGACAACTGATGCGGGTAAGCACGCAGGCGCTCTTCGGGGCTGGGGATGCCCATCAGCGCGAGCGTACGACTGGCCTGTTCGCGGGCTTCACGCTTACCGAGCGGGCTGTGTGCGCGCACGGCTTCGATCATTTGCGTATCGACGCGCAACACCGGGTTGAGGGTCATCATCGGGTCCTGAAAAATCATTGCTACCCGGTTGCCCTGGATTTCACGCAGTTGCGCGGTCGAGAGCCGGGTCAGGTCACGGCCCTTGAACAGCACCTGGCCGCCGCTGATCCGTCCTGGTTCGTCCACCAGACCGAGAATCGAGAAGCCGGTCACCGACTTGCCCGACCCAGACTCCCCCACCAGCCCCAGGATACGGCCCGGCTGCACACGCAACGACACGTTGCGCACCGCAGGCAGTACACCGGCGCGGGTATGAAAGGAGGTACACAGATCGCGAACATCGAGGGTCGGCTGCTCGACGGCGACCGGCACGGACGGCACTTCAGGCAGGCTCATCGCTGCAACCTCGGGTTCAGGACATCGCGTAGACGGTCGCCTACCAGATTGATCGCAACAATGGTGATCAGCAGGGCCAGCCCCGGAAACAGGCTGATCCAGTATTCATTGCTGAGCATGTACTGAAAGCCGTTGGCGATCAGCAGCCCCAGCGACGGCTCGGTAACCGGCACACCCAGGCCAAGGAACGACAGCGTCGCTTCCAGCGTGATGGCGCGGGCGATCTGCAAGGCCCCGATCACGATCAATGGCGGCAGGCAGTTGGGCAGGATGTGGCCGATCACCAGACGCCACGGGCCAACGCCCTGCCCGCGCGCGGCATCGACGTATTCGCGACGGCTTTCAGTCAGCGCCTGACCGCGAGCAGTGCGCGCGTAATAGGCCCATTCGAGCAGGATCAGGGTGAGCATCACATTGCCGACCCCTTTGCCCAGCCAGGCCAGAATCATCAGCGCCATCAGAATCACCGGGAACGACAGCAGCAGGTCGACCAGACGCATCAGCAAGGCGTCGACCCAGCCGCCGACATACGCCGACACCAGCCCCAGCAACGTGCCGATCACCGCCGCGATCAATGCCGAGCCGATACCGACCCACAGGCTGATGCGCAAGCCATAGATAATCGCCGACACCAGATCACGGCCCTGCCCGTCAGTGCCCAGCCAATAGGTGTAACCGCTGTCCATATTGAGGCTGCCGGGCGGCATCCGCGCATCCATGACGTTGAGCTGCATCAGGTCGTAGGGGTTCTGCACCACGATCCACGGTGCCAACGCTGCCACTAGCACAATGATCACCAACAGCAGCAGACCGACCACCGCCGTGCCGGAACTCATGAACTCGACCGCCACCCGACGCCACGGCGACTGGGCCTGCAACGGCGTGCTGGCAGGCAAGGCTTTTTCAGTGACATTCATCGGGAGGCCTCGATACGCACGCGGGGGTCCAGCCAGTAGTACAAGCCATCGACAATCAGGTTGAGCACCACAAAAATCACCACAACCACCATCAGATAGGCGACCACCACCGGGCGATCAAGCATGTTGATGCTGTCGAGAATCAGCTTGCCGGCGCCGGGCCAGGCAAAAATGCTTTCAGTCACCACGGCGTAGGCGATGGTCGAACCCAGCTCCATCGCCAGCACGGTCACGACCGGGATCAAGGTGTTGCGCATGACGTGCATGCACATCACACGCATCGGCGACAGGCCTTTGGCGCGGGCAAACTTGACGAATTCTTGCGGCAGCACCTCGCGCACGCCTGCTCGGGTCAGGCGCAGCACCAGCGAAATCTTGAACAGCGCCAGGTTCAGCGCGGGCAACAGCAAGTGCTGCAACCCGTCCAGCGTCAGCCACGACCACTGCACACCGAGCCATTCCCGGGTCTCGCCACGGCCGCTGGCCGGCAGCCAGCCGAGTGTGATCGAGAACAGCATGATCATCATCAGCGCGACCCAGAACGCAGGCAGTGAAAAACCGACAATACTGGCGGCCATCATCAGTCGGGACAGCGGGTGATCCGGATAAAGACCGGCGAACATGCCCAGTGGCACGCCGATCACCACAGCCAGAAACAGCGCGCTGAACGCCAGCTCGAAGGTGGCGGGTAGCCGTTGCAGGATCAGGCGCATGGCGTCTTCGTGGTAAACGAAGCTCTGCCCCAGATTGCCGTGGACAGCGCCCTTGAGAAAGATCAGGTACTGCTGCCACAGCGGTTTGTCCAGCCCCAGATGGGCGATGGCCTGCAAGCGTTCGGCCTGATTGAGGTCTTCGCCAACCAGAATGTCCATCGGGTTGCCGATGGCGTTGAGGCCGACGAACACCACCAGCGTCATCAACACGATGACCAGCAACGACTGGGTGAGTCGGCGCAGGGCCCAGCCGATCATGGACGTGACTCGTCGGCGGTCGGCTCGCTGGCCACCCACTCATCGCCCAGCAGTTCTGGCTCGGCATACTCGCGCATGGATTCGAAATGCAGGGCGATGTCGTCGTTGAACAGCAGCCCGACCAGCGCGTGGGCCAGACGTTTGGAGCCTTCGCTGATGGCCGGAATGTCGCCGGATACCGCGCCGTAGCTCAGTGCTGCCGGGTAGCTGAAACAGTGAATATGATTCAGCCCCGGACAACTGCCTGGGGTCTTTTCCTGAAACTCGAAACAACTGCCCAGATCAGGCAGTACTGCCAGCTCCGCGTCGGCCTCGCCAGCCGGCGCCTCAAAACGGTCTTGCCAGACACGAATCTGCGACGAGAACGGTGCGAATTCGGGACGCTGCTCGAAATCTGTCCGGAAACCGGTGGCGAACACCACGAAGTCCGCCTCGATGCGCGCCTTGGATGTCTGCAACCATACCCCGCCTGCCGGACTGACTTCGGCAGAGCGCACCGGATTGTCGAGCAGAAAACGCGCCCTGCCCGAGTTCGAGACCCTGAGCGTGCTGCCGCGCGGCGGCGGCACTTGCTGCGTGTTGAGGTAATGGCGAATGCGCCACTTCCAGACATCCGGCAGGCGCCAGTAACCGTGGACCATGCCCGGATTGCCAACGCCCTTGCCCTTGTTGATCCGGGGCAGCTCGGCGCGGCGGATCAACAGGTCAACCCGTGTCGCGCCTGCTTCCAGTGCAGTCGCGGCGCTGTCCATCGCCGACGCGCCGCCGCCGATGACCGCAACGCGTTTGCCTTCGAACCATTCATCCTGCAAACCGGACGCCGAGTGTGTCCACAGATGCTTCGGCAGTTGCCGGGCGAAATCCGGCACCCACGGCCCGCCCAGCCCGTCTCGCCCTGTCGCGAGCACGACATGCCGGGCCAGCAGGAAATGCGTCTGCACAGGCGTCATGACATCCAGCTCGATCAGCCCGTCTGCTCTTGGTGCGACCCGGCTCACGCGGTGTTCGTTACGCACATCCAGCGCCAGCACCTTGCGATACCAGCGCAGGTATTCGGCCCATTGCAGGCGCGGAATCTTGTCCAGCGCGGCCCAGCCATCGGCACCGAATTGCGCTTCATACCAGGCGCGAAAGGTCAGCGCCGGCAAACCCAGCGCCGGTCCGGTCAGTTGCTTTGGCGAGCGCAGCGTTTCCATGCGCGCCGTGGTCGCCCAAGGGCCTTCGAAGCCCGCCGGAGACTGATCGAAAATCACCGCCGCCACGCCGAGATGCCGCAGCTCGGCCGCGAGCGCCAGACCGGCCATGCCGCCCCCAATGATCGCCACGTCAAGCACCGCCAGCCCGGCGCTGATCCGGGGTTTGACCCACGGCTTGGCAGGCAGGTCCAGCCAGGTCAGGTCCTGTTGCAAGCGAGCTTCCAGTGCCGCGAGACCTGCGGGGGCGTTTACATCAGACATTGATCGGTACTCGGAAAATGTACAGGCCCGAAGCACGGGCGTTGACTCAAATCAATTCAAAAACTGTTCCACATCAACAAAAAATGAATTCTTGATGCCTTTGAATGCTTAATACGAATAGTAAAAGCCGCTTTTTATTCTCGCAACACGCAAAAAAGCATATTGATATTCCTGAATGGAATTTAAGGAGGGTCTGGAGCGTTGAGTGGCGGGGATTTGTGGCGCAGAGAAACACGGGGGCGCTCCCACACTGGGGCGCGGGGAACGAGAAGAGTCAGGACTGACGCGCGTTCGTGACGCTCTGCGCCACGAAATCTTCAGCCTTGCGCGATGACAGGCCTCAACGCTGCCTGCACCGTTCGATCACTCGGCGTAGATGCTCTGCAACAGCGCATCGTGAGCACTGGCTTCGTGCATGATCATCTCCGGCAACAGGATCCTGGCAGAAATGGCAATCTCGTCGACCAACGCACGCGCGACGTCAGACAGCGGGTTGGCGAACGCTGAGATAAGGCCGAAGAAGAACGGAATGGAGCAGGCAATCGGCCTGACCACGACACCCTTCAGCGGTACGCCCATCGCAGTGAACGGGTCGACCAGCGCAATGCCCAGCCCGACCCTGGCCATCTGCATGGCAATCAGCGAGGTATTGGTGTCGAGCATGCGCGGCGGCTCGCCTCCGGCGTCGTGAAAGGCCTTGTCGATGCGCCTGCGAAAACGGTAAGGGTTGGCCATGGTGATCAGCGTCTGTTGCCGCAGCAGCTCCATCGACAAAACGTCATGAGCGGCCAGGTCAGAGTCAGCGGGCAAGACCGCCACACACGGCGCTTCGCCGATCCAGTGAATCTCCAGACCGCGGTGCTCCAGCGGCAGGCTCACCGCGCCCAGGTCCATTGTTTTCGACAGCACCGCCTGAACCACATTCTCCGGCGACATGCTTTGCAACTGGATCTGTTGCGGACGCAGGGCCTCGGACAGCCGGGACAACGCGGTGGGCAGCAGCCCGGCAGCCAGGGCCGAGATCGCCACCAGTTTGATCTGATGGTTTTCTTCCTGCGCAATGTGCTGCGCGCGCTGACGGATATTGCGGACACCCAGCAACGCGCTTTCCACCTCGCCATACATCATGAAGGCTTTGTGGGTAGGCGTGACCTTGGGGCCGCTGCGTTCGAAAAGCGAGAAGCCCAGCTCCAGTTCAAGCTCCTGAATGGCCCGGGTGACCGATGGCTGAGAGCGGCCAAGCATTTTTCCGGCGGCGGTGACACTGCCCGCCGACATGACCGCCGCGAAGGCTTCAAGCTGACGCAAATCCATAAGTACGCCTTGATCAACACACAGACTTTAGGGGCAGCCCGCAACGCAAGACTCCCCGATTCGAAGCGCGAAAGTCTACACGCTGGCGGCGTGTGCAGTGAATTCGCTGCTCACCCGGCAACCATGACCCGATTTCGCCCTTGCTGCTTGCCCATGTAGAGCGAGGTGTCTGCGCGGTTGAGTGTGACCTGAAACGTCTCTCCTGTGGCGAGCGTGGCCACCGCCAGGGTCGCGGTAACCGGAATTTCGCGCTTTTCGATCCGGCCGGCCTCTTCACTGATGCGCTGCCAGATACGTTCCGCCACCCTCAGCGCGTCTTCCGGCCTGGTGTCCGGCATCAACACCAGAAACTCCTCACCGCCCCAGCGCGCGGCGATGTCACTGCCGCGCACGCTGGTACTGATGACTTCAGCCACACGCTGGAGCACAGCGTCTCCGGTCTCGTGCCCGTGACGATCATTGATCTGTTTGAAATGATCGATGTCCAGCAGGACCAGAGAAGCAGACAACCCCAGACGTCTTCCCTCCAGTTCCCGCACGCGTTGCAGCACCCGCCTGCGGGTGTAGAGGTTGGTCAGGCTGTCACGATTGGCAATATGAAACAGGCTCAGCTGCATCGACGATGTGAAGCGTACTGACAAAGCGGTGGCATAAATCGACAAGATGGTCGCCGTCAGTATGTTGATAATGCCGAACGCGTCCAGCACGCCCTGGCCCAAGCCGTAGCCTTGTCCCATGTAGCGGCGAAAGGTGAAGCATCCGACCAGCGACAGGAGGATCGCCAGGCTATAGCCGATACGCCTGACCGGGACCAGTTGAAAGGTAAAGGCGATGATCGGGATCACGCAAAACAGGTAAAAGCTGAAGTTGCTTTCCCACCCCAGTTCCCATGTCGCGAGCAGCGCATGACCGATGATCTCCAGGGACATCAATTGCCCGGCCTGGCGGTAACGCTGCCGGCGGATCAGGTAAAGGCAATTGACATAGATCAGCGTGCTGACAATGTTTGCTATCCACATGACCTGCATGCCCAGGCCAATGAACACTACCAGCAGCACACAGTGAATGCTCAGCGCGACGTAAACGATCGTGATGTGTTTCCAGAACTGGATAGCTGTGTCCTTGAACAGCTGGGCGCGGTCTTCCGCTGGAAGAGTCATCATCACGTTATCTCGAAATGCAGGTGGAATATGAGCATGAATAGCGGGTCTGTACGAAAAATCGGCGAGCGCAGCCACTGTTCGTGCAAAGCCCAGGTCGAGATCATGATCTATTGTCGGCCTGAACCGATCACGCTGGATACGGCGGCTCGACAATAAAGTGTACCTGCAGGCGCGCAATCAAGCGTCGCGGCGTGCAGGGAGGTGTCAAATGGACATCACTTAGGGCAGGTAGTGCAATCTCGACCCCCTTTTTAAATTCGCAGACCAGATCGCAAAGGCCGCAGCTGTTCGTCAATTGGCAGTAGCGATCCCGGGTTCCTGGAAATACTATCGGCAACGGCATTGCGTTGATCGCGCATGCCTGTGGCCCGTCAAGACGCGGGCAGTCCTGAATGACTCAAAAGGAACGCACCGATGGAACGTCTCACCGCGAAAGACTTTGCGCCTGAACTGCTTGAGCTGTACGACTACTACGCACACGGCAAGATCAACCGGCGCGAGTTTCTTGACCGTGCAGCGCTGTTCTCGTTGGGCGGCCTGACCGCAGGCGCGCTGCTTGCCTCCCTCAGCCCGAATTACGCGATGGCCACACAGATCGAGTTCACTGACCCGGACATCATTGCCGAGTACGTGTCCTACCCCTCGCCCAAGGGGCATGGTCAGGTGCGCGGCTACCTGGTGCGTCCGGCCAAAGCCACCGGCAAAGTGCCTGCCGTTGTGGTGGCGCACGAGAATCGCGGTTTGAACCCTTATATCGAAGATGTCGCCCGCCGCGTGGCCAAAGCCGGGTTCATCGCCTTGGCGCCTGACGGACTCTCATCGGTCGGTGGTTACCCGGGCAATGACGACAAGGGCCGAGAGCTGCAACAGAAAGTGGACCCGGAAAAGCTCATGAACGACTTCTTCGCTGCCGTCGAGTGGCTGATGAAACATGATGCAACCACCGGCAAGGTCGGAATCACCGGTTTTTGCTACGGCGGCGGCGTGGCTAACGCTGCGGCGGTTGCGTACCCGGAGCTGGGCGCGGCGGTCTCGTTCTACGGGCGTCAGCCTGACGCCAAAGACGTGGCGAAGATCAAGGCACCGGTGATGATTCACTACGGCGAACTGGACACGCGCATCAACGAAGGCTGGCCCGCTTATGAAAAAGCCTTGAAAGCGGCCGGCACGACGTATGAGACCTACATCTATCCGGGTGCCAACCACGGCTTTCACAACGACTCCACCCCGCGCTACGACGAAGTTGCCGCCAAACTGGCCTGGGAGCGAACGTTGGGGTGGTTCAACAAGTACCTGGTGTGAGGGCTGATCCTAAAAATGCATCTTCGGCGATCATACCGACCCTTTCACGAACAAACGAAGCGTCGCCCGGCCCGCGCCCACGGCCTTCGGCCAGAATCAAAAGCGGACGTGGGTATACGCTGAGCGCCAGAGCGTACGGAACGATAATTCAAGCCATCGGGCGACGCTCCGCGTCGCATGTCGTTCTGGGCGCTCCGCGTGCTGATTAACTCGCCCGCACCCGCTCCAGCAGTACTTGCAACGGATGTTGCACAACCTTGCCATCCTGGCGTTTGACCTGGCTGCGGCATGAGTAGCCGTCGGCGACCAATCGGCCATCACCTGCGTGGCGTGCTACCAGAGGTTGCCAGGACTGGCGATAGATCGTTTCACTGGTTTTTACGTTTCGGGTTTCATGCCCATAAGTGCCGGACATGCCACAGCAGCCGCTTGCCAGCACCTCCAGTTTGAGGCCTGCGCGGGCGAAGGCTGTCTGCCAGAGGCCGATACTGCCCGGTTCGTTGGTCTTTTCAGTGCAGTGCGGCAGGAAATAATAGGTTTCGTCTGACTGAGCGTCGCTCTGCGCCTCAAGTTCGGTCGCCAGCCATTCCTGCGGCAACATCACGATCGGCACGTGCTCGCTGCCCAGAGCCTTGCTGTATTCCTGGCGATAGACCAGGGTCATGGCCGGGTCCAGGCCAATCAGCGGGATGCCGTATTCCGCCAGTTTGCCCAGTGACTGACTGTTGACGATGGCGGCCTTTTCAAACGCAGCGAGAAAGCCCTGCACCTGCAACGGCTTGCCATTGGGCGCAAACGGCGCGAGGTAGACCTGATACCCCAGACGCGAAATCAACTCCAGCCAGTCTGCTACCACGGGCGTTTCGAAATAACGGGTAAACGCATCCTGCACCAGCACCACCGTGCGCTTGCGCTGCTGATCGGTCAGCGCGGCCAGCCGCTGCGGCGTGGCGATCCCGACATTCCAGCGGGCGCACACGGCTCTGAAATCCATCAGGCTCAGCAACGGGCTGTCGACCATCCCGGCAACGTGTTCAAGCAGGTAACGCACCGGTTTTGCGCCCATGAGCGCGTTGTACAGCTTCGGAAAGCGTGCCAGGTGCGGGATGCTGAACTCCAGCGAGCCAATCAGGTAATCCTTGACCGGGCGCAGGTAGCGGCTGTGGTACAGCTCCAGAAAACGCGAACGGAATTCGGGCACGTTGACCTTGACCGGACACTGCCCAGCGCAGGACTTACACGCCAGGCAACCGGCCATAGCGTCAAACACTTCGTGGGAGAAATCCTTCTGCCCCGCCACTCTGGCCACACTGTTGAACGTTCGCTCGGCCAGGCTCTTCAGCACGTTGGCCGTGCGCGCCCTGGCACTGGCGGTCAAGACGTTCACATCCTGCTCGCCTTGCAGGCGCAGCCACTCACGCACCAGCGACGCCCGGCCTTTGGGCGAGTGAATCCGGTCGCGGGTGGCTTTCCACGAGGGGCACATGGCGTCGTCGGTGTCGTAGTTGTAACAGGCCCCATTGCCGTTGCAATGCAGCGCGCTGTCGTAGCTCTGCCACACGCGCTCGTCAATCTTGCGGTCCAGATCGCCGCGCAGCGTCACCTCGTCCACCAGGGTCAGGCGCGCGTCGGGCACGGTCGCAGGCGTGGCGATTTTCCCGGGGTTAAGCTGGTTGAAGGGGTCACAGGCAGCCTTGAGCGCCTGCAACGCCGGGTACAGCTCGCCAAAATACTCGGGAACGTATTGCGAACGCAGGCCCTTGCCATGCTCGCCCCACAACAAGCCGCCATAGCGTTTGGTGAGCGCCGCAACGGCGTCAGAGATGGGGCGAATCAGCGCTGCCTGCGCCGGGTCTTTCATGTCCAGAATCGGTCGCACATGCAGCACGCCGGCATCCACATGGCCGAACATGCCGTATTGCAGGCCATAGCTGTCCAGCAACGCGCGAAACTCCTGGATGTAATCGGCGAGATTTTCCGGCGGCACGGCGGTGTCTTCTACAAAAGGCTGAGGCCGGGCCTCGCCCTTGACGTTGCCGAGCAATCCCACCGAGCGTTTGCGCATCGCGTAGACCCGATTCACCGCCGCACTGCCGATTGCCAGCGTATGACCGAGGCGCACGACAGAGGTGTCTGCCTGCAAATGGCCGACGAAGGCATGCACGCGCTGCTCCACGTCGCTCAACTCATCGCCACTGAACTCGATCAGGTTGATGCCCAGCGTCGGTGTTGCCGGGTCCTGCGGAAAGTACTCGGCCACGCCGTGCCAGACGATGTCCTGCATCGCCAGCATCAGCACCTTGGAATCCACGGTCTCGATGGACAGCGGCTTGTGCGCCATCAAGGCCTTGGCGTCGCGCAAGGCGTCCATGAAGCCTGCATAGCGCACGTTGACCAGGATCGAATGCTTGGGAATCGGCAACACATTGAGCCTGGCTTCGACGATGAAGCCCAGCGAGCCTTCAGAGCCGCACAGCACGCTGTTGAGGTTGAAGCGCCCGTCTTCCTCACGCAGGTGCGCCAGGTCGTAGCCGGTCAGGCAGCGATTGAGTGGCGGAAAGACATCTTTTATCAACTGCGCCTGAGTGTCGGCAATCTGCTGGGCACAGCGGTACACGTCACCGGCCCGGTCGACGCGTGCCTGCTCGCTGGCCAGTTGCTCGGCGCCCATTGCCTGGCTGTGAACATACGAACCACCGAGCAAAACGGTGGTCAGTTCCAGCACATGGCCGCGGGTCTTGCCGTAGGTGCAACTGCCCTGCCCGCTGGCGTCGGTATTGATCATGCCGCCCACGGTGGCGCGGTTGGAGGTCGACAGTTCAGGCGCGAAAAACAGCCCGTGCGGTTTGAGCGCGGCGTTGAGCTGGTCTTTGACCACGCCCGTCTGTACACGCACCCAGCGCTCCTCGACATTGATTTCGAGGATGGTGTTCATGTGCCGCGACAGGTCGACAACCACCCCATCGGTCAGTGACTGGCCATTGGTGCCGGTGCCGCCGCCACGCGGGGTCAGCACGACGTCCTTGTGCTCGGGCCGCGCAGCCAGACGGGCAACAATCGCCACATCGTGGCTGTCCATCGGGAACACCGCCGCCTGTGGCAGGCGCTGATAGATGGAGTTGTCGGTGGCCAGCACCGTGCGCGAACCGTGATCCCTGGCGATTTCGCCGCGAAAGCCACCTTCACTCAAGGCATTGAGAAAACGGTCGTAGTGACCGGCCTGCTCGGAGGTCGGTTTCAACAGCGCGATCATGGGGTCTTCCTGGCTGGCTAGGCGTTTTATATGCAAAGCACGTATGCTTTGAAACGCTCGAATGCATGGCGTTATCAACGGTTACAGGGATTCTCCAGCCTGTCACGCGTCGGTGCAAACGTAAAACCTGCCGTTTTTCCATGAGTTTTATGAATGAACACGCGACGACTGACGCCCTCGATGTCACTGCTGCTGGCTTTTGAAGCTGCGGCGCGGCACGGCAGTTTCACCAAAGCGGCCGACGAACTGGCCCTGACCCAGAGTGCGGTGAGCCGACAGGTACAGGCGCTGGAGGCGCAACTGGACGTGGAGCTGTTCAAGCGTGACGGCCGGCGCATCGAGCTGACCACAGCAGGTGCGCTGTATCAGCACGAACTGGCCGCTGCACTGGGTCGCATCCGCAGTGCAACCTTGCAGACCATTGCGCACAAGGCCGAAGGCGGCACGCTGCACCTGGCGGTACTGCCGACGTTCGGCTCCAAATGGCTGCTGCCGCGGATGAATGACTTTTACGCCAGGCACCCCGGCTACGTGGTGCATATCCATTCACGCATCGTGCATGCCGACCTGACACCTGCGGCCAGCGAAATGAACGCCATCATCTGTGCCGGCCACGGCAACTGGCCAGGCTACAGGGCTCATTCGCTGGTCAGCGAAAAGCTGGTGGTCATCGCCAGCCCGACGGCGCTTCCCGGTTACCGGTCGATGACCCCGGCGCACGTTGCCCAACAGTCGTTGCTGAGCGTCGTGTCCCGGCCCAATGCCTGGTCGGACTGGTTTGACAGCAATCACCTGGCCCACCACATCATGCGCCCCGGCCCGAGCTTCGAGTTGACCTCGCACCTGATCCAGGCTGTGGCGGCGGGTATTGGTATTGCACTGGTGCCACGCATTCTGGTGCAGGACGAAATCGCCAACGGCGAACTGGTCACGCTGTTCGAACCGCTGGACAGCGGGCGCAGTTACTACCTGGTCTATGCCACGCGCTTTCAGAACCTGCCGTCGTTGTGCGTGTTCAGAGACTGGCTGCTGTCGACGCCCTTTCCTGATCCTTTGTAAACCGGCCCGCAACAGGAGCCATTGTGCGTATAGAACCGCTTCCGCCGCTGCAGAACCTGATCGCTTTCGAAGCCGCTGTGCGGCACGGCAGCTTTACCCGCGCCGCCACGGAACTGAACCTGACGCAGAGCGCGATCAGTCGACAGGTCGCGCAACTCGAAGAATTCCTCGGTCGGGCGTTGTTCCGTCGCGAGCACAAGCGCATTCACCTGACGGTTGCCGGGCAGGTCTACGCCGAGCAGATTCAACGGATGCTGACCCTGTGTGCCGAGGCCACCGCACAAGTCATCGCCCACAGCGGCGAACAGCAACTGACACTGGCCTGCTCCAGCGGTGTCGCCGCCCTGTGGCTCGGCCCGCTGCTGGGGCGTTATCGCGATGCGTTCCCGGCGGTGGACATCCGTTTGCGAGTGGTCGACGGGCTGGACTCGCTGATCCGCGCCGAATTCGACCTGGCCTTGTATTTTTTGCGCGAAGTGTCACCGGCAGGCCTGGACAGCACGTTGCTGTTTGCCGAATCGGTGAATGCCTACTGTTCGCCCGACTACCTCAAAGGTCAGGTGCTTGAGCCTGCCCGGTTGCTCGATCATTGCCTGTTGATGCTGGAGGACGGACAGCGTCAGTGGCTGTCCTGGGCTGACTGGTTCGACCGCCAAGGCGTGGATGCGTCAGTGATCCGCCAGCGGATGACCGTCAACCTGTACCCGGTTCTGGTGGACCTGGCGCTGGCCGGTCACGGCATTGTGCTCGGCTGGCAACCGATGATTGATCGTCATGTGCAATCCGGCGCTCTGGTGCCGGCCTGCAACTCCAGCGTAGGTGCCGTCGGGGGCTACTACTTGCTGACACCCAGCGGCAAGACGCCTCGGCGGGCAGCGCGGGCCTTCGAGAAATGGCTGACCGACGAAATAGCGCTGCACCCGGGCACCCCGACACCTTGAAAGCCTGACAACTTGCATGCGCCCTGCGCATGCAAATCTGCGTAATGAACGTTTTCTCAAAAACCGCCTAGCGCCTACTCTCGAATGACGCGGGCAAAAGACCCGCCTCTGCTGCACCAAGCCCATTCTGCCCCTTAATCAATGCAGCCAATGCAGGGGCTTCCCTGCGTGAATCGCATGCAGGAGCCCACTCGTGAGCACGACTACACAACAATCCGCCTCACACACGCATGATCAGAAAGCCCGTCGCGCCGTCACTGCCATAGTGATCGGCAATGGCCTGGAGTGGTTCGACTTCACGGTCTACAGTTTTTTCTCGGTGATCATCGCCAAGGTCTTCTTCCCCACCGGCAGCGAACTGACCTCTTACCTGCTGGCACTGGCCACCTTTGGCGTCGGGTTCTTCATGCGGCCAGTAGGCGGTATCGTGCTGGGCATCTACAGTGACAAGCGCGGGCGTAAAGCGGCGCTCTCGCTGACCATCCTGCTCATGGCAATGGGCACGCTGATCATCGGCCTGACGCCGAGCTTCGCGCAGATCGGCTACCTGGCACCGGTATTGATCGTGCTGGCGCGTCTGCTGCAAGGGTTTTCCGCAGGCGGCGAAATGGGCAGCGCCACGGCGTTCCTGACCGAACATGCGCCCGAGGGCAAGAAAGCCTTCTACTCCAGCTGGATTCAGGCCAGCATCGGTGTTGCGGTGCTGCTCGGCTCTGCGCTGGGTGCGATTCTGTCGAGCTACCTGACCCAGGCGCAGCTGGAAAGCTGGGGCTGGCGCGTGCCATTCCTGATCGGTACGTTGATCGGTCCGGTGGGCTTTTACATCCGCAGCCGCGTCGACGAGACCCCGGCCTACACGGCTGCCAAACCCGTCGAGTCACCGCTGCGCGAAGTCATCAAGACGTATCCGCGCCAGACGCTGATCAGCTTTTCTCTGGTCGTGCTGTGGACCGTCTGCACTTACGCGATCCTCTTCTACATCCCGTCCTATGCACAGCGCGTCCTGGGTTTGCCATCGTGGATGGGGTTCAGCGCCGGCATGATGGGCGGTGCCGTGCTGATCGTCGCCACCCCGATTGTCGGCGCACTGGCCGACCGCAGCGGTCATCGCCCGTGGCTGTTGGGTTCGGCGATTGCCATTTTTTTCAGCGCGTACCCGATGTTCCTGTTCATCAACCAGATGCCGGGGCTGTATTCACTGCTGATCTTCGAACTGGTACTGGGCCTGCTGATCTCCGGCTATATCGGTTCGATCCTCGCCGCCTTCGGGCAATTGCTGCCCACCCACGTGCTGTCCACGGGGCTTTCAGTGGCCTACAACTTTGCCGTGACGATTTTCGGCGGCTTCGCCACGTTCACTATCACCTGGCTGATTGCCACAACCGGCAGCAACCTCGCGCCCGCCTTCTACATCATGTTCGCCGCCATCGTCAGCGGCATCGGCGCGCTGCTGTACCGTGATCCTGCGCCCACTGTTCATCGCCCTTTGTCTGGAGTTTATCAATGAGTACCCCTGAATCCGCCCGCTTGATCCTGCGCAATGGCCGTCTGCTGGACCTGCAACGGGGCCAGCTCGTTACGGGCCAGGAAGTCGTGATCGAGGGCGAACGCATTGTCGAGGTCCGCGCTGAAGGCCAGCCTGCACCGGCCAATGCCCAAGTGATCGATCTGGGCGGCAGAACCCTGATGCCCGGCCTGATCGACTGCCATGTGCATGTGCTGGCCTCCAATGCCAACCTGGGCATGAATGCCCTGCAACCCAACGCCATCATCATGTACCGCGCCTTGCCGATTCTGGCCGCGATGCTGGATCGTGGTTTTACCACCGTACGCGACGCAGGCGGTGCAGACTGGGCGCTGGCGCGTTCGATTCAGATGGGCCTGATTCCAGGGCCAAGAATCTTCGCCTCCGGCAAAGCCTTGTCGCAGACTGGCGGGCATGGCGACATGCGCGCCCGTGGCGAACTGCTGCTTAATGAACCCTGCTCGTGCTGCTTCAGGGCCGGTGCCATCGCCCGTGTGGTAGACGGCGTCGATAACGTGCGCCTGGCGGTGCGCGAAGAGCTGCAACAGGGCGCCAATCAGATCAAGATCATGGCATCGGGCGGCGTGTCCTCGCCGACCGATCCGATTGCCAACACCCAGTACAGCGAGGCCGAAATTCGCGCCATCGTTGACGAAGCGGCCGCAGCGAATACCTACGTCATGGCCCATGCTTACACCGCACGGGCTATTCGCCGTGCTGTCGAGTGCGGCGTCCGGACCATCGAGCACGGCAATCTGGTGGACGCCGACACGGCTCGGCTGATGGCCGAAAAAGGCGCGTTTGCCGTGCCGACCCAGGTGACTTACGAAATGCTGGCCGAATACGGCGAACGCTTCGGCCTGCCTGCCGACTCGGTGGCCAAGATCGAGGATGTCCGTCAGGCCGGGCGTAACGCCCTGCTGCTGTTCGCCGAAGCGGGCGTGCCAATGGGTTATGGCTCCGACCTGCTGGGCGAAATGCACGAATACCAGACCCACGAACTGAAGATCCGCGCAGAACTGCTGGGTAATCTGGCGGCGCTGCGCAGTGCGACCAGCGTTGCCGCGCAAATTCTGCAACGCGAAGGTGAACTGGGTTGCATCGCGGCGGGCGCCATTGCCGACCTGCTGGTGGTGGATGGCGATCCGCTGAGCGATATCAATTGCCTGGTTGGCCAGGGTGAGCAGTTGGCAATGATTGTTCAGGGTGGCCAGGTGCGCAAGAACACCCTGGTCTGATCAACCGTCAGTGGGCGTTGCGGTCCCAGATCCAGTTCCACACGCCGGGCAGTTGCACTGGCTGCGCATCGTCCTTGACCGTGCGGGCCAGTGCAGCGCGCTGCAATTGCGCGCTGTCGTCGTAAAACGGTTTGTCGGCCAGCCGCACGCCGGTCTGCGCAGCACTGTCGACCAGAATCTGCAGGTATTCCCGTGCATGCCGTGCGGTGTAACGGTTCAGGTCATGAAAGGTCACCACCACCGGAACCACACCCTCCACGGCTGGCAGCTCTCCGGCGGCAATACGTTCGCGCACCCGGGAAAGCTGGCTGACCATGTTCGAACGGCGTCGCAGACTGAAGTTGTAGCCCCAGATCTTGCCGTCATTGGCGCTCAGGTCGGTTAGCAGCACCTGCAAGCCGTGCCGCTGGTACGCACCGAACGTGCGTTTGTCGTAGTTCCAGAATGGCGGACGCAGCAAAACGGTCGGTGAGCCGGTGATTGACGCCAGGATGGCACAGCCTTGGGTCAGGGATTGCTCCAGCTCGTCATCGGTCAACGAACGATGATTGGTGTGGTGCGGCGTGGCGGTGTGAAACCCCAGCAGATGACCCTCTTCATGCTGACGATGCATGATCGCCCGGCCTTGATCACTGTTGCCCGCGCCCGTAGCGCCGGTCTGCACGAAAAACACCGCTTTGATGTGCGGCTGGACCGGGTTGTCGGCCAGGCTGTCGAGCACGGTGATGCTCGGGTTGTAGAACGTCGAAGCACTCGGACCGTCGTCGAAGCTCAGCAGGAAGCGAACCGGCGGCTGCTGACGCAACTTCTCGGTGGTGCTGGCCGTCAGCGGGACTGGCGCGCTGATGCAGGCCGACAGGCTCAGGGCGATGCCGAGCATCCACAGGGTTCTGAAGACGGTTTTCATCTGGGCACCGGATCCTTTGAGTGAACGGTTTGAGCCGCTTATGAAGCCGGCGAATGATCATCCACTGGCGCAGCAAACACAATCACCGCCGCGCGGAGTTTGTCGGCCCCGAAACAACTCATGCGGTTGAAATCGGCATGGCTCACGGGCAGATGCTGGCAGTCGATGGCCTGACGATGCAGGCTGTGATCAATGTCGGGATCATGCAGGTAGACAAAATCACTGTCGCAATCCGTCACCATCACCCAATGCGGGGCCTTGGAGCGAGTCAGGCGGTAGCTGCTGATCAACACCAACGGCCTGCCGCCTTCGGCCAGCACACGCGGCAGGTTCAAGGAGCGATCGGGTAACAACTGCACGCTGGACGCCTCAAGCTCGCAACAGAACTGTTCGTGAACCAGGCGGATGACCTGTTTCTTGTTGTCGCTGCGCACCCCGCCCAGAAACAGCGGGCCTGACACCGAGACCAACAGATGCACCGCAAAGCCACGCCGCCATGCCGCCAGCGCCAACCCTTGCGGGCTGCATCCGCCGTGGCCGGAAGTCATGAATACCGTGGTTGCTTCGCGCCATATCTGCAACTCTTCCGCACGGCCCATCAGGCGCTCTGGCTGCAAGGCTTTCATGGCCATCAGCAGACAAGCCGGGCCGCAGGTGAACTCCAGGGTTTGCTGGTAATAAGGCACCGAGCGGCTGCCCTGCCTGACAGGCTCGACAATGCGCTTCTCGTAACGCAACGCTGGCGCATGGTCCTGATAATAGTCGTCAACCTGAGCAAAACGCCGATAACCACTGCGTTCGTACAGCGCGATGGCGGCGGCATTGTCAGGGCGCACTTCCAGCCGCAGATAGGCACAATCGCGCTCCACCGCCTGCTGTTCGGCGCGCTGCAACAACTGCCTGCCCAGCCCCTGCCCCCGTGCAACGTCGGCAATCGCCAGCGAGTACAAGCGCCCCAGCGACGTACCGCGATGGAACAGCACCAGCGCGTAACCGGTGAGTTGCCCGGCGTGTTCGGCAACGATCAGACACGCGTTGGCGCGACGGATCATCCAGTGAAAACTGCGTGCCGTCAGTCGGTCGCCTTCAAAGCACCGGTTCTCCAGAAACAGCAGCGCATCGACATCATCGGCCACTGCGTCACGAAATATAAAGTCCATCTGCACCGCCGTAAAAGTTGTGTAACGAAACGGGACATTTCAAAAAGCACATGCTTAATAGAAAGGACTTGTTTCCCATCGGATCGATTACACATGTCAGCGGCACAGGTGAAGATGAACGAAGTATCGGCCCAACTTGCACTTTCAGCAACGAGTAAACGTGCATTCACACCCCCCTCCTTTGCGACACAGAGGCAACTGTTGATCATTGTCGAGCGGCTTGAAGACTGGGCATCCTACTTCCCCAGCGAAGACTTGATCAGCGCGCAGGATTACCTGGAAAAACCGCTGAAGGCCACGCCTGGCAAGCGTGTGCAGGTCATCAACCTGTGCCGGAGTTACAAGTACCTCGGCCACGGCTATTACTGCTCGCTGCTGGCCGAGGCGCGGCAACACAATGTCATTCCGTCGGTCAAGACCATCAGTGAGCTGACCCGAAAGTCACTCTACGGCCTGGCGCTGGACGACCTCGACAAGTTGCTGGAAACGGCACTTCGGGACCACCCCTATGACGACACCGAAGGCTTTACGCTGACCCTGTATTTCGGCCAGACCACACTTGAACCGTTGAAAGATCTGGCCCGCCAGTTGTTTGAAGCCTTCCCCTGCCCGATCCTCATGGTCGAGTTTCGCAAGCGTGACAACTGGCACATCGCAGGCATCAAGGCCGGCGCCCTGCCGCGCTTGCGCGATGATCAGCAGGATGAGTTTGCCACTGCGCTGGACGGTTTCAGTCGCAAGATCTGGCGACAGCCCAGTTCGCGTCGCATGGCGCGCTATGACCTGGCGATTCTCCATGACCCGCAAGAGCAACTGCCGCCCTCCAACGCCGAGGCACTGGCCAGCTTCATTCGCGTCGGTCAGCGCTTAGGCATTGATGTCGAGCTGATCGAGAAGAAGGATTACGCGCGCCTGGCCGAGTACGACGCACTCTTGATTCGTGAAACGACCAGCGTCGACAACCACACTTACCGGTTCGCCAAAAAGGCCGAAAGCGAGGGCCTGGTGGTCATGGATGACCCCACGTCAATTCTGCGCTGCACCAACAAGGTGTACCTGACCGACCTGCTTAAAAGCCATGACCTGGGCATGCCTCGAACAGAAATCCTCTACAAGGATCGCCCTGAGGAGCTGCAACACGTTGCGACGCGACTGGGCTTCCCGCTGGTGCTGAAAATCCCTGACGGCTGCTTCTCCAGAGGCGTGATCAAGGTCAGCACGGCCGAGGAAATGCACACCGCCACCGCCCAGTTGTTCGAACACTCTGTGTTGTTGTTGGCGCAGGAGTTTTTCTACACCGAATACGACTGGCGTATCGGCATTCTCAATCGCAAACCGATCTTCGCCTGCCAGTACTTCATGTCCAAGGGCCATTGGCAGATCTACAACCACAAGGCGATAGGGGCCGAGGTGATTGGCGAGTGCCGGACGCTGGCGGTACACGAAGCCCCGCGAGCCGTGGTCGAACTGGCGCTCAAGACCGCCAACCTGATCGGTGACGGGCTGTACGGCGTGGATTTGAAACAGTCCGGCGACCAGGTGGTGGTGATCGAGGTCAACGACAACCCGAACCTGGATGCCGGTATTGAAGACGCGTACCTGCAGGACGACCTGTACAGCCTGGTGCTGGAAGAATTCATTCGTCGCCTGGAACTCAAACGCCTCGGTCAGGCATGGTGAGACGATGATTCAAGGTCTGGAACTCAATGACGGTCGGTTGCAAGCCTGTAACCCGCAGAAGGCGCAGGTTCTGTGGTTCAGCAAACCCGACGCTGGCGAGCGCAGGTTGTTGCTGGAGCAGTTTCACCTTGATGAGCATGCAGTAGCGTCGGCACTCGACCCGGACGAAATATCACGCATCGAGTTTCACCCCGATGCGTTGTTTGTGATCTGGAAACGTCCTGAAAACTACTCGGGCAAGGACAGCTTTTCGTTCGACGTCTCGTCGTTTGGCGTGCTGCTGAGTCAGGATCAGCTGGTCTTGATCTGTGGTGATGACCAGCCATTGAGTACGCTCGGGACCCATCGTCCACTGAACCAGCCGCTGGATATCCTGCTGGAGTTGCTGTTCAACAACATTCACCACTACCTGGGCCATCTGAAGGTCATCAAGATGGTCGCCCGGGAACTGCAGCAGAAATTCAATTCCTCGCTGGAAAACCGCCACCTGGTGCAGATGTTCAACCTCAGCGAAAGCCTGGTCTATTACATCAACGCCATCCACAGCAACGGCGCGGTGCTGACACGCCTGCGCAATCATGCGCAGGGCAAACAATACGCTGCCGCCAGCCTCGCGCTGATCGACGACATGATCATCGAGAACGACCAGTGCTACAAACAGGCGGAAATCTATTCCACCGTGTTCGCCGGCTTGATGGACGCCCGGGGCAATCTGGTCAACAACAGCACTAACACCCTGCTGCGCAAACTGACGTTGATCAACGTGGTGTTTCTGCCCCTGAACCTGATTGCCGGGATCGGCGGCATGTCCGAATTCAGCATGATGACCGCCCCATTGCACTGGTGGGTCTCCTACCCGGCCTTGTTGTTGGCCATGTTGGGCATGGGAGCGGTGATGGTCTGGGGGCTGCGCAAAATGGCCCGCTCGTCCTGAGCGGTTACTTTTCCCAATCGGCCCTGGCAATCTTCAAGCCGTGCAGACCGTCATACGCCGCCCGCTCGGGAGACTGCCAGCCGTCCAGCAGCGCGGCGTCGAGGTCATAGATCTCGACGCCCAGCGGTCGGCAGACACTCAGCGGGTCTTGCGCCTCTGGTCCCCACATTGGCAGTGACAGGTCACCACCCGGGCAGGTCGACAAGGCGCACAGCAGGTCGATTTCCGCGAAAAACTCCAGATAATCGCCTTTTTGCGCCGGGCAGGCCTTCATGAAATACAGGTCGTCATGGTTCAGGCCGGTGCATTGAAAGATATTCAGCACGTCATGCACATCAAACTCGGTCAGACCGTGCGGCAGCACCGCGCGAGTCAGGTTCGAGTGACAGTGATGATGAAAGTCTTCGCCGGTCAGCATCTTGTTGATGTACGGGTCGCAGCGCGTGCCCAGCAAGTCATGCAGGCGCCCACCGTGTTCGTCGATGCCATAACTGGCGAGGCTGTCATCGGTGATGGTGACCAGTGGCCGCAAGAACGGCAGGTTCGACCACAACCGGTCATGGGTGCTGACATGCGCGCCCTGTAACTGACGCGTACGCGCCGCCCACAGCCGTTCGCGAGTGTCGTGGGCATTCCACACGTTGAAATCCCCCACTTGCGGCCCCACCGGTGTGGTCACTCGAAACACCTGCCCCGCCTTGACCTTCCAGGCGCGCCCGGTGCGAATCGGCACGTCGAACTGTTCGACCAGCGTGCGCTGCTGCGCATTCGTACGGATGCGCTCGTAGAAGGCCGTGTCCACGCGCAGCGCTGCGCCTTTGCTGACCTGGTAAGCGGCCGGGTAGTCTTTGTACATTCGGGGGCTTCTCGTTGGCGGGGTGTACCGATTATTGCTGCAAATTGCAGGCCTGATCGGATCACTGAAAATCCCGACTCCGCACATCCAGCCCGGTCAATAACGGCGTCAGGTCATACAGGCGCTGGGCGATCAGGTGGCGTACGCCGCTTTTCGACTCCAGCCGCCCGAACACCTGCAGCAACTGCGAACCGACCAGCACTTTGCGCTGGCGCTCGGCCAGGTCGCGCCAGACCACCACGTTGACCATGCCGAATTCGTCTTCCAGCGTCACGAAGGTCACACCGCTGGCGGTGCCGGGCCGTTGGCGGCCGATGACCAGTCCGGCCAGGCTGAGGGTTCGGTCGTTTTCGAGGGTCAGCAGGTCTTGCGAACTGCGAAAGCGTTTGGCGGCCAGTTGGCGCCGCAGCAGTGCCAAGGGATGCGGGCCGAGGGTGGTCCCCAGCGACGCGTAGTCGGCCATCAGGTCTTCGGCCACTGTTGGCAGCGGCAGTGTCACCTGGACCTCCTCACTGGTCAGCTCATCGAACAACGGGCGCTGGGCTTCAACCCCGGCCACTTCCCAACGCGCCCGATGCCGATGGCCGATCAGGCCACGCAAGGCCCCGGCATCCGCCAGTGCTTCGGCGGCGCGAGAGTCCAGACCGGCGCGCTGCGTGAGGTCGGTGGCATCGGTAAATGGCCGTGTCGAGCGAGCCGCCTCGATGCGCAGCGCATCTTCTTCACGAAAGCTGCGCAGCATGCGCAGCCCGAGGCGAATCGCCAGATTGCGCGTGCTGTCAGGATGGTCAACCGGTTCCAGCGTGCAATCCCAGTGGCTGTAGCGCACATCCACCGGGCGAATGTCGATGTGATGGCGGCGCGCATCCTGCAACAGTTGATCCGGGTTGTAAAAGCCCATCGGCCAACTGTTGATCAACGCACAGGTGAACGCTGCCGGTTCGTGGCATTTGAGCCAGCAACTGGCGTAGGTCAGCAAGGCAAAACTGGCGGCATGGGATTCAGGAAAGCCGTAACTGCCGAACCCCTTGATCTGCTCGAAGATGCGGTCGGCAAAATCCGCTTCGTAGCCATTTTCCAGCATGCCGCTGCGCAGACGCTCGCGATGCGGGTCCAGCCCGCCATGACGCTTCCAGGCCGCCATTGCACGACGCAACTGGTCCGCCTCGCCGGGGGAGTAATCAGCAGCGATGATCGCCACTTCCATGACCTGCTCCTGAAACAACGGCACGCCCAGGGTGCGCTCAAAGACACTTTTCAGTTTGGGCGGATAGGTAATGGCCTCTTCACCATTGCGCCGACGCAGGTACGGATGAACCATGTCGCCCTGAATCGGCCCAGGCCGAACGATGGCGACTTCGATCACCAGATCGTAAAACTTCTCCGGCCTGAGGCGCGGCAGCATGGCCATCTGCGCACGGGATTCGATCTGAAACACACCGAGGGTGTCGGCGCGGCTGATCATTTCGTAGGTTTTTGGGTCATCACCCGACATGTCTGCCAATGTCCACTGCTTGCCCCGGTGCAGATGCACCAGGTCAAACGTTCTGCGCAGTGCGCTGAGCATGCCCAGGGCGAGGATGTCGACTTTCAGCAGGCCGACCAGGTCCAGATCGTCCTTGTCCCACTGGATGATGGTGCGGTCAGCCATCGCGGCGTTTTCGACCGGCACCAGTGTGTCCAGCGGATGCTCGGAAATCACGAAACCACCCGGATGCTGCGACAGGTGCCGGGGGAAACCGATCAGTTCGCCGGTCAGGGCCAGCACGCGCTTGAGAATAGGTGTTTCAGCATCGAATCCGTATTCGCGCAGGCGTTCGGGCGACGGCAGCGCGTCACTCCAGCGACTGAACGCCTCGGCCAAGGCGTTGATCTGGTCTGGTGGCAAGCCCAGCACCTTGGCCACGTCAAGCAGTGCGCCGGAACCGTGATAGGTGCTGGCCACCGCAGTCAGCGCCGCCCTGCCCCGGCCGTAGCGCCGGAATATGTACTGGATGACTTCTTCGCGGCGGTCATGCTCGAAATCCACGTCGATGTCCGGTGGCTCGTCGCGCTCTTTGGAAATAAAGCGTTCGAACAGCAGGTTGCTCTTTTCCGGGTTCAGCTCGGTGATCCCCAGCGCGTAACAAACCGCCGAGTTGGCCGCTGACCCACGGCCCTGACAGAGGATATGCTGGCTGCGGGCAAACTCGACGATGTCATGGACCGTCAGAAAATAGCTGTCGAACTTCTTTTCCGTGATCAGGGCCAGTTCCTTCTCGACCTGCGCCCGCCCCGCCACACTTAAACCTGTCGGCCAACGCCTGCGAATGCCGCGCTCGGTCAGTTCGCGCAACCAGGACGAGGGCGTCTGGCCTTTGGGGACCAGTTCATGGGGGTATTCGTACTTCAATTGTTCAAAATCGAATGTGCAGCGCCGGGCAATGCGCGCCGATTCGGCCAGCAGCCAGTCCGGGTAATGCTCGGCCAGCGCCTCCAGTGGACGTAGATGGCGCTCGCCATTGGCAAACAGCAGATGCCCGGCCTCGGCCACCGTGGTGTGATGGCGGATGGCAGTCATGGTGTCCTGCAGCGCTCGCCGCCCACGGGCGTGCATATGCACGTCACCGCTGGCCACTGCCGGGATGCCCAGCCTCTGCGCCAGCGTCAGCAGGTCGGCCAGACGCTGGTCATCATCGGCACCGCGATGCAGTTCTACGCCAAGCCACAGCCGCTCGGCAAAATGCCCGCGCAGCCAGTTGCCCTGCGCCAGACAGGCCTGAGCATCATCCGCGATGTCCGGCAGCCAGATGGCCAGCAAACCGTCCAGCGACAGGTCGAAATCTTCACGCAGCAGCCGGTACTCGCCCTTTCTGGCTCTCCGCCGCGCTGCCGTGATCAACTTGCACAGTGCTTCATACCCCGTCTTGTTCTCCACCAGAAGAACCATTTTCGGGCCATGCTCGATGTGCATTTCGCTGCCGACGATCAGCGGCAATCCGGTGTCTTTCGACGCCTGCCAGGCGCGGACGATGCCTGCCAAGGTGCATTCATCGGTGATCGCCAGCGCCGTATACCCGTGGCGCAAGGCGCGTTCGAACAGTTCACGGGCGCTTGAGGCACCGCGCTGAAAGCTGAAGTTGGACAGGCAATGCAGCTCGGCGTAATCCGTCGTCATGCGAACCAGCCATGCAGCAGCCATTCGCCCTGCTCGCCAACGCGGCGATAGGCCCAGGCGCGCTGGCCACTGGCGGTTTCGACCAGGTAGTAGTCACGACGCACATCGCCACCGTCCCACCAGCCGGACTCGATTCGCTCAGGCCCTGCAATGATGCGCGTCGCGTGAACCGGCAACGGCTGCGGCTCCCGCAGCAGCCAGCCAGGGCGCGTCCCCCCCTGCGCTGGCAAGACCGGTTTGCGGGTACTCTGCGGCTGCCAGGCACATTCGGGGCGGTGGTCGGCCTGAGCGCGCAGGCCATTGACCGATTCGTCACCGAGCCGCGCACGCAGGCGTTCGCGCAGTTGCTCCCAAGGCAGGGTCTGCTGTACACGTTCATCGAACAGCTCACGGTGCGCCGGCACAAAGTCCGGCAAGTCGCGGGCCTGCAAGCGCACCGCACGTACCGGCGAGGCCACCACTGCCTGTTCCAGCCTGCCGCGAGCCAGTTCGAAGAGCATTGATGAATCACGTTCGGCACTGAGCAACCCGACCGGAACCACGGTCTCCGGGCCATCGACATGTTCCAGATGCAGGGCGAACCGTTGCACGCCGCTGTCACGTCCGGCCAGAAACAAAGCCAGATCGGCAATCAGGCGCTTGAGGGGGAACAACAGGGCCTGATGCGATTCGACGTCGAAATTCAGCTCGATACGCACATCGAAAAAGTCAGGTGGCGTGTAGCACTCCAGCGCCACCGGCCGTTCGCCGAGCAAGGTGTCGAGGTGTTGCAAAACGCTGGCCGGAAAACGCCGCGCCAGGGTATTGCGCGGCAAAGCCAGCACCTGTCGCAGGTTGCGCAGGCCCATACGCGTCAGGGCGGTGGCCACCTCACGGCTCAGCCCGATGCGCTCCAGTGGCATCTGTTCCAGGGTGCGGCGCAGTTCATGCGGGCAATCAATGCTCAGTCCGTCGTGCATGTTGGCCAGCATTCGCGCCGCTATCGGGTTGGGCGCCACCACGATGCGATGCCGAAAGCCCTGGGTGGTCAGCTCTTCACGCAGGCGCGCCTCGAACACCGGCCACGGCCCGAACAGCTTGAGGCTGGATTCGATTTCCATCAGCAGCACCCGAGGGTATGTGAGGCTGACACTGGAACTGAAGCCATACGCCCAGGCGGCAAGCAACTGTTGCAACCGCTCGGTGTCATCGGGGTCATGCACGACTGTCGCAACGTTCGGGACCAGCGCGTGCGCGGCCGTCAATGACTGCCCGGCCCTCAGCCCCAACGCCCGCGCAGCCGGGTTGACGGTTTGCAGGATGCGGCGATGCGCACTGCCACTGATCAGCGCCAGCGGTGCATCAGGGTCGCTGCAACGGCGCATGACGCCGTCGAGCGCCAGTTGCGGCAACAAGACACAGGCCCAAAGCATAAGAACCTCAAGCGTCGGTCGAAAACGGGATGGGAAAAGGCGGCGCAAGACCGCCCCGGCACTTGAGCACCCGCACTTGTGCGGGCCGGGTATCGACAGCGATCCGCAGTGCGGCTGGTGAAGGGTTGGCCGCCGCCTGCTGAGGGCGGCAGGCAAAGGCCAGGGTCTGCCCGGTTTCGGCGGCGACCTGCAAGCGCCGCAATGCGCGGTCATCGACCATGCCGGGCCAGCACACTACCGCGCCACAACTGCCGGAACGCAGGCATTGCTCGGCGGCCCACAGGGCATCGCGGCTTCCGGCCTCGATCACCACCAGATGACGCAGGTCGACCCCGGCGGCCAGCCAGGCTTGCGGATAGGGAATGTAAGGCGGTGCGACCAGCACGATGCGTTCACCGAGACCCGAGAGCCGCGCCAGACTTGGCCACAGCAGGCGCAATTCACCACTGCCATTGGCCGGAATGAGGATTTCGGTCAATGCCGAAGCAGGCCAGCCGCCGGTGGGCAACGCGCTGTCCAGGGCCGCATGACCACTGGGGTGCGGGCTGCCCTGAGGCGCGCTCTGCTGACGCCCCTTCCAGACCCTGCGCTCGTCCAGCAAGGCATCGAGGCTGACGACGGCGCCCATCATTCGCGCCGGACCAGCCCGCAGAACACGCCTTCGATGGCGAACTCCTGATCAGGCGTGACGATGATCGGCTGGTAGGCCGGGTTGCGCGGCAACAGGTGTAACTGATCACCTCGATGTTGCAGGCGCTTGATGGTGACTTCGCCGTCCAGACGGGCGACGATGATCTGTCCGTCACTGGCCTGCGGGTTGCGATGCACGCCGACCAGATCTCCGTCGAGAATGCCGTCCTCGATCATCGAGTCGCCCTGCACGCGCAACAGATAGTCCGGCACGCGGGTGAACGTGCTGCGATCCAGGTGCAACGTGGTGTGTATGTCCAGATCCGGCCCGATAGGTGCGCCTGCCGCAACACGGCCCAGCACGGGTATTTCCAGCAATTCGGGACGCAGTTCGGTGTTCAGCAGCCGTATGCCGCGTGCCTGGTGCGGCACAACCTCGATCAGACCGGCGTCCGTGAGGGCCACAATGTGCTTGCGCGCCACGCTGCGCGAAGCAAACCCGAAGGCTTCGGAGATTTCCGCCAGGCTCGGCGATTGCCCTTGCTGCGCGATGCGATCGCGGATGAAGGTAAGGATTGCGCTGCGACGGGGAGATAATAGGCTCATGGAGTACATTTGTACTCTTTTCGGTGTTTTGTGGCTAGCGCAGTTGGTCGGATGGGAGCGCAGGGATTGCATGGCCTTTGCCCGGAGGGCGTGGGGCAAGCAAGGGGATTATTCAGAATTTCCCAACAGTGAAATCACAATCACCCGGTTTATCGAGCCATTCAAAGGGCACAGACTCAACCGCTCTTTCAAAACGTCAGGAGCACTCATTGTGATCACGCGCCAACTGGGCAAAAACGGCCCGCAGGTGTCTGCCGTCGGGCTGGGCTGCATGGGCATGTCGGACTTCTACACCACCGGCATTGACGAAAAAGAATCCGTTGCCACGCTGCACCGCGCGCTGGAGCTGGGGGTCACCTTTCTCGATACTGCCGACATGTATGGCCCGCACACCAATGAGACCCTGCTGGGCCGTGCTTTGGAGGGCAAGCGCGAAAGTGTTTACCTGGCCAGCAAGTTCGGCATTGTGCGTGGCGATGATCCGCATGCGCGGGGTGTCAACGGCAGCCCTGAATACATTCGTCAGGCCATAGAGGGCAGTCTCAAGCGGCTGAACACGGATTACCTCGATCTGTACTACCAGCACCGCGTAGACCCTGGCGTGCCGATCGAGGACACCGTTGGCGCAATGGCCGAGCTCGTCAAGGCAGGCAAGGTTCGCCACATCGGCCTCTGTGAAGCCAGTGCAGCGACCATCGAGAGAGCGCACAAGGCGCATCCGCTGGCGGCCGTGCAAAGTGAATACTCGTTATGGTCCCGAGACCCGGAACACAATGATGTGCTCGCCACATGCCGCCGTCTGGGCATAGCCTTTGTGGCCTACAGCCCGCTGGGACGCGGTTTTCTGACCGGGGCATTGCGGACCCCGGACGACTTTGCTGCAGATGATTACCGTCGTTTCAGCCCACGCTTTCAGGGTGAGAACTTCAGTCGTAATCTCGTGCTGGTGGAAAAGGTCAAGGCGCTGGCATCGGCCAAGGGCATCAGTGCGTCTCAACTGGCACTGGCCTGGGTTTTGGCGCAGGGCAACGACATCATCCCGATTCCGGGCACCAAGCAGCGTAAATACCTGGAGAGCAATGTTGCCGCAGCCACTCTGGAACTGAGCGACGACGAACTCGCCCAACTGGATGCAATCTTCCCATCCCGTGGAGCGGCATCAGGCGAGCGTTACAACCCGGCGTCGATGAAGGCGCTGGACGGCTGACAAGCCCGGCCCGAGGTCAGGTCGTTGTAGGGCAAGCCACGGTGCCGTTGTTAAGGCCCTGTTTGTGATTCTTGTAATCCAGCGTGGCTTTGCCGTCGACCCACTTCAGGGTGACAACGACCACCGAATCGAAATCATCGCCTGTCCAGTCATCCACCAGATTGACCGGTTTGCCGGATGCCTCTTCAGCCACCTTGTTGATCAGTTCCGGCAGGTAGCCGTGTGACCAGGCGGTGTAGATGATGGCGTTATGGTACTTGTCACGCATCAACTCGTCGGCCAGGTCACTGGTGTCATTGGCACCGAAGTCGATATTGACTGGCAAGCCCAGCTTGATCGCGCTGGGTCCGACCGTCATCAAAGGCCGCACATAGCTGTAGGACAGATCTCCCTCGCCCTCTTCGACATGCCGGCTCGGATTGGCGGCGAAGATGAAGTCAGCCTTGCCGAATTCTCTGGGGAGCACTTCCGACAGTTCTATGGCCCGGTTGAGACCCTGACAATTCAATTGCCCCAACCCCATGGCCGGCTTTTCAGCATGACGAAGAAACACCAGTGTCTGCGTACCGTTCTTGGGTTCGGCATGCACACCTTTGCCGAGTGTGAACAGCACCAGCGCAGAAGCCACGAGCAATGAAGGGAAAAAGAACCAGGCGATGCGGCGCTGAAGACGGGCGGTCAAAGGCATTTTTGGAATATTCATCAGTTTCTGAGTCCGTTGCGCATTTGAAAGGGGATCAGCCGTACGGCTGGTGCGAATGTGCAAGCGTGTGCCGTTCGTCCCGAGAGTTTCTGCGGATCAGTAGAACAAGGGCGCAGTCAGCGCTCACCCGTGATCACGCGCGAATCTTAGTGCGCACATGTTTCGAAATTAAGAATGTGGACGATTAAGAGTGTCAAAAAACGATTCTGTTGCATGCACCCTGAAATAAAGTGCCGCTGCGCTGAGAAAACCGTCAGAAAATCGTCGAAAACCGAGACAAAAAGCCGGACTGTTGCCCAGCCAACAGCCCTTCAACAGGTTGCTACCCGAGCAACATCAGACAGCGCTTGAAAAACACCCTGAGCCCTTGAACGGCGAGGCTCTCATGCCTTTGGCACAGAGCATGCAATATTCCATTTGTGAATTTCATACCCTTCGGACTGCTGATTTTGAAATATGCAAATCCGTTATTGCAGCCACGTTTCCCTGATCTGGACGCCTCACTATGCCACAACCCCCTGTTTCTTTTCGGTTACAGACGCCCCGCGCTCTGATTCGCTGGATGGTTACGGCCTGCGCAGTCGTACTGAGCCAGCAGGGCGTGGCACAAGCCGCTGAAACGGCACCTTCTGAAGTACGCCTGGATTACGCTTATTACTCACCGGTAAGCTTGGCACTCAAGCATTTCGGCTGGCTGGAAAAAGCGCTGCCGGAGGCCAGGGTGACCTGGGTGCTGAGTCAGGGCAGTAATCGCTCGCTGGAATACCTGAACAGCGGCAGCGTCGATTTTGCTTCGTCCGCCAGCCTCTCCGCCGTGCTGGCCCGCGCCAACGGCAGCCCGATCAAGTCTGTCTACGTCTACAGCCGGGCAGAATGGACCGCGTTGGTCGTGCGCAAGGATTCGCCCCTGCAATCGGTTGCCGAGCTGAAAGGCAAGAAAATCGCGGCCACCAAGGGCACCGATCCCTACCTGTTCACGCTGCGTGCCCTGCAACAGGCCGGATTGAAAAAGGATGATGTCGAGTTGCTGCACCTGCAGCATCCAGACGGTCGTACGGCCCTCGAGAAAGATGACGTAGACGCCTGGGCCGGGCTTGACCCGCACATGGCGGCCAGTGAACTCCAGTCCGGGTCCCGCCTGCTTTACCGTAACAAGGACTTCAACAGCTACGGTGTTTTGAGCGTCACAGAAACCTATGCGAAAGAGCATCCACAAGCGATCAAAACAGTATTGAGCGCCTACGAAAAAGCCCGCGAATGGGCCGTGAGCAACCCGGATGAGCTGGCCAAATTACTCGCCACAGAGTCCGGACTGCCGCTGGAAGTCGCCCGACTGCAATTGTCCCGCACCGACCTGAGCAACCCGCAACTGAGCGCTAACGATGTAGAGGCGTCCAAATCGGCGGCGCCGATTCTGGTGTCCGAAGAGCTGGTGCGCAAAGGCGTGAATGTCGAACAAGTGATCGATCAGTTGATCACGCCTGACTTCTCCAAAGCCGTGATCGCAGCCCCATGACCCGCCGGGACGAATCCTTGCCTGCCGTGGCGCAACCAGCCTTGCCTGACAGCGCGCAGGGCACACGTGATCAGCGTTACAGGACGCCGCTCAAGGGGCTGGTGGTTCCCGCCTTGATCATTGTCGTGCTGGAAATAGTCGTGCGCATCGGCTGGTTGCCGTCGTATCAGATGCCCGCGCCCAGCGATATCGTGCTGACACTGCGCGATCTGGCTGACGGCGCCTTGTGGAAACACGTCAGTGCCAGCCTGTTGCGCGTACTCAGCGGCTTTTTCATCGGTGCCAGTCTGGCGCTGGTGTTTGCCGCCTGGGTGGGCCTCAGTCGCGAGGCGGAGGCTTACCTGGAGCCGACGTTCGCCGGGCTGCGCTCGATCCCGAGCCTGGCCTGGGTGCCGCTTTTGCTGCTGTGGCTGGGCATCGGCGAAACCTCGAAAGTCGTGCTGATTGCGATTGGCGCGTTTTTCCCGGTGTATCTCAACGGTGTGGCAGCGATTCGTGGCATTGACCGCAAGCTGGTGGAAGTCGGCCAGATGTACGGGTTCAGCCGCTACCGACTGACCCGGCGCATTCTGCTGCCCGCCGCCCTGCCCGGCCTGTTCACCGGCTTGCGCAGCGGCATGAGCCTGGCGTGGATGTTTCTGGTGGCTGCCGAGTTGATCGCGGCCACCAAAGGCTTGGGCTACCTGCTCAGTGACGGCCGGGAAACCTCGCGTCCGGACATCGTGCTGGCTGCCATTATTGTTCTGGCAACCCTGGGCAAGCTGAGCGACGGCGTGCTGGCGGGCCTGGAAAAACGTTGCCTCGCCTGGCGAGACACATTCAACGGTCAGCGCCGTGAGGGGTGATCAATGCCGGATTCGTTGATGGACATTCGGGTAGAACGCAAGGTCTTCGCCGGCAACACGGTGCTGTGTGACATCGCCCTGTCACTGCAATCGGGCGAAATTGTCAGCCTGCTCGGCCCCAGCGGCTGCGGTAAGAGTACGCTGCTCAGAATAGTCGCCGGGCTGGAGCAGGACTTTCGTGGCTCGGTGGCGCGTGTCCAGGGCGAGGTTGCTTTTGTGTTCCAGGAACCGCGTCTGATGCCCTGGCTGACCGTCGAGCAGAACATCGGTTTCAGCGACGATGACGGCTACGACCGCGCCTGGGTCGCCCAACTGATCGAAGAAGTGGGGCTGTCCGGTTTTGCCGACACCTTGCCAAAGGCGCTCTCAGGGGGAATGGCGCAACGTGTGGCACTCGCTCGAGGCCTTTACTCGCACCCGGCCATATTGCTGCTGGATGAGCCTTTCAGCGCGGTGGACGCATTCACTCGCATGAAACTTCAGGACTTGCTGCTGCAACTGGCCCGGCGTCACGCCATCACCCTGCTGCTGGTCACTCACGATGTCGACGAAGCGTTGTACCTGGGCGACCGCGTGTTGGTGATGGGCAACCGGCCCGGCACGATTACCCATGAACTGCCGGTCGGGCTGCACGCGCCAAGGGATCGACGTGACCCGCTACTGGCCCGGCTGAAAGCCCAGGTGTTGACCGGATTGCATCAGGCTCACCTCATCTGAACCGGGATATCGGGCTGGACGTTCAATGATCAGCCTTGAAGGCGTCCCAGATGCCCAGGCGCAGCACCTCGATATTGACTGGCACCTGAACCATCACGAATAACCGGCTCAACATCTCTGCATCGGGGTAGACATCGGTGTCGGTCCAGAGGGCTGGACTGATCAAGGCATCCGCTTTCTCGTTACCGTTGGCGTAATGCACGGTGTTGGTGATGTTCGCGATCACTTCCGGCCGCAACAGGTAATTCATGAAGGCGTAAGCGCCCTTGGTGTCTTGGGCATCGGCAGGGATGGCAACCATGTCGAACCACATCGGCGCGCCCTCTTTGGGCACCACGTAGTTGATTGTCGAGCCATTGCCCGCTTTTTCAGCCAACGCCTGGGCCTGGGAGATATCCCCGGAGTAGCCGACGGCCACGCAGACTTTCCCTGCTGCCAGGTCGGCAATGTAATCGGCAGAACTGAAATTCCGTATATACGGCCTGACGCTGTCGAGTACCGCCTTGGCCTGTGCATAGTCGCTCGGCACTTCGCTGTGAGGCGGCAAACCGAGGTAGTTCAGGGTAATGGGCAAGAGCGCTGGCGCGCTGTCCAGAAACGCAACACCGCACTGGGCGAGCTTTTTCATGTTCTCAGGTTTCAGTACCAGGTCCCAGGAATCAAGCGGCGCATCTTTACCGAGTATCGCCTTGACCTTGACGGCGTCGTAGCCGATTCCGGTGCTGCCCCACAGGTAGGGAAAACCGTGCTTGTTGCCCGGATCCCCGGCCTCCAGTGCCTTGAGCAGCACCGGATTGAGGTTCTTCCAGTTAGGTAACTGGCTTCTGTCGAGGGTCTTGAGCAGGCCTTTCTCGACCTGTCGGCCCATGAAATGAATGGACGGAAAGACCAGGTCATAGCCGGAATGGCCCGCGACCAGCTTTGCATTCAATGCCTCGTTGCTGTCAAACGTCTCGTAGGAAGTTTTATAGCCCGTGGCAGCTTCGAAGTTTTTCAGTGTGTCCGGCGCAATGTAATCGGTCCAGTTGTAGATATTGACCGTCTCCGCCGCATGGCTGGTCGAGGCCAGCATCATGAGTGCGGCAAAGGATTTTTTCAGCATGCGCAGCTCCTCGGGTCAATAGCGACAGCTTGCCCCAGGCGCTGCGGGAAAACCACCTTCGTTCGAGTAAAATCCGCTCTATTTCAGCGTTTCTTGATTGCAAATAGCGCTGCACAGAACGTGCCCGGCCATCCCTTTTCATGATGCCGTTCATGTCATTGAATTTCTCACTCACCGTCATAAAAATTTTTTCCAGAAACGGCTTCGCAAGTGCTATTTTCAATACTCGTCAGACCGCTTGGCAGTCTTGCCGTAAAGCAACGTTCCGACAGATGAATGGAAGCGCCAGTCATCGTCCGGCAAGCATGGCTTTACCTGATCAATCCTGCCTTGGTCTGCCTACCCCGTAGAGCACAGTAAGTGTTCGGTTTATTCAGGTGGGCCATCGTCATGAACAAAGTCACTTTTCCCAATGCTTGCCAATTGATGCGCTGGCACTTCCATCCGGTCGGCTTTGAAGCCTCTATGGATGCACCTGGGAGCATGATTGCCCGACTGTTCGATCGCGCCAGTGGCGAAACAGTGGTGGCCATTGCAGGCTTGCCTTGTTCTACGGTTATGAACGCAGCCGATGTCGAGCGCATCATCGAGGCTATCGAGGATGAGCTCGAATTATTTGGCTCGCACACGCCTCAGCAAATGGTCGGGTTTTCCTGAACGGGTCGATGTGAACTCCCCCCACGCTGCCTGAGGCTCAGCCCGCACGAGTCCTGCGCCTATCATCAAAGAATGGCTTGTCTCGAGCCACCCGGTCAGATGCCTTGGGCATATGAGCGCCGTCTGCGGCCCCTGCACTTTCGTCGATGTACCAATAGCAATGCCGCGCCGAGCGCGTAATGGCCACATAAGCCAGACGCAAGACTTCGTCTTTCTGTGCGGTGTCGAACGGCTGAAGATCGTTAGCGTCGCCCAGCCCAGCCAGCCGATAGACCTGATTCTTGTAAGGCGATACGGTCAGGTGCTGACAATCTCCCAGCAAGAACACCGCATCCGCCTGTAACCCCTTGGAGCTGTGATACGTCAGGGTTTTGATACGGCGGCCCTGGTGCCCCATTGCAGCGTCGGCGTCGATCAATGCCTGCAGGCGCTCGGCAAACCGGGCCTTCTCGCTTCCCTTGCGATAGAGCAGCAGAATCGAGTCGCCATCGTTGTAGTGCTCGGCTACACGCTCGGCCAGTTCGTTTTCGTCGCGGTCCAGCACTTTGACCGGCAGCAGCTCCTGAGGCGCACCACTGGCGCGAGCCTTTTTGCCCGGAATGGCCGGGGCTGCACGAACGATGTGCTCGGCGGCGTCGATAATGTGCTGATGGCTGCGGAAATTCTCACTGAGCATGACTTTGGTGGTGGCCGGTGATGAAAACTCTTTAGCGAACTCCATGAAGTATTTCGGCGAACTGCCCCGCCACCCGTAGATCGATTGCCAGTCATCGCCCACGCACAGCAGCGAAGAACGCTGTGCAATCCGTCCCACGTGCAGGGCAGGACCACGACGCCGGATCTCCCTCAGGCTGGCGCGTATCCACGACACTATCTGTGGCGACACGTCCTGAAACTCGTCGATCATCAGGTGCGACAGCGGCCTCAGCCTCTCATCACTGACATGCTTGAGGTTTTCCGGCGATGTTTCACCGAACAGGGCAAACATCCGGTTGTAGGTCATGATCGGAGGCGTCTGGGCCTGCAGGTGATTTTCGAAGGCCTTCCAGAACAGGCTCAGCGCTTCGAAAAAGAAACGGTCCGGGTCATCGCTGGCAAAGCTCATATTGGCGACAGCATCCGGTACATCCAGGCCGAGGTTCTCGATAAAACTGGCCGCCGTGACAAAACAGTCCAGCAGCGGCGCAGCGCCCAGTTCACCCTTGACCCGATATTCGAACCCCGGTCCGGCCACCGCCGTGCCTGACAATGACTGCAAGACTTCGCTGGCAGAACGGTAATTATCGAACCATATCAGCGGCTTGCTGCAGAAAGCTTGAAACAGGGTGCGCTTTATGACGCCCTCGGCCCATACCGGCAACTTAGCGCCCGGCCGTTTGAGCTGCTGGTCTTCGCTGGCATCCAGCCCCAGTACGACCCATGCATCCAGCTCAGCGATATAGCCGTGAAAATGGAAAGGAAAACCATTGATTTCAACCGCTTGGCGCATAGGCTCAATGCCTTTTATGGGCCAGGCGCCAGCCCGGATCCACAGGTCCTCAACGGTGTCACACCATTCCTCATCCCGTTTAGAGGAAAGCTCTGTCACAGCGACGCGTTTCTGCACGTCCGGGTGATCGCGGTCCAGCTCCTTGAGCTGCAAGGCATGGCGATACAGCGGCGCCATGACCTCGCGAAAACGCGGATTGCTGGCGTACAGATCGCGATAGCAGAGGTTCAATTGCTGGCGCTGCGCGTCATTGATGCGCAGATCGAAAGGGTTGCTGTCCGCCTCTTCCTGGCCCGATGCCTGGCTACTGAGGTTTTCGAACGCACGCAGCTGTTCAAACCCCGGCAGGCTGCGCACCAGTGGCAGAATGCGCGAGTGAAAGGTGCGCACCACGTCTCTGGCCTGCTTTTGGTCCACTGCGTGCCCCCACAGGGCCATGACGTCGATCAGCTTGTTGATGAAGTCCTTGCGCGATTCACGCGTGAAGGTCACGACCGTCATCGCATTCAGTTCAAAGCCCAGGTAGTGATGCAGCAGCAGGATTCGCAACACCAGCGATGTGGACTTGCCCGCCCCGGCGCCTGCGATCACGTAGGTGGACGGTGTGTCACTGAAAATCATTTTCCACTGCGCAGCGCTGGGCTGGGCGTGAGCCGGAAGCTTTTCAGCCACGTCGCCCTTGATGCGTCTTTTCAGTTCGGGCGTCAGCGCCAGCCGCCAGTCGTCGAACAGGTGATCGTCCACCTTCGGTCCGCGATGGAGGGCCGGGCGCTTGTCGTTGATCACCAGCACCTGACGGCCCAGCTCCTGACCATCGAGATAACCTTCGGCATAGCCCTCGCTGACACCTTCGATATGCCCGTTCAGGTAACCGTCGGCGTGCCCCTGAAACCAGGAGGGCGTGTGCTGCGAACCCAGCCTTGTCAGGCTGCGTCCCATCACGCGTGCCAGCAGACGCCTGAGAAACGGCAACTGCCGTGGCGGTAGCAGATCGACATCCAGGTCATGAGGAAGCTCGGAAGGCAGGTCGTCGGGCACGCAGACTCCATTGGGTGGCTTGCAGGCAGAATAAGCGCCTATGGTGGCCGGATTCGCCTGCAGGTTCCAGTGAAATGCTTTGCTGTCAGTGCGTTAGCCGATCAACTGCATGCAATATGGCAAGTGCTATCAAACCGGCATGACGGATTTCGGTATCAAGGCACCGCGATGCTGAATGACCACACCGGCAAGACGATGCCCTGCTTCAGCGGCCTGTCGGGGGTGTTCACCCATCAGCCGCGCAGCCAGATAGGCAGCACTGAACGAATCTCCGGCTGCCGTGGTATCAACAATATTGTTCACCTGCTGGGGCTCGATTTCAAAATGCTCGCCACCCGCCTCGATCAGGCAGCTCTGTGCGCCACGCTTGACGACCACTTCGCCGATGCCGCGTTCGCGATAAGCCGCCAGCAACTGTTCGCTGTCGGTGTAGCCATAGAGTGCCTGCTCATCGTCTTCGGTCAGTAACGCCAGGTCGACATGCGGCAGGCAGGCCAGATACGCCTCACGTGCCTGCTCGACACTGGCCCACAGACGAGGCCGGTAATTGTTGTCGAAGGCCACCCTGACGCCTCGCAAGCGAGCACGACCCAATGCTTCCAGCAACCGCGCACGCCCTTGTTCGCCCAGGACTGCCAGCGTGATGCCACTGAAATACAGCACGTCATAGCTGGCCAGCGCCGACAGGATCGGCTCGGCAGCCGGCGTCATGAAACAGTCCCGCACAGCGGCTTCGTTGCGCCAGTAGAGAAAACGGCGCTCTCCGCTGTCATCGGTCTGAATGCAGTAAAGCCCCGGCAACCGGCCCGGCATGCGCTGCACTTTGCCCAGCCCGATCCCCTCGTCCGCCCAGGCCCGGCACATGGCATCGCTGAAACTGTCATCGCCCAGCGCTGTGACATAGTCCACTTTGGCCCGCTCACCCAGCAGGCGAGAAAGGTAGACAGCGGTATTCAGCGTGTCACCGCCAAAGCTCTGGTGCAGACTGCCATCGGCGTGCTGCTGCAATTCGATCATGCACTCGCCGATCAGGGCGATTCGTGGAAGGCTCATGACGGTAACTCCTGCAGAGGTCTGAACTAGAAACAGGTACTGAAAGGCTCGATAACCCGCAGGTCATCATCCACCAGGCAACCTGAACGCCACTTGTCGAAAGTCAGACACGGGTGTGAAGTACCAAAGGAAATGATGTCGCCCACCTCCAGCTCGCAACCGGGCGCAACCGTCATGAAGGCGTGCTGATCCATCACCGCCGTGACCGTACAGGCGCTGACGTCAGCGCCCGAGGCTGCCAACACACCGGGTTTGTAGCGCAACAGCGGATTAGGCAGGCCCGCATCGTAGGCCACATCGCGCTTGCCCATGGCGATCACGGCAAACCCCGGCTCCGGCAGAGACGGCACATGCGCCCAGACTTCCAGCGCCGGACGCAGCGCTTCGCTCAACCCGGCACGCCGATCCAGCACACAACATTGCGCATCCTTATAGATCCCGTGGTCATGGACGACGTAGCTGCCGGGTCGTAAAACGCTGAGAAACCGCTCGCGCACCGCCTGGGCATCGAACGCTTCGGCAATCAGGTCGTACCAGGCCGAGCCCGACGCAGTCACGATCGGGCGATCCCGCGCAAAGGCGCCCTTGTTCTGCAACTCGACCGCCAAACGCACCAGCGACGCTGCGAACGCCTTGATGCCGGCAACGGCCTGGTCACCGTGGATGACACCCTCGTACCCCTCGATGCCGGTCAATGCCAGCGCCGGCTGAGCCTGAACCGCATCCGCCAGGGCCAGCACCTGAGCTTCGGTGCGGCAGCCGCAGCGACCGCCCGGCACACCGTACTCGATCATCACGTTCAGCCGCAGCCCGCGAGCCGCAAAAAACGCACCCAGCGCCGCGACGTTGTCCGGGTGATCGACCATGCAGTGGAATTCAAACATCGGGTCGGCCAGCAGGTCGGCGATCACCGCCATGTTGGGTGTACCGACCAGTTGATTGGCCATCAACACGCGCCTTACCCCGTGGGCATAAGCGGCCTGGGTCTGTACCGCGGTGGCCAGGGTCATGCCCCAGGCGCCCGCGTCCAGTTGGCGGCGAAACAACGCCGGAACCATGCTGGTCTTGCCATGCGGCGCCAGCTCGGCACCGCTGTCGCTGACAAAGCGCTGCATCCAGCGAATGTTGTGTTCCAGCGCCCTGTTGTGAATGACCAGCGCGGGCAGGCTGACATCGCTGACCAGGCTGCTACCCGGTTGCGCAGTACCCTTTTCCATGACGGCGATGCTCATCAGTAAACTCCTGCAGTTATTCGTTGATCCGGCGAGCCAAGCCATTGGCGCTGTCGATCAGCACCCGCCGATAATCGTTGTAATGGGTTTTGGCGTCGTCCCGTGGCGCGACGATGCATAAGGTCGCGATGCACTGGCCCTGCTCATCCCTGACCGGCGCGGCAAAGCAATGGGTAAAGGTATCGGCCACGCTATCGAAGGAAAAGAAGCCGTCTTCACCCGCCTGGCGAATCTCGCGCAGAAAGGTGTCCAGCGGCAGACGCTCACCGCCTGGCAAAACGAAATCATCCGGGTCGATGAGGTCGATGATCTGCTGGTCCGTCAGATGACTGAGCAGTAAACGCCCGGAAGCGGTCCAGGGGATCGGAGCGTTTTCACCGATGTCCGACGAAATACGGAAGTGCCGTTCACCCTCCTTCATCAGCGCAACCGTGTATTTGCGGCCGTTGAGCAGGCACATTTGCGCGGTTTCCCGGGTCTGGCTGACGATGTCGCCCAGGCAGGCTTCCGCCTCCCGCGTGAAATCGAAATGCCGCAGGTGTGCCTGACCGAGAAAGTACAGCTGTCGACCCAGGTAGACATGCCCGTCCCTGCCGACAGTCTCCAGAATCCGCCGTTCCAGCAAAGACGCCACCAGTTCGTAGACGGTCGACTTGGGGCTGCCGATGCCGCTGGCGATCTCGTTGGGGCGCATGGGCCTGGCCTTTTCCTTGAGGAAATCCAGAATATCGAACGCCCGGTCCAGCCCGCGTGCCCGGCGCTTGATGAGGTCTTCGGTCATGCTCATTCCTTCAGAAAGCTTGCCGCTGCTACTTGCGCTTGTAAGCGATGCAGTCGATTTCGACCTTGCAGTCGACCATCATGCTGGCCTGTACGCAAGCGCGTGCCGGGGCGTGTTCGGGGCTGAAGTATTCGCCGAACACCTTGTTGAAGCTCCAGAAATCCCGCGGATCGTCCAGCCATACACCGACGCGTACCACGTCCTTGATGTCGTAACCGGCCTCTTCGAGGATTGCGATCAGGTTGCGCATGGTCTGGTGCGTCTGCTCGACGATGCCGCCAACGATAATCTCGCCATCCTGCGCCGGCACCTGGCCGGAAACGTGCAGCCAGCCATCGGCCTCTACCGCTCGGGCAAATGGACGCGGTTGACCGCCACCTGCGGTGCTGCCTGCACCATAACGGGTAATAGTCATGCAATTCTCCTTGGGTTAAAACGTTGAAAGGGGTGAAACGTTAAAAACGGATGTTCTTGAGAAATTCGCTCAGCCGCGCCGATTTCGGCTGCTCGAACACGATTTTCGGTGGCCCCTGCTCTTCGATGCGGCCTTGATTCATGAACACGATCTGGTCTGACACTTCATAGGCAAAACGCATCTCGTGGGTGACCAGCAGCATGGTCATGCCCTCCTCGGCCAGGTCTTTGATCACGCTCAGCACTTCGCCCACCAGCTCAGGGTCGAGTGCCGACGTGACTTCGTCGAACAGCATCAGGCTGGGATTCATGGCAATGGCACGCGCAATGGCCACGCGCTGCTGCTGTCCGCCCGACAACTGGCCGGGAAAGTGATTGCGTCGCTCCAGCAACCCGACCCGGTCCAGCCATTTTTCGGCCAGGGCAATCGCCTGATCCTTGGGCATCTTCTTGACCTTCAGCAGGCCCAGGGTCACGTTCTGCAAGGCGCTGAGGTGCGGAAACAGATTGAATTGCTGGAACGCCATGCCGGTCATCGCCCGGTGTTGCGCGATCAGACGCTCCGGGTGGCGAACACGCCTGCCATCGACGTCGCTGTAACCGATGTCCTGACCTTCAAGGCGGATGTGACCGCCCTGAAACTCTTCCAGCAGGTTGACGCAGCGCAGCAAGGTGGTCTTCCCCGACCCGCTGGAGCCGATCAGGGTCACAACGTTGCCTTTCTGCATGCGTAAATCGACGCCCTTGAGCACTTCCACATCGCCGTAGGACTTGTGCAGGCCCTCAATGCTGAGCAGCGCCGGGCCGGGGGTTGCGGTATGAGTCTGTGTCATGGCAAGGCCACCCGTTTTTCGATGTGTCGCCCGAGAAGCTCGATGGCGTAGTTGATAAGGAAGAACAGAAAACCTGCAAACAGGTAGAACTCCAGGGTCATGAACGTGCGGGCAATCACCTGCTGAGTGCTCAATAGCAGTTCAGCGACGCCAATGACTGAAAGCAGCGTCGAGGCCTTGACGATCTCGGTCGAAGAGTTGACCCAGGTCGGCAGGATCTGACGCATGGCCTGAGGCAACAGCACATGGCGCAACGTCTGGTTGAAACGCAGGCCAATCGCTTTGCTCGCCTCGATCTGACCCCGTGGGATGGCCTGCAGCGCGCCGCGCACGATCTCTGACACGTGAGAGCCGCAAAACAGCGTCAAGCCTATTGCTCCCGCCTGAAACGCGCTGATCTGCCAGCCCAGCGCAGGCACCATGTAGAAAACCGCCAGTACCAGAACGAACACTGGCGTGCCGCGAATCAGGTCGACATACAGGCGCACCGGCAATCGTGCGAAGAACCCGCCATAGGTCAGCACCAGACCGGCACACATGCCGATCAGCGTGCCCGCCACAATGGCCAGCGCCGAACATTGAATACTGGTCAGAAAACCCGACCAGAGCACTTCTCGTGCGGTCCACAACTCCTGCAACCAGCCAGGGGGTTGATACATGACAGCCTCCTAGCGGCGAATCGCCAGACGTTGTTCAAGGGCGCGCAACAGCATCGCAATCACGTAGCAGGCCACCACGTACAGTGCCGTGGTCGCCAGCCAGGTTTCGATGACCCGGTAGCTTTCGACGTTTATCTTGCGCGCGTAATAGGTCAGTTCAGGTACTGCAATGGCCGCCGCCAGCGACGTGTCCTTGAACAGTGAGATGAAGTTGTTGGAGAGCGCTGGCAACACATTGCGCAACATGACCGGCACAATGATGTAAGCCCTCACCTGCCATTCACCCAGGCCGATGGCCAGCCCTGCCTCGCGCTGCCCTTTGTGGATGCTCAGCAGACCGGCACGAAACACTTCAGTCAGGTAGGCCCCTGCGTACAGCGACAGCGTGACTACAAATGACGCCAGCTTGTCGAGGCGAATGCCAAGTCCGGGCAAGGCGAAGTAGATCAGCAGGATCAACACCAGAATCGGCGTGTTACGCACCACCGTCACGTAGATCGAGGCCACGATCCGCAGCGCACGGTAACGCGACAACAGTGCAAAAGCGTTCATCAGACCGATCACGCAACCGATGGCGATCGAGATCAGGGCCAGTTCCAGCCCGAGGCCCAACCCTGCCAGCAGGTTGGGAAAGTCGCGCCATACGGCGTCAAAATTCAATTGATAATTCATGCGTGCCCGTACCTGGCAGAAAGGACTGAACAGCCCTCCCTGCCCTCGAAGGTCAGAGTGGACTTATTTGTATTCCATCGGGAAACCGATTGCCGGGACGGGCAGGTCCACGCCAAACCATTGCTTGAACGAAGCGGCATACGCCGGGAACTCGACACCGGTCATGGCCTCATGCAAAGCGGTGTTGACGAAGTTCAGCCAGTCCTGATCGCCCCGTTTGACGGCGCACGCGTAGGTTTGCGGGCTCCAGGCAAAAGCCGGTGAGCGGTAACGGCCAGGGTTCTGCACCATCAGGTATTTCACCGAAGACTGATCGGTGGCGGCCGTGTCGGCACGACCGGAGTTGATGGCCTGATACATCAAGTCGACGCTGTCGTACTGATCGACCTTGGCCTTGGGCAGCGCCTGATGGACCAGCTCTTCGGCGTACACGTTTTGCAGCACCGCAACGGTCACGCCATCGCCCGCCGCTTTCAGGTCATCGATTTCCTTGAATTTGCTGTTGGCCGGTAGCAGCAAGGCCACGCCTTCGCGGTAATACGGCAAGGTAAAGGCCACCTGTTGCGCACGGCTGGCGGTGACAGTGATGAACTGGCAACTGATGTCGACCTTGTCGGTCAGCAGATTGGGTATCCGCGCATCCGACGACTGCACCACGAACTCGACCTTGCTCGGGTCATTGAACAGGCCTTTAGCGATGATTCTGCCGATGTCGATATCGAACCCCTGCAGCTTCCCGTCCGCGCCCTGAAAATGCCACGGCGCATTGGTGCTGCCCGTGCCGACGATCAGGTTGCCGCGTTTCAACACCGCGTCCAGTTTGCTGCCCTCGGCCGCCTGCGCCGTGTTGGCAAGCGTGAATGAGGCTGCAAGAACAAATGCACAAGCTTTCAGAAAAGAAGGTCCGCGATGCATGACATAAACTCCGCCGAGGTATTCGTTATTCCGCTATAGCGGACACTGGTATGTAACAACGGAATAGACAGCAGAAAGTGTGCCACAGGAGACAGGCAGAAAACACCGCATAAAAAAGCCGAAGCAAATCAACAGGCTGGTGAAGGGAAGCAACGCGAAAAGATGAAGGTATCTTTAAGGGGGCGCCGCTACCTTTTGTCACATTTGAGTGATAAGGCCCCACGCGTGTGCGTGCGCGCCGATAGCGGGCATCGATAATAAAAGCGCTGACGCATCCGGAAACGGGGCTCAAACCGCAGCATCACGCTGAGTAAAGCCCCCGTGTGGGGACGAGAATCAGAGACAGGTGGCAATCGCTGCAGACCGCAAGGCCGTCTGGGGATCGCCTTGCGGTGCATAGAACTCAACGGTGGTGACCGAGCCCTTGGCGTGTACGTCCGCGAAATACCTGGTCTCGGTGGTGAACACCGTAAAGCCGCCTTCAGCCAGGTCATGCATGAACACGTCCGAAGACGTGCCAAACATGGCCTCGTTCTGCCAGGTCACCTGAATGCACTGAGCCACGGCGCTGTCCTGCTTGGCGCTGGACAGTACCTTGGACGGTCCCGCCGAGCGCGCCGAGCTGGAAGGTGCCGCGCACCCGGCCAGCATCGCTGCGGATATCATTGTGACGCTTGTCAGAAACAGAAACTTCATGTCATGCCTGCGCTGATAAAAAGCCGATTCTAGCACTGCTACGCAGCCTCAGCTCTCGGCCAATTGCTCTTCGTACTCTTTCACGTATTCGCCGGCCAGCGTCTCTTTCTGTTTGTCGTCGAGCAACTTTCCCGCCATCTGGAAGAACTTCTGCTCTTCTTCCTTCAAGTGGTGATGCACTTTTTCCGAAAGCTTTTTCGCGGTCGCCAACCAGGCAGGACTGGACATCTCGGTTTCGTCGAGTTCTTCCATCATTTCATCCATTTCATGGTGCTCGGAAATGGCATGACGGCTGAGGTCCACACCATTGTCGTGGGCCATCAATGGAATGTAGAAATGACGCTCTTCCGCAGTCTCGTGGGCTTGAAGCTCTTCCTTGAGCTGCTTGTACGCCTGCTCGCGTTCGGCACTGTCGCCACTGGTCTTGATGAGTGCATCGGCGTAGCCGCGTTGACGGTCATGGCTTTCGCGCAGGGCTTCGAAAATATTCAAGGTCTGGTCTCCTGGTGGCTTCCGGGAGATGGAAGCATTGTGGACTAGACCCTTGGGGAAGATCAGCAGTTCCAAGAAATGCTGGCAAATGACTATCGTGCTGTAGAAGCGAACTCAAGCCCGTTCGAAAACCACGTCCTGAGCGCCTTCCCACAACGTTTTGACGCCCAGTTTGCGCAGGTTTTCCTTGCCTTGGGTAATCGTCAGAAAGTGATTGCCCGCCAACTGGCCCATTTTGCTGGCAAAGCAGCACGAACCGTAGGCCAGGAGAATCTCGGTTTCACTGTAGCCGCCCGGATAGAACAGAATATCGCCCACCGAAGGGTGGCTGGTCGCGTTCTCGAAGCCGATCAGTTTGTCATCAAGCTTCAACTGGTAATCATCCAGCGGCACCCAGCAGCCTTCACCGCTCCAGCGCACATGGATGAACTTCTGCCGGTAAGGCAGCAACTTCAGAAACGCTTCGACCGTCTGCGGCGCGTCCGGATTGGCTTCGGCCAGAAACTCATACCCGCCGGCGGTAATTTTAATGGTGGTCACTGAAAAAGGACTCCTTGAAAGCTTCGAAACCCGAAACGGGTGCGAAAGCATAAACGCGGCCATCATACGGCGTCACGGAGTTCCGTTTCGGCCATACACGAGGTACCCGGGTCGACTGCTCAAACGCTCGTAATACCTGTTCACCGCTGGCAGATGCGGATGTTCAAGCGGTGTCTCGAACCAGCGGTTGACTGAAAGCCCCACGGGAATGTCGGCCAGCGTGAATGTTTGCCCGGCGACATAAGCACCCGTGACCTCGAGCTGTTGATTGAGTATCTGCATGTGCCGGGCCCAATTCGCGCAGGACGCAGCCGTGGCCAATGCGTCTTGATGATCGGTCGAGCGGCGTACCAGAGACATGAATGCATAGGCCCATGATCTGTTCAGGTCTGCACTTTGCCAATCGATCCATTGATCGATCCGCGCTCTTGCCTGTGGCTCTTGCGGATAAAGACAGCGGCCATCGTGACGGGCAGCCAGATAGCGCAGGATGCTGTTGGATTCCCACAACACAAAATCATCATCGACAATGACCGGCACCATAGCATTGGGATTAAGGGCCATGAACTCGTCAGTGTCAGTGCGTTTGAAGCCACTGCCCCAGTCCTCCTGACTGAACGGTATGTTCAACTCTTCACACACCCACAGCACTTTGCGCACGTTGATAGACGATGCCTTCCCTAATACTCGTAACATTCAGCCTCCTGGTTGCAGAGCCACGTCTTTCAGTGATCTAAGCGCTCACATCACACATTTAGCGAACAGGCGATTCTCGTGTATTTCGTCCTGCAATGCATAGTGCGGCGAGCCCTTCATCTGGTAGCCACGGCGCGGATAAAACCCCAGAGCGCGCTCGTTACCCACCCAGACGGTCGCCCACAGCTGCGAGGCATGCTGAGCAGCGGCACGTTGTTCGGCGGCATCTAGCAACCGTTGGCCGGCTCCGCGCCCGGTGAAACGCTCTTGTATGTACAGACGCTGCAGTTCAGCGGCAGTCGAGTCGCCAAGCATTGGGTGATCCGTGCGCAACGTGACCTGAGCAAAGCCGATCAGATGCCCCTTTGACTCTGCCACGATAACAAGCGTTGCCGGCTCAGCAAGCAGACGCGCAAAGGCTGCGGGGGAAAACGCGTCGAGGGCTTCTCTTGCGATGGACTCCCGGATGCCCTGCGTGGCGTAGGTGTCGAGAAAAACCTGCAGGCCGAGCGCGCTCAGGCAGACCGAGTCTGCGGCCGAGGCGTCGCGCAGTGTCATCATGAAGGAAGGGGTTACGGTCATGGTCTCAGTTGATCCGGGTGCCAAGGACTGGAACCCGGATCATACCCGACATGCGGGCAGGCCCGGCACGGCTGCCGGGGCGCCGGTTTTAGCGTCCGGTCATGAGCGACTGGAGACGCGCTTGAGCTTGCTGAGCATTTTTGCCTTGCTCATTCAGCTCTTGCAGCAGTTTATTGAGTTCGGTCTGCACCACCGGGTCTTTGACGGTAATCGCCGAACCCGAAATATCGATTTGCGACTTGTGCGCCTCAACGTAGTCAGCAACCTTCAGACCGCTGGCGAAGGTACCTTTGATCTGCGGCAAGACTTCGCGAAAGGTGTTCGCCGGCACGCTGACTGTACGGTCGTAAGCCTTGTCGTAGACAACTTTCAAATCATCAGGCTGTTTCAGCTTCGCATGCGCCGCATCGGCCTTGCCTTGTTCGACGGTCAGTTTTTCACCGACCTCATCAAGGCCTGTCTGCACCGCAGCAAGGTCGGCACGACGCTCGATGACATCGCTGACCGAGTGAAACGACCCCTTCTGCATCAACCCGCTGAGAGGCTGCACCGCAGTGTCCATGCCCGCTCCGAAGTCGGAAATCACGGCGTAGTGCGAGCTGTAATCGCCAAAGGCTTTCTTCTCGTCTTCCGTCAGCTTGGGCACATGCAGGCCTGGCTTGTCGATAATGCGGGTTTGCAGGAACTGAGTGAACGCCGTGCGCTGCTCAGGCTCCTTGTCGCCGCAGCCAGCCAGAAACAAGGGTAACGCGACTGCCAGCAACAAGCCTGGACGGAAAAGGGACTTCATGTCATGAACCTCCGAAATCATAAGAATGCACGTCCAGGAACACCGTTCACTGAACACGAGCGTGCTTATAGTCTCGTCATGACATCATCTAGTTCCGCGATGACGGTAAAGATACGGGGTTAAAGGTCCGAGCCGCACGCTATTCGAATGACTGGACTTCAGCGTTTGAAACGGCGGACCGCGGCGTGGCGATCAGGCTGGAATCGAGGCGTTAACGATACTGGCGCAGCGCGTTACGGCAGAGGCCGTCAGGATGAGCGAGATTTTCCAGACAGATAGCCAGCCGAATTTCGCAACTCCGTTGCTTGAGATGTCGAAAAATAGCATTCACCAATCACAAAAATAAAAATGTTATTTATCAATAGTTTAAAAAACTGACTACGACTTTCCGAGAGCCCATGTATTCCTGTGCCCCACGCAAATGCTGCCTGATGAGCACACGGAAAAAAGTTCCTTAACAATTCTTCATGAGGTGAAACGTTTCAGCGACTAGCCTTCTCCGGACCTGCAACGTGAACAACAGGAGTCAATCACGATGTTTGCACACGAAGGCCTGGGCCTGATTCTTATCTCCATCGTCTTTCTGCTTGGAGCGATCGCGATGTTCATTCACCCATTTCATGCGTTGGGGAGCTGGCTCAGGAAAAAACGACAGGAACGGAAATCCGGCTAGCTATTGCTCAACAAATAGCCAGTTCTAAATTCACCAGAAAAAGCCAGCCCGGCGACAGTCGGGCTAGCGGGCCCTTTCTCTGGATCACACGCGCCGCTTAGTTCATGTCGAGATTCCTCGCTGACGTCAGCGATATCAGCGCCCCCTTATCAATACTGGCCAATTAACACTAACTAGTGATCAACATTGCACGCGCTATCAGGACAATACTTAGATGTGAGGCACACTGCCGCAATGAGTAATCTGCTTGCAATCTAATGTTTCCAGTGTGATACGATTCTGAAACTATTTGATATTGAATAAGTGGCCACTTGCAATTACCGTGTGTGCCACGTATCGAAACCAATTTGCCACTAGTGCTGACAGAGTAGTTATGACTAGTCCCTCAATCAATGCGACCGGTTATATACGCGAGTCCGTTAGCGACTACGCTCTCCCACCTGCACGTGTGTTTGATTTCAGCACGTGCAAGGGCACCCGGAAAGGCCCTGTCTTCCTGATTGGCTCAGGAAGCTCTGCCGGCGATTTTCCGGTCAGGGAGTTTGCAAACACCCCCATGATCACAATGAACGGTGCGTTCTCGATGTTTGCCGGGACGAAAATCAAACCGTTGTTCTATGTATGCTCCGACCGGGATTTTCCTAATCAGCAGCCTGAACTCTTCGCCGCAGCCCTGCGTGGCAGCGAGAATGTGGGCCTCTGGGAAGACCAGTTTCAATCCGGCATTCCAAAGCCTGCCGGACGCGCTTATGCACTGAAGAAATCAGCGCGCTCATCAACGGTGGCTGCCCTTTGTTCAAGGGAGGAAGCATTGGTCCGAAAGCTGTCGCTGTGGAGCAGTCGAAGCAGAGACATCGGCTTCAGTAAAAACCTGGAGCTAGGCTTTTTTGATGCGCGTACGGTCATGTACCTGGCATTGCAACTCGCTCACCACTTGGGTTTCGATACCGTCTTTCTGGTCGGTTTTGATTTGAACCAGTCTGCGGGCAGATTCTATGAATCTTCGACAGACTCGCGCTCGCCTTGCGGTCTGGATCAGCACTACGAATCAAGAATTCTTCCTTCGCTCGAACTCATGTCAAAGCATGTAATGGGCGACGACTTTCAGGTGTTCAATTTGTCGGAAAGCTCGAGAGTCCCCCACGACATCATCCCCAGGATGAGTATTGATGAAGCCCGACGCAAAGTAAGCGCCGTCAGTAACAACACCCTGTGAACAGCGGCGCCGAGTCGCTGGCCCTTTTGCCACCGCAGTCGCATTGATCCGGAAAAGCCCACTCTGGACGCCAAAAGAAACGGATGCTCGCCATCACGGATGCCTGGATAACCCGGCAGACGCTGCAATCCTGCATCACCCACCATGTCACTGCCGCCCGACCTATGCGACAATGCGCGCCAATGTCTGGCATGAACCCCCACATTCATATCCCGGCAACGCGGTCATGGCAGGCTGACGTTGCTGTCGACGTATGCCCGTTGGATCAGCTCATGCTCAGGCGGAGCGGGCTGAACAGCTATGGCCGGTATCGAACGCGGTACCCGCTGCTGACACCAGCGCTCCTCCAGTTATTGCCCAAGTTATTGATAGGTAAAGTAATTGATCTCCACAGCTAACATCACGATGCAGTTCGGCCCCAAACCTTTGTTCGAGAATGTCTCGGTCAAGTTCGGCGCCGGTAACCGTTACGGCCTGATTGGCGCGAACGGCTGCGGTAAATCCACATTCATGAAAATCCTGGGCGGTGATCTCGAGCCGTCGGGTGGTCAGGTGATGCTGGAGCCGAACGTGCGTCTGGGTAAGCTGCGCCAGGATCAGTTCGCCTACGAAGAATTCACCGTGCTCGACACCGTGATCATGGGTCACGAAGAGCTGTGGAAGGTCAAGGCCGAGCGCGACCGTATCTACTCGCTGCCGGAAATGAGCGAAGACGACGGCATGGCCGTGGCCGAGCTGGAAACCGAGTTTGCGGAAATGGACGGCTACACCGCCGAGTCCCGCGCTGGCGAATTGCTGTTGGGCCTGGGCATCGGCATCGAGCAGCACAACGGCCCGATGAGTGAAGTGTCGCCGGGCTGGAAGCTGCGCGTTCTGCTGGCTCAGGCGCTGTTCTCCGATCCGGAAGTGCTGTTGCTCGACGAACCGACCAACCACCTGGACATCAACACCATTCGCTGGCTGGAAAACATTCTGACCCAGCGTAACAGCCTGATGATCATCATCTCCCACGACCGTCACTTCCTGAACAGCGTGTGTACTCACATGGCTGACCTGGATTACGGCGAGTTGCGCCTGTTCCCGGGCAACTACGACGAGTACATGACCGTGGCGACCCAATCGCGCGAGCAACTGCTGTCGGACAACGCCAAGAAGAAGGCGCAGATTTCCGAATTGCAATCGTTCGTCAGCCGCTTCTCGGCCAACGCCTCGAAAGCCAAGCAAGCAACTTCCCGCGCCAAGGCGATCGACAAGATCCAGCTGGCCGAGGTCAAGCCTTCGAGCCGTGTGAGCCCGTTCATCCGTTTCGAACAGACCAAAAAGCTGCACCGTCAGGCGGTCATTGTTGATCGCATGGCCAAAGGCTTTGACGGCAAGACACTGTTCAAGGACTTCAGCTTCCAGGTTGAAGCAGGCGAACGCGTTGCAATCATCGGCCCGAACGGTATTGGCAAGACCACCCTGCTGCGCACCCTGGTCAACGAACTGACCCCGGATGCGGGCACCGTGAAATGGACCGATGCAGCGGAACTCGGCTACTACGCCCAGGACCACGCCCACGATTTCGAGGATGACTGCACCCTCTTCGACTGGATGGGCCAGTGGACGCAAGGCGGTGAGCAAATGGTACGCGGCACGCTAGGCCGCATGCTGTTCTCCAACGACGAGATCCTCAAGTCGGTGAAGGTGATTTCCGGTGGTGAACAGGGCCGTATGCTGTTCGGCAAGCTGATCCTGCAAAAGCCGAACGTGCTGGTCATGGACGAACCCACCAACCACTTGGACATGGAATCCATCGAGGCGCTGAACCTGGCGCTGGAAAACTACCCGGGCACGCTGATCTTCGTCAGCCATGACCGCGAGTTCGTGTCTTCCCTGGCAACCCGCATCATCGAACTCAGCCCCAGCGGCGTGATCGACTTCAGCGGCACCTACGATGACTACCTGCGCAGTCAGGGCGTTTCGTTCTAAGCCTTGTCGTCTGGCGGTACCAAAAGCCCTGTCCTGTGACAGGGCTTTTTTGATTGGGCCGTTTACGGTTTCGGCTGACTCAGCATCTCGATCCACAAAGCACCCTTGCCGGAAGGTGCCTCGCTGACCCGCTTCAAAGCGCCGTCCGCACCAATCGCGTAACTGCCGATTTTGTCGCTTTTTTCTCCGCTGACCAGTAACCAGCGCCCGTTGGGTGATACCGCAATGTTACGCGGCTGCTTTTCCTCAACCGGGTAGTTTTCAACAAACGTCAATTTGCCCTTGCCCGGATCAACACTGAACACCGACACACTGCTGGTGGTTCGTTCGCTGATAAACAACCACTTGCCGTCCGGCGCAAGACGTATATCTGCGGCCCAGACACGTGGCACAGGATCATCCTTGAGGTCGTTATTGCGTGCATCGCGGACCTGACCTGGCGCAAGTTTCAAGCGCTCTGGAATACCGCCAGCCTGGCTCACCTGTTTCAAGGCACCGGTTTTTTCATTGATCGCAAACGCTGTGACCGTGCCGCTCATTTCGCCCACCACGTACAGAAACCGGCCATCGGGCGAAAACGCAAGGTGGCGCGGGCCGGTATTGTCGGGAACCGTCACAAAGCCTTTACCGATGGGGACGAGTTTGCCGTCCTTGGGTTCAAGCCGGTATTGCAGGACGCGGTCGACCCCCAGATTACCGGCGTAAACGAAACGATTACTCGGGTCGGTGCGCACCGAATGCGCATGCATGCCCGTCTTGTAGGTTGCAATGCTGTCGCTGGGACGGTGTTGCGCATCGATAGGCTGAACGCTGATCAGGTCTGCGCCGTAGGACGCACCCAACAGAAAGCGCCCGCTGCGGTCGGTTGAAAGGTACGCCAGGCTTTCCGCCAGGGGCGCCTGACTCAGCGGCTTGAGATGCCCTGTTTCAGGCTCTATGGTGAAGCTCAGTACCTGATAGGGTTTTGCACGCAGCGCAGCAAATAACGCCTTGCCATCGGGTGAGAGGGCCATCGGATTGACCTGATCACCCGCCTTGGTCTGTTCGACAAGGCTGAGCGCTCCGTCTTGCTCGTCCAGGCGATATTGGGAGATCAGCCCATCTGCGGGGCTGGAGATATAAGCAAAGGTGGAAGCCTGGACAGGCAGGCCGAACGAACATCCGACCGCAGCAGCCAGCATCAGGATTTTTCTCATGGTGAACCTTTTTATTTTTATGGTTTGAGTTGTTGCGTGATCAGTCATCCTATGACCATCTCTACACAACAGCAACCGGATGATGAGCCGCCCGCCTAAAAACGGTAGCCTGCTTTCTTTTCTCCGCGACGCGCGCCATGATGAGGCACTCCCACCGCCTGCCAGCGAAGAGTCCAATGCCTGTCACGCAACCCGATGCCCCGAATATCACCCTGCAGATCGTCTCCATCGTTTTCTATACGTTCATTGCCTTCCTGTGCATCGGTCTGCCTATCGCGGTACTGCCCGGTTACGTCCACGATCAACTAGGCTTCAGCCCGTTGATCGCCGGGCTGACCATTGCTTCGCAATACCTGGCCACCCTGCTCAGCCGGCCCTTTGCCGGTCGGGCGACGGACACGCTGGGCAGCAAGCGTTCGATCGTGTTCGGACTGTGGGGCATCGGCATCAGTGGCGTGCTGACGCTAATGGCCACCCTGCTTCATGAGTTTGCGACGGTCAGCCTGTCGATTCTGATCACCGCGCGATTGTTTCTGGGCGTCTCTCAAGGACTGATCGGAGTCGGCACCATCAGTTGGTGCATCGGCAAGGTCGGGCCGGAACATACGGCCCGCTCGATTTCATGGAACGGCATTGCCTCCTATGGCGCAATCGCTATTGGTGCGCCGCTGGGCGTGGTGGTCATCGACACGGCAGGTTTCAATAGCCTGGGAGTCGCCTTGATCGCGATGTCGGGGCTAGCGCTCTGGTTGATTCGCCACAAGCCGTCAGTGCCGGTCATCGTCGGCGAGCGTCTTCCCTACTGGTCCGTGTTCGGCAGAATAGCGCCCTATGGTCTGGGCCTGACCCTGTCTTCCATCGGCTACGGCACGCTGACCACGTTCATCACGCTGTTCTATCTGAGCCGTGGCTGGGAAGGCGCTGCCTACTGCCTGAGCATGTTCGGCGTGTGTTTCATCCTCGCGCGCTTATTGTTCATCGGCGCCATCAATCGGCTTGGCGGCTATAACGCAGCCATGCTGTGCATGGCCATTGAAACCTGCGGGCTGGTCATGCTGTGGCTTTCGCCCAGCAGCGGCATGGCACTGGCCGGGGCCGGACTGACCGGCGTGGGGCTGTCGCTGGTTTACCCGGCGCTGGGGGTGGAAGCCATCAAAAACGTCCCGACACCCAGCCGCGGTGCGGGGTTGAGTGCCTATGCGGTGTTCTTCGACCTGGCACTGGCGATTGCCGGTCCGGTAATGGGCGCCATCGCTTTGGGCCAAGGTTATGACTGGATCTTTTTCTACGCGTCGCTGCTCTCATTGTCTGCGCTCGGCCTGACGATCTGGCTGTCCCGCAAGGCTGGCCAGCGCTCTTGAAAAAGACGTGGCAGTGTCTTTCGGGCATAAGCTTTTTGCTTATTGTTCCAATAGTTAGTACACAAAGCCGAAATAACGCCGCCGGTCGGTCAATTTCTTGACGACCACTCCCACAGGCTCTTGACTTGATGCTGCAGGCCTCGAAACAGGCTCGCTAAGCCGTCGTCGCCCGCTCCACTGCGACGTCACATGCGTGGCAGTTCGGCGCTTTCCCCCTCTTCAATGGCCTCCCTGTCCGCTCGACCGGGAGAGCCGTCATGAGATTCAGCAGTCGTCCTCTGTGCCATACCCGCAAAGTCCTGCCAGTCTTCATCATGGCGATCATCCCGCACTCTGCCGAAGGGGCCTGTGAGCTGGCGCCTACTGGCGACAACCCGGTTCAGGTCTGCGACAGCGGCAGCAGCGGCCCTTATAGCGATGTCAGTGATACACGGCATAACCTGGTGTTCCCGGCAGGCGGCACAGCGACGGTCAACGGCGGCATCAGCTACGGCGGGGAAGCAGACACAATCGACATGGGCTCGGGTCGGGTCCTCGGCGGCATCAATCAAGGCGCAGGCGCCGACACATTCACGTTTTCAAGCGGCGAAATCACGGGCGAGATCAGCCAGGGCGCCGCGCCCGACAGCTTCACCATGAGTGGCGGCACGCTGGGTTCACTGGCCCAGGGCGACGGACTGGATACTTTCCTGATGACCGGGGGCACGATTACCCGCGCATTCGAAGACGGTGACCGGGCAGTCATGACCGGAGGCAGCATCGGCCGGGTCGACATGAAGCTGGACAACAACGTGTTCGACCTGTCGGGCGGCAGCATCCTCAACAACCTGGTGGCCGGATTCGGTCAGGATACGATTACAGTGTCGGGCGGGAGCGTTGGCGGCGCGGTCAGCGTCAGTGGCGGTGACGACCGGATAACCGTCAGCGGTGGAGAGATTCGCGGCGAAGTGCGCACCAGCTTTGGTAACGACCGTTTCGAGTGGCTCAATAACGGTTATGTTCGCAGCAGCGTGCTGATGGCAGACGGGAACGACACGGCGCAGCTGTACAACCTGAGCGAGTACCTGACCAGCAGCAACCCACGGCTTGACGGTGGGCCTGGCAATGATGTGCTGACGTTCGACAGCACCAGGGCGTCCTACCCGAGTCGCTATCCCCACTGGGAAGCAGTCAACCTGCTCAACGGCTCACAACTGGACCTGGACGGCCCACTGACGCTGGGCGATAGCGTCAGCCAGACCGGCAGCCTGAGTCTCGACGCCACAAGCACCGTGCGTTCAACCTCAGGCAGCATCGTTGCGTTCAACGCGACCTCGCTGGCAACCCTGGACAACGCCGGCACGCTGGACCTGACCGGCAGCGGCAGTTCTGTCTCCGACACCCTTACGGTTAACGGAAACTACACCGGACGTGGAGGCCGCCTGTTGCTGCAATCGACGCTGGGTGACGAGACGTCGCCCAGCGACAAACTGGTGGTTTCACAAGGCACTATCGGCGGCACCACCGGCATGCTCGTCAGTAATGTCGGCGGTGTCGGGGCGCTTACCCAAGGCAATGGCATCGAGGTCGTGCAGGCCATCAATGGCGCGGCTAGTGACGAGGCCGCGTTCTCGCTACAAAACTCGCTGTCTGCCGGGGCCTATGACTACTATCTGTTCAAGGGCGGATCGACAGCAGGCTCCGAAAACAGCTGGTTTCTGCGCTCGGCAGTCATTGCCCCTCCCCAGCCGGAACCACCCGTTCCGAATGAGCCGGTGCCGGTGCCGGTGCCGGTGCCGGTGCCGAATCCCATTCCAGATCCCGCACCACCTCCGGTGCCAACGCCGGCACCGGACCCCACACCAGAACCAGAACCACAACCAGAGCCAGAGCCTGAGCCTGAACCCGAGTCTCCACCCCCGATCGTGCCCGAACCACCCTCACCCATCGAGCCGACCACGCCTCCTACAGAGCCTCGCCCACCCGCGCCACCACCCACACCGACACCAGCGGTCGCTCTCCCCGTACCGGCAATGGGCACACCGCCTTTGCCGGCGCCGGTTCGCGGGGCTGATCCCATTGCCCTGTATCGCCCGGAAGTGGCCAATTACTCGGTCATGCCTCCCGCTGCGGCAACGCTGGCCCTGGCATCACTGGGCACGTTCCATGAGCGTCAGGGCGATCAGCGCCTGCTGACGCAATCGGGCGCAATCCCGGCCGGCTGGGCAAGGGTGTTTGGCAGTGACTTCAAACAACAGTGGTCAGGCACGGTAAGCCCGGGGCTGGATGCCTCGTTCAAGGGGTATCAAATCGGTCACGATCTGTATGCCTGGCAACGGGATGCAGAACGTCTCCAGCGTGTCGGCCTGTTCGTCGCTCATAACCACCTGAACGGCGACGTCGAGGGCTTCGCAGGAGGTTTTCACGGACGGCAGACGGGACGGATCGCGTTACGCGGCGACAGCGTGGGCGCGTACTGGACGCTTTCGACGCCTGAAGGCGGGTACATCGATGCCGTGGTGATGGGGACGCGACTGGAAGGCCGCAGTCGCTCTGACCGAGGCGTCCGTATCGACACACAGGGACACGCCTTGAGCCTGTCCATCGAAGCCGGCCTCCAGATGGACCTGTCCTCTCGCTGGGTCCTAGAACATCAGGTGCAGATCATCCATCAGCGCGTCGCGCTTGACGATCAGCATGATGGTATTGCTCAGGTGAGCTTCGACAGCCAGCCCTACAACACCGGAAGACTGGGTGTACGTATCAAAGGACGCCATACGCTGGCCGGCATGCCGATAGAGCCTTACCTTCGGGCCAATGTCTGGCGCAACGCGGGCGGACACGACACGGTGATGTTCGACCACACAGAACGCGTCAGGACCGCTCATCAATCAACGACGGGCAGCCTGGGCGGCGGCATGATCATAAAGATCGCCAGCGAGACCCGTCTGTACTGGAACGCTGACTACAACCGTGATCTGGACAATCACAAGCTGAACGGAATAAGCGCCAGCCTGGGAGTCAGGCTGGCGTGGTGAAGCGTTAACGGCTGTCGGACGTGCTGAAGCCTGTGCCCATCAGTTTTTAGGTTTGAGAATCAGCACAGCCAACGGCGGCAGATTCAAGGTGACAGACGCTGGCTTACCGTGAGCCGGTTTGTCTTCGCTGTGTACTTCCCCACCGTTGCCGAAGTTCGAACCGGCGTAGGTTTCCGCATCGGTGTTCAACAGTTCCGTCCAGGCGCCCGGCAAAGGCACGCCAACGCGATAGCCTTCACGCGGTACAGGGGTCATGTTGACCACCACCAGAACCGGATCGCCCTCACGCCCTTTGCGCAGATAGGCAAATACGCTATTGGCCATGTCGTCGCCGATCAACCACTGGAAACCGTCAGGATCGGCATCGAGTTCGTGCAGCGCCTTTTCGTCACGGTAGATACGGTTCAGGTCACTGACCAACTGTTTCACGCCGACGTGCTCAGCGTATTGCAGCAAGTACCAGTCCAGCTCCTGGTCGTGGTTCCACTCACGCCACTGACCGAATTCACAACCCATGAACAGCAGCTTCTTGCCTGGGTGGGTCCACATGAACGCCAGATAAGCGCGCAGGTTGGCAAACTTCTGCCAGTGATCACCCGGCATCTTGTCGATCAACGAATGCTTGCCGTGAACCACCTCATCGTGGGAAATCGGCAGAACGAAGCGTTCGGAATACGCATACACCAGGCTGAACGTCAATTCACCGTGGTGGTACTCACGGTGGATCGGGTCCTGCTCCATGTAACGCAGCGAGTCGTTCATCCAGCCCATGTTCCACTTGTAAGTGAAACCCAGGCCGCCTTCCTGAACAGGCTTGCTGACCCCTGGCCACGCTGTGGATTCTTCTGCGATGACCATCGTGCCTGGCGCCTCAAGCGCGACCACCTCGTTGAGGTGACGCAGGAAGTCAATCGCCTCAAGGTTTTCACGACCACCATGCTTATTGGGCACCCATTCGCCCGCCTTGCGCGAATAATCGCGGTACAGCATTGAAGCCACCGCATCCACACGCAGGCCGTCGATGTGATAATGCTTGAGCCAGTGCAGCGCCGAGGCCAGCATGAAGCCGTGAACTTCGGTGCGCCCCAGGTTGTAGATCAGCGTGTCCCAATCCTGATGGAAGCCTTCCTTGGGGTCAGCGTATTCATACAGCGCAGTGCCGTCGAATTGTGCCAGCCCGTGGGTGTCGGTCGGAAAGTGCGCAGGGACCCAGTCAAGAATGACGCCGATTTCTGCCCGATGGCAGGCGTCGACGAATGCAGCGAAATCTTCCGGCGAGCCGTAACGGGCGGTCGGTGCAAACTGGGCCAGCAATTGATAGCCCCACGAGCCACCGAACGGGTGCTCCATGATTGGCATCAGCTCGATATGCGTGAAACCGAGCTCCTTGACGTAGGGGATCAGATGATCGGCCAGCTCACGCCAGTTGTACTGACGCCATTGGCCGTCACTGTTCTCCTCCATCTTCCACGAGCCGGCGTGCAGCTCGTAGATCGACAGCGGCGCTGATACATCATGACGTGCTGCACGAGAGTCCAGCCATTCTTTGTCATGCCATTCGAATTTCAGGGGCGCAGAAATCTTCGACGCCGTGTCAGGCGGCAGCGTGGTGGCCAAGGCCATCGGGTCGCTCTTGAGCGGCAGAATCCCGTGGGGACCCAGAATTTCGTACTTGTAGACCTCGCCCGGCTGCAGGCGCGGGACGAATACCTCCCACACACCGGTCGGGTGCCGCAGACGCATCGGATGGCGGCGGCCATCCCAGCTATTGAAGCTGCCCACCACGGATACACGTCGTGCATTCGGCGCCCAGACGGCAAACCGCACGCCGTCAATACCGTCGACAGTGGTCACCTGCGCACCCAGGCAGTTGCTCAGGTCACGATGGTTGCCTTCGGCAAACAGGTACAGGTCCATTTCGCCCAGCAGCGGGCCAAAGCTATACGGGTCTTCAGTGATCTGCTCACCGCCGGCCCAATTGATTTTCAACAGATAAGGCTGCGGTTGCTCGAGATGCCCCACAAAAAAGCCAGGCACCTCGCTCATTTCCATTTGCCCAAGCTCTCTGCCGTCATCCCTGGCCAGCAGTCGTGCGCTCAAAGCGCCCGGCAGATAGGCGCGGACAAACTGCCCTCCCTCACCGTCGCCGTGCGGACCGAGAATCGAAAACGGGTCGTGATGTTCAGCGCGGATCAGCGCGTCCAGATCCACAGCAGCGGGGATCGCGCGGCGACCCTTGGCGGTTTTTTCAGGCGCATTCATAGTGGCTCTCCATCAGACGGTTGCAGCAACCCACGCAAGCCTTGCAAGGGAACGGCCAGCCAGGCTGGGCGATTCTCGGCCTCGTAAATCACTTCATAAGCAGCTTTTTCCAGGGTGAACAACTCCAGTGCGGCGTCCTCCCCTTTTGCATCTTTCCAGGCATGGGCCATGTCGGTGGTTGCCGAGCGGTAGCCTTCGATAAAGGCGGCGCGCGCCTGGGACAGGTAAGTCTCGGCAACGCGCTTGCGGGCTGCCGCCGCTTCTGGCGATGTGTCGACGCTTTGCGCGCTGCGTACAGCCATTGCAGCCGCGTAGTCGAACGAACGGAGTACACCGCTGACGTCCTTGAACGGGCTGTGTTTGGCGCGTCGTTCTTCCAGTGCGCGAGCCGGCTCGCCTTCGAAATCGATCAGGTAGGCATCGCCTTTGACCACCAGCACCTGGCCGAGGTGCAAGTCACCATGCACACGGATACGCAAACCGCCCGCAGAACGCTTGGCGAGGCCGTCGACGCGCTGACGAATCTGTTTGCGATGCGCGAGTAAATCGCTGACCAGTTGCTGGTCGTCCTTTTCCAGGTCGCCCTTGCGTTGCTCGAGCAACTGCAGCGCGCGCTCAAGCTGAGCGTTGACGCTTGCTCCCGAGGCCTTGCTGTCAGAGGCACTGGTGACTTCGACGGCAAAATCCGGGTTATCGGTCGGTGCGGCGAGGATCTGATGCATTTCACCCAGACGCTGACCGAGGCTGCGCGAGAAGTCAGCCAGCTCAAGCAGCGCGTTGTAGTGCTGCTCCTGGCCGGAAACACCGTGCGCCAGTTCGTCGCGAACGGCACGTTCGAGGTTGTTCTGCGTCCACTCCCAGGCGTCGCCCTGATTGCTCAGATAACCTTGGGCGATCATCAGCAGGTTCGGTTTGCCATCGTTGCCGACGCGTACCAGCGAGCCCAGCAACGGCGAGATGTTCTTGAAGCCGGCCTGGGTCAGGAAGGCACCCATTTCCAATTCCGGGTGCGTCCCGGCGCTGACCTTGCGGATCAGCTTGAGCACAAGACTGCTGCCCACTACAACTGAACTGTTGGACTGCTCGGCGGATAGATAACGCACTTCCGATTCGTTGTTCAGGCCCAACGGCGCAAGTTGCGAACTCTGCTCGAAACGCAGCTCGCCATCGGCGCACGGGATCACGGTCTGCGACTGCATGCCCTGAATCACTGCGCGGATGAAGGTTTCCAGCGTAAAGCCATCGGTAATCAGGCCGACATCGCGATTGCGGCGAACCCTGGCGAGCGCCAGTTGCTGCGGCAATGCGCTGCTAATGTCGTCTTCGGCCAGCAAGCCGAAGGGCAATTGATAACGCTCGGTCTGCCCGTCTGCGGTGACTTCGATTTCGCTGAGCAAGACCGGATTTTTCTCATCGCCAAAGCGGACTGCGTAAGCGATGTGGACCTGCTCGATAGGCTTGTCCTTGCCGCCGAACCAGCGGCGTTTCGGCAAGTAGTTCGCCAGCGAGGTGTTTTCCATGGTGCCGCGCAGCGGTTCGTCGAGCAATTCTTCAAGATGCTTCTTGAGCACCAGGGTCGGAAAGTCCGGCATGCTTTGCGCGGGTTCAACGTGCCAACTGGGCATTTGATTCTCCGAAGCCAATAGAAACCAATAAAAACCGTACGGCGGAAGCGTCAACAGGTAGCTCAACTGCCCGATAGGCGGGAAAGCGCTGCCGCCGAGCATCTCTACCGGCACCGTACCCGCGTAGGCTGACAATTCCAGTTCGGCCGCCTGGGCGGCGCTGGAAACGTTGGCCACACACAACACGATCTCGCTATGGCCATCAGGCGCGGTGTATTCACGCGTGTACGCCAGAATGCGCCGGTTGGACGGCGAAAGCATTTTCAGCGTGCCGCGACCGAACGCTTTCTGCTGTTTACGCACGGCCAGCATGCGCCGGTTCCAGTTCAGCAGCGAGTGCGGGTCGCGCTCCTGGCTTTCGACGTTGACCGACTGGAAACCGTACATCGGGTCCATGATCGGCGGCAGCACAAGGCTGGCCGGATCGGCACGCGAAAACCCGCCATTGCGGTCGATGGACCACTGCATCGGCGTCCGGACGCCGTCCCGGTCCCCCAGGTAAATGTTGTCGCCCATGCCGATCTCGTCGCCGTAATACAAGGTCGGTGTGCCCGGCATCGACAGCAACATGCTGTTGAGCAATTCGACACGACGTCGATCACGGGCCACCAACGGCGCCAGACGACGGCGAATGCCCAGATTGATACGTGCGCGGCGATCGGCGGCGTAATAATTCCACAGGTAGTCACGCTCACGATCAGTGACCATTTCCAGGGTCAGTTCATCGTGGTTACGCAGGAAAATCGCCCATTGGCAGTTTTCCGGAATCTCCGGGGTCTGGCGCAGAATGTCGGTAATCGGAAAGCGGTCTTCCTGTGCCAGCGCCATGTACATGCGCGGCATCAGCGGAAAGTGAAACGCCATGTGGCATTCATCACCGTCCGGCCCTTTGCTGTCGCCGAAATACAATTGCGTGTCTTCCGGCCACTGATTGGCCTCGGCCAGCAGCATGCGGTCCGGGTAATTGGCATCGATCTCGGCCCGGATGCGCTTGAGCACCTGATGGGTTTCCGGCAGGTTCTCGTTGTTGGTGCCGTCCCGCTCGATCAGATACGGAATGGCATCCAGACGCAGGCCATCGATGCCCAGATCCAGCCAGAAACGCATGACCTCCAGTACAGCTTCCAGTACGTGCGGGTTGTCGAAGTTGAGGTCCGGCTGATGGGAGTAGAAACGGTGCCAGAAATACTGGCCCGCCACCGGATCCCATGTCCAGTTGGAGGTTTCGGTGTCGAGGAAGATGATCCTCGTGCCGTCGTATTTCTGATCGGTGTCCGACCACACATAAAAGTCACGCGCCTTGGAGCCAGGCTTGGCATTGCGGGCTTTCTGAAACCAGGGATGCTGGTCTGAGGTGTGATTGATGACCAGCTCGCTGATCACCCGCAAACCGCGCTTGTGTGCCTGGGCGATAAAACGTTTGGCATCGGCCATCGTGCCGTAATCGCTGTGAACATCGCGGTATTCGGAAATATCGTAACCATCATCCCGGCGCGGCGACGGATAGAAAGGCAAAAGCCAGATTGTGTTGACGCCAAGCGCGGCGATGTAATCGAGCTTTTCGATCAGGCCTGCGAAATCGCCGATACCGTCGTTATTGGCGTCGAAGAACGATTTCACATGAACCTGGTAGATCACCGCATCCTTGTACCAGAGCGGGTCTTTGATAAATGTCGCGTCACCGGGTTTCTTAGCCATTGCTGACTCCTTGGGAGTGTTACTGCGAGGCCTGGATACGCCAGATTCCAAAAGGTTGCGACGGGTCGAGACGTGTGTGCTGGTACTTGCCATGCCAGGTCCAGCGGTGACCGCTCATCAGGTCCTCGCCAATGGTTTTGGCATCGTCCGGCAAGCCCATCTCCCAGAGTGGCAGTTCGAACCGCGCCTCTTGAACGTTGTGCGGATCAAGGTTGATGGCAACCAGAACGAAATTGCTACCGTCCGCAGAACGCTTGCCGAAATACAGAATGTTGTCGTTCCAGGCGTTGTACAGCTTCAGCCCCAAGTGGGTCTGCAACGCAGAATTCTGTCGGCGAATACGATTGAGCTGGGCGATCTCCACAATGATATTGCCGGGCGCAGCATAGTCCCGAACACGGATCTCGTATTTCTCCGAATCCAGGTACTCTTCTTTGCCCGGAATAGGCGCGGCTTCACACAGCTCGAACCCGGAATACATGCCCCACAGCCCCGACCCCATCGTGGCGAGCGCAGCGCGAATCAGGAAACCGGCACGCCCGGAATCGTGCAGAAACCGCGGATTGATGTCCGGCGTGTTGACGAAGAAGTTCGGGCGATAGCAATCACGCCACGGCGCTTCATTCAGCTCGGTGAAGTACTCCGACAGTTCGGCCTTGGTGTTGCGCCAGGTGAAATAGGTATAGCTCTGGGTGTAACCGACTTTGCCCAGACGCGCCATCATCGCCGGCTTGGTAAACGCCTCGGCGAGGAACATCACCTCAGGGTGCTGGCTGCGCACTTCGCCAATCATCCACTGCCAGAACGGCAACGGCTTGGTGTGCGGGTTGTCGACGCGGAAGATCTTCACGCCCTCCTCGACCCAGCCCAGCACGATGTCACGCAGCTCGAGCCACAGGCCCGGAATTGCATCCGGCGCGTAGAAGTCGACGTTGACGATGTCCTGGTATTTCTTCGGCGGGTTCTCCGCATAACGAATCGTGCCGTCCGGACGCCACGAAAACCAGCCCGGGTGCTGCTTGAGCCACGGGTGATCCTGTGAACACTGAATAGCGAAATCCAGAGCGATTTCCAGGCCGTGATCGGCCGCCGCTTTCACCAGGTTACGGAAGTCTTCGAGGCTGCCCAGTTGCGGGTGGATCGCTTCATGGCCGCCATCTTCACTGCCAATCGCGTACGGGCTGCCCGGATCATCAGGGCCTGCTGTCAGGGAGTTGTTAGGCCCCTTGCGGTGGGCGCGCCCGATAGGATGGATCGGCGGGAAATACAGCACGTCAAAGCCCATGTCGCGAATCATCGGCAGACGCGAGTGGACGTCATTGAACGTGCCGTGGCGAGCCTTGTCATCGGTGATCGAGCGGGGAAACAGCTCATACCAGCTAGCGAACTGCGCGAGCGTGCGCTCGACATCCAGCGGAAACTCCACGCTGCGGCTCAGAAACGCCTGGTTGTCGGCCTGCTTCATCAGCTTCGCGGTGTCGCTCTGCAACAGCAGCGCGACTTTCTCATCGTTGTCAGCGTTTTCGAGCTGACTGACAAGGCTTTCGATCTGCTGGCGCTGTTCGCCCTGGCTGCGCTCTGCGGCATGCACTAAATGAATACGCCCTTCTTCGAGCTCCAGTTCGATAGACACACCCGCGCCGAACTTCTTTTCCAGTTCGTAGCGATAGCTGCCAAATTGGTCAATCCAGGCTTCGAGGCGAAACACATGGCGGCTGACGGATGTCGGGGTGAACTCACCGACCCAGCTGTCATTGCCCAGTTCGCGCATCGTCGCGGTGTGCCAGTGTTCCTCGTCGGCAGCACGCCAGCGAATGTTGACTGCCATCTTGTCATGCCCATCAGCGTAGACCTTGCTGGTGACCGTAACCGGTTGCCCGCTGATCGCCTTGGCCGCAAACAGACCACCATCAATCACCGGCGACGTGTCTTCGATCACGATGCGGGGCAGTTGCAGCGCCTGGGTCAGTGACAATGGAAGGGTTGGGTGCGGGACATCGGTGGCCAGGGAATCCGGACCGTATGGCTGTTCATTCATCGAGCATCACTCCTCACGCCCCAGGGACGCTCCTGTGCATTCCATGCAATGGAAAAATTGACGGTATGGCAGCAGACGGTCGCAGGATAATCACGCCTCGTCTAATTCGGCTGCCTAGGTTCCGAGCGGTCAACGGAGGTAAAGTTCAAAGGTTTTACGGTTGTTTGACGGGTGTGTCGAGGGGTAATTGAAGGCGCGCCCGGGAAATCAGGCAATGGCCGTGTGGGGGGAAATCAATTGAATCATCAACGTGTCGAGGCAGTCGAAACGAATACCCACAAGGAGGCTGACACCATGACGCTACCTGATCCGACAAAAGTACCTGATCCAAACATTGATGAGCCCGTCCTGCCCGGAACACCGCCTGACCAAGAGCCGCCGCCGTCGACACCACCGCCCAATGAAACGCCGGTAGGTGACCCGCCAGCCAATGCGCCACCTGTCGTGGTGTGACCGTTCCGCCATTGCATGAAGGCGTCTGTTAGGTCACAGACGTCTTCAGCGCCCGCCCGCCAGATCAATGAACGTACCCGTCGCATACGACGCTTTGTCCGACAGCAGCCAGAGAATCGCTTCTGCCACTTCCTCAGCGGTGCCGCCGCGGCCCATTGGCAAGGCACCTTCCAGCTTGCTGACACGAAACGGATCGCCGCTCAGGGCGTGAAAGTCGGTGAAGATGAAACCCGGCCTGACCGCGTTGACGCGGATGTTCTCTCCCGCCACCTCTTTCGACAGCCCGATGGTAAAGGTGTCCAGCGCGCCCTTGGACGCGGCGTAGTCCACATATTCGCCCGCCGAGCCCAGCCGCGAAGCCAGTGAGGACACGTTGACGATACTGCCTCCGTGCCCACCATGACGCGGGAGCATGCGCAGCAAGGCGTGTTTACTGCACAGCATCGGACCGACCACATTGTTCATCATCATCTTGAGCATGCGAAACTCAGACATGTCCTCGACCCTTGAAGCCTGTGCCAGGGTGCCGGCATTGTTGACCAGGTGAGTGACGTGCCCGAGTTCCGAGTCGACTCGGGCGAACAGCCGCATGATTTCGTCTTCGTTACTGACATCGGCCTGCACGGTGATCGCCTGCGCGCCCAGTGCCCTGACCTGCCCGGCGGTCTTTTCTGCCGAAGCGTGATCCGACAGGTAATTGATACAGATCCGGTAGCCCTGCGACGCAGCAAGACGCGCGGTCGCCGCGCCGATCCCGCGCGAGCCACCGGTGATGATGAGGACTTTTTCCATGGGCGTTCTCGTATTTTTTCAGAAGCCGGCACTGAGGCGCAGTTGACACTCGCACGTTAGCCAAACGCCGCTGATCGTGCCAGCCTTTAGCGTCCAGCGCCATCAAAGCGTGTCAGAAAGCCGATTGCCTGCCATCAACCGCACCCGGTGCAGCCTTTGCCTCCGTAGCACGGATCTCGTCGAGAAACTGCCGCGCGGGCAAAGGGTGACCCAGTAAAAAACCTTGCAGGGCGTGACAGCCCAGATGCGTCAGAAAGCGCTGCTGCACAGCGGTTTCGACACCTTCGGCAACAATCCGGAGGTTCAGTGCCTGCCCTACCGCGACAATGGCCGAAACGATGGCGGCATCGTCGGTGTCATGCTCAAGATCACGCACGAACCCCCGGTCAATCTTGATTTCATTGGCAGGCAGCCGCTTGAGGTACATCAGGCTGGAATAGCCCGTGCCAAAATCGTCAATCGACAGGTCTACGTCCATCTCCGACAGCCTTTTCAGTACCGCCAGGCTGGCATCGGCATCATGCATGGCGGTGGTTTCGGTGATTTCCAGCGTCAGGCAGTTGGCCGGGAGCTGATGTCGGGCCAATGTGTCCGCAACCGCCGTGACCAGCCCGGAATGGCAGAACTGCAAAGCCGACAGGTTCACCGATATGCGCCAGTGGTGATAACCCTGGGTGTACCACTCGTGCATTTGCCGACAGGCTTCATCCAGCACCCACTCACCGATCTGGATGATCAGCCCGGTCTTTTCCGCCAGGCCGATGAACAGGTCCGGCCCCAACAGGCCGCGTTCGGGATGGTTCCAGCGCAACAGCGCCTCGGCCCCCACCGGCAAGCCGCTCAGTGCGTCGAATTTGGGCTGGTAATACAGGCAGAAATGCTTTTTTTTGAGCGCCACCCGCAAATCCTGCGACAGCTGAAGCTGGTTGAGCGCGTTGCTGTTCATGGATGCATCGAAACAGCTGTAACCGTTCTTGCCCGCAGCCTTGGTGTGATACATGGCCGCGTCCGCATTGACCAGCAGCTCGTGCTGCGTCATGCCATTGCCGGGATACACACAGATACCGATGCTCAGGGAAATCTGTAGCTGGTGCCCGCCTATTTCGAACGGATGACTGATCACACTGACCTGGCGTGCCGCGACCACCGTCGCTTCCTGCGGGTCGTTCAGTTCGATCAGCAGCACGAACTCGTCACCCCCGACTCTGGCAAGCGTGTCGTGGCGGTGCAGGTTCTCGCGCAGTCGCATCGCCACCTGGCGCAACAGCAGGTCGCCGACATGGTGACCGAACGCATCATTGACCGGTTTAAAACCATCCAGGTCCATGAACATCAGCGCAAAACAGCCTCCCTGCTCCCGGGTCTTTTTCATGGCGTATTCGATGCGGTCTGTCAGCAGGATCCGGTTCGGCAAGCCCGTCAGCTTGTCATGCAGAGCCAGGTGGGTCAGCTCCAGATTGGCCTGGGTCAACGAGTTCGCGAGCACGGCGGTGCGGGCTTCCAGATGGGAATCAAGAATGCAGGTCAACAGCGTCAGGCTCAGCACTGCGAGGCTGGTCACCAGCACGACGGTGTCGAGGCCGTCGGCACTCACGCCGCTACCCCACGCGCCGCAGAAACTGCCATCGGCGAAGTTGGCAGCGGCCATCCCGGTGTAGTGCATGCCGACAATCGCCACACCAAGTACCAGCGCAGACCCGGCACGCGCCAGATAGACACGCGGCCTTTGCTGGCGAAGCCTGAACCCCATCCACAATCCGGCGGCTGATGCCAGAACGGCAATGATCAGCGACAACAGCAGCCATCCAGGGGCGTACTCGATACCGGGCTGCATGCGCATTGCAGCCATAGCGATGTAATGCATCGCGCTGATACCCAGCCCGAGCAGCAATGCGCCGAGAGACAGCTGCAGCGCAGACAAGCGCGGTTGGCTCACCAGCCACAAGGCAAATCCCGATGACAGTATTCCGATAACAAGCGAGCACAGCAGCAGAGGAATGTCGTACGCCAGCTCAAATGGCAGCGCGACTGCCGACATGCCAATGAAATGCACGGACCACATACCGACGCCCATCGCAAACGCCCCGCCCGCGATCCAAACATACAGCGCTTTGCCGTGAGCGGAGGCAATCCGGCCGGCGAGATCGAGGGAGGTATAGGAGGCGAGTACCGCGACAACCACGGAGATCATGACAAGCGAGGGGGTATAACTGCCAATCAACATAAACGCACCTGGAGCCCAATGAGCGCGTCCCTGCCGATCTTGTGAGGCCGATTGTACGCAATAGCCACCAAATGTCGCGGCACTTGGTCGAAAAGGATGGCAACGAGCCATTAATTTCGCAGTTATGAGCGCTACGTCGAAGAAAGTCGTTCGTAGCGCTCTCGAAAACTCACTCCCTGAGTGTCAATCCGCTCTCGGCATCCCAGCCGCCGCCCAAGGCAGCGATCAACTGAACACTGGCGATCAACCGGCTTTGCAACACGCTCAGGACACTGCGTTCGTTGCTCAGCGCGGTGGCTTGCACATTGACCACATCCAGATAACCGATCAGGCCGGCCTTGTACTGATTGTTGGTCAGGCGCAGTGAATCACGGGCCGAAACCAGCGCTTCCTGACGCACTGCCGCTTCCTGCTCATATACCTTGAGCTGAATCAGGTAGTTTTCGACTTCCTGAAAACCATTCAGCACCGTCTGCCGGTACTGGGCGACCGTCTGGTCGTAGACTGCTTCTATGCGGTCGACCTCGGCAGTCCGCCGGCCGCCGTCGAACAGGGTCATCGCCAGTTGCGGCCCCACTGACCAGAAGCGGTTGGGCATGCTGATCCAGTTGGCAAACGTACTGCTGTTGTAGCCACCGCTCATGCTCAGGGTGAAATCCGGATAGTACGCAGCTTTGGCCACCCCGATATTGGCGTTGGCGCTCATCACCGAGCGCTCGGCGGCAGCGATGTCAGGCCGACGCTCAAGCAGTTGCGAAGGCAGTCCTGGTGGAATCTGCGGCAGTTGCGGGATCGACGTCGTGGCTGGCAGATTGAACTCTGCCGGCGCCATGCCCATCAGCACGGCGATGGCATTCTCGAACTGGGCACGTTGCCAGGCCAGGTCGATCAGGTCGGCCTGGGTGCTTTTCAGTTGAGTCTGCGCCTGCGCCACCGAGTCACTGCCGGAGATACCGGCGCGGTACTGGTTCTGCGTCAGGGTCAGGGAACGCTGATAAGCGTCCACCGTGGATTCCAGCAACCGCTTCTGCTCGTCGATCACCCGCAGCTGCAAGTAGTTCTGGACCAGCTCCGATTGCAGACTCAAGCGCATGGCTGCCAGATCCGCAAGGCTTGCCTGAGCGCTGGCGGTGTCAGCCTCCAGCCCGCGCCGCAACTTGCCCCAGACATCGGCTTCCCAACTGACGCCCAGTTGTGCGTTGTAACTGTTACGGATGCCCGAGACACTGGTGCTGCTGGTTGATGTGCCGGTGCCCTGCCCTGAGCGGGTTTTGCCGGTGGTCAAATCCAGCGTCGGAAAAAACGCGCCTCGGGAGCTGCGCACCAGCGCTTGCGCCTGTCGGTACTGGGCCTCGTATTGAGCAACCGTCTGGTTGGAGGTATTGAGGCGTTCGACCAGCGAGTTCAACTGCGGGTCCTCGTACACTTCCCACCACGCGCCTCTGACCATCGCGTCACTTGGCGTGGCCGCGCGCCAGCCCTCGGCGGCCTTGAACTGCATGGGCGCGGCCATCGACGGCTTCTGGTAATCAGGTCCGACTGCGCAGGCGCTGAGCAGCACCATGCAGAGACCCAGCCCGAGTGGACGAATCAGCCCCTTCGGGCGGGATATGAATGCCAGGCGTTCGGTCATAGCGGGTTTTCCAGAGCTGCATCGGTACGCACGCCGCGCCATTTGTTGAAGCGATGGCGCAGGCGGTCGAGATAAAGGTAAACCACCGGGGTGGTGTATAGGGTCAGGATCTGGCTGAAGACCAGCCCGCCAATGATGGTCAGGCCCAGCGGTTTGCGCATCTCGGCACCTTCCGCAGTGCTCAGCAACAGCGGCAAGGCACCAAGAATCGCTGCCATCGTGGTCATCAGAATCGGGCGCAAGCGTTGCAGGCAGGCACTGCGGATCGAGTCCTGAGGCGTCATCCCCTGCTCGCGTTCAAGGTGCAGGGCCAGGTCGATCATCATGATGGCGTTCTTCTTGACCACGCCGATCAGCAAGAACAGGCCCAACAGGGAGATCAGACTGAATTCGCTGCCCAGCACGTAGATTGTCAGTAACGCGCCGACGCCTGCCGATGGCAGTGTCGACAGAATCGTCAGCGGATGAATATAACTTTCATACAGAATCCCCAGCACCAGGTACACGGCGAGCAACGACCCGAGAATCATCCACGGCTGACTTTTCTGGGTCGAAGCAAATGCGTTGGCGGTGCCGGCCATCTTCGAAATAATGTCGGACGGCAGCCCGATGGCGGCAATGGCACGCTCTATCGCCACGGTCGCCTTGTCGAGGCTGGCGCCTTCGGCCAGATCGAACGAAATGTTCTCCGCGGCAAACTGACCGTCGTGGGAAACCCGGTCATTCGCCAGGCTGCGTTCGTAATGGGCAATGCTCGACAGCGGCACACGCTGCCCGTCAGCAGTAATCACCTGAACCTGCTCGAGCGTGACAGGGTCCTGAGCGTATTTGGGATTGACCTCCATCACCACCTTGTACTGGTTGAGGCTGTCATAGATGGTCGATACCTGACGCTGGCTGTAAGCGTTATTGAGCACCGCTGTGACCATGTTCATGTCGATACCCAGCCGCTTGGCCGTGTCGCGGTTGACCACCAGGGTCACTTGCTGCGCCCCGCGACCTTCACGTGCGTCGATGGCGGTCAGTTCCGGGACCGACTTGAGCGCCGCCACGATTTTCGGATACCACGTGCGCAGGCTGGCAAGGTCGGCGCTTTGCACGATGTATTGGTACTGGGAGCTGGTCTGCTCGCGCCCGCCGCCCAATTGCAGGTCCTGATCCGGGGCCAGGAACAGCCTGCCGCCCGGTACATGCGGCATATTCTTGCGCAGGCGCTCGACCACCTTTTCCGCCGACAGCTTGCGCTCGCCAATCGGCTTGAGGCGCACGATCATGAAGGCGTTATTGGTGCCGCCGCTGCCGCCGATGAAACCGGCGACACTTTCCACGGCAGGATCAGCCAGCACCGAGCGGCGAAATATTTCCATCTTCGGCTGCATGACCGAAAACGACAGGCCATCGTCGCCTCGCACAAAGCCCATCAGTTGACCGGTGTCCTGCTGCGGCAGAAACGTCTTGGGCACCACCACATACAGCGCGACATTGACGATGACAGTGACCAGCAGGCTGAACAGCGTCAACCTGGGATGGCGCAGTACCCAACCCAGCGAGCGGTCATAGCCTGCCACCATGCGGTCATTGACCCGCTCGCTCCAGCGTTGAAAGGCATTCTCACCGCCCGCGTCATGAGGTTTCAGCCAGCGCGCGCACAACATCGGCGTCAAGGTCAGAGACACGATCAGCGAGACAATGATCGCCACCGACAAGGTGATGGAAAACTCGCGAAACAGACTTTCGACCAACCCGCCCATGAACAGAATCGAAATGAACACCGCTACCAGCGAGACGTTCATCGACAGCAAGGTGAAGCCCACCTCTTTGGCCCCCAGAAAAGCGGCTTTCATGGGGTCAAGACCGTTGTGAATGTGCCTGGAGATGTTCTCCAGCACCACGATTGCATCATCCACCACCAGCCCGGTGGCCAGGATCAAGGCCATCAACGACAGGTTGTTCAGGGAGAAACCGAACAGGTGCATGATCGCAAAGGTGCCCACCAGCGAGACCGGCACCGCCAGGGTGGGAATCAGCGAGGCGCGAAAGCTGCCGAGGAACAGAAAGACCACCATTACCACCAGAACCACGGCGATAAGAAGGGTCATTTCGGCTTCGTGCAGGGTCGCCTTGATCACCGGTGAACGGTCCATCGCGATGTTGAGGCTGACGCTGGCAGGCAGCACGGCCCGCAGGGCTGGCAGTTGTGCCTTTATCTGCGCCACGGTTTCAATGATATTGGCACCGGCCTGACGGTTCACCACCAGCAACACGGCCTGATCATTGTTGTAGAACCCGCTGTTGTAGCGGTCTTCCACGGCATCGCTGACCTTGGCGACATCCTTCAGTCGCAGCGTCGCGCCATCTTGATAGCGAATGATCAGCGGCGCGTAGTCCTTGGCGGTTTCCAGCTGGTCGTTGGCCTGGACCTGCCAGTTGTGCTGGTCGTCTTCGACAAACCCCTTGGGCCGTCTTACGTTGGAACCGGTGATCGCGGTGCGCACATCGTCAAGCGACACGCCGTACTGGGACAGCATCTGCGGCTCCAGCTCGATACGTACCGCAGGCAGCGAGCTGCCGCCGATCTGCACTTCGCCAACCCCTGATACCTGCGACAGGCTCTGTGACAGGATGGTCGACGCCAGGTCGTAAAGCTGGCCCTTTTCAAGCACGGTCGAGGTCATCGACAGGACCATGATCGGTGCCTGGGACGGGTTGACCTTCTTGTACGTCGGCATGCTGCGCATACCGCTGGGCAGCAGGTTGCGCGACGCATTGATGGCTGCCTGAACTTCACGGGCCGCGCCATTGATGTCGCGTGCCAGATCGAACTGCAGAATGATCCGCGTCGTTCCCTGGCTCGAATTGCTGGTCATGGTGTTGACCCCGGCAATGCTGCCCAGCGAACGTTCCAGCGGAGTCGCCACAGTGGAAGCCATGACTTCCGGGCTGGCCCCCGCGAGGCTGGCCGATACCACGATGACCGGAAAGTCCATGTTCGGCAACGGCGCCACCGGCAGCAAGCGGAAGCTGACGGCGCCCAGCAGCATGATCGCCAGACTCAGCAGGACGGTCGCCACCGGGCGACGGATAAACGGCGCTGACAGGTTCATGCGTCAGCCCGTTCCAGTCGGTCCGGGTCGGCAGGCTTGCGACTCCAGCGACGCCCCAGGCGGTCGAAGTAAAGGTAGATGACGGGCGTGGTAAACAGCGTCAGGACCTGACTGAGCAGCAGACCGCCGACCATCACCAGCCCCAGCGGCTGACGCAATTCGGCGCCGGAACCGCTGGCCAGCATCAGCGGGATCGCGCCAAACAATGCCGCCAGCGTGGTCATCAGAATGGGGCGGAAGCGCAACAGCGCGGCCTCATAGATCGCCCTCTCGGGCGCCACGCCGCGGTTTCGCTCCGCATCCAGTGCGAAGTCGATCATCATGATCGCGTTTTTCTTGACGATGCCGATCAACAGGATAATCCCGATGATCGCAATCATCCCCAGATCGTTGCCGCTGATCAGCAGCGCCAGTAACGCACCGACCGCCGCCGAAGGCAGTGTCGAAAGGATGGTGATCGGGTGAATGTAGCTTTCATACAGCACGCCCAGCACGATGTACATGGTCACCACGGCCGCCAGAATCAGCAGCAGCGTGCTGGACAGCGACGCCTGGAACGCTTCGGCGGCGCCCTGAAATTGCGTCTGAACGCCGATCGGCATGGCAATCTCGTGCTGAACCTGCTCGATGACCTCAACAGCCTTGCCCAGTGCAACGCCGGGCGCGAGGTTGAACGACATCATGACGGCCGGAAACTGCCCGAGGTGAGCAATAGCCAGCTGCGCCTGACGCTGTTCGACCCGTGCCAGGCTCGACAGCTTCACCTGTGCGCCATCGGTGGTCTTGACGTGGATCTGCTCGAGCGCTTCCGGGCCGAGTTCGCTGGCAGACGCTGCCTGCAATACAACCCGGTACTGGCTGGCCTGGGTATAAATAGTGGAAATCTGTCGCTGACCGAACGCGTCGTACAGCGCGTCGGTGATGTTGGCGACGGTAACGCCTACCCGACTGGCAGCATCGCGATCGATATTCAGGTACACCTGCAAGCCTTTGTCCTGAAGGTCGCTGGCAACGTCCGTCAACTCGGGCCGTTTGCCGAGCGCGTCCACCAGCTTCGCACTCCATTTCGTCAGCAGTTCGGCATCGGGAGACGACATGCTGAATTGATACTGGGTACGACTGACCCGGTCCTCGATGGTCAGGTCCTGCACCGGCTGCATGAACAGGCGAATGTCGGACAGCTTGTCCACCTCGGGTTGCAGGCGCTGAATCACTTCGCTCGCGGTGAGGTCCCGCGCGCTGTGGGGCTTAAGGTTGATCAACAGACGCCCGCTGTTCAGTGTTGCGTTGTCGCCATCGACGCCGATGTAGGACGACAGGCTGACCACTGCGGGGTCTTTCAGGATGATATCCGCCAGCGCTTGCTGACGCTGGCTCATGGCCGCAAACGAAACCGACTGCGGGGCTTCGGAGATCCCCTGGATCACGCCGGTGTCCTGCACCGGAAAGAACCCTTTGGGCACGACAATGTACAGCAGCACGGTCAGCGCCAGGGTGCCCACGGCAACCAGCAGCGTCAGCGGCTGATGCTTGAGCACCCAGCGCAGCCTGCCTGCATAGATGTCGATCAGCCAGTCGATCCACGCACCGCTGGCGCGGTAGAAACGGCTCTGGTCCTCTTCCTTCGGCTCGCGCTTGAGCAGGCGCGCGCACATCATCGGTGTCAGGGTCAGTGATACGACCAGCGATATCAGGATCGCGACCGCCAGGGTGATGGCGAACTCGCGGAACAGGCGCCCTACCACATCGGCCATGAACAGCAGCGGAATCAGCACCGCGATCAGCGACAGGGTCAGGGAAATGAGGGTGAAACCAATCTGCTTCGCGCCCTTGAGCGCGGCCTGCATCGGTGTCTCGCCCTCTTCGATGTGCCGGGAAATGTTTTCCAGCATCACAATGGCGTCATCCACCACAAAGCCGGTCGCAATGGTCAGGGCCATCAACGTCAGATTGTTGACCGAGAAGCCGGCCAGGTACATGACCCCGAACGTGCCGACCAGCGACAACGGTACGGCAATCGAGGGAATGATCGTCGCACTGAAACGTCGCAGAAACAGGAAGGTCACCAACACCACAAGCACAATGGCGATCATCAATTCGTGCTGAACATCGGTCACCGACGCGCGAATGGTTTGCGTACGGTCTGTGAGCACCACGACATCCAGCCCGGCCGGAAGGTTTTCGGTGATGCCGGGCAGCAATGTCTTGATCCGGTCGACCACGTCAATCACGTTGGCGCCTGGCTGGCGCTGGATGTTCAGCAACACCGCCTGACTGCGATTGGCCCAGGCCGCCAGGCGTTCGTTCTCGGCACCGTCAACGATTTCAGCCACATCCTTCAGACGCAACGGCGCGCCGTCTTTGTAGGCCAGGATCAGGTTGGCGTATTCCTCCGGAGACTGCAGCTGATCGTTGGCGTCGAGCATGGAAACCCGAGTCGGGCCGTCGAAGTTGCCCTTGGGCTGGTTGACGTTGGACGCGCTGATCAGCGTGCGCACATCGGACAGATTAAGGCTGTTGGCCGCCAGTGCCTCGGGATTGACCTTGATCCTCACCGCCTGACGCTGACCACCCGCGATGCTGACCATACCGACGCCGCTGATCTGCGAGATCTTCTGCGCCATACGGGTATCGACCAGGTCATTGAGCTTGGGCAACAGCATGGTTTTCGAGGTGATCGCGAGCGTCAGGACCGGCGTATCGGCCGGGTTGACCTTGTTGTAGACCGGTGGCGCCGGCAGGTCGGTCGGCAACAGGTTGGTGGCCGCATTGATCGCTGCCTGCACCTGCTGCTCGGCCACGTCCATATTGATTTCGAGGCTGAAGCGCAGGGTAATGACCGACGCACCGCCTGAACTGGTGGACGCCATCTGGGTCAGCCCGGGCATCTGCCCGAACTGGCGCTCCAGCGGCGCGGTCACGGAACTGGTCATGACCTGCGGGCTGGCGCCGGGGTACAGCGTCATCACGCGGATGGTCGGATAGTCGACCTGAGGCAACGCCGAAACCGGCAGCAAGGTGTAGGCAATCAGGCCTGCCAGCACAATGGCCAGCATGCTAAGCGTGGTGGCGACCGGACGCAGGATGAACAGGCGCGACATGTTCATACGTTTGGTTTTTCCACCTTGCCGAGCGCCGCCGACTTGTCTGCACTGCTGTCAGGCTTGCCTTGCAGCTTCTGACCCGGACCTGCCGGTACATCCTTGCTGTCATTGACGACTTCCACTTCAGCACCATCGCGCAGACGGTCAGTGCCTTCAAGCACGACCCGCTCGCCGACAGCCAGGCCTTCGGTGATGACTGTCGACGTCTCGTCGCTGGGGCCGGTTTTCAGCAGTTTGAGCTTGACCTTCTTCTCACCGTCGAGCACATACACGAACGTGCCGTCGGTGCCGAACTGAACGGCCGCCGTCGGCACCAGAACCGCCTGTTTCAGGGTGTCGGCGCGCAGGCGGACGTTGACGAACTGATTCGGGAACAGGATTTCGTCACCATTATCGAAACGGGCCTTGAACTTCAGGGTGCCGGTCGCCACGTCGATCTGGTTGTCCAGGCTGGCCAGTACGCCGGTGGCCTGCAATTTCGTATCGCCGCGGTCCCAGGCTTCGACAGGCAGTTTGTCGCCTGTGCGATAGCGGGCGATGACCTTCGTCAGGTCCTTCTCCGGCAAGGTGAACGCAACCGAAATCGGCTGGGTCTGAGTAATCACGACCAGCGCCGTGGTGTCATTGGCGGCCACCAGATTGCCGACATCCAGCTGTTTGAGGCCGACACGGCCTGCAATCGGCGCGCGGATCCGCGTGAAATCCAGGCTCAGCTTTGCATCAGCCACGGCGGCCTGATTGGTCTTGATGGTGCCCTGATACTGATTGACCAGCGACTCGGCGGTGTCCAGTGTCTGTTTGGCGATGCTGTCTTCGGCATACAGGCCACGATAGCGCTTCACATCCAGCTGGGCATTCTTGAGCAGCGCCTGATTGGTGGCCAGCGTGCCCTCGGCCTGTTGCAACGCGACCTGATAACTGCGCGGATCTATTTCCGCCAACAGTTCACCGGCCTTGACCATCTGCCCTTCCTGAAAGTAGAGCTTGACCAGCTCCCCCGCCACCCGGCTGCGGACATTGATGGTGTTCATCGCCGTCACTGTGCCGAGCGCCTTGTAGTAGATCGGAAAATCACCTTCAGTGGCCGGGGCGACCCGAACAGGGACCGCAATGGCCGATGCACCGAAGCCAGGACGCCCCATGCCGCCGGCGCCCGTCTTTTTGCTCTCGGCACCTTTGCCGGAAGTGGATGCGGGCCAGAGCCACCAGCACAGGGCGACAATGACCAACAGGATCAGCAAACTGATCAACCAGCGACGGGATTTACGGGAGCCAGACGATTGCATGAATAAATCAACCATTACAGGTGGGGGTTCTTCAGGAGGCAGAACAATAAACACAGATGCGTGACAAGCAAAAGCGCCTTTACCAAGCGCTTACTTTTGTTAAACGTATGAAGCACAGATAAAAAAACGGCCTGATCGGACTCAGGCCGTAGTGTGTTGCAGAACGTTACTTCAATACTGCCAATGCAGCGTCGTAGTTCGGCTCTTCGGCAATTTCAGAAACCAGTTCGCTGTGCAATACCTTGTCGTTCTCGTCCAGAACCACAACCGCACGAGCGGTCAGGCCTTTCAATGGACCATCTGCGATGGCAACACCATAGTTCTGGCTGAAATCGGCACTGCGGAAAGAGGACAGGTTCTGAACGTTTTCCAGACCTTCGGAGCCGCAGAAACGCGACTGGGCGAATGGCAGGTCGGCGGAGATGCACAGCACGACAGCGTTGCTCAGCTCGTTGGCCTGGGCATTGAACTTACGCACCGACGTTGCGCAGGTCGGCGTATCGACGCTCGGGAAGATGTTCAGCACCTTGCGCTTGCCAGCGAAGTCGGCCAGGGTCTTTTCGGCAAGACCTGCACCCACCAGCGTGAAGGCGTGTGCCTTGCTGCCGACTTCAGGCAGGTTGCCATTGACTTGGACAGGGCCGCCTTTGAGGGTCACTTGAGCCATGAAACACATTCCTTTTTCTGAGGGGATAAAAGAGCCGGAAGTTAAACACGAAAGTGTGGCTGGGGCCTATATCGGATAATTCCGATTTTTTTTCAGGAAACCAGTCTGTCCCTGATATCCGGGTGGGCACATAATTCCACCAGCCAGTCAACGAATACCCTGACGCGTCGCGACAATTGCCGATGGGGTGGGTAAAGTGCCGTCAACGGTAACGGCGGCGGACGATAATCGCGCAGCACTTCAATCAGCGCACCGCTGCGCAGTTGCGCGGCGACATGATAACGCGGCACCTGAATGAGTCCAAAACCGGCCTCACAGGCCGCTACATAGCCGTCGGCACTGCTGACTGAAATCGAGCAGTCCATGCCATGTTCATCCGACCCGCCATTGGCCATGAACTCCAGGCCGTAGCGCTTGCTGCTACTGGGGGAAAAATATTCGATGACCTGATGTTGCGCGAGGTCCTGCAAATGACGAGGCGTGCCTTTGCGCTTCAGGTACTCGCTACTCGCACAGGTGATCTGGGTCAAGCTGCCCAACGGCCTGGCGACAAGCGCCTCATCCAGCGCGGCGCCGGCGCGCAATACGCAGTCAACCCCCTCGCGAATCAGGTCGACCGGCCTGTCACTCATGCCGACCTCGAGCCTGATCTGCGGGTAACGCCGGGCGAATTCAGGCAGCGCCGGGATCACGATCATGCGCCCAAGGCTGACCGGCACATCGACCCGCAGCAAACCTTTCGGCTCGGCACCCGTCGCTGAAAAGGCGGCCTCGGTTTCTTCCAGATCGGCCAACAGACTGACGCAGCGCAGGTAGTAAGCCTTGCCGTCAGGCGTTGTACTTACCTGCCGCGTGGTGCGCTGCAGAAGTTGCACACCCAGATGCGCTTCAAGCTGTTTGATCAGCATCGTCACGGACGCACGAGGCACGTGCAGGCTCTCGGCAGCTTTGGCAAAGCCGCCCAGTTCCACGATACGGGTGAATACGCGCATGGCGTTGAATCGATCCATGATTGCCAGAAGCCTGAGAACGGAACATGTGTTCGAAATTGAACGGTCTTTGACAGGGTAAACCGGTCTGGCGCGAAGCGCTGACCACGTGCCAGCGGCCAGCCCTCGTCAAAAGTCTCTTTTATAGAAAATATCCAGCGAACTGGCAACACCGCTGGCCGCCTCAAGGTAAACCCGCTTACTGAGCAAGTAACGTAATGCAATGGTATTGGCAGGTTCGAACACACCGACCCCGTAACGCAAACTGAGCTTTTCGGTGATCTTGCCGCTGGCGACCACGTTGGTCTTGTCGCCGGTTCCAGAGGTGTCCAGCTCAAAGTCCTTGATGCCCAGATTATCCGCCAGTTTGCCGGTGGTCGACGAGCTGCCGGCAACACCAAGCGCCAGCGCTGCCTGGGCGACCATGTTGTTGTCTTCGCCGGAAGTGCTCAAGGGCCTGCCCATGACCAGATAGGAGAGCGCCTGTTCCTGGCTCATCGCAGGCTCGGAAAACACTTCGGTGGTGGGCTGTTCGGCACTGCCGGTCAGGCGAATACCGGCAATCACGTCATCGGTCTGGCGGATTGCTTCGATGTCCAGATAGGGCTGATCCACAGGGCCTGCGAACAGCAGACGGGCTTTGCGGATGGTCAACCGCTGCCCGTAGGCGCGATATCGGCCGTCGTTGAGGTTGAGTTCTCCACGGGTGTCCAGGTTGTCGCCAATGTGTACCTGCCCGACCAGATTGGCGGTCAGCCCGAAACCGCTGAAGCTGAGTTTTTCCTGACCGACCTGCACATTGATGTCCATCGCCACGGCCAGCGGGGGCGCGCCCTCCTCGGTCTGTTGCCCGACGATCACCGTGTCGCCTGACAGTTTGACGGTGGACGGCGGCAGTTCACGCACGGTAATCGTGCCCTTGGGCACCAGCACCTTGCCGGAAATCGCCAACCGGTCGCCTTTCATGGAGATCTTCAGGTCCGGCGCCGCCTCCACGGCCGCATACGGTTCGACATTGATTGGCAGGCGAGCGCCTTTCAGGCTCACGTCCACGACCAGATTCTGCCCCCAGGCCACTTGCCCGCCCATTGAACCCTGACCGGTGCTGCCACTTTTCCAGCCCCCATCGATCTGTACACTTTCTCCAGCGATCAGCGCCTGAACCTTGAGGTCATGCAATTCCATTGGCAACTCTGCACCGGCCACTTCACCGCCTTCAAGCGTCACGCTGCCGTTGACCAGAGGCGCCAGCAAGCTGCCCGACAACCGGCCGGCACCGTTCAGGCGCCCGTTAAGCTTCTGGACGCCCGGTGCAAAAGGCCGTGCTACCGAGATATCCAGCCCGGAAAGGTTGAAGTCGCCTGACAGGGTCTTGTCCTTTGCCAGCGGATCGATCTGCGCATTCAACAGCAAACGCCCCAGCTTGCCGCCCTCGAAATCCAGGCGCGAGTCGATACGCTTGGGGGTCATCGTGCTGCTGAGCTTCAAGGTCTGGTACGGGAAATCCACCCATTGATCGTTATTGCGAACCCGCAGCGTACCGCTCCCGGCGTCCAGCGTGATCTGACCGCTAGGGCCTGCCGCCGGGATGTCGAGCCGGATGTCGGCATTCAATGCGCCCTTCCAGGCAAAGTCTTTCGGCATCCACTGCGCCAGACTGTCGAGCGGAAACTGCTTCAACTGGTAACGCAGATGGGGCTCGGGCATCAGACGCTGATCGCCCCCGCACAGGCTGGCGTCTCCGGACAGCCAGCAATGCGCACCGAAGTTCAGCCTGCCATCAACCAGGCGCTCGATTTTCGCAGGCTGCTGCAAACGCCAGTTCTGGCCGCCGCTCTGCACGCTGCCACTGGCCAGCCGACCACGCCAGTCGCCTTTGTCGAGGCCGCCGTCCAGCGCAACAGCGAGTTTGAGCAACGGGCCTTGCAGGTCGAGCTTCAACTGTTGGGCTTTGAGCGTGCCTTGCCCGTCCACCAACAGCGTGCCCAATGCCGTGTCGCCTGCCTGAATGCCTGCGCCTTTCAGATTGATGATTGCGCGTTGCGCCGGATCCAGTCTGGCATTGAGCGTCAGGCTTTGCAGGCGGTTTTCCTGAAACGCGAGCTGACCAGCCTGCAAGGCGACTTTCCCTTCGGGCGCCTGCAGCGTACCCGCGAGGTCGACCCGTCCTTTGACCTGTCCCGCCAGACGCGGCCATAACTGGCCCAGGCGCGGCAGATCAAGGTCAAGTTGCCCCTTCAAACGCTGCTGCAGACTGCCAGTGCCCTGAATACGGTTATCGCCCAGACGAATGTTCAACTGGCTGACATTCCATTGCTGATCGCGACCATCCGCTTTGGCTTGAAGCACGGCAGGTTGACCACGCAGACGGCCCTTCAAATCGAGGTCTGCGGTGAGTGCCAGTTGTTCGTTCCTGAGCAACCCCTGACTGCGCAGCGGGCCGGCCAGCGTTCCGGGCAACTCGGCGACCCAGAACGAAGGGTCCAGCGCGCTCAGGTCCAGCGCAGTGTCCCAGCCAAAACCGTCGGCAAATTGCAGGTTCAGATGACCGCTGGCCTTGCCCTGCCCTGCGACCAGCTCCAGTTGGGGCAGGTGAACCTCTTGCAGGTTGCCGCTGAATGGACTGACCAGCGTGAATGGGCCCGCAGGGCCTTTGAGGCGGGCGTTGAAGTTGCCCAGATATTGGCCGTCGGTGTAGGAAATCTCGCCTTTGAGCGCTTGAAGCGTCACCTGTGGCTCGGACGCCAGCGGATACAGCCGCTGCCAGGGAAAGTCCAGCCAGTCGATGGTTGCATCGGCCGACAACCCGCTCTGCCAATTCAGGTTGCCCGTGACGGCAAGACGCTGTTGATCATTGGCGGCAAGGTCCAGCGCCGCAAGGGTGGCGCCTTTGGCATCCACACGCCCTTGCAACGACAACGCTACAGGGCCTTTTTCGGCCGGCAGACTGGCCGAGCCACTGATCCGATAACCCTGATCGAGGTTGCCCTCGGCCTCCAGCAGCAACTGTTCGAGCTGCAGCGTATCGGGCAAAGACGAACTTGGTTTGAAATGCTCGGCAACCAGTTTCAGCCGCGCAGGCAGATGCTCAGTCAGAGGTTGCAGCTCTGCGCTCAGTACACCTGGCAGATACCCGCTGCTGTCGGCCTTGAGGTGGAGGGTTTTGAGCACGTCGCCCTGAATATCCAGGGCCAACACCCACGGTTGCCCGTCCTGCGGCGGAAGTTGCAGTTGGCCCTGTGCAGTCAATGGCCAGTCGCCCTGAGGGTTGAGCAGACCGCTGAGGTCCAGAACCATCGCGTCGCGTTGCAGGTGTACGCTGTCTATCTGCAACCCCTCGGAGGTCCAGTGCGCCGCCAGCTTCAGATCGCGCAACTGCTCGACGCCATCCAGTTGCACACTGCCCACCTGGACGTCCCCCAGTTGCAGGGCCAGCGGCAACTTGAGCGCAGGCAGGCTGATCGGCTCATCGTTGCCCGGCGAGTTGCTCGGAGGGAAGTGCAACAGCACTTGCCCCGCCTGCAAGCGGTCGATACACAGGGTCATCTTGAGCAGGCAAGCCGGTGTCCACTCGAATTCGGGCGACTGCACGTCGACACGGTCCTCGCCTTGCTGCCATATCAGTCGGTCAGCGCGCCATTGCCCGCCCAGCCGCCCCTGAAAATTCTCCAGTTGCAGTCCGGGGACTCGAGCCAGCGCCCATTGGCTGCCGGTCTGGGTGCCGAGCAGTAGCGAGACACCCACGACGATCAGCACCAGAAAAACGACCAGACCAAGACCGAAAAGCGTTGCGCCGCGTTTGATATTCACCGTGTTCAAAGCTCCGGCCCCATCGAGAAATGCAGGCGGATACCGCCGTCATCGTCCAGCCCGTGTGCCAGATCAAGGCGCAGCGGCCCCACCGGTGAAACCCAGCGCACGCCGAAGCCGACACCGGTTTTCAGGTCTGGCCTGTCCAGATTGTTGAACGAGTTACCCTGATCGACAAAGGTCGCCAGCCGCCACTTTTCGGCAATCGAATACTGATACTCGACACTGCCGGCGAACATGTAGCGACCGCCGATGCGGTCGCCGTCGGAGTTGGTCGGCGACAGCTTCTGGTAGTCATAGCCGCGTACGCTTTGATCACCGCCCGCAAAGAAGCGCAGCGAAGGCGGAATGGAGGTGTAGCCGTCGGTGAGGTTTGCGCCGACCTGCACACGGCCAAGGAAGCGATGGTTCTGCGCAACCGTCGTCAGGCCCTTGAGCAGCACATTGGCATGCACCAGGTTGGCGTCCGATAACAGGCCCTCTTTGGCCACCTGCGTCTCGAATTGCAGGCGATAGCCCTGATGCGGGTCGATACGATTATCGCTGCGCAGGTACGAGTAACTGATGCCGGGCATCAACAGCGTGCTCAGGCCCGCATCATCGCCCAGCCGGTACTCTTCACGCTGCCATTTCAGGGAAATGACCCGTTCCCAACCGCTGGGCAGTTTGCTGTGCCACTCAGGTCCTGCGGTCAGCAGCTTGCTGAGGCTGTCGGTGCCGGCAATCTCTTCATACTGATAGCCACCGGCGTAACGCATCTTGTCGGTCAAAGGCGGATCGAGCGGCACGTCATACCACAGCCCTATGTTCTGCCGTGGCGCGGATATCTCCGATTCGAAGCCGTAGCTGTGACCCTGCGGGTTGGCCCAGTGCCGGGTCCAGTTGGCTTTGCCGCGCGGCCCCACGTCGGTGGAATAACCCAGACCAAGGCCCATCGTGCGAGGCTTGCGGGTTTCCAGCTGGACGATGACCGGGATGACATCATTCACCGCAGCTGTCGGTGCTGCGTCCACACGCACGCCTTCAAAATAGCCGCTGGCCTGCATGTCCTGAGTGAGTTCGGCAATCAGTTGCGAATCGTAAGGTGTGTTTTCCTTGAAGGGCACCATGCGTCTGAGCAGCTCTTCATCGAACGGCGTGTTGCCGCTGAACTTCACCTGCCCAAGCGTGTAGCGCGGCCCGCTGTCATAGACCAGCTCGATGTCGGCAACCCCGGCTCGCGGGTCGATGGCCAGGCGCTGCTGGACGAAGCGACCACTGAAGAAGCCGTAGCGAGACGCCTGATTCTGGATCAGGCGCTTGGCATCTTCGTAATTACCATGATTCAGCACTGCGCCGGTCTTGAGCGCGTCACTCTTTGGCACTTTGAAAGCGCTCAGCGACGCTGCCGGGCCTTCGACCCGAATCACCACGTTGCGCAAGTGAACAGGCTCGCCCGGTTTGATATGGATCACCAGACGCGGGTCGGCACCGTCCTTGATCTCGCTGTCGATCTGCGCCTGATAATACCCGAGCGCCTGCGCCGCTTTCTCGGCCTGCTGCTCGGCACCGAGGCTGAAGTTACGCAGGGCCTTGGCGTCGCGCTCGCCCAAGTCGCCGATGTACCCTTCAACGTTGGCCTTGAGGTCGGGATTGGCAGGTTCGACCCTGACATCAAGACGCGCCTCGGCCAGCGCCGTGGCACTCATGGTCATCAGACACAGGCTGCTGAATAATCTGAAAAGCTTCATGGGCGTAGATGCTATCACGATCGACAGGCCGTTCTGGAAGCCCGCGAATTGGCGGACATTCAAACCATTACGTCAGCTACCGGCAGTGAAACCTGAGGATTAGGGTGGAAGAACACATGCTCTCGGACGGGTCCCACAGCGATCTCGCCAATTTCCTCGTAGCCTTGTCGTCTATAGAACTCAAGATAACGGGGGTTTCCTGTGTCTACGACGATGCCTTGAGAGTTTTCATCCACCGCGCACCAGTCGTGCAACGCGCCAAGCAATTGCTCGCTCAGGTCCTGACCCAGCTTCTGACCCTGAAACTCAGGGTCCAGGCCGATCAATGGCAGCACGTGAACGGTTTCTGAAGGCACACATGCCAGTACGGCGTTGTAATAGGCCAGATAACGCTGCGTGCAGCCCAACCCGGTGTCCATCACCATGCGCAGGCGCCAGGCCCAGCTTTCGGTCACACCCAGACGGCGCTGCGGCGGCGCTATCAACGCTACACCCACCAGACGATCCTCCAGAAACAGGCCCAGCGCAGGCTGATTCTGCAGGAAATGCTGTTTGACCAGTTGGCGAATGGTTGCCAGTACGCGTTGTTCGTAGCCCTCACGCTCGGCATTGAACAGGTACGCAAACGTCGGGTCGTGCCGGTAGGCCCTGAACAGCAAAGAGCGGGTTTCACGGGAATAACCGCTGTCGAGCTGGCGGATTTCGCCCGTGATGGCAACAGGTAGGGACATAAAGGGCCTCGTGTTAACGGAACTGCGTCAGGCGCAGCGGTTTTGGCAAGCAGGCTTTCGAGTGATGGCCTTTGATAACAGTTCCAATAAATTGTCTGCCCTGCGCTTGCGGCGTGCCCGACGTGACACTGGTCCTGAGCCGGCAGGTCGGCTAGCATCGCCGTTTGTTTTTGCTCAGGACCGCCGTTTTATGAAAATCGTCTCGTTCAACATCAATGGGCTGCGCGCCCGACCCCATCAGTTGGCGGCACTGATCGACAAACACCAGCCCGACGTGATCGGCCTTCAGGAAACCAAGGTTTCAGATGAGCAGTTCCCTCACGCGGACATCGAGGCGCTGGGCTACCACGTGCATTTCCACGGCCAGAAAGGCCACTACGGTGTGGCCTTGCTGTCGCGCAATGCTCCACTGGCCCTGCACAAAGGCTTTGAGGGCGATGACGAGGAATCCCAGAAACGCTTCATCTGGGGCACCTACGCCGACAGCAATGGTCAGCCGGTCACCATCATGAACGGCTACTTTCCCCAGGGCGAAAGCCGCGACCACCCCACCAAGTTTCCTGCCAAGCAACGCTTCTACGAAAACCTTCAGACGCTGCTGGAAAGCCACTTCAGCAATGACCAACCGCTGATCGTCATGGGCGATGTCAACATCTCCCCTCAGGATTGCGACATCGGTATCGGTGCCGACAATGCCAAACGCTGGCTGAAAACCGGCAAGTGCAGTTTTCTGCCGGAAGAGCGCGAGTGGATGGAACGCTTGAAGAACTGGGGGCTGGTGGACAGCTTTCGCTATCTGTACCCGGAAGTCAGTGATCGGTTCAGCTGGTTCGACTACCGCAGCCGCGGTTTTGAAGACGAACCCAAGCGCGGTCTGCGCATCGACCTGATCATGACGTCGACAGGGCTGCAGCCGCGCATCAAGGCTGCGGGTGTGGATTACGATTTGCGCGGCATGGAAAAGCCATCTGATCACGCGCCGATCTGGCTTGAACTGAACTGACGAGACACAAGGGTGCGCGACCCGTCTTCATGCAAAGACGGGTTGCCTGCGCAACCTTCGAGCAACTGTCATATTCCAGCAACCTCTCTGTCTTATTCTCCCGGCACCCTCCCGTGACTCATGGTGACGCTGATGCTGCGCGCTCTGCTAACGGCGCTGATCCTGACGAGCGCCACCCTGCCCGCCACCTTGATGGCGGCATTGCCCACGCCCTCAGGCGATATGCCGGTGTTGCGTATCCAGGGTTCCAACACCATCAATGCCCAACTGGCGCCTGCGCTGGTTGAGGAATTGATGCGCCAGCAAGGCCTGCAATCGGTGCAGACGACGCCGGGCAACGCCGTCAACGAGCTTCGAGTGACCGGCAAGACAGCGGCCGGGCAACCCGTCAGCGTCGATGTCGCCGCGCATGGTTCGGGCACCGGCTTTTCTGCGTTAAAAGCCGGCAACACGGACATTGCTGCCTCTTCGCGCCCGATCAAGGATCAGGAAGCGAAAGAGCTGGCCAGCCTTGGCGACCTTAAAAGTGCGGCAGGCGAGCAAGTCATCGGCATTGATGGCGTCGCCGTCATTGTAAACCCTGCCAATCCGCTGCGGCAGCTGGATACGTTGCAACTGGCGCGAATTTTCAGCGGCGAGATCAAGGACTGGAGCGAGGCAGGCGGCAATCCCGGAGCCATTCACCTGTATGTACGCGACGACAAGTCCGGCACCTACGAAACATTCAAAGAACTGGTGCTCACCAAGTACGGCAAGCAGCTGGCGGCTAACGCCTCACGTTTTGAATCCAGCGAACAGCTCTCCGACGAGGTCAGCAAAGACGTCAACGGCATCGGATTTACCGGGCTGCCCTCAGTCAGACACGCCAAAGCCGTGGCCATCGCAGACGGTGAGTCCCGACCGATGCTGCCGACCACCAGCCTGATTGCCACCGAGGATTATCCACTGTCACGACGCCTTTACCTCTACGTGCCGCCTGCGGCCCACCAGCGCTGGTCACAGGCGCTGGTGCGTTTTGCGCAGAGCGCCGAAGGGCAAACCATCGTGGCGCAAAGCGGTTTTGTCGCGCAGACCGTGCAGGCGCTCAAGGTGCAACCCACTGCGCAGATGCCGGCCGATTATCAGGCGCTGACCCGCAAGGCCGAGCGGCTGTCTGTCAACTTTCGTTTTGCCCAAGGCAGCGCCAGGCTGGACAACAAGGCCCAGCAGGACCTGAAGCGGGTAGCCGATTACCTGAAAGCGAATGACAAGCTGGATCAGCACGTCACGCTGGTCGGCTTCGGAGACGCTAAAAGCGATCCCGCCCGTGCCGCCTTGCTCTCACGGTTGCGTGCGATGGCCGTGCGCCGCGAACTGCTCAAGAGCGGCGTGACCTTTCGCGAGATTCTGGGCCTGGGCGACGAGATGCCGGTGGCGAACAATGATATCGACGACGGCAGAATCAAGAACCGCCGTGTCGAAGTCTGGGTGCAATAGCGGGCTTGCGGCTCAAGCGCGACTGCGCGACAGGTCTGCGGGCAGGTACTTGCCCAGCTCAAACTTGCCAATGGCCGCGCGATGGACTTCATCGGGGCCATCGGCCAGACGCAGCGTACGCTGCATGGCGTACATGTAGGCCAGCGGGAAGTCATTGGAAACGCCGGCTCCGCCATGCATCTGGATAGCCCGATCAATGACTTTCAACGCAACGTTGGGCGCAACCACCTTGATCTGCGCGATCTCGCTTTTGGCGACCTTGTTACCCACCGTGTCCATCATATAAGCCGCTTTGAGCGTCAGCAGCCGCGCCATGTCGATTTCCATGCGAGAGTCGGCGATCTTGTCGATGTTGCCCCCCAGCCTCGCCAGCGGCTTGCCGAACGCGACCCGGTCGATTGAGCGCTTGCACATCAGCTCGAGTGCCCGTTCCGCCATGCCGATGGAGCGCATGCAGTGATGAATACGACCAGGCCCCAGTCGGCCCTGCGCAATCTCGAAACCTCTGCCCTCGCCCAGCAATACGTTCTCGAACGGCACCCTGACGTTTTCGAACAGCACTTCGGCGTGACCGTGAGGAGCGTCGTCGTAGCCGAACACCGGCAGCGGCCGGACAATTTTCACGCCCGGCGTGTCGACCGGCACCAGAATCATCGAGTGCTGCTGATGACGCGGCCCGTCCGGGTTGGTGAGGCCCATGAAGATCAGGATCTTGCAGCGCGGGTCGCATGCGCCGGACGTCCACCACTTGCGGCCGTTGATGATCCACTCATCGCCTGAGCGCTCGGCGCGAGCGGCCATATTGGTCGCGTCTGACGACGCCACTTCAGGCTCGGTCATGGCAAATGCCGATCGAATCTCTCCACGCAATAACGGTTCGAGCCAGCGGGCCTTCTGCTCCTCGCTGGCATAGCGGACCAAGACTTCCATGTTGCCGGTGTCGGGCGCAGAACAATTGAACGGCTCAGGCCCAAGCAAAGAACGGCCCATGATTTCCGCCAGTGGCGCGTATTCCAGGTTGGTCAGCCCGGCGCCCAGCGCCGACTCCGGCAAAAACAGATTCCACAACCCCTCTGCTTTTGCACGGGCCTTGAGCTCTTCCATGATCGCGGTGGGCTGCCAGCGATCCCCTTCGGCGACCTGCCGTTCGAAAACCGGCTCGGCCGGATAAACGTGAGCGTCCATGAACGCCGTGACTCGCTCACGCAGTGCCTGCACCTTGGGGGAATACGCAAAATTCATGGGGTCGCTACCTTCTCGATCAGGGTGTCGAAGTCATGACCTGATGCTAGAGAAGCCGCGCTCATTTATCTAATCTATTCTCGGCGTGTATAAACATTCATAACCGATATATGATTCTTCACCGCTGCGGCACCCACAGCCGGCCGAGCAGCTATCACAATAACAGCACGAGGCGCCCCATCAATGAACCTGAACAAGGTCGATCTCAACCTTTTCATTGTCTTCGACGCCATCTACACCGAAGCCAATCTGACCCGTGCCGGGCAGATTGTCGGCATCACCCAGCCTGCCGTGTCCAATGCGCTGGCGCGCCTGCGCGAGACCTTCAACGACCCGTTGTTCGTACGGACAGCGCAGGGCATGGTGCCCACGCCTATGGCGCAAAACATCATCGGTCCGGTGCGCAACGCCTTGTCGTTGCTGAGAGTCTCGGTACAGGAAAGCCGGATTTTCAATCCGCTGCAGGCCAACAAGAACTATCGCATCAGCATGACCGACCTGACCGAGGCGGTCATTCTGCCGGTGCTGTTTCAGCGGCTGCGGCGCCTCGCGCCTGCTGTCACCATCGAAAGCTTCCTGTCCAAGCGCCGGGAAACCACCAAGGAGCTGGCTGCCGGACGCCTCGACTTTGCCGTGGACGCACCGCTCAATACTGACCCGCAGGTTCGTCACGTCAAGCTCATGGAGGACCGTTACGTGTGCGGCATGCGCAAGGGTCATCCGCTGGCGAACAAGACCGTCCTGACGCTGGACGATTACCTGGCTCAGGCCCATATCCATATCTCCAGCCGCCGCAGCGGGTTGGGCCATGTGGACCTTGCGCTCGGCAAGATGGGTATTCAGCGCCGGATCGCGCTGCGCTCGCAACATTACCTGATGGCGACCCAGGTGCTGCAGCAGACAGACATGGTCATGACAGTGCCGGAACGCTTCGCCCACCGTAACGACCTGCATTATGTCTACCTGCCGGTGAACGATGTTCCGTCTGTGGAAACCCATCTTTACTGGCACGAAAGCACCGACCAGGATCCGGCCAACCGCTGGATGCGCGAACAGATCATCGAGCTTTCGCAGCGGGTAGTGGCCCAGGAAAAAGGCCTTGAAAGAGCCTGAGATAATCACGCCAAGCCTGTGCTTATAAACAACTTTTAACTAACAGTTAAAGTTGTTTCTAGTATGGATATCCCTGATATGGCTGCGTACGCAACCCCTTGCTGCTTGACGTTTACGTAAAGCGAGCCGTAGGTTAGCGCTGTATATTTTGCCGAGCACAGCCATGAGCAGTCAGACCTACAGTATTTCCGAGCTTGCCCGCGAACTGGACATCACCACCCGTGCCATTCGTTTTTACGAAGAGCAAGGCATGCTCAGTCCCGAGCGCAAGGGTCTTGAACGTATCTATTCGGCCCGTGACAAAGTCACCCTGAAACTGATCCTGCGCGGCAAACGTATCGGTTTTTCGCTGGCCGAATGCAAGGAGCTGATCTCACTGTACGACCCCCGCGGTGGTAATCAAAAACAGTTGCAGACCATGCTGGGCAAGATCGCCGAACGCCGGGAACAACTGGAACAGCAACTGCTGGATATCCAGCAGATGCAACTGGAGCTGGACACCGCCGAAGAGCGGTGTCGCGCCGAGCTCGACAGAACCGCTGCCCTTTCACATTGATCTCGAAGGCCCTGCCATGTCGCTCCCGCAACACGTGAATATCGTCGAAGTCGGCCCGCGTGACGGCCTCCAGAATGAAGCCCGGACCATCAGTGTCGAGGACAAGGTACGGCTCGTGGATGACTTGACGAGTGCCGGACTCACCCATATCGAGGTCGGCAGTTTTGTGTCCGCGAAATGGGTCCCGCAGATGGCGGGTTCGGCTCAAGTGTTCGAACGCATCCAGCGCCGCGATGGGGTTATCTACTCGGCTCTGGCGCCCAATCTTCGTGGGTTCGAAGACGCGCTGGCAGCTGGCGTCAAGGAAGTCGCGGTGTTCGCCGCCGCCACTGAAGGATTTTCCCGGGCCAACCTCAACTGCTCGATCAGCGAGAGCCTGGAGCGCTTCGTCCCCATCATGGCTGCCGCCCGCCTGCACGGCCTGCGGGTCAGGGGTTATGTGTCCTGCGTTCTGGGTTGTCCGTACGAAGGCAATGTCTCCCCGGAGCAGGTGGCGGCAGTGGCCAACGAACTGCACGCCATGGGCTGCTACGAGATTTCACTGGGCGACACCATTGGCACTGGCACGCCGGGCGCGACACGGGCGCTGATCAATGCGGTTGCGAGCCAGATCCCGCGGGGCAAGCTGGCCGGGCATTTTCACGACACGTACGGCCAGGCACTGGTGAACATCTACGCCAGCCTGGAAGAAGGCATTCAGGTGTTCGACAGTTCTACCGCCGGCCTCGGTGGCTGCCCTTATGCAAAAGGCGCCAGCGGCAATGTGGCCACCGAAGATGTGCTGTACATGTTGCAAGGCCTGGGCATCGACACCGGCATAGATCTGGACACCGTCATCAACGCTGGCCAGCGCATCTGCGACGTCTTGCAACGCAGCAACGGCTCTCGTGTGGCCAAAGCGCGACTGGCGGCGTGACAAACGTCACCGGTCGGTAACAGGGTGCGACATCTTGTCACAGAGTGTTACTCTCCCCCGCGTTCGGTCGAGACAAACGGGTAACACGGAAACAATCGACACGTGAAATCAACAGTCCCGATGCTTGGAAAAACCTGAACCCCTCTGTTTTAAAGGGTTTCAAAAAACTGGCACGGGTCCTGCTATACCCTTTGTACAACAAGAATAAAAACACGCAGCACTCCAATAAAAACAATACGTACCGGCTCTGACATAACAAGAACAACACGGACAGAGACGCAGCTAACAGATTTTTTTGAAGTGGACAGCTTTTCTGAACAGCTTGCCTGGCAAGCCGTTCGCGGTCAGACAGAGAACAATAAAACTGCCCTGAGGCAGCTCCCGTACTGGCTGGATCAATGTGATAAAAGTGGCATCAGCGCTCAAAAAAATACGTTTGCTTTTGGTCCCGACTGAGGATCGCTCAAAAAAGAAGTGAAGGGCCAGGTCGCCAAAAACAACAACAGGCCTCCCGATAAACAAAAAAGAGCATAGCAACATACCTTGAAGGGGAGCCCAGGCTCCCCTTCGTGCTTTCCGGCATTTGACGCTGTTGCCCCCCTGCGCGGGCGCCTTTCGTGGCGCTCTGTACCGACGGCCTTCATGCCTTGCCCCCTGCCTGACGCATCTCAGCCTTGACGTTGACAGCACACACACTCAGGCTTACGTTAACGTAAAGGTCATAGCCACTCCGACAGAACCCTCTCCAAGAATAAAACAGGAACGCTGCCCATGAGTTACCCCAGCCTGAACTTCGCCCTGGGCGAAACCATCGACATGCTGCGCGATCAATTGCAATCGTTCGTGGCCGCAGAACTCTCCCCCCGCGCCGCCCAGATCGACAAGGACAACCTGTTTCCCGTCGACATGTGGCGCAAATTCGGCGAGATGGGTGTGCTGGGTATCACCGTCAGCGAAGAATACGGCGGCGCGGGTCTGGGCTACCTGGCGCATGTGGTGGCGATGGAAGAAATCAGCCGTGGGTCGGCATCCGTAGCGCTGTCCTACGGCGCGCATTCGAACCTCTGCGTGAATCAGATCAACCGCAACGGCACGCCTGCGCAGAAAGCCCGCTACCTGCCGAAGCTGATCAGTGGCGAACACGTCGGCGCGCTGGCCATGAGCGAACCCAATGCGGGCTCGGATGTGGTGTCGATGAAGCTGCGCGCCGACAAGCGTGGCGACCGTTACGTCCTCAACGGCAGCAAGACCTGGATCACCAATGGGCCGGACGCCGACACATACGTGATCTACGCCAAGACCGATCTGGAAAAGGCCGCGCACGGCATCAGCGCATTCATCGTCGAGCGGAACTGGAAAGGATTCTCTCGTGGCAGCAAGTTCGACAAGCTCGGCATGCGCGGCTCCAACACCTGCGAGTTGTTTTTCGATGACGTCGAGGTGCCGGAGGAAAACCTGCTGGGCGCGCTCGACGGTGGCGTCCGGGTGTTGATGAGCGGCCTGGATTACGAGCGCGTTGTGCTCTCTGGCGGGCCGACCGGGATCATGCAGGCCTGCATGGACGTGGTCGTGCCTTACATTCATGACCGCAAGCAGTTCGGCCAGAGCATTGGCGAGTTCCAGCTGATTCAGGGCAAAGTCGCCGACATGTACACCCAGCTGAATGCCAGCCGCGCGTATTTATACGCCGTGGCTCAGGCCTGTGACCGCGGCGAGACCACGCGCAAGGACGCCGCAGGGGTGATCCTTTACAGCGCTGAGCGGGCGACCCAGATGGCGCTGGACGCCATTCAGATTCTCGGTGGCAACGGCTACATCAACGAGTTTCCGGCCGGACGGCTGTTGCGCGACGCCAAACTCTACGAGATCGGCGCAGGCACCAGTGAAATCCGGCGCATGCTGATCGGTCGCGAACTGTTCAACGAAACCCGTTGATTCCGGAGTGCTCATGGCCATTCTTCACACCCGCATCAATGTCCGCTCCGCAGAGTTTGCGCTTAACCACGCGGCCTTGCTCAAACAGGTTCAGGCGCTGCGTGTCCTGCTGAATCAGGTGCAGCAAGGTGGCGGCCTCAGCGCCCAGGAGCGTCACACATCACGTGGCAAACTGCTGCCGCGCGAACGTATCAATCGCCTGCTGGACACCGGCTCGCCGTTTCTGGAAATCGGCCAACTGGCTGCCCATGAGGTGTATGGCGAGGACGTACCGGCTGCCGGCGTGATTGCCGGCATTGGTCGTATCGAAGGCGTCGAATGCATGATCATTGCCAATGACGCGACGGTGAAAGGCGGTTCCTACTACCCGCTGACCGTGAAGAAGCATCTGCGGGCGCAGACCATTGCCCAGCAAAACCGCCTGCCGTGCATCTACCTCGTGGACTCGGGCGGCGCCAACCTGCCGCGTCAGGATGAGGTGTTCCCTGATCGCGAACACTTCGGGCGGATTTTCTTCAATCAGGCCAACATGAGCGCCCAGGGCATCCCGCAAATTGCCGTGGTGATGGGTTCCTGCACCGCAGGCGGTGCCTATGTTCCGGCCATGGCCGACGAAGCGATCATGGTTCGTCAGCAGGCCACCATCTTTTTGGCCGGTCCGCCGCTGGTCAAGGCCGCCACCGGCGAAGTGGTCAGCGCCGAAGACCTGGGCGGTGCCGATGTGCATTGCCGCACCTCCGGGGTCGCCGATCACTACGCCGACAGCGACGAGCATGCTCTGGCGCTGGCGCGGCGCAGTATCGCCAATCTGAACTGGCACAAGCAGGGCCGACTGAACACCGTGCCACCCGTGGCGCCGCTGTACGCCAGCGACGAGCTGTATGGCGTCATTCCGGCCGACACCAAGCAGCCGTTCGATGTGCGTGAAGTCATTGCGCGGCTGGTGGACGGCTCCGTACTGGATGAGTTCAAGGCGCTGTTCGGCACCACGCTGGTCTGCGGCTTCGCCCGGCTGCACGGCTACCCGGTCGCGATTCTGGCCAACAACGGCATTCTGTTCGCCGAGGCGGCTCAGAAAGGCGCACATTTCATCGAACTGGCCTGCCAGCGCGGCATTCCCCTGCTTTTTCTGCAGAACATCACGGGGTTCATGGTCGGCCAGAAGTACGAAGCAGGCGGCATTGCCAAACACGGTGCCAAACTGGTCACCGCCGTGGCCTGCGCGAAAGTGCCGAAGTTCACGGTGATTATCGGCGGCAGTTTCGGGGCCGGTAACTACGGCATGTGTGGCCGTGCCTACGACCCGCGTTTTCTGTGGATGTGGCCAAATGCACGAATCGGCGTGATGGGCGGCGAGCAGGCCGCCGGCGTGCTGGTACAGGTCAAATGCGAACAGGCCGAACGCGCCGGCCAGGCCTTCAGCGCGCAGCAGCAGACCGAGCTCAAGCAACCGATCCTCGATCAGTACGAACATCAGGGCCACCCGTACTACTCCAGCGCCCGCCTGTGGGACGACGGGGTCATCGACCCGGCACAAACCCGTGACGTGCTGGCCCTCGCCCTCTCCGCCTCGCTCAATGCGCCCATCGAACCTACCACCTTCGGGCTGTTCAGAATGTGAGCCGGGAAATGACCATGACTTCGACTTCATTCGCCACTCTGGAACTGATCCACGACCCGCGCGGTTTTGCCACGTTATGGCTGAACCGGCCGGACAAGAACAATGCCTTCAACGCGCAGATGATACGTGAGCTGATCCTCGCGCTGGATCAGGTACAAGGCCATGCAAACCTGCGCTTTCTACTGCTGCGTGGGCGTGGCCGGCATTTCAGTGCCGGTGCCGACCTGGCCTGGATGCAGCAGGCGGCGGATCTGGACTACAACACCAACCTGGACGATGCCCGCGAACTGGCCGAGCTGATGTACAACCTCGCCCGATTGAAAATCCCCACGCTCGCAGTGGTGCAAGGCGCAGCGTTCGGCGGCGCGCTGGGGCTGATCAGTTGCTGCGACATGGCCATCGCCGCCGAAGACGCGCAATTCTGCTTGTCCGAGGTGCGCATCGGGCTGGCGCCTGCGGTTATCAGCCCTTTTGTCGTACAGGCCATCGGCGAACGTGCGGCCCGCCGCTATGCCTTGACCGCCGAACGCTTCGACGGACAGCAAGCGCGCCAGATCGGCCTGATCGCCGAATGCTATCCCCCGGCAGACCTTGAAGCCAGGACCCTGACGTGGATAGACAACCTGCTGCTCAACAGCCCTCAGGCCATGCGCGTCAGCAAGGAGTTGCTGCGTGAAGTCGGCAGTGGCGAACTCACACCCGCGTTGCGTCGTTACTGCGAAAGCGCCATTGCGCGCATCCGTACCAGCGCCGAAGGCCAGGAAGGTCTGCGGGCTTTCCTGCAAAAGCGTATACCCGGCTGGCAGCGCCAGGATGAAGAGCCCAAACCCACGGCCCCGAAAGAACCACAGAAGGACTCGCAGTCATGAACACGCCTGAGCTGACCACACTGCTGATCGCCAACCGGGGCGAAATTGCCTGTCGCATCATGCGCACTGCCAAAAAAATGGGCCTGACCACCGTCGCCGTACACAGCGCCATTGACCGCGACGCACGCCACAGTCGCGAGGCCGATATCTGCATCGATCTGGGCGGCAGCAAAGCAGCGGAAAGCTACCTGGTGATCGACAAACTGATCGATGCGGCCAAGGCCAGTGGCGCCCAGGCCATCCACCCCGGTTACGGTTTTCTGTCCGAAAACGCCGACTTTGCCCGAGCCATTGAAAAAGCAGGCCTGATGTTCCTTGGGCCGCCCGCCTCGGCCATTGACGCCATGGGCAGCAAGTCTGCCGCCAAGTCGCTGATGGAACAGGCAGGCGTACCGCTGGTGCCGGGCTATCACGGTGACGCACAGGACATCGACACATTCGTTGCTGCCGCCGAGCGCATTGGTTACCCCGTGCTGCTGAAAGCCACAGCCGGTGGCGGTGGCAAAGGCATGAAAGTGGTCGAGCAGGTCCGCGAGATGGCCGAAGCGCTGGCGTCGGCTCAACGCGAGGCGCTGTCGTCGTTTGGCGATTCGCGAATGCTGGTAGAGAAATATGTCCTCACACCGCGACACGTCGAGATTCAGGTGTTCGCGGATCAACACGGAAACTGCCTTTACCTGAATGAACGCGACTGCTCTATTCAGCGTCGTCATCAAAAGGTGGTCGAAGAGGCGCCTGCGCCCGGCCTGACACCTGAACTGCGCAGGGCGATGGGCGAAGCCGCGGTCAAGGCCGCCCAGGCGATTGGCTACGTAGGCGCGGGGACGGTGGAGTTTCTGCTGGATGCACGTGGCGAGTTCTTCTTCATGGAGATGAATACGCGCCTGCAAGTAGAACACCCGGTGACCGAGTACATCACCGGGCTGGACCTGGTGGAATGGCAGATCCGCGTCGCTCGTGGCGAGCCTTTGCCGATCACTCAAACCCAGGTTCCGTTGATCGGTCACGCCATCGAAGTCCGGCTGTACGCCGAAGACCCTGGCAATGACTTTATGCCCGCAACCGGCACGCTGAACCTCTATCGGGAGCCAGAACCCGGCCCCGGCAGGCGTGTGGACAGCGGTGTGGTCGAGGGCGACCGCATCTCTCCATTTTATGACCCCATGCTCGGCAAGCTGATTGCCTGGGGCGAAGACCGTGAAGAAGCGCGTTTGCGCCTGCTGGGCATGCTGGACCAGTTCGCCGTCGGCGGGGTCAGAACCAACCTGGCGTTCCTGAGGCGCATCATCGCCCACCCGGCATTCGCTGCGGCTGAGCTGGACACCGGCTTCATCCCCCGCTATCAGGACCAGCTGTTGCCGCAAACCCGCGAACCCGACGAGAGGTTCTGGCAAGCCGCCGCCGAGGCGTTCAGGCAAAGCGAACCGGCTCGCCTCGATTCGACAGATCTGCACTCGCCGTGGGCCGCCGCATCAGGCTTTCGTGCCGGCCTGCCTGCACAGACGAACGTCAACCTGAGCTGCAACGGACAAACCCGGGCAGTTCGCCTGCTGAATGACGGCATGTCGCTGTTCCGTCTGCATGAACAGCATCTGCATAGCGAGTGCGACGGCCTGCGGCAACAACACCTGGCCATCCGTCGCGGCGACACGCTTTACCTCAAATGGCAGGGTGAGCTGTACACCCTCAGCAAAATGGACCCTGTCAGTCAGACAGACGCTGCACAGGGCAAGCACGGCGGACTGACTGCGCCCATGAACGGCAGTATCGTACGTGTACTGGTCGAGGTCGGGCAAACGGTCGAGGCCGGGGCGCAACTGGTGGTGCTGGAGGCCATGAAGATGGAGCACAGTATCCGCGCCGCCGCTGCCGGGGTGATCAACGCGCTTTATTGCCATGAGGGAGAAATGGTCAATGAGGGGGCGGTGCTGGTGGAGATGGACTGATCCTTCCACGCACAAAAAACTGGCCCCACCCACCACCTTGCGGGAGCAAGCTTGCGCGCGAAGAGGCCAGTGCAGCAGCCCTAGAACACTATCCGCACATTTTTCGCCGCAAAAAAAAACGCCCTGGCGGCCAGGCCAGAGCGTTTTTTGCAGCAAAACGACTCAGTAGTAGGCGTTTTCTTTCTGCGTATGGTCCGTCACGTCGCGGACGCCCGACAGCTCGGGAATACGCTCCAGCAACGTGCGCTCGATACCTTCCTTCAGCGTGACATCTGCCTGACCGCAACCCTGGCAACCGCCACCGAATTGCAGGACAGCGATGTTCTTCGCCTCTTCTTCGACCACATCGATCAGCGTGACCTGACCACCGTGGCTGGCAAGCCCCGGATTGATCTCGGTTTGCAGGTAATAGTTGATGCGCTCGTTGATAGGGCTGTCGGCATTGACCATCGGCACTTTGGCGTTAGGTGCCTTGATGGTCAGCTGACCACCCATGCGGTCGGTCGCGTAATCGACAACGGCATCATCCAGAAAAGCTTCACTGAAGCCATCGATCCAGGCGGTAAAACTCTTCAGGCCAATGGCCTTGTCATCAGGTTTTTCTTCGCCCGGCTTGCAGTAGGCAATGCAGGTTTCGGCGTACTGAGTACCGGGCTGGGTGATAAATACGCGGATGCCGATGCCCGGGGTATTCTGCTTTTCCAGCAGATCGGCCAGATAATCGTGGGCGGCGTCGGTAATAGTGATAGCGGTCATGAACATTCCTCGCAGACGTGCGGGCAGTTTACGCCAATCGGCCGCACCATACAAAGTCCTAGTGTTTTTGTCAGGTTAATGCCTGCACCCGGCTGCCCGAGCGGCGCTCGTCCAGCCAGCCCTTCATCCTCCGATAGAGACCCTTCTCGATCCACTCGTAGCTGAGCCAGGCGCCAATGGCGATGATCGGTACGCAAAAAGCAAAAACCACGTAAGGACTCAGGCCGAAACGCTGTGCCATCAGTAACCCGCCGTACAGCACCAGCACGTGCAACAGGTACACCGAATACGAACAGTCACCCAGCACCTTGAGCAAACGACTGCCCTTGAAAACGGGCTCCAGCGAAATGCATGACAGCACAATCAAAGCGCTTGGCAGCCCCCAATTGAGCAGACGATGCTCGTTCGTCAGGCTGTTGATGGCATACAGCCCTACCGCGATACCTGCCAGCGGCAACCATACCGCCTGTTTGATCCAGCCACGGCGATAGAGGATGCCGATACCGATGCCCAGAAGAAACTCGTAAACGATGTCATTGCCGTAGAACCGGCTGATCAAGCCTGCCTTTGCCAGCACTTCACTGACCGCAAACAGGGCGGCAGCAATAATCAACGGCCTGTGGCGCTGCTCAAACAGAAACACCATCGAGAACAGCAGATAGAAGAACATTTCATAATTGAGCGTCCAGCCGACATTCAACGTCGGGTAAAGGCCATAGCCGCCGGGATTTTCCGAGGGGATGAATATCAGCGACAACAGGAAGTTTTGCCAGCCAATGACCTGATGGGGCAGCATCGGCGCGGCAATCAGCAACAGCAAGCCCATAGCGGCGGTGTACAGCCAGTAAGCCGGAACGATGCGAATCAGTCGATGGAGGATGAAGCGCCGAGGGGGCATGTCGCTGTTCTGGGTAGAGAGGAAAATCACCAGGCCGCTGATGACGAAGAAGATATCGACGCCGACCGCACCTTTGGAAACGAAGAACTCGCCAATCGGACCACTGGCCTTGAAGTCGAAAAAAATCTGCATGAAGTGGTGGCACACCACGACCCACGCGGCGAACGCCCGCAGGGCCTGAACTGAAATCAACATGACAAAAAACCTCTACCGCCTGACTTTCAATCACGTGCCGGTCAGCAACCGGCACATGACGCGCCCCCTGTCCGACCGCTGTTTTGAAAAAAAGGTCGCGCAAGATGCGTTTCGTTCAGGAAGTCACGATGGCCGCAGGCCATGTTCTACAGGGCCTGCGGTTGAATGACGGCGGTCTAGAGGTTCTCGTAGCGATTCATGTCCAGCACCGCCGCTTCCCGCGGCTCGGTCTCCTGGAGATACCGATTCAGGTCATGGAAATACGTCCAGAACAGCGGATGGGTTCGTCGAATACCCCAGCGCTGGACGATCTGTTCGAAGCTTGCCTGATCCTGGCTCTGCTGCATGGCTTCGACAAAAGCAGGCACTTGCGCGGCAGGAATATTGAAGATGAAATTCGGGTAGCTGCTGAGTACCCCAGGATAAATGGTCAACGTGTCCAGGCCCGGTATATAGCGGTAAGACTCGCCCAGCAGAAACGCGACATTGGTGTGCGCGCGGTTGCGCAGCATGCTGTACATGACCCGCTTACCGTGGCTACCCTCGATGCGCAGCATGCTCGCTTCCGGCAATTGGTCAATGACCTTCAAGCCCGCCGCCGGACGCGACGCCAACTGGCTCAGCGCCTGCTCTGCCTGAGCAAAGTCACTGTCCAGGCCGGCCCGTGAACAATACGCACCCGTGCAGCGATTGATCGGATCAGGCGCTGCATTCAGGCTGCCGACACGCTCGATCAGCCTGAACGCGAAATCCCGTTGCGGGGCCTTCTCATCAAGCGTTATTCCGCTGGGCGTGCTGTCGTCGATGTCCTGATAATCCAGCCACATCTTGAGTTTGCCGCTGTCCTGATACAAATCGCCGAGCAAGCCATCACGCAGATCGGCAGGCATCAGACGCAGGAAATTGATTTCGGCGCCATTGCGGATCAGGTCGAAGTACAGCCGGGTCTGCGCCTGATGCGAGACATTGCCATAGACATCGAAATTCACCGCCAACTGGTAATAGGTGCGCTCCAGCAGCGGGAAATCGAACAGCCACGTGGAATGCGGCACATCGCCAATCAGGCCCTTGTTCACCGAAGCACTGTCGAAATGGCGAAACACGCTCAGCAGTGCATTGTCATTGCCCGCCCACAGCGTGTTCCAGCCCGGCGCGGGCATTTTCGCGTAGCTGTCGCGGCGCAGGTCTTCATACTGGTTGCGCCGGTCCCGGTAGGACAGCCACAGGCTGAGGACACTGCCCACGTCGTCATTCTGCCCCGGCATCGCCAGCAACGGCGTAGCCTGCCCGCGATAAGCTGCATCGGTGATGTAACGGTCGTGCGCCGGGTCCTGAAACAGCACCCAGAAATGATCGCGAATCACATCGGTCGCTATCTGTCCGCGACAAACCGGCCCGCGAATGAATGTACGAACAAAGTACTCGGCGTTGTCGAGCATGAACTGATAGCGCGCAGCCGCTGGAATTGCTTCAAAGGTCAGAAACGGGTTGGCGCGATGGCCAGGGCCATAGCCAGGCAGCGCACCGACTTTCCAGTCGTTGCCGTAAAACAACTGCCTGACCCGCGCCAGTTTCTGCGGGCTCATGGCATAGGTGATATGGGTCTTATGGACGATGACGCCCTGCACGGGTACCAGGCGGTAATAGAAGTCGCTGCCGGGATCGTCATCCGGGCGTCGCGTGGCAATCAGATCGACAGGCTGGCCGCTTGGCGTTCGCGAGCGTACCCATTGAAAAAAGTGCCCGGCCTCGCCGCCTTCGAAATAGATGTGCGCCAGAAACAGATGCTCGAACAGCCAGCGGCCCGCCAGCGCCTGCGTGGCGCCGGGCTGATTGAGCTGCGCCTCCCAGGCATTGATTTGCGCCGCCTCAGCGACGCTGGGGGTGATCGACTGCCGCTCGACCGGAGCACCTGCAGCCAGCCAGCGCTTCAGCGTCTGGTATTCGGCATCGGTCAGGCCGGTCACCGCCAGCGGCATGCCCTGTTGCGCATGGGCGGCGGCGTAGGCGTTGAATTCGCCAGGCAGCGGGCAGACGTTCTCGCGATTGAGGCCCAGCGCGATTTCATCCGGGATCTTGCTGTTGGCGGGCAGCGGCGCACTACGCCCCAGATCAAGCATGCGCGCCATCAATGCCGCCTGACCGCCCTGCGCCTCAAGCACCGAGTAAAAGCCCTTGCCACGCCACGCGTCGGTGTCGCGCGCGTCATAAAACAATCGGGTCGGCGCAACCGCCTCACTGCGTTCGCCCTGATACACCGGGATTTTGCTCGCGCCACGGCTCAGCCCCTCCCCGCTGCCCAGGTTCAGCTGGCACGGAGCGTCGTTACAGGCATGGCAGGCAACGCACTTCTCGGTGAGGATCGGCTGAATATCCCGGGTGTAGGAAATAGCCGGGGATGCCGGTGTAACGGAGGGGGTCTGAGCCTGGGCAGCACAGCAGATAAACAGCAAGGCGACGCTTGCCAACAAACGGTGCGGCATATCCCGAAGGCTCTGATATTAAAATGGCACAATTCTACAAGGCCACAACCGCCGCCAACATGAATGATTTTCATGGAAAAGCCGCAGCACCACCAAAAGCGCTCCGGTTTGCTATCATCGCCATCTTTAAAGCATCGGCCTTCTCAAGGTAGCCCTCATGTCTGACCGCAGCGCCCGCCATCAAGCCTTTCTCACTGCTCTCAAACAGCGGATCCTGATCCTCGATGGCGGCATGGGCACCATGATCCAGAGCTACAGGCTCGAGGAACAGGACTACCGTGGCAAGCGCTTCGCCGACTGGCCCAGTGACGTCAAAGGCAACAACGACCTGTTGATCCTGACCCGTCCGGACGTCATCGGTGCCATCGAGAAGGCTTACCTGGATGCAGGTGCCGACATCCTCGAAACCAACACCTTCAATGCCACGCAGGTGTCCCAGGCCGACTACGGCATGGAGTCCATCGTCTACGAGCTGAACGTCGAAGGTGCCCGTCTGGCCCGCAAGGTCGCGGACGCCAAGACCCTGGAGACCCCGGACAAACCACGCTTCGTCGCCGGTGTGCTTGGCCCTACCAGCCGCACCTGCTCGCTGTCGCCGGACGTCAACAACCCCGGCTATCGCAACGTCACCTTCGATGAACTGGTAGAGAACTACACCGAGGCGACCAAGGGGCTGATCGAAGGCGGCGCCGACCTGATCCTGATTGAAACCATCTTTGACACCCTCAACGCCAAAGCCGCGATCTTCGCCGTGCAGGGTGTCTTCGAAGAACTGGGTTTCGAGCTGCCGATCATGATTTCCGGCACAATCACCGACGCCTCCGGCCGCACCCTCTCGGGGCAGACCACAGAAGCCTTCTGGAACTCGATCAGTCACGCCAAACCCGTCTCGGTCGGCCTGAACTGCGCCTTGGGTGCCAGCGAACTGCGCCCTTACCTGCAGGAACTGGCCAACAAGGCCAGCACGCATGTGTCTGCACACCCCAACGCCGGCCTGCCTAATGCCTTTGGCGAGTACGACGAGCTGCCGAGCCAGACGGCGAAAATCATTGAAGAATTCGCCGAGAGCGGTTTTCTGAACATTGTCGGTGGCTGCTGCGGTACGACACCGGCTCACATCAAGGCGATTGCCGAGGCCGTATCCGGTTACGCGCCGCGTGAAATTCCGGACATTCCGAAAGCCTGCCGCCTGTCGGGCCTTGAGCCGTTCACCATTGATCGTCAGTCGCTGTTCGTCAACGTCGGTGAGCGGACCAACATCACCGGCTCTGCGCGCTTCGCCCGCCTGATTCGTGAAGACAACTACACCGAAGCCCTGGAAGTCGCCCTGCAGCAGGTCGAAGCCGGCGCTCAGGTGATCGACATCAACATGGACGAGGGGATGCTCGACTCGAAGAAGGCGATGGTGACCTTCCTCAACCTGATCGCAGGCGAACCCGACATTTCGCGGGTGCCGATCATGATCGACTCCTCCAAGTGGGAAGTCATCGAGGCCGGCCTCAAGTGCATTCAGGGCAAGGGCATCGTCAACTCGATCAGCATGAAAGAAGGCGTCGAGCAGTTCATTCATCACGCTCGCCTGTGCAAACGCTACGGCGCGGCGGTGGTGGTCATGGCCTTCGATGAACAGGGCCAGGCCGACACCGAGGCGCGCAAGAAGGAAATCTGCAAGCGTTCCTACGACATTCTGGTCAACGAAGTGGGCTTCCCGCCGGAAGACATCATCTTCGACCCGAACATCTTCGCCATTGCCACCGGCATCGAAGAACACAACAACTATGCCGTGGACTTCATCAACGCGTGTGCCTACATTCGCGATGAGCTGCCCTACGCCCTGACCTCGGGCGGGGTGTCCAACGTCTCGTTCTCGTTCCGCGGCAATAATCCGGTGCGCGAAGCGATCCACTCGGTGTTCCTGCTGCATGCGATCCGCAACGGCCTGAGCATGGGCATCGTCAACGCCGGGCAACTGGAGATCTACGACCAGATTCCCGCCGAACTGCGTGATTGCGTCGAAGACGTTGTGCTCAACCGTACCGCGGATGGCACCGATGCCTTGCTGGCCATCGCCGACAAATACAAAGGCGACGGCAGCGTAAAAGAAGCCGAAACCGAAGAGTGGCGCAGTTGGCCGGTCAATCAGCGGCTGGAACATGCGCTGGTCAAAGGCATTACCACCCACATCGTTCAGGACACCGAAGAGTCGCGACTGGGCTTTGCCCGCCCCATCGAAGTGATCGAAGGCCCGCTGATGTCAGGCATGAACGTGGTCGGCGACCTGTTCGGTGCGGGCAAGATGTTCCTGCCGCAAGTGGTGAAATCCGCACGGGTGATGAAACAGGCGGTAGCGCACCTGATCCCGTTCATCGAGCTGGAAAAAGGCGACAAGCCCGAAGCCAAGGGCAAGATCCTCATGGCCACGGTCAAGGGCGACGTCCACGACATCGGCAAGAACATCGTCGGCGTGGTGCTGGGCTGTAACGGCTATGACATCGTCGACCTCGGCGTGATGGTGCCTGCCGAGAAGATCCTGCAGGTCGCTCGCGAAGAAAAGTGCGACATCATCGGCCTGTCCGGCCTGATTACCCCGTCGCTGGACGAAATGGTGCATGTGGCCCGTGAAATGCAGCGTCAGGATTTCCACCTGCCATTGATGATCGGCGGCGCAACCACGTCCAAGGCCCACACAGCGGTCAAGATCGAACCCAAGTACAGCAACGATGCGGTGATCTACGTCACCGACGCGTCCCGTGCGGTCGGTGTCGCCACCCAGTTGCTGTCGAAAGAGCTGAAGCCGGCCTTCATCGAAAAAACCCGTCTTGAGTATGTCGAAGTGCGTGAGCGCACGTCGGCCCGCAGCGCACGCACCGAGCGCTTGAGTTATGGCGCGGCCGTGGCGAAGAAGCCGCAGTTCGACTGGGAAAACTACACCCCTGCCCAGCCAACGTTTACGGGCACGCGCATCCTGCAGGACATCGACCTGAACGTGCTGGCCGAGTACATCGACTGGACGCCGTTCTTCATTTCCTGGGACCTGGCCGGCAAATACCCGCGCATTCTGACCGACGAAGTGGTCGGTGAAGCCGCCACTGCACTGTTTGAAGATGCACGGCAGATGTTGCGCAAGCTGATTGATGAAAAGCTGATCAGCGCGCGTGCAGTGTTCGGTTTCTGGCCGGCCAATCAGGTCGATCATGACGACCTGGAAGTCTACGGCGACGACGGCAAGCCGCTGGCCAAGCTTCACCATTTACGCCAGCAGACCATCAAGCCCGACGGCAAGCCGAACTTCTCGCTGGCCGACTTCGTCGCCCCCAAGGACAGCGGCCTGACGGACTACATCGGCGGTTTCATCACCACCGCAGGCATTGGTGCCGAAGAAGTCGCCAAGGCGTATCAGGACAACGGCGACGACTACAACTCGATCATGGTCAAGGCCTTGGCCGACCGTCTTGCCGAAGCGTGCGCTGAATGGCTGCACCAACAGGTGCGCAAGGAGTATTGGGGCTACGCGAAAGACGAAGCGCTGGATAACGAAGCGCTGATCAAAGAACAGTACATGGGCATTCGTCCCGCCCCTGGCTACCCGGCATGCCCCGACCACACTGAAAAAAGTACGCTGTTCGCCCTGCTCGACCCTCTGCCGGAAGGCACGCCAGAGCATACGCCGGGTAAAAGCGGCGTGTTCCTGACCGAGCACTACGCCATGTTCCCTGCCGCAGCGGTCAGCGGCTGGTATTTCGCGCACCCTCAGGCGCAGTACTTTGCGGTGGGCAAGGTCGACAAGGATCAGGTTGAAAGCTACACCGCGCGCAAGGGTCAGGACCTGAGCGTCACCGAGCGCTGGCTGGCGCCCAACCTCGGCTACGACGAGTAACGCACCAGGCTTATTGGCCGCCTGCTTCCACAGGCGGCAACATGCTTTTCAGTGAAAACGGCGATTTTTCGCCAAAAGCGCCGACATTGAAGGCCTGCGGGTCGAGTCGGTAACGCTCATCACGTGTCGCTTCCAGAAAACGCTGCGTGTCTTGCGGTTCGACCAGATGCAGCACATCGATGATGCGTGTTCCGACCTGCAAGCGCGCATGCCGTTGAGCGGTGTCGTAGCGATGCAGCAGAATGATCGCCCACCCACCCAGCGTGAAGTGCCCGGTAGCGACCACGCCAAGACTGCCATTGAGTTTCGCCTGTAACGAGAGGGACGTGCCGTTGATGGCACTGAACAAGATGTCTTCACCCGGTTTGCCACCTCGCTCCCGCAAGGCATCCATCGCGCCGAACGCCATTTGCTCATTGGCCGACCACACCAGGCGAATATCCGGATAACGCGCCAGCAACATCCGCGCCTGCTCAAGTGCGCGATCACGACGCCAGCCGCCCAGCACAATCTGCCGCAGATGAACGTCGGGATGCTCCGACAGTGCGCGCAGCAAGCCCTTTTCACGGTACAACGACACCGGCGTGGTATTGGTGCCCGAAAAGGCCAGCATCTCGATCATCTGTCCTTGCGCGACCGACCTGGCCTGGCCGATCAGCCGCTTGGCCGTGAGGTACCCGGCCTCCTCGTCATTGCCGACAAGGCTGCCGATGAAGTCCGGGTAACGCGACGGCAAGTCTCCGATAATGCGCAACTGGTCAGCCGTCAACGTGTTGTTCACGGCGAACAGCTTGACCCCGCTGCCTTGCGAGAGACGCAGAACTTCTGGCGCAACGTTCAGTTCGTTCGAGAACAGCAAATAATCCGGGCGCGCATTTCCCTGCAACACGTCACGCGCCTCCGTCACCAGCTTGCGGGTATCCCGGTCCGTGAAGCGCACTTCGAGCGACATGCCCGTAGTGTGGGCCGCGGTCTGCATGACGCGGACATAGCTGCGCCAGTAGCCGTCGGTGTCAAAACCGGGACACAGAAAAACCACTGACGCTGCCCATGTCGAACCGGCCCACACCATGCCGGACATCATCAGCCCGAGGGCATACAAGACCTTCATATCACCGAACCTTGAAGTGGCGGAAATTGAGCGCCACAGGCGATCTATCGGCCGCAACCGCAAGATTCTGGAGACTCGGGGCAGATTCTTTGCTCAGTCCGTCAGCGACCGCTGACCCAGAACATCGCCACCCCCACCGCCAGAACGACAATGAAAAAGATGGCCCATGTGTCCACGGACCTGCCCGGTTTTGTTACTTTGGGGTGCTTGCTCATCGCATCGCCTCTTGTCTGTCTTGTGGCTGATTGCATATGAAAAGAAGTGTCCCGGTGCGGGTTAAACACCGGACAATTCTTAGTTAAGCCGAGTCTTGCCCACACGGCAAGCAGGGACATACGCAATTCTCCATTTGCTTATCGCTTTTAGTGATTTGCATATATATAAACATCACTTTTATCGATATCTGCAAACTGCTATCGTCGCCTCCGCTCCGCAGGGAGTGCGCGGCCGTGCGCGCAGAATCGACCCGATGAGGCAGGCAGCAAGCGGCGGATAGTTTTCCGGACCGCATGTGATCGGACCTGCTTCATGACGAAGCCTGAGAACAGGACCTATATGTACGTATACGACGATTACGATCAGAAGATCATCGAGGACCGCGTCAAGCAGTTCCGGGATCAGACCCGCCGCTACCTGGCCGGGGAACTGAGCGAAGAAGAGTTTCGACCGTTGCGCCTGCAAAACGGGCTCTATGTTCAGCGCTTCGCGCCGATGTTGCGCGTGGCGGTTCCTTATGGGCAACTGACCTCGCGTCAGGCGCGCATGATGGCGAAGATTGCCCGCGATTATGACAAGGGCTACGCACACATCAGCACCCGTCAGAACGTGCAGTTCAACTGGCCCGCGCTGGAAGACGTGCCCGAGATTCTGGCCGAACTCGCGACGGTGCAGATGCACGCCATCCAGACCAGCGGCAACTGCCTGCGCAACGTGACCACCGATCAGTTTGCCGGCGTCGCGGCCGATGAGCTGGTCGATCCGCGCCCCTGGTGCGAGATTGTCCGCCAGTGGACGACGTTTCACCCGGAATTTGCCTACCTGCCGCGCAAGTTCAAGATCGCGATCAATGGTTCGACCCGTGATCGCGCCGCCATCGAAGTGCATGATATCGGTCTCGAACCCGTGCGCAACGACGCCGGCGAGCTGGGCTTTCGCGTGCTGGTCGGCGGCGGTCTGGGCCGTACGCCCGTCGTGGGCGCTTTTATCAACGAGTTCCTGCCGTGGCAGGATCTGTTGAGCTATCTGGACGCCATTCTGCGGGTCTATAACCGCTATGGCCGTCGCGACAACAAGTACAAGGCGCGGATCAAGATTCTGGTCAAGGCGCTGACGCCTGAAGTCTTCGCGGAAAAGGTCGAGGCCGAAATGGCCCACCTGCGCGGCGGCCAGACCACCCTCACCGACGCTGAAGTGCAGCGTGTTTCGCGGCACTTTGTCGACCCTGACTACAAGGCCCTCAGCGATCAGCATGCCGAACTGGCGGCGCTGGATGCCCAGCATCCCGGCTTCGCACGCTGGCGCCAGCGCAATGTGCTGGCACACAAGAAGCCGGGTTACATCGCCGTGACCCTGTCGCTCAAGCCGACCGGTGTTGCGCCGGGCGACCTGACGGACAAACAGCTGGACGCCGTTGCCGACCTGGCCGATCGCTTCAGCTTCGGGCAACTGCGCACCTCCCACGAGCAGAACATCATCCTCGCCGACGTCGAGCAGGCTGAACTGTTCACGCTGTGGAACGAGCTGCGCGAAAACGGTTTTGCGACCCCGAACATCGGCCTGCTGACCGACATCATCTGCTGCCCTGGCGGCGATTTCTGCTCGCTGGCCAACGCCAAGTCGATCCCGATTGCCGAGTCTATCCAGCGCCGCTTCGACGACCTGGATTACCTGTTCGATATCGGCGAGCTGGACCTGAACATTTCTGGCTGCATGAACGCCTGCGGTCACCACCATGTGGGCCACATCGGCGTATTGGGCGTCGACAAGAAAGGCGAAGAGTTCTATCAGGTTTCACTCGGCGGCAGTGCCAGCCGTGACGCAAGCCTGGGCAAGATCCTCGGCCCGTCCTTTGCCCAGGATGCGATGCCGGATGTGATCGAAAAACTGATCGACGTGTACGTTGAAAAACGCACCGAAGACGAGCGTTTCATCGACACCTATCAGCGTATTGGCATTGACCCTTTCAAGGAGCGCGTCTATGCAGCGAATCATTAAGAACAACGAAGTCATCGATGAAACCTGGCACCTGCTGCCAAAGGACACCACCTTTGACAGCCTGTCCAACTGTGACGACCTGATCGTGCCGCTGGCGCTGTGGCGCGAGCACGCGACGGCGCTCAAGGCGCGTGACGGCGAGCTGGGCGTCTGGCTGGACAGCGATGAAGAGGCTGAAGAAATCGGAGACGAGGTGGATCAGTTTCAGGTTATCGCCCTGAACTTCCCGGCATTTACCGATGGCCGCAGCTTTTCCAATGCGCGCCTGTTGCGTGATCGCTACGGCTTCAAGGGCGAATTACGCGCCATCGGCGATGTGTTGCGTGATCAATTGTTCTACATGCGCCGCTGTGGCTTCGACGCCTTCGCCGTGCGTGCCGACAAGGACCCGTACGACGCGCTGGAAGGCCTTAAGGACTTCTCGGTCACCTATCAGGCCGCAACCGACGAACCGCTGCCGCTGTTCCGGCGCCGCTGATTCGGGCGCCCTGGCGTCAATGACTGTCGTGCCCACGCTCCGCGTGGACATGCAGTTCATGACGCTCTGCATCACATAGCGGTTCTGGATGCCAGGTAGATTGAGGGTCAACTCAGGTGACCTTTTCGCCCTCGGCGAGTTACTTTGATGAGGCCAAAGTAACCAAAGCCGTTCACTCCTGTTTCCGGCCCGACTTCGCCCTGTCACTTGCGTCGCATTCTGCGTCGTCGTTGCCATCGCGGATGAAAAGCGCTTTAGCAGTTTGGCTAAACGCACCGCTCAGATTCTATAGCTCACCCACACCTACCAGAACCGCTGCTGAGTCAAACGACCCCACCACTTCGTTGCCAATTGATCCGCCGACGTTGCAGCCGCCATGCCCATGCGTTCCTGCAGGCTTTTGCGCTGCACGTAATGCAGATGGAACACGTCAGCCTCTTTGGCACGCTCAGCCAGATACTCGTCGCTGGTCTTGAGTTCATCGACCAGCTGTTTGTCGACCGCCGCCATGCCCAGCCACACTTCGCCGGTGGCAACTTCGTCGATGGACAGTTGCGGGCGATAGCTGGCGACGAAGTTCTTGAACAGGTCGTGGGTGATGTCCAGGTCCTGCTGGAACTTCTCACGGCCCTTTTCAGTGTTTTCGCCAAACACCGTCAGGGTGCGCTTGTACTCGCCAGCGGTCAGGACCTCGAAATCGATGTCGTGTTTCTTCAACAGGCGATTGACGTTAGGCAGTTGCGCTACAACACCGATGGAGCCAAGGATGGCGAACGGTGCGCTGATGATCTTGTTGCCGATGCAGGCCATCATATAACCGCCACTGGCAGCCACCTTGTCGATGCACACGGTCAGTGGAATGCCCGCCTGACGAATACGCGCCAGTTGTGAGGACGCCAGACCATAGCTGTGAACCATGCCGCCGCCGCTTTCCAGGCGCAAGACCACTTCGTCCTTGTCTGTCGCGAGGGTCAACAGTGCAGTGATTTCATGACGCATGCTTTCGGTGGCAGAAGCTTTGATATCACCGTCGAAGTCCAGCACGTAGACGCGAGATTTGGGCTCGGCCTGCTTTTTGTCTTTCTTCAGCGCCTTGCCCTGCTCCTTGCGCAAGGCCTTGAGGCGGTCCTTGTCCAGCAACGACTGCTCGAGCCGCTCGCGCAGCCCTTTGTAGAAGTCATTGAGCCGGGTGACCTGCAACTGCCCGGCAGACTTGCGACGGCCTTTGCCACGCATGGACGCAATGGCAACCAGCACCACGACGATGGCAATCACCAGCGTCACGGTTCTGGCCAGAAAACCTGCGTAATCGACAACGAAATCCACGAATATTCCTCACTTGCGTTACGCCCTCAGTGTTCAAGGGCTGCGATGAATGCAGCATACCGACGGCCTGTGCGACGCACCAGCCGCCGCGCCGTTACAAACCATTAAAACGATGATTTCAAACGAGCGTATGTTTTTTCATTGACAGTTCCCGGGCATCCCTCATAACCTCGCTGGACCTTCAACGTACCGAGACGACACGGACGTGGGCAGCATCTACCTGATACGACATGGCCAGGCCTCATTTGGTGCAGACGATTATGACGTCCTGTCGCCCGTGGGCATTCGTCAGGCACAGGTTCTGGGCGCTCACCTCGCTGATCAGGGGCTGACGTTCGACCGTTGCCTGTCCGGTGAATTGCGCAGACAGAAAGACACGGCGCAGCACACGCTGGCCCGGCTCGCCGAAGCCGGTATCGATACACCGCCTCTGGAACTCGACAGCGCTTTTGACGAATTCGATGCCGAAGCGGTCATCAAGGCGCTGATCCCGGCCATGCTGCACGACGAGCCCGAGGCGCTGGAGATTCTGCGCAATGCTCCCGGGAACCCCGCCGGTTTCCAGCGCCTGTTCAACCTGATCACCGCGCGCTGGCTGAGTGGCGACCACGACACGCCAGGGCTGCAAAGCTGGCTATGTTTTGTAGCGCGGGTCAAGGCAGGTCTGGACAGAATTATCGAGGCAGCGGGGCCGCACGAACGCATTGCCGTGTTCACCTCCGGCGGCACCATTACCGCCCTGCTGCACCTGATTACCGAAATGCCAGCGTTGAAAGCATTGGAGCTTCACTGGCACATCGTCAACACGTCACTGCATCAGCTCAAATTCAGAAACCACCAGGTCAGCCTGGCGTCTTTCAACGGTTACCCCCATTTGCAGCTACTGCCCGAACTCGTTACCTATCGCTGACACCGGCCAAACGCATTATCGCGCACGCCATCACTCCCCCTGAAAGGATCAAGACATGACCTCAGTCGCCGAAGCCGTCAAGAGCATGAAAGAAAAATTCAACCCAGCCGCTGCTGCCGGACTGGACCTGATCTTCGGTTTCAACATTACCGATGAAGACAAGCACTACGCCCTGATCGTCAAAGACAGCACCTGCGAATTGCAGGAAAGCGAAAACCCTGACGCCAACGTGACGCTGGTCATGGACAGCGAAACGCTCAAAGGCATCGTCAGCGGTGATACCGATGGCATGCAGGCGTTCATGGGCGGCAAGCTGCGCGCTGAAGGCGACATGATGCTGGCCATGAAGTTGAGCGAACTGTTTCCGGTGTAAATTGCAGCCCGTTTCACACCAGAACCGAAGCCTGGCGCTTCGGTTTTTTATTGGCCTGCATTATGGCGATCAGGGCCACTGATTGCTCAGCAACACGCTGGCCTATAAAGCTGTCACAAGGTTGATAGCGGATCGACAGATCATTAGATTAGTCAATGATTGAAGCGCCCCATCATAAGCAAAAGGGATAAGCATGGCTCTGACCGATCAGTCCACCGAGATTCGCGCAGGCGAAGAACTGGACATTTCCCTTATCGACCCTTATCTGAAAGCTCACCTCCCGCAGCTGCAGGGCGCGCCGACCATCAGCCAGTTTCCAGGCGGTGCGTCGAACCTCACCTACCTTATCCAGTACCCTGAACGAGAGCTGGTCCTGCGCCGCCCGCCGTTCGGGCAGAAGGCACGTTCGGCACACGACATGGGACGGGAATACCGCATTCTCAATCAACTCAAGGAGGCGTTCCCCTTTTGTCCCGAGGCTTATCTGCACTGCACCGACGAGTCGGTGATCGGATCAGAGTTTTACGTCATGCAGCGCGTCAAGGGCGTCATCCTGCGCTCTGACCTACCGCCCGAGCTGGCACTGGACGCCCGACAGACCGAACATCTGTGCAAAAACTTCATCGACAGGCTGGTGGACCTGCACCGGGTCGATTATCACGCCTGCGGCCTGGGCGATCTGGGCAAGCCGCAAGGTTACGTGCAGCGACAGATTGAGGGCTGGTCCGAGCGCTATGAAAAAGCCATGACCCCGGACGCCCCCGCGTGGGAGCGAGTCAAACGCTGGCTGATCGATAACATGCCTGCCGACTCCCACACCTCGAGCATCGTGCATAACGACTATCGCTTCGACAATGTGATTCTCGACCCTGCGGACCCGATGCGTATCATTGGCGTGCTTGACTGGGAACTGACCACGCTGGGCGATCCGCTGATGGACCTGGGCAACAGCCTCGCCTACTGGATTCAGGCTGACGACCCTGCGCCGGTCCAGTTGATGCGTCGCCAGCCCAGCAATGCCCCCGGCATGCTGACCCGTCAGCAATTCGTCGACTACTACGCCGAGCGCTCGGGCGTCCGCATCGACAATTTCGATTTTTACTACACCTACGGGCTGTTTCGTCTGGCCGGTATCGTGCAACAGATCTACTACCGGTTTTTCCACGGCCAGACCCAGGACAAGCGCTTTGCGCAGTTCATCAATATGAACCGGCTGCTTGAGCAGATGAGTCTCAATGTGATCGCCAACTCCAGCCTTTGATGGCGCCAAGACAGGGAAATGAGATGTCCAGAACCCAGCTTTTCGATCTCGACGACAAAGTGGCCTTTGTTTCAGGGGCCAGTCGCGGCATTGGCGAAGCCATCGCCAGGTTGCTCGCTCAACAAGGCGCACATGTTGTCGTTTCAAGTCGCAAGCTCGACGCCTGCCAGGCCGTGGCCGACGCGATCGTCGCCGAAGGCGGCAAGGCCACGGCCATTGCCTGCCACATTGGTGAAATGGAGCAGATAACCGCGGTTTTCGCTCAGGTCCGTCAGCAGTTTGGCCGACTGGACATCCTGGTCAATAACGCCGCCACCAATCCGCAATTCTGCAACGTGCTGGACACCGATCTCAGCGCGTTTCAAAAGACGGTTGACGTGAACATTCGCGGTTACTTTTTCATGTCTGTGGAAGCCGGCAAGCTGATGCGCGAAGGCGGTGGCGGCAGCATTATCAATGTCGCGTCGATCAACGCGGTATCACCCGGCGCCTATCAAGGCGTCTATTCCATGACCAAAGCCGCAGTGGTCAACATGACCAAGGTCTTCGCCAAGGAGTGCGCGGAATTCGGCATCCGCTGCAACGCCCTGCTTCCCGGCCTGACAGATACCCGATTTGCCTCGGCGCTGGTCAAGAACGATGCAATCCTGAACCTGGCGCTTTCACAGATTCCGCTGAAGCGCGTTGCTGCGCCCAGTGAAATGGCGGGTGCCGTTCTCTATCTGGCCAGTGAAGCGTCCAGCTACACCACAGGCGTGGCGTTAAATGTGGACGGTGGCTTCCTGTCCTGATCGGCGTTCGATCATTAAAAACAGGTAACGAGAATTAATTTTCCATTATTTAATTATTTGGAATATATTTTCCGCATAACAACAATCCATTCTGGAGAGTGTCATGCGGGAATCTCTAACGACTGACCGGTCGCATCTGGGTATAGGGCTGATCGGCACCGGTTTCATGGGCCGCGCCCATGCGCTCGCATTCGGCAATGCCAATGCGGCCCTTGAATTGCCAGCCCGCATCCGGCTGGCCGCACTGGCGGACGCAGACAGCGCCAGGGCCGAGCACTGCGCACGTGCCTGGGGCTTTGATCGCAGCCACGCCGACTGGCAACAGTTGATCGACGACCCGCATGTGCAGATCGTAGCGATTACCACGCCCAATCATCTTCATTTCCCCATGAGCATGGCGGCCATCGCTGCCGGCAAAGCGGTGTATTGCGAAAAGCCGCTGGCGGTCAGCCTGGCGCAGGCGGATGAAATGCGCCGCAGCGCCAAGGCTGCGGGCGTGGTCACTCAGGTCGGCTACAACTACCAGCATAACCCGATGATCGGGCTCGCCAAAGACATGATCGAAGCAGGCGAACTGGGCGATATCGTCAGTTTTCAGGGCGAGTTCAGCGAGGACTTCATGGGCAGCCCGACCTCACCCTGGTCATGGCGATGCGAACCTTCCCAGGCAGGCGGCGCACTGGCGGATCTGGGCAGTCACCTGCTGGCAATGGCACGCTACCTGATGGGCGACATCGAAGCCGTCTGCGCGGACTCCAGCACCGTACACCGTCAACGTCCGGCCAGCGCCGGCAACAGCGCAATGCGTGCCATTGCTGTGGATGACCAGACTCACGCGTTGCTGCGCTTTACCAATGGGGCCAGGGGAACCTTCAGCAGCAGCTGGCTCAAGCATGGCTACAAAAACCACCTGAGTTTCGAAATCGGGGGCACTCAAGGCACCCTGACGTATGACCAGGAACGCCTCAACGAGCTGCGCATCTACCGCTCGGGGACGCCTGGGCGCGACGGCTTTCAGCGCTTGCTGGCCGGGCCGGCGCTTCCCGGTTACGCCGCGTTTTGTCCCGCACCCGGTCACCAGTTGGGCTACAACGAACTCAAGGCGCTGGAAGTGCAGGCGCTGATTCTGGCGGTGTGTGGCCAGGCCAGCCGCGGACCGGACTTTGAAGAGGCCTGGCAAATCGAGCGCCTGGCCAGTGCGATTCGCCTGGCGGCGACGGAACAGCGCTGGGTTGCCCTCGCGGAGATCTGACTTCCTGAGATCACCGGCGAAGGAGTAGAATGCAGGCCGTTCCGGCAGCCATTCTGGCCTTTGCCTCTGATCTCTATAAGCCCCTCCCGCCATGCCTTTTGAACTCAGCGTCGACCTGACCACACTTGCCATCCTGGCTGTGGTTGCATTCATCGCAGGCTTTATCGACGCCATCGCCGGAGGTGGCGGGCTGCTCACCACCCCTGCCCTGATGACCGCCGGCCTGCCACCGCATCTGGTGCTGGGCACCAACAAGCTCAGCTCGACCTTCGGATCGGCAACCGCCAGCTACACCTTTTACCGCCGCAAGCTGTTTCATCCGCGACAGTGGCTGCACGCGATAGTCGGCACGGCAGTGGGTGCCGCCATAGGCGCGGTCATCGCCCACTACCTGCCTGCCGAGTGGCTGAATCAGATGCTCCCGGTGATTGTGTTCGGGTGCGGGTTATACCTGCTGTTCGGCGGCACGCCCAAGGCGCCGCTGGACGTTGACGCGCCCATCAAGAAGAAATGGCAGTTACCGCAAGGGCTCGGGCTGGGCTTCTATGACGGTATCGCAGGGCCGGGCACCGGTGCGTTCTGGACGGTCAGCACGTTGCTGTTGTATCCGGTTGATCTGGTCAAGGCCAGCGGCGTTGCCCGCAGCATGAATTTCGTCAGCAACGCCGTGGCTTTATCGGTGTTCATGTTTTCCGGCCAGGTGGATTACATCATTGGCCTGAGCATGGGCCTTGCCGTGATGCTGGGCGCTTACTTCGGTGCCGGTACGGCGATCAAGGGCGGTGCAAAATTCATCCGCCCGGTGTTCATCACCGTGGTGCTGGGGCTGACCGTGCGGCTAGCCTGGCAGCACTGGTTCGGGGGCGCCTGAGCGCTCGGCCAGGTAAGCTTCGATCAGGTAACGGGCGATCGACCGGCTGGCCGGTAAGGGCGGCAGGTCATTGATGTGAAACCAGCGCGCATCTTCAATCTCCTCAGCCTGAGGCACGATGTCACCGCTTTCATATTCCGCATGAAAGCCGAGCATCATCGAATGCGGAAACGGCCAGCACTGGCTGCCCCGGTATTTCAGGTTCTTGATGCGCACCTGAACTTCTTCCATCACTTCACGGTGTACACAGTCTTCAGCCGACTCGCCAGGCTCCACAAACCCGGCCAGCGCACTGTACATGCCCGTGACAAAACGCGGCGAACGGGCCAGAAGCACTTCATCACCACGGGTGACCAGCACAATCATGCTGGGAGAAATGCGGGGGTAAAGACGCAGGTTGTCGTGCTCACAGAACATCGCCCTTTCGCCAGGAATCTGTACGGTCGCACGACCACAAGCGCCGCAGAATCGGTGTTCTCTTGCCCAGGTGCTGACCTGCGCGGCATAGCCCAGCATCTGGAAAACCGCAAAATCGCCTTCCAGCATGAACTGGCGCAAGCCTTGCCAGGAACAGCCCTCGACCGACGCCGAACCGTCCAGCACCAGCAGATAAACCGGTTCCCCTTCAAAATGGCCGATGCCGTGCTCACTCTGCACCGGTAAATCCAGACCTTTCAGCCATTCCCTGGGGAACATGACGCCATTGGCGTCCAGCAAAAAGCCCTGGTCGCCCTGTACCACGGCCAGACCGCCACGGGCTTCGACCTCCAGGACTGCAGTTGTCCAACGCTGCGGGCGCGTCATGAAAAACTCCTCTGCTCATACTCAAGCACTGTCGTGCATCAATTATCGAAAACCGGCTTCTGCTTGCTCATCTGCGCGGCCATTGCCAGCTTCAAGTCTGGCGATTGCAGCATGGCGGCGTTCCAGACAGCAACGTGCTCAAGCCCGTCTTCAACCCTGTGATCACGCATATAGCTGATCATTTCCTTGGTGCCTTCAATCGCGATGGGCGACTTCCCGGCTATTTCCCGGGCCACCGCAAAAACACCCTCCAACAGACCGGCGAGATCATCGAAGGTGCGATTGACCAGCCCGATCCGCTGCGCTTCTTCCGCGCCCACGGTGCGTCCGGTGTAGGCCAGCTCACGCAGCATGCCGTCACCGATGATCCTGGGCAGGCGTTGCAGAGTGCCCACATCCGCAGCCATGCCCATGTCGATCTCGCGAATGGCGAACTGCGCATCGGCGGCGGCGTAGCGCATGTCGCATGCCGAGATCAGGTCAATGGCGCCCCCCAGGCAATAACCCTGAATGGCCGCCAGGACGGGCTTGCGGCATTTGTCGACGGCGGTGAATGACGCCTGCATGTCGCGAATGGTGCGCCTGAGCACGCGCGCGTTGCGGCCTGCATCTTCACCCAAGCGGCTGGCGACCGAGGCCAGCAAGGCCAGATCGATGCCTGAAGAAAAGTGCTTGCCCGCACCACTCAGCACAACGACCCGTACTTCGTCAGTGCGCTCGACCCAGTCGAATATCCGGATAATTTCGCTCCAGAATGCCTCGTTCATGGCATTGAGCTTCTCGGGGCGGTTAATTTGCACATGCGCAATACGGTCTGCCAGTTCGACCCGGAAGGCGTGGTAATCAGACACGGTTTGATCCTCGGACATTTTATTGTTCAGGCGCAGGACTATAACAATAGCCGTCGCGGTATCGACACCGGGCCAAGGTGATAATGACCGAGCCCGCCTTGATCTTGATACAGATATAAATATAACGCTGCGCGGCCGCTAGCTCTAATTACTGTGAACGGTCAGAATGCGGAGTGGTCCAGTATTAAGTGAGATCAAACCTAAACGGGTTACTAGAGGGCGATACTTGAATACGTCAAAAGCGGCAACCGGGATTGAAGGTCTGGATGACATCCTTTCAGGGGGTCTTTCATGCAGTCATGTTTTCCTTCTCGAGGGAGAACCCGGAACCGGCAAGACAACGGTAGCACTGCAGTTTCTACAGGCAGGCGCTGCGGCGGGCGAGATTTCCCTGTATATCACCCTGTCGGAGACCGAAAGCGAGCTTCGTTCAGGTGCAGCCTCGCATGGCTGGGAGCTCGACGAGCGGATCAACATATTCGAACTGACACCCCCCGAAAGTCTGCTCGATGCCGACCATCAGCAAAGCCTGCTCTACTCTTCCGACCTGGAGCTGGGTGAGGCCACTCGGCACATCTTCGAGGTGGTAGAGCGCGTCAAACCTTCTCGCGTGGTGATCGACAGCCTGTCGGAAATCCGGCTGCTGGCGCAAAGTTCGCTGCGCTACAGAAGGCAGATTCTGGCGATCAAGCACTATTTCACGCGTTACAACGCGACGGTGCTGTTGCTGGACGACCTGACCACCGAGGCGCTCGACAAGACCGTACACAGTGTTGCCCACGGTGTGATTCGTCTTGAATCGCTGACGCCTGTTTATGGTGCCGAGCGCCGGCGTCTGAAGATCGTCAAATACCGCGGCCAGAAGTACCGGGGCGGTTTCCACGATTTCACCATTGCCGAAGACGGTATTCATGTGTTCCCACGCCTGGTTGCTGCCGAACACCGCTCCAGCTACGCGCGCACGCAGATCAGCAGCGGCATTGCGGAACTGGACAAATTACTGGGTGGCGGCATAGAAAGCGGCTCCAGCACCCTGATTCTCGGCCCGGCAGGGACCGGGAAGTCGCTCATTTCGCTGGTGTTTGCGGTTCAGGCCGTGGCGCGCGGTGAGCGGGTCGGGCTGTTCATCTTCGACGAAGAGCTGGGCTTGCTGTTCGAGCGCATGCTCAAACTCGGGATCGACCTGCGCGCGCTGCAGGATACGGGCAATCTGGTCATTGAACAGGTGGACGCCGCAGAGCTGTCCCCCGGCGAGTTCGCGCACCGGGTACGAAGTGCGGTAGACCGCAAGCAGATAAAGACGGTCGTGATCGACAGTATCAACGGCTACCAGGCCGCGATGCCGGAAGAAAGCGCGCTGGTGCTGCACATGCACGAGCTGTTGCTCTACCTCAATCGCCAGGGGGCATCGACCTTCATGACGGTCGCGCAGCACGGGCTGGTGGGCGACATGCGCTCGCCGGTCGATATCACCTACCTCGCCGACAGCGTCATTCTCTTGCGTTACTTCGAAGCGATGGGTCAGGTGCGACGTGCCATTTCCGTCATCAAGAAGCGCACCGGCACGCACGAGTCCACTATTCGCGAATACCGTATCGGCTCAACCGGATTGACCATCGGCGAACCGCTTGAAGCGTTCCAGGGGGTCTTGCGCGGCATCCCGTCTTATCACGGTGAAAAAGGACCGTTGCTGGCGGATAAAGACCTGTGAATACACCGGCTTTATTATCGGAGCGCTCGATCATTCTGGCTCCCAGGGGGCGAGATGGTCAGATCGCCCTGCGGATTCTGGACGAAGCAGGCTACCCCGCTACCATCGCCAGCGATCTTGATCACCTGGTCCGGGAGCTGAGCGCCGGAGCCGGCCTGGCAATCATCGCCGATGAAGCACTTCGCAATAGCAATCTCAACCCGTTGCTGGAGCTTCTGAGTCTTCAACCTGCGTGGTCCGACTTGCCCATCGTGCTGCTTACCCACCACGCGGGCACCCATCATGTGCCCCCTGCCCGTCTGGGCAATCTGCTGGGTAATGTGACATTTCTGGAACGTCCCTTTCATCCGGCCACACTGGTGAGCCTGGTTGCCACGGCGGTCCGCGGTCGAAGGCGGCAATACGAAGCCCGCGCGCGCATGGAAGACCTTCACGAAAGTGAAGGACGCCTGCAAAACGCGCTGAAAGCCGGAAGACTAGGGTCATGGCAGCTTGAGGCGCAACAGCTCAAGCTCACCTGCTCGGCGATCACGAAGTCCCACTACGGTCGCGATGAGCAGAACGATTTCAGTTATGACGACTGGCTTGCCGCCGTCTATTTTGAAGACCAGCCCAGAATGCAATCGGCGCTGCAACGCAGCCTCGACACCGGCGTCGACTTCATTATCGAGTACCGCAACGTCTGGCCGGACGGTTCCTTGAGCTGGGTGGATGTGCGGGCTCGCGCGATTCGTGGCAAAAACGGTCTGGTAGGTTCGCTGGCGGGCGTGACGTCGGACATTACCGAGCGCAAGCAGGCTGAATCGCAATTGCGCCGCCTGAACGAGACGCTTGAACAACAGGTCGAGGAACGCACCTCCCAGTTGCGCCACAAGGAAGAGATTCTTCGTCAGTCGCAAAAAATGGAAGCGGTCGGCCAGCTGACCGGCGGGATCGCTCACGACTTCAACAACATGCTGACCGGTATCATCGGCAGTCTTGAATTGATCAGAAGACGCCTCGCCCGTGGACGCACCGAAGACCTGAACAGCCTGATCGATCTCGGCGTGACGTCGGCAAATCGCGCAGCGGCCCTTACCCACCGCCTGCTGGCCTTCTCACGGCGCCAGTCGCTGGATTCCAAGCCGGTCGAGATGAATCATCTGGTCAATGCGATGGATGAACTGCTGCAACGCAGCGTCAACGAAAGCATTCATTTGCAATTGCGTCTGGCAAATGACCTGTGGACCGCCGAAGCCGACCCCAACCAGCTGGAAAACGCTTTGCTCAATCTGGTCCTCAACGCCCGCGATGCCTTGCCGGACGGCGGCACGCTGGTGGTCGAGACTTTCAACCAGCAACTGGACAAGTCCTTCACCAATGCCCACGAAAACCTGCTGCCAGGTGACTACGTGGTCCTTAGCGTCAGCGACAATGGTTGTGGTATGCCTGAGGCGGTGATCAATAGAGCATTCGATCCGTTTTTCACCACCAAGCCCATTGGCCAAGGCACCGGGCTTGGCTTGTCGATGATCTACGGCTTCAGCAAACAGTCGCATGGTCATGTATCGATCAGCAGCGAAGTCGGTCGCGGCACGACCGTGCAACTGTACCTGCCGCGCTTTCAGGGCGCTTCGAACGAGGTCGAACAGAGCTTTCAAAGTAACGCCGTCTGCGCTGAAGATGGCGAGACGGTACTGATTGTCGAAGATGATCCCGCCGTCCGTGCCTTGGTCAGTGAGGTGCTCAGCGAACTGGGTTATACCTTCTTCGAGGCCAGCGAAGCGAAGGGGGCCGTGCCGATCCTGGAATCAGGTCAGCGAATCGATCTGCTGATCAGCGACGTGGGCTTGCCCGGCATGAACGGCAGGCAACTGGCGGACATCGCAAGGCAGTTGCGGCCGGAACTCAAAGTCCTGTTCATTACCGGCTATGCGGAACATGCGGCTGTGCGCGCAGGCTTTCTGGAAACCGGCATGCAGCTTATTACCAAGCCCTTCGCCTTCGATCACTTGACCTCGAAAGTCCGTGAAATGATCGAGTCCAGAGACACGATCAGGGCCTGACACGGCACAGCACGGTCGCCTGAGTACTCCCTTCTCAGGCCAGCAGCTTCTGGATCTGCGATTGCAGCGTTTCCATCGTGAAAGGCTTGGCCAGGATCGGCGCCTTCAGGGCAATCGGGCTGCCCGAATCGAGAATTTCCGCCGGATAGCCGCTGATGAAAATGACCTTCAGCTCAGGACGCAGCATCACGGCAGGCTCGGCGATCTGCACCCCAGACACACCGCCCGGCAGCCGATAGTCAGTGATCATCAAATCAAGGTGTGGCTTGGTCGCCAGAATCTCGAACGCCTGCTCGCCGTTTTCGGCCTGCAGCACACGATACCCCTCACCAGACAGATAGTCGGCCAGCAACATCAGGATAAGAGGTTCGTCTTCGACGATTAGTACGACGTTTTCTGCATCAGCGCTCATTGAACTGCCTTCGATCTTATAGATAGCTGCCATTACGACCACGGCATGCATGGGAGGTTGCGCCCGCTTTTGATTAAACTTGATTGCCAGTGGCTATCACTTGCCACGGTGCCTCACAACGGCAGACAAATCCTGAAGGTCGATCCCTTGCCCTCCTCGCTTTCCACTTCGATACGACCGCCGTGGGCAATCACGATCTGTTCGGAAATGAACAGCCCCAAGCCAAGCCCGGCGACGACATGGCTGGTCGAAACCCGCTCGAATTGCTGAAAAATACGTTTCTGGTTTTCAGCCGTGATACCGATGCCCTGATCGCTGACCTCGATAAACGCCTCACCGTCCCTGCTGTACACAGCTACCTCAATGGGTTTGCGCGCGCCGTAGCGCAGGGCATTGGTCAAGAGATTGGCCACCACCTGCTCGATACGAAACTCGTCCCATACACCAATGACCGGCTCATCGGCAGACAGCGTGACGGAGGAACCGCCAGCCGCGATCTGAGCCGCGAAACTTTCCAGCAATTGATTCAGCAGTTCACTCAGGTCAAACGGACTCGGCCTGATCGAGAGCTTGCCGGTACGGATTCTCGACACATCGAGCATGTCTTCGATCAAGCGGATGAGGCTCTGGATCTGTCGCTCGTCGCGGTCCACCATCGCGCGCAGCTTTTCCATGGTGAACGCCGCTTCGTTGTCCTTGGCCAGGTGCAGTTTGCGCAACTGGGTTTCCAGAATCAGGCCGTTGAGGGGCGTACGCACTTCGTGGGAGACGATCGACATGAAGTCATCACGCATGCGAATGGCGTGCTCCAGCTCGCCCTGCGTCGACTGCAGACGCTTGAGCAGCACTTCCTGCTCCTGCCGACTGCGCTCGAGTTCTTCGACCTGCAGTTTCATGGCCTTGCGCTGACGGTACAAATCGACAAACACATTGACCTTGCTCTTGACCGCATGAATATCCAGCGGCTTGTGCAGGAAGTCTACCGCCCCGCTTTCATAGCCCTTGAAGGCGTAATTCAGCTCGCGACCGGCCGCACTGACAAACACGATGGGGATGTTTTTGGTCTTTTCGGTGCTGCGCATCATTTCGGCCAGCTCGAAACCGTTCATGCCTGGCATCTGGACGTCGAGGATCGCCAGGGCAAACTCGTGCTGCAACAACAGCGACAACGCTTCATCCGCCGACAATGCCTTGTAGACCAGCCGATCCCCACGCTTGATCAGCGCTTCGAGGGCCAACAGGTTTTCCGGCAAATCATCCACAATGAGCAGTTTTGCCTGAATTTCACTTAACATGCGGTTCGTTCCAGCTCGACCAGCAAGCGGCCAATATCGTTCAGGGAGAGAAGGTAATCCGGCGCATGCAGCGCCAGAGCCGCTTCCGGCATGGTCGATGCCCGGGCCTGCGAAGGATCCTGGATCACCGTGAAACCACCATAGCTCTTGATCTGCTTCAAACCGCGCGCCCCGTCATTATTGGCTCCTGTCAACAATATGCCCGCCAGCCTCGGGCCATAGGCGTCTGCAGCCGAATCGAACAGAATGTCGATACTGGGCCTTGAATAAAACACCCGGTCTTCCTGGCTCAATGACAGAGAAAGATCGGACTCCACTGAAAGGTGATAACCCGAAGGCGCGAAGTACAGCGTGCCCGGCACGATATCTTCCTTGTCGTCAGCTTCCTTGACCGGGATAGACAGACGATTCTGAAAGACCTCGGCCAGTTGGCTGCGACGATCATCCGGCACATGCAAGACCGTCAGAATCGGCAGGCTGAAATGGGGTCGCAGCCCACTGAATATCTTCAGCATGGCCTCTACCCCGCCTGCCGAGGCGCCCACCACAATGGCATCGACGACCGGCAGGTTGCTAAGGGGCGAGTCTTCAGCAAACGTGGTTTTCATAGTTTTCGGTAGATACGCTCGGGTTTTACCAACGTTTCAAACGCGTCGCCGTAGGCAGAAAAATCCAGGGTTTCCTTACTGCCCAACGCCAGAAAACCGCGATGGCACAACGAGTCATGAAACAACCCGAACGCTCTGTCCTGCAGCTTTTTATTGAAGTATATCAAGACGTTGCGACAGGATATGAACTGGGTTTCGGAGAATACGCTATCGGTTGCCAGGCTGTGATCGGCAAACGTGACGTTCTCGCACAGGGTTTTGTCAAAAATCACATGATCATAGGCCGAGGTGTAGTAATCGGCGAAATGGCGCTGCCCACCCGACTGGCGGTAGTTCTCGGTGTAGGTCCGCAGGTTGTCCATCGAGAAAATGCCCTGCTTGGCCTTTTCCAGCGAAGAGGGATTGATGTCGGTCGCGTAAATGATCGTCCGTTCCAGCAACCCCTCTTCGCGCAGCAAAATGGCCGTGGAATAGACTTCTTCCCCGGTGCTGCAACCGGCTATCCAGACCTTGATCGACGGGTAAGTGCGCAATACCGGCACGACTTCTTTGCGGATGGCCAGAAAGTGCAAGGGATCGCGGAACATTTCACTTACCGGGATCGTGAGTATCTGCAATAACTGCATGAACGCGGCCGGGTCGTGCAGCACCCGTTCCTGCAGCGCAGAAATGGTTGCACAGTCAAACTGGCGCAGCGCATGCACCACCCGGCGCTTGATCGACGCGCCTGAATAGTCGCGAAAGTCGTAGCTGTATTTGAGGTAGATCGCCTCGATCAACAGCCGCAGCTCGATCTCCGCATTTCGGTCAAGGTGCATGATGCCGTCCACAGTGGTCATCAAGGGTGACCTTCCGGCGCGCAGTCACTCAGATACGCTCCATCTTCGGCAACCAGACGCGGATCAGCGAAAACAGCCGGTCCAGATCAATCGGTTTGGCCAGATAATCATTTGAACCTGCTTGCAGACAGCGTTCCTGATCGTCCTTCATGGCCTTGGCCGTGACGGCAATGATCGGCAGTTTGCGCCAGCGCGGGTCCTTGCGAATCTCGATGGTCGCTTCGTAACCGTCCATTTCCGGCATCATCACGTCCATCAGCACCAGGTCGATGTCTTCGACCTCATTGAGCCGGGCAATTGCTTCCAGACCATTGCGCGCGATTTCCACCACCGCTCCTTTGTGTTCCAGCGCACTGGTCAGGGCAAAGATATTCCGCACATCGTCATCGACCACCAGAATCTTGCGCGCCTCGAAGACCTTGTCACGGCTGCGTGCCGTCTTGAGCATTTTCTGACGCTCGTTGGACAGCTGCGACTCGACCTTGTGCAGGAACAACGTGACCTCGTCAAGCAAGCGCTCCGGTGAGCGCGCGCCCTTGATGATGATCGAGCGCGAATACTTCATCAGTTCGGCCTCTTCATCACGCGTCATGTTGCGCCCGGTGTAGACGATCACCGGCGGAAAGGCACAGATGTCTTCGGTGGACATGCGCTTGAGCAATTCATTGCCGAGCATGTCCGGCAACTTCAGGTCGATGATCATGCAGTCGTAAACATGATCACGCAGCAGGTCCAGCGCCTCTTGGGCGAAACCCACGGCGGTGATTTCGACGTCGTCGTCACCGATCAGGCGTGCAATGCTGTCGCGTTGCAACGCGTCGTCTTCGACCAGCAGGATGCGTTTGACCTTCTGGGTCAGCTTGGCTTCCAGCTTGGCAAATACATCCTTGAGTTCTTCACGGGTCGTCGGCTTCACGGCATAGCCGATTGCGCCCATGTGCAAAGCGGCCTCCTGACGGTCCTCGACGGAGATCACATGCACCGGAATATGGCGGGTCGGCGCCAGTTCCTTGAGGCGTTGCAGCACCGTCAGCCCGGAGTGGTCCGGCAGGCGCATGTCCAGCAGGATCGCATCCGGCGTGTAACGCGCGGCAAGGTTGAAGCCTTCGTCCGCGGCATGCGCCACCAGGCAGTCATAACCCAGTTCGTGGGCCAGATCGAACAGGATCTGGGCGAACCGCACTTCGTCTTCAATGACCAGAATACAGCGCCGCTCGAAGGGCGCCTTGTCGCGGTCATCGGCAAAGACGGCCACAGGCATCTCCACCGGCACGGGCTGTTGAGCAACAGGGGTTGCAGTGACCGGCAGTTGCGGCGCAGGAGCGGCATAGGCAACGACAGGCTCACTCCCCGGTTGCTGCGGACCCTGCTCGACATACTGCTCAGGCAGCACCAGCGTAAAGATACTGCCTTGGCCCGGCGCACTGGTCACGCTGATCGACCCACCCAGCAGCGCCGCGAGATCACGGGAGATCGACAGCCCCAGCCCGGTGCCGCCATAACGTCGGTTGGTGGTGCCATCGGCCTGACGGAAGGCCTCGAAAATCCCCTGCTGATGCTCCTCGGCAATGCCGATACCCGAATCACGCACAGAGAACACGATACCCGCGCCCGGCTGGCGCGAGACGACCATGCTGACTGCACCGGCTTCGGTGAACTTGATCGCATTGGACAGCAGGTTCTTGAGAATCTGCTCCAGACGCTGTCGGTCGGTGAACAGCATGGTCGGCGCACCCGCCTGGATGTCGACCGTAAACGCCAGCTTCTTCTCCGCAGCCAGCGGCTGGAACATGCTGCGCAAGCCTTCCACCAGACGCGACACGCTGCTGTTTTCCGGACGCACTTCAAGCTTGCCGGCTTCAACCTTGGAAATATCCAGAATGTCGTTGATCAGATTCAACAGGTCATTGCCCGCAGAATAGATCGACTCGGCAAATTTGACCTGTTCCGCCGTCAGGTTCTCGCTCGGGTTCTCGGCCAACAGTTTGGCCAGAATCAGCGAACTGTTGAGCGGTGTGCGCAGCTCATGGGACATGTTGGCCAGGAACTCGGATTTGTACTTGCTGGACCGTTGCAGTTCGTCGGCCCGCGCCTGCAACTCGGCCTGAGCGATATTCAGCTCTTCGTTGTTGCGATCCAGCGCATCGCGCTGCTCGGCCAGCGCCTGGCTTTGCTCGGCCAGTTGCTGGTTGGTCTGCTCCAGTTCGACCTGCTGGGTTTCCAGGTGAGCCTGAGACTCCTTGAGGATACGCGACTGCTCCTCAAGCTCTTCGTTGGCGGTGCGCAGTTCTTCCTGCTGTACTTGCAGTTCTTCGTTGAGTTGCTGGGTTTCGGCCAGTACTTCCTGCAAACGCTGGCGGTAACGGGCAGCCTCAATCGAGGTGCCGATGTTGTCCGACACCAATTCCAGAAACTCCACATCCTGCTCAGTCAGGGGCCGCAGAAAGCCCAGCTCTATCACGCCATTGACCTGATCGTCATTGCTGGTCGGAACCACCGTGATTGCACGGGGCGAACCTTCGCCCAGACCGGAAGCCACCTTGAGGTAATCGCCCGGCACTTCATTCAGGGTGATGATCCGGCCCTGCCGGGCAGCCTGCCCCACGACCCCTTCATCGCTGTGAATGGTCTGATTCTGCTCTTCCTGTTCGCGGGAAAAGCCGTAGGACGCCACGCGGGTCAAGCCACCGTGGTCCTGCCTGATATAAACCGCTGCCACCGAAGCGCCCAGGTATCGAGTCAGAAACTGCAGGATATTGCGCCCCAGCATGTTGAGCGTCAGTTGCCCCAACACCTGCTCGGCCAGTTCGCTTTGACCATTGCGCAACCAGGCAACTTTCTGCAAACGCTCGGCGTTGATTTCCTGCAACCGGAGATTTTCGCTGTAGGTGGTCGACAGGGACAGCAAGTCCCGGCGGCCTATATACGCGAGAATGGCACTGACAATAATCACGAAGATCAGGTACAGGACGACGGAAAGAATAGTGCTGCGCGTGACCTCGGCATTGCGGGTCAGGCGAAGCTGCTGCTCCATCTCCACCGCCTGATCATATTCGGTGCGGATCTGATCGGTGATTCGCTTGCCACGCCCGGCCAGTACAGGGGTCTGGAAGTCGCCGTTATTGCGCCGAAGATTGATCATGTCCTGGGCGAAAGCATTCCACTCCTGCTGCAGAGTAGACAGACGCCGGAACCGGTCGAGCTGTGTCGGATTGTCTTCCACCAGCGTCTTGAGCCCGTCCAGTTCGGCGAGCAGCAACGGCTTGGCAACTTCATAGGGGTCGAGAAAATGCTGGTCGCCCGTCAACAGAAAACCACGCATGCCGGTTTCCATGTCTATCGAAAGCTTCATGGAACGGTTGGTGTTGTTGATCACCCGATCTGTGTGCTCGACCCACTGTATGGCCGAGAGCAGGTAACTGATCAATAAAATGAAGAAAACCGCGCTCAGTACGCCGACGCCCAATGGCAAGCCAACGTTGCGCCCCAGTAATCTCCGAAAGCGCTGCTCATCAACGACAGACGTCCGATTCATTAAATATCCCTGACGAATGGATCAAAACCACAGAGTTTGCCGTAAAGCGGCGAAAAACACTCTTATTTCTGACATAGAGGATTGAAATTTCTCACATAAATCGGCGATAAGCTCGCGTGAAAACTGTGTGTCGGGCAATTCTGGCGTGAATCGATACCCTGAACACGGGTTTGCCCGGAAATTGAACTTCTACCCGCTTTTTATTTACTGATGCATAAGCGGTATGAGTAGCGGACTGAACGGGCTCGGGTATGCTGGTCCGACATATCAAGATGCCTGATACCCTGTTTCATTTGTTTTGTTACCTTTTCAGCTTTCTTTTTAAGGAGTCAACCATGCCGAACACAGGCCGCACCATTCTCGTTGTCGAGGACGACGCCATTGTGCGCATGCTGATTATCGACGTGCTCGAGGAGCTGGAATACAACGTCATCGAAGCAGAAGACGCTACTTCTGCCCTTGTCTTTGTCAATGACTCATCCGTTCATATCGATCTGCTGATGACGGATCAGGGGCTTCCCGATATGAAAGGCACGGTGCTGGCCAAAAAAGTTGTCGAACTGCGTCCGGAATTACCCGTGCTGTTCGCCAGTGGTTACTCCGAGAACATCGAGGTCGCACCGGGCATGCACGCCATCGGCAAACCGTTCTCCATCGATCAATTGCGTGACAAGGTAAAAAGCATTTTTGTCTGACCTCAACGTTACGCCCCATCATGACGGCCACGACGCTTCCACCCGCCTGCTGATCATTGGCTACGTCTGGCCCGAGCCGCGCTCGTCGGCAGCCAGCGGGCACATGATGCAGTTGATTCAGTGCTTTCTCGAACAGGGCTGGCAGATCACCTTCGCCAGCCCCGCCACGGAAGGCGAGCACCGCGCTGACCTGATCAGCCTGGGCATCCGCGAAATTCACATCGAACTCAATAGCAGCAGCTTCGACGCTTTTGTCAGCGAGCTGCGGCCCGACATTGTGCTCTTCGACCAGTTCATGATCGAAGAGCAGTTTGGCTGGCGCGTCGAGCAGCAATGCCCTGACGCCCTGCGCATTCTGGAAACGTCGGATTTTCAGAGTTTGCGTCACGCCAGGCACCAGATGATCAAAGACGCGCCTGATGACCTGCAGAATGTCTTTGAATACGCGCAAGACCGGCTTTTCCGCCAGATCGCTGCCAGTGACCTGGCGCAGCGTGAAGTGGCCTCCTTGTACCGTTGCGACCTGAGCCTGATGACATCGGATGTCGAGATCGCGTTGCTGACCGGGGCGTTCGGGTTACCTGCCTCGCTGCTGCACTGGTGCCCGCTGATGGTTGATGGCGTACCGGAAGGCTTCAAGCCCTTTGCCGAGCGTGCGCACTTTCTCAGCATCGGCAACTTCCGGCACGCGCCCAACTGGGACGCCGTGTTGTGGATGAAGAACGCGATCTGGCCGCTGATCCGGCAGCAACTGCCCGATGCGCAGTTGCACATCTACGGGGCCTACACCCCACCCAAAGCCGCTGCACTGCACAAGGCGGCGCAGGGGTTTCATGTGAAGCACTGGGCTGAAGATGCGCTGGAGGTCATGTCGAATGCACGCGTTTGCATGGCTCCTTTGCGCTTCGGGGCCGGCATCAAGGGCAAACTGATGGACGCCATGCTGTGCGGCACTCCGTCGGTCACCACGCCGATTGGCGCCGAAGCCATGAGCGGCGACCTGCCCTGGCCAGGGTCGATCGCCAACAGCCCGGAGGATATTGCCGCGGCGGCGGTCAGGCTTTATCAGGATCAAGCGACATGGCTTGAGGCGCAGAGCGCGGGCCGCACGCTGCTGCAGACGCGCTACCAGCATCGGCAACATTGCGACAACCTGATAGCGCGCATCCAGACCCTGCGCGACGGGCTGCCAGCACACCGTCTGGCCAACTTTACCGGCAGCATGCTCAGGCATCACCAGCACAAGAGCACCAAATACATGGCGCAGTGGATCGAAGCCAAGAATCGCATCAAGGACGAAAGCGCAGGCTAGGCCGGTTTGCGGAGCAAATACGTATCCATGATCCAGCCCTTGCGCTCGCGTGCCTCGGCGCGCAGCCGCTGGATCTGCCCGCAGACCTCATCCAGCCTGCCCGACACCAGTATTTCATCCGCCGTACCCAGGTAAGCGCCCCAGTAGATATCCAGGCCCTGCCCGACATAGCGCTCGAACGTGCAATGCGCGTCCAGCATGACCACGACGTTGGCCGGTTGCGCCAGCGGATCGGTCGCCAGGCGTCGGCCCGTGGTGATGTGTATCGGCTCGCCAATGCGGTTGAGCGGTATCCGGTGCCGTGCCACCAGGCTCTGGACACTGGTGATACCGGGAATCACCTGATAATCGAACACCATCTGGCCCCGCGCCAGGACCCGGTCAAGGATGCGCAGTGTGCTGTCGTACAGCGACGGGTCGCCCCAGACCAGAAACGCGCCGACCTGGTCGGCCTCCAGCTCATCACTCAGCAGTTGTTCGAACAGCGCCGCACGTTGCTCATGCCAATGATCGATGCCCCGCTCGTAGACATCCGGATCGCTCTCCCGCGGCGGGTCCTGGACCTGAACCAGCCGATAGCGCGAGTGGGTGATGTAGCGTTGGCACAGCTCTTTTCGCAGCCGCAACAGTTCATCGTCGGCATAGCCTTTGTCGAGGATGAAGAACACCTCGGCACGGTTCAACGCCGCAACAGCCTGCAAGGTAATCTGCTCGGGATCGCCGGCGCCCATGCCGATCAGGAGGATCTCTTTCATCGGACAACCGCTCCAGTGTGGCGAATCATGTCAGGCCTGTGATCGTAGGCGATTTTTGGCAAGGATCGGGCATGGAAGCAAAAAATCAGGCACATTACTGTTCTGGCAACTGCTGAACACGACCAAGCCATGAGTAAAACAACAAGAATTGCAGACCCCTCCTACGAACTGATGGACGACCACAACGGCCTGTCGATCATTTATCGCGAGCATGGCTTTCCGTGCCCGCTGGTGCGCTGGCATTTCCACAAGGAATACGAGCTGCACCTGATCGTCGCCAGCTCCGGTAAAGTCTTCGTCGGCGATTACATCGGCAACTTCAACCCCGCCAGCCTGTTTTTGACCGGCCCCAACCTTCCGCACAACTGGATCAGCCAGATCGACGAAGGCCAGGTGGTGCCCAAACGCGACATGCTGGTCAACTTTACCGACGAACTGCTGGAAAGCGGCAATCAGGTATTCGCGGAACTGAAAACCCTTAACCCGCTGCTGGAACGCGCGCGCTACGGCATTGAGTTTCGCTGCACGCGCACGATTCGTCAGGCCATGAAGCAGATGCAAAAGATTGCAGATTCACGCGGCGTCACCCGCCTGGGGCATTTTTTCATTCTGCTGGAACTGCTGGCAGCCAGCGACGACTACCAGCTGTTGTCGGGCACGGCTGTCGCTCATACCGCCGATGAGCACAGCGTCGACCGTACCAACCGCGCGGTGGATTACATTTTTGCCCACTACGGACGCGAACTGCCGCTGGAAGAAGTGGCGGAGTACCTGGGCATGAAACCCACCTATTTCTCCCGGGTATTCAAACAGGCCACCGGGCGAAGTTTCGTGGAGTTCGTCAATCGACTGCGCATCAGCAAGTCCTGCGAGTTGCTGGCCGATGGCGAAAAACCGGTCACTGATGTGTGCTTCGAGTCGGGCTTCAACAATATTTCCAACTTCAACCGGCGCTTTCAACAGCTCAAGGGCATGACGCCCTCACATTATCGCCGCCTGGCCGTTCAGCGCCTGACCGAACAAAACCTGTACTGATTCGCCCTGCTTTCGCTGGCATCGTCTAGGCTGCCATTGCGCCGACGCCTGCCGGAGGGCGGTTGCGGATTGCTGCAGCTTATCGGCACAGTGCAAAAAAGTATCAGTCGGAGTGCTGCGCAGGATTTGTCTTTAAACCTGAACGCCGTTGTAATCAGTCCACATCTTCCTCACCTCCGGAAGAGAAAAAAACAATAACCATCCTTCTGCTGCTCATTGGGCGTGGAAGAGGAGTGATCAATGAAGACCTCAGCAAAACTTCTGCTCGCCAGTTCCGTCCTCAGTACCTGTTTCGTATTCAGTGGCAGCGCCACGGCCGGCACCGTGACCATTGCCACGGTCAACAACAGCGACATGATCCGCATGCAACGCCTCTCCAGCGAGTTTGAAAAAGCCCACCCTGATATCAAACTCAAGTGGGTGGTGCTCGAAGAAAACGTCCTGCGCCAGCGTCTGACCACGGACATCGCCACCAAGGGCGGCCAGTTCGATGTGCTGACCATCGGCATGTACGAGGCGTCGCTCTGGGGTCAGAAAGGCTGGTTGCAGGAAATGAAAGACCTGCCCGCCAGCTATGACCTGGACGATGTGTTCCCGTCAGTGCGCGACGGCCTGTCGGTGGACGGCAAACTGTTCGCTCTGCCGTTCTACGCCGAGGCGTCGATCACCTACTACCGCACCGACCTGTTCAAGGCCGCAGGCCTGACCATGCCGGAACGCCCTACCTGGACCCAGATAGCCGACTTTGCCGGCAAGCTGACCGACAAGTCCAAGGAACAGTACGGTATCTGCCTGCGCGGCAAGGCCGGCTGGGGTGAAAACATGGCACTGATCACCACCCTGGCCAACGCCTATGGCGCGCGCTGGTTCGATGAACAGTGGACACCGCAGTTCGACCAGCCGGAATGGAAGAACGCGCTGAACTTCTACGTCAACACCATGAAACAATCCGGCCCGCCGGGCGCTTCCAGTAACGGCTTCAACGAAAACCTTGCGCTGTTCAACAGTGGCAAATGCGCGATCTGGGTGGACGCCAGCGTCGCCGGCTCGTTTGTGACCGACAAAAAGCAAAGCAAGGTGGCCGACGATGTGGGCTTCACCTATGCGCCTCACGAAGTGACCGACAAGGGGTCGGCCTGGTTGTATTCGTGGTCGCTGGCGATCCCGACCAGCGCCAAGAACGCCAAGGAAGCTGCCGAGTTTACCCAGTGGGCGACCTCCAAAGAGTACGCCAAGCTGGTGGCCGACACCGATGGCGTGTCCAACGTACCGCCTGGCACCCGCGCCTCGACGTACAGCGATGCGTACAAGAAGGCCGCGCCGTTCGCCAACATTACCCTCGAGTCGCTCAAGGCCGTCACGCCCAAGTCGCCGACGCTCAAACCCGTGCCTTATGTCGGCATTCAGTTGGTGACCATTCCTGAATTCCAGGCCATCGGCACCAGTGTCGGCCAGCAGTTCTCGGCGGCCTTGATTGGTCAGGCCACCGTCGAAAAAGCCTTGGAAAACGCGCAGACCGCCACCGTGCGGGACATGAAACGAGCGGGTTACCCTAAAAAGTAAACCCCGTGCTGCGGGGTGAGCGCTTCGGCCCTCACCCTGCCCTTCAACTGCGCAACCACTCTGGTGCAATCCGGTTCGGAGCTTCCCATGACTACCTCAGCCTCCCCTGAACGCACGGACCTGTCCGGCGTTCAGCCCCCGATCAAAAGCCGTCGCTTCAAACCGGGCTGGTTTCTGGTCAGCCCTTCGGTAGCGCTTCTGCTGGTGTGGATGATCGTGCCGCTGGGCATGACCATTTATTTCTCGCTGATCCGTTACAACTTGCTGTCGCCCGGTGAAAACGAATTCGTCGGGCTGGAAAACTTTCAGTATTTCGTCACCGACAGCGGCTTTTTGCCCGGTGCGGGCAATACCTTGCTGCTGGTCGGCAGTGTGCTGGCGATCAGCGTGATCCTCGGCGTACTCATTTCGGCCCTGCTGGAAGCCAGCGAGTTTTTCGGTAGAGGCATTGTCCGCGTCCTGCTGATCTCACCCTTCTTCATCATGCCCACCGTCAGCGCGCTGATCTGGAAAAACCTGATTTTTCACCCGGTCTCCGGCGTACTCGCGGCGGTGTGGAAGTTCTTCGGCGCGGAGCCCATCGACTGGTTCGCCCACTACCCGATGCTGTCGATCATCATCATCGTGTCCTGGCAGTGGCTGCCATTTGCCATCCTGATTCTGATGACCGCCATGCAGTCGCTGGATCAGGAGCAAAAAGAGGCAGCGCGCCTGGACGGTGCCGGCCCGCTGGCGATCTTCTGGCACTTGACCCTGCCGCACCTGGCCCGCCCTATCGCCGTGGTGGTGATGATCGAAACGATCTTCCTGCTCTCGGTGTTCGCTGAAATCTTCACCACCACCAACGGCGGACCGGGCTTTGCTTCGACCAACCTGGCGTACCTGATCTACATCCAGGCGCTGCTGCAGTTCGACGTCGGTATGGCCTCGGCGGGCGGGCTGATTGCCGTCGTCATTGCCAACATCGCGGCGATCATCCTGATCCGGATGATCGGCAAAAACCTCACCGACAAGTCATGAGGACCTTGCCATGATGACGCTCAAACAATCACGACGCCTGCAAAGCCTGCTGCTCGGAACCCTGTCCTGGCTCATCGCCGCACTGGTGTTCTTCCCGATCTTCTGGATGGTACTGACCAGCTTCAAGACCGAGATCGACGCCTTTGCGACGCCGCCTCAACTGTTTTTCACCCCGACGCTGGAGAACTACCTGCACATTCAGGAACGCAGTGATTACTTTCACTTCGCCTGGAACTCGGTGCTGATCTCGTTCAGCGCCACGGCCCTGGCGATGCTGATCGCCATACCTGCGGCCTATTCGATGGCATTTTTCGAAACCAAGCGCACCAAAGGTACGCTGCTGTGGATGCTGTCGACCAAAATGCTGCCGCCGGTGGGTGTGCTGATGCCGATCTACCTGTTGGCCAAGACGTTTGGTCTGCTGGATTCGCGGCTGGCGCTGATCATCATCTACACGCTGATCAACCTGCCGATCGTGGTCTGGATGATCTACACCTACTTCAAGGACATTCCCGGTGAAATCCTCGAAGCCTCGCGTCTGGACGGTGCCAGTACCCGCCAGGAGATCTTTCGTGTGCTGATGCCGATCTGCAAAGGCGGCCTGGCGTCCACCGCGCTGCTGTCGTTGATTCTGTGCTGGAACGAGGCGTTCTGGTCGCTGAACCTCACGTCGTCCGCTGCGGCGCCATTGACTGCGTTGATCGCGTCCTACTCCAGTCCTGAAGGGCTGTTCTGGGCCAAGCTTTCAGCGGTGTCGACCCTGGCATGCGCACCCATCCTGATTTTCGGCTGGATCAGTCAGAAACAACTGGTTCGCGGCCTGTCGTTCGGCGCTGTCAAATAGCCCCGACCCAAAGAATAAAAAGGAGTCAAACATGGCTAACCTGAGCATCCGCAATCTGCAAAAAGGCTTTGACGGTCACCAGATCATCAAAGGCATCGATCTGGACGTGAAAGACCGAGAGTTCGTGGTGTTCGTCGGGCCTTCGGGCTGTGGCAAGTCCACCCTGCTGCGGCTGATCGCCGGGCTTGAAGAGGTCACGTCCGGCACCATCGAGCTCGATGGCCGAGACATCACCCAGGTCACGCCGGCCAAACGTGACCTGGCGATGGTGTTCCAGACCTACGCGCTGTATCCGCACATGACGGTGGGAAAGAACCTGTCGTTCGCGCTGGACCTGGCCGGTGGCGACAAAGCCGACATCAAGAAAAAGGTCGATGAAGCCGCTCGTATTCTGGAGCTTGGCCCGTTGCTGGAGCGCAAGCCCAAGCAGCTCTCCGGCGGCCAGCGTCAGCGTGTGGCCATCGGACGCGCCATCGTGCGCAACCCGAAGATTTTCCTGTTCGATGAACCCCTGTCCAACCTCGACGCCGCGCTGCGGGTGCAGACCCGCCTTGAACTATCGCGCCTGCACAAGGAGTTGCAGGCCACGATGATCTACGTCACCCACGATCAGGTCGAAGCCATGACGCTGGCCGACAAGGTGGTGGTGCTCAATGGCGGCAAGGTCGAGCAGGTCGGCTCGCCGCTGGAGTTGTATCACCACCCGGCCAACCTGTTCGTGGCCGGTTTTCTCGGCACGCCGAAGATGGGCTTCCTCAAGGGCAAGATCAGCCGTGTCGACAGCGCCGGTTGCGAGGTCGAACTCGACGCCGGGACCCGCATCAGCCTGCCGGTCAACGCCACCGGGCAGAGTGTCGGCGCGCCGGTCACCCTGGGCATTCGCCCGGAACACTTGAATCTCGCGCAGAACGGCGACTGCCAGTTGCAAGTCATCGCCGACGTCAGCGAACGCCTCGGCAGCGATACCTATTGCCATGTGCGCACCCATTCCGGCGAACCGCTGACGCTGCGTATTCGCGGTGACCTGGCGAGTCAGTACGGCGAAACGCTGAACCTGCACCTCGACAGCACCCATTGCCACCTGTTCGACGCGCAAGGTCTGGTGATTGCCAAAGCCTTGCAGACGGCCGCCGCCTGAGCTCCGGAGAATCCTTCATGAAACTGAACAAAAACAATCTGTCGCAACTGGATGCAGACATTGCCCTGCCCGCGTACGCGGTCGAAAGCACGCGTCAGGGCATTGCCCACATCGGGGTCGGCGGTTTCCATCGGGCGCATCAGGCGTTTTATACCGATGCGCTGATGAACAGCGGCGAAGGCCTGGACTGGAGCATCTGTGGCGTGGGCCTGCGCCCTGAAGACAAAGCCGTGCGGGATGCGCTGGCGCAGCAGGACTACCTGTACACGCTCTATGAGCTGGGTGACACGCCAGACACCGAAACCAGCGTCATTGGCTCGATCAGCGGCATGCTGCTGGCCGAAGACGGCCCGCAGGCGCTGATCGACAAGCTGGCCAGCCCGGACATCCGCATCGTTTCGCTGACCATCACAGAAGGCGGTTATTGCATCGACGACAGCAACGGTCAGTTCATGGCGCACCTGCCGCAGATTCAGCACGACCTGGCACACCCGGATCAGCCCAAAACGGTGTTCGGCTTCCTGTGCGCCGCGCTGGCTCGCCGACGCACCGCTGGCGCGCCCGCCTTTACCCTGATGTCCTGCGATAACCTGCCGCACAATGGCGCGGTGGCGCGAAAGGCGCTGCTGGCGTTTGCCGCGTTGCACGATGCCGATCTGCATGACTGGATCGCCGCCAACGTGAGCTTCCCGAACGCAATGGTGGATCGCATCACGCCCATGACCAGCGCCGCACACCGGCTGCAACTGGCAGACGAGAAGAACATTGACGACGCCTGGCCCGTGGTCTGCGAACCGTTCGTGCAATGGGTGCTGGAAGACAAATTCGTCAACGGTCGTCCGGCCTGGGAAAAAGTCGGCGTGCAGTTCACCGACGACGTGACGCCCTACGAGGAAATGAAGATCAAGCTGCTCAACGGCAGCCATCTCGCGTTGACCTATCTGGGCTTTCTGAAAGGCTATCGCTTCGTACACGAAACCATGAATGACCCGCTGTTCGTGCGTTACATCCGCGACTACATGGACCTGGACGTCACCCCGCAACTGGCGTCGGTGCCGGGCATCGATCTGGAAGGTTACAAGGACACGCTGATCGAGCGCTTTTCCAACCAGGCGATTGCCGATCAGCTGGAACGGGTCTGCTCGGACGGCTCCTCTAAATTCCCTAAATTCACCATTCCCACCATCAATCGCCTGATTGTCGATCAAGGAAACCTGGAGCGCGCTTCGCTGGTGGTGGCCGCATGGGCGCTGTATTTGAAGGGCGTTGACGAAAACGGGGTGACCTACAAGATTCCCGACCCGCGCGCCGAGTTCTGTCAGGCACTGGTGGCTGACGACGCACTGATGACCCAGCGTTTGCTGCAGGTGGAAGAGATTTTCGGTCTGGCCATTCCGCAATCGGCCGAATTCGTGGCGGCGTTCGAGCAAAACGTCAATAATCTGCGCGAATCGGGTGTCAGCGGCACCCTGGAAAAACTTCTCGCCACCGGCCGCTGAGGGACACATCATGTTTCTTGGAATCGACTGCGGCACCCAGGGCACCAAAGCGCTGGTGCTGGATGCCGAAAGCGGCAAGGTACTGGGCGAAGGCTCGGCCCCCCACAGCCTGATCAGCGACCACAACGGCCGCCGCGAACAGGACGTGCAGCAATGGCTGGGGGCGTTGCAGCAAGCCGTCCGCGAGGCGTTGGCCCTTGCTGACGTTTCCGGGCAGCAGATTCTGGGCATCGGCGTCTCCGGTCAGCAACATGGTCTTGTGCTGCTCGATGATCAGGGTCAGGTGCTGCGCCCGGCCAAATTGTGGTGCGACACCGAAACGGCCCCTGAAAACCGGCGGCTGCTGGATTATCTGGGCGGACCTCAAGGCTCGCTCGACCGTCTGGGACTGGTGATCGCGCCGGGCTACACCGTGTCCAAGCTGCTGTGGACCAAAGAGCAGCACCCCGAGGTGTTCGAACGTGTCGACAAGGTGCTGCTGCCCCACGATTACCTCAACTACTGGCTGACCGGGCGTTGCTGCACCGACTACGGCGATGCGTCGGGCACGGGCTATTTCAACGTTCGCACACGCGAATGGGACTTGCCGCTGCTCGCCCACATCGACCCGAGCGGGCGTCTGGGCAAGGCATTGCCACCCCTGCTTGAAGCCGATCAGCCGGTGGGTACCCTGCGGCCCGAGGTTGCCGAATTGCTGGGGCTCAATCCGCACGCGCGGGTCTCCAGCGGCGGCGGCGACAACATGATGGGCGCCATCGGCACCGGCAATATCCAGCCGGGGCTGATCACCATGAGTCTGGGTTCGTCAGGCACTCTGTACGCCTACGCGGACCAGGCCACGGTCAGCGAACACGCCTCCGTCGCGACGTTCTGCTCGTCGTCCGGTGGCTGGTTGCCGTTGATTTGCACCATGAACCTGACCAACGCCACCACGGCCATACGCGAGCTGTTCGCGCTGGACATCAAGAACTTCAACCAGGCGGTCGCCCAGTCGCCCATCGGCGCCGAAGGCGTGCTGATGCTGCCGTTTCTCAACGGTGAACGCGTGCCCGCCCTGCCCGACGCCACCGGCAGTATCGTCGGGCTGGACAGCACCAACCTGACCCAGGCCAACCTGTGCCGGGCGGTGGTCGAAGGCACGACCTTCGGTCTTCGTTACGGCCTGGACCTGCTTCGCGACAGCGGCATACGCAGCGAAAAGATCCGTCTCATCGGGGGTGGGTCCAAAAGTGCAGTCTGGCGTCAGATCGTGGCCGACATCATGGACACGCCGGTGATCTGCACCCACCATTCGGAAGCTGCCGCCCTCGGCGCAGCCATTCAGGCCGCCTGGTGCTGGTCGACGGCCAACGGCAAGGCTCAAGACTTGCACACCCTGTGCGAGCGCTGCGTGAGCCTCGACCCAAGCAGCGAGACCCACCCTGTCGCGGACAACGTGACGGCGTATCAGCAGGTCTATCAGTCCTATCAGGCGCAACTGCGCGACGTTTGAACCCTGTCTTTTCATGGAGCACTTATGTTTCTGGTTTGCGGCGAAGCACTGTTTGATATTTTCACCCGCGCTGAGGACGGCGGCTCCCTCAATCGACTGGGGTTCGATGCCATTGCCGGCGGTTCTCCGTTTAACGTCGCCATCGGTCTGCGGCGCATGGGCGTGGACGCCACCTTTTTTGCCGGGCTGTCCACCGACTACCTGGGACGCCGCCTGCGCGCCGTGCTGGAGCAGGAGACGGTCAATGCCGATCATCTGGTCGACTTTGATTCACCCACTACGCTGGCGATGGTCGCGGTAGGCCCCGATGGCTCGCCCACTTACAGCTTTCGCGGTGACGGTTGCGCCGACCGGCAATTGCGCCTGGAGCACTTGCCTGAACTGGGCGAGCATGTCCGCGGTATTCAAGTCGGTTCGTTCTCGCTGGTGGTGCAACCGATTGCCGACACGCTGCTGGCGCTGGTCGCCCGCGAAAGCGCCACACGCCTGATCTCTCTGGACCCCAACGTGCGCCTCAACCCGGCGCCGGACATTCAGCGCTGGCGCAGCCAGATCGCCTCGTTCGCCGAGCACGCGCACTTGATCAAGGTCAGCGATGAAGACCTGCACCTGCTGTACCCGGAAAGCAGCCCACAGCAGATCGCCGAAGGCTGGCTGGGCAAGCACACGCAACTGGTGGTTGTCACACGCGGCACTCAAGGTGCCAGTGTCTTCACTCGGCAGCACGGTACATGGTCGGTGCCGGCCAAAACCGTGGTGACGGCGGATACGGTGGGCGCAGGCGACACGTTCCAGGCGGCGCTGTTGACGTTCCTGAGCGAACGCCAGCTGGACACGCCAGAAGGCCTGGCGACGCTGTCGCGGGCAACACTGGACGAGATGCTGAATTTTGCCGTCGGCGCAGCCGCGCTGACCTGTACGAAAGTCGGCCCGGACCTGCCGTATCGGCATCAGTTGGGGTAAAAGGCTTAAACGCTACCCCCATGCATCCGCATCAGTGGCGGTGCATGGGCGATAGTCTTCGTGAGCCAGCTCACGAAAGAGCCATTACTGCCGCTTTAAAAGCAACTGAAAAAAAGGCCTGATCAGGCCACCATTCCGGCCTTGATACCTCTGATGCGGGTGTTGATGTCGTCCGCCACATCATTCTGCTTGTCCTTGAGCGCGTCCTGGACTTTCTGGTCGATGGCCAGTTGGTCCTGAGGCGTCATGGCGTCGTAGTTTTTCTGGGTGACGCCCGTCAGCTTCTCGCGCACTTTCTCTTCGGCTGTCTGCTTCAGAGAATCCATGAACTTCTGTTGTACCGAATCCGTCGAGGCGGTGTCAGAGGCGCTGGCAGCGCTAGCCACCGAACCGATGAAACCGTTATCGCTATCACCCGTCTTGGCCGACAGTGACGTATCACCGGCAGACTTCAGGTTGATCATCATCCGTGCAAAGGATTCGTTGTATCCGCTGTTGTCCTGCTTGCTGTCCTGCGATGTTGTATCGCTGGTCTGCGCCATGACCGGTGCCGAACCTGAACTCAGGCCAGCGGCGGCGACCGCACTGAAAGCGTCCTGAGACACCTCATCCACGGTCTTGCGCCCGACGACCGCTCGGGAAACCAGCTGCTCAAGCGCACTCGTGCCAATAATCATCTCTTCACCTCTTGATGAACATGCTGCGCAGGTTCAACAGCAAGTCCGGTGCCAACTCGGTGAATCGTCTTTAATCCATTGATTTATATGATTTTCACTCGAAAGACCAAGACACCCGGCGTCAAAAAAACAGGTGTAGGTTGCCGATTGCGGCAAGCCTTCGCCGGGAAAACGCTGCCGTCAGTCCGGCGTGTGATCCAGGCCGAGGCCCAGTTGCCCGATGGGCATCGGTGCGGAGAAGTAATAGCCCTGAGCCTGGGTCGCGCCGATCTCGCGCAGCAGCTCCAGGGTTTCCAGGTCTTCGACCCCTTCGGCAACCACCGTCAGGTCAAGGGATTCAGCCATGCGCACAATGGCGCGGACAATAGCCCGACTGCGCACACTGGAGGCCAGTCCGAAAATGAACGACTTGTCGATTTTCAGGCCACTGAAATGATACTGATGGACATAACTGAGGGACGAGAAGCCCGCGCCGAAATCGTCCAGCATGACCGACATGCCCTGCTCCGCCAGCAGTTGCATCGACAAACGCGCCTGCTCGGGGTCGGCCACCAGCGCGCCCTCGGTCAGTTCCAGGCACAGGCGCTGAGGCGCAACATTGTGTTCGGCAAGCATCGCCAGCACTTCTGCAGAGAAGGTCGGACGCGTGATGCTGTAACTGGAGCAGTTCACATGCACCGGCGGCCACTGACTGTTCTCGGGTTGCGCCAGAATGGTGATGACCCGGTTGAGCATGTACAAATCCAGTCGCCCGATCAGGCGCAGGCCCTCCAGCGCAGGCAAAAAGCTCTCCGGCGCGATGATCCGGCCATCCGGCGTGCGCCAGCGGATCAATGCCTCGAGGGCCTGCAGCTCGCCGGTGTTGACGCAGACAATCGGCTGAAAATAAGGAATCAACTGATCCGTGCGCTTCAGCGCGGTACGCAATGCGCCTTCCTGCTCGACCTGATCCAGAACCTCTCGGCGCAGTGCCTGGTTAAACACTGCAAAGCTGTCACGTCCGCCATTCTTGACCCGATACATGGCGGTATCGGCATCGCGCAAAAGATCAGCCGGCTCTTGATGGAACTGGCTGTCGGCACTTACCACACCAATGCTGCAGGAAGAGAACACCGTGTGGTCATCAATCACGAAGGGCTGTTCGAACGCGGTCAGTATCCGTTGGGCGATGTCCATGCCGGTCTGCAAAGGCGCATCGATGCTCAGCACGGCGAACTCGTCACCGCCCAGCCGCGCCAGCAGATCACCCTCGCGCATGCAACTGCGCAGCCGCTCGGCTGCCTGGATCAACAGCATGTCGCCGCAATGATGACCCAGGCTGTCATTGATCATCTTGAAACGATCCAGATCGATAAACATGACCATCAGTTGCTGGCCGCTTCGGCAGAACGCCTGCCAGGCGTGCTTGAGGCGATACTGCAGATGACTGCGGTTGGGCAGCCCGGTCAGCGAGTCGTGGGAATTTTCATGTTGCAGCCTGGCATTGGCCTGGTCCAGCTCCCGGGTTCTGTCGCGAACCCTGGCTTCGAGGCGCAGGTTCGCGGTATGAATGGCTTCCGCCGCGTTGCGGCGAGACAAGGCAGTGTCGATGTGGCGCGATACGAAGGTCAGTAACTCCTGATCACGCTGGGTATAGCTGACATCTTTCGAATAGCTCTGCACCACCAGCACGCCACGCACCTGTTCCCCATCGAACAAGGGAATGCCCAGCCAGGAAAAAGACGGGGTGGGGTCTTTCTGGACTTCAATCTCTCCGAGACTTTCCAGCCTGCGGGCATCTTCGTAGTCGATCAGGCAAGGTCGTCGCTGACCGATCACATACTCCGTGAAGCCACGCTGCCCGCGTCGGGAACGCGGTGGCACGGGCCTGTACTCGTCGATGTAATACGGAAACGTCACCTCGCCGGTGGTGCTGTCATAGAGCGCGATGTAGAAGTTCAGCGCCACCAGCAACTCGCCGACAATCATGTGCAGGCTGTGGAACAGCTCGTTCATGTCCCCCGGCTGGCTGGAAAGCTCGGCAATCCGGAACAGCGCGCTTTGCAGGTGCTCGGCGCGCTCGCGGTCCTTTACTTCTTGCCTCAGCGCATCGTTGGCCGCACAAAGCTGTTGCGTGCGCAGGGCCACGATCTGCTCCAGATCGGCACGCCGTAACAGACGGTCCAGCGCCATGGCCACATAGCGCGAGACCACCGCGAACAACGCCCGGTCCTGAGCGCTGTAGACGCGAGACACGTCGTACACCTGCATCGCTACCATACCGAACACTTCGTCCGAAGCGTTCTTCAGGGGCGCGCCCATCCAGAACTCCGGCAACCGTCCGTAGCAAAAAAATCGGCCTTCGTTTTTGGCCAGTTCGATACACGACGCGCCGAGGAACAGGGGCTGGCCGGTACTCAGGACATAACCGGTCAGGGAAATTCGATCCGGGTCGATGAACTCGAACGCCTCGGCCGCCATTGCCTCGTCATCGAACCGGTCGATGTAATAGGGATAGGTGATCTTGCCGCACTGCGGGTCATACAGGGCGACGTAGAAATTTTCAGCATCGATCAACGTGCCCAGTTGTGCATGGATGCCTTGCAGGAAAGCACCACGATCAAGCGGCGAACTGGCCAAGAGGCTGATCTCATACAGTACCCGTTGGGTATTTTGCGCCCGCACCAGTGCCGCCGTTTGTAACAATGCCCCCAGCCTGCCTGCCAGTTCCACCAGGTGCGGATGGTCTTTTTCGGCCATCGGAGCCAGCACCCAGCCCAGCACGTCTTCACCCTGACCGGCGACGCGGCGATCAAGCTGCAACTGCTGGCAGAACGTATCAAAGTCTTCCGCAGCGATGTGCCCGGGCCACACAACCTTGTCGTCACCCTGCCCCAGCAGGCATTTCAGGTCACCGGCAGCATACGCGGCCCAGGCAATATCCGGCATGTGCGCCTGGGCTGCGCTCAGCACCGCATCGATGGAGTCCATGTCCGACAAACCGTCGGGACTGTCATTCAGCGCGTAGCCGTGATCGGAGGCCACGCTCGGGCACAGGTCTGTGGCCAGATTAGAGACAGTCATTGAAGCACCAGATACAGAAGCCGACGGCGGTCATGATTGAAACCATGACCAGAGGTAACACATGTGTAGCGACATTGTTGCAAAGTTCATTCCTTTTTGGCAGACCTCTTTCATGCACCGGGACGGGTATGTGACGCAGGGCACTATCCGGCCGCCGGACCGGTCAGATTCAAGCGAGGCGTGAAGCCCGCAACAGCGATAACCAAACGGCGACTACGCTAACCTCCGGCTTCACGCCAATCCCCCCACTGAACAGGTGACAGTAATGGTCAAGACTTACAGCTACGCAGCGCAATCGGCGAAAGACGTGCTCAAGCCGTACCAGTTCGAACGCCGCGCTCCGGGCGCCGATGATGTGCAGATTGATATTCTTTACTGCGGCGTTTGCCACTCCGACCTGCACACGGCCCGCAATGAATGGCACAACACGCTCTACCCGTCGGTGCCCGGCCATGAAATCGTCGGCCGGGTGACTGCGGTAGGCGCCCATGTCACGCAATTCAAGATCGGCGACATCGCCGGTGTCGGTTGCATGGTCGACAGTTGCCAGCAGTGCGCATCCTGCGCTGAAGGCGACGAGCAGTACTGCGAGAGCGGTTTTACCGGGACTTACAATGGCCCGGTGTTTGGCGGTGAAAACACCTTCGGCGGCTACTCCGACACGATTGTGGTCAAGGAAAAGTTCGCCTTGCGTGTTTCGCACGATGCCAATCTTGCGGCGGTCGCGCCGTTGTTGTGCGCGGGCATCACCACGTACTCTCCCCTGCGCCACTGGAAAGTCGGGCCGGGCATGAAAGTCGGCATCGTCGGTCTGGGCGGCCTGGGCCATATGGGCGTCAAGATCGCGCATGCGATGGGTGCCCATGTCGTACTGTTCACCACATCCCCCGACAAGCGCGAGGATGGCCTGCGCCTGGGCGCCGATGAGGTGATCGTGTCCCGAGACCCGGCGCAGATGGCAACCCAGACCAACCGCCTGGACTTCATTCTCAACACCGTTGCAGCGCCGCACGACCTTGACGCCTTTCTCTCGCTGCTCAAGCGTGACGGCACCATGACACTGGTCGGTGCTCCGGCAGAACCGCACCCGTCGCCGGCGGTTTTCAACCTGATCTTCAAGCGCCGCAGCCTGGCGGGTTCGCTGATCGGGGGCATTCAGGAAACCCAGGAAATGCTGGATTTCTGTGCCGAGCACGGCATCGTCTCGGACATCGAAATGATCGCCATGCAGGACATCAACGAGGCCTACGAGCGGATGCTCAAAGGCGACGTCAAATACCGCTTTGTCATTGACATGGCGAGCCTCAAGCAGGAGGCCTCTGCCGCCTGAAAGACTGTCCGTTAGAGGGAAGCTGGTTGCCAGGGAAGGCAATGCCTGCAAAAAAATCTTGCCGTACGTCGCGCAGCGGGAACTGATGCCCGGCATTTTCTCACTGACCTCCCATACTGTTCAGAAAAGTATCAGCGCTCATTCGCCGGTTTCACGGCGTTTGTGGCCCGGAAAACGCATGATCAGCGCTTGACGACTGATAATAATGAACTTTTTATTACAACTTAGTGACTACTCTTGACTGCCGGTAAGTCTCAAGTTCACGAAGTCCTTGCAGATATTGATGTCAACGGACGTTTAACAGGTGAACGGAATATGAAACTACGAGCGACAGTCATCTGCAAACGCGACGGCCAGGTGCTTTACGTACGCAAACCGAAATCCAGGTGGGCATTGCCGGGTGGCAAGATCGAATCTGGAGAAACCCCCGTTCAGGCCGCAGTACGCGAATTGAGCGAGGAAACCGGCCTGGTGAATCTGGACCTGCTGTACCTGGCGGCCTACGAAAAAGATGAAGTGACCCATTATGTGTTCATGACACAGGTCCCAAGCTCCATCGAGCCGTCACCGCAAAACGAAATTTCCGCCTGCAAATGGCTCGCCTCCAAGAACCTCGGCGACCTCAAAGCCAGTAGCGCCACCAAAACCATCGTCAAATCGTACGCCCTGCAGGGCTGAGGCATTCTCAGGCAAAACCGGCAGAGTACAGGGGCGCCGCATGATCGGGTTGAACCGTAGAGCCTGATGCTGTTCTGAAGCAGCAGACGGTTCATTCACTTCACCCCCGTCTCAGGAGATCCCCATGACTCAGACCGCCCTGGTTGTTGGCGCAAGTGGCATTGTCGGCGGCGCAATCACACAGTTGTTGCTGGAAAACGATTGGCAGGTTGCCGCCCTCTCCCGTAGTCCATCGACCCGGCCCGGCGTGATTCCCGTCGCAGCAGACCTTCAAGACCCCGAATCCGTCACTGCAGCGCTGGCCGACCTGAAGCCCACTCACGTCTTTATCACCATATGGTCGCGTCAGGCCACCGAAGCGGAAAATATCCGCGTCAACGCCGCCATGGTGCGCAATGTGCTGGACGCCGTCCGGCCTGCGGGCAGTGTTCAGCATGCGGCACTGGTCACCGGCCTCAAACATTACCTCGGCCCGTTTGAGGCGTATGGCAAAGGCACGCTGCCGCAGACCCCGTTCAGAGAGACACAGCCACGCCTGGAGATCGAGAACTTCTATTACGCGCAGGAAGATGAAGTCTTCGCCGCCGCCGAAAAAGATGGCTTCACCTGGAGCGTGCATCGTCCGCACACCGTGACCGGCGTGGCCGTGGGCAACGCGATGAACATGGCAACCACCCTGGCCGTCTACGCGTCGATCTGTAAAGCCACTGGCCGACCTTTCGTCTTCCCGGGCTCACGCGTGCAGTGGGACAGCCTGACCGACATGACTGATGCACGCCAACTGGCCCATCAGCAGCTGTGGGCTGCCACAACACCCGCAGCGGCCAATCAGGCGTTCAACATCACCAACGGCGACGTTTTTCGCTGGAGCTGGATGTGGGGCCAGATCGCAGAATACTTTGGCGTAGAGCCGGCAGCCTTCCCGGATCAGCCTTCACCGCTGGAAACCCAGATGGCCGATGACCAGGCTGCCTGGACCGACATTGTCCGTGAGCACCAGCTCAAGGAAGCTGACATCAACCGGTTGATCTCACCCTGGCACACCGATGCCGACCTGGGTCGTCCGATTGAAGTGGTCACGGACATGTCGAAAAGTCGCAAATTGGGCTTTACGGCGTTTCAGGCCAGTGACGATGCCTTTTTCAACGTGTTCGAGAAATTGCGTAAAGACCGTCTTATTCCCTGAGGCCTGGCTGTTCAGGCGGCTCCCGTCCTCACTGGCGGGCGCGGGAGTCGGCGGTCATTCAGTGCAAAGCACACGCAACAAAAAAGGGCCAACCTTCTTGACTATCGTGCCGACGCTCCGCGTCGGCATGCAGTTCGTGACGCTCCGCGTCACACGGCGGTTCTGCGGTGTCAGTGATGGTTGTTTACGGCTCAGGGCACCTTTTCGCCCCTCGGCGACCTACTTTGATGGGGCCAAAGTAGGCAAAGCCCTAAGCTCCGTTTCCGGCCCGACTTCGTCGGGTTCCTTCGCCCTGACACTGATCCGGGGGTCGCCGCAACGGGCCATCCCTGGCCCGGTGCGGCTAGCCTGGCGTCCTGCCAGGCTACCCCCGAATCAGCGTCAAGGCTCTGCCGTCACTTACGTCGCACTCTGCGTCGCCAGTGCCAGTGCCATCGCCACAAAAAATCGCTTTGATTTATGTGCCGTGATTACGGGCACAGCATGACATTGTGCCGCGGCGGCTAATGTGACGCCGAGCGTCACGGCATGCATAGCAATACAGGACATCAGTACGAAAATCGTCAACAAAAAAGGGCCAACCTTTCGGTTGACCCTTTTCTTACCGCCCAGCAGAGCGGAGAAAGGGAACCTCACAGTCGAAGACATTTTCTACACCGACTGAACCTCAGGAATAGGCTGACAAGCTTGAAGCTGTCATCAAAGACCTCTAGCGCCATACCATCTTCAAGCAAGGCACTACCCACCAGCCAATCGAGTTACTGTGCGAAGTGCTCGATATACCTCGCTCTTGCTACGACTACCATTGCCTGCGATGCTCGCCCCAGACCCCAAGCGGGCTTGTCTATGGATCAGGGTCAATGAAATATTCAGGCAAAGTCGAAGCGCAGCGGCGGCCGCAGTATCGTGTCGATGATGCAGGAGGATGGCGAGCAACTCGGTCGGCTCAAGGTGCGTGGCCTGATGCCAGAACTGGGATCAATCAGCAAGCAGCCGGATTAGCATCCTTGAAAAACAACATTGGAGCACCCTGACATCTCGGATAGTTGAATCGAGAGTTTGATCTACCCGCGCCCAATCAGGTCTGGTGTGGCAACATCACCTACATCCGGGCACAAGGGAAATGGCATTGCCTGCGATTGTAATGGGCCTCTTCACGCACCGGATGGTGGGCTGAGCGTTTTCGAACAAGCCAGATACGGACTTGATCAAAGCGGAAAGCCTCAAGGCATGCTGTTTCACTCCAAGGTACCCAATATGGAAGCCGACAGTTTTGCAAGCGGTTTTGGCGATACCGCATGAGCATGAGCATGAGCATGAGCCGCCAGGGTAGCCGGGGTAATTGCTACGACAACTCGCCATTGGAGCGAGTGTTTCGCAGCTTGAAAGCTGAATGGATACCGTCTGTGGGCTATATGACAGCTCAAGAAGCGCGCCGCGACATCAGCTACTACCTGATGCCTCTTTACAACTGGATTCGGCCACACTAGTTCAATGATGGACGGACACCCACTCAGTACGAAAAAACACTTAACGTCGTATCAAGGATTAGTTGACAATTACGGTCCGGCATACATCAGACACGCAGCTCAATTGGCTAAAAGCCTGGCATTTTGAGGTTGCGAGCAATGAGCACCACCTTAACAAGAAGGTGTTCAAGCTATACAGATCAATAGGTTAGGTATGGTCGTTCACATTTGCTCGTGTGAATGCCACTGTGAATGAGGTGTGAACGTTCGTGTGAACGACGATTTGAACGAGAACAGACGTTCTCATTGCAGTGTGTGAACGATGCCTATAGATTGTGAACGTTTTCTCAAGGCAACAAAAAAGGGAACCCTTTCGGATTCCCCTCTCGACCGCCCAGCAGAGCGGATTTTGTTTGGTAGGCGCGATTGGACTCGAACCAACGACCCCCACCATGTCAAGGTGGTGCTCTAACCAACTGAGCTACGTGCCTGCTGTGGGGCGGCATTCTACGGATATTCGATTACCTGTCAAATTCTTTTTTGCAGTAACTCTCTGAATAATTGAAATTTTTGCCCTGACCAACAAAGCGTCACGCACAAAAAAGGGCCAACCTTTCGGCTGACCCTTTTCTTACCGCCCAGCAGAGCGGATTTTGTCTGGTAGGCGCGATTGGACTCGAACCAACGACCCCCACCATGTCAAGGTGGTGCTCTAACCAACTGAGCTACGTGCCTGCTGTGGGGCGGTATTCTACGGGTATCGAGTTGTGTGTCAATCTGTTTTTTTCGCTAACCCTATGAATTAAAGCGGTTTTTGCAAAAAAACCTGCATCAGCCCTTTTCGCTCAATGCTGGCAGAGCGTTCGCGTCTCGGGTAGGATCAGCGCCATCGTCAAGAATATTAAACGGAGCATCAGGATGGCAAACACGCCTTATCCTCAGTCCTACTACGCTGCCTCAGCCAATCCCGCGCCGGAGCGCCCCGCTTTACAAGGCGAGGTTGAAACCGACGTGTGCGTCATCGGCGCCGGTTACACCGGCTTGTCCAGTGCGCTGTTTCTGCTGGAGAACGGATTCCGTGTGACAGTGCTGGAAGCTGCCAAGGTCGGGTTTGGCGCGTCCGGACGCAACGGTGGTCAGATCGTCAACAGCTACAGCCGCGACATCGATGTGATCGAGCGCACCGTCGGGCCGCGACAGGCGCAACTGCTGGGGCAAATGGCCTTTGAGGGTGCATCCATTATCAGGGATCGTGTGTCACGCTACGGCATTCAGTGCGACCTGAAAGATGGCGGTGTGTTTGCAGCCATCACCAGCAAGCAGCTGGCGCATCTGGAAGCCCAGCAGCGACTATGGGAGCGTTACGGCCACAGCAAGCTGGAGTTGATGGACAAGCGCCGGATCAACGAAGTCGTGGCCTGCGATCAATACATCGGCGGTTTGCTGGACATGACCGGCGGCCACATTCACCCCCTCAACCTGGCGCTGGGTGAAGCTGCAGCTGTCGAAACACTGGGCGGCACGATTTACGAGCAGTCCGCAGCGATCCGTATCGAGCGCGGTGCCAGCCCGGTCGTGCATACCGCTCAGGGCAAGGTGCGGGCGAAGTTCATCATCGTGGCCGGCAACGCTTATCTGGGCAATCTGGTCCCGGAACTGGCAGCCAAATCGATGCCCTGCGGCACTCAGGTCATCACGACCGAGCCATTGAGTGACGAACTGGCCAAAACGCTCCTGCCGCAGGACTACTGCGTCGAAGACTGCAACTATTTGCTGGATTACTACCGCCTGAGTGCCGACAAGCGTTTGATTTTCGGTGGTGGCGTGGTCTATGGCGCGCGCGACCCCGCCAACATCGAAGCGATTATCCGGCCAAAGATGCTCAAGGCATTCCCGCAGCTCAAGAACGTCAAGATCGACTACGCCTGGACCGGCAACTTCCTGCTGACCCTGTCACGCCTGCCCCAGGTCGGAAGGCTTGGCGACAATATCTATTACTCCCAGGGTTGCAGCGGTCACGGGGTGACCTACACCCATCTGGCGGGCAAGGTGCTGGCCGAAGCATTGCGCGGGCAGGCCGAGCGTTTCGATGCGTTCGCCGACCTGCCCCACTACCCGTTCCCTGGTGGTCAGATGCTGCGCACACCGCTTACCGCACTGGGCGCGTGGTATTACAGCCTGCGTGACCGGCTAGGGTTCTAAACCTTCAACCCGCACAAAAACGGCACCTCTGAGGTGCCGTTTTTGTTGATTTCATTTAACGCTGCGCTCCAGCGTTCTTCTGGCCTCACCTGCCGCCTGCTCCTGACCCGCCTTCGCCAGCGCATCGGCTGCCTGCAACCAGCGCTGCCGATCGACGTCGGCGGGCAACTGACGAGGCGACTGAACCAGCACCGCCCAGTTGCCTGCGTCTTGCCAGGCGGATGCGAAGCTGCTGAAACTCATTGAGTAGCGACGATCCATGCCAGTGCTCAGCAAGACCGTCTGCTTGATCCGGTTGTAGCCGATCAACACCGCATAGCGCGGTCCTTTCCAGAATGCAGAACCTTGGGAAAAGCGCAGCATGACCGGGTAACCGGCCGAAACCTGAGCCAGCAGGTCCTGCAACTGGCCATCGAGCGGGTAGACCATGAAGCCGTATTCCCGCGCGACGTTTTGCATGTTCTGCTCCAGTCGGCCTTCGGCACCCGGCAGTTGCAGCGGCTTTTCGAGCAGGCCGGGAGTGGTCTGTACCTGCTGGTTGGCCAACATGCTCGCCAGCACCATTGGCCCACTCTGGTGCGCATTGCCCCGGAAGAACGGCACCGAGGTCAGTTCGACCCGGTCCGGAAGGCGCTTCATCTGCGGGGTGACCATTGATGAACAACCGGCAAGGCCAATGATCAGGGCCAGGACCAGCCAGGACCGTCTGGCGCCAGCGGCACCGACAATGAGAGAAACCGATGACATGCTTACTCACTTCAACTGATGTCGGGCAACCCGCGACCCGATCCGGACGTCGATGATAGAGCCGTCCGGGTTCCGGGTATAGCGTTGTGCAGCAGTGCATCGAAGGCAATAGAGCAAATCGGTCATAGCCCGATGCCATTGGTCAATTAACCGAAACATGCTTCGTACTAGAATGTCAGTTATCAAGACCGTGGTAAAAAAGCAGGATGTGGAGGCACTTATGAGCCTGGAACTGACAATCGTGATGCTGATCGCTTCGTGGCTTGCCGTCTCGAGCGCCATGCTGTGGGGGGTCATGCGCGTCTCGCGTCGCCATCATCCACGCAGCGCTGCGCCGCTTGCCGTGCAGAAACCGGAAATGACCAAGCCTGTAAACGGTCAACCTGTCGTCGCTGGCTGAAGAACATCACCCTGCCCCTGTGCAGGTGAACAATGCCTTGAACGTAAAAAGGTCGACCCGTATGAACGGGTCGACCTTTTTTCCAGCAAAGCCGGCTATCAGCTATGTGACACTCGCGCGGCTTTTCTGCGCCTTGCCCTGCGCACCAGCATGTTCAGGCCTTCGATGGCTGCCGAGAACGTCATGGCCGCGTAGATATAGCCTTTGGGCACATGAGCGCCAAACCCTTCGGCGATCAACGTCATACCGATCATGATCAGGAAGCCCAGCGCCAGCATGACCACCGTCGGGTTATCGTTGATGAACTTCGCCAGCGGGTTGGCAGCCACCAGCATCACGACCACGGCACTCACGACAGCAATGATCATGATCGGCAAGTGCTCGGTCATGCCCACGGCAGTGATGATACTGTCGATGGAGAACACCAGGTCCAGCATCAGGATCTGCACGATGGCCGCGCCCATGCTCAACGCCACTACCGAACCTAAGGCTTTCTCTTCGTCAGTCTTGACGTCCATGCTGTGATGGATCTCGGTAGTCGCTTTCCAGACCAGGAACAGGCCACCGGCAACCAGAATCATGTCTTTCCACGAGAACGCCTTGCCGAACACCTCGAACACGGGCTCTGTGAGTTGCACGATGTAGGCGACGGTGCTGAGCAAGCCCAGGCGCATGACCAGCGCCATGCCGATACCCAGTTTCCGGGCTTTCTCCCGCTGATGCTCCGGCAGCTTGTTGGTGATGATCGAGATGAAAATCAGGTTGTCGATGCCCAGCACGACTTCCATCACGACCAGTGTTGCCAGGGCGATCCAGGCTGCCGGGCTTGTCACGAGTTCCAATAGGTATTCCATAGATCACTGCCCTGCCTGAGCCAATAGTTTCAAGTTAGATTTCTTTATCGGACTTTTTTTCGGTGTCAGCCGAGCTTGGTGGCGACTCCAGCACTGAAAGTTCCTGCCGGGTCTCTTCAAGCGCTTTGGTTGCGGCCTTGTGAGTATCGTCCACCGCCTGTTTTGCGGTGTTGGCGGCGGTATCAAGCACCTGCTTTGTGGATGACTCTATCTGATCGCATCCCGCCATTACCAGCAGCGAACAGCTCAAAAGCACAGCACACATGGGTTTGTTCATGGGGTCCTCGATAAGCAAGGCCGGGTATTGGTGTCGGGTCCGGCGTTGCGAAGCATTCTAAACACCTTGAAACATCAGGAAAATTCGATTTTATAACGCGTATACTTCGGTTTTACCGAATCGGCGATAACCATGCTCAATTACCGTCAGCTGCACTATTTCTGGGTCGTGGCCAAAACCGGGAGCATCGTGCGCGCCTGCGAGCAGTTGAACCTGACGGCCCAGACCGTCAGCGGGCAGATCAGCCTGCTGGAGGCCTCGCTGGGCGTCGATCTGTTTCAGCGCGTGGGACGACAATTGGAAATGACCGAAGCCGGTCGACTCGCACTGCCCTATGCAGAGCAGATGTTTCAGCTGGGCAATGAACTGGAGAACCTGCTGCGTTCGCAACCTGACGAGCAGCAGTTGCTGTTTCGCATCGGCGTGGCCGATGTCGTGCCCAAATCGATTGTCTACCGTTTGATAGCGCCGACCATGAACCTCAGCGAGTCCATCCGCATCACCTGCCGTGAAGACAAGCTGGAACGGCTGCTGGCGGATCTGGCGATTCAGCGCCTGGACCTGGTGATCTCGGACAGCCCCATGCCGCCGCATCTGGACATCAAGGGCTACAGCCACCGACTGGGCGAATGCGGAGTCAGTTTTTTTGCAACCCGCGAAGTGGCCGAAAGCGTCGGGACCGACTTTCCACAGTGCCTGCATGGCGCACCGCTGTTGATTCCAGGCCAGGAAACCGTGGTCCGCGGCAGGCTAATGCGCTGGTTTGCCGAGCAGAAGATTCAGCCGCGCATTGTCGGAGAATTCGATGACAGTGCGCTGATGAAGGCTTTCGGCAAGTCCGGCAGCGGCATCTTCGTTGCGCCCAGCGTAATTGCCGATGAAGTACAGAGCCAGTATGGCGTGCAGGTGATCGGCCAGACCGATGCCGTGACCGAGTCATTCTACGCAATCACCGTGGAACGCAAGGTCAAGCACCCCGGCGTTGTCGCCATTGCCGAAAGTGCTCGAAACCAGTTATTTACCGACGCGGGATCAGCGCCTGGGCCGCACGCGGACCGCGATCAAGCTTGATCAACAGCAGCGCCAGCGCTATCGCCAGAACAATGATGCCGGCAGCGGCGAAACCGACGTTACCCAGCCCCAGGTGATCGATCACTCGGCCACCAATGACGGCGCCGATCCCGATGCCCAGATTGGCGCCGGCGATGTTCAGAGACGCCGCAAACGCTGGCGCTTGGGGCGCAGCCTTGATCAGACGGACATGGCTGACCAGAAACAGCGCCGCCTGGGTGATGCCCCACACCGCCAGCGCAAGTGCCAGCGCCACCACCGAGTGAATGCTCGGCACCACCGCCACCATGCCCACCACCATGAAGGCGCAGAACACCAGACTGGCGATCAGCGGGTGGCGATCGACCATGCGCCCGCCGAGCGAATTACCGAGCAGGCCTACCGCGCCAAACCCCATCAGGCACCAGCCGACCAGATTGCCGTCGAAACCGGCCAGACGCTCCAGCATGTCCGCCAGGTAGGTGTAAGCCGTGAACATGCCGCTGAAGACCAGTATCGACAGCAGCACATGGCCTTGCATCATCGGGCTGCGCAGAATGCCGAATTGCTTGAGGATCGACGCCGGGTTTTTCTTTGCGGCAGTGCTTGGCAAATAAACCGCCAGCAGCAGCGCCTTGGCGAAGGCCAGGCCTGAGAGCGCGAAAAACGCGCTGCGCCAGCCGAACGCGTCAGAGATCAGAGTGCCCACGGGGATGCCAAATACCGTGGCGCAGACAATTCCGAAGCCGATTCTGGCAATGGCTCGCCCGGCGAACGCCGGCCCGGCAATGTCGACCGCCGTTTCACTGGCCAGCGCCCAGAACACGGGCAGCCCCAGCGCGGGAATCAGGCGCGCAATACCCATGACCGGCATATTGGGGGCCATCGCTGCAAGCGCATTGGACAATCCGAACAGGATGAGGATGCTGATAAACAGACGCTTGCGCTCGAAGCGCGAAAAATAAGCGGTCAGGAACGGACCGAAGGCGGCGACCGTAAAGGCGAACAGCGTCACCAGCAGGCCTGCCTGGGAAACCGTCACATCCAGGTCACGGGCAACAGCAGGCAAAAGACCAACAATGATGAATTCTGTCGTCAGTACCGTGAAACCGGCAGCCGACAACAGAAGTATGGGCAACAACATGAAAACTCCAGAACAACGATACAGGCCGTGATGACAGCGCAACATGCAGGGGGATTAAAGCGGGATGGAGCACTTATCGCCGCACACAGGCCCCGAAGCACCTGGAAGACAGGGCTGATAGCCTGATGGCGATAAATACAGCCTCTGTGGGAGCGAACCAGCTCGCCCCCACGAGACGGGTATACAGGATGGAAGCAGAGCGTAGAAACAAAACCACCCGCCTCCAGGCCTTAGAACTTGCCCATGAAGTCCCGCTTGCCGATTTCTACACCGTTATGACGCAGGAGGTTGTAGGCCGTGGTGACGTGGAAGAAGAACTGAGGCAAGGCATAGCTGAGCAGGTAAGCCTGACCATTAAGGCGCTTTTCCTTTTCAGTGCCCGGACGTAGCACGATCTCGATACCTTCTTTGCCGTCGACCTGATCGGGCGTGATGCTACCGATGAACGCGAGGGTCTTGGCCAGCAGAGCCTGCAGCTCTTCGAAACTGGTTTCAGTGTCGTCGTACTGCGGAATCTCGATGCCTGCCAGACGAGCCGAAGCGCCTTTGGCGAAATCGACGGCAATCTGCACCTGACGGGTAAACGGCAGCATGTCCGGGAACAATCGGGCCTGCAACAGGGCGGGCGACTGGATCTTCTTCTCGGTCGCGTGGGCTTCGGCCTTGGTCAGAACGTCGCTCAGCGCGTTGAGCATTTGCTGGAAGACAGGAATGGAAGCGGCGTACAGGGAAATAGACATGACGTCTCCTGGGTGGGAAAGGCGCAATTATAGACTGACCCGACGCGAAACACCGTGACACTTTTCAGCCTGTAGACCGATGCAAGCAGCAGGTACTGGCAATAATTCCTGCCACGCCCTACGCTGATCCCCCGCCATCACTCAGGGAAGCGTCATGTCCATTGAATCATCCGTCACCGAATCCTCCCCGAATGCCGAGGCGTTACAGCTCAACAGCACGGAAGTGCGCATTCTTGGCTGCCTGATCGAGAAACAGGCAACCCACCCGGAAACCTACCCGCTGACCCTCAACGCACTGGTCATCGCCTGCAATCAGAAAACCAGCCGCGATCCGGTGATGAACCTGACTCCGGGCCAGGTGGGCCAGAGCCTGCGTGCGCTGGAAGGTCGCGGCCTGACCCGGCTGGTCATGGGCAGTCGTGCCGATCGCTGGGAGCACAGGGTCGACAAGGGCCTGGAGCTGGTGCCCGCGCAAGTGATCCTGACCGGACTGTTGCTGCTGAGGGGTCCGCAAACCGTGAGCGAGCTGCTCACCCGCAGTCACCGCATGCACGATTTCGAAGACAGCGAGCAGGTCGTTCATCAGTTGGAGCGCCTGATTGCCAGAGGGCTGGCGACGCTCGTGCCGCGCCAGTCCGGGCAACGCGAAGATCGCTACATGCACCTGATCGGTGACCCGGCGGACCTTCAGGAGCTTCTTGCCTCACGGCACCAGGCACCGGAGCGCAGCCCCCACAGCCCGGCCGCAAACCAGCGCATCGAGGAGCTGGAGGCGCGTGTCGCAGCACTTGAAGAGCGCCTGGCCAGGCTGGAGTAATCAAGGGTATGCCCTGCTCGCCCTCGCGCTGGCAGGCAAATCGAAATCAGCCGGCTCTGGCGAACGCTGCAGCCTGCTGATATTGCTCGTCCGTCGGGCGAACACCGGTATAAAGCACAAACTGCTCAAGGGCCTGAATCGCCGCCACTTCATCACCGCTCACGACGCGTTTGCCTAGACGGCGTGCGAGCTTGATCAGGGGAGTTTCGGCAGGCGTGGCCACGGCATCGAAAACGGTGTCGGCAGCGGCGACGGCCTGTTCGTCAAACGCCAGTTCATCAGACTGCGGGCCTTGCATGCCCAGCGGTGTGACATTGACCAGCAACGCGGGACGCGCGTCGCCCAGTTCCGCCTGCCAGCGAAAACCGCAGGCCTCGGCCAGACGCCGGCCGGTGTGTTCATTACGCGCCACGATCAGGCCGTCGGTGAAACCGGCATCGCGCAGCGCAAAGGCGACCGCCTTGGCCATTCCGCCGCTGCCACGCAGGGCAAACGCGCTACGCGGTACGGCGTGGCTGTCCATCAATTGCGCCACGGCGATGTAATCCGTGTTGAACGCCTTCAAATGCCCTTCCGTATTGACGATGGTGTTGATCGACTGGATGGCGGCGGCCGAAGTGTCCAGCTCATCAACCAGTGCTATGCAGGCTTCCTTGAACGGCATCGATACGGCGCTGCCGCGAATGCCCAATGAGCGGATGCCCGCCACGGCAGCCGCCAGGTCATTGGGCGAAAAGGTCTTGTAATAGAAGTTGAGGCCCAATTGCTGAAAAAGATGATTATGAAAACGAACGCCGAAGTTTCCCGGGCGTGCGGCCATGGACATGCACAACTGCGTGTCCCTGTTAGCCGTGATGGGCATGCTGTTTCCTCCAGACGGTAATGGCTTGAATCTTCGACAAAAGCGTAAGCTATGCAGCACTGAATGCGAGCGCGCACCTTACATAAAATTTACTCAGCACTTTCGCAGATTCTTACAATTTCGATGTCATAGTGTTATCCCGTGGCAGTGCTTGAGAATGATGCAGGCGCGCGACAACGGGTTGAGAGCGAGGAACAGTCATGATTCGTCAAATCCCCAAAATCGCCTTGTTTGTAGGTGCCTTGGCCCTTGCTGGCCAGGCGAATGCTGACCGTGGCTGGGGTGGCCCTGCCGTGGTGGGTGCTATCGTAGGCGCCGCCGTTGTCGGCGCGGCGGTATCTTCAAGCCATGACAGAACGGTCTACGTAGAACGTGAACCGGTCTACGTGCAGCAGCGGCCGGTCTATTACGCGCCGCCGCCGGTCTACTACCAGCCGGCACCGGTCTACCAGGTTGTCGAGCGCTACCCACCACCGCCGCCTCCAGGTTATTACTACCATCGCTATGGCCCGCCGCCACCTCCAGGCCCCGGCTACTATTACGGCCCGCCGCGCGGCCGCTGGTAACGGAACAAAAAACCCGCCTTCATCGGCGGGTTTTTTTATGGTGTGCGCACAACCCTGTCTGCGGGTGCAATGCCGCTAACCGGTGTTGTTATCAATGACCACTATTGAGAGCGTCGATTTCTGCCGTGATCGATTGCCCCCTACAGTAGCGGCATGGATTGAGGAGGCAGTTATGAACAAGGTACACATCATGTCCGTCGTCGGTAGCGCAGTGCCCGCCCCGCTCAGAGCGCAAGGTCTGCTGGCCTGCTGGTATCTGATTCAGGACGGTGAACCGGTCAGTGGCCCGCTCGCGTCCCTGCCGGTCGCCGAAGCGCTATACCGGCAGATGCAGCCCCGCCTTCTCAACAGCTGATTGTTTACGAACCTCGTGCGTTGCTCCGCACATCCCCTTGCCCGCCTCTCCTGATGCGGGCTTTTTTAGGCCTGGAGAAAACACTCGGACCAGCGGCACAGGGACGCCTTAACCGCGTTCGGCCATTGCCGCGTTGACCTGACAACGATGCGTCAGCTTCTGCAGGCGTTTTTCCAGGGCCATGAACACCACGCGATCGTTGCGACCGCTGTCGAGCTCGTCGATCAGGTCATTGGCGACCTGACGCAGTTCGTGGGCAAGCACCACGCGATCATCGTTCAGGTCCTGTTTGTGGGACTCGAACAGCCGGTGCAAATAATCCTGCAGCGTGTATTTCAGGCTGTGCCGATCACTGGCGCGCAAATGGGCAAGGTTCAGGCTGATGCGCCCTTGCAGTTCGCTCAGCTCGCCGCACAGGTACTGCATGCGCCGCGCATAGCCCACTTCGCGATCACGCAACTGCTTGTGCGCCCGCTCGGCTTCCTGCCTGCGCTGGATGGCCGGGACCGCAATGGCAACCATCAATCCGACGATCAGGCCAATCGCCTGCATCCAGCCAGCCCAGTCGGACGAGCGTGAGGTAAACCCGGCGCCCAGCAACACAACCACCACCAGTGAAGCAACGATCACCAGTACCAGGTAATCCCTGCCGATAAACCCCTTGAGCATTGCATGACTCCTTGAATCGCTGACCTGAATGGCATGGAATGCTAATCGGTGCAGGCCTCTCGCACCACGACTATTCAAATTCCGGCGCGTTTTAGAGCAGTTTGAAAGCAGAACGCCACTTAACCGTCACTTAACGGAATACCGATTCCTGCATTTATTGACAAATCGCCCTGCAGCAGCCATCGACAGACATCAAAGTCTGCTCATAAAATGCAGCGTTTTGACGCGATCCCTTCTATTAACACACTTTATCGAGTGAGCCTTGCTCTTGAAAATTCGTCTGTCTGTCTTGGGCCTATTATGTGTACTTACAGGTCCGGTTTTTTCCACCACCACGTTTGCCAATGAATCCGCTGCTCTCAACCGTGATCCTTCCAATCTGCACCTGGCCTCTGGCAGCGCACTGGTCGTCGATTTGCAGACTGACAAAGTGCTGTATTCCAGTAATCCGGACGTCATCGTTCCCATCGCTTCGGTAACCAAGCTGATGACCGCGATGGTCGTGCTCGATGCCAAGCAGTCGATGGATGAGGTCATTCCGGTCAACATCTCTCAGACGCCGGAAATGAAAGGTGTGTTTTCGCGCGTCAAGCTCGGCAGCGAAATGAACCGCCGGGACATGCTGCTGATCACCCTGATGTCGTCGGAAAACCGCGCCGCGGCGAGTCTGGCGCACAGTTATCCCGGCGGTTATCCGGCCTTTATTCTGGCGATGAATGCCAAGGCCAAGGCACTGGGCATGAAACACACGGCGTACGTCGAGCCTACAGGGCTGTCGGTGTACAACGTATCGACCGCCCGCGACCTGACCAAGCTGGTGATGGCGGCACGCAAATACCCGCTGATCAGTGAGCTGAGCACCACCGAGCAGAAGACCGTCACGTTTCGCAAACCAACCTACGTCCTGGGCTTCAGCAACACCGACCATCTGGTGCGCAAGGACAACTGGGACATCAGGCTGACCAAGACCGGCTTCACCAATCAGGCCGGTCACTGCCTGGTACTGTTGACCACTATGGCCAATCGTCCGGTGTCCGTGGTGATTCTTGACGCATTCGGCAAGTACACCCACTTCGCCGACGCCAGCCGTATTCGCAAGTGGATGGAAACCGGCCAGAGCGGTCCGGCGCCGGAAGTTGCGCTGCAATACAAGAAAGAGAAGAACCTGGTCATGAAACAGACCGGTATCCAGGCCAAGGACTGATCATCCTCGCGGCGAAACGAAAAACGGTCGCGATGCTTGCACATCGCGACCGTTTTCATTCAGCCAGGCCCGCACTCAGTTGTATTGAGTGACCAGCTTGGTGTTCAGGTACGCTTCGATGGCCTCGATACCGCCTTCGGAGCCGTAGCCGGAATCCTTGATCCCGCCAAACGGCACTTCCGGCAAGCCGATGCCCTGATGGTTGATCGACAGCATGCCGGCTTCGATGTAGGTGCTCAGCGCCTGCGCGGTCTTCATCGAGGTGGTAAACGCATAGGACGCCAGCCCGAACGGCACACGGTTGGACTCGGCAATCGCCTCTTCCACGGTGTCGAACGGCACCAGCAGCGCAACCGGGCCGAACGGCTCTTCGTTCATGATGCGCATTGCCGGCGTCAGACCGCTCAACACGGTGGGTTCGAAAAAGTAACCCGCCCCGTTCACTGCCTTGCCACCGGCTGACAGTGTTGCACCGGCACCCACAGCCTCTTCAATCAGGCCGACCAGCGCAGGAATACGGCGATCATTGGCCACCGGCCCCATCGTCGTGCCCGCGTCCAGACCGTTGCCCACCTTGATCTCGCGGGTCAGACCGACGAATTTCTCGGTAAAGGCTTCCAGCACCTTGCGCTGCACCAGAATACGCGTCGGCGATACGCACACCTGGCCAGCATTGCGGAACTTCGCGGTGGCAAGTACGCGCGCGGCGAGGTCGATGTCTGCGTCATCGAACACCAATGCCGGGGCGTGACCGCCCAGTTCCATCGTGGCGCGTTTCATGTGCTGACCGGCCAGCGCGGCGAGCTGCTTGCCGACCGGCGTGGAGCCAGTGAAGGTGACTTTGCGAATGACCGGATGCGGGATCAGGTAGCCGGAGATTTCTGCCGGGTCTCCGTAAACCAGACCGATCACCCCTGCCGGAACGCCTGCGTCGGCGAATGCACGGATCAGTTCGGCGGGCGACGCCGGGGTTTCTTCCGGGGCCTTGACGATGATCGAGCAGCCCGCCGCCAGCGCAGACGACAGCTTGCGCACCACCTGGTTGATCGGAAAATTCCACGGTGTGAACGCCGCGACCGGACCGACCGGTTCCTTGATGACCTTCTGCTCGATGGACACGCTACGCGATGGCACGAGACGGCCATAAGTGCGACGCCCTTCTTCCGCCAGCCAGTCGATGATATCGGCAGCCGACAAGGTTTCCATGCGCGCTTCGGCCAACGGCTTGCCTTGTTCCTGGGTCATGATGCGGGCAATGCTGTCAGCGCGCTCGCGCACCAGGTTGGCGGCTTTTTGCATGATCTTGTAACGGTCGTAGGCCGACGTCGCGCGCCAGGTGGCAAAGCCACGCTCGGCTGCCGCCAATGCTTCGTCAAGATCGACGATGCCGGCGTGCGCCACACTGCCCAGCGACTCACCGGTGGCCGGGTTGATGACGGGCAAGGTGCGGTTATCGCGACTGGCGCGCCAGTGACCGTCGATGTAGAGCTGTACGTCTGGATACATGAGGATTCTCCATAGTGATGTGGAGGGAACGGCGGAAAGAGCGGAAGGCCGCTCGAAAAAGCTGTCTGGCATTTAGGGAGGTAACAGGCTGCGGGTCAAGTGACATCCGCAAGAATGCCCGGAACACGGTGTCAAGCCGGGCGCTCGCGTTGAGCACCCGACGGTACTGGCCACAGGCTTTACAGAATCGGCTTGCCACCGGTCACGGCATAACGCGAACCCGAGATGTAGCTGGCTTCGTCAGAGGCCAGCAACACGTAAATCGGGGACACTTCCACGGGCTGGCCGGGACGGCCGAGCGGGGTTTCGCTGCCGAAGCTTTTCACGTCTTCGTCGGTCATGGTTGCAGGGATCAGCGGCGTCCAGATCGGGCCGGGTGCCACGCTATTGACGCGGATGCCCTTCTCACCGAGCAACTGCGCCAGGCCACCGGTGAAGTTGGCAATCGCGCCTTTGGTGGTTGCATACGCCAGCAGCGTCGGCTTGGGCATGTCCGAATTGACCGAACTGGTGTTGATGATCGACCCGCCTCTGGGCATGTGCGGGACGGCTGCCTTGCAGATCCTGAACATCGCGGTGATGTTGATATCGAAGGTCTTGACCCACTCCTCGTCAGAAATCTCGTCAAGGGTTTCATGAGTCATCTGAAACGCGGCGTTATTGACCAGCACGTCGATGCGACCGAATTCTGCAACGGTCTTGCTCACAATATCTTCGCACTGCTGCTTCTGCGCCAGGTCACCGGGCAGCATCAGGCATTTTCTGCCGGCTTCTTCTACCCAGCGCTTGGTCTCTTCAGCATCTTCGTGCTCGTTCAGGTAAGAGATCGCCACCTGCGCGCCTTCACGAGCGAAGGCAATCGCCACCGCACGCCCGATGCCGCTGTCCGCGCCGGTGATCAGCGCGATCTTGCCTTGCAGCCGCCCGGAGCCCTTGTAGCTTTTTTCGCCGCAATCCGGGTACGGGTCCATTTTGCCCTGCTGACCGGGAACCTCTTGCGGCTGGCTGGCAAACGGCGGCTTTGGATAGTCTTCATTCATCTGAGTCAATCTCCTCGAATAGGGTATTCAGAGCGCGGTGCCCTTGTCGGTGGCATTGGCCAGGCACGCCAAGGGTCACCAGGCAGATCAGCCGTTTGGCTTGAGCACGACTTTGGTCCAGCCATCGTCGCGGGCGTCAAAGTGCTGGTAGGCGGCAGGGCCTTCTTCGAGCTTCAGGCGATGGGAAATAATCTGCGACGGCTTGGCGCGGCCATGATGAATCAGCTCGGCCAGGCGACGGTTATAGGCCTTGACGTTGGCCTGACCGGTACGAATCTGCTGGCCTTTGAACCAGAACGAACCGAAATCGAAGGCCATCTTGCCTTCCTTCGCCAGATCGTTATGAGCGCCCGGATCCTGTGGCACGAAGACACCCACGACGCCGATCCCGCCCGTCGCCTTGGTCGACGCCACAAGGTTGTTCATGGTGACGTGATTGGCTTCATGGCCGTGCCGGTCACAGCACTGATAGCCGACGCATTCGCAGCCACGGTCGGTGCCCTTGCCATCGGTGAGATTGAGGATCTGGTCAACCGCACCCTGCTCCAGGGAGTTGATCGGCGTAGCGCCCATCTTCGCGGCGAGCGCCAGGCGGTCCGGATGATTGTCGACGACAAACACTTGCGACGCGCCCTTGATCATCGCCGAGTGCGCGGCCATCAGGCCTACAGGGCCAGCGCCGTAAATGGCAACGCTTTCGCCCGGCAGCAGACCGGCCAGCTCGGTGGCATGCCAACCGGTGGGAAAGATGTCCGAGAGCATCACGTAGTCGTCTTCACGCTCGACGGCGTCTTCGGGCAACAGCAGGCAGTTGAAATCGGCGTAAGGCACACGCAACAACTCGGCCTGCCCACCTTCGTGGGTGCCCATGTCGGCGAAACCATAGGCCGCGCCCGCGCTGCCGGGGTTGGCAGTCAGGCAATACCCGGTCAGGCCTTTTTCGCAGTTTTCGCAAAATCCGCAACCGATGTTGAACGGCAGGCAAACGCGATCCCCGACCTTGATACGGTCGACGCCCGCACCGACTTCGATGACTTCGCCCATGTTTTCATGGCCGAAAATGCGCCCGGTCTTGAACGAGGTACGACCTTCGTACATGTGCAAGTCCGAGCCGCAGATATTGGTGGTGGTCACTCTGACAAGAGCGTCTGTCGGCTTCTCTATTTTCGCATCCGGCACGTTTCTGACGCTGACGTCGCGCGGACCGTTATAGACGATGGCTTTCATTTATGGCTCTCCTGAGGTGAAAAATACGACGAGCTTTCTATTGCTCACGGTGTATCTGTCACGACAGGGGCAGCCGTGTTCAAAACGATTGCCTGCAGAGCTGACGAATGGTCGTTGGCGTCATCCGTCAAGTGATTGGAGACGCCGCCCGCGGGCGCTTGCCTGCTGCGTCGTTGCGCGCCGCACGAGCCGCAAATAAAGCATTTGCACCGCCAGTCTTATGGTATACCATCATACCAAATACAACAGCGCTCGATCCGGGAGTCGTTCATGAGCTTTGAAATTCGCAAGATCGTCAATTACACCGAAGAAACCTTCATCGAGGGCGGTAAAGCTACCGACAAACCGGTCACGATGGTAGGCCTGGCGGTGGTCATCAAGAATCCGTGGCTGGGCCGTGGATTTGTCGAAGACCTCAAGCCCGAAATTCGCGCCAACTGCTCGGATCTGGGTGAACTGATGGTCAAGCGCCTCACCGACGCTATCGGCGGTGCGGACAACATCGAGGCGTATGGCAAGGCCGCAGTGGTAGGTGCCGACGGTGAGATCGAACACGCCTCGGCGGTGATTCATACCCTGCGTTTCGGTAATCACTACCGTGAAGCGGTCAAGGCCAAGAGCTACCTGAGCTTCACCAACAAGCGCGGCGGCCCCGGCACCTCGATCCAGATCCCGATGATGCACAAAGACGACGAAGGTCTGCGCTCGCACTACATCACCCTGGAAATGCACATTGAAGATTCGCCACGAGCCGATGAGATTGTCGTCGTGCTCGGGGCTGCCAATGGCGGGCGTCTGCATCCGCGCATCGGCAACCGCTACATCGATCTGGAAGAACTGGCCGCCGAAAAGGCGCAGTAATCGTCCCTATCCACTTCAGTGCAGGAGCGATCCATGATTCAGCTCACCGCTGAGCGCACCCCGGCGGGTACCAGCTACCTGGCTACCGGCCAAGGCCACCCTGTGGTGTTGATTCACGGGGTGGGGTTGAACAAAGAGATGTGGGGCGGCCAGGTCGTCGGGCTGGCCCCGCATTATCAGGTCATTGCCTATGACATGCTCGGTCATGGCGCCAGCCCGCGTCCGGACCCGGACACCGGGCTGCCGGGCTATGCCGAGCAATTGCGTGAATTGCTGGTCCACCTTGGCCTGCCGCAAGCGACAGTGATCGGCTTCTCGATGGGCGGGCTGGTGGCGCGCGCATTCGCGCTGCAGTATCCCCAGCACCTCTCGGGGCTGGTCATTCTCAACAGCGTCTTCAATCGCAGCCCGGAACAGCGCGCGCGCGTCGTCGAGCGCACCAGTCAGGCTGCCGAGCACGGGCCTGATGCCAACGCCGCCGAGGCCCTGTCACGCTGGTTCAGCCGCGAGTATCAGGCGGCCAACCCGGCACAGATCGCGGCCATCCGGCAAAACCTGGCCAGCAACGACCCGCAGGGCTACCTGACCACGTACAAGCTGTTTGCCACCCAGGATATGTACCGCGCGGAGGATCTGGGCGATATTCGCGCACCGACATTGATTGCCACCGGCGAGCTGGACCCCGGCTCTACACCGGAGATGGCCCGCGAACTGGCCATGCGCATCCGCGGTGCCGAAGTTGCGATACTGCCCGATCAACGCCACATGATGCCGGTTGAATCGCCGCGTCTGGTCAACCAGGTGTTGCTCGACTTTCTGGACAAGTCGGCGGCCGTCCATAACTCGATCAAGGGGATTGTTGCATGAGCCTTACCCGCTTTCAGATGTGCATCGACGGTCAGTGGGTCGATGCGCTGTCCGGCAAGACCTTCGACAGCCTCAACCCGGCACTGGCCGAACCCTGGGCGCAATTGCCCGACGCCGATGAGGCGGATGTCGAGCGCGCCGTGCAGGCGGCGCAAAAAGCATTCGAAAGCCCGACATGGCGCGGCCTGACGGCGACTGCACGCGGCAAACTGTTGCGCCGGCTTGGCGATCTGATTGCTGAAAACAAAGAACAGCTGGCGCAACTGGAAAGCTGCGACAACGGCAAACTGATTCGCGAGACACGCGGCCAGGTCAGCTATCTGCCAGAGTTCTTTCATTACACCGCCGGGCTCGCGGACAAACTTGAAGGCGGCACCCTGCCCCTCGACAAGCCCGACCTGTTTGCCTACACCGTGCATGAACCGATGGGCGTAGTGGCCGGGATCATTCCCTGGAACAGTCCGCTGTACCTGACCGCCATCAAGCTGGCACCGGCGCTGGCGGCGGGCAACACCATCGTCCTCAAGCCTTCGGAACAAGCCTCGGCCACCGTGCTGGAGCTGGCGCGACTGGCGCTTGAGGCAGGTATTCCGCCCGGTGTGGTCAACGTCATCACCGGCTACGGCCCGACCACCGGCGCGGCCCTGACCCGTCACCCACTGGTGCGCAAGATTGCCTTCACCGGCGGCGCTGCCACGGCACGTCACGTGGTGCGCAGCAGCGCCGAAAACTTTGCAAAGCTGTCGCTGGAACTGGGCGGCAAGTCACCCAACATCATCTTTGCCGACGCCGACCTGGACAGCGCCATCAACGGCGCAGTCGCCGGCATCTATGCGGCCTCGGGGCAAAGCTGTGTTTCCGGCTCGCGACTGCTGGTGCAGGATGAAATCTACGACGAGTTCGTCAACCGCCTGGTCGAACGCGCCAGCCGCATCCGCATCGGCAACCCTCAGGATGAAGCCACTGAAATGGGGCCGATGGCCACTGCTCAACAACTGGCAGTGGTTGAAGGCCTGGTGGCTGATGCACTGGCCGAAGGTGCGCGTCTGCGCCTGGGTGGCAAGCGTCCCGAACTGGACAGTCAAGGCTGGTTCTACGAGCCGACCCTGTTCGAGTGCGACCGCAATTCGATGAAGATCATGCAGGAAGAAGTGTTCGGCCCTGTGGCATCGGTGATTCGTTTCAAGGACGAAGCCGAAGCACTGGCAATTGCCAACGACTCCCAGTTCGGCCTTGCCGCCGGCATCTGGACCCGCGACCTGGGCCGCGCCCACCGCCTGGCGCGGGATATCCGCTCGGGTATCATCTGGGTCAACACCTATCGTGCCGTGTCGGCAATGGCGCCCATCGGCGGTTTCAAAAACAGCGGCTACGGTCGCGAGAGCGGGATAGACTCTGTGCTGGCCTACACCGAACTGAAAACGGTGTGGATCAACCTTTCGCAGGCGCCCATGCCTGATCCATTTGTCATGCGTTAACGAGGTCGCTGCGATGATCGAACCCAGTATCTACAAAGAAGTCATGGCGTCATTCCCTTCGGGCGTCACGATTGTCACCACGCTGGACCCTGAGGGCAATCTGGTCGGTATCACTGCCAGCGCCTTCAGCGCGCTGTCCATCGACCCGGCGCTGGTGCTGTTCTGCCCCAACTACGCGTCCGACACCTACCCGGTGCTGCGCGACAGCAAGAAGTTCGCGATTCACTTGCTGTCCGCCGACCAGCAGGTCGAAGCTTATGCGTTCGCCAGCAAGGGCAAGGACAAGACCAAAGGCATCGAATGGCAGTTGAGCGAGCTGGGCAACCCGCTGCTGGCCAATGCCACGGCGATCATCGAATGCGAGTTGTGGCGCGAATACGATGGCGGGGACCACGCGATCATCGTCGGTGCGGTGAAAAACCTGATCCTGCCGGCGGTTCCGGTCACTCCGATGATTTATCACCGGGGCAAGATGGGGGCGCTCGCACCGATCGTCTGAGGCGGCATCGGGCGGTTTTGGTGGTAGCAGGCATCGGCGTGATAAACTCCGCGCGTCCCGGGCCCGAGCGTTCGGGGCATGCAGCAGCCCGCGTCGTTCGCGGGTTGCGGCGTGAGCAAGGCCATGTTTCAAGTCACGCTTTTACATCGCCGGCCCCTTTACATTGACAGCACCATTCCGAGCACACCCGATGAAACGCCTGCCACTCGACGACACGTTCAAAGTCAACCGCAACCCCGTCACCCTGCGGGAGATTGTGCTGGACAAGCTGCGCAGCGCGATCATGAACTTCCAACTGCTGCCCGGCGATCGCCTGGTCGAACGGGACCTGTGCGACCGTCTTGGGGTCAGCCGCACCTCGGTGCGCGAGGCGCTGCGCCATCTGGAGTCCGAAGGTCTGGTGGAGTTCGCCGACGCCAAAGGCCCGCGCGTGGCGATCATCACGCTGGAAGATGCCTGCGATATCTACGAGCTGCGTTGCGTGCTGGAGGGCCTGATCGTCCAGCTGTTCACCCTGCGCGCCAGCCCCAGGGACATCCGGGCACTGGAGAAAGCCCTGGAAGTGAATCGTCAATCGCTCAAGGAAGGCGAGTTGCAACAGGTCATCGATTCAGTCCAGGGTTTCTATGACGTGCTGCTCGAAGGCTCCGGCAATCATGTCGCTGCCACCCAGTTGCGCCAGTTGCAGGCGCGTATCAGCTACCTGCGCGCCACCTCCGTGTCCCAGGAAAACCGTCGCGGTGCCAGCAACAAGGAAATGGAACTCATGGTCGAAGCCATCAAGAGCGGCGACCCGCTGGCCGCGCATCAGGCCTCGGTCGATCACGTTCGCAACGCTGCCCGGGTGGCCCTGGAATACCTGAAATCCAAGCAGGACGAAGACGCCAGCGTCCGCGACATCGTCGCGCCTGTGGCCCTCAAAGAACCCCGCATAGGTCGCTGACATGGGCACACCGCGCTTCTGTCCTCAATGCGGCAGCGCTGACCTGGCTCAGCGCATCCCTTCGGGCGACACCCATGCGCGGTTGATATGCGGCGGCTGCCAGTACATTCATTACGTCAACCCGAAGATCATCGCCGGCTGCATCATCGAACAGGACGGCAAATACCTGCTCTGCCAGCGCGCGATCCCACCTCGGCCCGGCACCTGGACACTGCCCGCAGGCTTCATGGAAAGCGGCGAGACCACTGAGCAGGCGGCGTTGCGGGAGGTCTGGGAAGAGAGCGGCGTACGCGCCGAGATCATCTCGCCCTACTCCATCTTCAGCGTGCCGAAAATCAGCGAGGTGTATATCGTCTTTCGCGCCATCGCGCTGGAAGTCACCGGCCAGTTCGGACCGGAAACCCTCGATTACAAATTCTTCGCCCCCGAAGACATCCCCTGGGACAGCATCTACTACCCCGCCATCCGCCAGATCCTCGAACGCTACATCGAAGAGCGCCAGGCCGGTGTGTACGGCATCTACATCGGCAACGACGACACCGGCAAGGTCCACTTCATTCGCTAGCGGCTGCTCTCAACCCCCTCGACTATCACAATCTCGGCGTTCGATGCGCCTTGACGGTGGCTCATCGCGTTCTGGTATTGGGGCGATTGATAACAGGCCACCGCCTGCTCGTAGGACTCAAATTCGATAATCACCGTTCGCTGCGGCGTGACTCGTCCCTCAATCGCTTCCGAGCGGCCACCCCGGGCGAGAAATTTCCCACCAAATAACTGGAAAGCGGCTGGCGCGCGCTGGGTGTATTCGCTGTACTGCTGTGGGTCGGTTACATCGACGTGTGCAATCCAATAAGCCTTCATCGCGATCTCACTGTTTCAATGATAGGGAATCTGTGAAATATTCTGTCTTATGGTATACCACGATTTAGTCATCCATTAAACCGGGATTCCGAGCATGGCATTCGACCGTATCGAAGACATTATTGAAGACTACCGCCAAGGCAGGATGGTGTTGCTGGTCGACGATGAAGACCGTGAAAACGAAGGTGATCTGCTGCTGGCCGCTGACTGCTGTTCGGCCCAGGCCATCAGCTTCATGGCCCGTGAGGCGCGCGGGTTGATCTGCCTGACGCTGACCGATGAACACTGCCAGCGTCTGGGCCTGGAACAAATGGTGCCGAGTAATGGCAGTGTGTTTGCCACCGCGTTTACGGTTTCCATCGAAGCGACCACGGGTGTGACCACCGGCATCAGTGCGGCAGATCGCGCCCGCACGGTGCAGGCTACGGTCAATCCGGCTGCGGTGCCCGAAGACCTGGTGCAACCGGGTCATATCTTCCCTTTGCGGGCGCGGGACGGCGGTGTGCTGACCCGCGCCGGCCACACCGAAGCAGGCTGCGACCTCGCAAGGCTGGCCGGTTTCACACCGGCCTCGGTGATTGTCGAAGTCATGAACGATGACGGCACGATGGCACGGCGCCCCGACCTGGAACTGTTTGCAGAAAAACACGGCATCCGCATCGGCACGATTGCTGACCTGATTCACTACCGGCTGAGCACCGAACACACGGTCGTCAGAATCGGCGAACGCGAACTGCCGACGGTACACGGCACGTTCCGCCTGTTCAGCTACGAAGACCGTATCGAAGGCGGCGTACACATGGCGATGGTGATGGGCGACATCCGCCGCGACGAGCCTGCGCTGGTGCGCGTGCATGTGGTAGACCCGCTGCGTGATCTGGTCGGCGCCGAGTACACCGGCCCCGCCAACTGGACGTTATGGGCGGCCCTGCAACGGGTTGCCGAAGAACGCCGCGGGGTGGTCGTTGTTCTGGCCAATCACGAATCCTCGCAAGCCTTGCTGGAGCGCATTCCGCAGCTGACCCAGCCACCGCGCCAATACACCCGTTCACAGTCGCGCATTTATTCCGAGGTCGGCACCGGCGCGCAGATCTTGCAGGACCTGGGTGTCGGCAAGCTGCGCCATCTCGGTCCACCACTGAAATACGCTGGTCTGACGGGCTACGATCTGGAAGTGATTGAAAGCATTCCCTTTCCCGGCTGACGTCGACGCCGCGCTGACCGGGCGGTGAGGCAAACCGCCCTCAGCCATTGGGTTCGACGCGTTAAAAAGCATCGAATGAAGGCATTTTGACAGGGCAAAACGCTTGCAGAAAGTTTGGAATACCATAATATGATATTCCATAAACCGGAGGTTTTGTCAGGTACACCCCGCAAAGGACAGCCTCAATAAAAGCGCCTGACAGTTTCAAGTTTCGAGGCCCATTGGACCTACTGCTCCCGACCAAGCGGGCGACAAAGCCCGCTCAAAAACACAACAAATGAGGGCGTGAACATGGTGTTGAACAAACGTGCAACGGCGGTCCTGGCGGCTGGCGTGCTGGCTTTATCGAGTGCCGCCGCTATCGCCGCCGAAAGCGTCAACTTCGTGAGCTGGGGCGGTTCCACCCAAGACTTCCAGAAAGAAGCCTGGGCCGCTCCGTTCAGCAAGGCCAGCGGCATCACCGTCGTGCAGGACGGCCCGACCGACTACGGCAAACTCAAGGCGATGGTCGAAAGCGGTAACGTGCAGTGGGACGTGGTCGACGTCGAGGCCGACTTCGCTTTGCGGGCCGCCAGCGAAGGCCTGCTGGAGCCTCTGGACTTCAACACCATCAAGCGTGACGAGATCGACAAGCGCTTTGTCACCGACCACGGTGCCGGTTCGTTCTTCTTCTCCTTCGTCCTCGGCTTCAACGAAGGCAAAGTGGGCGCCAAACCGCCGACGGACTGGTCCGCCATGTTCGACACCAAGACCTACCCCGGCAAACGCGCGCTGTACAAATGGCCTAGCCCCGGCGTACTCGAACTGGCCCTGCTGGCGGACGGTGTAACGCCTGACAAGCTGTACCCGCTGGACCTGGACCGCGCCTTCAAGAAACTCGACACCATCAAGAAAGACATCGTCTGGTGGGGCGGCGGTGCGCAATCCCAGCAACTGCTTGCTTCCGGCGAAGTGTCGATGGGCCAGATGTGGAACGGCCGCGTCTATGCCTTGCAACAGGACGGCGCACCGGTGGGCGTGAGCTGGAAGCAGAACCTGGTCATGGCTGATTTTCTGGTGGTGCCCAAAGGCGCGAAAAACAAGGACGCCTCGATGAAGTTCATCGCCAACGCGACCAGCGCCAAAGGCCAGGCAGACTTCTCCAACCTCAGCGCCTACGCGCCGGTCAACACCCAAAGCGTGGCGCGTCTGGACTCCACGCTGGCGCCTAACCTGCCGACCGCCCATGTCGCCGACCAGATCACTCTCGACTTCGCCTACTGGGCCAAGAACGGTGCGGACATTGCGACACGGTGGAACGAATGGCTGGTCAAGTAAAAATGACGGCTGTCGTCCCTCGTCAATCCAACCCGGCCGGTGGTGCGCACAGCACTGCCGGCGCGGCTTACCACAAGGCGACGAGCATGCAGCCATCTCCTTCCCTCGCCCAGCGCTGGCGCGGCAGTCGCAACCTGCTTCCGGCGCTGCTGTTCCTGGGGCTGTTTTTCTTCGCACCGCTGATCGGCTTGCTGCTGCGCGGCGTGCTTGAGCCGGTTCCCGGTCTGGGCAACTACGAACAGCTGTTCGCCAACTCGGCCTATTCAAGGGTATTGCTGAACACCTTTTCCGTGGCCGGTTTTGTAACGCTGTTCAGCCTGCTGTTGGGCTTTCCGCTGGCCTGGGTCATCACGCTGGTGCCGCGGGGCTGGGGGCGCTGGATTCTCAACATCGTGCTGCTGTCGATGTGGACCAGCCTGTTGGCACGCACCTATTCCTGGCTGGTGCTGCTCCAGGCATCCGGGGTCATCAACAAAGTGCTGATGGGCATGGGCATCATCGATCAACCACTGGAAATGGTACACAACCTGACCGGCGTGGTGATCGGCATGACCTACATCATGATTCCGTTCATCGTCCTGCCATTGCAGGCGACGATGCAGGCCATTGACCCGATGGTGTTGCAAGCCGGCTCGATCTGCGGCGCCAGTCCGTGGACCAACTTCTTCCGGGTGTTTCTGCCGCTGTGCCGGCCGGGGCTGTTTTCCGGAGGCCTGATGGTGTTCGTCATGTCGCTGGGTTACTACGTCACTCCGGCGTTGCTGGGTGGCGCGCAGAACATGATGCTGCCTGAATTCATCGTCCAGCAGGTGCAGTCGTTCCTCAACTGGGGGCTGGCCAGTGCCGCCGCTGCGTTGCTGGTCCTGATCACGCTGGTGCTGTTCTACTTCTACCTGAAGCTCCAGCCGGAATCCCCGGTCGGCGCCAGTAACGCGAGGTAAACCGCCATGCTCCTGACACCCAATGCCATGAGCCCCGGTCTGCGCAAAGGTCTGTACCTGACCACCGCGCTGATTGCGCTGTTTCTGTTGCTGCCGATCCTGTTCATCGTCCTGCTGTCGTTCGGCTCCTCCCAATGGCTGGTGTTTCCGCCGCCTGGCTGGACCTTGAAGTGGTATCAGCAGTTCTTCTCCAACCCTGACTGGGTGGCGGCTGCCCTGTCCAGTTTCAAGGTGGCGATTCTGACCACCATCGCCTCGGTGGCGCTGGGTCTGCCGACCGCTTTCGCGCTGGTGCGTGGCCGCTTTCCTGGGCGCGATATCCTGTATGGGGTCTTCACCTTGCCGATGATCGTGCCGCTGGTGATCATCGCCGTGGCGGTCTATGCGCTGTTTCTCAAACTCGGTTACACCGGGACGCTGTTTTCCTTCGTCGTCAGCCACGTGATCGTCGCGCTGCCGTTCACCATCATCTCGATCATCAATTCGCTGAAGCTGTTCGATCAGTCCATCGAAGATGCTGCGGTGATTTGCGGCGCATCGCGCATGCAGGCGATCTACAAGGTGACCTTTCCGGGCATCCGGCCAGGCATGATGGCCGGCGCACTGTTCGCGTTTCTGGTGTCGTGGGACGAGGTGGTGTTGAGCGTGATGATGGCCAGCCCGACCTTGCAGACCCTCCCCGTTAAAATGTGGACCACCCTGCGGCAGGACCTGACCCCGGTCATCGCCGTCGCCTCAACGCTGCTGATCGCGCTGTCGGTGATCATCATGTTCATCGCCGCGACCCTGCGTCGCCGCAACGAAGCCAGGAGTACGTCATGAGTGCCGTGATCAAAGACCCCGCCCAGTCGCATCAGAAACCCCTGGTCGCGCTGTGCAACCTGAACAAGCATTACGGCAACTTCGCCGCCGTCGATGACATTTCCCTGGACATTCAGGACGGTGAATTCCTGACCTTCCTCGGCTCCAGCGGCTCGGGCAAAAGCACCACGCTGTCGATGCTCGCCGGTTTCGAAACACCCAGTTCAGGCGAGATTCTGGTCAGCGGCAAATCGCTGGTCAACGTCCCTCCGCACAAGCGTGACATCGGCATGGTGTTCCAGCGCTACTCGCTGTTTCCGCACCTGTCGGTTCGCGACAACATCGCTTTCCCGCTCTCGATCCGCAAACTGCCTGCGGCTGAGCGCGAAAAGAAAGTCGATGCAATGCTCAAGCTGGTTCAACTGGAAGAGTTCGCCCATCGCCGCCCTTCACAACTGTCCGGCGGCCAGCAGCAACGGGTCGCCATTGCCAGAGCGCTGGTGTATGAACCGCGCATTCTGCTGATGGACGAGCCGCTGGGCGCGCTGGACAAGAAGCTGCGCGAGGACTTGCAAGACGAACTGCGTCAGCTGCACCGCCGGCTGGGCATCACCATCGTCTACGTGACGCACGACCAGGAAGAAGCCATGCGCCTGTCCCAGCGCATCGCGATTTTCAGCCACGGCAAGATCGTGGGGCTGGGCACCGGCTACGATCTGTATCAGAACCCGCCCAATGCGTTTGTCGCGTCGTTTCTCGGCAACTCCAACTTCCTCAGGCTCAAGGCGCAGGGCAATGCCGTGGCGACGTTCGAGGGCAGCCCGCTGGCGATTCGCCTGACCTCGGGATTGAAAACCGATCAGGACGTGCTGCTGATGGTTCGTCCGGAAAAAGCCCAGGCATTGAGTGTTTCCCAGGCCGCCGCCACACCGCTGGAAGCAGGCTGGAACGAAGTCAGCGCCAACGTCACCGAGGTGCTGTTTCTGGGTGAGAGCCAGACCTGTTCGGTGGTGACAACGGGCGGCACGGCGATGACCGTCAAGGCGCTGTCTGCCACCGGCATGCCGCTCAAGGCCGGCGATCCGGTGCGCGTGCGCTGGGCCGCTGCGGATGCGTGTATCTACACCGAATGGACAGACAATGACCTGAACAAGGCAGCCGGAGCGCACTGAACCGGAATCAGGCTGGCACATGATGCACGGCGAAGTAATCGCGCAGGAACTCCACCGTGACGCGAATCTTCGCCGAGCTCATGAGCGGCGAGGTATGCACCGCCCAGATATCGGCCTCCTGGCGGTACTCCGGCAGCAGTTGAATCAGCCGGCCTTCGGCCAGGTCAGTCCGCACGTCCCACAGCGAACGCAACAACACGCCTCGCCCGTCCAGGCACCACTGGCGGGCGATTTCGCCATGGTTGGTGGACAGGCTGCCGGTCACCTTCACGGTTTCAGCGCCTTGCGGCCCGCTCAAATGCCAGATGCCAAACGGACGGTCGCGCTCCTTGATCACCAGGCAGTCGTGATTCGCCAGTTCGCCGAGGCTGAGCGGCGTGCCGTACTGCTGCAGATACGCCGGGCTGGCGCACAGCACTCGCCAGTTACGGGCCAGATGCCTGGCGCGCAGATGCGGCGCGATTTCGTTACCGACGCGGATGTCCAGGTCCACGCCCTCCTCGATCAGGTCCACCAGCCGGTCCTGAATATCCAGTCGTATATCCAGCTTCGGATAACGCGCCGCCAGCTCTGACAACGCGGGCGCGACAAAGCGGCGACCGAAGCCCTGGCTGCTGATCACTCGCAACAGCCCGCTTGGCTCGCCGTGCAACGCTGCCACTTCATCGCTCATCTGCTGCACGGACTCAAGAATACCCTTGGCCCACTCATAGACCCGCTCGCCATCTTCAGTAATCGAGACCTGCCGGGTTGAGCGGTGCAACAGCACCACGCCCATGTTCCGCTCCAGCAATTTGACGCGCTTGCTGACGTACGCAGCAGACATGCCCAGCTCATTGGCAGCTCCCACAAAGCTTGAGCGCCGGGCGACGTGGATGAATACGTTCAGATCATCAAGGTGCGGATAATTCACGATTCGTGTTTTCTCAATCCATTAATCAGCTGATTATCTTTGTATCGTGCGCTTATAGCATGGATGGCCTGTGCTATTCAGCCCTTACATGCCGTCCAACAAGAGTGCCCGTCATGAACAACAAGAAACTGCGCATTGCTGCCATCGCCGGAGACGGCATTGGCCTGGAAGTCCTGCCTGAAGGTGTAAAGGTTGTTCAGGCCGCCGCCGCAAAGCACGGGCTGGACCTGGAATTCGAATACTTCGAGTGGGCCAGCTGCGACTACTACCTGGAACACGGCAAGATGATGCCGGATGACTGGTTTGAGCAACTGAAAGGCTTCGACTCGATTTTCTTCGGTGCCGTGGGCTGGCCGGACAAAGTGCCCGATCACATTTCCCTGTGGGGCTCGCTGCTGAAGTTTCGCCGTGAGTTCGATCAGTACGCCAATATCCGCCCGGTTCGACTCTTCCCCGGCGTACCCTGCCCGCTCGCCAACCGCAAACCGGGCGATATCGACTTCATCGTGGTGCGCGAAAACACCGAAGGTGAATACTCGTCGCTGGGCGGGATCATGTTCGAAAACACCGAAAACGAATTCGTGTTGCAAGAATCGGTGTTCACCCGCCGTGGCGTTGACCGCATCCTCAAGTTCGCCTTCGAAATGGCCAGCAAACGCGAGCGCAAGCACGTCACCTCGGCGACCAAATCCAACGGCATGGCGATCAGCATGCCCTACTGGGACAAACGCACCGAGGCGATGGCCAGTCACTACCCGGACATCAGTTGGGACAAGCAGCACATCGACATTCTGTGCGCGCGCTTCGTGCTGCAACCCGAGCGCTTCGACGTGGTGGTGGCCTCCAACCTGTTCGGTGACATCCTCAGCGACCTCGGCCCGGCATGCGCAGGCACCATCGGTATCGCGCCGTCAGCCAACCTCAACCCGGAGCGTCACTTCCCTTCGCTGTTCGAACCGGTACACGGTTCGGCACCGGATATCTTCGGCAAGAATATCGCCAACCCGATTGCGATGATCTGGTCGGGTGCCCTGATGCTGGAGTTCCTCGGTCAGGGCGATGAGCGCTTCGCGACGGCTCACGACGAGATCATCACCGCTATCGAGCAGGTCATCGCCAGCGGTGAGGTCACACCGGACCTGGGCGGCACGTTGTCGACACAGCAAGTGGGTGCGGCCATTGCCGAGCGGGTCAGCGCAGCCCGTTGAGCGCTATTCGGCGCTCGCTGGCCCGGCCTGCTTTTCCAGTAACTCCACAAAGCGGGTCAGGCTGCGCGACACCGTGCCCCGTCGCCAGATCAGCCAGGTGTGCAGGTAACGAAACTGCTCGGACAACGGCCAGATGCTTACCGTGGCGCAGCCGGGCATGCTTTCGAGCATACTGCGCGGCATCAGCGCCAGTCCGGCACCGGCACTGACGCAGGCCAGCATGCCGTGGTAAGACTCCATTTCATGGATCTTGCCCGGCACAGCCGCGTCTTCGGTGAACCAGCGTTCGAAGTGATGCCGGTACGAGCAATTGGCGCGAAACGCATAGATGCTTTCACCACTGACATCCCGCCCGCGCTTGACCGGCGAATGGTTGAGCGGCGCAATAATGACCATTTCCTCTTCGAATACCGGCACGCCTTCAAGCGACGGGTGCAACACTGGGCCATCGACGAACGCGGCCACCAGTCGCCCGGCGAGAACGCCGTCGATCATGGTTCCTGACGGTCCGGTGGACAGGTCCAGTTCGACCTTGGCGTTTTGCTGGTTGTAGGCGGCCAGCAGCGCGGGGATGCGCACAGCGGCAGTACTTTCCAGGGAACCCAGTGAAAAAGGCCCTTGAGGCTCTTCTCCCGAAACGGCTGACCGCGCTTCCTGCACCAGATCCAGAATGCGCCGGGTGTAATCGAGAAAACTCCAGCCAGCGGGCGACAAACGCAGACGGTGTTTTTCGCGAATGAACAGGTCCACGCCCAGGTCCTGTTCCAGTTGCTTGATGCGCGTTGTCAGGTTCGATGGCACGCGGTGAATCTGCTGCGCGGCAGCACTGATGCTGCCGTGCTCAGCCACCGCTTTGAATATCTCGAGCTGCACCAGATCCATTTCGCTCTCCATTCATGAACAATATGATCATTATTATTCAGTTTTAGAAAGCATTGCACGCCTATATGCTGGCTTCACTCCCCACCTCAACAGGATGGCGCAATGACAACTGTCAGCAGCAATACCCATGCAATTTCGATCAACCCGGCTTCAGGCGAGCAGATCGGCCACTATGCCTTCGAGTCCGATGCCACGCTGGATGCAAGCCTGTCACGGGCAAGAACCGGCTTCGCAGGCTGGAAGCGCACGCCTGTCCAGCAACGTGCGCAACGGATTATCGCCATGGGCCAGGCGCTGCGCGACAACGCCGACAACATCGCAGAGATGATCAGCCGGGAAATGGGCAAACCCGTGACGCAGGCCAGGGGCGAAGTCCAGAAATGCGCGCAACTGTGCGACTGGTATGCGGCGCAAGGGCCGGCAATGCTGGTCGCCGAATCGACCCAGGTCGAGGATGACAAGGCACGTATCGAGTACCGCCCGCTGGGTCCGGTGCTGGCGGTCATGCCGTGGAATTTCCCGATCTGGCAAGTGCTGCGCGGTGCGATTCCGACGCTGCTGGCGGGTAATACGTACGTGCTCAAACACGCGCCCAACGTCATGGGCTGTGCGTACCTGATGCGCGACGCGTTCAAGCAAGCGGGCTTCCCCGAGGGCGTGTTCGAGGTCATCAACGTCACCCCGGAAGGCGTTTCCAGGGCCATTGCCGACCCCCGCATTGCCGCTGTCACGCTGACCGGCAGCGTGCGTGCCGGTCAGGCCATCGGTGCGCAGGCCGGAGCCGCGCTGAAGAAGTGTGTGTTGGAACTGGGCGGCTCCGACCCGTTTATCGTGCTCAATGACGCAGACCTGGACCAGGCGGTGAAAGCCGCGGTGATCGGTCGCTTCCAGAACACCGGGCAAGTCTGTGCAGCCGCCAAGCGCCTGATCATCGAGCAAGGCGTGGTTGAGGAGTTCACCCGCAGGTTCGTTGAACAGACTCGCCAGTTGGTGACGGGCGATCCGTTGTCTGGCGAGACTTACATCGGCCCGATGGCACGCTTCGATCTGCGCGACGAACTGGACGCTCAGGTGCAAAAGACGCTGGCCGAAGGTGCAACGCTGTTGCTGGGCGGCCGAAAGGCGGATGGACAAGGCAATTACTATGAGCCGACTGTACTGGGCAATGTGACTGACCAGATGACCTCGTTCAGGCAAGAACTGTTCGGCCCGGTAGCGTCCATCATCACCGCCCGCGATGCGCAGCACGCACTGGAACTGGCCAACGACAGCGAGTTCGGCCTGACTGCGACGGTTTACACCCGCGATCTGGAACTGGCAGAACAACTGACCGAAGCGCTGGAAACCGGTGGCGTGTTCATCAACGGCTACAGCGCCTCAGACCCGCGTGTCAGCTTCGGCGGCGTGAAGAAAAGCGGCTTTGGCCGAGAGCTTTCGCACTTCGGCGTGCGCGAGTTCTGCAACGCACAGACCGTGTGGCGTGATCGTCATTAAGGGTCGGGAGACACCGGTACACATGTCCCCGGGGGAGCAAGCTTGCTCGCGAAAGCGGATTCACATCAGCATAAATCTTTGGCGGTCATACGGGCCTCTTCGCGAGCAAGCTCGCTCCCACAGAAGCCGTACTATCGCACTTCGGCGTGCGCGAGTTCTGCAACGCACAGACCGTGTGGCGTGATCGTCATTAAGGGTCGGGAGACACCGGTACACATGTCCCCGGGGGAGCAAGCTTGCTCGCGAAAGCGGATTCACATCAGCATAAATCTTTGGCGGTCATACGGGCCTCTTCGCGAGCAAGCTCGCTCCCACGCGTTTTGTGTATACGCAAGATACCTGTGGGAGTGAGCTTGCTCACGAAGAGATGATCCAGGCACCCCATTTTACAAGGCTGCACTGGCCTCTTCGCGAGCAAGCTCGCACAGGAGCCGTGGGGGCTTCAACTGACTATCGTGCGACGCAGCGCGTCACCCGTCAGTCGTCAGTCGTCACCTGTTGCCACCACCGCAGGCTCGCCAATCGTGTAGAAATGCCCACCCGCAACGTAATGCAGGCTGCGCCATTTCGGGTCGGCTTTTTCAAATTCCCAATGCCCATCGTTGAACACGCGGGTATCGGCCCAGGCGCCCACCACTTCGCCGATGAACAAATCATAGGTCTTCTGGTTATGCGGCTCGGGGATGACCTTGCAGATCAGCCACGCCGAGCAGCCGACGACCAGCGGCGAATCGTGCCCCTCGATACGGAACAGGTCCACATTGGCATTGTCCAGCTTGTCCGGGGTAAAGACTTTGCTCTGGGTGCCTACATCAAAGGTCATCTGCAATTGGTCCATATTAGGGACCTGCAAGGCGAAATATCCGCTCTTCTCGACCAGCCCGCGGGTCTTGGTCATCTTGTCGATCACCAGCGTCACCTTGGGCGGCGAGAAGTCCAGCGCACAGGCCCAGGCTGCAGCCATGACGTTATGAACGCCCTCGTGACTGGATGACACCAGCACGGTCGGCCCGTGATTGAGCAGGCGGTAGGCTTTTTCCAGCTCGACAGGACGAATGTGATTGTCCACTTGAAACCCTCGGAAACATGATTCGTACCGCTACCGGCAGAGCGGCGAAATAAGGCATCCTGCGTGCGCAACGCCGTACTGATTCGCGCGACGACAAGCAAACCCTCTCACCCACTCATAAGGCTTAGGATTGAGCAGCATAGACAGCCAGAACCCCAAAGTGTTCGCCCTGGTTCTCGCGGCAGGACGCAGCAGGCGCTTTGAAGGTGACAAGCGCCAAGCGCTGCTGCCCTGTGGACGCAGCTTGTTGACGGCAAGCCTCGAAAACGCCAGAACCGCGTTCAGCAGCACCGCGGTGGTACTGCGCACTGACGATGACACCCGCGTGCTGGGCATACCCGACGGCGTCAAGATTATTCGCAGTGAGCATGCCGATCTGGGAATGGGCCACAGCCTGGCCAGCGGCATTGCAGCCGCAATGAACTCTTCAGCCGATGCAGTGGCCGTCATGCTGGCCGACATGCCCTGGATACAGCCGCGTACTCTGCACACGCTGGCACTGCTGGCCGACCCGGCACGCATGGTCTTGCCCCTGCACGAAGGCCAACGCGGGCATCCTGTGATCATCGGACGCCGGTTCTGGCCGGCACTGCTGACGCTCGAAGGCGATCAGGGCGCGAAGGCCCTGATCATGAACAACCCTGATCTGTGCGACATCGTGCATTGCGATGACCCCGGCATCCTGCGCGATGCAGACACCCGCTCAGCGCTGGCGCTCGCCTGTCGGCAGCACCTTACAGGTCGCTCCGACTGACGCCGTTGGCAACCCGCAGAATGTCGGCCATCACCGCGACAGCGATTTCAGCGGGTGTCTTGCTGCCCAGATTCAAGCCGATAGGGGCGTGGATTCGGTCCAGCGCGTCAGCCTTCAGCCCGCCAATTCGCGCCAGCCGTTCCAGCCGCTTGCTGCTGGTACGCATCGACCCCATCGCACCGATGTAGAACGCCTCGGTACGCACCGCTTCGAGCATGCTCAAATCATCCAGTTTCGGGTCGTGGGTCAGCGCCAATACCGCCGTCGAGCTGTGACAGCCACCTTCGGCGATGAACACCGCAGGCAGCACGCCACGCACCTCGACGCCGGGCATCGAAAACCCGGTAGTGACTTCGGTGCGAGGGTCGCAAACGATGACTTCATAGCCCATCGCGACCGCAAAACTGGCACAGAACTCCGCGACTGGCGACAGCCCGGCAAGCAGTACGCGGTAGACAGCGCCCATCCGGATGCTGACGCGTTCGCCGTCAACCTGCACCCGCGCCTCACCCAGCGTGGCAGGCCCGATGCCTCTGCGCCCGCCGCCCAACTGCACCTCCCGGCTTACCAGCTCCCGCCCGGCAAGTGCTTGCTCGATGGCAGCCAGATGCGCGTCGGCTTCCGGGCTCGGCGCGATGAACTCGATCAACACGTCCAGCACACCGCCGCACGGCAAGGCACGCGTGGGTGCAAACCCGCCATCGCCATAGCGAACCACCTGATTGACCGGCTGAAACTGCCCGGCGGCCATGCGTTCGAGAAAATCCTCTTCCACACAGCCACCCGACAATGAACCTCGATGCTCGCCACTGTTCAGCGCTACCAGCATCGCCCCCGGCCCGCGCGGAGCAGAGCCGAACGTCGAGAGCACCGTACACAGCCAGACTGGCTTGCCACCGGCCAACCAGTCACGCGCCTGTTGTACAACCTGCAAATCGAGCTGCTTCATGGTTACAACCCTGCCATCAGTTTTTCCTTGGTGATGGGCAGGCTGCGCACCCGTTTTCCCGTGGCGTGGTAAACCGCATTGGCCACTGCTGCGGCCAGCCCGGTCACGCCGATCTCACCAATGCCCCGCGCGCCGAATTCGCCGAGGTTGTAATCCGGGTAATCCAGCAGCATGACGTCGATGTCCGGCTGATCCGCATGCACCGGCACCACGTACTCGGCGTAATTGTTATTGACCGGCAGGCCACTGCGCGGGTCGTACTCGGCGGCCTCGAACAGCGCCATGCCGATGCCCATGACAATGGCGCCTTCGACCTGATTGCGCGCCGCCAGCGGGTTGACCACCTTGCCCACGTCGATGGCGCTGACCACCCGCGATACGCGCAGGCTGGAAATACCCGGATCCCAGCGGACCTCGACAAAATGCACACCAAATGAGCGAAAGGAGTACTTGCCCGCTTCAGGCAGACCGCTGTGGAAATTACCTTCGGCACGCGACAAGCGCTGCCCGTTCAGCACGTCGACAAAACTGACACGCTGTTCGCCCGCCACTAACTGGCCCTTCTCGACCGTGATCGATTCAGGGTCTTTGCCGGCAAATACGGCGTCTTTGCTGACCGCGTACTGGCGCAATTTCTGCAACGCCTCACGGGTGGCCCCGGCAATCGCCGGCATCACGCTGGCGGTGACCCATGAACCGCCCGACACAGGGCCTGCCGGAAAAGACGAACTGCCCAGCTCCACTTCAACCCGCTCTATCGGGATGCCGGTCAACTGGCTGACCGTCTGCGCAACGATGGTGTAGGTCCCGGTGCCGATGTCCTGCAGGCCGCACTGCGCCAACGCAGTGCCATCGGAGCGCAGAATGACTCGCGCATCGGTCGGCACCTGATAAGCCTCCCAGTTGCAGGCGCCCATGCCGTAACCGATGATTTCATCGCCTTCACGCATCGACCCCACCTGCGCCTTGCGCGCCTGCCAGCCGAACCGCTCGGCAGCCTGGTCGATGGCTTCCGGCAAGTGATTGCTCGACCACGGCAGGCCCATGCTCTGATCCGTATCAGACAGGTTCAGCTTGCGGAACGCCAGCGGGTCCATGCCGCTGGCCAGGGCCACTTCATCGATGGCCGACTCCAGCGCAAACAGGCCAGGCGCCGCGCCCGGTGCGCGCATCGAGGTGGGCGTACCGCGGTTGATCGGGCTGATCTTGTGGCTGACCAGCACGTTGTCGCAGGCGTACAGGCTTTTGGTCACGCCACCACAGTTCTCGGTGTAGTCGTCGAGCATGGACGTGTTGTTGAACGATTCGTGACGAATCGACGTCAGCTTGCCGCCGGCATCGGTGGCCAGCCGCAGGCGCTGACGGGTTTCGGGACGATGGCCCACGGTGGTGAACATCTGCGCGCGGGGCAATACCAGTTGCACCGGGCGACCGGTCACTTTGGCGGCGGCACAGGCGGCCACCGAATGCGGCCACGGCCAGAGCTTGCCGCCAAAACCGGAGCCTATGAACGGCGCACGCACTTCCACCCGATCAGGCGACAGGTCAAACACGTTGGCCAACAGGTTGCGATGGTTGACCACCCCCTGGGTGCTTTCATAGACGAAGAGTTTGCCGTCCTGCCACCACGCGGTGCTGGCATGCATCTCCATCGGGTTATGCACTTCAACCGGCGTGGTGTAGGTCTGGTCGACCTGATTCCTGGCGCTCTGAAATGCGCCATCCGGGTTGCCACGGTTATGGCCCGCACCGCCATCGCGGACGCCATTGACGCGCATGCCCTCCTGCAAATCCTTGACCGCCGGGCGCTCTTCGTAATCAACGGTCACACGGTGCGCGGCCGCCCTCGCCTGTTCGAAGCTTTCGGCCACCACCAGCGCAATGAACTGACCGGGGTAGTAAACCCGGTCGTCCTCGAACGGCAGCCGATGCTCGTCGGCCTTGCTCGCCGACAACAGCTTGTCGAAGCTCAGCTTGGTGTTCGGGGTGCGGTGCAGCGTGGGGAAATTGCCGTGATGCAACACGTCGACCACGCCCGGCATTGCTTTCGCCTGCCGGTCATCGATAGCCAGCACGCGCCCGTTGGCAATCGTGCTGTACACGCCATAGGCGTACAGCATCTTGTCCATGGGATGGTCGGCGGCATAGCGCGCCTCACCGCTGACTTTCTTGCCGCCGTCGATGCGACGCTGCGGCGTACCGATAATGTTTTCGCTCATGAGAAATTCCTAGGCCGTGAGGTCACGAAGGTTGCGGACGACGACCTGCTGACCCAGCGGGATCTTGAAGGCGTTGTGTTCGTAGGCACGGGAGCCTTTCATCGCCAGCTCTGCGACCTGAGCGAAGGTGTTCATGTCGGCACGCTGCCCGATCAGCGCCCTCTCGGCCTCGACAGCACGCCAGGGCTTGGTGCCGACACCGCCCAGCGCAATACGTGCATCGGTAATGCGCTTGCCGTCCATCACCAGAATCACCGCACTGGACGCCAGGGCGAACTGATAAGAGGTACGGTCACGCAGCTTCAGATAAGAAGACCGACCGCCTGACAAAGGCGCGTCCAGTATCACGTGGGTAATTAGCTCGTGGGGAGCCAACGCATGCTCGCGCTGGGGTGTGTCGCCGGGCAGCAGGTGAAAATCGGCAAACGGGATGTCCCGCGTGCCGTTGGCGCTCTGCACCGTGACCTGCGCACCAATTGCCGCCATGCCGACGCACATGTCCGACGGGTGCGCGGCGATGCAATGATCGCTGGTGCCCAGCACCGCATGCACGCTTCGGTTCAAACCACCGATGGCTGCACAGCCCGAACCCGGCTCGCGCTTGTTGCAGGCCGATACGTTGTCGCGAAAATACGGGCAACGCACGCGCTGCATGAGGTTGCCGGCCGTAGTCGCCTTGTTGCGCAACTGGGTCGAGGCCCCCGCGAGCAACGCTTCGGACAAGACCGGATAACGTTGTTGCACCAGCGGATGGCTGGCCAGATCGGTATTGCTGACCAGCGCGCCAATACGCAAGCGACCGTCAGGCAGCGATTCGATCTGTTTCAACGCCAGGTGGTTGATGTCCACCAGTTGCTCCGGCTGCATCACATCGAGCTTGACCAGGTCGAGCAGCGTGGTGCCACCCGCCAGGTAAAAACGCTGACCCTGACCTGACGCGGAGGTGACCGCCTGTGCGGGCGAAGCGGCCCGCGCGTAATCGAACGTTCGCATCAGGCAGCGCCCCCCATTTTCGAGCGGGCCGACTGCACCGCCGACAGAATGTTCTTGTAGGCACCGCAACGGCAGATATTGCCGCTCATGGCTTCCCTTACGCTGGCGTCATCGGACGGGATGTTCGGGTCCTTGAGAATGGCGACGGCGCTCATGATCTGCCCTGACGTGCAATAACCGCACTGATAGGCGTCATGCTCCCAGAACGCCTCTTGCACCGGGTGCAATTTGCCGTTCTCCGCCAGCCCTTCGATGGTGGTGATGCTGTCACCCTGATGCTGCACTGCAATGGACAGGCAGGCGTTGATCGCCACGCCATTGACCAACAGCGTACACGCGCCACACTGGCCGTGGTCACAACCTTTCTTGGTCCCGGTCAGTTGCAGACGGTCACGCAACACGTCCAGCAGCACGGCATTGGCGGGTACGTTCAGGGTGTGAACCTGACCGTTGACCTTGAGCTGGATACGGTGCTCACCCGCCGCAGGTGCATCGGCGTCCTCTACCGCAGGCGCGACCGCTGCGGCGGGTGCTGCTTGCAGCATGCCGTCGGAAGGAATCCAGGTAGACAATGTGGCGGCGGCAATGCCCGACGCCCCGAACTTCAGAAAGTTACGGCGTGAGGGCTGCACGGCACTGCCGGACGCAGCAGTTTCCTTGTGCTTTTCAGGTTCAGTCATCAGGTTCACTCGGTCATAGCCGACGCTGCTATGAAGCGACGGGCGTTATTTTAGGTCAGCGGCCCCGGGGCGTGTTTTCTGCTCGTTGACCTGTCAGGTGTTATCAGTCACAAGAGCTAAAACGCTATCACCGGCACTCAATGTTTAACTGGCCAGCGCCGCTAAAGTTCCCACTCATTGACGAGCGTCTGTATCCAGAGATTGCCGGTTGTTGCACGCGGTTACCCAATGACCCTAACAGTCAGCGCGGGCACTGATTAGCCAGCCCGTTCGGCTAGCCGTTATGAAAATAATTCATGAATACGTTGCCACAAGGCGAACGACACAGGAGCGCTCGTCCACGCAGTCAGAGCAAGCAGCGAAAGAACATGGCGAAAGCGGGCATGCACGGAGCCACGCGGCTCAGGGCAGCCGACTCAAGGCTGGAAGAAAAATGACGATATATAACGGCAGGAAGGTCTGGAGGCGTCTAAATCGGGGCATTGATGCCCGATGTGATGATGGCACCTCGCAACGGAGGCCCACATTATGCGAAAATGCCGCGTCTTCGCCGATATGGCACCGTGGTTTCACAGGGCATGCGTATGAAAATACGCGTCAAACGTGTCTCCATGCCCCGATGCGGCGTCTCAGACTCCGTGAACAGGCTGACCAGGTGTGTCTTCCCTTAGGTGCAACCGGGCAGGCTTCCGGACATTGCAGCACACCGATAGAGCAACATGTCACTCATGACGCTGAATCCAACGATGATAAGAAGCCAGCGCAGCAGGACATAAATTGAGGTCTCGAGCGGTATTATATTGGCCTTGTATGTCCACCTCTAGTCCCTGTGGGTGCGAGAGTTTGTCGCATGCATCGATGCATGTGACAGGCCGCAGCTTCAGGACCAGTCGGCGGATGGCGTTTATCAAATGGATGGCAGAATGTTTAAGAAAGTGAATACGGCCCTTTTGGGTATGGCCATTTCCATGGGCATCATGCCCGTGCATGCAGCTGAAACCAAAAAAGTCGACGTACTGCTCGTCGGCGGCGGCATCATGAGTGCAACCCTGGCGGTCTGGCTCAACGAGCTGGAGCCAGGCTGGTCGATGGAAATGGTCGAGCGCCTCGATGGCGTGGCCGAAGAAAGCTCCAACGGCTGGAACAACGCCGGTACCGGTCACTCGGCGCTGGCCGAGCTGAACTACACCCCGGAAGACAAGAACGGCAACGTTGATATTTCGAAAGCTATCGAGATCAACGAAGCGTTCCAGATTTCGCGTCAATTCTGGTCCTGGCAGGTCAAGACAGGCGTTCTGAAAACCCCGCGCTCGTTCATCAACTCCACGCCGCACATGAGCTTTGTGTGGGGCGACAACAACATCCAGTTCCTGCGCAAGCGTTACGCAGCATTGCAAGCCAGCCCATTGTTCAGCGGCATGCAGTACTCCGAAGACCACGAGCAGATCAAGAAGTGGGTTCCGCTGATGATGGAAGGTCGTGACCCGGCGCAGAAGCTGGCCGTGACCTGGAGCCCGATCGGCACCGACGTCAACTTCGGCGAGATCACGCGTCAGTTCGTCGGCAACCTGAAAGCCAAGTCCAACTTCAACCTGCAGTTGTCGAGCGAAGTCGAAGACATCACTCACAACGATGACGGCACCTGGCGCGTCAAGTACAAGAACCTGAAAGACGGTTCCGTCACCGAAACCGACACCAAGTTCCTGTTCATCGGTGCTGGCGGTGCGGCGCTGCATCTGCTGCAAGAGTCGGGCATTCCTGAAGCCAAGGAATACGGCGGCTTCCCGGTTGGCGGTTCGTGGCTCGTCACCGAGAACCAGGACCTGGCCATGCAGCACATGGGCAAGGCCTACGGCATCGCTTCCACCGGTGCTCCACCCATGTCGGTTCCGCATCTGGACACCCGTGTGCTGGATGGCAAGCGCGTGATCCTGTTTGGCCCGTTCGCGACCTTCTCGACGAAGTTCCTGAAAAACGGTTCGTACTTCGACCTGCTGACCAGCACCACCACGCACAACGTGTGGCCAATGACCCGCGTGGGCATCGAACAGTACCCGCTGATCGAATACCTCGCCGGCCAGGTGATGATGTCTGACGATGACCGCTTCGCGGCGCTGAAAGAATACTTCCCGAACGCCAAGAAAGAAGACTGGCGCCTGATGCAAGCCGGTCAGCGCGTACAGATCATCAAGCGTGACGAAGAGAAAGGCGGCGTTCTGAAGCTGGGTACCGAAATCGTTGCGTCCAAGGACGGCTCCATTGCCGGTCTGCTGGGCGCTTCGCCAGGTGCTTCGACTGCAGCGCCAATCATGCTCGGCGTGCTTGAGAAGGTCTTCAAGGACAAGGTGGCGACCCCGGCCTGGCAGGAAAAACTGCGCCAGATCGTGCCTAGCTACGGCACCAAGCTGAACAACAACCCGGAGCGCGTTGCCGAGGAATGGGCTTACACCTCCGAAGTCCTGCAACTGACTCCACCACCGCCGGTCAACAAGGCAGGCACGGCTCCAACGCCTGCTGCCCAGCCAGCGAAAAGCAATCCAGCCAGTGACATGGCGCTTTAAGGCCTTCACCGCTTGAAGCAAAGCCCCGCCAGACCACGTCTGGCGGGGCTTTTTTGTAACGGTCGAATACGTCCGAAAACTTCAGTTAAAGCCACGCATCCTTGCGGCACCTGTTATGGTGGCCGCACTTCCTCCCATCTCTGGCTTGCATGAGCAGAGCGCATCATCCAGGTCTCCACGCCGCACCTTCGCGGCAACCTCGCATCTTCTTGCGCTGTCAATCTGGGCCGCTAGCCGCCCGAAGCACTGCTGTGGCTGACGAAAACCCGTCCGAAATCCTTGTGCTGCATGACAAATGCATCTTGAGGCGCGCGCAGCAGCTGGCTGTTTCCGGTTGAACTATCAGATGGAGTTGAGGCAAATGATCGAGCACACACTGGACGCGAGCACCGATGCCGCGCTTGAAGCGGCGCTTGCCGAATGCGCGCGTGAGCCGATCCGGGTTCCCGGTGCGATCCAGCCTCATGGGGTATTGCTCAGCGTGACAGGTGTGCCTCTGCGCATCGAACAGGTCAGCGCCAATTGCGCAAAGGAACTGGGCCTGAGCAGCGCCGAGCTGTTGGGCGAGCCGCTTTCATTGCTGTTATCGTCCGACCATTTGATGCTTGTCGATCAGGCGTATGACCAACTCACCGGCACAAACAGTGATCCCATAAGGCTGACAGTGGGCGTTGCCGAGTACAGTGCTTCACTGCATCGGGCCGGTGACGTACTGATTATCGAGCTGGAACCCTTTGTGGAAGCTGCGCGGGAACAATCCAGAATCATCACCCGCGTACTGCGCAACCTCCAGGCCGCCACCACACTGGAAACGCTGTTCGATATCGGTGTTCACGAGATTCAGGCGCTGACCGGTTACGACCGGGTCATGATCTACCGGTTCGAGCCAGAAGGTCATGGCAAGGTTGTTGCGCAGGCATTGACCGGTCCCCTGCCCAGTTACAGCGGCTTGAATTTCCCTGGCTCGGACATTCCTGCTCAGGCGCGAGAACTTTACCGCTTGAACTGGATCCGGGTCATTCCGGACGCCGCCTACGCTCCGGTGCCCTTGGTACCGATGTTGCGCCCCGCCACCGGACAACCGCTCGACCTTGGCTTCTCGACACTGCGAAGCGTGTCCCCGGTGCATTGTGAATACCTCAAGAACATGGGCGTACGCTCATCGATGAGCATCTCGCTGTTGGTGGGGGGTGAATTGTGGGGCCTTATCACCTGCAGTCATCCCGAACCGCTGTTGGTGTCCCGAGAGCTGCGCGACGCCTGTGCGATGATCGGTCAGCTGTTGTCGGTGAAAATTTCTGCCATCGTCGCCACTCAGATCCAGCGTGAGCGGGAAGAGAAAGTCGTCCTGCTGCGGCAGCTTGCGGAGGTCATGAGCAGGGCCGATCACGACATTCTGGACGGCCTGTCGAGCAGGCCGGAGCTGCTTCAGTCGCTGACACTGGCGGATGGTGCTGCCGTACTGATCGACGAACGCGTTCACCTGTTCGGCAATTGCCCGACGACCGACGAGGTGCGCGCTCTGTACCTCTGGATAAGAGACAAAGGACTGACCAGCCTGAGGTCCACAGAGCAGGCCAAAGGCTTGCAGGGGCTGGGCGTTTTTCACACAAACTCCCTGCAGAAGGTCAACCCCGACAGCGCGGCCTATCGAGCGGTGGCGAGTGGTGTCATCGCATTCACCCTGCCCAAACCGGTCGACAATGCCGTCATGTGGTTTCGCGCTCAACTCACCTCGACCATGAACTGGAGCGGCGACCCGGCCCATCATGTCAGCGTCAGCCCGGCAGACTCTGCCAGCCATCGCCTGCGCCCGAGGCAGTCCTTCGACGTATGGACCCAAGAGACCACCGGCATCGCCAGGCCGTGGTCACAGGGGGATCTGTACGGCGCTGAAGATCTTCGCCGCTCTGCTCTGGAAATAGATCTTGAGCGCCAGGTCCAGCGCGAGCAGGAAGCGGTCCGCTTGCGTGACGAACTGGTCGCCGTGGTTTCCCATGACCTGCGCAACCCGATGTCCATCATCATCATGCAGTGCGGCATGATGCAGCGGTGGGTCGTCGGCGACACGCACTTTGAAAACCGCCACATCCGCCGTGCGCTGGGCACCATCGAAAAAGCGACAACCCGCATGAACAGCCTGCTGGAAGATCTGCTGGACACCGCGCAGATCGAGGCCGGGCGTTACCAGTTGTCACGCCTTGCGCTGAGTGTCACCAGCTTGCTTGAAGAGGCCTGCAGCCTGCTGGTGATGCTGACGACGGAGAAGAATATCGAGCTCAATTGCACCTCGGCACAGGGTCTGGTGATCGATGCGGACCCGGAGCGGATCTTTCAGGTGCTGTCCAACCTGGTGGGTAACGCCATTAAATTCACCCCCAAAGGCGGTCGCATCAATATTGATGCAGTCGCCGATGGCGACGACGTCCTGTTCAAGGTCAGCGATGACGGGATCGGCATTCCGACGGAACACCTGCCCTATATTTTTCAGCGTTACTGGTCCGTCAAAGAAGGCAACCCGCGTGGCAACGGTCTGGGGCTCTATATCTGCCAGGGCATCGTCACCGCACATGGCGGGCGTTTATGGGCAGAAAGCTCGACCGACTCGGGCAGCGTATTCTCCTTCACCCTGCCCATGCATCAGGGACAGGACACAGTGGGCGAAACGACCTTTCTGAAACAGAGCGGCACCACTCACCGGCTGGCGCAGTCGATCTCCAGCAAGCTGGAACGTCAGCAACTGGAAGATCGGCTGACCCGGGCCGGCTTGTTGAACGAGCTGAACCATCGGGTCAAAAACACCCTGGCAACGGTTCAGGCTATCGCGTCCCTTACGGTCAATAGCTCTGCCTCGCTGGACTCGTTTCGCAAAAGCTTCGATGCGCGGCTGCTTGCACTGAGCCAGGCGCACGATGCGCTGGCACGCGCAGAATGGATTTCAACCGAGCTGGTCGATCTGATCGAGCAGTTGCAGGTGGTAGACGGCGCGCAGCACCGGATCACGTTCAAAGGTGATGCGGTGACACTGGAGCCGCGAATGTCGCTGACGCTCTCGATGGTGCTGCACGAACTGATGGCCAATGCCGTGCAACACGGCGCGCTTTCTTCACCGGCGGGTCAGGTGACCGTGATCGCTGCCCTGAATGCCGAGCACACACCACCCGCGTTGAAAATCGACTGGCTGGAAACGGACGGCCCACCGGTCCTGGCCACCACGGTAAAAGGCTTCGGCTTGCGCTTGATACGCCGCAGTATCGAGCGAGAACTCAAAGGCAAGGTCGACGTTCAGTTCGCCAGCACAGGCATTCGCTGGTCAATACAGATCCCGTGGCCAGAAAAACCGGAGGACGCGGAATGAGTGTCAGAACAGACGAAGAAATCTCGCTCCCCAAGGTGTTTCTGGTGGAAGACGAAACCATGCTCGCGATGCTCATGGAAATGATGCTTGAAGACCTCGGGTTTGCTACCGCCTACCATGCCAGTACGCTGGGCGAAGGCATCGAATATGCCCGTAACGGTGACTACGACCTGGCGATACTGGATATCAACATCATCGGCGGGAACTCGTTCCCGATAGCCGCGGAGATTGCGCATCGCGGCATACCCTTCATGTTTTGCTCCGGGTATGGACGACTGGGCATTCCAGAGGCCTGGGTCGACCAGCGCTGCGTCGCCAAACCGTTCAGTGCAAGACAGCTGGACGACGCACTGGCCGAGTTGCTTCAAGCATGATGCGTCAAGGGCCGAAAAAACGCTGACATCCCGGTGAACCGCCTGCCCGATCAAAACATGAAGCTTATCAGGGAGCGCCGAACAACATGGTCCAGTACACGCCGTAATCGGTGTCTGCCCCTGTCGCATAGGCTGCGCCGACTTCAGTGAACATCGGGTTCATCAGATTGGCGCAATGCCCAGGGCTGGCCAGCCAGCTGGCCATCGCCTTGCTGGCGGTAGTCTGCCCCGCTGCGATGTTTTCCCCTATCTGCCGTCCGTTGTAGCCTGCTGCCCGCGCGCGATCCGCTGGCGAATCGTTATCGAAGCCGCGATGGGTGAAGTAGTTTTCACTGGCCATCGACTGACTGTGCCCTTGCGCCGCCCTTTCCAGTGTCGTGTTCCAGCTCAATGGGCGCGCCGAAGGGAACGCCCGCTTGCCGCACAGGCGTGGCTTTGCTCGCGCAGCATTAACCTGTGCCAGCAACGCTTTGCCAGCCGTCCGGGCATCTTCCAGCGGGCTGTCGACCCTCGGTTTTGCCAGCACGACACGCCATTGGCTGCGCTCTTGCGTCACGCCGATATCGGCGTACTGCGGGTCAAGCAGCGCGCTGCAATAACGGCTCTTGAGCATGGCGAACGCTTCATCAGCGGTTGACGCACCGGCCAGCCGAATGCTCCGGACCGTCACCGCCTGATAACCGGAGGCCTTGAGCGCATCACGCGAGCTGCCGGAAAAATCGATGGGCAGCGCCAGCACTGAATTGAGCGTCAGCGCTCTGGAAGCGTCGGGCGTGCGTGCGTCGCAGCGCTCGGGTTGGCCACGATAATCATTGATGGCCTGCAGCAGTCGCCGTTCATCACCGGCATGGGCGTGAGTGGTGAACAACGGCAGCAGCGACAGGAGGCAGGACAAGCCTCGCCTGACAAGACCGAGGGATTGGGGCATGAGGCAAGAGCTCTGAGCAAGAAATGGAAAGCCCTGAATCAAAAGGCCGAAATAGGACCTTGAAACAGGGCCGAGGTTCCTGCTTGCCAGACCCCGTACCGGCTCATCGAGAGAGCGTCAGCGCGCGCCGCGAAAGATAGAACCAACCCTCCCGGCCGTCCTCTGAACTTCATACCCGACCTCTTTTGAAAAGGATCTTTCAGCATGATCACCTCAGACAGTTCCGCGTCGGAACCATCGTCGCCAGCCACCGCTTCCTTACGCCGGGCAATTACCGCGCCCATGCTGATGCTGTTCATTCTGGGTGATGTATTGGGCGCCGGCGTTTACGCGCTGGCCGGAACAATAGCCGGTCGCGTCGGTGGCGCGATCTGGGCTCCACTGCTGATCGCGCTGTGCTTTGCGCTATTGACCGCGGCATCCTACGCCGAACTGGTGACCAAATACCCACGTGCCGGTGGCGCTGCGGTGTATGCCGAAAAAGCGTTCGGCAAACCGCTGCTGTCATTTCTGGTCGGTTTCTCGATGGTCGCGGCGGGCGTGACCAGCGCAGCGGGGCTAGCCGTTGCCTTTGCCGGCGACTACCTGCAGGCACTGGTCGACTGGCCTGCGCAGTGGGTGTGCGTGGGCTTTCTGGTGATCGTCGGCCTGCTCAACGCACGGGGCATCAAGGAATCGCTGTCCGCCAACCTGCTGATGACCGTCATCGAGCTGAGCGGCCTGCTGATAGTCATAGCAGCGGCGGTCTGGTTCGTCAGCCAGGGCCACGGAGAACCACAGCGGGTTTTCGAGCTGGATACGGCTTCGCCGGCCACCGCCATTTTGGGTGCATCGCTGCTGGCGTTCTACTCGTTCGTGGGTTTTGAGACGTCTGCCAACCTGGCAGAAGAGATCAAGGATGTGCGACGGGTGTACCCCCGAGCGCTGTTTGGTGCCCTGCTGATCGCGGGTGCGGTGTACATGCTGGTCGGCGTCGGCGCGGCAATGGTGCTGCCGGTCGACCAATTGAAGGATTCACAAGCGCCCCTGCTGGATGTGGTCAGCGCCTCCGGCCTGGGCATACCCGCACCTTGGTTTGCGGTCATTGCGCTGATCGCCGTGGCCAACGGTGCATTGCTGACCATGATCATGGCGAGCAGGCTGACTTACGGCATGGCGCGCGAAGGTCTGCTGCCCGCGGCTCTGGGCGCGGTGCTGCCACAGCGTCGCACGCCAGGCATCGCCATTCTCGGCACCACGCTGGTGGCCATCGCGCTGTCTTTTACCAGCACCCTGACCGTTCTCGCAGAAACCGTGGTGCTGTTACTGCTCTTTGTGTTTCTCAGCGTCAATGTCGCCGTGCTGGTGCTCAAGCGGGACAAGGTCGAGGCCGGACACTTTCAGGTTCACTGGGCCATTCCCGTGCTCGGGATTCTTTCGTGCCTGCTGCTGCTAACTCAGCAAGGCCCGGAAACCTGGCTGCGCGCAGGCATCATGCTGGTGGTCGGAGCGCTGCTTTATGGCCTGACCCGGCTGGGCAGCCTGGCCCAGGCTTCACACACGCGCTGAACCTGGCGCTGCAAACCTCACCGCTTGCCGGTACTTTGCCGAATCGCGGCAAGCGCCAGATCCAGCCCGTCGATGATGAGCTTCAGGCCGAACCTGAACTCATCTTCAACCGGGACACTTCGACCGGGACACCGGGCAAGTGACGAACGCCTCTCTTGCAGACCTGGCAGCCAACGGCCGTTCGAGCGATAACAGGCTTAACGACGCTTCATCCGGTCGATGATCACCGCGAGCAGCAGAATCGTGCCGCGAATAACGTACTGATAGAAGGTGTCGATGTTTTTCAGGTTCATCGCGTTCTCGATGATTGCCAGGATCAGCACCCCGGCGATCACATGACGGATCATGCCGATACCGCCGCTCAGCGACACCCCGCCCAAGACACAGGCCGAGATCACGGTCAGTTCGAAGCCCTGGCCAATCATCGGCTGGCCGGACGTCATGCGTGAAGCCAGCACCACACCTGCCAGCGCACCAATAAGGCCGTGGACGGCGAAGATGATGATCTTGGTTCGGTCGACATGCACGCCCGCCAGCAGTGCAGCTTCCTGGTTACCACCGATGGCCATGGTGTTGCGCCCGTAGGTGGTGTAATTGAGCAACCAGCCAAAGAAGATGAAGCAGCCGATGGTGATCAGAATCGGCACCGGCACGCCATACACCTGACCATTGCCGAAGATGAAGAAGTCCTCGTTGGACACACCGACGGCCTTGCCGTTGGAGAAGATGTACGCCAGGCCGCGCACAATCTGCATGGTTGCCAGCGTCGCAATCAGCGCATTGATGCGCAATTTGGCAATCACGATGCCGTTGATAAGGCCGACGACCAGTCCCAGCGCCAGCGCAGCAGATACGCCCAGAAACACGCTGTCGGTGTCGCGGATCACGATACTGGCGATGACCCCGGAACAGGCCAGCACCGAGCCTATCGACAGGTCGAAATGGCCGGACGCCAGGCAGTACAGCATGGTGCAGGCCGCGATGCCGACGGTTGAAATAGCAAGGCCGAGGCCGCGCATGTTAAGCGGCGACATGAAGTTGTCGATGAACACGGCGCAGAGCAGGAAGATCCCCAAGGCGGCCAGGAGCATCACCCAGTCATCGGCAAAACGTCGCAGGTTCATGCCCTGACGGGGAGCCTGCAGGCTGGATTCGGTAGACATACGTACCTCTTTTTTATTGTTCATGGTCAATGGCCGATTGTCAGCCGCGCGTGCGTGGCAGGGCCAATTGCAGAAGTCGCGACTCGTCAGCCTCGTCGCGGTTGAGTTCACCGGTGATCGCGCCTTCGCTCATCACCAGAATGCGGTCGGAAATACCCATGACTTCCATCAGATCGCTGGACACCACAATCACCGCAATGCCATCCGCCGCCAGGTTGTGAATGATCTCGTAGATTTCAGACTTGGCCCCGACGTCGATGCCACGGGTCGGCTCATCCAGCAACAGCACTTTCATCGGCATCGACAGCCAGCGACCCAGAATGGCCTTTTGTTGATTGCCGCCGGACAGGAACATGATCTGCTGCTCGGGAGACGGCGTCTTGACGTTCATCGACTTGATCTGATTACGGGCGTTATCACGCTCCCAGCGGCCCTGGATCAAGCAGCCAAGGTTTACGTGCCGTGGCCGAGCGCCGATATTGATGTTCTCGGCGACGCTGGACAGCGGCACAATACCTTCCTTCTTGCGGTCTTCCGGGCACAGCAGGATGCCAGCCTCGATGGCATCGCGTGGCGATCTCAGGGTCAACGGCTGACCGTCCAGTTGCAGATTGCCTGCTGTACTGCGCGTCAGTCCGGACAGGATGCGAAACAGTTCGGTTCGTCCTGCGCCGACCAAGCCGAAAAAGCCCAGTATTTCGCCTTTCTGCACGGCAAAAGTGACCGGCTCCTGCAAGCCGGGACCCATCAGCCCGGTGACGCGCAGGCTGGGTCCCTTGTGCTCACGGGGGCGGTAATTGTAGATATTCTGGATGTCGCGACCCACCATGCAGGTGACCAGCCGGTCGTTGTCCAGATCAGCCATCTGCTCGAAGGTTTTGACGAAACGGCCGTCCTTGAACACCGTTACCGCGTCGCAGACCCGGAAGATTTCCTCCATGCGATGGGAAACGTAAAGAATCACCCTTCCCTCGTCACGCAGCCGGACGATAATCGCCATCAGACGATCAATCTCGCGCGCCGACAGGCTGCTGGTGGGTTCATCAAAGGCGATGACGTGAGCATTGCGCGACATGGCCTTGGCGATTTCCACCAGTTGCCGCTGCCCCAGCGACAGATCGCCTAAACGCGTGCGCGGGTCGATTTCGTCGGCCAGGCCTTTAAGCAACTCACCGGCTCGACGGTACATCGCACCGCGATTGATCAGCCCGAAACGATTGGGCATATGCCCGAGCAGCAGGTTTTCGGCGACGGTCATTTCCGGCACCAGATGCAGTTCCTGGTGAATCACCGCCACGCCGGCCGCGATACTGTCGGCAGTGGACTTGAACTGATGAGTCTGATCGCCGATCTGCAGGCTGCCACTGTTGGGCTGGTAGGAACCGCCCAGGATTTTCAGCAAGGTGGACTTGCCTGCGCCGTTCTCGCCCATCAGTGCATGGACGCTGCCGGGACGGGCCTCGAACGTGATGTCCGACAGCGCCTTGACGCCGGGGAATACCTTGCCGATGCCGTTAAAGCGCAAGGCACCGCCTATGGCTTGTTGCTGGATAGCCTGTTGCATGACACCCACCTCCTCGCGCCTGAAAGGGACTTGAAGCCAAGCCCCTTGTTCAGCTCGCTTTTTTCTTATTTTTTGGAGAGACCGCCCTTGATCAACTCTTCTTCTTTTCTTCTTTGTAGAGACCGATCTTGGTCAGCTCTTCTTTGAAGTTTTCGCGAGTGATCAATGTCACATCATCCATAGCGGTGTACTTGGGCGGTTCGACACCTTTGGTGACCCAATTGAACACGTACTCGGCCGTGCGGTAGCCTTCCTTGTCGGGGCTTGGCAGCATCGAACCGAAGAAGCCGCTTTCTTTTTTCCTCAACTCATCAATGGCGTCGGTGCCATTGATACCGATGCCGATCACGTTTTTGGCGGAGAAACCGGCGCCCGCAGTGGCGCGTACGCCGCCCAGTACCGTGTTGTCGTTCATGCCGCCAATGATGAGGTTCTTGGCATCGCCTGGCAGTTTTGGCAACGCCGAGTTGGTAGCGTCCATTCCGCCTGGTACATCAAGTGTCTTTTGTGAAGCAAACAGAATGTGATCGGCGGGCAAGCCTGCTTTTTTCAGCGCATCCACCGAGCCGTCGGTGCGCTTTTTGCCGGTATCGAGCTCGCTGTAGGTGTTGATGATCGCGTAAGTGCCCTTCCACTCACCCTCGTCCCACTTGCGATTCTTCGCTTCGGTCGCCATGGCGGCGCCTTGTTTCTGGCCGACTTCGAATGCCGCCATGCCCAGATACGGCACATCCTCCATAGGGTTGCCCTTTGCATCGACGAAGCGGTCGTCCACCACCATGACCTTCATGTCGTTGAGCTTGGCTTTGGCCACGATGGCAGGGCCTAGCGAAACGTCAGGTGGGCAGATCACAAACCCTTTGACGCCACTGGCAGCAAGGCTGTCGATCGCAGACAAGGTCTTCTCGCCGTCGGGAACGGCAATCTTCACGACAGTGAAGCCCAGCGCTTTCCCGGCTTTTTCGGCAAATTGCCACTCGGCCTGGAACCAGGGCTCTTCAGCCTGTTTGACCAGAAAGCCGATCTTGACCTCTTCGGCAGCGGAGATAACACCACTCATACCCAAGACAGCGGTAGTGACGGCGGCACAGCACAGGGAACGGATCCCGTGACGACTCAACATAGCTAACTCCTTATTTTTATTGAATAGCTACAACGTTCAGCGAGGTGGCGGTTGCAAACGCACAGGCGTCAGAAACCGGTTAAATAGTCATACCATATAAAAAGCGACTTCTATGTAACCGAATGTCACTCCTGCTATCACCTTCCTGTCTCCGTGCAATGAGGGGGACCGGCAATGACATGTCATAAGCCCGCGAATCGGTGGCACAACGTCCCTTTGACGCCGGTGTGCGCCATCAGTACCGCGCCGTCGAACTGACCGTGCGCGTCATCAGGTGCGGCGCTGGTGACGTACAGCGTCTCCAGGTCAGGACCGCCGAACACGCAACTGGTGGGGTGGCTGACGGGCAATTCGACGATTCGGTCGACACTGCCATCAGGGGCAAAGCGAATCAGGCAACTGCCGCCCCAACGGGCGTTCCAGACATAGCCCTCGGCGTCCATCGCCGAGCCGTCGGGCGAACCGCGGCTGTGTTCGGCTGCCCAGACCTGGCGGGGTCCCAGCGCACCGTCCGCCAGCACCGGGTATTGGTAAATAACGTCGTCGAGGGTATCGGCGCTGTACAACAGGCTGCCGTCGGCATTCCAGAGTAATGTGTTGACGATGCCCTGCCCGTCCAGCAGGCGCGTCACGCTCGCCTCGGCGTCGACCCGAAACAGCCCGCCCGAACGGCGAACCAGAGGAATATCGCCGCCTTCGGCGTCAATATTGTTCTGCATACTGCCCATCCACAGACGGCCGCTCGCATCACACCGGGCTTCATTGGCGCGATTGCCGGGAATGGGGTCTGCCACGCAGAACAACGACAGTGAGGTTTTTTCGGCGGTCAGGTCCAGGCGATAGACGCCACTGGCCAGCGTTACCAGCGCATCGCCCCGAGTGGTCGGAATAAACGCGGAAACCGGTTCGGGCATGCGCCATTGACGATATTGCTTGGCGACCAGGCTGCAGGCCAGAAAGCCCGCGATGTCGACCCAATACAGGGCCTGCTTTTCGGCATCCCAAAAGGCGCCCTCGGCCAGCTTGAAACGGTGCTCGGAAACGGGCAGCCAGTTCATGAAAATGTCCTTTGTTATTGTTGTAAAGGCACTTTTTAACCTGTGTCGCGCTTGAAGGTCGGTGAATTCCGTTCATTCGCCTAAAAAGCCTGATCAGATCAGCTAAGGTGACAGACCAAAGCCCACTGATGCTGGCACTACTAAATAGTATTACGATTTATTTTTCAAGCGGCATTTTATCGGCTATAACCCCATGCATCGAATGAATTTCGATGAAATAGTCTTACCAATAACAATAAAAGTGGGTAGATCAGATGAAAAAGTACGCTCTTCTCAGCACTTTTGGACTGTCCTTGATGATCAGCACCTTGACGGCACAGGCCGCACTCACCAGCGAACACAGCCATTTCGGGCAAACGTCCGACGGTGCTGCCATCGAAAAATACACGTTGCGCAACAGTCATGGCGTACAGGCCAGCATCATCACCTATGGCGCTACGCTGCAATCGCTGCTGGTGCCCGACAAGGCCGGCAAGGTAGACGACATCGTGCTGGGTTTTGACGATGTGCAGGGTTATCAGAACAATGGCACCGTGTATTTCGGCGCGACCATCGGGCGCTTCGGCAACCGCCTGGCAGGCGGCAAGTTCACGCTGGATGGCAAGACCTATCAGGTGCCACTCAACGACAAGACCAACGCGCTGCATGGCGGAGACAAGGGTTTTGACAAACGCGTGTGGAAAGCTCAGGAGACCAGGACCGGTGATTCGGTCGGCGTGAAGCTGACCTACGTGTCGCCAGACGGTGAAATGGGCTTCCCCGGAACATTACAGACCGAAGTCACCTACAGCCTGAACGACAAGAACGAGCTGAAGATCGACTACCGCGCGGTCACCGACAAGCCGACGGTGCTGAACCTGACCAACCACAGTTATTTCAACCTGGCGGGCGCAGGCAGCGGCGATGTGCTCAAGCAGGTTGCGACCCTTCACGCCTCGCATTACACACCCGTCAACGACAAGCTGATCCCGACCGGCGAGCTGCCCGCTGTGGCCGGAACCCCGATGGACTTCCTCAAGCCCACGGCGTTCGGCAAGCACATCAAGGACGATCATCAGCAGCTCAAATACGCCGAACCCAAGCAAGGCGGCTTTGATTTCAACTGGGTGCTGGACACCAAAGGCGACGTGAAGAAACTGGCGGCTGAAGTCAGCGATCCGCAATCAGGGCGCAGGTTGCAGCTGTTCACCACAGAGCCCGGCGTGCAGTTGTACACCGGCAACTTCCTGGATGGCAGCATCCACGGCAAGGCGGGCAAGGTTTATCCGCATTGGGGGGCTTTCACGCTGGAGACCCAGCATTATCCGGATGCGCCTAATCAGCCGAACTTCCCCAGCACACGACTGGACCCGGGCAAGGCCTACACCCAGACCACCGTGTTCAAGTTCCTCGACTGACACCTGAACAGTGTGCAGCCCTTGAACCGCAAGGGCTGCACATGCACTGCCGTTACTGATTACGCTTCATGGCCGCGGTCAGGGTATCGACGTTGTAGCGGAACATCTTCGCGTAAGTCGGCGCTGGACCGTCGGCCGGCGAAAGCGCTTCGACGTACAGTTCACCACCTGGCTGGGCGCCACTGGCTTCGGCGATCTGCTTGACCAGACGAGGGTCGCTGGAATTCTCGAAGAAATAGGCGCTAACATGTTCGGCCTTGATCTGGCGAATCAGTTTCGACACATCCGCTGCCGACGCTTCGGACTCGGTGGACAGGCCCAGCGGCGACAGGAACGTCACGCCATACGCATCGCCAAAGTAGCCGAACGCATCATGCGACGTGAGAATCTTGCGCTTGGCCGCCGGAACCGACTGAATCTGATCGCGGGCATAGATATCCAGTTGCTGCAGCTCGACGATGTAGCGATCACCGTTCGCCTGGTAGACGCTCGCCCCTTCCGGATCGGCTTTCTTCAAGGCAGCCACAATGTTGCGCACATAAATCACCCCGTTGGCAGCGCTGTTCCAGGCATGCGGGTCAACAATGCGCTTGCCGTCCTCATCCATGCTGCGGGTCTTGATGCCTTGTGACAGCACCACCGGCTTTCCTTTGTAACCGGACGCCTTGATCAGACGGTCCATCCACCCTTCCAGGTGCAGACCGCTGACAAACACGAGGTCAGCACTTTTCAATGCCTGGGCATCGCTCGGCGTCGGCTCATAGACATGCGGATCGCCATTCGGGCCGATCAGGGATTTGACGTGTACGCGATCACCGCCGACCGTGCTGACCATGTCGGCGATGACCGTGAACGATGCCACCGCCTCAAGCGGTTTGGCCTGGGCCAGGCTGGCGAATGCCGACAACGCCAGTGCCGCCATAGAACTCAATAACATCAATCGTTTCATGACATACCCTTTCAATGAGCCAGGTGAGGTTTGGGAAACAGCCGACGCACGATCCCCGTGCGCCCGAACAGCAGGGAAACGCCGTAGAACGCACTGGCGGTCAGGACGATGGCCGGCCCGGAGGCGACGCCAACGTGGTAGGAAACGATCAGCCCGATCAGGCCGGACAAGGTGGCCAGCAGCGTCGAAATCACCATCAGGCCGCTCAACGAGTTGGTCCAGAAGCGGGCCGCGGTGGCGGGCAACATCATCATGCCCACCGCCATCAGGGTGCCCAGCGCCTGAAAACCGGCGACCAGATTCAGCACCACCAGCAACAGAAACAACACGTGGTACAGAGACCCACGCCCACCGACGGCACGCAGGAAACCCGGATCGAAACACTCAAGCACCAGCGGGCGATAGATCACCGCCAACAGCACCAACGTGAACGAGGCAATGCCGCCGACCATGTAGATGGCTGTATCGTCAATCGCCAGGATGGTGCCGAACAGCACGTGCAGCAGATCGACGCTGGACCCGTGCAGCGAGACGATCAGCACGCCAGCGGCCAGCGAAGTGAGGTAGAAGCTGGCGAAACTGGCGTCTTCACGCAGCGAGGTCAAGCGACTGACCAGGCCGGACAGCAGGGCCACTGCCAGCCCGGCAATCAACCCGCCAAAGCCCATCGCAGGCAGCGACAGCCCGGCAACCATGAACCCCACCGCCGCCCCCGGCAAGACCGCATGGCTCATGGCATCGCCCACCAGGCTCATGCGACGCAGCATCAACAGCACGCCGACCGGACCGGAGCCAATCCCCAGCGCCAGACACGCCACCAGCGCACGGCGCATGAAGCCAAACTCGATAAACGGCTCGATGACCAGGCTATAGAGCATCATGAGCGCTCGTCCTCGGCATCACACAACAGCGCGTCCGGGCTCCAGTATTCCGCCATGTTGCGCGCCTTGCGCAGGTTGGCGACGCTGAGCACATCCGCCGTCTCGCCCCACGCGATGGCTTCGCGGGCCATCAGCAGGGTCTGCGGAAAATGCTGACGAACCTGATCGATGTCATGCAGCACGGCAATCACCGTCCGCCCCTGCCCGTGCCAGACGCGTACCAGTTCAAGCAGGTCGCGGGTGGTACGCGCATCAATGGCTGTGAACGGCTCGTCCAGCAGGATCACCGAAGCGTCTTGCAGCAGCAGTCGGGCGAACAGGACACGCTGAAACTGGCCGGACGACAGTGAGCCGACGCTGCGTTTCTCGAACCCCTCCAGGCCGACGGTGCGCAGTGCATCCTGCGTCAGCACGGCGTGCTGCCGCGTGAGGCCGCGAAACGGGCCAACGCTGTGCCACGCCCCCATCGCCACCGTGTCGGCGACGCTCAATGGAAAGCTGCGATCAATCTCGGCCGCTTGAGGCAGATAACCAATGGTGCGGGTTGCCAGACGTCCGCGATCAACATGACCCTGTGCGGGTTTCATGGTCCCGGCAATGGCCTTGATCAGGGTGGATTTCCCTGCACCGTTCGGCCCGACGATGGCGGTCAGGCTGCCCGCTTCGAAACGCCCGCTGATGTGATGCACCGCAGGACGGCGTTCATACGCCACGGTCAGATTTTCCAGCGCAATGGCGGCGCTCACGGAATGGCCACCGACCAACCGATGGCCAGCCACAGCAACGTCAGTATCACCAGAGAAAACAGAATGCGTTTCCAGGCCGATAGCGCCAGCGCAGAACCCGCGATTGAAGGGGAAGGAGAAGATTTCACGCGTCAGTAACCTGCAAATATTTGTTACAGTATTACATACCTGTCAATCTGCCCGTTATAAAATAACATTTAAGTTTGCAACTGCAATGCGCGGTGATAACGAGCGACCTTCGGTCTGATCCGGGCATCAGCGCTTGAGTCTGCATGGGCAACCCTATACTGTACATACAAACAGTTAAGGGGCATTCCATGCAGCTCATCGACAAGCTCAGCATTCTGGCGGACGCCGCCAAGTACGATGCGTCGTGCGCCAGCAGCGGAGCGCCCAAGCGCAGTTCGCAGAACAAAAGCGGGCTCGGCTCCACCAACGGCATGGGTATCTGTCACAGCTATACGCCGGATGGACGTTGCGTATCGCTGCTGAAAATCCTATTGACCAACTTTTGCCTGTATGACTGCCAGTACTGCGTCAACCGGCGCTCCAGCGACGTGCCCCGCGCGCGTTTTACGCCCGAAGAAGTGGTTACGCTGACGCTGGATTTTTACCGGCGTAATTGCGTGAGCGGTCTGTTCCTGAGTTCCGGAATCATTCGCTCGGCGGATTACACGATGGAGCAACTGGTCGAGGTCGCCCGGTTGCTGCGAGAAGTGCATGAGTTTCGCGGCTACATTCACCTCAAGACCATCCCCGATGCAGACCCCGCGCTGATCGAAAAGGCCGGCCGCTATGCAGACCGTCTGAGCGTGAATATCGAACTGCCCACCGACCTGAGCCTGCAGACCCTGGCGCCGGAAAAAGACGTGGCGTCCATCAAGCAGGCCATGCAGACCATCTACACCGGCGAACAGACTGTACGCAACGAACCGCGCTCGCCACGCTTTGCGCCAGCCGGGCAAAGCACGCAGATGATTGTCGGTGCCGACGCCACCGATGACAGCACCATCCTGCACAGCGCCCAGTCGCTGTACAGCAACTTCAAACTGCGCCGGGTCTATTACTCGGCTTTCAGCCCGATCCCCAACAGCCCCAATAGCGTTCCGCTGGCCGCCCCGCCGTTGATGCGTGAACACCGCCTGTATCAGGCCGACTTCCTGTTGCGCGGCTATGGTTTTACGGCAGGCGAACTGCTCGACGGGCCTGGCGATCTGGCGCTGGACATCGATCCCAAGCTGGCGTGGGCGCTGGGCAACCGTCAAGTATTCCCGCTGGACCTCAACAATGCCGACCCTGCGTTGATCGCCCGTGTTCCGGGCATTGGTATTCGTACCACCCAGCGGCTCGTCGAACTGCGCAGACAGCGACGCATTCGCTACGAAGACCTGACGCGCATGCGCTGCGTGTTGGCCAAGGCCAAGCCCTTCATCATCACCAGCGACTATCATCCGCCGCACGCCGAGACCACCAGCGAGTTCCTGCACCATCAGTTGCGTGACCGGCCACAGCCTCAGCAAATGGGGCTCTGGGGATGATCTGCCTTGATTGCGACGACCTGTTCGACACCTGGCGGTTGCAGGCTCGCTGGTTGCTAAGCCACGAAATCGACCCCAGCCAGGTCAGCTGGAAATCGCCGGATGCCGCCGATCTGTTTGGCAGTGAAGAGGCGTATCCAGAGGAAGCCGGTCCGTTTCAAGCCCGCGTCCCGCTGGAACTGCTGCCATTGCTGGAAAGCACCTCACGCTATCGCGGCGAGCAACGCTGGAGCCTGCTGTACGAAGTGCTGTGGCGCGTCACCCACGGCGACCGCACCGCCATGATGGCTGGCGATAAACTGGGCAGCGAATTGCATCGACGGCTCAAGTCAGTGCGTCGCGAGGCGCATCACTTGCATGCTTTTTTGCGGTTTGTCGCGCTGCCCCCTGCCGACAACGAAGCGGTGAGCATGCGCCCGCAATACGTAGCCTGGCATGAACCGGCGCACGACATCCTGCTTAGCGCCAGCGAGCATTTCATCGGCCGCATGGGCCAGCACCGCTGGATGATCGCCACGCCGCAAGACGGTGTGTACTACGATGGCAAGCAGTTGATCCACGAACGCCGCTGCCCCGAAGCATGGCAAATCATGGCGCGACAAGTGGAAGATCCACACGGCGCATTGTGGCTCACTTACTACAGTCACATCTTTAACCCTGCCCGCCTCAACCCTAAAGTCATGGAAGGCCATTTCCCCTCGCGTTTCTGGAAAAACCTGCCCGAAGGCCCGCTGATCCCGGCGCTGATCACCCAGGCCCGTACCGGCAAGCAACGCGACGGCCAGGCCAGCGACATAGGTGCCCGACGCGGCAAGAAGATCGCGCTCAAGGAGTAAACGCCTGATTCTCGCGGCCGTGCGTTCAGCTATCCGCGATGCGTGGTGATAATGTCACGACCATGACAGACAGGCCATCCGAGGTTCCAACATGCTCGACAGCCCTACCCGCCATTTGCTCGATACCCTTTGCCAGACGATGGTCGACAGGTCATTTCTGGTCGTGACCGGAGCAGGCATCAGCACCGCATCCGGCATTCCGGATTACCGTGACAAGGACGGCGTGCGGCGTGGCAAGCAGCCAATGATGTATCAGGAGTTCGTCGGCAATCCTGCCGCCCGGCAACGTTATTGGGCGCGAGCCATGCTGGGCTGGCCGCGTATCCGTGCAGCACAGCCCAATGCGGCTCATCAGGCGCTGGCCGCATTGCAGGCTGAAAATGCCATTAGCGGTTTGATCACTCAGAATGTCGATGCGCTGCACACCCAGGCCGGCAGCCAAGACGTCATCGAACTGCACGGCAGCCTGCACCGCGTAATGTGCCTGGACTGTCAGCAGCGAATGGACCGGGCGGCGATTCAAGAGCAGTTATTGCAGCAGAATCCGTACCTGTCCGGCGTCCATGCGACGCAGGCCCCTGACGGCGACACATTGCTGGACCCCGCTTTCGAAGCCGGCTTCAAGGTTCCCCACTGCCTGCACTGTCAGGGCGACAGGCTTAAACCGGATGTGGTGTTCTTTGGTGAAAACGTCGCCCCGCCAACCGCTGCCAGAGCGACATCGAGCGTGGAACAGGCCGAAGGCCTGCTGGTGGTGGGCTCTTCTCTGATGGCCTGGTCGGCGTTTCGCCTGTGCAAAGCGATGGTCGAGCAAGGCAAACCGGTCATTGCCATCAACCACGGCAAGACCCGCGCCGATGAGCTGCTCGAGATGAAAATCGAAGTCTCCTGCGAACAGGTTTTGCCGTGGATCGCCGACCAGTTAAGCAGCCGTTAGAAAAGCCCGAGCTGCCCCCCGATCAAGGTACTGAAATCGTCGTCCACGAACGGCAGGATCGCATCAGCCAACGGTTGCAACTGGCGCGTCACGTAATGATCGTAGTCGATAGGCGCATGACGAATTTCCAAGGGTTCCGGCCCGGCCGTGGTCATCACGTAGCTGATCCAGCCGCCGCTCTGGTACTGGCGCGGGCGCTTCTGCTGATCGTTGTATTCATCGGCCAGACGCGCGGCGCGCACATGCGGCGGCACGTTGCGCTGGTAGTCGTCAAGCTTGCGGCGCAGACGCTTGCGGTAGACAAGCATATCGTCCAGTTCGCCTGACAACGTGCGCTGCACATAATCACGCACGTACTCCTGATACGGCTGGCGCTTGAAAATGCGCAGGTACAGCTCTTGCTGGAACCGCTGGGCCAGCGGCGACCAGTCGGTGCGCACCGTTTCCAGGCCCTTGTAGACCATTTCTTCGGTCCCGTCGACACGCGTGACAAGCCCGGCGTAGCGTTTCTTGCTGCCCTCCTCTGCGCCGCGCACGGTGGGCATCAGAAAACGTCGAAAATGCGTTTCGTATTGCAGTTCCAGCGCACTGTGCAAGCCGTATTCTTTCTGCAAATGCTCGCGCCACCACTGGTTGACCTGCTGCACTAATGCCTTGCCGATGCCCGCCGCTTCTTCTTGCCCGTGGGGACGACCCAGCCAGACAAACGTCGAGTCAGTGTCACCGTAAATCACGGTATAGCCCTGCGCCTGAATAAGATCGCGGGTCTTGAGCATGATTTCATGGCCGCGCAAGGTAATCGATGACGCCAGACGCGGGTCGAAAAACCGGCAGCCGCTTGATCCCAACACACCGTAAAACGCATTCATGATGATTTTCAGCGCTTGCGACAGCGGGGCATTCTGCTCGCGTTTGGCAGCCTCCCGACCTTGCCAGACGCGCTCGACAATGGCGGGCAGACTGTGCCTGTTGCGTGAGAACCGCGCGCCGCGAAAACCCGGCACCGACGCGCTTTCTTCAGGATGACGCATGCCTTCGATCAGGCCCACCGGGTCAATGAGAAACGTGCGAATGATCGACGGATAGAGGCTTTTGTAATCCAGCACCAACACCGACTCGTACAGCCCCGGCTGAGAATCCATGACGAAACCGCCTGGGCTGGCTTCGGGCAGTCGCTCGCCTTGATTAGGCGCCACAAATCCCTGGCGGTGCATCAGCGGAATATACAAATGGCAGAACGCGGCAACCGAGCCACCGCTCCGGTCGACAGGCAGGCCGGTCACTGTGGCGCGCTCAAGCAGAAAGGTCAGCAACTGGGTCTTGGCGAAGATGCGCGTCACCAACTCGCAGTCCTTGATGTTGTAGCGCGCCAGCGCCGGCTTGTCCTCGGCGAACATGCGGTTGATTTCGTCCATGCGCTGGTACGGCGTGTCGATGGCCTTGCCTTCGCCCAGCAACGTCTGCGCGACGTATTCAAGGCTGAACGACGGAAAACTCCAAGTCGCCGAACGCAGCGCCTCGATACCGTCGATGATCAACCGACCGCTGACTTCGGCAAAAAAGTGATTGTTGCGGCTGCCATGCTCGCGCCAGCCCATCGGCTCCCCGCCGCGCCCGAGCCGCAGTGGCACCTGCAGGCGCTGGGCATGTTCGTGCAAGACGCGCAGGTCAAACTGCACCACGTTCCAGCCAATGAACGCGTCGGGGTCGTGCAGCGCCAGCCAGTCGTTCAGGCGCTCCAGCAACTGCGCCCGGGTGTCGCAATAGTCGAGCTGAAAATCCAGCGCCTCATCGCCGCCGTTGGGCGGGCCAAGCATGTACACCTGACGCTGGCCACAGCCCTCCAGCGCGATTGAGTACAGCTCACCCCGCGCGGTGGTTTCGATATCCAGCGACACCAGTTTCAGCTGTGGCCGGTAATCCGGCGCAGGTCGGATCTGCGCCTCGCAAAGCACGCCATCGGCATTCGGTGTACCGCTAAATTGCACGGGCGCAGTGATGAAGCGTTCCATCAGGTAACGTTCGGGCGGGCGGATGTCGGCTTCGTAAACGTCCACATTGCCCCTGCGCAGCAGCTTCTCGACGTTCATCATCTGCCGGTGCTGCTGACAGTACACACCCAACACCGGGCGATGGCGAAAGTCGCAGAGTTCCAGCGGGCGCAATTCCACTCCACGCTCGGTACGCAACAACGAACGGGCGCGCTCGCCCTGTTCGGCAGGAATGAAAGCGACAGAAGGCTGGCAAGGCAGACGAATGTGACGAGGACCTTGGTCGGTGGCCAGCCAGAAGTCGACCTCAGTCCCGGCAGGCGTATCTTGCCAGTGCCGACTCAGGATAAAGCCCTGCTGTAAATCCAACGCTGCAACCTCGACTGTGGGTGAACACGCTGATTCTACTTGGCTATTAGCGTGAAGGCGCGGTTCTCAGTCCAATCAAGGTAATTACGGAAACGCCGACTATTGATTCCGTCTATGCCCCTGATGCTTATTTAGCAGTTGATTGGTTGGCCGGGCTGCACGAATCTGTAGCGTCACTGCACATGCACTACAGTCATACAGGTCGCCATCCCGGAGAGCATCATGAAAACCGTCGCCCAACTGTTGAAATTGAAAGACCTGCACAACCAGCACGTGCATACCATCGAGCCACATCAGATGGTGCTCGATGCGCTCAGGCTGATGGCGGATAAAAATATCGGCGCATTGCCAGTGGTCGAAAACGGCGTGGTAGTGGGCGTGGTCAGCGAACGCGACTACGCGCGCAAGGTGGTTCTCAAGGGGCGCTCTTCGGTCGGCACGCCGGTCAGCGAAATCATGAGCAACAAGGTCATCACCGTGGATTCGCAACAGAGCGTCGAAGCCTGCATGGGCATCATGACCGACAGCCACTTGCGGCACCTGCCTGTCGTGGAAGACGGACAACTGCTGGGCCTGCTGTCCATTGGCGACCTGGTGAAGGAAGCCATCGCCGAGCAAGCCAGTCTCATTCAACAGCTTGAACAGTACATTCGCGGCGACTGATCAAAACCCTTGCCCGAACAGCGCGCGGAAACCCGCGCGCAATGGCATCACTCAGTCATCCAGCGTTTTGCCAGGCGCCCCGCCTTTGGTGGGCTTGCCAGGCTTTTCGGCCGGTGCAGGCTTGGCTTCCGGCTCCGGTGGTGGCGCAGACGCCTCCTGTTCACGCATCGGCATCTGGTCGATGGTGGCAAATATCTCTTTGGGGTCAATCGGCCCGGACTTCTCGATCTTCTTCTCGCCGTCCTTGCCCACCAGAATGACCTTGGTCTGCGCCCCCGCACCCAGTTTCAACTCACGTATCAAAGCCATGGTCGATTGCGCATCCAGGGTTTTGCCATTGCGCTCGCCAATGGTATTGATGACGGTGAACAACACCATGTTGCGCTGCGCGAACGCTTCACGATTAGCGGGTTCGTCCAGCGCTTTCTTGAGGTTGACCAGTGTCGGATCGACCGTGCTGGGCGCGATGATGATCAAGGGACGCGACTTGCCGCGCTCCTGCGCCAAGGGGCTGTCGCTGTCGGCGGCTAGCGCTGAACCGGCAGCGACAAGCAGGGTGGCGAGGGTCAGGGACCGGATTAACATGGTGGGCTCCTTTCAAATCCATTGGGTAGCCATCGCGCAGACACACGCGATGCTGGTCTGTTCTACCGCATATGGGTCATCCCGGTACAGCCCGATGTCGTCCTTTTCCCCGATTCCGACCTTACGCTGAACGTTTGAGCGACCGCTGGCCGACACTGTCCAGTGTCGCCGATAACCGCTGGACGACCTGGTCCACGTCGGCGGCCTGCAGCACCAGCGGTGGCAACAGACGGATGACCTTGCCCCGCGTGACGTTGATCAACAGTCCGAATTGCTCGGCCGCGACCCGCGTCAGATCGGGAATAGCCTCTTGCAATTCGACGCCGATCATCAGCCCCTGACCGCGAATCTCCAACACCAGCGGATGCTTGCCGAGCACGTTGTGCAACTGTTCAATCAAGCGCTGGCCTTGTAGCCGGGCATTCTCCACCAGCCCTTGCTGCTCGATGATGTCAATCACGGTGCAGCCCACCCGGCAAGCGAGTGGATTGCCACCGAACGTGCTGCCATGACTGCCCGGCGTGAACAGATCCGCTGCCCTGCCCCTCGCCAGACAGGCACCGATCGGGATGCCATTGCCCAAGCCTTTGGCCAGCGTCATGACATCGGGCACGATGCCTTCATGCTGAAAGGCAAACCACTGGCCGGTGCGCCCCATGCCGGTCTGGATTTCGTCGAGCATCAACAGCCAGTCACGCCGTGTGCAACGCTCACTCAACGCCTTGAGATAACCGGCAGGGGCCACCTGCGCGCCGCCCTCGCCCTGAATCGGCTCCACCAACACGGCAGCAATCCGATGACCGTGAGTCACGCAGACGTTGTCGAAGGCGGCAAGATCACCGAATGGCACTTTGATGTAATCCCCCGGCAAGTCGCTGTAGCTCAAGCGCACCGAGGGTCCATCGCTGGCGGCCAGTGTGCCCAGCGTGCGCCCGTGAAATGCATTTTCCATGACCACCACCAGCGGCTGCTGAATGTGCTTGTGCCAGCCATGCAGGCGCGCCAGTTTGAGCGCCGTTTCATTGGCTTCGGCACCGGAATTGTTGAAAAACACCCGGTCCATCCCGGCCAGTCCGGTCAGCTTGTGCGCCAGCCGCTGCTGCCAGTCAATGCTGTACAGATTGGAGGTATGCAGCAGCAAACCTGCCTGTTCACGGATCGCCTCGACCAGCAGCGGGTGTGAATGCCCGACACCGGTCACGGCCACGCCCGCCACTGCATCCAGATATTCGCGACCACTCTGGTCCCACAGGCGCGTGCCCAGACCGCGAGTAAAACTCAGGGCCAGCGGTTGATAAGTGCTCATCAGGCAGGCGGGGGTCATGGCGTGAAGCTCCTTGGGTAGGTGTCGGTTTTTGCAGTATGGTTAACCACCTGTTCTGGATAAACAGCGAAATACTTCAATCATTTTAAAGCTGAGATTGTTAATGGACTTGTTTCAGGCGATGCGGGTATACGTGAAGGTGGTCGAAACCGGCAGCCTCACGGCGGCAGCACAGGCGTGTTCGATTTCCACAACGATGGTCGGCAATCACTTGCGCGCACTCGAGCAACGCCTGGGTGTCAGCCTCATGCAACGCACCACCCGCCGCCAGCGGCTGACCGAGTTCGGCACTGCGTATTACCAGCGCTGCCTGGAAGTTCTGGGGCTGGTCGCCGAATCCGAGCAACTGGCCGAGCAGGCGCAGGGGGATCCGACCGGCACATTGCGTATCACCGCACCGCTGACCTTCGGCTCGGAGTTGCTGGCACCTGCTTTGGTCGGATTTTCGCAGCGCTTTCCTGACGTCAGGCTTGATCTGGTGCTGACCAATCAGCGACTGGACATGATCGACAATGGTTTTGACGTCGCTATCCGTCTGGGCAACCTTGCGCAATCATCGCCATTGATTGCACGCCCGTTGCAGGATTACACCCTGACCATTTGCGCTACGCCGGACTATCTTGCCCGCCACGGTGCGCCCGTCAGGCCCGAAGACCTTCGCTTGCATAATTGCCTGGCGTTCGCCTATCCGGCCGGCGATGAGTGGCGTACCGCCGGTACGCAATGGCGCATGACAGGCCCCGAGGGCGAGGTTCTGGTAGACGTGGACGGCTCGATGGTGGCCAATACTTCATCCGCTCTTTATCAGGCTGCGCGCGCTGGAATGGGCGTGGTGATGCTTCCGGATGCGCTGGTCCAGCGGGATTTGCAGGAAGGACGGCTGGTGGCACTGCTGACAGACTACCGTCTGCCCAGACGACCGATGAACCTGCTCTATGTGCAGGACCGTTATCGGTTGCCTAAATTGAGAAGTTTTGTGGAGTATGCGATCAGCTTGTGGGGACGGTAGCGGCAGGCATCCGGTGCGCAGCGTTGCGCTTGCACCGGATACCCTTTGCCCAGCTTGGGGGTCAGACCTTGAATCGGCTGACCAGGCTTTGCAGATGCCCGCCCAGACGAGCAAGCTCGACACTCGACGCGGCCGTTTCTTCGCTGGCCGACGCCGTCTGCTCGGAGATATCCCGCACATTCAGCACGCTGCGATTGATCTCTTCGGCAACCGCGCTTTGTTGTTCGGCGGCTGCAGCGATCTGATGGTTCATCGTCTCAATGGTCGAAATTGCCTGTGTGATGTTGCTGATCGAAACGCCCGCATTACGGGTCAGCTCGACGCTGTTAGTGGTCAGCGCCTGGCTGTTGTCGAGGATCGTGGCCACCTGCGTGGTGCGGCTGTGCAATCCGCTGATCAGCGCGGCAATTTCCTCGGTCGATGTCTGCGTACGCTGCGCCAGGCTTCTGACTTCGTCAGCCACTACAGCGAAACCTCGACCGGCCTCACCGGCACGTGCCGCTTCGATGGCAGCATTGAGCGCCAGCAGGTTGGTCTGCTCGGCAACGGCCTTGATGACGTCAAGTACGCCGCCAATCTTGTTGCTTTCGCTCTTGAGGTCGTCCATCGCCGACTTGGAGTGCTGGACTTCAGTGGCGAGTTTTTCGATCTGTGCCACCGCTTTGGACACCACGCCATCGCCTTCACGCGCTTCTTTCGAGGCGTTGACCGCAGCATGTGACGCCTGCTCGGCATTTCTCGCGACTTCCTGAACGGTCGCCGACATCTCGTGCATGGCGGTTGCCACTTGATCCGTCTCGGTTTTCTGGCTGTTTACACCGGCACTGGTTTGCTCCGTGACAGCAGACAACTGCTCGGCAGCGCTGGCTATCTGGGTCACGCCATCACGCAAGCCACCGATCAACTCGCGCAGATTGGTGGTCATGCGCAGCATGCTGCCCTGCAACAGTCCAAGCTCATCCTTCCGGGTAACCGCCTGGTTGTGCGTCAGATCACCATCGGCCACACGTTCAGCCAGTTTCAATGTTTCAAGCAACGGGCCGACGATAAGACGGGTGATGATCCAAGCGGCCAGGAAACTCACGATCAGCGCTGCGACCAGCCACATGGAGAGCATGGTTTTGGCCTGCCCCACGTCCTCGATTCTCAGGTTGACCTGATTGGCGGAAAGCTGATCGGCGGAGTTAAAGAGGACGCCGATGCTTTTATCGATACCGGCCTGAGCCTGGTCAATCTTTGCTTGCGCAGCAGTGAACTGGTTAAGGGTGTTCTGATAGTTAATCAGCGACTCTTCAAGGTGCCTGGTAATCGCGGATTGACTGTCAAAACCTTGCAGGTTCCTGACATAGGTAATGACGGTATTCATCGAGGCTTCTGCGGGCGCTTTGTTCTCGGCTTTCAGCGAGTAGGTGTAGCCGCGCAGATCGAAACGCATTTTCTGAAACAGGGTCATTGTCTGCGTGACGGTCTCTCGGTCCTGAGCGTTGCCATTTTCCGACCTTGCGTAAGCATTCAGCTTTTGCAGATCGTCGGCTGCCGCATCGGCATACTGACCAAACACGCCACGAGTCGCTTCACGGGCGGCGGTCGCCTGAATGAGGCTGTCATAGTGAACGCGATAGTCTTTCAGCGCATCGGCAGACGCGTTCACTAACGGAGTGTTCAGTGGGGAGTCGAACACCTCCTGAGCATATTTGACGTGGGTTTCCAGCGCCTCAAGTGCCTTTTTCCAGTTGGCGGCTCGTTCAGCATCGTATTTGATCGTGTAGGCCAGACGTGCGATCCGGACGTCTCGCGTCAGCGTGCTCATCTTGCCGATGTCGGCGATCCTTTCGCTACGCTCGCTGAGTGACGTGATACCGCTCCAGCCTGTCAGTGCGATCAGCACTGTCAATACGATCACCAGAGCAAAGCCCAGCGCGAGCTTGGACCTGACAGAAATATTGCTCAGCGTTTTTTTCAACGTAATGTGCTCTTGTTAGGTCATCGGTGGATACACGAGGCTAATCCTTGCCGCCTATACAACACCGTGATGTCGGCAGCGTGACGCCAAACTTTAAAGTTGGCGTCAATATTCTTGCCTGAAAATAGTTTGCGGGCGGCACGGCGGCATATGGCTTTTTAAACCGGGTCAGTTAGCATGGGCTGCTGCACACACACTGAGTATTCCGGAGAACTGCATGAGTCTGGCGTTGACGGCTTCAAGGGGCGGCTTGACCACTGAGGAGCGATCTGCGATTGCCGAGATCGAGGCGACGACTAACGTCTTGCGGTTGGTCACGCGGCTGACCGGCATGCGCTTCGCGGGCATCGCGAAGTTCACCGATGCGGACTGGATTGCCTGCTCTGTCTATGACCCGATGGACCTTGGCATCGACGACGGCGATGTGTTCGCACTCGAAACAACATTGTGCAGCGAATTTTGCGTTAACCCCGAAGCCTTGTTCGTACCGCAGATCAGCCAGGACGGCCGGTACGCGAATCGCCCGGTTGTAAAACGGTACGCCATAGAAAGTTATGCGGGCGTGCCTATTTTTCTTCCTGACGGGCAGCTTTACGGCGCACTGTGTGCGCTGGATTCACAAGTAACCCTGTTTGAAGACCCTGATCTGCCAGAAACATTGACGCTGTTTGCACGGCTGATCGGCTGCATCTTCTTCGCCAATATCACTGACACCAGCGCCTGAAGAGATACACCCGATTACAACTGAGCGGGTTGTTCCAGCACCGCGTACAGGTTGGCAGATTCAAGCATCACGCTGCTGAACCGCCGCTCATCGAGCGGCATGGTCTGTCGTTGCGAAACAGGCCTGGGCGGGCTTTCCCCGTTCAGCATGTCCGAAGGCAGATCGATTCCGAAATGAGGGAACGGTTCCTGGGCCACCAGGCCTCCGGCCGCCAGAACCAACAAAAAGAAGACGCCCGCAATGGGCTCTTTAGATCTGCACATAACCGCTTCTCCAATCCGGTAAAACGATTCGACTCAAGACAGTCCCCTCAGCATGAGGACCGGAAAGTTGCTCGGGTGTCGCCTTCTGGCGAATCACTCAAAAGGCTCTTCGCCTTGCAGCTTGGTGCGGTGCATCAGCCGCCCGGATGCCGGGTCGTAAGCTTCTGCCCGGTGCAAAGTGCCGGTGTTGTCCCAAATCACCAGATCCCCTGAGTGCCATTCATGGCTGTAGCTGAACGCCTCGGCCGTGGCCCACTCGCGAAGACCGACCAGGATCTGCGCGCTTTGCGCTGGGCTGATGCCGATGACCTGCCGGGCGGTACAGCCAAGAATCAGAGACTTGCGACCGGAGCGGTGCTTCCACACCAGCGGAAGCTCCTTTTCACCGATGGCCTGCATTGCCGTCAGCATGGCCAGGCTGGGCTCCGGATTGTAATAGAGTAACGATGCCCACGGGGCATGTATCACGCGCAGGGTTTCGTAACGTCGTTTGTCTGTGTCCGGCAAAGCGTCGTAAGCCGCATAGGTGTTACAAAACCCCGTGTTGCCTCCCCAGCTTGCCGCCACTTTGCACGACAACAACGAAGCCAGAATCGGTGCATCGCTGCCAGTGCCGTCGATGTGCCAGTAAAACGAGCCCTTGAGAAACTCCGCGCCTGCCGGGTTCTCTTTGACGTCGAGGCTGATCCGGGTGATGTTCTGGCCGTCATTGGCTTCAGGGCAAAAAGTCCCGAGTGTCCGGGTGAATGCAATCTGCTCGGCGTCGGTAAAATGGATCTGCGGGAACACCAGCACACCGCGTCGCTCCAGCAGTTCACGAATGTCCTTGGCGAAGTCGCCGGACAACAATGCTTTCTTATCAGCGAAAAGACGCGTGCCGATACATGGCTTGATGGACTCCTGAACCATCCGGGCATTCGAAGCGGCTGACATGATGCGACCCTCTTCATAAGTGAACACAACGGTACACTTATGAAGAGGGGGAAGCAATACCCTGTTTTTGGCGCAGGGCGCGCTATCTATGCTGCAGGTAGGCGCCCAAGTGGTCGTGCAAGAAGAACGCAAGCAAAGCCCCTGTCAGCATTGCCAGCCAATCAAGGGCCCTGGCCTTGCCCCACAGTGGCGTTCGCTCACGCAGCCGAAAATACCAGGGGCCTGTACACAGGATCAGACCTTGCCCGCACAACAAGACGAGGGCGAGGAAAATACCTGTGCTCAGAAAGCCTTCATCCCTGACACCCCACCGGCCTGTCGACTGATTCATGGCAGCGAAGTAAAGACCACCCATGCCGATGATGGTCATCGTCAGGCCGATGGGCCAGGCTGGAAAACCGGGCCGCTGCATCGACTTTTCAAGGTTTGAGCGATCACCCTCCAACACTTCGATGATTCTCGGCCATCCCGCCAAGCGGGCAAGCGTCAGCACGTCGTGCCCGTTGCGGTTAGTCGTTGCAGGGTCTGCCCCACTGTGCAAGAGGGTAATCACGACATTGCAATTGCCCGCGAGTGCTTCGCGGTGGATCATCTGCCAGCCCTCTTCGTCATAGTCAGTGACAAGCGCAGGATCCTCCCGAAGCCCCTCTTCTACCGCGCTCTGAGCATTCAGCCCCATCGGATGCTCACGCCGTTCAAGCGTGTTCAAAGCGCGTTTGTCCGCCGCACTGGCCAGTGTGCGAGTAAAGCGGACCGGTGACTTGCCCTTTGCAGGCGGGACCAGCATGACCGTTCCCGCCTCACCAAAGTCCAGCCCCCATGCCTGATCATGCTCGATGCGTTCGGCCGAAGACATGCCGCACCGCAACGCATCAATGGTGAAGCCGCCGAATACGCGGCCGCCCAGCACATAGACCCAGTCGTTCAGGCGGGTCAGCGGAACGGATACCGGGTCCCCGGCGTTGATCGAACTCACCCACTCAGGTTCATTCATGAGAACGCCTGAAAGGGTCTGGCCGTCAAAATCGACATCCGTCACCCACATGTTCTCGACCGATGGGCTATCCGGATCAGGCGAATCCGTAGAAAACGACACCTTTATCGCCGCCAGGTCCAGCGCCTGCACAATCCGGCGGCGCTCCCAGGACATCTCCCGCCAGAAAAACTTGAATGTGCGGCGCGCACTGGCAACCGCGGCACGGAAGTCTTCGCTTTCGCCTTCAACGCCGTAGATCATGTGTTCCGTCATAAGCCGGGTAATTCCTTGTGCGAAGAGAAGCGAACCAAACTGCAGTGACGCTGGACTGTCTTCAATCCAGGTATTTTAATGAACATCAACAGCCGCTACATCGACGATTATCTGCTGGCCTTCGGCGTGACTCAAGATGCGCCCTACAGCGTGCAAGGCACATGGGCCAACGACGACAGGCTGTCCCCGTTGATAGACGCCCGGTTTGCCGAATGGCAGGCAATGGGCAAGCCTGAGTAAATTGTCTGAGCAGTCTTCCGCGGCCGCCCGGCGCAGGTAATCATGCGTTTTAACCTGATCGGGTTAACGCAATTCAAAGGAGTGAATCCACGTGCATACACCCATCCCGCAGATCCTCATCCAGCGCATGGCTGAACCTCATCTTGAAGGCGTCACAGCGCTCTACAACGAGCCAGCGGTATGTCGTCAGGTGTTGCAGATGCCTTATCAGTCCATCGACGTGTGGCGCAAACGTCTGGCCGACAGCACTGAGCGGCATGTGAAGCTGGTTGCGCTGAATGGCGGCGAAGTCATCGGCAGTATTGGCCTCGAGCAATATTCACGCAGCCGGCAGAGCCATGTCGGCGCTATCGGCATGGGCGTCGCATCGTCCTGGCACGGCAAGGGTATCGGCTCCAGGTTACTGGGCGCAGCGCTGGACGTGGCCGACAACTGGATGAACCTGCATCGGGTGGAGCTGACCGTCTATGCCGACAATGAAGCGGCGCTGGGCCTCTATCGCAAATTCGGTTTCGAAGTCGAAGGCCGCCTGCGTCACTACGCGGTCCGCGAAGGCGTGTTTGTCGACGCATTGAGCATGGCACGGTTGCGATAAGCCTGAGTCTTCAGAACAGCCGCTTGAGCTATGGCTGAAAGCGTGCAAGGATCAGGCATGAATAACATTCCTCAAAGCAACCGACATCACCATCACGGCTCCTTTCAAGGTGCTGCGGTTGCTTGTGCTCATCGATTGGCCAGACCAGGATTCATGCTCTGACCCGTCAGTGAAACAGACCAAGGCGCCTCAGGCGCCTTTTTTATTGCTTGAACATAAAGGGAGATGACACACATGACCATGCTACGTGGAACTCGCATCGTGACCGGACCAGAAGCCGCAATCCTGCGTGAAACGGAAAGTCGTTTCCGGAGCTATCTTCATCGAAGCGGGTGCTGAAGAAGCAATCGTCCCGGCTTTATGGGGTCAGGACACCTTTATCGAAAAGGCCGGCGGCAGCGAGATCATCGGCCAGATGTGGGCCTTCAATGACAAGGCGGGGCGTGCTTGCTGCCTGATCCCGGAAGCCACTGCCTTGTTTCAGGAACGCAGCGACCTGCTGTTGAACGGGCGCAGCGAGGCGCTGTTTTTCTATGTAGCACGCTGCTATCGGTACGAACGACCTCAGGCCGGACGCTATCGCGAATTCACTCAGTTGGGGCTGGAAATTCTCGGCCCTTCGCCGCAGGAAGGTTTGCTGCGCAGTCAGGCTGTCTGCACCGGCTTTCTTGACTCGCTGGGGCTGGATTACCAATTGAACAGCGCAGTCAAACGAGGCCTGAGTTACTACCTTGAAGGCAATGGCTTCGAAGTGCGCTGCCCACGGTTACCCGTCCAGGCACTGACCACTTCCGCGACCAGCCTCGGACACACCTCAAAACTCACAAGACGGTCATTGACTTGAGCGTTCATCAGTTTCTGTTGAATCTGAATCAACTCGGACTCCAATGCCTCAGCAGACGGACACTGACTGTCTTCAGCATCCCGTTGCACGCTCAGGCTGGCCAGTTGGCTACGCAGGTCAAGCAGACGTTCTGCTGCTTTCTGCTGATCAACCCACATGACCTCCAGTGCAGCCAACTCTGACTGGATGCGCGACAGGTCTGACGCCAGCGTATTCACTACGTGTTGATCAACCGTCAGCCCCGCAGCGGCATCACGCTGCATCGCGTCGTAATGCCTTTGGCTGTGAATCTGATCGCTTTGCAGACGCTCCAGGCGCTCAGGCACGGCAACCAGACTGATTCGCACACGAGCGCAGGCCGTATCAAGCAGATCGACCGCCTTGTCGGGCAACTGCCGCCCGGAAAGATAACGTGCCGAGAGTCGGGCAGCAGCGACGACAGCGTCATCGCGCAAAAAAACGCCATGGCTCCGTTCATAGACAGGGGCAAGCCCACGCAGGATGGTGATGGCCTGCTCTACTGTAGGTTCAAGCACCCGCACCGGTTGGAAGCGGCGCGCGAGCGCTGGATCTTTTTCAAAGTATCGTCTGTACTCGGCCCAGGTGGTCGCTGCGATGGTGCGCAACTCTCCGCGCGCCAGCGCCGGCTTCAAAAGATTGGCCGCATCAGATCCGCCAGCCTGTGAGCCTGCACCGATCAACGTATGCGCTTCATCAATGAAAAGGATGACAGGTTTCGACGATGACTTGACCTCATCGATGACGCCTTTCAAGCGGCGCTCAAACTCACCCTTGATGCTGGCACCGGCCTGGAGTAACCCCATGTCCAGAGACAACAACTCGACGTTTTTTAAAAGATCCGGGACACGCCCGGCAACGATTCTCAACGCCAGCCCTTCGACAATCGCCGTTTTACCGACGCCCGCCTCGCCCACCACAATCGGATTGTTCTTGCGCCGACGAGCGAGTATGTCGACCATCTGACGCAAGCAATCGTCACGACACATTACGGGATCAAGCGCCCCCTCTCTGGCCTGTTGTGTCAGGTTATGAGTGAAACGTTCGAGCAATGACTCGCTCTGATCCACTGTTTTTCTGGCCACACCGGATGCGTGTTCTGCCAGAGCGAAATCGCGAAAACGTTCAATATTGATTCTTGCAAGAAGCGGCTGATAGGGACGGTCCGCATACCGCAACGGATTACGCAGCAAGGCGAGAATCAGTGCAGCCTGGTCAACATGGCTTTGCCCCAAATCCAGATTGGAAATCAACAACGCGTCCTGAAGCCACTGAACAAGTTCGCTGGCAAATACAGGGCTGGAAGCGGCACAGTACTCGACGGGAGGAAGCAGCAAGCGGGCAAACTCGGTAATCGCGACATCGGCATCCTGCAAAGCCCGCTGCAGCATGCCGTCAGGTCGTTCCAGCAGGGCAAGCAGCAGGTCCTCAACAAGAATCTTGCTGCTGCCTCTGGAGACACAGCGTTCGGCGGTCCCTTCAAGCTCTCTACGCGTAGGCTCATCCAGGGCGTTAACAAGTTGCTGCAGGTCTAGATTGATCATGATTAATCCTTAATGACTCGGTTTGTTTAGCAAAACCAAACCTTGGGCACGCTCACGCCCCAGCCAACTGGTCCAGCCCAGCCGACACGTGTTTGCCTGACCGATGCAAATATCTCTGATGTCTTCACTCAAAAGCTCAAGACAGACGTCGTAATCCAGCGGATCGCGCAACGTGAACTGCACGAGAGCCCCCAACGGCACATGGCCCTGGCCTATGGGCAGAAATTCATGGAAGCGATCCCAATTCAGTTGTTTTATATGGATGCGAAACTTGCCTCCCCGATCAGGAACCCGCTTGCCCAGCACGGCATCCCGGCCTAGCCGGCTACTGGCTATACCAAGACGATTCACGTGCGACTGCCCGATCTCTACCGATCGTTCCACGCATTGTTCAATGAACAACGGAGCATGCTTGAAGTAGTAACGAAGCACCGACTCGATCAGGGCGGCAGAATGCGCGCGCAGGCTCAGCAGGCCCAAGTAAGGCAACAGCCGCTTCCAGTTCAATTCGGTGGTGTTGCGAATGCGCTCTCCGTGCAAGCCGATCAAGGCAAAGAGTTGCTCGGAAAACGGATCGGTCGCGCCACTGGCGAACATCGCGTGGTAACGATACTTGCGCCATACAGGCCACATGAGTTTCTGCAGGCGATGATTGAAGATGTCCAGAAAATCACGTGTCGCATTGGGTTTTTCCCGCTCTCCCAATGCTTGCTCGGCATAAAAAGTCGGCAGCGGCGAACCGGAGCCGGCCAGACTCATTACATTAAGGTAAAGCCGAACATACAGTTTTTCGTTCTCATGAAAAAAAGCCATGCCTTCAATATCACTGCGCGGAAATCCGAACTCCGGATTTGCCCGTAATTCAAGGTAGTCATGCAGTTGCTCATCATCAGCGTTCGGGTGAACGTCGCGCAGCCCGTCAAGGATCAGAGGAATCGCCTGATAAATCGAATACTCCCGTATATTCTGGCTGAGCGTTGTCAAAGCAGCGGCTGCTGTCCCATGCGTGGCATCCATTCGTAACCACCTCCCTGTGCGGTTTTAACGTGCAGTTCATGGAAAGAGTTCAAGCTGGCGTAAAGCGCGAAGAACTCGTTGAGGACGGAAGCGAACAGAAACAGACCGGCTTCATCCGCCCACCCTTCGGGCGCAATAAGCAGTTCGGTCTTTATGCCCCTCACCGGTCGGCCTTCGTGCAAACGGTCAACGTGTTGATGATTGATGGACATGAGCCCGCTTAACAAACGCTGACTGACTTTCTCGGCACGCTTGTCGTGGTAACGTGGAAGATCGTAAGTTTCAAGAATGACTTTTAACGCCTCGATGCTCGCCAGGGACAGATAATTCAAAGACATGTTGCTGATGACGCGCCATAGAAAATCCCGGTCGACGGGAGGCACGTAGCTCTTGGTGGCAGCTGTAATATTCCTGAACCGAAGGAAGTCGGGGGTATCTTCGCTTGGCTTGCATATGCCTCCCACCCTGATGCGCTGTGGAAGATTATGGTTTGTGCAGGTTAATCCAATGGAAATGGTTTCATTTTTTCGATCCGTGCGAACATCGAAACTTAAATATGTATCAAGCCCGTCATGCACGATAGAGTCACGATGACGCACACTATAATAGGGAGCGTTGCCCTGCACATCGACAGCCGGATCGTGCTCGAATGACTCGAAAGGCACATAGTCTTGATAGCCCTTTCCTCCGGGTTGCCACCCGGTGACTGCATCAACCGAATACACTCCACAACTGCCGTGCGCCCAGTGCGCGGGGATCAACAGATACTCATCCTGGCGAGCATCGGCGAGGATAGGCAGCGCATCCTGCTGGAACAGGTTAACCACCGGGGTGCAGTACAATTTTATATGCTCAGTGGTGGGGCGGAGGTTATGCAGTTCCTCGCTGTGCATTTCAAAGACCCACTGAAAACCGCGCGCATTGACCAACTGATCTTCGCTCAGTGACTGGATGACCTCGAGCCCACCGACGTCAGAAAAAAGAAATTTGTCTGGAAAACAAAAGTACTCTTGCAGATAGCGGTAACCCCGAAACGTATTCAGGGGATAGGGAATCAATGACTCTTCTTCCGAGAAGCCGACGGCCTGCACCCTGTCTGCCGAAATATCGAACTGGACGGGTGCCCCGTCGCGAGCGATCAGCGGTTCATCCTGCCCATTCAGCAATAACAATTTGATACTTTTCAACTTTCGCATGAAGCCAAGGTACAGCGCCTGGCTGATATACCGATCGCCTGCAAAGTGAAGCCGTAGCCGGCTCAACTTCAACATTCCCAAGTGCCCCTCGCCTGTCATCTCCAGGCCCAATGTCAACGTTGCAACCTCTCCGTCAGCCGAGTACGAAACACGCGATAACGTCAGGGGCAATACCTCTGTTGAAAAGCACGTACGAAACCGGCAAGTCAAACCATCCACGGCCTCGCTTTCAACCGACATGCCACGCTTGACCGTCAAGCCAGGGCCGGAAGCGATCAACGGTTCGAATTGCAACATGCTCATTGCAGGCATAGGCCGCATGTAATTTGGCCACAGCAATTGCATAAGCGAATGGGTCAGTTCAGGCAAATTGTCATCGAGCTTTTGACGCAAGCGTCCCGTCAGGAAAGCAAAACCCTCAAGTAAGCGCTCGACATCAGGATCTTCGCTGCCCTCTCCCAAAAACGGAGCCAACGCGGGATTACGCGCTGAAAACTGTCGGCCCGCTTGACGAAGAGCCATCAGTTCATCTTGATAATAGTGGTTAAATGACAACGTTGACCTACCCGAATGAACCATGAACATTAACAAAAGAAATCACGCGTAACCTCGAGGGGTCACGAACTGACAAGCGAGGCCGTGGCGTTACACCACCGTTACTTCTCCACTGCCGCTGAGCGTCGCAAAAAGCCGAACAGGCTTTTTAATGCCGTCCACCTCCACACTGGCGTTTATAGAAAACTGACGCCTGAGCAGACAATTTTCGTTTTCCTCAGGCACCACACAAACTTCTGATAAGCGAGGTTCGTAAAGGCGAACGGTTTTTTCAATAGCCTCTCGAGACTGTCTGACTGACTCGTGAAAACTCACGTTCATGTCATTAAGGTCCGGCAATCCATAATCAGGCAGCATTTTCACAGTTCCTGCACGGGTACAAAGCAACTGTGAGACGTGCGACGCTATGGACACCATAAGCCGCTCCTCACCAGGAGGATACGGCGGCTGCCTCATGTTCTCGGCGACAAGACGTTCGAAAAGGCTTCCCTTCGGATTCATGGCCTGCCTCTGCCTATTCTTTGTCCATCTTCCCAATCAGTGACAGCGTGAAGTCGGCAACCATGTATTTGAAATGCGGACGAACATTCAAACTGACGCGGTACCAACCCGGATCGCCTTCAACATCACTCACAGTGATCTGAGCCTTACGTAAAGGCCGTCTGCCACGCACTTCAGCGCTTGGATTTTCCTGATCGGCAATGTACTGACGGATCCACGTGTTGAGTTGAACCTCCAGATCTGCCCGCTCTTTCCAGGCGCCTATCTGTTCCCGCTGCAACACTTTGAGGTAATGCGCAAGCCGATTGACAACCATCATGTAAGGCAACTGGGTTCCCAGTTTGTAATTAAGCTCGGCTGTTTTACCCTCTGGACTATTGCCAAAAAGCTTGGGCTTTTGCACTGAACTTGCGGAAAAGAACACCGCGTTGTCGCTTCCTTTGCGCATGGTCAATGCGATGAAGCCTTCCTCTGCCAGCTCGTACTCGCGCCGGTCGGAGACGAGTACTTCAGTAGGAATCTTGGTCTCGATTTCCCCCATGCTTTGGAAGTGGTGCAATGGCAGGTCCTCGACAGCACCGCCACTCAATGGGCCAATGATGTTGGGGCACCAACGAAATTTGGCGAAGCTGTCTGTCAGCTTTGTAGCAAAAGCGAAGGCAGTGTTTCCCCACAGGTAATGCTCGTGAGCCTTCGCGACGCTTTCCCTGTAAGCAAACGTTTTTACCGGATTGTCCTCTGGCTCGTAGGGACCGCGCAGAAGAAAACGTGGCACTGTCAATGCAAAATAGCGTGCATCCTCCTGCTGCCGAAAACTCTGCCATTTCGCAAACTGCGGTCCATCGAAGTGGTCTTTCAGATCTTTCAGATCGGGCAGCCCGGTAAACTGCTCAAGCCCAAAAAACTCGGGGCCTGCTGCGGCAATGAAGGGTGCATGGGCCATACACGCGACGCTTGATACGTATTGCATTGTCTTTACGTCTGGCGCAGTGGGGGAGAAAAAATAATCGGCGATGATCGCGCCGACAGGGTTACCACCAAACTGGCCGTATTCGGCTGTGTAGACGTGCTTGTAGAGCCCCGACTGAACGACTTCAGGCGAGTCCTCAAAATCGTCGAGCAAGTCTTGCTTGGAAACGCTCAGCAACTCGATTTTTATGTTTTCACGAAAATCGGTTCGGTCAATCAGTAGCTGCAATCCACGCCACGAGGCTTCCAATGCACTGAACTCTGCATGATGGATGATTTCATCCATTTGACGACTCAGCGTGGCATCAATTTCAGTAATCATCCGGTCAACCAGCGCTTTTTTTACCGGTTCATTGCTGTTTTGCGGTTTCAGCAGTTCTTCAATAAATGCAGCGACCCCACGCCTCGCAATGTCATAGGCCTCATCGCCAGGGTTCAATCTGGTTTCAGCAATCACCTGATCAAGAATTCCAGTATGAAACTCGCGCCTATCACCTTGCTGCATAGCTTTTGTTGTCATGCCTTGGGCACTCCAAAAATAAAGTTCAATGATCTATTGCGCCACTGCATCCAGGCCTAGCTCAGCCAATACTTTATTGCGAGACTCCTTATCGGCGATGACCTTCTCAATGGCCTTGCGAAAAGCCGGCATGTTCCCCAACGGCCCCTTGAGGGCCATAAGAGCGTTACGTAATTCCATCAGTTTCTTAAGTTCGGGAATCTGCTCGACGAGGCTGGCCGGGTTAAAGTCGTTCATCGAACCCAACTTGATACTCACGGCCAGCTCATCAGTATTGCCGTCAGACTGCAGGCGATCAGGAACGCTCAACACAAGCGCAAGTTCCTGCTTAGCCATCACCTCATCGAAATTGTTTTTGTCGATGCTGATGGGTTTACGGTCTTCAAGTTTTCGCTCATCGATTCGCTGCGTAAAGTCTCCCAGCACCAGCAGTTTCAATGGCAGCTCTACTTCTTCCTGAGCGCCTCCGACTGCTGGCTTAAAAGTGACATTAATGCGTTCTTTGGGTGCGACAGAGCCTGCTCTGGCCATTGTATTTTCTCTTGACTTATTTAAATTTATCTTTGGTCAGGCAATTAATCTTTCGAGGTCGTAGTGACATAACCTTTGATGGATTTCTGCTTTACGCTGTACCGAGGATTCGTTGTGAGGAAGCTGACCATAACAGTCATATAGCAAGCGCAGTACGTCGAGCGAAGTCCGTGGCTCCCAAGTGTGCAAGCCTGCTGACTGAAGCGTTTGATCAAGAAACTCAAGCTGGATTTTTGCAAGCTCGTAGTTTTTTGCGTGATGACACAGACGTGCCAGACACAGCCTCCAGAAAAACCGGTCTCGTTCGCCATTCGCACGGTTAAGATGTTGACTCATTATCTGGACGGCAGCCTTCAAACCGTTCTCGGGTAACGTGTCAACCAGCTCACCATACACGGCCTCCCACTCGGGCTGGTTATGCGGCTTGTCAGTATCATGGGCCTGATTTGCAGGACTCGCAGGTGGCATTGCATGAATGGCCATCCACTTTCGTGTTTCAGCATCGGCAAATGGCGTACCGTCCTGAAAATAAAGACCGATCACTTCTGGCATTCGTTTTATAAACAAAGCGACATGCGCTTCCACCTCACGCATGGCCGCGTCTGCATCCAGCGCTTTCAAGCATTGCCATATCAGGCGCTGGCCGTCGAACCAGAAAGGCGCACGCACCAAAGCAGCCTCGACATCGACGATAAGGTCTGCGTAAAGCCCCTGCTCGAACCGCTCTTTGTAATTCCTCAATTTGTCCGCAGGCAATGCTCGTAGTTGCGTCACTTTCTCTGCGTTGTACCCGGGAATATCATCGACCTCGAGCCACACCAGCGATCGAGCCAGGCGAAAGGCGCGCGAATCGGTGCTTTTCTGTTTTAACCACCACAGGCAGAGGTTTCGTGCAGATTCCTCTAGAGTGCCTAACGCCCGCTGTGCATCCTTTTCGTTATCAATATGAGGGTTGCTGGAAAATAACTGGGCAGCAACCTGCTTGACTTGCTCAACTACCGTGACAGGCTCTTTCTCGACCTGAATGGCACGCTGAATCATGCGCGTCAGTCGTCTGCGAATGGGCAGTAGCAACGGCGCTTCATCTACAAGGTATCGACCGAATAATTCATCCAGGCTATCAAGATACTTGACCATCTGTTGAAAAACCGGAAGCTGGCGAGTAATCGCGATATCCTCGACAAGCAGCTTTTCAAGCCTCAGCACTAACCACCCAATGGCAGCACAACGGGTTCTCGACTTTCTCGGGTACAGTACTTGCCAGTGCTTGTCGCAAAGGTGATGAATGAGTCCGAGGCCTGCCAGTAATCCGGCGAAAGACTCGCACTCATATAACGCCCAGGTCAGCCAACTGGCGACCCGCAGATCCTTGGACTGATTGACAAGAATACGCTCACTGCCTTCCCTGATTCTTGACCAGTCGATATTTGAAGGCCCAAGAATCGATTGCGCACCACCCAGTTCACTTTCCAGCGTTTCGAAAAGCGTCGAGAAACGTATATCTTCGCCGGCATAAGCTTGATCGGTTACAGGATGCCTGGCCATCTCCAGGTATCGAATGGACAGTTTATCGTTATAAGCCACTCCCACCCCCCTCGACGCAATTTAATTAACCAAAGGCACTAAGCCTCATCAACTAGTGCAGACTTTATCCCTGGTGAGCACCACAAACAAGTCAACGAAAGACACATCACGCTTTTTCAGAAATTTCCTACGCAGAATAGAAAAAAATGTAGGACTCCATACGGTATAAAGCCCCGAATTAATAGCGCACTATCAACCGTTCACACCGTGCAAGATGTTGCGCACTACATGGTAAAACCTTGGCTCCAGCTATTCGATCTGCCGCGCAGGACGCCCTCATGTTGACTGCGCAAAAAAAGCTTACTGCATAAAAATCTTGCGCACTTTTCCAGACCAAAACACCCGAAAATTTAACTTGATAAGAACAGCAATGCTGTCTTCACCGTCTGTGGCGTGGCCTGACGGGCACTTGGCACAGTATTTGTTAGTGTGATCATTCGCTGCACACAGGTTCCAGCTGCGCAGCACATACTAAACTTACGGAGAATCCAATGCCTACACCAGCGTATCTGTCTATTACAGGCACAACACAAGGTCTTATTACAGAGGGTGCATCCGCAGCAGATTCTATAGGCGGCACAGGACTAAGCGATCATAACGACCAGTCGATGATCCTGGCGTTCACTCACGAAATCATAGTCCCCTACAACCCTCATTCCGGCGACAATACAGGTCCACACATAAACAAGGCTGTTTGCATCACCAAAGTGTTTGATAAGGCGTCGCCCTTGCTATCAAATGCGCTGGCAAAGGGTGAGCTACTGCAGGAGGTAAAAATAGAATGGTACCGTACTGCCGGTACAGGCAAGCAGGAGCGCTACTACACAACGACGCTGACGGACGCCAAGATAGTGGGTATCAAAGACTATATGCCTAACTGCCAAGACCCGGCAAATGCCCACTTTACTCACTTGCAGGATGTGCATTTCAGCTACGCCAAAATAGTGTGGAGCCACACAGAGGCCAATACAACGGGTTCCTATAACTGGAGCGCACAAGAACAGGGTTGAACCGTTGATTTACCCCATCGATCGGCAGATCGATGGGGTCCACTTACCGGCTTGCGCTCAGAGAAAACCATGCAGTCCACTCCCGCTAATCGACCTCGATTCAGGCTGAGCCTTGAAGGGCTCAGTCACGAACTTCAAGTTCTCGCATTCACCGGCCATGAAGCCATCAGCCAGCCATTCTGTTTCGCGCTGGAACTGGTCAGCGAACGTACGGCGCTGGACCTCGAAAGCCTGCTGGGCCTGCCGGCGTTTCTGCAGTTTGCGCCTGATGGTGGAGGTATTCACGGTCTTATCGACCGTGCCTCTCAAGGCGACTCGGGCACTCGCCTGACACACTACGCAATCACGCTACGCCCGCATCTGGCCCGACTCGGTCATCGTACCAACCAGCGCATTTTCCAGCATCGAACAGTGCCGCAGATCATTGCGACGGTACTGGAAGAACATCACCTGCTGGCCAATAACTATCGCTTCGAACTCGGCACAACGTACCCCGAGCGCGAATATTGCGTGCAATACAACGAATCGGATCTGCACTTCGTGCAGCGGCTTTGTGAGGAAGAAGGTCTGCATTATCACTTCCAGCACAGCGCCGCCGCGCATCAACTGGTGTTTGGCGATAACCAGACAGTATTTCCTGAAACCGGCCCGGTGATTTACCGGCAGGACAGCGCACTGACAACCTATGAACCGGTGATCAACCATTTCGGGTTACGTCTGGAAACCCGGTCCGACAGTGCCACTCGCCGGGATTATCATTTTGAAAAACCGCTGTTGACCCTGCAAGGTTCAACGCAGGGTGACACCCCGTTGAACCTTGAGGATTACGATTATCCAGGTGGCTTCACTCACCGTGACCGGGGCGAACATCTGGCAAAACGTGCGCTTGAACGCCACCGTCATGATTACCGGCAAGGTGAAGGGCAAAGCGATCAGCCCCGCTTGGCCAGCGGGCACTTTCTGCAGTTGAGCGAGCATCCCAACCAGAGCTGGAATGAGCTTTGGCTGTTGACCGACGTTCGTCACAAAGGTCGTCAGCCACAAGTGCTCGAGGAGTCCGCACCTCAGATTCAAAACGACGCCGATTTACGTCAGAACTACCGTAATACCTTTTTGGTGACACCGTGGGCAGCCCCCTATCGCCCACCCCTTCGACACCTGAAACCCAGGATTTTCGGCAGCCAGACCGCCGTGGTCACCGGCCCTAAAGAGCAGGAAATTCACTGCGACCGGCATGGTCGGGTCAAGGTGCAGTTCCATTGGGATCGCGAGGGGCAGGCCGATGATCGGAGCAGTGGCTGGCTAAGGGTGTCGTCCAGTTGGGCAGGCAACGCCTATGGCGGCATGGTCATCCCGCGAGTCGGCATGGAAGTGCTGGTGACCTTTCTCGAAGGCGACCCTGACCGGCCAGTGATCAGCGGCTGCCTGTACCATGCCGAGCACCTTCCGCCCTACGAACTGCCTGCCCATCAGACACGTAGCGTGTTCAAGACCCTGAGCAGCCCGGGCGGCAACGGTTCCAACGAACTGCGTATCGAAGACCGGGCCGGTCAGGAGCATATCCATGTTCATGCCCAGCGCGACTGGAATCAGAACATCGAGCATGACCAGACAATCCGCGTCGGTCATGAGCGCCACGATCAAGTGGAGGGCAACAGCTACAGCGAGTTCAAGGCTCAGGAGCATCGCACTGTCGAGCTGGACCGGCTGACTGAAGTCAGAGCAAGTGATCACCTCACGGTGGGAGGAACGCAGCACATCAGAGTCGGTGATGGTTTGCTGGCAGAGGTTGGGCAGGAAGTCCATATCAAGGCAGGGAACAAGGTAGTGATCGAAGCGGGGCTGGAAATCACCCTCAAAGTGGGTGGTTCCCTTATCAAGATTGATGCCAGTGGCGTGAGCGCGAACGGGCCGCAAGTGAAACTCAACTCAGGAGGAAGCTCCGGGAACGGGAGCGGAGCCCAACCTCTTCTCCCTGGCCTGGCCGCATACACAAGCTCAGACAAACCGGGGCTGATAACGGCTCGCGCACAAGCACAAGCGATGATACGCAGTCCATTTTGTGCGCAATGCCAGAAAGCAACTAACGAAGCGCCGACATGAATCAGGCCAATTATCTGTTGATCGATGGACTGTTACGGCCTGAAGCAATAAAGCAATTGTACCAGCGCGACGAGTACATCGAGATCGCCCCACTGTACCTCGGCACGCAGTGGTCAGAGGTCCTGGACCTGGGGCCTGTGCTGGTGAAAACGCCGTGTTCATCTTCGCTCATCCAGGAGTGGTATGAATATCCCGCGCACAGGTCCGATGCCTGTGTTTTTTCAAGCCGTGCCCCCTTGAACGTTGTTTCTGAGCATTTGCGACGATTTCTCAACCTGAACGACGACTCAGGGAACTCATGTTTGCTGCGCTTTGCAGATCCGCTGGTGATGTATTACTGGCTATCGAGCTACAGCAGAGAGCATTTGAGCCCGACGTTGGGGCCTATCGATCAATTGTGGGTTCAGACGCCGCTGCACGGTTGGCAGCAGAAGCGTGGCCCAACCCTCGCGACATTTGTGAATGAGCATTCGCAGGCCCTCAGACAACAGCGTTCCCCCCGTTTGGGCGAACCGCAGTTTCAGGCGTTTGAAAAGTGCTACCGATGGCTGCTTGAAGAACGTATCCATGAGTGGCTCACGGCGCACGAGCCGCAGCCCTTCGCGAACCGGACTGACGATCAAATCGATACATGGTTGAAGCGAGCGGTGGACAGCGGCCTTGAGTGGGGGCTGGTCAGCGAGTACGCATTGGCCACATGGGCTGACATCTGCCACGACTGGGGACTCGATTTCGTAAACCTGTCGCAAGGCCCCTACCCGTCCTGGCAAAACCTCTATCCACAGTATCAGCGCTTACCCCCGGAGTTGCGCGTCAACGCACTGGATGAATATCGCCAGCAGCTTCATAAAAACACGAGCACTCTGCATGACCGATAAAAACGGCACCCATCAACAACGACGTGCTGCACGCTTCCCCAAAACCCCGGCCACTGCCACCAGCCTGTGCCCGTTCAGAGGGCCGAACGTTGCCATCGTCCCGGTGCGCTATGCGCTGGATCGCTCGCGCTACGACGCAGCCCCCCGACACCTGAAGCCGCTGCCCAAAGACGGCAACTGGGCCAGTCTGCCGCCCCTGAAAACCCGCAGTTACACCTTGCGCCAACTGTACGACGGCTACGTCTACGTGTTCGATGAAACCGCAAAAACCTTTCACGAATATGCCGTGTCAGCCTCCGATGGCCACCTGAGCCGGATTGTCTGGACCGACGCCCAGATTGGCAGCGACCAGCGAACCGGTGCCAGCGAAGGCCAGCCCTTTCTGCTTTACCCGCGCAACAACCGCCTGCACATCGCCTTTTCTGCGCGGCAATGGACGTGGCGAATGTGCGAGCACCTGCGCTCCAATGCTTCAGACCGCGCACGGTGGATGAAGCCGCTGGACCTGGCCCGCTACTGCGACACGATGGCCGAGCCGCACACCCTGCCCCTGAACCGCATCGCTGAGGCCGTCGCAGATATCGACAAAGAGCGTGTCGTTGACGACGGGCGTTTTGCCGACTCGGCAATCCCCAGCACCCGCCCGCTATCGGCGGACGACGAAGGCCAGGCCTTGTTTTCACCGGTCGGCGCTGACGTTTTCTGGCAAGGCAGCGTTGACGATCAGAGCAGCTCTCTGCTCATCGCCCTTGATGACCCACTCGCCGTTTTCAACGATATGGGCATGCAACTGGCGGCCGATCAGGCCGCTCTTCGGGATTGGCAGGGCGCGCACGAACACAAGATCCAGATCGCCCAGGCCGTCGTCACATTGTGTGGCGCAGAGAGCGAACCGGAGAAGCTGCCGGCGTTTGTGCGCGGTGATGCGTTGCGCACACATCAA
>NZ_MTSA01000040.1:0-9427 GCF_002157375.1 Pseudomonas syringae
CGGTAACGGCGGAAGTGAAGACCAATAAGCGGCGAGTGATCGAGTATTTCCTGAGCCCGTTGCAGCAGCATGCTCAGGAGAGTTTGAGGGAGCGGTAAGTATAGCTTGATGGGGGGATGCGCCCCTCGATTTTTAAAATCTTGTTCTGCGAGAAGTGAGTGTTTTATATGATTCTTATTTTGATTGTGGGGATGCTTGCGTTTAGTTCTGGTTATTTGGTTTCCCTTGAGGATAGGTTGCAGCGAGATAAGCGGTTTTATCCTTTTGATGTGTTTAATAATTTTAAAGCATCACCAAAGGCCCGTAAGAAATGGGCTTATGTAGGTATGTTCATTTTTGTTTTGGCAGGTGTTTCTTATCTGCTAGAGCCAGAGGTGGTTTACTCTTCTGGAGATCAGGTCAAGGGGGTGGGGGGGCTCATACTTCTCTGGTCATTTATGTTTTACGGCTATTGCCGTGAGCTTGAATTTAAGAAGCGGGGGGCGTCTCCTCCCACACTTCAGTGCCTGGACTATGTTGAAGAGGGGGAGTGGTACTCTCTGGCGTTTAAAGGGTTTCTGGCGACGTGTAAGATTTTGGCTGTTTTTGCTTTTATGTATCTAATTAAGCGAATCTAATAGGGAGATTTCTATGGCTGCGGTAAACCCGATGGTGGAAAAATTAGCTTCAGGTGTCATGGACTCTTACACGATTGCAGATAACGCAGTGAAACTAGAGAAGTCGACTACGACGTTTGACCGAATAGTCAATACGAACGGTTTGTTGGCTGCACTTCTTGCAAAGTCTCCTGGCATGCAGTTGCAGAACCTGACATGGCAAGGCGCAGCGGCCATCAAGTCTGGGAGTGAGGGGAAGCTTTCCGCCAACGAGATTCTGGGGGTGACAGGTGCATTGATAGGAACAATCGCAGCCGTAGCACTTGTAGCAGGGGCCTCTCCTGCGGCGGCGCTGGTTGCGGGTGCTATTGGCATAGGGTTGGGGTTGGAGCAGACGGCAGAGTATGCGACGTCTTTGGGTAAGTGGCTGGCTGACCCCGAAACGTATAGAGAACTTGAAGAGTCATGGGATGGGATAAAGGAGGATTTCAAAAAACTTGCAGATAGTTTTATTGAGTTCGCTGATAAGACGTCCGACATGATTGAAACTGCACTTTCTGATGCTTATAAGTGGGCCTCTGATGCGGGGGCGTCACTGTTTGACACTATGATGGAAGGTTTGGGTGAGATCGCATTCGACGTTTACTCCTATTTCAATTCTGCACTGCAATTCGTTGACCCTCTGGTGCTGGATCTGGACGGTGATGGTATTGAAACCGTCTCCAGTAACGTCGGGATTGTATTCGATCACGATGGCGACAAGAATAAAACAGGCACCGGCTGGGTGAGTGGTGATGATGGCCTGCTCGTCATGGACTTGAATGGCGATAATGTCATCAACAGTGGCGCAGAGCTTTTTGGTGTCGACCGTGTCATATCTAATGGCACAAAAGCCAGTAATGGTTTTGAGGCCTTGGCCGATCTGGACAGTAATGAAGATGGTTTTTTTGATGCGGGTGATGAAAGTTTCAATGCTGTAAAAGTCTGGCAGGACTTCAATCAGGATGGTGTTTCCCAGTCGTCGGAGTTGAAAACATTAGAACAGCTCGGAATTATCAGTATTGGCGTTAGAAGTGTTGATGCAGGGCATAACAATAACGGTAATATTATTACGGCTACCGGTACGTATACACGCATTGATCCCGCGACGGGTGAAGAGTCGACAAGCTCCGTGGGTAGTATAAACTTTGTCAAGAATACATTTTATCGCGACTATGCAGATACAATAGTACTTAGTCCACAAGTGAACGCATTGCCTGATATGAAAGGAGCGGGAGCTGTCCGTGATCTGCGACAGGCCGCCATGCTCAGTGGCGATTTGCAAGACGCAGTTTCTCGTTACAGTTCGGCGACTACGCGCCAAGAGCAATTGGCGTTAGCCGGAGGCTTACTGACGGCTTGGGCGGGGACGAGTAGTCTCAAAAGCTTTGATGACAGGGTAGAGGATCTCTCCACTGGGTTTTATAAGGTCCAATTCATCTATTCGTGGGAAAAACCGGACACATCTTTTATTGCCAGTGATAATGGTGGAGCTTCTGCTCCCACCAAGCCTCCGTCACGAGAGCCAACAGCCAGTCAACTTGAAATAAAAAATCTGCTTGAGAAGATCAGTGTACTTGAGGCTTTTACCGGCGTTGAGTATTTTCAGTTCGAGAAAACAGAGACGGGACAGGAGGAGAAAAAAGAAGTCTCTATTTCTGCCAAGACAGGCACTCGTACTACCTCTACAGTTCGATCTGTATCTTATCCAATCGGTACCCTTTATATCACGGAAGAAAGCTTTTCGTTTCAGGCGCAGCAGATTTCTCAGATTAACAAGGCATACGATGCTTTGGTGTCTTCTGTCTATTCCGGTCTTTTATTGCAGACTCGCTTGAGTGACTATGTCTCTGCATTGAAGTTGACCATTAGTGGTGATGAAGTTCTGCTTGATACATCGTTCCTCACTCAAAAACTATCGGATGTCCACAGCGTCAACCCCGTTGATGCGATTGTTGATGCCTCTGAGCTGTCCTCGTCTCTCGGACGTGCCGATTGGAGTGGTCAGATTTCTGTCTGGCTCGCAGAGCTGACAGGTAGCCAGGCTGTGCAGCTTGCTGAAGTTTATGGTGGCAAGAACAAAGTTATTTTGGGACTTGCCTCCGATGACTATCTGGCGGGATCTGCCATTGAAGACTATCTCTATGGCGGCGCGGGAAATGATCAACTGAGTGGTGCTGAAGGCAATGATGTTCTCGTCGGAGGTGAGGGGGGGGACTATCTCATTGGGGGCGGTGGGATCGATATCCTTGAAGGTGGTGCGGGGGCTGATGCGCTTTATGGCGAGGAAGGTAACGATCTGCTCACCGGCGGCTCAGGCAATGATTCTCTTAGTGGCGGGGCAGGTTCCGATAGTTATTTCTTCAGTCGTGGCTGGGGTCAGGACTCTATCTACAACTACGATACCAGTACTGGCAAGACGGATTTTATTGAGTTTGCAGCGGGTATTCAACCCGAAGAGATACTGGTTACTCGGTCGGGCAATGACTTGATCCTGTCGCTGAAAAATACGGCGGATAGAATTATAGTTTCCAGTTATTTCTATCAGGATGGGCTCAGTAGTTATCAGCTCGAAGCCATTAATTTCGCTGATGGCACTGTATGGCGTCTTGAGCAAATTAAAGTCATGGCAGTTGTTACCACGGACGGTAATGACAATGTCTGGGGCTACGCGACCGATGACACCTTGAATGGCGGTCTGGGTGACGACAACATTTATGGTCAGGCAGGCAACGACATCCTTGTGGGCGGAGCCGGAGCTGATAGCCTTTCGGGTGAAAGCGGTGACGACACTCTGCTCGGCGATGCCGGAAATGACTACCTATACGGCGGCTCCGGCATCGACCAATTGTCTGGCGGTGAGGGCTCGGACTACCTGACTGGCGGCGAGGGCAATGACACGCTGACCGGCGACTCAGGCAACGACACCCTATATGGCGATTCGGGCAACGACCAACTGGATGGTGGTATCGGCAACGATTACCTCACGGGTGGCGATGGCTCCGATGTCTATCGTTTCAGTCGTGGCTGGGGTCAGGATTCGATCAATAACTACGATTCGAGTGCTGGAAAGACAGATGCTATTGAGTTCTCGGCGGATATTCTCCCGGCCGATATCATTGTTACCCGGTCAGGCGCTGACTTGGTCCTGTCACTTAAAAACGCTACTGACAGAATCACGATTTCTGGCTATTTCCAGAATGATGGCGTTACCCCTTATGCGTTGGAGCAGATCCGCTTTGCTGACGGTACCACCTGGACTCTCGATCAGATCAAAATCGCGGCCGTCATCACTACAGATGGCAATGACAATGTCTGGGGTTACGCGACTGATGACACACTGAGCGGTGGTCAGGGCGATGACAGCCTGTATGGTCAGGCAGGCAACGACATCCTTGTGGGCGGAGCCGGAGCTGATAGCCTTTCGGGTGAAAGCGGTGACGACACTCTGCTCGGCGATGCCGGAAATGACTACCTATACGGCGGCTCCGGCATCGACCAATTGTCTGGCGGTGAGGGCTCGGACTACCTGACTGGCGGCGAGGGCAATGACACGCTGACCGGCGACTCAGGCAACGACACCCTATATGGCGATTCGGGCAACGACCAACTGGATGGTGGTATCGGCAACGATTACCTCACGGGTGGCGATGGCTCCGATGTCTATCGTTTCAGTCGTGGCTGGGGACAGGATTCGATCAATAACTACGATTCGAGTGCTGGAAAGACAGATGCCATTGAGTTCGCGACGGATATTCTCCCGGCCGATATCATTGTCACCCGTTCAGGCTCTGACCTGGTTCTGTCACTTAAAAACGCTACTGACAGAGTCACGATTTCTGGCTATTTCCAGAATGATGGTGTTACCCCTTATGCGTTGGAGAAGATTCGCTTTACCGATGGCACTGAATGGAATCTTGATCAGATCAAAGCCCTGTCCACTGTCACCACCGACGGTAATGACAGCCTCTGGGGTTACGCCACCGATGACGCCCTGAACGGCGGTTTAGGCGATGACAGTCTTTATGGTCAGGCAGGTAATGACACCCTTCAAGGCGGAGCAGGTGCTGACAGTCTTTCGGGCGAAGCCGGAAATGATGCGCTGTTCGGTGAGGAGGGGAACGACTACCTTTACGGCGGTTCCGGTATCGACCAATTGTCTGGCGGTGAGGGCTCGGACTACCTGACTGGCGGCGAGGGCAATGACACGCTGACCGGCGACTCAGGCAACGACACCCTATATGGCGATTCGGGCAACGACCAACTGGATGGCGGTAGTGGCAACGACTATCTCACTGGTGGGGATGGCTCCGACGTCTATCGTTTCAACCGTGGCTGGGGTCAGGACTCGATCAATAACTACGATTCGAGTGCAGGAAAGACAGATGTTATCGAGTTCGCGGTGGACATTCTTCCGACCGATATCATGGTTACCCGTTCATACAATGATCTGGTCTTGTCCCTTAAAAACTCCACGGACAAGGTAACGATTTCCGGCTACTTCCAGAATGACGGCGACACGCCCTATACCGTAGAGCAGATTCGATTTGCTGATGGCACTCAGTGGAACGTTGAACAAATCAAGAGCATGGCGGCCTTTACCTTCACTGACGGTAATGATGCCCTTACCGGCTATGCATCCGACGACCGTATTGCTGGCGGTAAGGGGGATGATGTCCTCAATGGTCTTGCCGGCAACGATGTTGTAAGTGGTGACGAAGGCAACGACAACTTGTACGGTGGCACTGGCCAGGACGCTTTGAGTGGTGGTTCCGGTTCAGACTACCTGTATGGCGAGGAAGGGGATGATTTGCTGTCTGGCAACGCCGGTAGCGATATTCTCTATGGCGCTGATGGTAACGACATCCTTGATGGTGGCACCGGCAACGATACGCTTGATGGCGGTCGCGGCTCTGACACTTACCGGTTTGCAAAAGGGTACGGTCAGGACAGCATCAATAATAGCTCTTACAGCGAAACAGCTGCCGATAAGGTTGATGTCATTCAGCTGGATGGCTTGAATCCGGCCGACCTGCGCTTTTCTCGTTCGGGTGACGATCTTGTCATTCAGATCAAGGCTACAGGTGACACCCTGACGGTGCGCTCGCATTTCAGTCAGGATGGCGTCACCGCCTACGCGATTGATCAACTGAAATTCGCTGACGGTTCCGTATGGGACGGCGCACAGATAAAAGCTGCCGTTGTTCAGTCATCGGAAGAGGCCGACACTCTCACTGGTTATGCCACAGCAGATAGCCTTTTTGGTCAGGATGGAAACGATTCGCTGAGTGGTCGAGCCGGTGATGACGTGCTTGACGGTGGCAATGGTTCGGACACCTTATACGGTGAGGATGGCAATGACACTTTGCTGGGGCGCGCAGGTAATGACTCGCTCAATGGCGGTTATGGCTATGACGTACTGGATGGTGGTTCAGGCAACGACAGTCTTGACGGTGGGTACGGTTCCGATACCTACGTTTTCCGTAAGGGCTCTGGCCAGGACACCATCAGCAACGGTGTGTACAACGAAGGCTCGGTCGGCAAACAGGACGTAATTCGTCTTGAAGGGCTTAACCTGAGCGACATAAGCCTGCGTCGGGAGTCCAATGATCTGATTATCCAGATCAAGGAAACCGGCGATGCCCTGCGTGTTTCCTCGCATTTCTCTCCTTCCAGCAGTTACTACAACTACGCCATCGATCAACTGCAGTTTGCTGACGGTACTGTCTGGGGTGTAGATCAGATCAAGGCTTCGTTACTGACGGGGGGCGAGTTCAATGACACGCTCACCGGTTACGACACTGACGATACCCTTCAAGGCGTGGCAGGCAATGACACGCTGTATGGGGGGCTTGGCAATGACACCCTTCTGGGAGGAGCGGGACGCGATACGTTATATGGTGAAGACGGTGACGACACATTACTCGGCGGTACTGACAACGACAGCCTGACTGGCGGCAACGGTAACGATGTACTGGATGGCGGTGCTGGTAATGACACGCTTGAAGGCGGCAAGGGATCGGACACCTACATCTTCGCTAAAGGGTCTGGCTCCGATTCAATCGATAATTTGACTTACAACGATACGACCCTGAACAAGCTCGATGTCGTTCGTCTGGATGGTTTGAACAGCGGAGACGTCAGTCTGCGCCGCGAATCCGATGACCTTATTGTGCAGATTCTTCAGACTGGCGAAGCCCTGCGCATTCGTTCGCATTTCAGTGCCGAATCCAGCAACTGGAGTTATGCCATCGATCAACTGCAGTTTGCCGACGGCACCGTTTGGGATCGAGCGCAGATCACTTCGGCCCTTCTTGATGGTACTGGAGGCAATGACACCCTCACGGGTTACGACACTGCCGACACACTATCCGGGCAGGCGGGAAATGACACTCTCAATGGCCGCAATGGCAACGATCTGCTTGAGGGCGGTGATGGAAAAGACACTCTCTATGGCGAGGGCGGAGATGACACCCTTTCAGGTGGCGCAGGCGCTGACACACTCTCCGGCGGAGAGGGTAGCGACGTTCTTGATGGCGGTACGGGCAGTGATTCACTTGAAGGTGGTAAAGGCTCGGACACTTATATCTTCCGCAAGGGTTCCGGACAGGACACTGTCTACAACTATGCCTACAACGACAGCACGCCGAACAAACAGGATGTGGTGCGTCTGGAAGGATTGACCACTGAAGATGTCAGTATTCGACGCGAGTCCGATGATCTTGTGATTCAGATTCGTCAGACGGGCGAAACCTTGCGCGTCAGCTCACATTTCACCACCGATCAAACCTACGGTTACGCGATTGATCAGTTGCAGTTCGCTGACGGTACGATCTGGGACCAGACCCAAATCACTTCGGCGCTGTTGATCGGCACGGAAGGCAACGACAGTATCATCGGATATGCCACGGCCGATGCGCTGGTGGGGCTTGAGGGGGACGATGTTCTCAGCGGCCGTACTGGCGATGACCTGCTCAACGGTGGTGAAGGCAGGGACACGCTCTACGGCGAAGACGGTAATGACACGCTTCTCGGGGGGCTCGGCAACGATACCCTGTCGGGTGGCGCTGGCAACGATACGCTTGATGGCGGTGCCGGTAATGATTCCCTGGACGGTGGCAAGGGCTCGGACACCTATGTCTTCCGCAAAGGCTCCGGGCAGGACACCATCAGCAACTATGCCTATAACGACAGCACGCCTGACAAGCTGGATGTGGTTCGTCTTGAGGGCTTGAATACCCGTGATGTCAGTATTCGTCGCGAGTCCGACGACCTGCTGATCCAGATTCGCCAGACCGGCGAAACCTTACGCGTCAGCTCGCACTTCTACAGCGATCAAAGCTATGGCTATGCGATCAACCAGTTGCAGTTTGCCGATGGCTCTCTCTGGGACGAGGCGCAGATAACCGCGGCCTTGCTGATCGGTACTGAAGGCGATGACAGCGTTACTGGCTATGCCAGCGACGATAACCTCACAGGCCTGGCGGGCAATGACTCCCTGAGTGGACGCGCGGGCGATGATGTGCTCGATGGGGGGGATGGCAAGGACACGCTCTACGGTGAAGACGGTAACGACACGCTCTTGGGCGGCGCTGGAAACGATTCGCTTAGCGGTGGTGCCGGCAACGATCTGCTTGACGGTGGTGCCGGTAACGACTCGCTTGATGGCGGAAAAGGCTCTGATACTTATGTTTTCGGCAAGGGCTATGGCCGGGACACCATCAACAACTACTCCTACAACGACACCACGCTCGACAAGCTTGACGCCGTTCGTCTAGAGGGGCTTACCAAGGATGATGTGAGCATTCGTCGTGAGTCCGATGATCTGGTGATTCAGATTCGTCAGACGGGCGAAACCCTGCGGGTCAGCTCTCACTTCTATAGCGATCCAAGCTACGGCTATGCGATCAACCAGTTGCAGTTTGCCGACGGGGTTGTCTGGGACCAGGCACAGATCACCGCGGCCTTGCTGATAGGCACTGAGATAGACGACAACATCACCGGCTACGTCAGCGATGATCGTTTGTCTGGCGCACAGGGCAACGACACCCTGAACGGCCGTGCCGGTGATGACATCCTCGATGGCGGCGATGGCCGTGACACCCTCAACGGTGAAGATGGCAACGACACACTGCTGGGCGGCGCAGGCAATGACACGCTGACCGGCGGCTACGGCAACGACACCCTGGACGGCGGCAGCGGCAATGACTCGCTGGACGGTGGCTACGGTTCTGACACCTATGTGTTCCGCAAGGGCTCGGGTCAGGACACTATCAGCAACTATGCCTACAACGACACCACGGCCAATAAACTGGACGTGATTCGCCTGGAAGGTCTTAACGCTGCCGATGTGGTGCTGCGTCGTGAGTATGATGACCTGATTATTCAGATCAAGGACAGCGGCGAAACCCTTCGGGTCAGCTCGCACTTCAACACCAGCGTTCTCTACGGCTATAACATTGATCAGATACAGTTTGCCGATGGCTCGGCACTGACCAATGAGCAGATCCGTACGGCTCTGCTCACCGGTACCGAAGTCGATGAAACCGTTACCGGTTATGAGTCGGCGGACAGCCTGTTCGGCCTGTCGGGTAATGACACCCTGAACGGCCGTGCCGGTGATGACATCCTCGATGGCGGCGATGGCCGTGACACCCTCAACGGTGAAGATGGCAACGACACACTGCTGGGCGGCGCAGGCAATGACACGCTGACCGGCGGCTACGGCAACGACACCCTGGACGGCGGCAGCGGCAATGACTCGCTGGACGGTGGCTACGGTTCCGACACCT
>NZ_MTSA01000041.1:0-7011 GCF_002157375.1 Pseudomonas syringae
CACGGACGACGTGCTCAGCGTGCCGATTGGTCGGCCTATCGACAACCTGAAAACTCACGTCCTCGACGACGGTTTGCTGCCTGCCGCGCAAGGTGTGGCGGCTGAGTTGTATCTGGGCGGTGTTGGTTTGGCGCGTGGCTATCACAACCGGGCGGCGCTCACGGCTGAACGTTTTGTGCCCGATCCGTTTGATGAGCAGGGTGGGCGGCTTTACCGCACCGGCGACCTGGCGCGGTATCGCGACGAGGGTGTGATCGAATACGCCGGGCGTATCGACCATCAGGTGAAGATTCGCGGCCTGCGCATCGAGCTGGGCGAAATCGAAGCCTGCCTGCTGGAGCACGACAGCGTTCAGGAAGCCGTGGTTATCGACGTTGACGGCCCGGCCGGCAAGCAACTGGCGGCGTATCTGGTGGCTGAACAGCGCAGCGATCACCTGCGCGAAGTGCTGAAAGCGCATCTGAAAGAATCGCTGCCGGAGTACATGGTGCCGACGCATTTCATCGTGCTGGACAGCATGCCGCTGACCGCCAACGGCAAGCTGGATCGCCGGGCGCTGCCCGCACCGGACGCCACTCAGTTGCAGCGTCAGTACGTCGCGCCGTCCACTGAGCAGGAAAAGCACATGGCGGCGATCTGGGCCGATGTGTTGCGAGTCGAGCGCGTCGGGCTGAGCGACGATTTCTTCGAACTGGGCGGCCATTCGCTGCTGGCCACGCAACTGATTGCCAGAATCCACACCGGCCTGGGGATCGACATCCCGCTGCGCCTGATTTTCGAGAAACCGCAATTGAACGAATTTATTCAGGCCTTCGCCAGCAGTGGCCTGTCGCTGACCGAGGACGGCTTGTCCGATATCGAAAAAATGATGAATGAAATGGCGGGTATCTGACATGGACAAGTCTGCAGCAGAGCGTATCGCCCAGCGTTTCACCGGGTTGCCCGTTGAACAGCGCCGGCAGATCCTCGCCAAGATGCACGAAACCGGACAAAGCTTCAGGCTTCTGCCCATCGCTGTCACCCGGCATGATGCCGCGCGTATACCGCTGTCCTACGCTCAGCAGCGCATGCTGTTTCTCTGGCAGATGGAGCCGGACAACGCCGCTTACAATGTGCCGATGGCAGTGCGCCTCAATGGCCCGCTGAACCGCCAGGCATTGAGCGCAGCGCTGGACGATCTCGTGCAGCGCCACGAAACCCTGCGCACCCGGTTTGTTTCCGAGGACGGCGCGTTCTATCAGGAGATTCTTCAGCAGGCGACCGTCGCCCTCGAGTACGCCTCGGTTGAACCCGCCGACATCGAACGCCAGGTGCGCGCCGAGCTGCAAAAGCCTTTCGACCTGCTCAGCGGCACCTTGCTGCGGGTCAAACTGTTTCAGCTGGGCGACACCGAGCACGTGCTGACCGTGTGCATGCATCACATCGTCTCCGATGGCTGGTCCGGCGAAGTGCTTATCCGCGAGTATGTGCAGTTGTATCAGGCGCAGGTTTCCGGGCAGCCGGCGCCATTGCCCGCGCTGGCGATTCAATACGCCGACTACGCCATCTGGCAGCGCGCCTGGCTGGAAGCCGGGGAGGGCGAGCGGCAACTGGACTACTGGAAACAGCAACTGGGCACAGAGCATCCGTTGCTGAACCTGCCGCTGGACCACGAGCGTCCACTGCAACCCAGTCAGCGCGGCGCGACGGTGCGTGTTGACCTGCCGGAACAGCTCTCTGCACACCTGAAAAGCCAGGCGCGCAACAGCGGCCAGACCTTGTTCATGTTGATGTTGGCGGCGCTGTCAGTGGTGCTGTCGCGGTTCAGCGGTCAGGCCGACATTCGCATCGGGGCGCCCAATGCCGGGCGCACCCGCAGCGAGCTGGAGGGCCTGATCGGGTTCTTCATCAACACCCAGGTGCTGCGTGTGCAGGTGGACGAGCGCCAGAGTTTTGCTGAGCTGCTGGATCAAGTGAAACAGGTGGTCACCGGTGCCCAGTCGCATCAGGAGCTGCCGTTTGAACACCTGGTGGACGCGCTGGCCCCGGAACGCAACCTGGGCCACAACCCGCTGTTCCAGTTCAAGATCAACCAGCATGTGCTGGCCGCTGATGACGGCGGGCAACGTGTTTCGGGCTTGACTATCGATGAGTTCCCGATGGGCAGCAGCGATGCGCGTTTTGACCTGGCCTTTGACTTCACTGACACGCCGGGCGGCATTTGCGGCTACTTCACCTACGCCACCGACCTGTTCGAGCCGCAGACCATCGAGCGCATGGCCGACGCACTGCGCGCCGTGCTGCAAGCGCTGGTCGCGGACACTGACCAGCGTCTGGCCGATCAGCCACAAACCGTCTCGCTGCCGGTCGCTGAACAGACCGCCAATTTTGCCTGTGGTGACTTCCTCAGCCTGTGGCAACAGGGCCTGCACATCGGGCGCGGCAAGACTGCCTTGCGCGTTGGCCAGCAGGTGCTGAGCTTTGACGAACTTGAACAACGCAGCAACCAGTTCGCCCGCTACCTGCACGCGCAGAACATCAAGCCGGGCATGACCGTTGCGCTGTGCCTGGACCGTTCTGTGGAGTGGGTGGTCAGCCTGTTGGCGGTGCTTAAACTCGGTGCCGTTTACCTGCCGCTGGACAGCGCGCAACCCGCCGAGCGCCTGCAACAACTGGCCCGTGACAGCGGCGCGGTGTTGCTGATTCACGCGTCTGGCGACAACAAGGCCGCGCAGCTCGGCGTGTGCCCGGTGATGGCGTTTGATGCTGCGCTGTGGGCTGATGCCGACAGCCAGGCGCTGGATATTCAGGTCCTGCCCGAGCAACCGGCTTACATCATCTACACCTCTGGCTCCACCGGGCTGCCCAAAGGCGTGGTGATCAGCCACGGCGCGCTGGCCAACTACGTGCAGGGCGTGCTTGCGCGCCTGTCGCTGGAGAGCGGGGCGAGCATGGCGATGGTGTCGACCGTGGCGGCAGACCTCGGCCATACGTTGTTATTTGGCGCGCTGGCGTCCGGTCGCCCGCTGCATTTGTTGTCTCACGAGCAGGCATTCGACCCCGACGGTTTTGCCCGCTACATGGCCGAGCATCAGGTTGAGGTACTGAAAATCGTGCCCAGCCATTTGCAGGGTTTGCTGCAGGCCGCCCACCCGGCGGACGTGTTGCCGAGCCAATTGCTGATTCTGGGGGGCGAGGCCAGTTCGTGGGCGTTGATCGAGCAGGTTCGCGCGCTGAAGCCGGGCTGCCGGATCGTCAATCACTACGGCCCGACCGAAACCACGGTCGGCATTCTGACCCATGAAGTGGCCGAGCGCCTGAGTGGCTGCCGCAGTGTGCCGGTCGGTCAGCCACTGGCCAACGGCAAGGCGCGGGTGTTGGACGCCTACCTGAACCCGGTCGCCGAGCGGGTGGCCGGCGAGCTGTATCTGGGCGGTCAAGGGTTGGCGCAGGGTTATCTGGGCCGTGCGGCAATGACCGCCGAACGCTTCGTGCCGGACCCGGACGCCGATGGTCAGCGCCTGTACCGGGCGGGCGACCGCGCGCGCTGGGTGGACGGTGTGCTGGAATACCTGGGCCGTGCGGATGATCAGGTGAAAATTCGCGGTTATCGGGTCGAGCCGGGCGAAGTCGGTCAGTGGCTGCAAACCCTGGAAAATGTCGCCGAAGCCGTAGTGCTGGCCCAGCCGCTGGAAAGCGACGAAACACGTCTGCAACTGGTGGCGTACTGCGTCGCAGCAGTCGGTGCGACCTTGAACGTTGAATCCCTGCGTGAGCAACTGGCGGCGCGCCTGCCGGAATACCTGGTGCCCGCGCAGATCCTGTTGCTCGACAGGCTGCCGCTGACCGCCAACGGCAAGCTTGACAAGCGCGCCTTGCCCAAGCCGGGCGTGGTCAAGCAGCGTTACACCGCACCGGTCGGCGAGATCGAGGAAAAGCTCGCGGCCGTCTGGGCGGATGTCCTCAAGCTGGAACAGGTCGGCAGCACCGACAACTTCTTCGAACTGGGCGGCGATTCGATCCTCAGCCTGCAAATCATCGCCCGCGCCAAGCGCCAGGGCATCAAGCTCAGCCCCAAGCAACTGTTCGAAAAACAGACCGTCGGCCAACTGGCTTCGGTGGCCAAGTTGATCGAGAAAAAGCCCGCTGCGGTGGTGGAACAGGTCAGCGGTTCGCTGCCGTTGCTGCCGATTCAGGCGCGCTTCTTCGAACTGGACATTCCTGAGCGCCAGCACTGGAATCAGGCGCTGATGCTCAAACCTCTGCAAACGCTGGAGGCAACTGCTCTTCACGCTGCACTGACGGCGCTGATCGAACAGCACGACGCACTGCGCCTCGGTTTCACCCGGCAAGACGGCCAGTGGCGAGCCACGTTCGGCGCGCTGAACACGCGTGACATGCTGTGGACCCACACGCTGGAGAGTGTCGAGCGCCTGGCCGAACTGGCCGACGAAGCGCAACGCAGCCTGGACCTGAAAAACGGTCCACTGCTGCGCGCAGTGCTGATCGACCTGCCGCAGGGCGAGCAGCGGTTGTTGCTGGTGATTCACCACCTGGCGGTGGACGGTGTGTCGTGGCGCGTGCTGCTGGAAGACCTGCAACAGGTGTATCTCGCTATCGAGGCGGGTCGGCCATTGGCGCTGCCGGCGAAAACCAGCTCACTGAAAAGCTGGGCCGAGCATTTACAGGGCTACGCGCAAAGCGCCGTGCTGGAGCAGGAACTGGGTTACTGGCAAGCGCAGTTGCAGGACGTCAGCGATGCTTTGCCATGCGATTACCCACACGGCGGCCAGCAACAGAAACACGCGCTGTCGGTGGTCACGCAACTGAATGGCGAACTGACCCGGCAACTGCTGCAAGAAGCGCCGGCGGCCTACCGCACGCAGATCAACGACCTGCTGCTGACCGCGCTGGCGCGAGTGGTCAGCCGCTGGACCGCGCAGCCGCATGCGCTGATTCGATTGGAAGGGCATGGCCGCGAAGACCTGTTCGACGCACTGGATATTACCCGCACGGTCGGCTGGTTCAGCAACCTGTACCCGGTCCGGCTCACCCCGCAGGCCACGCTGGCCGATTCGATCATGACCATCAAGGAACAACTGCGCGCAGTGCCTGACAAAGGCATTGGCTATGGCGCGCTGCGTTATCTGGGCAGCGAACCGGCGCGACAGACGTTGCAGGCGTTGCCGCAGGGCAGCATCGTGTTCAATTACCTGGGGCAGTTCGACGGTAGCTTTGACGCGCAAGGCGCTTTGTTCACGCCCTCAGCTGACAGCAGCGGCGCGTCGCAGAGTGCCGATGCGCCACTGGCTGCGCCGCTCAGCATCAATGGTCAGGTCTATGGCGGTGAGTTGCGCCTGAGCTGGACCTTCAGCGGCGCGGTGTTCGAGCGTGACACCGTGCAGCGACTGGCCGATGAATACGCGGTAGAACTGCAACAATTGATTGCGCATTGCACCGCCGAAGGCGTGGCCGGCGTGACCCCGTCGGACTTCCCGCTGGCGCGCCTGAGTCAGTCGCAGCTGGACGGTTTGCCGATCCCGGCCGGACAGATCGAAGACATCTACCCGCTGGCCCCGATGCAGCAGGGCATGCTGTTTCACACCCTGTTCGAGCAGGGGGCGGGCAATTACATCAACCAGATGCGTGTTGAAGTCAGCGGGCTGGACGTGCCACGTTTCCGCGCCGCCTGGCAGGCCACGCTGGAGGCCCACGAGGTGCTGCGCAGCGGTTTTGTCAGCCATCTCGAGCAGTCGCTGCAAGTGGTGTTGCGCGATGTGAGCATGCCGTTTGTCGAACGGGATGCCCTCGCGCACTCAAGCGCATGGATTGACGACTGGGCCAATGCGGACCGTCAGCAGGGCTTTGATCTGGCCCAAGGCCCGTTGCTGCGGCTGGCTGTGTTGAGAACCGGCGAACAGACGCATCAACTGATCTACACCAGCCATCATATCCTCATGGACGGCTGGAGCAGCTCGCGCCTGCTGGGCGAGGTGCTGCAACGCTACAGCGGCCAGACACTGCCGAGGCAAGTCAGCCGTTATCGCGATTACATCGAATGGCTGCAGCGTCAGGATGCTGCGCTCAGCGAACGTTTCTGGACCGGCCAGCTGGCCGAACTGGACGAGCCCACCCGGTTGGTTCAGGCGTTCAAAGCGCCTGAGAACAGGCAGGGGCATGGCGATTACCTGCAACTGATCGATGCCGACAGCACTCGACAGTTGAGCGAGTTCGCCCGCGAACAGCGCGTCACCCTCAACACGCTGGTGCAGTCCGCCTGGCTGCTGGTGCTGCAACGCTACACCGGCCAGACCAGCGTGACTTTCGGCGCTACCGTGGCCGGGCGCCCGGCTGAGCTACCGGGCGTCGAAGAGCAATTGGGGCTGTTCATCAACACCCTGCCGGTGATCGCCAGCCCTCGCCCGGAACAGCGGGTGGCGGACTGGGTGCAGCAGGTGCAGGCGAAGAACCTAGCCTTGCGCGAGCATGAACACACGCCGTTGTACGACATTCAGCGTTGGGCCCGCCGTGCTGGCGAGGCGCTGTTCGACAACATTCTGGTGTTCGAAAACTATCCGGTGTCCGAAGCGTTGCAACAGTCCGCGCCGCAGGGGCTGGTGTTCGGCGGCCTGCACACGCAGGAGCAGACTCATTACCCACTGACCCTGGTGGTCAATCTGGGCGAAACGTTGTCCATGCGTTTCAGCTACGCCTGCGAGTTTTTCAGCGAGTCGCACATGGCGCAGTTGTCGGCGCATCTGTGGCAGGTTTTGCTGGCGCTGGTGCGTGATCCACAGGCAGCGATTGGCGAACTCGCGTTGCTGGATGACCACCAACAACAGCAGATTGTCCGCGACTGGAATGCCACGGCTGCTGATTTCCCTGGCGAACACTGCCTGCACAGTTTGATCGAGGCCCAGGTACAGGCCACACCAGAGGCCCCGGCGCTGATTTTTGCAGCTGAACAACTCAGCTACGCGCAACTCAACGCCCGCGCCAATCAGCTCGCCCATCGCTTGCGTGAAGCGGGTG
>NZ_MTSA01000042.1:0-5924 GCF_002157375.1 Pseudomonas syringae
TTCGGCACGGTCAGGTCGCGATGGGTCAGGACTTGCTGCGCGCCGCTGTCCTGAATCATGAAGGCCTGGCGTTCCAGCGGTGCATTGACGTCCAGCGGCACATAGACTGCCCCGCACTTGTTGACGGCCAGTTGCGTCACCAGCAAGTCCAGCGAGCGCGGCAGCAGAATGGCGACTGCATCGCCGGCCTGTACACCAAGACTGTTCAGGTAATGGGCCAAGCGATTGGCGCGGGCATTGAGTTCGCGGTAGCTCAGGCTTTCAGCGCCATGCACGGCGGCCTGCGCGTCAGGATGGGCCAAGGCCTGCGCTTCAAACAGCGCGTGAACGGATTTGTCCCGTGGGTAGTCGGCGGCCGTGTCGTTGAAACCGTGCAGCAGTTGCTCGCGCTCAGCGGCGGGCAATACCGAAAGGCTCGCCAGTGGCGCCTGCCCGCCAGTTTCCAGCGCTTCGACCAGATCGGTGAGCACGGAGGCCATGTAGGCAGCCACTCGCTGTGCGCCGATCTTGACGCTTGCCTGAACGTTAAGCGCAAAGCGCTCGCCAAAGTCGTCCACCGAAAGAATCACGGGGTAGTTGGTGCGTTCTTCAGCGCTCAGGGTTTCGATGCCGTGCCAGGCGTCACGCGTCTGGGCATCGAGCGGCTGCGCGTTATCGGCGCTGTGCCGGTAATTGAGCAACGCGCTGAACAGCGGGGTCGGTGCGACCACGCCACTGCAACGCTGCGCCAACGCGAGCGAGGCATACTCGTGCCCCAGCAGTTGAGTCAGGCGCGCATGCGTGGCTTTGACGCCGTCGCGCACGCTCTGCCCGCCCACCTGGACACGCAGCGGCAAGGTGTTGATGAACATGCCCAGCGCCTGCCCGGCGCTGGCTTGTTGTGATGCCTGCATGCGACCGAGCATCACCGTGCCGAACACCACATCGTCACGCCCCGAAACGGCACCGAGCACGCGTGCCCACGCCAGGTGGCACAGGCTCGCCGCGCTGACGCCCTGCTGCCGGGTCTGGGCGCGCAGGCGCTGGCCGAGTTCTGCGGGCAGCGTCAGATGAACGTCTTCGACGTCATTGCCGTCGCCCAACACGTCCTGGACGCCGAACGGCAGCGTCGGCTCGTCCATGTCACCGAGCATTTCGCTGAAGAACGTCTCATGGTGCTTGCGCTGGTTCGATTGCAGGGTTTTCGCCACGTAATCGCGATACGGCAGTGCCGCCGCCAGCGCCTGGCCTTGACCGGTCAGGAACGCCTGCATTTCGTGCTGGACGATGTCCAGCGCGGCATGGTCAATGGCCAAGTGATGGAACAGCAGCATGGCAAGCCAGCGCTGATTGGCTTTGTCCTCGCTGATCACCAGCAGCATCAACGGCGCCTGACCGATATCCAGCCGGTAGTGACGCGGGTCGAAGCGCGCTTTCAGTTGCGCCAGCACGTCCCCTTCTTGCAGCTCGTCGGTGATGTCCCGCACACCCAGCCGGGCCTCGCGCCATACCACTTGCACGGGGGCTTCCAGCCCTTGCCAGGCCAGCGACGTGCGAAGGATGTCATGGCGGTCGATGACCTGCTGAAAAGCGTCAATGAAGTGGTCCAGCCGCTCGCGACTCGCCATGCTGAACTCGGCCTGCAGGACGTACGGGTCGCCTCGCTGTGCGGTCAGGTGGTGGTAGAAAACACCCTCCTGCAACGGCGCCAGCGGATAAATGTCCTGAACGTTGGCGGCGCCGCCCGGAATGCCCGCCACGAGGGTGTCGATGGCTGTCTGATCCAGTTTGAGCAACGGCAACATGTCCGGTGTGATGCGCTCGCAGCCCGGCACAATGGCGTTTTCCGGCACACCGTGCTGCTCGGCGACATGGGCCGCGTACGCGCCACTCTTGATTGCGTCGAGCAAGGCTGCCTTGTGCTCTCGCAACAGGGCCAGGGTGGCCGGTTCGGCCAGTGACTGTTTGCTGCCGCTCACTTTTAACTGGTCACCCTTGACGGAGAGCTCGATGCCCTTCTCTACCAGTGTCGTCAACAGTTCAATCACACTCACAGGAGAATCTCCGTTTTTTCCGTCGCCGCGGCGTATTCCGCGAGGGTGGGTTGTTCGAACAGGGTCTTGAAGTCAGCCTCGATGCCGGCTTCGCGCATTTTTTCCATCAGGCTGACGGCCAGCAGCGAGTGACCGCCCAGCTCGAAGAAATGGTCATGACGACCGACACGCTCGATGTTGAGAACGTCGGCCCACAGTTCAGCCAGAATGGTTTCCGTCTCGCCCTGCGGCGGCTGGTATTCCCGGCTGATGATTGAACCGGCGTCCGGAGCCGGCAGGGCCTTGCGGTCCAGCTTGCCGTTGGGGGTCAGCGGCAGGCTGTCGAGGTGGACGTAGGCTGCCGGCACCATGTAACCCGGCAACTGGCCCTGCAAATGAGCGCGCAATGACTCGATATCAAGCGCTGCGGCGGTCGAGATGAAGTAAGCCACCAGACGCTTGTCGCCCGGCACATCCTCGCGAGCGATTACCACGGCTTCCTTGATGTCGGTATGGCTGGCGAGCTTGGCCTCGATCTCGCCCAGTTCGATCCTGAAACCGCGAATCTTGACCTGGAAGTCGTTGCGGCCCAGGTACTCGATGCTGCCGTCGGCGCAATAGCGCCCCAGGTCGCTGGTGCGGTACAGGCGTGCGCCAGGCGTCTGGCTGAACGGGTCCTTGATGAAACGTTCGGCCGTCAGGTCGTCGCGGTTGAAATAACCCCGCGCCACCCCGTCGCCTCCGATGTAGAGCTCCCCGGTCACGCCTTTCGGCACCGGCTCACCGCGCTCATCGAGCAGGTAGAAACGGTTGTTGGCGAGTGGCCGACCGATGCTGACGCTGACTGACGAGGTATCGCGTGAATCGAACCGCAGCGCCGATGACCAGATGCTGGTTTCGGTCGGGCCATAGACGTTCCACAGCGCTTCGACCTTGTCGGCCATGCGCTGTGCCAGCTCGACCGGCAATGCTTCGCCGCCGCACAGGGCCTTGAGCCCCGCCGCACCGGTCCAGCCCGAGTCCAGCAGCAGACGCCATGTGGCCGGCGTGGCCTGCATCAGGGTCGCCGCGCTGTCGCGGATGGCTTCGCCCAGCAAACGTGCATCCAGCCCCTGGATTCGGTCCAGCAAAACCACACGCGCCCCGCAGATCAGCGGCATGTACAACTCGACGCCGGCGATATCGAAACCGATGGTGGTCAGGGCCAGCATGCGGTCAGCGCTGCTGGCCTGGGTCAGGTCGCGCATGGCGCAGAGCAGGTTCACCACTCCGCGATGCTCGACCATCACCCCTTTGGGCTTGCCCGTCGAACCGGAGGTGTAGATCACATACGCCAGATGATTAGGGCTCAGGGCCGTGATCTGCGGGTCACTGGTCGCCTCGTCATGCCAGGTGACCTGCTCCAGATCAATGACCGGCACCGGGCTTCCGGACACCAGGTGCCGGGTTTCGCCCTGCGCCAACACGGCGATAGGGGCGCTGTCTTCGAGCATGTAAGCGATCCGGTCGACCGGGTAGGCCGGGTCCAGTGGCACATAAGCGCCGCCTGCTTTCAGAATCGCCAGCAGCCCGATCATCATGTCCACACCGCGCTCGACGCAGATCGCGACGCGAGCGTCCGGCACCACCCCTTGTCTGCGCAAATGGTGCGCCAGACGGTTGGCACGCAGGTTCAGCTCGGCGTAGCTCAACGTTTCACTGCCGTGGATCAAGGCCGTGGCCTCAGGTGTGCGATGAGCCTGCGCGGCAAACAGGCCATGAATGGTCTGCTCGCGGGGGTAATCGGTCCAGGTGGCGTTGAGGCCCGAAATCAGTTCATCGCGCTCCTGCGCCGGCAGGATCGACACCTGGCTCATGCGTGCTTCGCCCGCTTGTTCCATTGCATCGGCCAGGCTGATCAGCGCTTGCTGCACGTAGCCACAGACGCGGGCGGCCCCGATCTGCGTCGGTGTCATGACCGAGAAGGCAAAGCCCTGCCCTTCGTCGTCCACCGACAGGGTCAACGGATAATTGGTTCGTTCCTCGCCTTTCAGCAGCTCGATACCGTCCCAGGCGGCCAGCCCTTCACGGTCGATGGTCGCGCCGGTGTGCCGGTAATTGAGCAAGGCACTGAACAACGGCGCCGGGGCTTGCACCGCACTGCAGCGCTGAGCCAGCGTCAATGATGCGTGCTCATGGGCCAGCAGCCCGGTCAGACGGCTGTGAGTGGTCTTGACCGCCTGACGAACATCGGTGTCACCCACACTGACCCGCAGTGGCAGGGTATTGATGAACATGCCCAGTGCCCGGTCGGCACCGCTGCCGCCCTGCATCCGGCCCATCAGTACGGTGCCGAACACCACGTCGTCCTTGCCGGTGACGCTGGCCAGCACCTGCGCCCAGGCCAGGTGATAGAGGCTCGCCATGCTCACCCCGAGGCTGCGTGCCTGAAGGCGCAGGCGCCGTGTCAGGTCGGCATCCACGAGTTGACGGATTTCTTCGATGCCATTGCCGTCGCCTTGAACATCGTGCAGATCGAACGGCAGCGTCGGCTCGTCGATATCACCGAGCATGTTATGGAAGAACGCTTCGTGGGCTTCGCGACTGAGGCCCAGACGGGCCTGCGCCACGTAGTTGCGGTACGGCACCGAAGCCGGCAGTGCGTGCTCGCGGCCCTGCATGCAGGCCTCGATTTCCCGCGACAGCACCGCCAGCGAGGTCGCGTCGTCGATCAAATGGTTGAACAACAGAATCGCGACCCAGCGATGGTTGACCGGGTCCTCTGCGTAAGCGATGCGCATCATCGGCGCCTGACGAATGTCCAGGCAGTAATGACGCGGGTCGAACCGGGCGTGCAATTGCGTGGCAATGTCACCCTCGGCCGGGTCCAGCGCTACCGATTCGACACCCAGCGGCGCTTCACGCCACACCACTTGCAGCGGTTCGTTCAGCCCTTCCCAGAGCACGCCCGTGCGCAGGATTTCATGCCGGGCGACGACGGCCTGCAGGGCCTCGGCGAAGGCTTCGATACGGGACAAGCGGTCAAAACCGAACATCACGTATTGCAGGTACGGATCGCCTTCTGTGGCGCTCAAGTGGTGATAGACAATCCCTTCCTGCAGCGGCGCCAACGCGTAGATGTCCTGAACGTTGGCGATGCCACCGGGAACACTGGCGACAACGGTATCGATCTGTTCCTGGCTCAAGGTCACCAGCGGCAGCATGTGCGGGGTGATCTGCGTGCAGCCGGGGGTGATGAGGTTGTCTGGAATGACAATCTCTTGCTGGCCACCGACAGCCGCAGCCAGTGCTTCAAGGGTCGGCTGACTGAACAGCACTCGCACGTCGGCACTCAGATGCTGTTGACGCATACGCTCGATGAGCTTCACCGCCAGCAGCGAATGGCCGCCCAGCTCGAAGAAGTGGTCATGGCGACCCACGCGTTCCACGTCCAGCAGTTCTTCCCAGAGCCTGGCGATGGCTATTTCGGCCTTGCCTTGCGGCGCCACGTATTCGCGGCTGATCAGTGCTGACTGGTCCGGTGCGGGCAATGCCTTGCGGTCCAGTTTGCCGTTGGTGGTCAGCGGCAAGGCATCTAGATGGACGTAGGCCGCCGGAACCATGTAATCCGGCAGCAGAACTTGCAGATGACTGCGCAGTGATTCGACATCGATGGTGCTGTCTGCCGACGTGAAGTACGCCACCAGACGCTTGTCGCCGGGCACGTCCTCGCGAGCGATGATGACCGCGTCCTTCACCGCAGCATGTGCGGCCAGTTTCGCTTCGATCTCGCCCAGTTCGATGCGGAAGCCACGGATCTTCACCTGATCATCGTTACGGCCCAGGTAATCGAGACTGCCATCGGCATTCCAGCGCGCCAGATCGCCTGTGCGGTACAAGCGTGCGCCCGTGTTTTCAGTGAAAGGGTCGGCA
>NZ_MTSA01000043.1:0-2831 GCF_002157375.1 Pseudomonas syringae
TGTCCCGTGGGTAGTCGGCGGCCGTGTCGTTGAAACCGTGCAGCAGTTGCTCGCGTTCAGCGGTTGGCAATACCGAAAGATTCGCCAGTGGCGTCTGTGGACGTTGCTCCAGCGCCTCGATCAGCTGCATCAGGGCGGCATTCATGTAAGCCGCCACGCGGGCCGCGCCAATGCCTTCTTCCACCAGCACGGTCAGGCCGAAACCGTCGCCCTGATCATCCACCGAAAGCGTCAGCGGGTAGTTGTTACGTTCTTCGCCGGCCAGGGTTTCAATGCCCTGCCACGCCGGCGACAGCGCGTGTTCGCCCGGTGCGGCGCTGTAACGGTAGTTGAGCAGCGCACTGAACAGCGGCGTCGAAGCCGACACGCCACTGCAGCGTTGCGCCAGTGCCAGCGGCGCATGTTCGTGAGTCAGCAATGCACTCAAACGGGCGTGAGTCTGACGAACGCCGGCCTGAACCTCGCAAGCGCCGAGTTGCAGCCTGACCGGCAGCGTGTTGATGAACATGCCCAAGGCACGGTCTGCACCTTCGCCGCCGCTCATGCGGCCCATCAGTACGGTGCCGAACACCACGTCATCGCGTCCGCTGGCGGCGCCTATGACCTGAGCCCAGGCCAGATGGTGAAGGCTGGCGGCGCTGACCCCGAGCTGGCGGGCCTGAGCACGCAATCGCTGGCTCAGGTCCGGGCTCAATTGGGCGTGGTATTCCTCGATACGCGGGCCTGCGCCTTGCACTTCATGCAGACCGAACGGCAGGGTCGGCTCGTCAATATCACCCAGCATGTCCCGGAAGAACGCTTCATGGGCTTCACGGCTGACACCCAGTCGCGCCTGCGCCACGTAGTTGCGATACGGCACCGGCTCGCCCAGCCGCTGTGGCTCGCCCAACAGGCAGGCTTCCATTTCCTGGCTAACCACTTCGAGTGCGGTGTGGTCCAGCACCAAATGATGGAACAGCAACAACGCGACCCAGCGCTGATTGATCGGGTCTTCGGCGTAGGCAATCTGCATCAGCGGAGCCTGACGCAGGTCCATGCGGTATTCGCGGGCATCAAAGCGCGCCTGCAAATGGGCGATCACGTCCGACGTGCCGGCATCGATCTGCTCCAGGCCCAGTTGCGCCTGGCGCCAGACCACCTGAACCGGCTCGTCCAGGCCTTCCCAGAACAGCGAAGTGCGCAGAATGTCGTGGCGATCGATCACGCGTTGCAGCGCGTCGGTAAAGCTGTCCAGCCGGTCCTTGCTGTCGAAGCCGAACACCGCCTGCAGCACATACGGATCTCCCTGCTCTGCGGCCAGGTGGTGATAGAGAATCCCCTCCTGCAGCGGCGCCAGCGGGTAGATGTCCTGAACATTGGCCGCGCCGCCCGGCACGCTGGCCACGATGCGGTCCAGTGCCGTCTGGTCCAGCGTGACCAGTGTCAGCAGCTCCGGCGTGATGTTCACGCAGCCCGGCGCGATCAGATTGGCCGGCACCCGGATTTCAGTGCCGCCGCCCAATGCAGTGGCCAGCGCAGCCACGGTCGGCTGACTGAACAGCACGCGCACATCGGCGCTCAAGCCTTTCTGGCGCATGCGTTCGATCAGTTTGACCGCCAGCAGCGAGTGGCCGCCCAGTTCGAAAAAGTGGTCGTGACGGCCGACACGCTCGACCTGCAGCACGTTCGCCCAGATGTGCGCCAACGCGGTTTCGACCTCGCCCTGTGGCGCTTCGTAACCTCGGCGGATCAATGCCTGCGCGTCCGGGGCCGGCAGGGCCTTGCGGTCCAGCTTGCCGTTGGGGGTCAGCGGGAATGTGTCCAGATGCACGTAGGCCGCCGGGATCATGTAATCCGGCAACTGGCTTTGCAGGTGAACGCGCAACGACTCGATGTCCGTCGTTCCGGTGCCGTCAGACGTGAAGTACGCCACCAGACGCTTGTCGCCCGGTACGTCCTCGCGGGCCATGACCACGGCTTCTTTCACGTCAGCGTGACGAGTCAGTTTCGCTTCGATTTCACCCAGTTCGATACGGAAGCCACGGATCTTCACCTGGTCGTCATTACGGCCCAGGTATTCGATGTTTCCGTCCGCCAGCCAACGGCCGAGGTCGCCGGTGCGGTACATACGCGCGGTCGGGCCGGTGCTGAACGGGTCGTTCAGGAAGCGCTCGGCGGTCAGGTCATCGCGGTTCAGATAACCACGCGCGACGCCAGCACCGCCGATGTACATTTCACCCGGCACGCCCAGCGGCACCGGCTGCTGGTGCTCATCGAGCAGGTAGAACTGCGTGTTGGCGACGGGTTTGCCGATGTGTGCGGCAAACCCGTTGGCGCGGTCCATTGCCACCCAGCTTGAGTAGGTGGTGGTTTCCGAGGGGCCATAAAGGTTGCACAGACGCTGAACGTGCGTCTGAGCGAACAGGTCTTCGACAAGCTGGCCTTTGAGCGCTTCACCCGCGACGTTCACGGTGTGTACGCCTGCTTGCAGGCCACCTGATTCCAGCAAGGCTTTCAAGGCTGATGGCACGGTGTTGATCAGGGTGATGTCGTGCTCACCCTCTTGCAGGGCCAGCACATTGTTGACCACCTCGATTGAGCCGCCTGACACCAGCGGTGCAAAGCACTCGTAAACTGCCAGGTCGAAGTTCAGCGAGGTGGAAAACAGGGTTTTCGCCAATACCGACGGTTCGAACGAACGCTGCGCCCAGGTCAGGAAGTTGACCGTGTTGCGGTGTTCGATCATCACGCCTTTCGGTAACCCGGTGGAGCCGGAGGTGTAGATGACATAGGCCAAATGGGCTGGCGTCAGATTCTCAACCAGCGGATTACAGACGGATTTGTCCTGCCAG
>NZ_MTSA01000044.1:0-2817 GCF_002157375.1 Pseudomonas syringae
TGTACCGCACCGGCGACCTGGCCTGCTGGCGCGCAGACGGCACGGTGGAATACCTAGGTCGTAACGACAATCAGGTAAAAATTCGCGGCTTCCGCATCGAAATCGGCGAAATCGAAGCGCGTCTGGCGCAATGCCCCGGGGTCAGGGAGGCCGTCGTTCTGGCTCGTCAGGACGCCGATGAACACCAGAATCGCGGACCGAAACAACTCGTGGGTTATGTCACCGCCGAGCGCGGCGCGTCGCTGTCGGTGCATGAACTGCGCCGTGAGTTGAGCGCGTCACTGGCCGACTACATGGTGCCGGTGGCGTTCGTGATCTTGGACAGTCTGCCCCTGACCGCCAACGGCAAGCTCGACCGACGTGCATTGCCTGCACCGGATGCCACAGCCTATGCCAGCCGCGACTACGAGGCGCCGCAGGGTGACATCGAGCCGGTACTCGCCCGAATCTGGGCCGATGTCCTCAAGGTCGAGCGTGTCGGTCGTCACGATCATTTCTTCGAACTGGGCGGCCATTCGCTGCTGGCGGTCAAGCTGATCGAGCAGATGCGCCAGCAGGGGCTGAGCGCCGATGTTCGCGTGCTGTTCAGTCAGCCCACCCTGATGGCGCTGGCAGCCGCCGTCGGCAGCGGCTCGGAAGTGAGCGTGCCGGACAACCTGATCCAACCCGGCTGCACGCACATCACGCCAGCCATGTTGCCGCTGCTGGAGATCGGCGAAGCACAACTGCAACGCGTTCTTGAAGCGGTGCCGGGTGGCGCAGCGAATGTGCAGGATATCTACCCGCTGGCCCCGTTGCAGGAAGGCATTCTCTATCACTACCTGAGCGCCAAAGCCGGCGACCCCTACGTACTGCAATCGCAATATGCCTTTGACAGCCGTGAGCGGCTCGACGCTTTCGTCGACGCCTTGCAGTCGGTGATCAATCGCCATGATATCTTGCGCACCGCGGTGCATTGGAAGGGGCTGGATGAGCCGGTGCAAGTCGTCTGCCGCGAGGTCGAGCTGTTGCCCGAGCGGGTCGAGCTGGATGCGGCCAACGGTGATATCGGCGTGCAACTGGCTGCGCGCTTCGATGCACGCCACTACCGACTGGACCTGACCCGTGCGCCGTTGCTGCACCTGGCTTGCGCTGAGGACCGGGAGCAAAACCGCTGGGTTGCAACGTTGCTGTTCCATCACCTGGCGCTCGACCACACCGCCCTGGACGTCATGCAGCTCGAAATGCAGGCGTTCCTGATGGGGCAGGCAGAGCAACTGGGCGCGGCGATGCCGTACCGCAACTACGTGGCTCAGGCCCGCCTGGGGATCAGTGCTGAACAGCATGAGCAATTCTTTCGCGAAATGCTGGGTGACATCCAAGAGCCGACGCTGCCGTTCGGCGTACACGATGTGCAGGGCGACGGCCACGGCATCGAGGAGTCGCGGGCCGAGATCGACATGCAACTGGCCGGCCGGCTGCGCCATCAGGCGCGGCAACTGGGTGTCAGCGCTGCCAGCCTGATCCACCTGGCCTGGGCGCTGGTCGTGGGCAAGGTTTCTGCCTCTGACGATGTGGTCTTCGGCACGGTGTTGCTGGGTCGCATGCAAGGCGGCGAGGGTGCCGACCGCGCACTGGGCATGTTCATCAACACGCTGCCGCTGCGGGTGACGCTGGCGCACAACAGCGTGCGCCAAGGCGTGCGGGAGGCCCATGCACGGCTGACCGGGCTGCTGGCCCATGAACATGCATCGCTGGCACTGGCCCAGCGTTGCAGCGGCGTCGCAAGCACTACACCACTGTTCAGCGCGCTGCTCAATTACCGGCACAGTGCCGGCGCGGCCACTCAGGAAAGCCTCAACGCCTGGCAAGGCATGCAAGCGCTGGGCGGCCATGAGCGCACCAACTATCCGTTGACGCTGAACGTCGATGACGTGGGCGATGGTTTCCACATCACTGCACTGGCACTGGAATCCATCGGTGCGCAGCGCATGTGCGCCTATGTTCAGGTGGCACTCGCGGAACTGGTTCGTTCGCTGGAACAGGCTCCGGATTCGGCCCTTGAAAGCCTGACCATTCTGCCCCCGGCTGAACGCGAACAATTGCTGCAGCACTGGAATGCCAGTGAACCACGCGATGACCTCGATCAGCCGCTGATCCATCAGGCCTTCGAACGCCATGCCCGGCTACAACCTTCTGCCACGGCAGTCCGTTTTGAAGGACGCAGCCTGACCTATGGCGAGCTTGACGCCCGCGCCAATCAGGTGGCTCACAGCCTGATTGAAAAAGGCATAAAACCGGATGATCGTGTGGCGATCTGCGTCGAACGCGGTCTGGAAATGATCATTGGCCTGCTGGGTATTCTCAAGGCCGGTGCGGGCTACGTGCCGCTGGACCCGGCGTACCCGACAGAACGTTTGACATACTTGCTGAAGGACAGCGCTCCTGCCGCCGTGCTGCTGCAGGCTGCGACTTCAGACGTGCTGCTGACCGACTCGCTGCCCGTTATCAATCTGGATGACGAAGACCTGCAGGACAAATCCGCCCTCAATCCGCAGGTCGCATCGCTGACCTCAACCCATCTGGCGTACGTGATCTACACCTCGGGCTCTACCGGCCTGCCGAAAGGCGTGCAGGTCGAGCATCGCAACGTGGCACGGTTGTTCTCTGCGACTGAGCCGTGGTTCCAGTTCAATGCCACCGATGTCTGGGCACTGTTTCACTCATTCGCCTTCGACTTCTCGGTCTGGGAAATCTGGGGCGCACTGATTCACGGTGGCGAGCTGCTGATCGTGCCGCAACTGGTCAGCCGTTCGCCGCAGGAATGCTATGAATTGC
>NZ_MTSA01000045.1:0-2778 GCF_002157375.1 Pseudomonas syringae
TGAGTCAGGTTTCACGCCCTGATCGCGCAGATGATGGGCCAGGCGGTTGGCGCGCTGGTTCAGTTCTGCGTAAGTCAGGCATTCAGTGCCGTGGATCAACGCCAGGGCTTCAGGCGTGCGCTCGACCTGGGCCTCGAACAGGCCGTGAACGGTCTGTTCGAGCGGGTAGTCGACGGCCGTGTCGTTGAATTTGGCCAGCACCTGAGTGCGTTCCGCTTCAGGCAATATCGACAGGCCATGCAGCGGGGCCTGCGGAGCGTGCTCCAGTGCTTCGGCCAGGCTTGTCAGCGCCTGTTGCACATAACCGCAGATACGCTGGGCACCAATACGCCCCGGCGCCATGACCGAGAACGTGAAGTGCTGATCCGCATCGTCCACCGAGAGGGTCAACGGGTAGTTGGTCCGCACTTCGCCGAGCAGTACGCGAATGCCTTCCCACTCATCCGCCGCCGCGCCCGTCTCTGTGCCGCTTTCAAGGTGCCGGTAGTTGAGCAAGGCGCTGAACAGCGGCAGCGACGCATCGACCCCGCTGCAACGTTGCGCCAGAACCAGTGAGGCATGCTCATGACCCAGCAAGGCCGTCAGGCTGGCGTGGGTTTTCTTCACGCCATTGCGCACGGCGTTATTGCCCAGACTGACCCGCAACGGCAAGGTATTGATGAACATCCCCAGCGCCCGGTCCGCGCCCGTGCCGCCCTGCATCCGGCCCATCAACACGGTGCCGAACACCACATCATCCTTGCCGGTGATCCTCGCCAGGACTTGCGCCCAGGCCAAGTGATAAAGGCTGGCCATGCTCACCCCGAGGGTGCGCGCCTGATGACGCAGGCGTTGCGTCAGGTGCGTATCCACCGTTTGGCGAATGTCTTCGATCCCGCTGCCATCGCCCTGTACATCGTGAAGATCGAACGGCAGCGTCGGCTCGTCGATGTCGCCGAGCATGTCCCGGAAAAATGCCTCGTGGGCATCGTGACCCAGCCCCAGACGGGCCTGCGCCACGTAGTTACGGTAAGGCACCGAGTCTGCCAGGGTGTGTTCGCGGCCCTGCATGCAGGCCTCGATTTCCCGCGACAGCACCGCCAGCGAGGTCGCATCGTCTATCAAATGGTGGAACAGCAGAATCGCCACCCAGCAACCGTTTGCAGTGTCCTGCGCATAGGCAAGGCGCATCATCGGTGCCTGGCGGATATCCAGACGGTAGTGACGCGGGTCGAAGCGGGCGTGCAGTTGTTCGGCAATGCTGCCGTGCGCCGGGTTTAGCTCGACCGACTCGACGCTCAGTGGTGCTTCACGCCAGACCACTTGCAGCGGCTCGTCGAGCCCTTCCCAGAGAACGCCGGTACGCAGAATGTCGTGGCGGGCAATGACCGCTTGCAGGGCCTCGGCGAACGCCGTGATACGAGAGGCCTGATCGAACTCGAACAGCACGTATTGCAGGTAGGGGTCGCCTTGGGCTGCAGACAAGTGGTGATACAAAATGCCTTCCTGCAGAGGCGCCAGCGCATAGATGTCCTGAACATTGCCCACGCCGCCCGGCACGCTGGCCACAACGCGGTCCACTGCCGCCTGGTCCAGGCGGATCAATGGCAGCAGGTCCGGGGTAATGCGGGCGCAATCCGGGGTGACCCGATTGGCAGGCACCACGACTTCACTGCTCTTGCCGACCGCAGCAGCCAGTGCCGCCACCGTCGGCTGGCTGAACAGCACGCGCACATCGGCGCTCAACTCCTGCTGACGCATGCGCTCAATCAGCTTCACCGCCAGCAGCGAATGGCCGCCCAGTTCGAAGAAGTGATCGTGACGACCGACACGCTCCACTTGCAGCACGTCCTGCCAGATCTGCGCCAGCGCCACTTCGACTTCGCCCTGCGGCGCTTCATAGCCACGGCTGATCAAGGCTTGCAGGTCCGGGGCCGGTAGCGCTTTGCGGTCCAGCTTGCCATTCGGGGTCAGCGGCAGTTGGTCCAGATGCACGTAGGCTGCCGGGATCATGTAATCCGGCAACTGGCTTTGCAGGTGGGTGCGCAGCGACTCGATGTTCGTTTCGGTGCCGGCAGACGTGAAGTACGCCACCAGACGCTTGTCGCCCGGCACGTCTTCGCGGGCCATGACCACGGCTTCTTTCACGTCAGCGTGGCGAGCCAGTTTTGACTCGATTTCACCCAGTTCGATACGGAAACCGCGGATCTTGACTTGGTCGTCGTTACGGCCCAGGTATTCGATATTGCCGTCCGCCAGCCAACGGCCCAAGTCACCAGTGCGGTACATGCGCGCGGTCGGGTCGGTGCTGAACGGATCCTTGAGGAAGCGCTCGGCGGTCAGGTCATCGCGGTTCAGATAACCACGCGCGACGCCAGCACCGCCGATGTACATTTCACCCGGCACGCCCAGCGGCACCGGCTGCTGGTGCTCATCGAGCAGGTAGAACTGCGTGTTGGCGACGGGTTTGCCGATGTGTGCGGCGAAGCCATTAGCGCGGTCCATCGCCACCCAGCTGGAATAGGTGGTGGTTTCCGAGGGGCCGTAGAGGTTGCACAGGCGTTGAACGTGGGTGCTTGCGAACAGGTCTTCGACAAGCTGGCCTTTGAGCGCTTCACCTGCGACGTTGACCGTGTGTACGCCCTCGCCCAGACCACCCGACTCCAGCAAGGCTTTCAGGGCTGATGGCACGGTGTTGATCAGGGTGACGTCATGCTCACCTTCTTGCAGGGCCAGCACATTCCTGACCACTTCCACCGAACCACCCGATACCAGCGGCGCAAAGCACTCGTAGACCGC
>NZ_MTSA01000046.1:0-2385 GCF_002157375.1 Pseudomonas syringae
TAACGACGATCAGGTCAAGATCCGTGGTTTCCGCATCGAACTGGGTGAAATCGAGGCAAAACTGGCTCGTCACGCTGACGTGAAAGAAGCCGTGGTCATGGCCCGTGAAGACGTGCCGGGCGACAAGCGTCTGGTCGCGTACTTCACTTCCATAAACGCACAGCCTGACATTGAATCGCTGCGCACCCACCTGCAAAGCCAGTTGCCGGATTACATGATCCCGGCAGCTTACGTGCATCTGGACAAACTGCCGCTGACCCCGAACGGCAAGCTGGACCGCAAAGCGCTGCCAGCGCCGGACCTGCAAGCCTTGATCAGCCGTGGCTATGAAGCGCCGCAGGGCGAAGTCGAAGTGGCGCTGGCGCAGATCTGGCAGGACGTGCTGCAAGTGGAGCGTGTCGGTCGCCACGATCACTTCTTCGAACTGGGCGGTCACTCGCTGCTGGCGGTGAAGCTGATCGAGCGCATGCGCCGCAAAGGCCTGGCCGCTGACGTGCGTGTTCTGTTTGGTCAGCCCACGGTGGCAGCGCTGGCGGCCGCCGTGGGTAACAACCTTGAAGTGGTCGTGCCAGGCAATCTGATCGAGCCAGGCTGCACGCACCTCACCCCTGAACTGCTGCCTCTGGTCAGCCTTGATCAGCCAGCGCTGGACCGCATCGTGGCCAGCGTACCGGGCGGTTCCGCCAACATTCAGGACATTTACCCGCTGGCGCCGTTGCAGGAAGGCATTCTTTATCACCATATTGCTGCTGACCGGGGCGATTCCTACGTTCTGCAGGCGACCTTCACGGTCAAGGATAAGGCGCGGGTACGGTCGTTCGCCACTGCGCTGCAACACGTCATCGACCGCCACGACATCCTGCGCACTGCCGTCGTCTGGCAGGGCCTGGAAAGTCCCGTGCAAGTGGTCTGGCGCCAGGCACAACTGGTCGTGGACACCCTCGATCTGGACGCCCGACACGGCGAGGTCGTCAGTCAGCTCAAGGAGCGCTTCGCCACCGAACATTACCGGCTCGACCTCGGCCAGGCGCCCATGATGCGCCTCGCCTGCGCAGAAGACCCGGCCAACGGGCGCTGGATCATGCTGCTCATGTTCCATCACATGGCGCTGGATCACACGGCGCTGGAAGTGGTGCGCGAAGAGATGCAGGCCTTCATGCTGGGTCAGGGCGATTCACTGCCCGCCGCAATGCCTTATCGCAATTACGTGGCCCAGGCTCGTCTGGGTTTGAGCGAGCAGCAACACGAACAGTTTTTCCGCGCCCAACTGGGCGATATCGACGAACCGACCCTGGCGTTTCGCCGATCCACCGGGCCGATCGACAGCGGCGACATTCAGGAAGCCAGCGTTACGCTGCCTGATGACCTGAGCCAGCGCATTCGCGACCAGGCTCGTCAGTCGGGCGTCAGTGCTGCCAGCCTGTTGCACCTGGCGTGGGCCTTGGTGACCGGTGCCGCCTCTGGCCGCGATCAGGTGGTGTTCGGGACGGTGCTGATGGGCCGTATGCAGGCAGGCGACGGCTCCGACCGGGCGCTGGGGATGTTCATCAATACCTTGCCGTTGCGGGTCGACATCGATTCAGACTCGGTGCGCGCCGGCCTCAAGGCGACCCATTCACGGCTCACTGCACTGCTGGGTCACGAACACGCTTCGCTGGCCCTCGCACAGCGCTGCAGCGCGGTTGCCGCCCCTGCGCCGCTGTTCAACGCATTGTTCAACTACCGCCACAGTGCCGCAGACATGACATCCGACCAGGCTTTGTCAGCCTGGGACGGTATCGAAATTCTCAGTAACGAAGAGCGCAGCAACTACCCGCTGACCCTGTCGGTAGACGACATGGGCGTCGGGTTTGCCGTAACGGCGCTGGCGCTGAGCGATATTGGCGCGCAGCGCGTCTGCGACACCCTGGTCTGTGCGCTGAACAGCCTGGTCGAGGCACTGGAAAACCAGCCCGATACAGCGCTGAACACCCTGGCCGTGTTGCCCGCCGCTGAGCGCGAGCAACTGTTGCACGGCTTCAACGACACGGCCGCCGATTACCCGCGGGACAAATCCGTTCACGCGCTGTTTGAAGCGCAGGCCCTGGCCCGTCCTGACGCGCAGGCCGCCGTGCATGGCGCTGAGAGCCTGAGCTACCGCGAACTCAACGCCCGCGCCAACCGCTTGGCCCATTACCTGAGCGGTCTTGGTGTGCAGGCTGGCGATGCAGTCGCCATTCTGCTGCCGCGCTCGCTGGACTTGCTGGTGGCGCAACTGGCTATCAACAAGTGCGGCGCGGTCTATGTGCCGCTGGACGTCAACGCACCGCTGGAACGCCAGGCCTTTATGGTTCAGGACAGCGGCGCGCAGCAAGTCCTGACCCATCGCGACCTGACCGTGCCGAA
>NZ_MTSA01000047.1:0-2151 GCF_002157375.1 Pseudomonas syringae
AGCTGATCGAGCGCATGCGCCAGCAGGACATGAGCGCCGACGTTCGTGTGTTGTTCAGTCAGCCGACCCTCAAGGCGCTGGCGGCTGCCATCGGCAGCGGCACGGAAATCAGCGTGCCCGCCAACCTGATCGAACCCGGCTGCACGCAGATCACACCGGCCATGCTGCCGCTGACGACCCTCAGCGAGGAACAACTGGAGCGCATCATCGCCCGTGTTCCGGGCGGGGCTGCCAATGTGCAGGATATCTACCCGCTGGCGCCATTGCAGGAGGGGATTCTTTATCACTACCTGACGGCCGAGATCGGCGACCCTTACGTGCTGCAATCGCAGTACGCGTTTGATGACCGGCAGCGTCTGGACGCCTTTATTCAGGCCTTGCAGTCGGTCATTCAGCGCCACGACATCCTGCGCACTGCGGTGCATTGGACCGGTCTCGACGAGCCGGTGCAGGTGGTGTGCAGGACCGTGACGCTGAAGCCGGAAGAACGGGTACTCGACCCTGCCGACGGCGATATTGCGCAGCAATTGACCGAACGCTTCGATGCGCGGCACTACCGGCTTGACCTCAGCAAGGCGCCGTTGCTGCATCTGGTGTACGCCGAGGATCGGGACAACCAGCGCTGGGTAGCGACGCTGCTGTTCCATCACCTGGCGCTCGACCATACCGCACTGGAAGTTCTGCAACACGAGATGCAGGCCTTCCTGCTGGGCGAGGCAGAACAATTGGGCGCGGCCATGCCGTACCGCAATTACGTGGCCCAGGCCCGACTCGGCGTGACGCCGGCTGTGCATGAAGCGTTCTTCCGCGACATGCTCGGCGATGTCGACGAGCCAACGCTGCCGTTCGGCATCCACGACGTGCAGGGTGACGGGCGCGGTATCGAGGAAGTGCGCGCGGGCATCGATTCGCAGCTCAGCCGACGCTTGCGTGAACAGGCCCGACAACTGGGTGTCAGCGCAGCCAGCCTGGTGCATCTGGCCTGGGCAATGGTGCTGGGCAAGGTCTCGGCGTCTGAAGACGTGGTGTTCGGCACCGTCTTGCTGGGACGGATGCAGGGCGGCGACGGTGCCGACCGTGCGCTGGGCATGTTCATCAATACCTTGCCCCTGCGGGTGACGCTGGCCCACAACACGGTCAGGCAGGGTGTGCGCGAAGCTCATGCGCAGCTCACCGGTCTGCTGGCCCACGAACACGCTTCTCTGGCGCTGGCCCAGCGCTGCAGTGGCGTCGCCGCGGCAACTCCGCTGTTCAGCGCACTGCTCAACTATCGCCACAGCAACAACGTGGCGTCCCAACAAAGTCTCGACGCCTGGCAGGGCATGCATACACTGGGCGGCGAGGAGCGAACAAACTACCCGCTGACCCTCAACGTTGACGACTTTGGCGACGGCTTCCAGCTGACCGCTCTGGCGGTGGCTTCAATCGGTGCGCAGCGCATCTGCAACTATGTTCAGGTGGCCTTGGCTCAGTTGACCGATGCACTCGAACAGGCTCCACACACTCTGCTGAGCAGCCTGTCGATTCTGCCGTTCAATGAACGTGAGCAATTGCTGCATGACTGGAACCTGTCGCCCGCCACAGAGGCAGCAGATCAACTGATACATCGCCTCTTTGAAGCGCGGGTTGCACACAAACCGTCGGCCATCGCCGTCCGCTATGAAACCCGCAGCCTGACCTACGGCGAACTCAACGCCCGGGCTAACCAAGTGGCGCACAGCCTGATCGAAAAAGGCATAAAACCGGATGATCGTGTGGCTATCTGCGTCGAACGCGGGCCGGAAATGATCATTGGCCTGTTGGGCATTCTCAAGGCTGGCGCAGGCTATGTGCCGCTGGACCCGGCTTACCCGGCAGAACGGCTTGCCTACCTGCTGAAGGACAGCGACCCGGCGGCGGTGCTGGTCCAGCGCGCTACGGCTCACGTCTTGCAGCAGGTATCGGCAACCGTCGTTTGTCTGGATGACGGCAGTCAGCAAGGCCAGGCGATGAGCAATCCGCAGATTGCCGCGCTGACCCCACGCCATCTGGCGTACGTGATCTACACCTCGGGTTCCACCGGCTTGCCGAAAGGCGTGCAGGTGGAGCATCGCAATGTGGCACGGTTGTTCTCTGCGACTGAGCCGTGGTTCCAGTTCAATGCCACCGATG
>NZ_MTSA01000048.1:0-2129 GCF_002157375.1 Pseudomonas syringae
TAACGACGATCAGGTCAAGATCCGTGGTTTCCGCATCGAACTGGGTGAAATCGAGACAAAACTGGCTCGTCACGCTGACGTGAAAGAAGCGGTGGTCATGGCCCGCGAAGACGTACCGGGCGACAAGCGTCTGGTCGCGTACTTCACTTCCATCAACGCACAGCCCGACATTGAAACACTGCGCACCCACCTGCAAAGCCAGCTACCGGATTACATGATCCCGGCAGCCTACGTGCATCTGGACCAACTGCCGCTGACCCCGAATGGCAAGCTGGACCGCAAAGCGCTACCGGCCCCGGACCTGCAAGCCTTGATCAGCCGTGGCTATGAAGCGCCGCAGGGCGAAGTCGAAGTGGCGCTGGCGCAGATCTGGCAGGACGTGCTGCAAGTGGAGCGTGTCGGTCGTCACGATCACTTCTTCGAACTGGGCGGCCATTCGCTGCTGGCGGTGAAGCTGATTGAGCGCATGCGTCAGCAGGAGTTGAGCGCCGATGTGCGCGTATTGTTCAGCCAGCCAACGCTCAAGGCGCTGGCCTCAGCGATTGGCAGTGGTACGGAAATCCACGTTCCGGACAACCTGATAGAACCCGATTGCACGCACATCACACCGGCAATGCTGCCGCTGCTGGACATCAGCGAAGAGCAGCTTGGTCAGGTGGTGGCCTCCATCCCTGGCGGTGCGGCCAACATTCAGGACATCTACCCGCTGGCGCCGCTGCAGGAGGGGATTCTCTATCATCACCTGGCCGCCGAACAGGGTGATCCTTACGTGTTGCAGGCGGTGTTCGGCTTTGACAGCAAAAACCGGCTGAATGCCTTCGCCAGTGCGCTGCAAAACGTGATCGACCGTCATGACATCCTGCGCACCTCACTGTGCTGGGAAGGCCTGGACGAGGCGGTTCAGGTGGTCTGGCGTCACGCACAACTGGGTCTGGAACAGATCGATATGGGCAACTCGACGGCGGACGTCATCGTCGGGTTGCAGGAACGTTTCGACGCGCGCCAGCACCGCATGGACCTGCGTCAGGCGCCTCTGATGCGGATTGCCTATGCCGAGGACCCGCTCAATCAGCGTTGGGTTGCGTTGCTGCTGTTCCATCATCTGGTGCTGGACCATACCGCACTGGAAGTGGTGCAACAGGAGATGCAGGCCTGCCTGCTGGGCCAGCCCGAGTCGCTGGGCGCGCCAGTGCCGTATCGCAATTACGTGGCGCAGGCACGACTGGGCGTGTCCCAGAAGGCTCATGAAGTCTTCCTGCGCGAGATGCTCGGCGATGTGGACGAGCCGACCCTGCCTTTCAGTTTGCATGAAGTTCAGGGGGAAGGCCGTGGCATAGAAGAGCAACGGCTGCAACTCGATGCTGCACTGAGCCAGCGACTGCGCAATCAGGCGCGTGTACTGGGTGTCAGCGCCGCCAGCCTGCATCACCTGGCCTGGGCTCAGGTGGTCGGCGCGGCCAGCGGTCGTGACGATGTGGTGTTCGGCACCGTATTGATGGGCCGCATGAGCGGCGGCGAGGGGGCTGACCGCGCCTTGGGCATGTTCATCAACACGCTGCCATTGCGCCTGCAACTGGGCGCGTGCGAAGCACGGGTTGGCGTCCGCGAAACCCACGCCCGGTTGAGCGCTTTGCTGGCCCACGAACATGCGCCACTGGCCCTGGCGCAACGCTGCAGCGGTGTGCCTGCCTCGACGCCATTGTTCAGTGCGCTGCTCAACTACCGCTACAGCGCCGCACCGGGCGAGCACAGCCTGTCGCCTGCCTGGCAGGGCATCGAGGCCTTGACCGGCGAAGAACGCACCAATTACCCGCTGACCCTGTCGGTGGACGATCAGGGTGATGGCTTCGAACTGACCGTGCTGGTGGAAGAAGGTATTGGCGCGGCCCGGGTAGCGGCGTATATGAGGACCGCACTGGCGCAACTGGTGGAAACACTGGAACAGCGTCCGCAGGCGCTGTTGAGCAGCCTGTCGATCCTGCCTGAAGCGGAGCGCACACAACTGCTCAGCGGATTCAACGCAACACAGGCCCCGTATCCGCTCGAGCAAACCGTTCACGGCCTGTTCGAAGCCCAGGTCGAGCGCACGCCTGAAGCCTTGGCGTTGATCCACGGCACTGAACGCCTGA
>NZ_MTSA01000004.1:0-404404 GCF_002157375.1 Pseudomonas syringae
TCTGCGCCGGAAGTGGGGCGAATTATAGACAGATCACAGAGGGCGTCAACCGTTAATTTCAAAAACCCTGAAATCCGTTATACCAAGGTTATCTATATAAGAAGAACACAAGCCACTGAGCAATATATTGCTCAGTTATCATTTATTCCTCATCATGTCTGACCTTCAGAGCCCAGATCACACCCAGGACGCAAAAGCCGAAATGCCTCACAAATCCAGCAGTATCCTTTCAGCCCTTTTCCCTCTGGGGCTACTGATTATCGCCATGGTGTCGATTCAAAGCGGCGCTTCGCTGGCGAAGAGCCTTTTCCCCGTGGTGGGCGCCCAAGGCACCACCACCCTGAGGCTGGTATTCGCAAGCTTGATACTCCTTGTCATCCTTCGCCCCTGGCGAGCGAACCTGACTGCGAAGTCACTGCGCACCGTGGTGATTTACGGCATTGCGCTGGGCTGCATGAATTTCCTCTTCTATATGTCACTGCAGACAGTTCCGCTGGGTATCGCCGTTGCCCTGGAGTTCACCGGCCCGTTGGCCGTGGCCTTGCTCTCCTCACGCAAGCCCATAGACTTTCTCTGGGTGACACTCGCCGTCATTGGCCTGTTGCTGTTGATCCCGTTGGGGAGTTCGAACGCCGCAATCGACCTGGTCGGCGCAGGCTATGCACTCGGCGCAGGCGTCTGCTGGGCAGCTTATATAGTGTTCGGCCAGAAGGCCGGCGCAGACAATGGTGTTCAGACCGCCGCGCTGGGCGTCATGATTGCCGCTCTGTTTATTGCCCCCATCGGGGTGATACATGCCGGCAGCGCATTGCTGGACATTTCGTTGATACCCGCAGCGCTGGGTGTAGCGATTTTGTCGACCGCCCTGCCCTACAGCCTGGAAATGATCGCCCTGACGCGCATGTCGGCGCGAACGTTTGGCACTCTGGCAAGCCTGGAACCGGTCTTCGCAGCGCTGTCAGGCTTGGTTTTTCTTCATGAGGATCTATCGCTGACTCAATGGCTGGCCATTGGTGCAATCATTTTTGCATCGATCGGTGCGACCCTGAGTTCGGCAAACGCCAAACCCCAGTTGGTGCCTGCAGACTGAACACGCCAGTCGACGAGAAGCGATGCAGCACTAGCATTTGTCACGCGCATGAGCCATGTTTACACCTGACCGACACATTTTCGAGATGCTGCACTACGCTTTTAACGACCCATGATGCAGCGGCCAAGATGGACCGCGATCAGTGATGGCCCGCTAAGGAAAGGAATGAAATACTTTTTTATCGTATTGGCCATGCTCACGGTGGCAGGTTGTGCCGCCACCTCCAAGCCGGTGATGCCAGGCAAGCGCGGCATTCACATCAACTGTTCAGGGCTCACCTCGTCCTGGGCCAAATGTTATGAGCTGGCGACGAACGCTTGCGCGTCGAGAACCTTCAAGGTCATTGCCAAATCAGGCGATGTCGCTGAAGAACCGGAAGACTACCCCTTTGGCCTGAACCCTGCGGGCTACACCAGCCGTAGCATGATTATCGTCTGCAAGAAAAGCACACCGCTGAGCAACCCGGTGCCGCAGGACTGAACCTGCGGCAACCGAAGCCTTGTTCAGACGGCGACCGTTCGGGCCTGCAACCAGTCCAGCGCGGCGCCTTGAAGCAGTGGGCTCAAACGCCCCAGGACCTGCGCGTGGTAGTCGTTCAGCCAGTTGCGCTCTTCTTCGTTCAACATTGATGTTTCAAGGCAGCGGGTGTCGATAGGGCAAAGCGTCAGGGTTTCAAAACGCAGAAAGTCGCCGAACTCGGTTGTACCCGCCACTTGGTTGATCACCAGGTTTTCGATGCGCACACCCCAGCGCCCCGGGCGATAAGTGCCTGGTTCTATGGACGTGATCATGCCGGGCAACATGGCGGTCTGCGGTGTCGCAGGTGCTTGATAGGCAATCACCTGCGGTCCTTCATGCACGTTCAGGAAGTACCCCACCCCGTGCCCTGTTCCGTGGCCATAGTTGACGCCTTCGCTCCAGATCGGCGCGCGAGCGATGGCATCCAGCAGCGGCGAAAGAATGCCCTTTGGAAAATGCGTGCGCGACAACGCAATAACCCCTTTGAGCACACGCGTGCAATCCTGCTTCTGCTCGGCGCTCGGCGTTCCTATCGCAACCATGCGGGTGATGTCGGTGGTGCCGCCCAGGTACTGGCCACCCGAATCGATCAGCAATAAACCATCACCCTCGATGTGCGCGTGCTCCGCTTCAGTTGCGCGGTAATGCGGCATTGCCCCGTTGGCATTGAAACCCGCGATTGTTGCGAAACTGGGCGACACATAATCCGGGCGACGCTCCCGCGCCTGAGTGAGCCTTTCATCGATCGTCAGTTCAGTGATGGGCTCTTTCCCCAGCGCACCGTCCAGCCAGGCAAAGAACTCACAGAGCGCGGCCCCGTCCTGCTCCATTGCATGGCGAATGTGATCAGCATCGGTCTCGGTTTTTTGTGACTTCAGCAAGGTGCTGGGGTTCAGCCCTTCGACCAGCGTGACTTCGCTGTCGAGGTAATCGAGCAACCCGCATGTGACACGGGCAGGGTCCACCAGCAAGCGTGCGTCTTTAGGGAGTTCGCGCAGGGCCGCGCCAATGCGCGTGTATTCCATGAGGTTGATGCCGTCGCGCTCAAGACTCGCGCGCACACCTTCCGGCACCTTCCTGGCGTCGACAAACAGCGTGACACTCTGCGGACCGATCAGGGCAAAGGAGATGAACACCGGGTTATACGAGACGTCAGCCCCGCGCAGATTGAACAACCAGGCAATATCATCCAGTGTTGCAATGAAGTGCCAGTCCGCCTTGCGTTCGATCATGGCCTGACGGACGCGAGTCAGCTTCTCACCACGGGTCAGCGAGGCCTGTGGAGGCAGGTGCTCGTAAATCGGATGCGTCGGCAAGACCGGGCGGTCTTGCCACAGTTCGATAAGCAGGTCGATGTCGGTCCGCAGGCGGGCACCGCGCTCGTAGAGTTTGCTGGCCAGTGTGCGCGAAGAGGCAACGGCCAGGACCGCACCATCAACCGCCACCACACTTTCTGCCTTGGCCTGATCGGCCAGCCATTCAAGCGGGCCTTGTTGGCCAGGCATCAACTTGACCAGCTCTATACCGCTGCCGGCGAGTTCTTTGGTTGCCTGCTCCCAGTAACGACTGTCGGCCCATATGCCGGCGAAATCCTGAGTGATGATCAGCGTACCGACTGACCCCTGAAAACCTGACAGCCATTGACGCCCCTGCCAGTAGCCCGGCAAGTATTCGGAAAGGTGCGGATCCGCCGACGGCACCAGATAGGCATCGATGCGCTCCCGGCTCATCAAGGCGCGGGTTTGCGCCAGACGTTCTGCCACTTCTGAACCGACGTAGGATTGCGTGCTCATTGATTCTCCTGCTGACCCGAAAATAGACTGCTTTCGCTGGTTCAGATAATGGAGCACTCATCGAGACTGAGCAACCGCCCAGAACGCAGGCTGAATCAGAGCGTCTTTAATCAATCCGGCCGCGCGCTCGACGTCCTGTTCGCGCGTGAAGCGGCCCATGCTCAGCCGAATGGTCTGGCTGGCCGCCTGCGGGCTCAACCCCAATGCCAGCAGAACGTGAGAAGGCAGGTTTTTCGCAGAGTTGCATGCCGAGGTTGAGGAGAACGCAAGCTTTTTACCCAGCGCAGCCACGTCCAGATCATTGTTGCCAAACGTGAAACTGAGTGTGTGGGCAACCCGCCGTGTGGGGCTGCCGTTGATACACACGCCCGGTATCGCGGACAGTCGCTGGCGCAGAAGACCATTCAGCCGTTCGATCTCACGAACTTCGTCACCCAGCGTCTCGGCAGCGAGGGCAAAGGCAGCGCCCATTCCGGCGATCTGATGCGTCGCCAGTGTGCCGGAACGCAGGCCGCACTCGTGGCCTCCGCCATGAATCTGAGCCAGTAGCCTCTGCTCTGCACGCGGGCCTACATACAATGCACCGATACCCTTGGGGCCGTAGACCTTGTGCGCCGAGAAAGACATCAAATCAACCGCAAGCCGACGCAGGTCAATCGGCAGTTTGCCTGCGCCCTGCGCTGCATCGACATGCAGCAACGCGCCATGCCCCCGAACACGCCGGCCGATCTCAGCGATGTCGTTGACCGTGCCCAGCTCATTGTTGACCAGCATCAGCGAGACCATGAATGTGTCTTCGCGCAACGCGCCGCTGACCGCATCGGCACTGATCAAACCCTGGCTGTCAGGCGCAAGCCAGGTGACCTCGATGCCTTCATCCTCAAGTTGCCGGGCGGTATCGAGGGTCGCTTTGTGTTCGATCTGGCTGGTGATGAGGTGACCGGTTCGGGTTGCCAGCCGCTTTGCACGCTCCTGAGTGACACCTTTGAGCGCCAGATTACTGGACTCGGTCGCGCCGGATGTCCAGATGATCTGTGAAGCCTGAGCGCCGACCAGGCCGGCGACCTGTTCCCGTGCATGCTCTACCGCAACACGGGCTTTTTGTCCGAACGAATGAGAGCTGGAGGCCGGGTTGCCGAAATTGCCTGACGCTCCCAGGCACTCGACCATCACCCTGATAACCCGCTCATCCACGGGCGTGGTGGCGGCGTAATCAAAATACAGCACTGATTCGTTCATGCACTTTCCTCTGGATTGCACAGCCGGGAAATGTCGAGACTGAAGACCCCACCGTGCGTCTGAACGGCGTACGTCGCGCCAGGCTTGAACCCGAACATCAAAGACCATGCGAGGATCATGCACGCTTCAACATAGAACCAAAAATACTTAATTGTAAGACAAATAGAACAAAAGTGAATATAAAGCACTGAAACCAGCAAAAAATCTTGCCAGGACGAGGACAATCCAGGAACCACTCATGCTTCGTGTGCGCCCATCGGAGGTGTCAGTTAAATGCAGTTCAAGGTTGTTGTTTTTTTGACGCACTTAAGAATCAAAGGGTTAGAAAATAGGCAGGAACCCTTTATCAAAAAAACAACAGAAGACTGACGAAATAATTTGACAGATACCCTGCTGCCACCGATATATAGGCCTGTCAGACGCATCCTGATCGTTAAGCCAATGCCAAAGAGCAGGCGTCAGGATCACCACGTCGAAGTTGGCCGCTGTTCTGTCCCACGCCGTTAGTTATTTCCTCAGTGCTCTTCGAGTGCTGGCTGATGTCTGTTGACTCTTGAATCCCCCTTTTGAAAGTACTGAACACGTTCGGTATGGCGGTAGCGTTGCCTGGTGCAATGCAGCGCCTCCATTCCGCACGTGTCCGGTCACCCGTTCGGCACCCACCTGATTCAGAGAAACATGGAGGCTTCGATGATTAATGTGACCAAGAGCTACCTGGGTGATATCGATCAGTTCAAACACTACGTCGAAGGTATCTATGCCCGCGGCTGGCTGACCAATCATGGTCCGCTGGCCAAGGAGCTGACCGATCGCCTCAAGGACTATCTGGGCGTCCGGCACATTATTCTGACCAACAACGGCACCTTGGCTCTGCAGGTCGCGTATCGCGCGCTGGGCCTGAAAGGCAGCGCCGTGACAACCCCGTTCAGTTTCGTCGCCACCAGTAGCTCGCTGCAATGGGAAGGTATCCGACCGATCTTTGCGGATATCGATCCGGCCACCTGGAACATCTCGCCACAGCACATCAGCAACAGCATCGCCGAGGACACGACGGCGATTGTCGGCACTCATGTGTTCGGTAATCCGTGTGCCGTTGAAGCCATTCAGGAGATTGCCCGCACGCATTCACTCAAGGTGATCTATGACGGCGCGCACGCGTTCGCCGTTCGCCATTCGGGTCAATCCGTGCTCAACCATGGCGACATCAGCACCTTGAGTTTCCATGCCACCAAGCTGTTTCACACCATCGAAGGCGGCGCGATCATCACCAACGATGACGAACTGGCCAGGAGCGCGCACCTGCTGTGCAACTTCGGGATCTCCGGCGTGGACAAGGTCGACGGCATCGGCATCAACGCCAAACTCAATGAGTTCTCTGCAGCGATGGGGCTGTGCGTTCTGGACAATATCGACAGCATTCTCGAAGAGCGTGCAGAAATTGCCTACCGCTACACGTCAGCGCTGGAAAGCTACCTGGACCTGCAACAACCCCAGACAGACAGCGAGCTGAATAACAGCTATTACCCGGTGGCCCTGCGCGACGAGCAACAGTTGCTAGAGGTCCGTACTGCGCTGAACCTGCGCAAGATCAACCCCCGACGCTACTTCTACCCGTCGCTGGACACGCTTGAGTACTTGCAACCGCAACCGGCCCAACCCGTCTCTCGGGCGTTGAGCGAGCGGGTGCTGTGCCTGCCGATCTATCCCGGCCTGCAAAAAAGCGATCAGCACCTGGTCATCCGTACGCTGCTCGAAGCCTGCAGCCTCGGGGCCTCAGGTTATGGAACGCCTGCCATTGCACAGGTCAACTGACCGTCATGACCAGCAGTTCCTCCGTTAGCCAACGCTCGGTGCTCCGAAACACGCTCCTGAACTACGTCGGTCAGGCCTATGTGTTGCTGATCGGGATCCTGATCATGCCTTTCTACCTGGGCCATCTGGGTGCCGAGGCCTACGGCCTGATCGGCTTCTTCACCCTGCTGCAAGCCTGGCTGCAATTGCTCGATGCCGGTTTGTCTCCCAGCCTGGTCCGCGCCGTGGCGCATCAGAGGGGTATCCCTGTGCGCGAGCAAAGCCTCGGAGGGCTGCTGCGCTCGTTTGAGCTGATATTTCTGCCACTGGCGGTCTCCAGTGGCCTGCTCGTATTGACCGCGAGCACATGGATCGCTACGCGCTGGCTCAATGCAAACACGCTGCAACCCGACACCCTGTCCCACTGCATCGGGTTGATGGGGATGATCATCGCCCTGCGCCTGTATTCGACCCTTTATAAAAGCGGCCTACAGGGCCTTGAACAGCATGGCTGGCTCAACGCAGCCAATGTGTCGATCGCCACGCTGCGTTATGTCGGCGGATTGATACTGGTCAGCCGGTTTTCCCAGGACCCGCGACACTTTTTTGAATTTCAGGCAGCGGTCGGGCTGATCGAGACGCTGGTGTTCGCCTGCAAGGCTCGGCGCCAGATGCCCGCGCCGCATTGGCTGAGTGGCCTGGACTGGCAACGGGTCAAACCGGTCTTGCCTTTTGCCGGCAGCCTGTCGTTGAGTGCGGTGCTGTGGATTGTGCTCACCCAGATGGACAAGGCGCTGCTGTCAAACCGGTTGCCGCTGGACCAGTACGGCTATTTTTCCCTGATTGCGCTCATCACCACCGGCATCCTGATGCTGACCAATCCATTGGTCCAGACGCTGTTGCCGCGCATGACCGTGTTGATGGCCGAAGGCCGACGCGACGACATGCATGCCTTGTTTCTGGGGGCCAATCGCGCTGCCTGCAGCGTGCTCTTTCCACTGGCTGCCGTGATTGCCCTGCGTGCCGAACCGCTGATCTTCACCTGGACCGGCGACGCAGCAGCCGCGCACTGGATTCGTCCGGTCCTGGGCTGGTACGCGCTGGGCAGTGCAATCATGGCCGCCAGCGCTTTCCAGTTTTACCTGCAATACGCGTATGGCCAGATGCGGCTGCACCTCGGGTACAGCCTGATTTCAACCGTCATCACGGTGCCGGTGATGTGTCTCGCGATTCATTACCAAGGCGTCTATGGCGCGGCACTGGCGTGGTTTTTTCTGCGTGTGATCTCTTTCGCCATCTGGCCAATGATCGTGCATCAGCGTCTGGCGCCGGGCATTCATCGGCAATGGCTCAACGACATTGTGCGCATCAGCATCATGACCGTCGCCGGTCTGGCGATCAGTGAACCGGTGTTTCGCCTGATCGCAGACCAAAGCCGAAGCAGCCTGCTTCTGGCGATGGTCGCCAGTGGGCTGATCACGCTGGCGCTGGTGGTGGCGAGCCACCGGCCGCTGATGGCGAAAATCTACGTTCTGTTCAGCAAACCGAGTACCTGAGCCATGATGGATGTCATCGAAAAAAAGAAGGCTGCCCAGCCGCCGCTGCTGAGCATCGTTTGCCCGGCCTATAACCAGGAAGCCTTCATCGCCCAGGCGCTGGACAGTTTCCTGTCACAGCAGACGCGTTTCACTTACGAAATCCTGATCAATGACGATGCGTCCACCGACGGCACGGCGCGCATCATTGCGCAATACGCCGAGCGGTACCCGACGATCATTCGACCCTTCTATCAACAGGTCAATCAGTACAGCCAGGGCCTGCCCTGTGTTCCGGGGCTGTTTGCCAAAGCGCGCGGCCGTTATATCGCCTATTGCGAAGCCGACGACTACTGGACCGACCCGTGCAAACTGCAGCTGCAAGTCGACTTTCTCGAGCGCCATCCCGACTGCGTCATCACCTACCACGATGCGTTCGCCTTTGACGAAAACGGCCAGTACGGCGTGCAGTTACAAGGCCGCCTGCGCGCCGATGCGACGGCGCTGGAATTACAGAAAGCACGTCGGCTGTCGACCCTGACCACGTGCTTTCGCAATGTCTTCAGCACCATGCCCGCAGAGTTGAATATCCGTATCGCGCCGCTGAACGACCTGTGCTGGTGGTCCTTGCTAGGGGCCTATGGCAGCGGCAAGTTCATGGCCGAGATCAAGCCGGCAGCGTACCGGCTGCACCCTGGCGGGGTGTTCTCCATGCGCAGCGACAAACGCAAGATACACATGAACCTGCTGACCTGCTCCAGTCTGGCCAACTACTACAACCGTATCGGTGATCAGCCACTGTATGAGCATTTTCTGATGCAGACGGCTTGCCTGGCGCTGGCTGCACTTGCCCCTCGCCGCAAGCTTCAGACGGTGTTGAAGATGGCGGGCAACGTCGTCGGCAATCTGCTCAGGCGCTTGTTGCCGGCGCCCTCCAAACCCCATGTTCAGTAACGTCCTGGTGCTGTGCGTCGGCAACGTCTGCCGCAGCAAGATGGCGGTGGCCATGATGCAGCAGCGCCTGAATACCACAGCGCTATGCGTTCGGTCGGCAGGCATCGCGGCCTTGTCAGGCTCGCCGATAGACCCGGCGGCCCGTTCAGTGCTTGATTCTCATGGTGTCCAGCTCAGAGACCACGCCGCCAGCCAGGTCAGCCGCGAACAGCTTCAGCGGGCGGACCTGATCCTGCTGATGGAGCAAGCGCATGTTCGCGACGTGCTCAAATCAGCGCCCGAAGTGCGCGGCAGGACGTTCCTCATGGGGCGCTGGCAAGGTCCGCTCGACATCGTCGACCCCTATCGACGCCCTCTCTCAGCGTTTGAACAAACCTATGCGCAGCTTTCGCGGTGCATCGACGACTGGCTTCCTCATCTTCAGTCAGAAGAGACACAATAAATGACCGTCATGAACCGTCACGCCCTGGATGACTACCAGGACTCACGCATCGACCTGACCGCTGTCCTTCGGATGTTGCTGGATCACAAAGCCCTGATTTTCTGGACCGTCAGCCTGTTCTTTCTGATAGGGCTGGCCTACGCGGTGCTGACGACACCGCAATACCAGGCCAATGCCATGATCCAGATAGAACCCAGGAAAATCGGCATCGAGGGCACGCCAGAGATCAGTGGCAGACCGACATCGGTGTCACAGGCGACCACGGAAATCGAGTTGATCAAATCCCGCGCACTGCTGGGCAAAGTCGTCGACGATCTGAAGCTCAACGTACTGCAGACGCCGGACTTCTTCCCGGTGATCGGCCCGTACCTGTATCGCACCTTCACGCCCGGACGCCAACGCACAGTGGCAGAACCGTTGTTCGGCCTGACCCGATACGCGTGGGGCGGCGAAAAGATCGAGGTCTTTCAACTCGAGGTGCCGGACGCTCTGCTCGGCGAAAACCTGACCCTGACCGCAGGCCAGCCCGGCCAGTTCTCGCTCTACGATGGCGAGAATCGCCTGCTGCTCCGCGGTGGCGTCGACCGCATTGTCGAAGGCAACGGAGTCAAGATTCAGGTCGCACTGTTGCAGGCGCGTCCCGGCACTGACTTCACGGTATCCCGACAACGCACGTTCAGCACCGCGTTGAATTATCAAAACCGCCTGAAGATTACCGAAGCCGGCAGAGACTCCGGGATCATCTACCTGTCCATCGAAGACCGGGATGCGCAAAAGGCCAATCGGATTCTTCAAGAGGTGAGCGATCTGTATGTCCGCCAGAACGTCGAGCGCAGCTCTGCAGAAGCCGCTCAGCGCCTGGAGTTTTTGCGCTCGCAACTGCCTGCGGTGCGCCGGCAACTGGAAGCGTCGGAAGTCGCCCTGAACAACTTCCAGACCAGCGCCAGGTCCGTGGACCTGAGCATTGAAACCAAAGGTGTGCTCGATCAGGTGGTCAGCCTCGACGCGTCGCTTTCCGAACTGAAACTCAAGCGCGTCGAACTGGAGCGGTTGTATACCCGCGAACACCCGACTTACCGCAGCCTGATGAGCCAGATCAATCAGCTGGAGCAACAGAAGCAGGGCCTGCTGAAGAAGATCGAGGCACTGCCCATGACGCAACAGGAATTGCTGCGCCTGACCCGCGACATGCAGGTCACCAGCCAGACGTATACCCTGATGCTCAACAAGAGCCAGGAACAGGACATCTTGCGGGCCGGCAGCATCGGCAATGTGCGGATCATCGACCATGCCGACAGCAACATCGAAAAGCCCGTCAAACCGATGAAAAAACTGATCGTGCTGATTGCATCGCTGATCGGCGTGCTGGTGGCGGTGATCATCATCTTCATTCGCCACGCGTTCTATCGCGGCATTGAAAGCGCAGAGGTCATTGAAAGTCTCGGTACTCCGGTCTACGCATCGCTGGCCTACTCGCGTCAGCAGGATCGTCTGCAGAAACACAGCAAGAACACCCAGGCCACACCTGAGCCGAGACTGCTGAGCATTGCAGCACCCCATGAACTGGCGATCGAATCATTGCGCAGCCTGCGCACCAGCCTGCACTTCGCCATGCTTGAAGCGCGCAATAACGTGCTGATGATCTCGAGCCCGACGCCGGGCGCCGGCAAATCCTTCGTATCGGCCAATCTGGCGGCGATCATTGCCCAGACCGGCAAGCGGGTGCTGCTGATCGATGCCGACATGCGCAAAGGTTACTTGCACCGCGTCTTTGGTCTGCAACCCAGGCACGGTCTGTCCGACGCACTGGCCGGGCGTTTGCGCTACAGCGAGGTCATCAACCCGACACGGATCAGGCACCTGGAGCTCATCTCCTGCGGTTTCGCGGCGCCCAATCCTTCGGAGCTGCTGATGCATGACAACTTCCACACACTGCTCGCCGAACTGTCGCCCCTGTATGACCTGATTCTGATCGACACGCCCCCCATCCTGGCCGTGACCGACGCCACGCTGGTGGGACGTCAGGCCGGCACCTGCCTGCTGGTCGCCCGTTTCGGCATGACCACGATCAAGGAGATCGAGGCCTGCAAACGCCGTCTGGGTCAGAACGGGATTCTGATCAAAGGGGCCATTTTCAACGCAGTGGTGCGTAAGGCCATGACCTCCGACTACGACTGCGCCGCCTATGGCTACCACTACCATCCAGCGCCCCGATAGCCAGGGCACCTGCACGCGATAACCGATGCCCGAGCCGTTTCATTTAAAAGGAATTAACCATGCTCCTCGCTGAACAGGATGCTCGCTGGTACCTGATCCAGACCAAACCACGCCAGGAAGCCCGCGCCGCAGAACATCTGCAACGCCAGCACTTCGAGTGTTACCGGCCGTTGCAGGCGACAGCGAAAAAGACCGCTGCCAGGCTGCCGGCTGAAGAAGCACTGTTCCCTGGCTACCTGTTCATTCGCATGGACCGGGTGCATGACAACTGGTACCCGATCCGCTCTACCCGTGGGGTCTCGCGCATCGTGACCTTCGGCGGCCAACCGGTGCCGGTTCGCGACGCTCTGATCGAGCAGATCCGCCAGCGTCTGTCTGCACCGCCAGCCGATACCCGATTTACCCGGGGCGATACGGTGCTGATCACGGCGGGCAGCCTGAGTGCTGTAGAGGCCATTTTCCTGACGGCGGACGGCACCGAGCGCGCCGTCATTCTGCTCAACCTGCTGCAACGCCAGCACAAAGTGGTGCTGCCCATCAGCAGCCTGTCACGCGTTGAAGTCAGCGCTTGAGCGCGCTGCGCCCCTAGAACGCCGCCACACACCGCATCGTCCATGCCACTCGCACCGGAACCGCATCATGCCCTGCCAGACCACCCTCGTGACGCTCACTTATGGTGACCGTCTCGACTATCTGCACACGCTGGTCAGCCGCTCGCTGCAAAGCCCGCTGATCAACCGGGTCATCATCGTCAGCAATGCATCCGTCGCGCCGCTGCACACGCTCTGCGAAAAGTGGCCGGACAGGGTTCAGGTGATCCGGCTTTCCCACAACACCGGTTCGGCCAACGGTTATTCGGTTGGCATCAAGGCTGCGCTCGACGCCGGGGACGATTACATCTGGCTGATGGACGATGACAACGCGCCGACCCTCGACGCCATCGACGTGCTGCATCGAACGCTGCACGAAAAGGAAGAAAACGGCGGCAAGGACAGCACTGCGGTGCTCGGTTTCCGACCGACTCACCAGGCCGATATCGCCGCTGACGTTCCACTGCGTTACGCCATTCAGCGTCGCTCGAGTTTCTTTGGTTTTCACATGGCCCAGTTGCCTTACAAGATCTGGCGCCGCCTGCCCTGGGGCCGGCCTCAGACGGTCCGCCCCTTGCCGAAGCTGGTGCAATTGCCCTTTGCGACCTATGGAGGCTTGCTGGCCCATCGCAGCCTGTACTTGAAGATCGGCCAGCCAATGGATGCGCTCAAACTGTACGCGGACGACACTGAGTACACCTGGCGGATTACCGAAAGTGGCGGCACGTTGTACCTGGTCACCGATGCACGGCTTGATGACCTGGAAGACTCCTGGAACATCAAGGCGCGTACCCGTAACGTTTATGAAAACTACCTGTTGGGCGGATCGGATCTGCGCGCTTATTACGCAGCGCGCAATCAGGCCTGGTTCGACAAGCATGTCTGGGCATCCTCCGCGCTGAGCCACCGACTCAATCGTCTGGTCTTTCTCTGCATGCTGAGTCTTTACGCACGGCGTCATGACGCCATGCTGCGCCTGCACCTGCTGAAGCATGCCATTCGCGAGGGGGAAGCCAGCGTACTGGGCCTGAACGAGTCGTACCCGCTATGAAAATCCTCTTTATCAGCAGCCTTTACGCACCCGATATCGGCGGTGGAGCGGAAATCATTCTGCAACGCACCGCCGAAGGTCTTCAGCAGCGCGGTCATACGGTGGTGGTGCTGGCCACCTCCGATCAGCCAGGACTGCAACTGGCGGAAGTGAATCGCATCAAGGTCTATCGGGCCGGGCTGCTGAACCGCTACTGGCACTTCACCGCCCAACGGCCCGGCCGTCTGGCGCGCTTGGGCTGGCACTGGCGTGATCGCTACAACACCGGCATGCGCGAGTACGTAGGCCGGGTGATGGCGGCCGAACAACCGGAGCTGGTGGTGTGCCATAACCTCACCGGCTGGTCGGTGTCGGCCTGGGACGAAATCAGCAGTGCCGATTGCCCCATCGTCCAGGTGCTGCACGATCTTTACCTGCTGTGTCCGAGTAGCACCATGTTCAAAAACGGGCGGAGTTGCCAGCAGCCGTGCAGGATGTGTTCGCAGTTTCGCAAGCATCACGCTCGACAATCAGAGCAAGTCAGCACCGTTGTGGGGGTCAGCCGCTTCATGCTCGACACCCTTCAGGCTCAGGGCTATTTCAAGGGCGCGCGCGGTTATGTGGTGCATAACGCCAGCCCGTTTTCACCCCCGCGTCCCGAGCGGCTCACCCCGGATGATGCCGCACCACTGCGCTTCGGCTACCTGGGCACGCTGTCGGAAAACAAAGGGGTGGGATGGCTGATCGATCAGTTCCAGCACTTGCCGTTCAACGCCACCCTGCAGATCGCAGGGCGCGGCCAACTGGCTGACGAGAAACGCTTCAAGGCCTTGGCCACTTCGCCCCGCATCCGCTTCGTCGGCTTTCAGCAGCCCGACATTTTCTATCCGCAGATCGACGTGGCCGTCGTTCCTTCGATGTGGAACGAGCCGTTCGGCATGGTGGCCGTCGAAGCCTGTGCGCATTCCCGTCCGGTGATCGCCAGCCGCATGGGCGGGCTGACGGAAATCATTCAGGACCCGCTCAACGGTCTGCTGTGCAGCCCCGATGACCCTGATTCGCTGGGCCTGGCGATGCTCAAACTGCATCAGCAACCCGACCTGCTGGCACGCCTGAGCCGTCAGGCTCGGAACAGTGTCGCGTCCTTGTTGAACCTGGACCTGATGCTGGATCAGTACGAAAGCATTTTTGCCCAGACGCTTCAGGACCGCATCACCTGGCGCGGCGCACGCGCCTGATTTCAGCCAAATCAACCTCAACAGCAGGAAGCTAGAGATGATTTTCATCAATTCACGGTTTCTCACCCAGGACATCAGTGGTGTGCAGCGCTATGCAGAACAGATGTGCCGGGCGCTCAAGCGCCTGCGCAAGGATCTGGTTTTCGTGGCACCGCGCGCCATCAGGCTGCATGACTGTGCCCGTGCGCTGGACGCACAACGCATCGGCTACACCACCGGTCATCTGTGGGAGCAGATCGATCTGCCGCTGTACCTGAAACGTCAGGGCAGCCCGCTGCTGATCTCGATCAGCAACACAGGGCCGATGTTCTATGGCAACCAGATAGCGACCCATCACGACATCAACTATGTTCGCTACCCGCACAGCTATACCCGGCTATTCCGGCTGGCCTACCGCACCATCACCCCGATCCTGCTGTCCAGGGCCAGAACCCTGATCACCGGCAGCGGTTTTTCCCGAGCGGAAATATCTTCGTTCTACGGGTATCCCAAGGACAAGGTGCTGGTCGTGCCCGCAGCGGTCAGTGATGCGTTCACACCGCGCCCGGTCAATCCCGACCGCCCGAACTACCTGCTGGCCGTCTCGTCACCCGCTGCGCACAAAAACTTCAACCGGATGATCCAGGCGTTTCTCAGCCTGCGTGGCCACGCAGAACTGCAACTGCATATTGTCGGCGCAGCGACCGGCGTGTTCGCCGATCCTGACTTACAGCGTCTGGCCTGTCGCGACCCGCGCATCCGCTTTCTGGGGCGGCTCAGTGATGCCGAACTGATCGAGCAGTATCAAGGGGCTATTGCCTTCGTGTTCCCGTCTCTGTACGAGGGCTTCGGGATCCCGCCGCTGGAAGCCCAGGCCTGCGGCTGCCCGGTGCTGGCAGCCAATGCCGCCTCGATCCCAGAGGTGCTGCAGAACAGCGCGCTGTATTTCGACCCGCTGGACGTCAGCCATATGGCGGCTGCGATGCAGCGCGTACTGGTCGACGCGCCACTGCGCCAATCGTTACGCCAGCAAGGGCTGGAAAACGTTCAACGCTTTTCATGGGAACTGTCCGCATTGCGCCTTTCCCGGCACATCGATGCGCTGCTGGCGCCCGCTGACGATGTGCGCGGTAAACAACCTGTGGCCCCACGAACCTCTTCAGGCAAGCCCTGAACCGACCGCTGCATCGCCGGACACATTGCCACGTCTGCAACAGCGTGAGCACATCGAGCAAGGAGCCCTCATGAAAATTGCTATCGTCCACGACTGGCTGGTGACGTATGCCGGTGCCGAACGCGTACTCGCGTCCTTGATCAATATCTGGCCGGACGCTGATCTGTTCGCCGTGATCGACTTTCTCAGCGATCAGGACCGCGTGCATCTGCGCGGCAAAAAGCCGAAAACGACGTTCATTCAGAACCTGCCCGGCGCCCGAAAATACTATCAACGCTACTTGCCGTTGATGCCGCTGGCCATCGAACAACTGGACCTTTCCGGGTATGACCTGATCATCAGCAGCAGCCATGCAGTGGCCAAAGGTGTGCTCAGCGGCCCGGGGCAACTGCACATCAGCTATGTGCATTCGCCCATTCGCTACGCCTGGGACCTGCAGCATCAGTACCTTCAGGAATCCGGGATGGACAAGGGGATCAAAAGCCGACTGGCACGCCTCGTTCTGCACTACATGCGCCTGTGGGACCAGCGCACCTCGACCGGCGTGGATGCATTCATTGCCAACTCGGGGTTTGTCAGTGCCCGCATAGACAAGGCTTACCGACGAGACTCCACGGTCATCTACCCGCCAGTCGACACGCTGGGTTTCACTGCGCAGGGTGCGCGTCAGGATTTCTACCTCAGCGCGTCACGCATGGTGCCTTACAAGCGCATGCCGATGATCGTCGAGGCCTTCGCTGCCATGCCGGAAAAGCGCCTGATCATGATTGGCGAGGGGCCGGACCTGGCCAAGGCTCGCGCCCTTGCCTGCCATTCGCCCAACATCACGTTGCTGGGGTTTCAGCCGGCTGCCGTTTTGCTGCAACACATGCGCAGCGCCAAGGCCTTTGTCTTTGCTGCCGAAGAGGATTTCGGCATCAGTCCAGTCGAGGCTCAGGCCTGCGGTACGCCGGTGATTGCATTCGGCAAGGGCGGCGTACTGGAAACCGTCCAGGGACTTGATCACCCCCACCCGACCGGCGTGTTTTATCGACAGCAGAACGTGGCATCGCTGATCGCCGCCATTGGCGAATTCGAAGCAGAGCAATCACGCATTACGCCACAGGCTTGTCAGGCCAATGCCGAGCGCTTTTCAGTGCTGCGCTTCGAGCAGGAAATCCAGGCGTTCGTCGAAAGCCGCCTGGCCACGGCCCACCTGATTCATCTGGCACGCCTGCCTCAGCAGCACTGGATCGCTCACCCGTCACCGATAACCAGCAGCGACTTGCCGGGCCGTGTCGTTCCCATCAAATCCGTGTGAGGAAGCCGCCGATGTCTATGTCCATTCGCGGCATTCTGCATGCCCACCAATCAGCGCTGTCGCTGGCCCATCGACTGCTGGATCTGGCAGTGATTGTATCAATGGGTTACTGGCAGACCGGACTGACGACGATCAGCAGCACCGAGACCTGGTTTCAGGTCATCCTGGCGGTGCTGCTGTTCCACTGGTTCAGCGAATATCATCAGTTATATGGCTCGTGGCGCGGCGAACGCATCCTGCGCGAGCTGACCAAGGTGTTCCATTACTGGGCAATGAGTTTTGTCATCCTGCTCTCGTTGAATTACCTGCTGCTCAAGCGTTTGCAGATGCCGGATAACGAGCAGATGAGCTGGTTCGCCCTGGTCCTTGCAACGCTGTGCGGGTATCGGCTATTGATCCGCCTTGCATTGCACACACTGCGGCGGCATGGTTTCAACACCCGTCGGGTGGCAATCGTCGGGACCGGCCAGGTCGGCGAGCGGCTGGCACGCTCGATTTCCCTCGCGCCGTGGATGGGCCTGAACCTGCTGGGCTTCTATGACTCGCACCCGCAACAAATGAATCAGGACGCCGACCGGCGCCGCCTGCCGGTGCTGGGCGATCTGGATCAGTTGATCGAGGATGCCCGCGCCGGACGAATCGACAAGGTCTACATCACCCTCGCCTTCAGCGCAGAACCACAGTTGCGCGAGCTGATCACCGGCCTGAGCGATACCACCGCGTCGGTGTACCTGATTCCGGACGTGTTCATGTTCGACCTGTTGCACGCGCGCAGCGAAAGTATCAACGGTCTGGCCAGCATCAGCATTTTCGACTCGCCCATGGACGGTGCCTGGAGCCTGGTCAAACGCATTGAAGACATTCTGCTGTCCAGCCTGATTCTGCTGCTGATCGCCCTGCCGCTGCTGCTCATTGCCACCGCCATCAAGCTGACCTCACCTGGCCCGGTGCTGTTTCGCCAGCGACGTTACGGCCTGGACGGCAGGTCGATCATGGTCTGGAAGTTCCGCAGCATGAGCGTGCTGGAAAACGGTGACGTGGTGCATCAGGCCACGCGCAACGATGCGCGAGTCACGCCACTGGGCGCGTTTCTGCGGCGCACCTCGCTGGATGAACTGCCGCAGTTCTTCAACGTGCTGCACGGCGAAATGTCCATCGTCGGCCCGCGCCCGCACGCCGTGGCGCACAACGAACAGTACCGCAAGCAGGTCCGCGGCTACATGTTGCGCCACAAGGTCAAACCCGGCATCACCGGCTGGGCGCAGATCAACGGCTGGCGCGGCGAAACCGACACGCTGGACAAGATGCGCAAGCGGGTCGAATTCGATCTGGAATACATCGAGCACTGGTCGGTCTGGCTCGACCTCAAAATCATTCTGCTGACGCTGCTCAAAGGGTTCGTCAACAAAAACGCCTTCTGACTCTTCCCTTCTCTGACGAACGCCGAGGCCACCCTCGGCCCGGACGGTGTATTTAATTTACGCAGTCCGGGACCTCGTACGCACAAGGAGCCATGCCATGAAAGGAACCGTGATATGAACCGAACGCCAGTCGCTTTACTGCTCGCCTGCCTGATCCTGCAAGGCTGCGCCTTTGCCCCCGGCCAACACATGACGCAAGACGACGTCACCCTCAGCGACCCGGAAGAACCCAAAGCGCGTCTGGTCGAGATGACCCCGAAAAGTCTGCAACGTCAGCAGCAGCGTGACATCGCCGATGCCAAAGCACTGCCGCAGGCGTTGCTTGACTACAAGACCCCGGAATACGTGATCGGCGCGGGCGACACCCTGCTGGTGACCGTGTTCGAACACCCGGAATTGACGGCGCCGGGGTCTCAGGACCAGCTGGATGCCAATACCCGCGAGGTATTGAACGACGGCACACTCTATTTCCCCTACATCGGACGGATTCGTGCCAGCGGCAAGACCGTCAGCGAAGTGCGCGAACAATTGCGCATGGGGCTGGCGCCTCAATACACGGAGGTCAAGGTTGACGTGAAAGTGCTGCGCTACAACAGTCAGCGCATATTGCTGTCCGGTTCGTTCAAGGTTCCCGGCCCGCAACCGATCACCAATATCCCGTTGAGCCTGGTGCAGGCGGTCAGCGTCGCGGGCGTTGACCTGACAGACGCCAACCTGGCCGGGCTGACCCTGCGACGTGACGGCCAGGACTACCTGATCGACATTGACTCGCTGAACCGCAAAGGCTCGCAACTGAGCCGGATATTCCTCAAGGACGGCGACTATCTGCACTTGAACAGCAACTCGAGAAACAAGATCTACGTGCTGGGCGAAGTACGCAACCCGCAGGTCATTTCGTTCGGCACGACGCGTCTGACGCTGCTGGAGGCATTGGGCAACGCGGGCGGCTTGAGCCCGGACAGCGCTGACGGTGACGCGGTCTACGTGATACGCGGCGCAGAAAACTTCGCCGATGCCCCCTCGACTGTCTACCACCTCAATGCCAAAAAGCCGACCGCGTACTTGTTGGCCGGACAGTTCGAGCTCAAGGCTCAGGACGTGGTATTCGTCGGCCCGGCCGACATCACCCGCTGGAGCCGGTTTATCAGCCAGTTGCTCGGCTCGGCCAGTGTCGTACAGACCGGTGCCGCGTTTCGCAACTGATCGGACTGCCACCCCACAGGCTCCCTGCAACCCTGGTTGCAGGGATTTTTTTGCCTGCAGAACAGCCCGGAACTGTTGCCGGAGCAACAGCCATTCAACAGTTACCGGCTGAGGTGTCAGCAAGCGGACACCGTCACCACTCGGCAATCCGTGCGAAGCCCCGTATCGCCGGGGCATTGAGACGATTGCAACAGGCTGGCACACAAGCTGCTTTGCAGAGGGACGCTTATCGCAAGGAATTTCCGCATGCTCGTTGTTTCACTCTCAGGCAGTCCGTCTCCCAAATCCCGCTCCGGGGTGGTACTGGCCCACGCGGGCCGATGGCTGCAAGAACAAGGTGTCGGGGTCACGACGCTGCGCATTCGCGACTTCAATGCCGAAGACCTGCTCTTCGCCCGTTTCGACAGCCCTCAAGTGCTGGCCTTCATCGAAGCGGTCAGCCAGGCCGATGGCCTGTTGATCGGCACGCCGGTCTACAAGGCGTCATTTTCCGGCGCACTGAAAACCCTGCTCGACCTGCTGCCGGAGCGCGCACTGCATGGCAAAGTGGTTTTGCCGCTGGCAACCGGTGGAAGCATTGCGCACATGCTGGCTGTGGATTACGCCCTCAAACCGGTGCTTTCCGCCCTCAAATCACAGGAAGTGCTGCACGGTATCTTCGCCATCGATACCCAGATCGCCTATGGCGACAATGAAGAAGGCGGCACGCTGGACGACATTCTCACCGAGCGGCTGCATGAAGGGCTGGAACACTTCTACCACGGCCTGCAACGCCGATTGCAGGCACGTCATCAACAGGCAGGCGGGCATTTGCAACTGGCCTTGTAACGCCAGGCTCAGTGCTCGATAAACAGCGGGTACAGCGACGCCACCAGCAATGCCGCCATCACGCCGTTGAAAACACGCAGGCCAAGTGGGTCGCGCAGGAAGTTGCGTAAAAAGCTGCCGAAGCCGGCCCACATGCCCACGCAGGGCAGACCGATCAACGTGAACACCGCCGAGATCACCACCACGTTATAGAAGTAACCCTGCATCGGGGTGTACGCACTGATTGCACCGATCGCCATGATCCAGGCCTTGGGGTTGACCCATTGAAACAGCGCAGCGCTCATGAAACTGATCGGCTTGCCTTTGCTTTCGACGTTTTCGGCGGCCGGGCCTGACGTGGCAATTTTCCAGGCAAGGTACAGAAGATAGGCACCGCCCACGTAGCGCAGAATCGTGTAAAGCAGCGGCCAGGTCTTGAACACACTGCCCAGCCCGAAGCCGACGGCCAGCACCAGAACGAAAAAGCCAAGGCTGATGCCCAGCATGTGCGGAAGGGTCCGGCTGAAACCGAAATTGACGCCGGAGGCCAGCAGCATCATGTTGTTCGGGCCGGGGGTCACCGAAGTCACGAACGCGAACAGCGCAAAGGCGAGGAGTAAATCGAAAGAGAGCACCATAAAACCTGTCCGGATCAGTAAGTCAGTCACTTACCCTATCGAATGCCTTGCACAAAACACACGGACAGCTGGGTGAAACTTTCTACCGTACAGTTGGCGGAGAATTGCAACAATCAGCAGACTGATCAGCCTCGTGGGCTTTGTGCCTGAATGCCGAGGTCCACGCTGGTCTCGCCACTTTTATCGAACTCGCGCACTTGCTGGGTCTGGGGGTCGGCCAGCAATTGCGCTTTGCGGGCCTGGTATTCATCGAACGACAAACCGCGACGGTTCAAGTCTTCCAGCGCCAATTGATGGCTTTCTTCAGTGCTGAACGGGCGCTGCTCGACCGCGTGATGAGTGGAGCAGCCGGAGACCAGCGCAACGGTGAATGTCAGGACAAGCGCAAGGGCAACTATACGGTTCATCTGGGGCCTCCGGGCAGGCTTCATGTCGGGAATGAAGCAAGGTTACGCCCGCCCCTGCCGCAGCAAAAATCAACCAACGTGATAGTGGCTATCGACTTTCCCGAGCATGCTCGACCAGCACCTCACGCAACGCCTGCGCAGCCGCTGACAGCTTGTGATCGGCCAGCATCAGCAACCCGATGCGCCGCTCGACGCAGGGTTCGACCAGCGCAACGCAGCGCGCACCCAGTTCCTGCATCTGCCCGATGCACAGCGATGGCACGGCGCTGACGCCCAAGCCATTGGCGACCATTCGCCCGATGGTAGAAAGCTGATGGCTTTCGAACGCCACAGACAGTTTGCCGTGCCCGGGTTCGATGGCCTGCTCCAGTAGCAGGCGCACCGCCGAAGGCCGCTGCAATGCAATGAAATCTTCGCGCAGCAGTTCCGCCCAGGACACCTCGGCACGCCCGGCAAGCGGCGAATCACTGGCGACGACTGCCACGAACCGATCCATACAAAACGGCGTGAACAGCAGCGCACCGCTGGACTCCGGCTCGAAGCCGATGCCCAGCTCCACGCGGCGATGGCGAACCATTTCCAGCACTTGCTCGTTGATCACGTCATGCACCGCAACGTTGACCCTCGGGTAGCGCCCGCGAAAGACCTTGAGCGCGCCGGGCAACAGGTTGCCTGCGAACGACGGCATGGCCGCAATCGACACCCGCCCTGTTTGCAACGTGAAGCGCTGGCGCAGCAGTTCCTCGGTGTTGTCCCAGTCTGCCAACAACTGCCGCGCCAGCGGCAGCAGGGTTTCGCCTTCTGGCGTCAAGCCGACATTGCGCGTGGTGCGCGTCAACAACTGCCCGCCCAGGTCCTCCTCAAGGCCCTTGATGGTCAGGCTCAGTGCCGGTTGCGACACGTTCAGCCGCTCACAGGCCTGAGCGAAACTGAAGTACTGCGCCACTGCCAGAAAAGCCCGAAGCTGTTTGACGTTCATATATTTGCTTTTCTTATCAATTGATCAGAAAAACAAAATTAACAAATCAGTGTCACCGAGAGAAGATGCAAGCCACACGATCCTTTGGCAGCACGACTGCCGGTCAACAACTATAAAAGGCGGATCATCATGGCTGGACTCGATAAACGAGTAGCAACCTACGAAGAAGCCCTTGCCGGGCTGACCGACAACATGACGGTGCTGTGCGGCGGCTTTGGCCTGTGCGGCATCCCGGAAAACCTGATCGCACAGATCAAGCGCATGGGCATCAAGGGCCTGACGGTGGTTTCCAACAATTGCGGCGTTGACGGCTTCGGGCTCGGCATCCTGCTTGAAGACCGGCAGATCCGGAAAATGATCTCTTCCTATGTGGGCGAAAACGCCCTGTTCGAACGGCAATTGCTCAGTGGCGAGCTGGAAGTCGAGCTGACCCCGCAAGGCACCCTCGCTGAAAAACTGCGCGCAGGCGGCGCCGGTATTCCTGCGTTCTACACCGCGACGGGCTACGGAACACCGGTGGCGGAAGGCAAGGAAACCCGTCAGTTCAACGGTCGTAACGTGATTCTCGAAGAAGCCATCACCGGTGACTTCGCACTGGTCAAAGGCTGGAAAGCCGATCACTTCGGCAACGTGATCTACCGTCATACCGCCCAGAACTTCAACCCGGTTGTGGCCACGGCAGGCCGGATCACCGTGGTCGAGGTCGAAGAAATCGTAGAGCCTGGCGTGCTGCTGCCAAGCCAGATCCACACGCCGGGGATTTATGTCGACCGCGTGATTCAGGGCACTTTCGAGAAGCGTATCGAGCAGCGCACCGTCAGAAAACCCTGATTGCGGAGCCGTTCCAGGCATACAACAACAAAGAGATTTCAGACTATGGCACTTTCCCGCGAACAAATGGCTCAACGCGTCGCCCGTGAACTCAAGGACGGCTATTACGTGAACCTGGGCATCGGCATTCCGACCCTGGTCGCCAACTATGTGCCGGACGACATCGACGTCATGCTGCAATCGGAAAACGGCTTGCTGGGCATGGGGGCGTTTCCGACCGAAGAAACCATCGATGCCGACATGATCAACGCAGGCAAGCAAACGGTGACGGCACGTATCGGCGCGTCGATATTTTCGTCAGCCGAGTCCTTTGCCATGATCCGCGGCGGTCATGTTGACCTGACCGTGCTGGGTGCTTTCGAGGTGGACGTCGAGGGCAATATCGCCTCCTGGATGATCCCCGGCAAACTGGTCAAAGGCATGGGCGGCGCGATGGACCTGGTGGCCGGTGCCGACAACATCATTGTGACCATGACCCATGCGTCGAAGGATGGCGAATCCAAACTGCTGCCGCGCTGCAGCCTGCCGCTGACCGGCGCGGGCTGCATCCGCAAGGTGCTGACCGACCTGGCCTACCTGGAAATCGAAAACGGCGCGTTCATCCTGCGCGAACGCGCGCCTGGGGTCAGCGTGGAAGAAATCGTCGCCAGGACTGCCGGCAAACTGATCGTGCCGGATGACGTGATCGAGATGAGTTTCTGAGGGCTTTTACGCCTCTCGATTCGATGCCCCAGGCATGAAGGGGAGCGTCACCCAATGCATTCCGACGCGGAGCGTCGGAACGAGAAATGCACCTGAGCGCGACCCTCGCCCCCACGCTCCATCGGGGTTGCGCCGTTCTGGACGCTCTGCGTCCGATCTGTAACGCACGGCTGCGTGCCAACACCGCTTTACAATCGCCCCCCATAATAATGACAAAAAGAGGTGCCCCTCATGGCCGCCAACATAGAAGAAAGCCGCTCCGCCCGATTTGCCCTGCGCTGTGCGGCCTGGGCTGAACGCTGGTTCCCGGATTCATGGGTATTTGCTGCGCTGGCGGTGGTGATTGTCACGCTGGCAACGCTGGCCATCGGGGCACGCCCGGCAGAGGCTGCGAAGGCTTTTGGTGACGGTTTCTGGAGCCTGATTCCATTCACCATGCAGATGGCGTTCGTGGTCATCGGCGGCTACGTCGTCGCCAGCTCGCCGCCCGCCGTGCGCCTGATCGACCGTCTGGCGAGGGTGCCGGGCAACGGGCGCTCCGCAGTGGCCTGGGTGGCGCTGATTTCCATGCTGGCCTCGCTGCTCAACTGGGGGCTGTCGCTGGTGTTCGGCGGCTTGCTGGTTCGCGCCCTCGCCCGCCGCACCGACCTGCGCATGGACTACCGCGCAGCCGGTGCAGCCGCCTACCTGGGGCTGGGCGCCGTATGGGCCTTGGGGCTGTCATCCTCGGCGGCGCAGTTGCAGGCCAACCCGACCAGTCTGCCGCCCTCTATTCTGGCGATTACCGGCGTCATCCCGTTCACTGAAACCATCTTTCTCTGGCAATCGGGCGTCATGCTCGCAGCGCTGGTGGTGATTTCGCTGATCGTCGCCTATGCCACCGCCCCTGGCCCCAGCAGTGCTCGCGATGCCAAGGCCTGTGGCGTCGACCCGGCATTCAACCTGCCGCCGCTGCCTGCCAGAACCCGACCGGGCGAATGGCTGGAATACAGCCCGCTGCTGATCATTCTGATGGTGCTGTTGGGGGTTGGCTGGCTGTTCAACGAGTTTTCCAGCAAGCCGGCCATTACCGCGATCTCCGGCCTGAACACTTACAACTTTCTGTTCATCATGCTCGGCGCACTGCTGCACTGGCGGCCGCGCAGTTTTCTCGATGCGGTGGCGCGAGCCGTGCCCACCACCACCGGCGTGCTGATTCAGTTTCCGCTGTACGGCTCGATCGCTGCGCTGCTGACCACGGTCAAAGGCGCAGATGCGCAAACGCTGGCGCATTACATCTCGACGTTTTTCACCAGTATTGCGTCCCACGACACGTACGCGATTCTGATGGGCGTCTATTCGGCGATATTGGGTTTCTTCATTCCGTCAGGCGGCGGCAAATGGATCATTGAAGCCCCTTACGTGATGCAGGTGGCCAACGATCTCCAGTATCACCTGGGTTGGGCCGTGCAGATTTACAACGCCGCCGAGGCCTTGCCGAACCTGATCAACCCGTTCTACATGCTGCCGTTGCTGGGCGTTCTGGGGCTGAAGGCCAGGGACCTGATCGGCTTTTCGTTCGTGCAGTTGCTGGTGCTGTTTTTGCTCTGGGCATTGGGCACGACGCTGACATACACGCCGCCGATCATGCCCTGACCCTTAACACTGGCCGAACGAATAATCCCGCTCGACCTTGCAGACCCGCGTGGTGAATGCCTGATACCACTGCGCGCGGCCTTGCTCGCGGACCTCGGCGTGGTCGGCCTGCCGTTTCCAGGCCAGAATCGCCGCCTCGTCAGTCCAGTAGGACACCGTCACCCCCAATCCGTCTTCGCCGCGTGCCGACTCCACGCCCAGAAAGCCGGGTTGCCGGCTGGCGAGCTCGACCATCCGCTGCGCGGCCTCGCCATACGCCTGATGCTCACCGGGCGTGCGCAGTGACGTGAACACCACCGCGAAATAAGGCGTGGGAAAGCGTGCGGCAATCATGACAGGTCTCGCTGTGCAGAAGTGATGCAGGCACGAACGAATGCTTCGACCACCGGGGGAATCCTGCCCAGCAATGCAGCACGCTCCGACTGAAACAGGGTGGCGACGAAGAACGGATGCCCCTGCAACTCCAGGCAGCGCACGTCACCTTCCGGACCTCGGCCGCTGACCGTCAACGCATCGCCGAACAACGAGCTCTCCAGCTCGCGGCGCAGGCCGTAGCGACAGTGGTAGCGCTCTTCGATATCCAGCGTTCCGTAGGCCCGGGCGATCAGCGTGTCAGGTTGCAGATGAATCGGCGCCAGCGCATCGACCAGCGGGCAACTGAGCGGCTCGATAATGACATTGGCGGCGTCTGGCGACGTCTCGCCATGATCGGCGTCGTCCCAGCCCAGGCAATGTCTCGCGTACTCGACCAACACATGCTGAAACCCGCCGCAGGAACCCAGGAACGGCACCCGGCCCTCCCGTGCAAAACGAATGGCCGTCAGCGCGCCCTGCATGTCCTGATACGGGCTGCCCGGCACGCACCACAAGCCGTCGAACGACTCAAGACACGCACCGTCGCCGATGTGCGGCGTGGGCAACCACTCGACGTCGACCTGAACCCGCAACGCGTCGGCGACCATTTGCAAGGCCAGCGGAATCGCCTGATGCGCAGGCACCTCAGCGATGAAATCCCCCACCAGCCCGATGTGTATTTTTCTGATCGTGTTCTCTGCCAAGCCCATACCCTGCCCCTGTGTCCGTTCTGGTTGAATCCGAACGGACTATAAACAGGCAACTACGCAATCAGAATGGGCGGCCCGGCAAGGCGTTGCGTGCAGCGCTGCACGGTCATCATTCGTTGACCGGCGTGAGCACCGGCTGCCCGGAAAAGAACGCCAGCAGGTTATCGTTGACCTTCTGCACGCTGTCCCTCGACGCCTCGGGCGACAGGCCCCCCACGTGGGGTGTGAGCACGACATTGTTCAGGGTTTTGAAGACGTCCGGCACGCTCGGCTCGTCGTCGAAAACATCCAGTGCCGCGCCGGCGATCCGCTCGGTCTGAAGCGCTTTGACCAGCGCATCGGTATCCACAACGCTGGCCCGGGCAATGTTGATCAGGAAACCGTCAGCCCCCAGCGCTTCAAGCACCTGCGCATCGACCAGATGCCGTGTGCTGTTGCCACCGGGTGTGGCAATGATCAAAAAATCCGACTCGGCGGCCAGCGCCTGCGCGGTGGCATGCCAGGTGTACGGGCAGTCGTTGCGCGGCCTGCGGTTGTGGTAGCCGATGACGACGTCGAAAGCAGCCGCGCGCTTGGCAATGGCCAGCCCCACAGCGCCCAGCCCGATGATGCCCAGTCGCTTGCCTGCCATTGACGGGCGCACGACCTTGCGCCACTCGTTGCGGCGCACCGATGCGTCCGCCTGCGGAATGTCACGGACCAATGACAGCAACAGCGCCAGCGCGTGATCGGCCACCGTAGGCGCGTTGACGCCGGCTCCATTGGTCACGGTGATGCCGCGCGCCCTGGCGGCGGGCAGGTCGACTTTCTCGTAACCCGCCCCGCTCACGCAGATGATCTTAAGGTGCGGCAGAGCGTCCATTTCCTCGGCAAAAAACCCCAGCGGCCCACGTGTCACGACGGCGCTGATGTGTTGCCCGTGCGTGGCAATCGCCTCGGCGCGCTGCTCGGGCGTCGGGGCACGAATCAACTGGAAGCCGCTGCTTTCCAGAATCGGCAAATACGTGCCCAGGTTCTCGACCAACACCAATACCGTTGTCATGTACGCTCCCGCTCGTTCAACAAAACACTGACAGTAACGCGACTTGGCGCTCTTGTGCAGCGCCCGTCACGTTCATGTGGAAAAAAGCGTTATCAAACCCGTCACGTGTTCATAAAGCGGACGCATTTGCCGGACAGACTGACGTGCAAGCAACCGCGACAACATGATAGTGCGCTATCGTTGCGTACAGCACTGCGACCAGCGACGGTACTGGCTGGGGCAGTCGAACGCCTTCTACCCAATAAGGAACACCGGCCCATGCAAGGATTTTCCACCACTCTTTTGAAAAAGACCCTCTTGGCGGCGGCTGTCATGTCGAGCCTGCTGCTGTCATCCGGGATGGCCGCGGCGGCGGACGCCCCGGGCAAGGTGTTAAGCGAGAAGTACGGCCTGCCCTGGCCCGCTGCAATCGCCCATCGCGGTGCCTCGTTCGACGCGCCCGAAGAGACGATTCCGGCCTACACCCTGGCACGCGATCTGGGGGCCGACTACCTGGAGATGGACATCCAGCGCACCAAGGACGGTGTGCTGATCGCTTTGCATGATGACGTGCTGGAACGCACCACCAACATTGCGCAAGTGTTCCCGACGCGGGTCAAGGACCCGGTGAGCACGTTCACGCTGGCAGAACTCAAGCAACTGGACGCTGGCTCATGGTTCAACAAGGCTTACCCGGACCGGGCTCGCGACAGTTACAACGGCTTGCAGATTCTGACGCTGGATGAAGTCATCGACATCGCCGAGGGCGGCGCCAACAAGCCGGGGCTGTACATCGAGACCAAGGTGCCGAACAAGTTTCCGGGCGTCGAAGCCGACCTGAAAAAGGTTCTGGCCAAGCGCGGCTGGCTGACCGAGCGACCTGCCGCTGCCGCCGGGCATGTCAATGTCGCGCATATGCCGGGCCGCGTGGTGTTGCAGACGTTCGAGAAGCAAAGCCTGGAGTTGCTGCAAAAAGAAATGCCGAACGTGCCCAAGGTCATGTTGCTGTGGATTGGCGAAGGCTCGATCGAGCCGAAATCCAGCGTCGCGTTCAAGGACTCGGGGTTCAAGGACAAGGCCAGCTATTACGCGGCGCAGGAAGTCAAATCGCCGGAGGAATTCGAGCAGTGGATTGACTGGGCCAAAGCCCACGGCGCCATCGGCACCGGCCCTTCGTCGAAACTGGCCCAGGGCGGCGACCAGAGCTACATGGACCTGGTGAAGCCGTGGATGAATACCCTGACGCACGAAAAAGGCATGGTCATTCACCCTTACACCGTGGACGACGAGGCCGACTTCAAACGCATCAGCAAGGACGGTGCCGACGGCTTCTTCACCAACCGCACCGCCGAACTGTTGAAGTTCTACGGCCGGCCGGCAAAAGAAAGCATCGACGCGATTCTGAAGCGTAACGGCTACTGATCGAACGGCAGGCCGCATCCGGCGATGCGGCCTGCTACCCGATCCTCAGAAGTCGAGGGTGCCTGACAGTTTCAAGGTGCGCGGCTCACCCTGAGTCAGATAGCCACCGTAGGCTGACTCCCAGTAATTCTCATTCATCAGGTTTTCGACGTTGGCGCGCAGGGTCACGTCCTTCTGTGCAACGTTGAAGGTGTAACGCGCGCCCAGGTCGAAGCGGTTCCAGGTCGGAATGCTCTGGGTGTTGGCGGCATTCACATATTGCCCGCCGGTACGCAGCATGCGCGCATTGATGGCCGCGCCTTCGATACCCGGCACATCCCAGTCGGCGCCCGCGTTGAACTGGAAGGTCGGCACGCCGATGGCCCTGTTGCCATCATTGCTGCCGCCTGACGTACCGCTCACCTCGGTGTCCATCAGGGTCAGACCGGCCAGCAGACGCAGACCGCTGACTGGCTCGCCGAAGACGTTCATTTCCACGCCACGGTTACGCTGTTCGCCATCACGGACGTAGCGCGTGCCGCTGCCATCCTGAATCTGGTAGCCGTCAGTCGGTTGTTCGATGCGGTACACACCCAGGCTCGCGCCGAACGTGCCCATGTCCAGCTTCACACCCGCCTCGATCTGTTTGGAACGTGCCGGCGCGAAAACCTGGCCTGGGTTGATCGTCACGGTGCTCGGCGCAGTCGGTCCCTGAGCCAGGCCTTCGATGCGGTTGGCGTAGAACGACACATATTGCCAAGGCTTGAACACCACCCCGTAGACCGGCGTGGTGATTGCCTCGTCATACAGAGCGTCGCGCGGGCCGCTGCCGTATTCGTAACCCTGAACACGCAGCTGCTGGCGACGCAGGCCTGCCGTCAGCAGCAGGCGATCATCGAAAAACCCCAACGTATCGGAGAACGCCACGCTGCGCATACGGCTCTTGCCGATGATGCCCGGATCACTGAGATCGCCCGCCGTGAAGCTGTCCAGCGCAGGGCGCGTTGTTTCAACAGGGTTGTAAAGGTTGCTGCTTGAAGGACTGCCGAACAGGTAGGCACTGCGCTGCTCGGTCCAGATGCCGGACAGCCCGAAGTTGACCTTGTGGCTGACCGCGCCGGTCTGCAATTTGCCGTTGATGCCGGCCATGACCGTCTTGTTGTCTTCGTCATGCGGGATGGACGACGGTGACGCCGTGATGTTGCCTGCGGCGTCATTGATGGTCGGCGAGCCATAGATACCGTTTTCACGGGTGTGCTTGGCGCCGGCAGCGGCGTATAGCGTCCAGTCATCGTTGAGGTCGTACTCGGCGCGGGTCATGCCGAAGGTGTCTTCGGTTTCGGTCCAGGTCCAGTTCGCCGCGTAGTTGGTGTCGCTGTCCGGCGCATGCGGCACGCGGGTCAGACCGCTGCCAACGAACACCATGTTGCGGTCTTGATTGATGCGCTGCTTCTGATAGGCGAAATCGCCGGAAAGGCGGAAGTTGTCGCCCTGATAATCAAGGCCCAGGGCGAACAGCTTGCTGCGGTGTTCTTCGTCCTCGACACCCGTTTCGCCTTCGCGCTGAGACAGGTTCAGGCGCGCGCCGAAACGGTTGCCTTCGCCGAAGCGCTGGCCGAGGTCAAGGTGCTCGCCGATCCGGCCGTCACTGCTGATGTCGGTGGTAAAGCGACGTGTCGGCGTGTCCTGCGCACGTTTGGGCTGCAGGTTGACGCCCCCGCCGATGCCCGAGCCGGTCGGGGTCACGCCATTGATAAAGGCATTGGGGCCTTTGAACACCTCAACCCGTTCCAGGGCATCGGTCGATATTATCTGACGCGGCAATACGCCGTAGAGGCCGTTGTAGGAAATATCGTCAGTGGTCAGCTTGAGGCCGCGAATGACAAAGATCTTCGAGGCATTGGCATAGCCGCTTGACTGGCGTACCGATGCGTCATTGAGCAGCACATCGCCGACGTCCTCGGCCTGCTGGTCCTCGATCAGCTGTTCGGTGTAGCTGGTCATGGTGAACGGCACATCCATGATGTCGGCATTTCCCAACACGCCAAGCTGCCCGCCACGGGCCACCTGACCGCCTGCATACACCGGCGGAAGGTCGTGTGCGGCGGTCTGGCCGGCGCTGATGTCGGTTTCGCCGAGTACCATCGGGCCATCTTTTTGACCGGTGGTGGCCGTGGCGGACCAGGCGGGAGAACCAATGGAGCAGCAAAACGCGAGCAAAGTAAGGCGCATCGGGAACGATGGGGTGTGCATGTAGAGGTCCTGCTGACGAGATGAGCGAGATCGGAAGAAACCTTCCTGGAAATGACCGACTCAGTTGAATGCGAAATGCTATCAGATGTTACTGGGAATGGTTATCGTTTATTTGCATACAAAACGTTACACATCAGGCGGTCATCGTTTCCAGGCACTGCGCCGCGCGCCTGGCCTTGCAGCGAGACGCCGATGTGACGTGTCACGTGATGAAACAGGTCGGCGACAGCCACCTGCCCCCTACTCTCGTGTAAGCTCGTACGCTGTTGGTTTTCCCATCGAGAGGCCTATGCAGTCCACTTTCCGACGCTCGACCCTGGCAGCGCTTCGCGGTTTTGCCTTGCCGAGCGATGCAATCTCCATTGTTCCTTCTGCCGCCGACTATCGACGCTGTCTGCTGGAGAAGATCGCTTCGGCCACCCGGCGCATCTACATCATCGCGCTGTACCTGCAACAGGATGAAGCCGGCCAGGAAATTCTCGATGCACTGTACGCCGCCAAAACGGCCAGACCGGAGCTGGACGTGGTGGTGCTGGTCGACTGGTTCCGTGCGCAGCGTGGCCTGATCGGTGCGGGACGCCAACCAGGCAACTCGACCTGGTATCAGGCGCAGAATCTGGAATACGACGAAGAGGTGCCGATCTACGGCGTGCCGGTGCAGACCCGCGAGCTGTTCGGGGTGTTGCACCTCAAGGGCAGTGTCATTGACGATTGCGTGATCTACTCCGGCGCAAGCATCAACAACGTTTACCTGCACAAACTCGACAAATACCGCCTTGACCGCTATCACCTGATCGACAGCGCGCCGCTGGCTGACGCGTTCCAGCAACTGGTGCAGCAGGAAATCCTGCCGTCCCCTGCCGTGCATCGTCTGGACCTGCAATCGCCCCCGAGTTCTCGCAGCCTGCGCAGCGAAATTCGCGCCTTTCGCGGTGATCTGAAGCGCGCGGCCTACGACACGTCGGCAGGCGACAAGGAAAACGGCCAGCTACGCGTGATCCCGCTGCTGGGCGTCGGCCCGCGCAACCGGCTCAACCGGGTCATCTGCGACCTGATTGCGTCGAGCAAGATCCAGCTGACCATCTGCACACCGTATTTCAACCTGCCGGTGGCCGTGACACGTGAGATCAACCGGGCACTCAAGCGCGGCGTACACGTCGACATCATCATCGGCGACAAGACCGCCAACGATTTCTTCATCGACCCGGACGAGCCGTTCAAAGTGATTTCCGCCCTGCCGTACCTGTATGAGATCAGCCTGCGGCGCTTTGCCCAGAAACATCAGAAGGCCATCGCTCAGCACCGGCTGAACGTGCATTTGTGGAAGCATGGCGACAACACCTTCCACCTCAAGGGCATCTGGGTCGATCAGCGCTACACCCTGCTGACCGGCAACAACCTGAACCCGCGAGCGTTCAACCTTGACCTGGAAAACGGCCTGTTGATCGATGACCCGCAGGGCCAATGGACAGATCCGCGCGAAGCCGAGATCGCGCACCTGATGCGCAACACGCAACGCGTCAACCAGTACGATGAACTCGATACGCTGGCCAATTATCCCGAGGGCGTGCGCAAGTTCCTGCGCCGGGTCAGCCGCGTCAGGGTCGAGCGCTTGTTGTACCGGATTCTCTAGCGTTAGCCATACGCTGGCGAACAAGCCGTCTTGTTCGCCGCGCGGTGGGTCTGTTCAGAAACCGCTATCAAGGCCGTTTGGCCCCCAACTGTTCCCACATCTTCCGGGTGATTCTGCGGCGGTTGCTGTAACCCGCCCAAGGATCTTCCTTGAGCTGCCCCAAACGCTGCTCGAGATTGGTGATGTCCCACTGCGCCGACGATGTGAGACCGGCCAGTTCATCCAGCGCAATCGGCACCGAGACCGGCAAGCCTGGCCGGGCACGTACCGAATAGGCCGTGACCGTACTCCCGCCACGGCTGTTGCGCAGGTAATCGATGAAGATTTTCCCGACCCGGTTCTTCGGCCCCATCTTCGCCGTGAAGCGTTCGGGCAACTGGCCGCTGACAAACTCGGCGATGGCTTTGGAAAACGCTTTGACGGTGTCCCAGTCGGCCTGCCGCGCCAACGGCACGATGACGTGCATGCCTTTGCCGCCGCTGGTTTTGAGGTAAGCCTCCAGCCCAAGCTCTTCCAGCACGGCCAGAACCATCTGCGTGGCTTCGATCATGCTGCGCCAGGGCAGCGCCGGGTCGGGATCGAGGTCCAGCACGAAATGATCCGGCGTTTCGATCCTGTCCCGGGTCGCGCCCCAGGTGTGCAGCTCAATGGCGCCCATTTGCGCGGCACCGACCAACGCCTGGGCTGAATCAATTTCCATCAGCGCCGCATGCCCAGGGTCCAGTGCGCGATCCAGCTGCCGGATGTGCGGAATGGCCAGGTGCTCTGCGTGCTTCTGGAAAAACTGCTCGCCGTCGATGCCTTCCGGGCAGCGCAAAAGCGCGACCGGGCGCTTGTTCAGGTACGGCAGCATCCAGTCGGCGATGGACGCATAGAACTGTGCGAGTTCGACTTTCCTGGTGCCAGTCTTGCTGTCGATGACCCGATCCGGATGGCTGATGCCGGTCCCCGCCACATCGACTCTGCCGTGGGCCGTTTTTTTGTTGGTCCGGGACGCTGCCGGTGCGGCTTTCGTCTGCCCGGCAGCCTTGGCAGGCTGAGCGTCTTCGCGCACCACATCGCTGGCTGGCTTGTCACTGCGCAAACCGGCAAAAGCGGCCTGACGCAAGATGCCTTCGCGTGTCCACTGGGCGAATTCGACTTCACAGACCTGCTGCGGCGCCACCCACTGCACGCCGCGCGCCTTCGCCGAGGTCAGCTTTTTGGCCAGCGGCGAGTCCTCGCGGTGCAGCGGCTTCAAGTGTTTGTGCAGCTGTTTCAGGGTTTCCTCACTGAAGCCGGTCCCGACCCGTCCCGCATACACCAGTTGTTGCTCTCTGTCGTTGACCGCCAGCAGCAACGCACCGAACGCCGAGCGACTGCCTTGCGGCGCGGTGTAGCCGACGATCACGAACTCCTGACGCAGCCGGCATTTGAGCTTGATCCAGTCAGCATTGCGCTGGCTGACATACGCGCTGCCGGCACGCTTGCCGATCACGCCCTCCAGGCCCATCGCGGCGGCACTGGCCACGATATCCCGGTGCCCTGCCTGAAACGCATCGGAGTAGCGCAACACGCGACTGCGCTGAGCGTCGAGAACCTGTTTCAAGGCATCGCGACGTTGCTCAAGGGGCACGTCGCGCAGGTCTTCTCCGCTGAGAAACGGCATGTCGAACAGGTAATACAGGATGTTTTTGCTATGACCTGCGTCGAAGGCATTCTGCAGCCCCTGAAAGTCAGGCAGGCCCTCTTCATCCAAAACAACGGCCTCGCCATCGAACCAGCTGTCCTGCAACTTCAGGCCTTTGAGCGCCTTGACCAGTTCCGGCAAGCGATCGGTCCAGTCGTTGCCATTTCGAGTAAACAGACGCACGTCGTCGCCCTGTATACGGGTCAGGATTCGATAACCGTCGAACTTGATCTCATACAGCCAGTCGCCCGCAGGCGGAGCCTCCACCAGCGCCGCCAACTGTGGCGAAAGTGTCTCCGGGAACGCTGCTTTCGAGGTCTTTCGCGCCGCCTTCGGGTGTGCAGGTTTGGGTGGTGCGGCGCTGGCTTTACCGGACACAGCGGTGGATTTGCGTTTTGTCGGCGCTGCACGCCCTGCACCCACGTGAGCGCCGCTGATCACACTTTGCGGTTGCTCCTGAGTGATGTCGTATTCGTCGGCGGGTCGGGCAACATCGTCCTTTTCCTTGATCAGCAGCCATTGTTCCTTGCTGCCGCTGCCCGTGAGCCGGGTGCGCACCAGTGCCCACTCGCCACTGAGCTTCTCTCCGATCAACGTGAACTTGAGTTTGCCGTCTTTGTAGGTTTTCTGCGGATCGCCGTGAGGTTGCCAGATGCCACGGTCCCAGACGATGACATCGCCGCCGCCGTACTGCCCTTTCGGGATACTGCCTTCAAAACCGGCGTAACCCAGCGGGTGGTCTTCGACGTGAACAGCCAGGCGCTTCTGCTTCGGGTCCAGACTCGGCCCCTTGGGAACCGCCCAACTCTTGAGCGTGCCATCCAGTTCCAGTCGAAAATCGTAGTGCAGGTTGCGTGCGTCATGCTTCTGAATCACGAAGCTCAAAGCACCGGCCTTGCCCTTGCCTTCGGGCTTGCTCTCTGCGGGTTCAGAGGTGATATCGAAGTTACGCTTGCGCGTGTACTCACTGGCTGGCTTGGCCATGACCGGTCTCTCCGTATGGCTCAAGAGGCTTTACTGGTTTTCTTGCGTGCAGCAGGCCGCTTGGGTTTGGCCGCGGCCTTGTCGGTGGCCTTGCCTTTGGCTGCGGGCTTACTCGCTCTGGCTTTACCGGCGCCGCCCTTGCCCGCCAGGCTGCGCCGCAGCAGGTCGGTCAGGTCAATGACATCAGCGCTCTTGCGCTCTTCCTCGACCGGATCAGTCTCGACGTCCTCGATCTTGCCTTCGCTGGCCTTGGTCTCCACCAGCTTCATGATCTTGTCCTGAAAAGTGTCGCGGTATTTTTCAGGCTCCCAATCGGCGCTCATGTCCTTGACCAGGCGCTTGGCCATATCGCGTTCGCTCTTGTTCAACTGCGCGTCGGTCACGGCATCACTCAGTTCCAGCGCATCCAGCTCACGAACATCGGCGGGCCAGCGCAGAATCACCATGACCAGCGCCGACTCTAGTGGCATGACCGCAGCCAGATGTTCACGGGTGTGCAGCACCACATTGGCCAGCGCCACTTTCCGGGTATCAATCAGGGTTTCGCGCAACAGCGCGTAGACTTTCTCGCCGCGCTTGTCGGGGGTCAGGAAATAAGGCGTGTCGATGTTCTGCAAAGGAATCTGCTGACTGTCGACGAAGGCGAAAATATCGATGGTCTGGGTCGACTTGGGGTGCGAGGCGCGAATTTCCTTTTCGCTGAGCACCACGTAGCGATCCTTCTCGTACAAGACGCCTTTGACGATGTTTTCCTTGGTGACTTCCTTGCCGGTGACCTTGTTGATCCGTTTGTAGCCGACCGGGTCCATGCTGCGCTTGTCGAGCCAGTCAAAATCGACGCCGTTCGAGGTGGTCGCGGATACCAGTGCAACGGGGATATGCACCAGCCCGAAGCTGATCGCGCCTTTCCAGATTGCCCTTGCCATGGTTTCACTCCTGTTGATCATAGACAGGTGACCGGGCAGGCCGAGTAAAAGTTTCGACAGCCTGACAAGCGCTCCAAGCCCCGCAGGCCAGAAGGTTTCATAAGGAGACAGCCGGGCAGAAACGCAACGCATATAGCTTTAAAGTCTAAAAATATGGTTTAACGTTCTTTTGCGGAATAAACCAGACGTTCTATAAATGGCCCCACCTCGAACGCTGTTGGCAGATTGTTTCTGACGCAACAGCTGGTCCCGTCAGCACTCACCTGCTGATCATTCCCAAGGATTTGTCATGAACGTTTTCTGGTTTCTTCCGACTCACGGCGACGGCCACTACCTGGGCACGACGAAGGGCGCACGTCCGGTCACGCTCAATTACCTCAAGCAGGTGGCGCAGGCCGCCGACGACCTGGGCTATTACGGGGTACTGATTCCGACCGGCCGCTCGTGCGAGGATTCGTGGGTCATCGCGTCGGCGCTGGTGCCGTTGACCGAACGTCTGAAATACCTGGTGGCGATCCGTCCGGGCATCATCTCGCCGACCGTGTCGGCACGCATGGCCGCCACGCTGGACCGGCTTTCCGGCGGCCGGCTGCTGATCAACGTGGTCACCGGTGGGGACCCGGACGAAAACCGTGGCGATGGGAGCTTTCTCGATCACAGCGAGCGTTATGAAGTCACTGACGAGTTTCTGAAAATCTGGCGTCGCGTCTTGCAAGGGGAAGCCGTCGACTTTGAAGGCAAGCACTTGCGCGTACAAAACGCCAAAGCGCTTTACCCGCCCATTCAGAAGCCTTACCCGCCGCTGTATTTCGGCGGTTCCTCCGAGGCGGCGCATGACCTGGCTGCCGATCAGGTGGATGTTTACCTGACCTGGGGCGAGCCACCGGCAGCCGTTGCGCAAAAGCTGGCGGACGTGCGCGAACGTGCCGCACGCAAGGGCCGCACCGTGAAGTTCGGGATTCGTCTGCACGTCATCGTGCGCGAAACCAGTGAAGAAGCCTGGAAAGCCGCAAGCACCCTGATCGAGCACATCAGCGATGAAACCATTGCTGCGGCGCAAAAATCCTTTTCGCGTTTCGACTCCGAAGGCCAAAGGCGCATGGCGGCCCTTCATGATGGACGCCGCGACAATCTGGAAATCGCACCCAACCTGTGGGCCGGCGTAGGCCTGGTGCGCGGCGGCGCGGGCACGGCGCTGGTCGGCAATCCGCAGGAAGTGGCGGCGCGCATCAAGGAGTACGCAGACCTGGGCATCGAAAGCTTCATTTTCTCGGGCTACCCGCACCTGGAAGAAGCTTACCGTTTTGCCGAGCTGGTCTTCCCTTTGCTGCCGGAACCTTACGCCAGCCTGGCCGGGCGCGGCGTCACCAATCTGACGGGCCCGTTCGGCGAAATGATCGCCAACGATCTGCCCCCGCAGGTCAAGTGATGTCAGGGCAACTGCTGACCTTACCCCACTCGCCTGCGCTGGCGACTTCGATCAGGGCCACTGCGCAGGTGTTCGAAGACCCTCGGTCCAGGGCCTTGCTGGCTCACGTGCGTCAGGTCGCGCCCAGTGATGCCAGCGTACTGATCATTGGTGAAACCGGCACCGGCAAGGAGCTGGTGGCAAGGCACGTTCATGAGTTGAGTGCCCGCCGTGACAAACCCTTTGTGGCGGTCAATTGCGGCGCGTTCTCCGAGAACCTGATCGAGGCCGAATTGTTCGGCCACGAGAAAGGCGCTTTCACCGGGGCGATCAGTGCCAAGGCCGGCTGGTTTGAAGAGGCCAACGGCGGCACGCTGTTTCTCGATGAAATCGGCGACCTGCCCATGACCCTGCAAGTGAAACTGCTGCGGGTGCTTCAAGAACGCGAAGTGGTACGCCTGGGCTCGCGCAAGAGCATTCCGATTGATGTGCGGGTGCTGGCAGCCACCAATGTGCAGCTGGAAAAGGCCATCAACGCCGGGCATTTCCGCGAGGACCTTTATTACCGGCTGGACGTGGTCAACCTGGAACTGAGCCCTTTACGCGACCGCCCTGGCGACATCCTGCCGCTGGTCCGGCACTTCATCGACGTCTACAGCCAGCGTCTGCGGCATGCTCCGGTAAGGGTCAGCGCCGAGGCGGAACACAAGCTCAAGAGCTACAGCTGGCCAGGCAACATTCGCGAGCTGGAAAACGTCATCCATCACACCCTGCTGGTGTGCCGCGACGGCATTATCCAGCGTGATGACTTGCGCATGTCCAACCTGAGAATCGAGCGTGCAGACGAGCAGAACCCCTCGGACGAATCCGCCGAACAGTTGCTCAACCGTGCCTTTCAAAAGCTGTTCGAAGAACAGGCCGGCGCGCTGCATGAAAAGGTCGAAGACACACTGCTGAGAGCGGCTTACCGCTTCTGTCATCACAACCAGGTCCACACTGCCAGCCTGCTGGGGCTGACCCGAAACGTCACCCGCACGCGGCTGATCAAGATCGGCGAACTGGCGGTCAACAAACGCAGACCGGGTGAAAATGTCCAGGGCGACCGCATGTTGCACCTGTCGGTATGAAGGCTCAGACCGATGACGCGGAGCGTCACGAACTGCATGCCGACGCAGAGCGTCGGCACGATAGTCACGTCATGCCCTGTTCATCGTCACTGCACATAAACGAAAGCGCTTTTTTATCACGATGGCCCTGACGACGCAGAGTGCGACGTCAGTGACGGCTGAGCCCTGACGCTGATCCGGGGGTCGCCTGGCAGGACGCCAGGCTAGCCGCATCGGGCCAAGGATGGCCCGTTGCGGCGACCCCCGGATCAGTGTCAGGGCGAAGGAACCCGACGAAGTCGGGCCGGAAACGGAGCTGGAGGCTTTGGTTACTTTGGCCCCATCAAAGTAACTCGCCGAGGGGCGAAAAGGTGACCTGAGTCGAACCCCAACCTACCTGACATCACAGAACCACTGTGTGACGCAGAGCGTCACGAACGGCATTCCCACGCTGGAGCGTGAGGAACGATTGGCGTCCGGCAAAACACTGTCGTGCCCACGCTCCGCGGCGCGGCGCCGAGAGCTGACGCGGAGCGTCACGAACAGCGTTCCCACGCTGGAGCGTGAGGAACGATCGGCGTCCGGCAAAACACTGTCGTGCCCATGCTCCGCGGCGCTGCACCGAGAGCTGACGCGGAGCGTCACGAACGGCATTCCTACGCTGGAGCGTGAGGAACGATTGGCGTCCGGCAGAACACTGTCGTGCCCATGCTCCGCGGCGCGGCGCCGAGAGCTGAAGCGGAGCGTCACGAACGGCATTCCCACGCTGGAGTGTGAGGAACGATTGGCGTCCGGCAGAACACTGTCGTGCCCATGCTCCGCGTGGGTATGCATTTCCGGACGCTCTGCGTCCTCTTCTGAGCACGCAGCGCTTACGACAAACGCATCGCCAGGGCCTTGGCCTGGATCGCAACGTCGGTGACTGCGGTGCTTTCCCACCACAGGCCGCGCAACGGCGGGCCGATGGCGAACAGGCGTGATGAGCGCTGAACCTGCGCATCCAGCACCGCGCCGCCGGCATCGGCGGCGATTCCCAGCGCCAGCGGCCCGGGCTGAATCAGGCCTCGTGCCAGCAACTGACGAGGCAATGGGCGATCCACGCGACGCCAGTCGTATTGAATGCCGGTGGAGTTGATCAGAGCATCGCCAACAATGTGTGTGGGTGTACTGTCGCCACGCCGACGAACGCTGATCTGCACCTGACCTGAAGGCAGGCGCGCAACGTCCTGCAACGAAGCGGCCTCGATATGCAGCCGCCCTTGCCTGACCAGACGCGCCAGCAGTGCTGCACTCGGGGGCGGCGAACGATGGTGATGGCTCTCCCACCACGGTCGCACATGGCGCACAAACTGGCGCCGCTGCACGTCGGAGGCCTGACTCCACAGCCTGCCAACGTTGCCACGCACGGTGTCCAGCGGAGCCTGCCAGTCAATGCCGCTTTCAATCGCCAGTTCGCACTGCTCACGCACCGTGCGCAACAGTTGCCGGGGGCTGCGGATGTTCGGGTTCTGCGCCAGAAAGTCGGCCCAGTCGGGTGGCTGACGGCGTACATGTGGCAGCAGGCCGTGACGGGAAAGGACCTGAATCGGCCCGCGATGCCCGGCTTTCTCCAGAGACACCACGGCGTCGACCATGGTCAGCCCCGAGCCGATGATCAACACCCTCGCCTGAGGGTCGAGCTGTCGCATGACGCTCACGTCCCAAGGGTCCAGCGCCGCTGCATTCAGCCCGTCTGACTCGCGCTGGGGTGTACGCGAGGCCGCGTACATGCCGGTCGCCAGCACCGCCTGGCTGCCGCGCAGTTCACGACCGTCAGCCAGTGTGATGCTCACACCTTGCTCATTGATCTGCACGTCCACCGCCTCGCCCTGCACATGCCCGACCGTCGAGCCAAAGGCTTGGCCGGCGACACTGGCCTCGCGCAGGCGTTGCTGCGCGTACAGCCCGAACACCCCGCGCGGCGGAAACAGTTCGGCGACCGGTACGTTCTGCTCTGCCGCTTCAGGCCAGCCGCCCTCGGCCAGATACCCCGCCAGCCACTGCGTCAGGTCATCCGGATTGTCCGGGTCGACACTCATGCGCGCCGCGTTGCCATTGAGCGTATGCCCCGGCTCTGTCGCACTGTAAGCCTCACCCCTGCCCAGTTCGCCGCGGGTTTCGATGATCAGGATTCGGCGTCGGCCCGGCCTGCGCAACAATTGCGCCGCCAGCATTGCACCGCTCAGGCCGCCACCGACGATGAGAACATCGGCCGTCTGGTCAGGGTTATCAATCATCGGACAGCGCCTCGGCAGGGTTGCAATAAAAGGATTGCGATACAGGGGATGCGATCAAACGGGTCAGAGCACCACATTGCGCACAAAACGCAAAGGCACGTCAGCTTCATTGCAGTAACGGTGCGGCTGATTGCTGGGAAACATGAAGAACTCGCCCGGACCGATTTGCTGCGCGGCACCTGGCTCGGAAAAACGCAGGGTCAGATGCCCTTCCACGACATAGACCTGCTCGCTCCAGCCGTCGGGGTCGGCTTCAGAACCGTAAGCATCGCCGGGTTCCAGGCAGAACTCCCACAGCTCGACCTCGCGGCGTGCTACCGCCTTGGCCAGCAGCACCGCCTTGCTGCCGACGATCGCACCCGCCCAGGCCAGTTCGTTGATACGACTGTGATCGCGATTTTCGGGGGCCTGAATCAGATCGCTGAAGGCCACCTCCAGCGCCTCGGCTACCCGATCCAGCGTGGCCAGACTGACATTCTTCTCTCCAGCCTCAATCGCGACCAGCATACGGCGACTGACCCCGGACTTGTCGGCCAGGGCCGTCTGACTGAGGTCTGCGGCGTTACGCAAACGCCGCACATTCTGACTCACATGCTGCAGCACGGGCGCGCGCCCGGAATTTTCTTTGTGCATGGTAGTGCTCACATCAAACCGTTGCGCATTATAATGCCCACCCCAAGAAGGCTATCAGCGTGTTCAGCCTCTCATCACAGGCCTCGCAGCCACAGAACACTTCACAGGAGTCCGGAGCTGACATGAAGTCTATCAGCCGCATACCCCGCATCAGCAAGGCAGAAGCCGTTCTGATTCTGATCACCATGCTCTGGGGCGGCACGTTTTTGCTGGTACAGCATGCAATGACGGTCAGCGGCCCGATGTTTTTCGTCGGCCTGCGCTTTGCCGCAGCTGCGCTTATCGTAGCGCTGTTTTCACTGAAGGTGCTGCGCGGGCTGACCCTTCTTGAACTCAAGGCCGGCCTCTTCATCGGCACCGCGATCATGCTCGGCTATGGTCTGCAGACTGTCGGGCTGCAGACCATCCCCAGCAGCCAGTCCGCCTTCATCACCGCCCTCTACGTACCGTGCGTCCCCTTGTTGCAATGGCTGGTGCTCGGACAACGACCGGGGTTGATGCCCACGCTGGGGATCATCCTCGCCTTCATCGGGCTGATGCTGGTCTCAGGTCCGCAAGGCACGTCCCTGAACCTCAGCACCGGCGAGATCGTGACGCTGATCAGTACGGTGGCGATCGCGGCTGAAATCATCATGATCAGTGCCTACGCTGGCAAGGTCGATGTGCGTCGAGTCACCGTGGTGCAACTAGTCACTGCTTCACTCCTGGCGTTTTTGATGATTGTGCCCACTCAGGAACCCCTGCCCGGGTTTTCATGGTTGCTGATAGGCAGCGCGGTGGGACTGGGTGCGATGAGTGCGGCCATCCAGATTGCCATGAACTGGGCGCAGCGAAGCGTCTCGCCCACCCGGGCAACGGTGATCTATGCCGGTGAACCGGTCTGGGCCGGGATTGTCGGAAGACTGGCCGGTGAGCGATTGCCGGGCATTGCCCTGCTGGGGGCGGCACTGATCGTGATCGGAGTGATCGTCAGCGAAATGAAACGACGCCCTGCTCCCGAAGGCCGGGCCGACCTTGATGAAAAGGGCGCGCGCACTGTCGAATGAGGGGTGCGCACCGTTTGCCATGATGCACGCTGGCTGCAGCAATCATGGGTAGCCTAAAAATAGCAGACACTTTTTGTAGGAAATTTCGGAAACCCTTTCTTTGGTATCGGGATGCTGGCACGTATGATGCTTGACATTCCCCTGCAGGTTAGAAGCCTATGTCCCTGATAGTTCTACTGCTTCTGCCTTTCATCGGCAGCTGTCTCGCGGCCTTTTTGCCGCACAACGCGCGTAACGCAGAATCCCTCCTGGCCGGTCTGGTGGCCCTGATCGGCGCCGTTCAGATGGCCTTGTGGTTCCCGCAGATTGCCGACGGCGGTGTGATTCGCGAAGAGTACTTCTGGCTGCCAAGCCTGGGCATGAACTTCGTGCTGCGCATCGACGGCTTCGCCTGGCTGTTTTCAATGCTGGTGCTGGGCATCGGCGCGCTGGTCTCGCTTTACGCCCGCTATTACATGTCGCCGGACGACCCGGTGCCGCGCTTTTTCGCGTTTTTTCTGGCATTCATGGGCGCCATGCTGGGCCTGGTGATGTCCGGCAACCTGATTCAGATCGTGTTTTTCTGGGAGCTGACCAGCCTGTTCTCGTTCCTGCTGATCGGGTACTGGCACCACCGCGCCGACGCGCGGCGCGGCGCCTACATGGCGTTGATGGTCACAGGTGCAGGGGGTCTGGCCTTGCTGGCAGGCATGATGATTCTCGGCCACGTGGCAGGCAGTTACGACCTGGACCGTGTACTGGCCTCCGGCGATGCCATTCGCGCGCACGCGCTGTACCCGGTCTTGCTGACCCTGATTCTGATTGGCGCACTGACCAAAAGCGCCCAGTTCCCGTTCCACTTCTGGCTGCCGCACGCGATGGCTGCGCCGACACCGGTTTCGGCTTATCTGCACTCGGCGACGATGGTCAAGGCCGGGGTGTTTCTCATGGCCCGGATGTGGCCTGCGCTGTCCGGCACCGAGCAATGGTTCTGGATCGTCAGTGGCGCAGGTGCCTGCACGCTGATTCTCGGCGCGTATGCGGCCATTTTTCAGAATGACCTGAAAGGTCTGCTGGCCTACTCGACCATCAGTCACCTGGGCCTGATCACGCTGCTGCTGGGCCTGAACAGTCCGCTGGCGGCGGTCGCGGCGGTGTTTCACATTCTCAACCACGCCACGTTCAAGGCCTCGCTGTTCATGGCGGCGGGCATCATCGACCACGAAAGCGGAACCCGTGACATCCGGCGTCTCAGCGGGCTGGTGAAGCTGCTGCCCTACACCGCGACGCTGGCGATGGTTGCCAGTGCATCGATGGCGGGCGTGCCGCTGCTTAACGGGTTTCTGTCGAAAGAGATGTTCTTCGCCGAAACCGTGTTCATTTCCGCCACTGCCTGGGTAGAGATCGCGTTGCCGGTGATCGCGACCATCGCCGGGATATTCAGCGTTGCGTATTCCCTGCGGTTCACCGTCGATGTGTTCTTCGGCCCAGCGGCCAAGGACCTGCCGCACCTGCCCCATGAGCCACCGCGCTGGATGCGTGCGCCGGTCGAACTGTTGGTGCTGACCTGTCTGGTGGTCGGGATTTTCCCGGCGCAATCCGTCGCGCCCCTGCTGGCGGCCGCTGCACGCCCGGTGGTGGGCGGCACGCTGCCCGAGTACAGCCTTGCCATCTGGCATGGCTGGAACCTGCCGATGGTCATGAGTCTGGTGGCGATGGCGGGGGGTATCATCCTCTATCTGCTGTTGCGCAAGCCCCTCAAGCACGAGCGCATCACCGCCCCGCCGCTGGTGGGACGGCTCAACGGCAAGCGCTTCTTCGAACGCAGCCTGGTGGTGGTGATGCACTGGGCGCGCCGGTTCGAGCGCAAGGTGAGCACTCGCCGCTTGCAGCCGCAGTTGTTTCTGCTGGTACTGGCGGCGGTGCTGGGCGGCTTCATTCCAATGTACTTCAGTGGCCTGACCTGGGGCGACCGCCCGAAAATTCCGGGCTCCGGGGTGTTTGGCACGCTGTGGCTGATCGCGATTGCCTGCGCAATCGGTGCCGCATGGCAGGGTAAATACCACCGTCTGGCGGCACTGGTCATGGTCAGCGTGTGCGGCCTGATGACGTGCATCACGTTCGTCTGGTTCTCGGCACCCGATCTGGCGCTGACCCAACTGGTCGTGGAGGTGGTCACCACCGTGCTGATTCTGCTCGGCCTGCGCTGGCTGCCGCGACGCAACGAAGACGTCGCACCGCTCAGTGCCCGCCTGCGCGCGCGCACCCGGCGTATCCGTGACTTCGGGCTGGCGGTTCTGGTGGGTCTGGGAATGGCGACACTCTCCTACGCCATGCTGACCCGTCAGACCCCCAACGCCATCTCGTCCTTCTACCTGAGCCGCGCGCTGCCACAAGGCGGCGGCACCAACGTGGTCAACGTGATGCTCGTGGATTTCCGTGGCTTCGACACGTTTGGCGAAATCACGGTGCTGGGGGCAGTGGCGCTGACCGTGTTCGCCCTGCTGCGACGCTTCCGTCCGCCGAAGGAAAGCATCTTGCTGCCTGCACAGCAGCGCCTGCTGGCCCGCGACGTGGTGACTGACTTGGTCAACCCGCGCAGCGCCAGTGACACCGCGCTTGGCTTCATGATGGTCCCGGCCGCACTGGTCAGGCTGTTGCTGCCGATTGCCTTCATCATCTCGATGTACCTGTTCATTCGCGGTCACAATCAGCCGGGCGGCGGTTTTGTTGCCGGTCTGGTGATGTCTGTGGCGTTCATCCTGCAATACATGGTCGCCGGTACGCAGTGGGTCGAAGCGCAGATGAGCTTGCGACCGCTGCGCTGGATGGGCACCGGCCTGCTCTGTGCGGTGCTGACCGGCGCCGGGTCGATGGTGTTGGGCTATCCGTTCATGACCACGCACACGGCGCATGTCGACCTGCCGATCCTGGGGGATATTCATATCGCCAGCGCATTGTTCTTCGACGTTGGCGTGTACGCCGTGGTAGTCGGCTCGACGCTGCTGATTCTCACTGCACTGGCTCACCAGTCGGTGCGCAGTCATCGCCCGACGCAAATGCCCAAGCCTGTCGCCAACCCGCAAGGAGTCCTCTGATGGAAGAAGTCATCGCAACCGCCATCGGCGTACTGGCCGCCTCGGGCGTCTGGCTGATCCTGCGGCCACGTACTTTTCAGGTCGTCATGGGGCTGTGCCTGCTGTCCTATGGCGTCAACCTGTTCATCTTCAGCATGGGCAGCCTGTTCATCGGCAGAGAGCCGATCATCAAGGACGGCATTCCTCAGGACCTGCTCAATTACACTGACCCGTTGCCACAGGCGCTGGTGCTGACCGCGATCGTGATCAGCTTCGCCATGACCGCCTTGTTTCTGGTGGTATTGCTTGCCTCCAGGGGCCTGACCGGCACCGACCATGTCGATGGCCGGGAGCCCAAGGCATGAGCTGGATCAATCAACTGATCATCGCGCCTATTCTGCTGCCGTTGCTGACGGCCGGGCTGATGCTCTGGCTGGGCGAAAAGCATCGACCGCTCAAAGGGCGCATCAACCTGTTTTCCAGCATGCTCGGGCTGGGCATCTCGGTGGTGCTGTTTTTCTGGGTACAGCAAACGGGCAGCAGCGGCTCCATCGGTGTCTACCTGCCGGGCAACTGGGGCGTTCCGTTCGGTATCGTGCTGGTGGTGGACCACCTGTCGGCCTTGATGCTGGTACTGACCGGTATTGTCGGCGTCTGCGCATTGCTGTTCGCGCTGGCCCGCTGGGACCGGGCCGGTGCCAGTTTTCACGCGCTGTTCCAGATTCAGTTGATGGGGCTTTACGGTGCGTTTCTGACCGCCGACCTGTTCAATCTGTTCGTGTTCTTTGAAGTGCTGCTCGCCGCGTCCTACGGCCTGATGCTGCATGGCTCCGGCCGGGCGCGAGTGTCCACCGGCCTGCATTACATTTCGATCAACCTGCTGGCTTCGTCGCTGTTCCTGATCGGCGCGGCGCTGATCTACGGGGTCACCGGAACGCTCAACTTCGCCGACCTAGCGATCAAGATTCCACAAGTGTCGGAAGCCGATCTGGGCCTGCTGCATGCGGGCGCCGCCATTCTGGCCACAGCTTTTCTGGCCAAGGCAGGCATGTGGCCGCTGAACTTCTGGCTGGTGCCGGCCTACTCGGCAGCCAGCGCGCCGGTGGCGGCCATGTTCGCGATCATGACCAAAGTGGGCATTTACACCCTGCTGCGCTTGTGGACGCTGCTGTTCTCCGGCCAGGCAGGCGCGTCGGCCTTCTTCGGTGGCGAATGGTTGATCTACGGCGGGATGGCGACCATCTTCACGGCCGCAATTGCGATCATTGCGGCCCAGCGCCTGGAGCGCCTCGCCAGCCTGAGCATCCTGGTTTCGGCAGGCATCCTGCTGTCGGCCATCGGGTTTGCGCAGCCAAGCCTGACGTCGGGCGCACTGTTCTATCTGGTCAGCTCGACGCTGGCGCTGAGCGCCATGTTCCTGCTGGGCGAGTTGATCGAGCGCTCCCGGTCAGCCAACGAGATCCCGTTGGAAGACGATCTGGACCAGTTGCCACGCGCCCTCGAATCGCTGCACCCGCCGCCCGGCACCAACCTGGACGACGAGCAGAAAGCCGTGGTCGGGCAGGTCATCCCTATCACGATGGCGTTCCTCGGCCTGAGCTTCATCGCGTGCGCATTGCTGATTATCGGCATGCCACCGCTGTCGGGGTTCATCGGCAAACTCACTCTGCTGAGCGCCCTCATGAACCCTCTGGGGCTGGATGTCGCACAGGACGAAGCGCTGTCGCCCCCATCCTGGATGCTCATCGGCCTGTTGATCTTTTCCGGGCTGGCGTCACTGATCGCCTTTTCCCGACTGGGCACCCAGCGTTTCTGGACGCCCCACGAGCGCCCTTCACCGCTGCTGAGGCGCAACGAATGCCTGCCGATCATCATCCTGCTGGGGTTGTGCATCGCGCTGACCTTCAAGGCCGAACCCTTGCTGCGCTACACCCAGGACACCGCTGCGGCCCTGCACGAGCCTAAACAGTACGTGCAGTCGGTGCTTGCCACACGCCCGATACCCGGACCGACCAGCCGTGAAGTGAGCGCGGAGGGGCAACCATGAAACGTCTGTTCCCCGCCCCGATTCTGTCGCTGGCCCTCTGGCTGCTGTGGCTGGTGTTGAACCTGTCGATCAGCCCCGGTCATCTGTTGCTGGGCGCAGTGCTCGGCTTTCTGGCGCCGATACTGATGGCGCCGCTGCGCCCTCTTCCGGTACGCATTCGCAAACCCGGCACAATTCTGAAGTTTCTGTGGCGGGTAGGACGGGACGTGGTGGTGTCCAACCTTCAGGTCGGTGTCAGCGTATGGCGGCTCGAAAGTCGTCCGCCACGCTCGGCCTTCGTGCGCATTCCTCTGGACCTGCACGATGCGCACGGCCTTGCCGCGCTGGCAATGGTCACGACGGTGGTGCCCGGAACGGTCTGGTCAGAGCTGGCGCTGGATCGCAGCGTGCTGCTGATGCACGTCTTCGATCTGGAGGATGAGGCGCAGTTCATCGAGCACTTCAAGACCACCTATGAGCGACCGTTGATGGAGATATTCCAATGAGTGCATTGCTCGACAACGCGATCCTGATCAGCCTGCTGATCTTCGCCCTGGCAATGGTGATCACCCTGATTCGCCTGATCAAGGGGCCGTCGGCGCAGGACCGGGTACTGGCGCTGGACTACCTGTACATCATCGCCATGCTGATGATGCTGGTACTGGGCATCCGTTATGCCAGTGACACGTATTTCGAAGCCGCCATGCTGATTGCCCTGTTCGGCTTCGTCGGCTCGTTTGCACTGGCCAAATTCCTGCTGCGCGGAGAAGTGATCGAATGACCGGACTGCCCTATACCGTGCCCTTCTGGGCCGAAATACTCACGGCCGGGCTGCTGATCACCAGCAGCCTGTTCGCCTTGACCGGGGCGCTCGGGCTGTTGCGCCTGAAAGATTTTTTTCAGCGCATGCACCCGCCGGCCCTGGCGTCGACGCTGGGGGCCTGGTGCGTGGCGCTGGCGTCGATCATTTACTTTTCTGCGCTGAAATCAGAACCGGTGATTCACGCCTGGCTGATTCCGGTGCTGTTGGCGATCACGGTGCCTGTGACCACCCTGCTGCTGGCGCGTACGGCGCTGTTCCGCAAACGCATGGCCGGTGACGACGTACCTGCGGAAGTCAGCAGCGGCCTCGCCGACGGGGAGTCGGCCGGAGGCTAAAACACGTGCCAGGCCGGCGTTACTCGCTGGCCTTGAAGCTCAGCTCGCCCTTGCGCCATTTGGCGGCCTTGCCTACCGCGCCCTTGAGCGTCTTGCTCATGCCGGTCATCAGTTGCTCTTTTGCCGCAAACACCATGACCACAGCATGACCTTCCTTGAACACAATGCCGTGGCCTTCGGGGATGTCGACGAAGGCGTATTCGCCCAGCCCGTAGACCGTCATCTTGATTTCACGGAATTTCAGTTCGAGCTTGCCACCCTCACGACTCGGCAGCACGGAAGCCCGAAAATGATCGCCGACCTTCAGTTCAAGACGCGGTTTGTCATCGACCACCAGGGCGGTTTCGGTGTCGATTTCAGCGATGTAGATGCCTTCGGCTGATTGTTCGGTGACGTAGACAAAACGGGATTGAAACTGCTTGACCAACTGTGCGCGAAGATCGCCGAGCACGAACAAAGCATGGGTATCCAGGTTACTTACAGCCAAAGTACAAACCCTCAAACATGAAAATGAGGCTGCCTGATGTCAGGGCAGTCAAGAAAATGATTCATCCATAAACCGCGTCGAGCGGCCGCAGAGCTTACGGCACGCTGCACGCAGGAGCGCAGCCGCGCATACCTTGTGCAGGCGGGTGGCGGATTCTACCGGCTCAGGGCGTCTACGGGATATATACCTTTTGTACACAACGGTGTCGCAGCAGCGGCGAACCGGGAAATACCGGACAGGCTGGCCATCGCTCAGGGGCTGTACGAGATCAGGCCCTGGACATGACAGGTGTCAGCGGCGGTTGAAACATACCACTTGTGTGCAGCGTACAAAAGGCCATCTTTTCAGCCCGGTAAATGCATCGAACTCTTGCGCGCATCAGTCACTCCCATTAAGGACTAACGGGGATACCCCTCGTCGAGGAGATGACATGGAACTGACCACCAACACCATGAAAGACTTGTTCGATCAATTGGGACTCGACTCTGACGACCGAAGCATTGATGAATTCGTCGCCAGCCACCAACTGCCCAATGAAGTAAAAGTGGTCGAGGCCGACTTCTGGTCAGAATCGCAGGCCAGATTCCTGAAAGAAGAACTGCATAAAGATGCCGAATGGGCACCTGTGATCGACGACCTCAATGTGCTTTTGCATGACGCGCCTGAGTGATTCACCCAGGCGTTATTGATTTCACTGCGGATAACCGGGCTGGCACACGTTTGGATGCGATACCCGGCCGCCCGGCTCTGGCGCGTGTACGAACACGGCATCACCCAGGGTGCCCAGCCTGCCCACTGCCGCACTCCAGTGGGCTGACTGGTGAATGTAGCGCCAGCGCAATACCTGTTCTTCATGAGGGTTCAGCCTGTAAGGACCGCCTTTCGCATAGTCGATCAACTTGAGCGCAATGCCTTCAAGCTCGGGAGGAAGCTGGAATTCCGGGCTGAGCGGTATCGGGCCGAACGGCACGCCTTCATCGCACGCCAGTGTGTGCATGATTCTCAACGAGACCCTCGACAAGTGCCCGAACACCTGGCGGTTCATACAGACTGCCGCAGCAATCGCCCTCATTCCATTCATGGATCGCCTGCGCGGATAGCACCTGCTTTCGCATGCCTGTACCTGCAATGACGCCTGCCGGTCAAACGGGTCAATCCACCGCTCAGCGTTCAGCGTGGCCAATTCCCGTTGTGCGTCTTTCCAGCTCGGCGCCATGTGCGGAGGACTGTCCCGGCTCACGCTACTGATACGCGGGCGAGTCAGCATCACGCTTTCTTCCATCTGCGGCGGATAACCACCGCCAATGTCGGAGTGCGCGCCGGGCAGAATGATTTCCCGGGGCCATGCCGGCCGCACGCTGTTGAGCGCAAAATTGCGCCGGGACTCATCGCGCGCCACCAGATGCAACACCTGCTGGGCACACCCCGGCGGCAGGTAAAGGTTGACCCGCCTGTTACTGGCATCTCGGGTATTGCCCAGGTCCTTGAAGCTGCCGATGGCTGCAACCGTGTCAAACAGACCGATAACCTTGAGCCGCACACTCTCGTTCTTCCAAGCGAACGTCTCGCCAAGGCGCACTTTGCGGCTTTCAAGTATCGGGTCGAGCATGCCCGCGCCCTGCTTCAATATTTCATTGGCAAAATGCCGGGCTGATGCTGCGCCGCGACTGAAACCGAAGACATCCAGTTCAAGCATTTCCAGCACGCAATCAGGGTTGTCTTGAGGGAATTTCTTCAACGCCGACGCCAGCTTTCGAAAAGCGTTTTCCACTTTGGATATCACGCCGGTGGCTCCCCGGCCAAAACTTTGGCCGGGCCATATCGAATCCCGCCCACCGGACGTCGTACCGGCGCCGCTTATATAAATCGGGTAATACACTTTCAAACCGGTGCCGTCATTCCCCGCGACCGGCTGCCGTCGATAGAGACTGACCAGCCTTGCTATATTGCTCAGGTCATTACCGTAACTACTGCCCGGTTGAACATGACGGCCTGCGCACTCTTTGATGTGCTGCCCGTCGTTGATTTCAATCAATGCCTGACAGTCAGCCCCGATCTGGCTGTTGACGCGATTGTTTCCCGTGCCGTCAAAGAAAACCCCTATGCGGGCGGTCACCCGGCGCGATAATGCAAAGGGCGTAGAAGCGGGTGATTGAAGATTCCATTCATGGTTCATGACTTTTCCGTCCGTAGAGGCAGCCCATCAATAGGCTGCGTTTAAATCAACCTGTCCATACAGTTGATTTAAACAGCTTGCTCAACGACACCGAACAGTCAAGCCACATGGAGTCTTTTCAGAAGTCCCCTACAAACTAAGTAGCCATAACCAAACAAACGATAAATAATCACCTACACCTAAACATCACTAAACAGATACTTGCCTCACAAGACCGGTAGTTACATCAACCGGTCTTGTCATTGTGACGAACGATTTTGCGGCTTGTACCCGAGGCGCAAACCACCCCAGTGTCTTCCGTTGATCATGATCGGCACCGACAGGTCGTGCATCAGTTCGCCGGTGTCTCGGGTGTAGGTTTGCAGCAATACGGGCTGTTGATGGCTGCCGCAACGAATGCCCGTGCGATCATCGAACTTGCGCTTGCTGCGATTGCGCGCATTGTCCACCGCCGGATCGCCGGTCAACGGCTGGCTGAAGGCATTGTTGTGAGTCGGTACGTAGCCCTGCTGCGTACAGGCGATGGCGAACACCAGCCCCTCGTGCCGGGGCAGCAGAGGCTCCTGCAACCCTGGCAGCACCTGATCGGTGTAGCGGTCGAAACGCGTTGTGAAGCGGGTTGGCGAGGTATTGGCGACAGGCTTGTACGTGCGATCAAACAAGTCATCCAGACTGACGCGTCCCTGCTCGACATCCGCCTCGAACCGGGCGGCAATCGATCGCGCACCTTCGCGAGCCAGATCGTAGATACGCTGGTGATAATCATCCAGGCCGACCTGAGCCAGGCGCTGGCTGATGGTCTCGGCCTGGCCTTCCATCTGCACGGCGGACCTGGCCAGTTGCCAGGTCTGTTCATCACTGACCGCCAGATCACTGCGCATGTGTTCGACGGCGTCGAACAGGCTCGCCAACTGATCCTGATTGCTTCTGGCGCCCTGAGCGATTTCGCCGACCTGACTCTCCAGTTCGACCGCCAGACGAGCGATGTTACCCAAGTGCTGGCCAGCCAGCTCGACCTGCCCGACCCCGGTGTCCAGCCCCGACGACAGTTGACGAATCTGCTCAACGACCTGCGCGGTACGCTGCTGGATATCGGCCACCATTTGCCCGACCTCCCCGGTGGCGCTGGCCGTGCGCCCCGCCAGCCCGCGCACTTCATCAGCCACCACCGCAAAACCACGACCGTGTTCCCCGGCGCGGGCAGCTTCAATGGCGGCATTGAGCGCCAGCAGGTTGGTCTGGCTGGCAATCGACTGGATGACCATCGTCACCCGCTGGATCTCTTCACTGCGCTGGCTCAGCGCCTCGATCAGCTCACGGCTGTCGATGGCACGCGTACTCAACTGGTGCATGCGTTCGATGGACTCATTCAGCACGCTGCTGCCCGACTCGCTGCGCTGCCGCGCTTCACTGGCGGCAACCAGAGCCTGCTGGCTCAACTGCGCGGTCTGCTGCTCGGTAGCGATCATGTGTTCGGCACTGCTGACCACCTGCTCGGCAGCACTCAACTGCGACTGCACCTTGCCGGCCAGTTGCCCCACGGAAAATGCCACCTGGGCGGCCGAGAGCGCGTTATGACTGGTGGTACGGGACAGGTCGCGAGCCAGCAACGCGATGCCGCTGTCGTCCGCTTCGGCTGCCGAAACCACGCCGCGCTTGCGAGACAGGCGCGGCAGCCAGATCACCAGCAAGGTGATCGGAACAACCACATAGAGAGACAGACCGGTGACGGTCATCGCAGCCAATAGCAGGCCTAACACCACGCTCTGCACCGCTGGCAACCACCACGTGGATACGGCATCGGGAGCATCGACCCGCGGTAATCCGGCGGCCATGGAAAGGTTCTCGGCCATGCTGCGTCACCCCGTCGTTATTTATCGTTATGGAATCCATTAAACGCTAGATAACAGCCAAGTGCCATGACCTGATGGTCGTATCTCTGCGTACGACTATCCCCCTCGCGGATGACCGTCACGAGGTCTTCCACCCCTAAAGGCTCAGCCGGGTGAAATGAACAGTTGCCACGAACAGCCCGGTACTCAGTGCTGTAACTGTCACATCAAGCCACCAAAACCCGGGCACAACAAAACCGGGAGGCAATTTCTTGCCTCCCGGTGGTTTCACTCAGCCGCTGTTGCCTGCGTATCAGGCCTGGCGCTGGTGCTTGTCGATCTGCTCGTGGCGCTCTTGCGCTTCGATGCAGTACTTGGTGGTCGGGCTGATCAGCAAGCGCTTGAGGCCAATAGGCTCGCCGCTGTCATCGCACCAGCCAAACGTGTCGTCGGCAATGCGCGAAAGGGCCATTTCCAGCTGGGGCAGCATGCGCTGATCGCGATCGATCACGTTGACCAGCCAGTGACGCTCTTCTTCAACCGAAGCAGCGTCGGCAGGATCGGCAGGCGTGTCCAGGCTCTCGATGGCAATGCGGCTCTGCTCGATTCGCTCGTGGATCTCGACCTTCATGCCCTGCAACAGCTCGACGAAGAAAGCGTGCTGCTCGGCGTTCATGTAGTCATCGGCCGGCATGGCCAGCAACTTTTCCTTTGTCATTTATTTCTCTATAAAAAAACGTGCATTGAGGAGCGGCTCGACGTTGCCGTGCAAGCCAATAATCTCCAAGCGCCACCTGGCACTCAATTTACGAGGGGCGGCAGTCTAAGGCCGGCTAACGGGCGCGGCAACACAATTGAAGGGATTTCGTACAACAATCGCACCAAACCCCCTTAAATGCGGGTATCCACCTTGCCGCGCAGGCGCCCTGATGAGGCTCTGACCCATAGACGCTTCATCGGTTCCGGCGATATTCAATGCAAAAAAGGGCCTGAAACAGGCCCTTTGACGCAGCATCGGAGCTTAGCGCTTGGTCTTGCGCTTGTTGCGATATTGATCGATTACCACCGCCGCGACAATGATCAGGCCTTTGATAATGTCTTGAACATAGGCGTCGACCCCGACAAAGGTAAAGCCGCTGGCCATTACCCCCAGAATCAGCGCTCCGATCACGGTGCCCGTGATCCTGCCGACCCCACCGGAAAGGCTGGTGCCACCGATCACCGCAGCGGCGATCGCATCCAGTTCATAGGACATTCCCATCCCGGCCTGCCCTGTCGCGGCACGCGCCGATGCCACGACCCCCGCCAGCCCGGCCAGCAGCCCGGCGATGCTGTAGACGATGATCAGGTGACGCTTGACGTTGATCCCGGAAGTCCGCGCAGCCTGCATGTTGCCGCCGATGGCGTAGGTGTATTTGCCGTACTTGGTGTAGCGCAGGGCAATGTGAAAGATAACCGCGACCACCAGAAAGATGATCACAGGCATCGCGCCCTGCCCGATGGCCGTGTAGGAGTCAGAGAGCATGCTCACCGGCTGGCCTTCGGTGTAGAAGCGCGCCAGGCCGCGCGCGGACACCATCATCCCCAGCGTGGCGATGAACGGCGGGATTCCGGTAATCGCAATGATGCTGCCGTTGATCGCACCCGCCAACAGCCCCACCCCCAGGCCGACCACCACCGGTATCCACACGGGCAGGTCGGTCAGTGACGGAAAGACCGCGCGGGAGAAGTCAGAGGTTTGTGCCAGGCTTGCGGCAATCATAGCCGACAGCGCCAGCACCGAGCCGGATGACAGGTCGATGCCTGTCGTGATGATCACCTGAGTCACGCCGATGGCCAACAGCCCGATGATCGACACCTGAAGAATCATCAGCACCAGGCGCTGCGAGTTGAGCAGGAAGCTCTGGTCGCGAACGATCCAGCCAAACAGTTCGAACACCAGTCCGATCCCGATCAATACCAGAAAGATGCTGAGCTCCGTCGGCAGCCGTCGTTTGCTTCTGGTTGGTGCCAGGGCTGGTTTGTTTTGCAGAATCGCGTTGCTCATGTTCGTTACCCTCTTGTTCTTCTTCTACCGAGCACTGTTTCGCACACTCAATGAACCCGGTGGCCGGAGGCCAGATGCATGACTTTTTCCTGGGTTGCTTCGCTGCGGTCAAGAATCCCCATCATTTCCCCTTCGTGCATGACCATGACCCGGTCACTCATGCCCAGCACTTCCGGCAGTTCCGAGGAGATCATGATGACGGCCATGCCTTCGCTGGCCAGCAGCGAGATCAGCCGGTAGATTTCCGCCTTGGCGCCTACGTCGATGCCGCGTGTGGGTTCGTCGAGAATCAGGACTTTGGGATGGGTCATCAGCCAGCGTGCCAGCAACGCCTTCTGCTGATTGCCGCCGGACAGCGTGTCGATGCACTGTTCCAGCGACGGAGTTTTTACCCGCAGCTTCTTGCACATGTCTTCGCACAGCGCACGCAGGGCCTTCTGCTGCACGAAACCGTTGCCTGCGTAGTTGGCCAGCACGGCCATCTCCATGTTTTCCATCACTGACAGGCAGGGGAACAGGCCGGTCAATTTGCGATCCTCGGTCAGCAGGGCAAAACCCAGCTCGATGGCCTGATGCGGATCGCCGATACGCACGGTCTTGCCTTCAAAGCAAATCTCGCCGCTGTCGCCGGGGGTGATGCCGAACAGGGTTTCCGCGACATTGGTTCGCCCCGACCCCATTAACCCGGCAATACCCAGAATTTCACCGGCACGCAGGTCGAAACTCACGTGCCGAAAGATGCCGTTCAAACCCAGATCATTGACCGACAGCAGAACGTCGCCTGCCGGCGTGTCACGCTGCGAGAACAATTGAGTCAGTTCACGACCGACCATCATCGAAATCAGACTGTCGCCGTCCATGCTGTCGGCACGCTGCAGGCCGATGTAGGCGCCGTCGCGAAAGACGGCCACCTCATCGGCAATCTTGAACACTTCGCTCATTTTATGGGTGATGTAGATGATGCCTTTGCCCTGCGAGCGCAGGTCGGCAATGATCGAAAACAGGTGGGCCACTTCGGTTTCGGTGATGGCCGAGGTGGGCTCGTCCATGATCAGCACGTCTGAGTCGTAGGACACCGCCTTGGCAATCTCCACCATCTGCCGCTCGGCAATGCTCAGGTTGCCCACCAGTTCCTCGGGATCAAGCCTGATCCGCAAGCGCTCCAGCAACTCGGCAGTACAGCGGTGCATTTCCCGGTGGTCGACCATGTGCAGGCCGTTGAGCTGCTCGCGACCTATCCAGATATTCTCGGCGATACTCATGAACGGCATCAGGTTCAGTTCCTGATGGATCATGGCGATGCCGGCCTGCAGCGCCGACAGTGGCGTGTCGAAGCGGACCGGTTTGCCGCGCAAGCGGATTTCGCCAGTGTCGGGCTGATAGATGCCGGCGATGATCTTCATCAGCGTGGACTTACCGGCGCCGTTCTCGCCCATCAATGCCAACACACTGCCAGGGCGCACACGCAACTGAACATCATTGAGTGCGATAACGCCGGGAAAGCCTTTGCTGATGTGGCTGATTTCCAGCAAATACGGCGATGGGGCCTCCGGCACGGAACCTTTCACGTCACTGGAAGACGGGTCAATCGGTGCGGGCGGATGGGCAGTGGCAGAACCGGACATGATCAAACACTCCTTGAGCGGCGGGCGCGGGACGGTCGCTGAACCGCCCCGTGCCTGCCGACTGTTGTTATTTGAAAGTGGAGACGTTTTCAGGCGTGATCAGGCGATAAGGAATAACGATTGCCTGGGGTTCGACCTTCTCTTTTTTGGCCATTTTCACGGCGGCATCAATCGCCCCGTCGGCCTGCCCCTTGGCATCCTGATAAACCGATACGGCCAGGTCGCCCTTGGTCACGGCATTGAGCCCGTCGGGCGTGCCGTCGACGCCTGCGACAAACACCGTGCCTTTCTTGACGCCCGCCTGTTTCAACGCCATTGCCGCGCCAATGGCCATCTCGTCGTTGTTGGCCAGAACGGCGTTGAACTCCCGACCTTGAGTGACCCAGTCATTGGTCAGGTCCATGCCTTTCTGACGCAGCCAGGTGCCGGTCTGCTCCTGATCGATCTTGATGTTCGGGTATTTGGCCAGTACCTCTTTCACCCCTTTGGTGCGGTTTTGCGTGGAGTTGTTGGCCAGGTCGCCCAGCAGGATCATGACACTGCCCTTGCCGCCCATTTTGTCGGCGACGTACTGCGCTTGCAGCCGACCCGCCTCGACATCGTCCGAAGTCACGGTCGCAACACCTGCGGGCAGTTTCGGATCGTCAGGGCGACGGTTGACGTAGACCAGCGGAATGCCGGCGGCCACCGCTTCCTTGGTGATGCGGGCGGTGGCGGCAGTGTCCACGGGGTTGACGATAAGCGCGTCGACTTTCTTGTTGATGAGTTCCTTGACCTGATCGATCTGCTTGTTGACGTCTGCCCGGGCATCGACAAATTGCAGCGCCACGCCGTCTGGCATGCTTTTGGCCTTGGCATCCATGTCCTGACGCAGGTAGGTCAGCCAGGTGTCGTCGAACTGCGACATGGCCACCCCGACCTTGATATCGGCCAGTGCAACGCCGCTGCCGAGCATCAGGCCAAGGGCCAGTGAGGTGAACGCAAACTTGTTCTTCATGAGGGCTGTCTCCAGATTCTTGTTGTTGTTCGGATCGGATAACACGTGGAAGCGCTGTAAAAGGCAGGTCAGCGAGGCAGGCGGATGCCCGTCGCACCCGGAATGCAGAACAGTTGCGCGTCCTTGTGGCGCACGCACATGCCGCGAGCGACGATCGTGAGAAAGCGCTCCATGAGCCGGATCCAGAATGACGGGGTGACAGAACGCATGGCGGTCAGGCCAGAGGTAGGGGTTTTCATCGACAGTACCTATCTTTTGTTTTGTTTTTGTTAGCTTGCTTCCCGTGGCCTGAAATGATTTCTAAGCCCGGGTGATTCGATAGTCGGTAACCTGAAAACGACTCTATTGGAAAATATTTTCCAATTCAACTGATTTTAGAATTTTATTCCATTTCATTTTCAGTCAGCGCAGAAATGCCAAAACCCGACGCGTGCCAGATGTCGGGTTTTGACTATCGTGTCGTCGGTATGCGGTTCGTGATGCTGGTTCTGCTATGTCAGTGATGTTTGGTTACGGCTCAGGTCACCTTTGCGCCCCTTGGGCGAACAGCATCAAGCGGAGTAGAGATACTTGTGGGAGTGAGCTTGCTCACGAAGCCCCTGGTCCGAACACCCTATTCCTGGAGGCTGTACCGAACTGTTCTCCGCATCACACAGCGGTTCTGCGATGTCAGTTGGATATGTTTACGGCTCAAGGCACCTTTTCGCCCCTCGGCGACCTACTTTGATGGGGCCAAAGTAGGCAAAGCCCCTGGCTCCGTTTCCGGCCCGACTTCGTCGGGTTCCTTCGCCCTGGCACTTACGTCGCAATCTGCGTCGTCAGTGCCATCGTGGTTGAAAAGCACATGACTATCGTGCCGACGCTCCGCGTGGGCATGCAGTTCGTGACGCTCTGCGTCACACAGCGGTTCTGCGATGTCAGTGATGACTGGTTACGGCTCAGGGCCAGTGAATCATGGGTATGTAGGTCTACAGCACCACAACCCTTCCTTCGCGGGCGCTCAGGCGGGCGGCGTCCATGACCTGCGCTGATGCGATTGCATCGTGAGGGTTGACCGGGTTACTGCCTTGCTCGTCCACGGCACGTTGCAGTTGCTGGTAGAACTCAAGCCAGCAGCCCCGCTCCGAGGGCACGCGCTCGCGGTGATCGCCCTGTTCGAACCAGCCCCAGCGCCGATGCTCTTCGACGCCCCAGCGCTCGCCTTCAGACCGTGGCGTCAGCCCGGCAAACGCTGCGTCTTCCTGGCCGTCCAGCCCGTCGACGCTGTAACAGCCTTTTGATCCACTGACCCGGAAACGCGGTTTCGGGCTGCTTTGCAGGCAACTGCCGGACAAATGCGAGACCACACCATTGGCGTGGGTCAGCGCGACGAAAAACGTGTGGTCCAGTCCGTCGTCCCCAGGGGCGAAGCGCAACTCGCCATACACCCGTTCGACCGGACCGAACAGCACCAGCGCCTGATCCACCAGGTGACTGCCCAGGTCGCGCAACATGCCCCCACCGCTGGCCTTGCCGACAGAGCGTGGCGAATAGCGCTCGATACTGGACTCGAACCGGCTGATCTCGCCCAGCGCCTGGCTGTCGATCAATTTACGCACGGTGAGGAAATCGGAGTCCCAGCGCCTATTCTGATAAACACTGAGCAACACGCCACGTTTTTCGGCCGCCTCCACCAGTTCACGCGCCTGCGCGGCGTCATGGGCAAAGGGTTTATCGCTGACCACCGCCACGCCCAGCTCGATAGCCTCCAGAATCAGCGCCCGCCGTGAGGCCAGCGGTGTGGAAATCACCACCACATCGACCCCGGCCGCCACCAGTTCAGCCAGTGTGTCGAAGGTCGCAACGCCGGGATGGTCATTGGCCACGTCCTGTTTTCGTTCTGGCGAACGGGTAACCACACCTGCAAACGTGGCACCGGGCACACTTGAAATCAGCGTCGCGTGAAAGTAACGCCCCCCTTTGCCGTAGCCCACCAGCCCTGCTCGCATGGATATCTCCTGTGGTCCATGAACGTCAGGCCGTAGCCATCGGTTGTGTATTCACTGCCACTGTATCAGCGCAGCAACTCGCTTTTGACCCGTTCGAGCATGAATCGGCTCGACTCGTCAGCGCGCTCTTCCCAGGCAAATACGGCCACCGTGGCGATGCCGTCGAACTTGATGTCCCTGAGCGTCGAGAAAAACGCCTCCCAGTTCACTTCGCCCTGCCCGATGTCCAGATGCTGATGCACCGTCGCCGTCACGCCGGGCGGGTTGACGATGTAGCGCAGGTTGGAAGAGGCCCGGTGATTATAAGTGTCGGCAATGATCAGGTGCGTGAGTCTGTCGCCTGCGTAGCGGAGCATGGAGGCAATATCCCCCACGCCGTCATCGTAGAAAAAGGTGTGGGGCGCGGCGTACAGGTAGTTGATCCAGTCACGATCAAGCCCGCGAATGATGTCAACCGACTCGTTGTTGCGCTCACAGAAGTCATACGGATGCGCCTGGATATCGAGCTTTATACCTTCGCGCTCGAAATGCGGCATCAGTTCGTCCATCGACTTCATGAACTGGTTCTCGCAGACCAGCGCATGATCGGATTGCCCGCTGAACTCGGTGTTCATCAGGTCGCAGTCCATTTCCACAGCCACCTGAATGGCGCGTTTCCAGTTGCGTACCGCAGCAATACGCAGGTCCTCATCCGGCGCAGCCCAGTGATACAGCGGCAACAACGAGGAGAGTTTCACACCTGCATCGCTGAGGGCTTTGCGAAACTCCCGGATCCTCGCCCGATCCACGCGCGGGTATTTGTAAAACGGCATGAAGTCTTCACGCGGTGACAGCTCGATGTAGTCGTAACCCAGCTCTGCGGTTTTATCGACCATCGCCCCGAGGGACAGATGGCGGTACATGTAAGGGTCCAGTGCAATACGCATGATGCCTCCCTTTTATGCTTGTCGAGAGATGTCTCGGTCGCTGGAAAAACCGTCAGGCATAGAATGCCGGGCGCGTGGCGAGGCTGATCGGCACCACGGCACCGTTGTTCTGCGCCAGCACACAGGCATCGGCGGCCACGGCGGCGGCGTAGCCATCCCAGGCTGAAGGACCGTAAATCGTCCCGGCTTTGACGCCGTCGATGAAATCCTGCAGCTCGACGTCGTAGGCGGCGATGAACCGGTCTTTCCAGTCCATCAGAATCGCGTTCGACAATTTGGCTTCGCTGCGCAGTTGCACCTGGGAAGGCTCGGGCAGCCTGGCAATGCCGCTCTCGCCAACCACTTCACACTGGATGTCGTAGCCGTACTGGCAGTTGACGAACACTTCGACGTCAATGCGCGTGCCTCGGGCGGTTTCCAGCATCACGATCTGCGGGTCTTTCATGTGCGCCAGGGCTTTGCTGGTTTTGCGCGGGAACACGACCTGCACCGACACATAGTCATCGTTGAGCAGCCAGCGCAGCACATTGAGTTCATGAATCAAGGTGTCGGTGATCGCCATGTCGGTCTTGTAGTTCTCGCCTACACGCGGGTTGCGGTGAGCGCAATGGAGCATCAGCGGCTCGCCGATCTGGCCGCTGTCGATCACTGACTTGAGGGCGCGATAACCCTGATCATAAGGGCGCATGAAACCCACTTGCACAAGCCTGCGACCACTGGCGATCTCGGCCTCGACAATGTGACGACACCCTTGGGCCGTCACCGCAAGCGGCTTCTCGCAGAACACCGGTTTACCCGCAGCGATGGCCGCCAGCACGTACTCTTCATGGCTTGGCCCCCATGAGCAGACCAGCACCGCTTCGACATCGGGCGCGGCGATCAGGGCGTGACCATCGGGGTACACTTCAGCGCTGATGTCCAGATCACGCACCACGTTTGCAGCCTGTTCCAGATTGATATCAGTGACAGCCACCACCTGACTTCCGACCAGCGTCTTGCTGCAACGCCGGATATGATCCTGACCGATTGCGCCTGTACCGATCACGCCGAGTTTCAATGCCATTTTCGTCTTCCCTTTTTGTTATTGGATGTTGCCGTGACCGGGTCACGAGCGCTGAACGATAAAAAGTGATCAGTACTGACGCGCCTTGGCCAGCTCGCGGTTGAGTTTTTCGTACACCTGAGCGGTGGTGCCGGTGGTCGATACTTCCGCGACACCGACCCGCCACCAGGACAGGTATTTATGAATCATGGTCTTGGGCAGAACCTTGATATCGATCAGCGTCGAAACCGTCTGCAGCCGTGCATCGGCAAGCGCCTGATGCAACTGCTCGGCAGTGTTGACCTTATAGGTCTTGCAGCCATAGGCCGCCGCGCTCATGGCGAAATCCACCGGTACAAAGTCGCCATCGAGCCTGCCGGTGTCCGGGTTGCGGAAACGGAACTCGGTGCCGAAGCTGTTCATGCCGTGCTCCATCTGCAGGTTGTTGATGCAACCGAACGTCATGTTGTCGAGCAACACCACGTTGATCTTGCGACGTTCCTGAATCGAGGTCGCCAGCTCCGAATGGAGCATCATGTAAGAGCCGTCGCCGACCAGCGCAAAGACTTCCCGCTGCGGCGCTGCGAGCTTGACGCCCAGGGCGGCATTGACCTCGTACCCCATGCACGAGTAGCCATATTCGACGTGGTACGTATCGACGCCGGTGCTGCGCCACGCCCGTTGCAGGTCGCCCGGCAAGCTGCCGGCTGCAGCAACGATGACGGCATCGGTCGGCAGGCTCTGGTTGAGAATGCCCAGCACGCCGCTTTGCGTCAGGCATGAACCGGTCAGTTCGATGAAGTCTCGCAGCACGGCCGGGTCCATGTGGTCGTTGATTTCCGGGACGAAACCTTCGCGCTGATACTCGACCGCATAAAGGCGGTCGACCTCGGCGTCCAGTTCGGCCCGGGCGTTTTGCGGCGAGTCGCCCCAAGCAGCACGGTAGTCGCTGGCCTGCAACGCTTCGCCCAATGCGTGCAAGGCGAACTGTGCATCGGCCAGTACCTGCACACCGTCGAGTTTCTGCACATCGAACGCACCGACGTTGATATTGAGAAACTGCACCTCCGGGTTCTGGAACAGCCATTTCGACGCGGTGGTGAAATCGCTGTAACGGGTGCCGACGCCAATGATCAGATCAGCCTCTTTGGCCAGTCGATTGGCCGCAACCGTGCCGGTTTCGCCGATCCCGCCCATGTTCAGCGGGTGTGCCGAAACAATGGCACTCTTGCCGGCCTGGGTTTCTGCAAAGGGAATATCGAACCGCTCGGCAAACGCTTGCAGCGCGTCAGCCGCGCCGGAATAACGCACCCCGCCGCCACAGATCAGCAACGGCTTGCGCTTGCCCGTCAGCAGTTTCAAGGCATCGTCAAGCATCGCCTTGCTGGGCGGGCGACGGTCGATACGGTGGACGCGTTTTTGCAGAAAGCTGTCCGGGTAGTCGTAAGCTTCGGCCTGCACGTCCTGAGGCAGTGCCAGGGTCACCGCGCCCGTCTCGGCCGGGTCGGTCAGCACGCGCATGGCGTTGAGCGCCGCGCTCATCAGTTGCTCCGGGCGGTTGATGCGGTCCCAGTATTTGCTGACGGCTTTGAAGGCATCGTTGGTGCTGATGCTCAGGTCGTGAAACTGCTCGATCTGTTGCAGCACCGGGTCGGGCTGGCGGCTGGCGTAGACGTCGCCCGGCAACAGCAGCAGCGGAATCCGGTTGGCAGAAGCCGTTGCTGCGGCAGTGATCATGTTGGCCGCGCCCGGCCCCACCGAAGAACTGCACGCGTAGATCTTGCGACGCAGATGCTGCTTGGCAAAGCCGATGGCGGCGTGGCACATGCCCTGCTCGTTACGGCCCTGATGAACCACGAGATCGCCGCTGTCCTGCTCCAGCGCCTGCCCGAGGCCCAGCACATTGCCGTGACCAAAAATGGTGAAAATGCCCGCGACGAACTTGCTCTGCACGCCATCGACTTCGACATACTGATTATCGAGAAACTTCACCAGGGCCTGGGCCATGGTCAGTCGGGTTGTACTCATGTTGGCACCTTGTTCTTGTTTGAGGTGGCCTGAATCGGCTGAATCAGTGACGTTGCGAAACGGCTCGTGACAAATGCGCCATGCTTGCCGAGATCGCCTGCGGAATGTCGTCCAGTGCATGGACGCTTTCGGCAAACGGCTCGAACGACAGGTGCCCTGTATAGCCGCTGTCCAGCAACCGTTCGATCTGTGCGGCATTGCCCAGAATGTCGGCCTCCCCGACCAGCACGCGGTGGCCGTCGCGAATGCTGTTGAGCGGGGCCTGCGCATCCTCGACGCCGGAGATATGCACCAGCCCGGTCAGCTCCGGAAACAGTTCGACCTCGCCGGCCAGGTGGTGATGAAAGGTGTCATGAACCAGCCGGTAAACATCCAGCCCGCCGACAGCCTTGATTGCATCCACCGCCTGGCGCTTGAAGCGCAACGAGCATTCTTCGAAGCCCAGCGGCTCGACGAAGCCCAGAATCCCGTGCTCGCGAAGGATCGGTGCCAGTGCTGTCAACGCCGTGCGCAACCCGGAGGCACGCTGCGCGCCATTGCGCGGATCAGCCGGGTCGTTGAGCGGGCACAGCACCAGCCCTCTGGCACCGCAGGCGCGTGCGTATTGCGCCAGCTTCGTGGCCTGGGCACTGCGCTCGTCGTTCCAGACATCGAACGGGTACAGCGCGTTGATTGAAAGCACCTGCACGCCTTTGGCAGCACACACATCAGCAACCACCTCGGGCGCGGTGCCGTCTTCGATCTCGATGCCCTTGAGGTCGTTGCGGATCTCGATGGCGTCGGCTCCCAGCTTCACAGCCAGATCGACAAACGCCTCAAGCGACAGGCGCGGCGCGACCATTCGATTAAGGGCGAAACGCAGGGGATGACTCATTGTTAGTGTTCTCCGCACATTCCATTGATGAAGACTATTTAGCGGTCGGCATGCTGAATTCCGGCCCTTTGGCGATGCTGTCCGGCCAGCGCTGCATGACGCTCTTGTAGCGGCTGTAGAAACGCAGGCCTTCTTCGCCGTAGGCATGGTGGTCGCCGAACAATGAACGTTTCCAGCCACCAAACGAATGCCAGGCCATCGGCACCGGAATCGGCACGTTGATGCCGACCATGCCGACCTTGATGGTTCGCGCAAACGCACGCGCCACACCGCCATCGCTGGTAAAGCACGACACGCCGTTACCGAACTCATGGGCGTTGATCAGCTCGACGGCGCTGGCGAAATCCGCCACATGCACGATGCCCAGCACCGGACCGAAGATTTCTTCCTTGTAGATCTGCATCTGTGGGGTGACGTTGTCGAACAGCGTCGCTCCGACGAAAAAGCCCTGCTCGGCACCCGGCACACTGAAATGGCGCCCGTCGACAATCAGCTTCGCGCCTTCCTTCACCCCCTGATCGATGAACCCTTCGACCTTGGCTTTGTGTACGGCGGTGACCAGCGGCCCCATGTCCGAGTCAGCCTGCATGCCGTTGCCGACCTTGAGCTGGTCGATGCGTGGCAGCAGCTTGTCGATCAGACGCTGGCCCACGTCGCCCACCACCACAGCGATGGATATCGCCATGCACCGCTCGCCAGCCGAACCATAGGCCGCGCCGATCAGGGCGTCGGCGGCCTGATCCAGGTCCGCGTCGGGCATCACGATCATGTGATTCTTGGCCCCGCCCAGCGCCTGCACGCGCTTGCCACGGGCGGTGCCCTGCTGATGGATGTACTCGGCAATGGGTGTAGAGCCGACAAACGAAATAGCCTCGATGTCCGGGTGTTGCAGCAAGGCATCGACCGCCACCTTGTCGCCCTGCACCACATTGAATACACCGTCGGGCAACCCGGCTTCTTTCAACAGACGCGCCATCAACAAGCTCGCGGACGGATCGCGCTCGGAAGGCTTGAGGATGAAGCAATTGCCAGTCACCAGCGCCATGGGGATCATCCACAGCGGCACCATGACCGGGAAGTTGAAGGGCGTGACCCCGGCACAGACACCCAGTGGCTGACGCAGGTTCCAGTTGTCGATGCCGCCGCCAATGTTGTCGCTGAAATCACTTTTCAGCAGGCTGGGCGCGCCGCAGGCAAACTCGACAATCTCGATGCCGCGCACCACTTCACCCCGGGCATCGGACAGCACCTTGCCGTGCTCGCGGCAGATGATCTGCGCCAGCTCGTGGTGGTGCCGGTCCAGCAGCTCCTTGAATTTGAACATCACCCGCGCACGGCGCAGCGATGACTGATCGGCCCAGCCAGGAAACGCTGCCTTGGCCGCCGCGACCGCTTCATCCACGGTGCTGACACTGGCCAGCGCCACACGCGCCTGAACCGTGCCGATGGCCGGGTTGAAGACATCGCTGAAACGCTGGCCGTCGCCGTCATTCACGTGTCCGTTGATGTAATGGCCGATCACCGGTGACTCGCTCATCTGCATGACTCCGAAGCAAAAAGGGGATTAAAGGTCCAGCAGCCAGCTGTGCTGCGGATCATTGTGGAATTGCCAGGCGCGCGTCGGGCCGGCCATCACGTTCAGGTAATAAGACTCATAGCCATAAGGCACGGAAACCGGGTGATAGCCTTTAGGCACGGTCACCAGGTCATTGTTTTCCACGGCCATGGCCTGATCGATGCTGCGGTCGTCGGTGTAGACCCGCTGAAACACGAAGCCCTGCGGCGGGTTGACCATGTGGTAATAGGTTTCTTCGAGAAAGCTCTCGTGCGGCAGGTTGTCCCTGTCGTGCTTGTGCGGCGGGTAGCTGGAGGAATGCCCGGAAGGCGTGCGCACCTCGACCACCAGCAGCGAATGCGCCGGCTCGCTGTCCGGCAGAATGTCGCACACGTAACGGGTATTGGCCCCCTTGCCGCGCACGCTGCGCTTCATGCTGCCGGGCATGATCAACCGGGCCTGGAGCTGTTTGCCTGCATCGCCAGGGGCGCGGCAGACACCCAGATGCACTGGCCCGCGAGCGACACACTCGACCTGACTGTGCGGCGGCAGGTAGACCGCGAACGGGGACTTCTCTTCGAACACCGACTGCCGGTCGCCGATGTTTTCCCAATTGAAAGCGCCCTGCCCCGGTGCCTCGCCACTCACACTGACGTGTCCGCCGAGCACCACTACACACAGCTCGTCTTCTCCAGCGTCAAGAGGCAGGCGCTCGCCGCCCTCCAACCGGTAGGCCGCGAAGCCCACGTAGTCGAGGGTACCCGGCGCAAGCGCAACGATGTCTCGGCCGTCGGGTTTGCTTTTGGTCAGCAGACTCATGGTTCAATCCTCCTTATCAGGCATCGGCGCTATCGCGCGTCGGCGAGCAATTGGCGCAAGGTGTCATAGCCTTTTTTGGCATACACATAACTGGGCGCAACCGCCGGGTCCTGTTCGGCCTCGACCACCAGCCAGCCGCTGTAGTCGGCCTGCAACAACACCTTGAGCAGTGCTGAAAAATCGATGTCGCCGTCGCCGGGCACCGTGAACGTGCCGTTGATGATGCAGTCCGGAAAGCTCCAGAGGTTGTTGCGCGCCAGTTGCACCACCGGTTTGCGCACGTCCTTGAAATGCACGTGGCAGACCCGTTCGATATGTGTGTTCAAGACCTGCAAAGGGTCGCCACCGCCCATGTAGCAATGCCCCGAATCGAACAGCAACCCGACCTCGTGCCCCGTCAGCGCCATCAGCTTGTCGATGTCCTGAGGCGACTCGATGTACGCGCCCATGTGATGGTGATACGCCAGGCGCACACCACGAGACAGCGTGAAGCGCGCCAGCTCGGTGAGCTTGTCGGCGTATTCGCACCAGGCGGCATCGGTATGAAACCGCGGCCGCTCGACCAGCGGGATGCGCTGCCCCTGAATGGAATCGGCCACTTCGCCGTACACCAGCACCGAAGCGCCGTTCTCGGCGAGCAATTGCACATGCGGGGTAATGGCCTCGATTTCCTCGGCCACAGAGCGTCGCGCCAGGAGGCTTGAATACCAGCCGGACACCAGCGCCAGGTCATAGGGCCGAAGCACATCGCCGACGCCCTTGGCGTCTTTGGGGAACTTGCCGTTGAGCTCGAAACCTTCGTAACCGATGGCTTTGCCTTCGCTCAGCGCGGTACTCAACGGCGTTTCGCCGCCGAGGGCCGGCAAGTCATCGTTGCTCCATGAGATCGGGTTGATACCAATGCGGATCTTGGGCGTGGAAGCTGAAACAGGCATGGCTGCACCTTTCTTGTTGTTATCACTGCATCAATGAATTCAGGCGCGGCTTTCGCGCCAGGACTCGATCAACCCGTTGAAGATACTCTGTACCCGGCTGACCAGTGTTGCATCGTCGATTTCCCCGGCCATCCAGGCCCGGCTTGGCTCGCGAAAGATCGTCCGGCCAACGGCGAAGCCCTTGCAGACATGGCTGTCACGAGCCTGTGCAAAACCCTGCGCAAGCACGTCGACCGGGGCATTGAGCCCGAGCAACACAACACCACGGCAGTAAGGATCACGCTGTTGAATCAGCTCGTCCAGTTGCCGCCAGACATCGGCACTTTGCGCCTCGATCTTCCACCACGCCGGGTAAATGCCCAGGTTGTACAAGCGCTTCATCGCACGGACCATCACGTCCGGATGAGGTGACGGGTGATCCTTGGGCGGAATGATTTCCAGCAGCAGCTCATGACCGCTGACTTTCGAGGCGTCATAGAGCGCCCGGATCTGCGCTTCCTGCTCCAGGCGCAGCATCGGTTCGTCATCGGGGTGGTATTGCACCAGGCATTTGATGATCTGTTCCTGCGGCCAGTTGATCAGGTTGCTGCCGATGGAGCGTCCGTGCTCGAACGCCAACGGCCTAGACCCCTGCACTTCCACGGGACGTGCCAGCCACCAGCCACGACCGGTGGCGGCATTGAGCGCATCCTGACCAAAGCGCTGATCGGCAAGCAGGCCCACATCAGCGTCAATACCACGCTGGCGCAAATCGGCTTCGACACGTTCGACCGATTGCACGAACAGCTGCTTGAGCTGGCTGATGCTGTCGAGATCGCGCCCGGCCTGTTGTGCCAGTTCGACCAGTTGGCCGCGATGATCAAAGGCAAATATGAACAACTGTTTCCACTGTTTGCGCGGCACACTGACCTGATGCAGGCGCTGCAGAACAACGTCCTGATCCGGGCGAGTAATCGGTTCCGGGCTGTTGAACAGGTAGTCGAGCTCGGCAGGCGTCGGCATGGCAGGCGCGCAGGCATGACGCGAGACCACCAACCCGCCGCAGGCATTGGCCAACTGGCAGCAGCGCTCGTCGCTGGCATCCTTGAGCCAGCCGCTCAGAAACCCGGACATGAAGGCATCACCGGCGCCCAACACGTTGAGCACCTCCACTTGCACACCGGGATGGATCGCGCCGTCTTCAAGCCGCGCCGGAATGGCCCCATGAATCACTGTGCAACCTTGCGGCCCGAGCTTGACCACCAGCGTGGCGGCCGTCAGCGTTCGCACGGTGCGCAGGGCCGCCAGCAAGTCGGTAGAGCCACCGGCAATCAAAAACTCTTCTTCGGTGCCGACGATCAGGTCGAAACGCGGCAAGATGCGCTGCACGTGCTGGCTGACTTTATCGTCGGCGACAAACCGTGTCTCACCATCGGCCTTGCCTGCCAGCCCCCAGAGCACCGGGCGGTAGTCGATATCCAGAACCCGTCTGACGTTGTGCTTCTCGGCATAATCGAGTGCCCGGCTGCTGGCCTGGAACACCTGGTCAGTGGAAAAGTGCGTACCAGTGATCAACAGCGCCTTGCTGGACGCGATGTGCTGTTCGTCTATGTCTTCAGCGCGCAAGGCCATGTCGGCACAATTTTCACGGTAGAACACCAGCGGGAATGTTTCGCGGTCCTTCAAGCCCAGCAGCACCATCGCGGTCAAACGCTCGGGATCGCATTTGATGGCGCTGACATCACAGCCTTCCCTGGCCAGCGACTCGACCAGAAAACGCCCCATGTGGTCGTCGCCAACCCGGCTGAGCATGGCTGACTTGAGGCCGAGTCTGGCGGTGCCAAATGCGATGTTGGCGGATGAGCCGCCGAGGTATTTGGCGAAGCTGGACACATCTTCAAGTCGTGCGCCCACCTGCTGCGCATAAAGATCGACGCCCAGGCGTCCGAGGCAGATCAGATCCAACTGACGCCCGGTGACAAAGCGAGTCTGGCCCATTGATGGCTCCTGTTATTTTTATCAGCCCGCAGTGCATGCACCCGATGCATGACCTGCCTTTGTCAATGCAGCCTAAAACGTCATCGGCCATGAATCAATATTTATTCTATATTTATTTTTAGTGGAATATTTTTTCTATAGAATCGCGCAAGTGCTGGCACGGCGTGCAGACAGGTAGGATATAGTCGGCATTCCCTGCCAGAAGCAGCTCCGTCATCAGGGCACGAACGTGACGTCGTGCGCTGCAAAGAACAAGCAGAAAGGATGTGAATATGACCAGCGCCGACCAGCCCACTCTGTCCGAGACGAGCGTCGACGTGCCGCCGACCAGTGCCGAGAGCCTGCTGCGACTGATCACCCACGAGTACGACGGCCTTCCTCGCCAGCTCAAGCGTATCGCCAGCTACATGAGCCAGCAGAGTGACCGCATCATGGTTGACCGGATCAGCGACATTGCGCGTGAGTGTGAGGTTCATCCTTCGGCCATCGTGCGCTTTTCGCAGCGTTTCGGGTTCAGCGGCTTCAGCGAAATGCAGGCTCTGTTCCGTGAGGCCTACACCCACAAGACCACGCCGGTGCAGAACTACCAACAGCGCATCCGCAGCATGATCGCCAACAAATCGCAGAAGGCCGGTGCAGGTGATCTGGCACGGGAATGTGTGGGGGCGACGCTGTCCGGGCTCGAACGGCTGAGCGCGGAACTGGATGATGTCGAATTCGAAAAGGCTGTGGACCTGGTGGTCAACGCCGACAACATCTATGTGGTGGGGGTACGGCGCTCGTTTGCGGTGGCGGACTATCTGGTTTACAACCTGCAACACACCAACAAACGCATCCACCTGATTTCGGGGCTGGGTGGTAGCTACCGCGAGCAGATGCGCAGCGTGCGGGCCAATGACCTGGTGATTGCGATCAGCTTTACGCCTTACGGCAAGGAAACCCAACACTGCCTGCGCATCGCTCAGCACCATCAGGCCAAGACACTGATCATCACCGACAGCAACCTGTCGCCACTGGCCAAGCGCGCCAATTCAGTATTGCTGGTCAACGAAGGCAGTTCGTTCGCCTTCCGCTCGCTGAGCGCCACCCTGTGCCTGTGTCAGGCGCTGTTCATTGCAGTGGCGTACCGGCTGGAACTGAAGGTCGACGAGATACACGAGCAGGTCGGGTTTGATGACTGAGTCGAGCGATACCCCTGCACGCCTGGCGTCTTCGCGCGCAAGCGAAGCGTCGCCCGGCCCGCTCCTACGGACCTCAGGCCCCGCTCAGGACTTCGCCTCTTCGCCCATCCGCTGCTGATTTTTCTCGCCCATTTTCTTTGCGCGCTTTTCCAGCACCAGGTACACCACCAGCGCAATCAACAGCGGCAGGAGGAAGTAAATGGCGCGGTAGCCGATCAGCGCCGCGAGCAGACTGCCCTTGGAAAACTGGTGAGCCAGCAAGGTGATAAACACCGTTTCGAGCACACCCAGCCCGGCCGGGATGTGGGTGATGACACCGGCGATGCTGCTGATCAGCAACACCCCCAGAATCGCCGGGTAAAAGGCCTTGTCGGGCAACAGGGTATAAATCACCGCAGCCATCAGCGACCAGTTCAGCGCTCCCAGGCAGGCCTGAATCAAGGCCTGCTTCATCGAAGGCAGGTTGAATTCCTGATCACGAATCGTCCATGAACGCTTTTTGGAGAATCGGCAGGCCAGCAGGTAAGCAGCGCACACGGCCAACAGACCAAAACCGATCAGTTGCAGGGTGGTGGTGCCAATCGACCATTCTTCGGGCAGTTCCAGAAAGCGCATCGAGAACACAAACCCGGCCAGCAGCATGTAACCCAGCCAGTTGGTGATCAGGCTCAGGCTTAAAATCCGGGTGATGGTCGACACATCCAGCCCCAGCCGCGAATAGAGTCGATAACGCAAAGCGATGCCGCCGACCCATGAACTGAGGTTGAGGTTGAACGCATAGCAAACGAACGTGACCGGCACAATCTGCTTGATCGACAGTTTATGACGCGTGTAATAACGCGCCAGGATGTCAAACCCGCAATAAGTCGCGTAGCTGGCGAACGCCACGGCGGCTGCCATCGCCAACGTGCTGGCCTTGTACGACGCCAACGCCTTCTTGACCTCTTGCCAGTCAAGATTCTTGACCAGCAAAAACAGCAAGACCGGCACGGCAATGAAGAAAAACACGTTGAAGATCCGCTTGGCCCATTTCCATTTGGCGCCGTGCGCACTTTGCGGCGCTGCGCTCGCGGCCTGGGTCATGACGTTTTCTCCTGATCCATCGGGTGATTGTTCTGTTGCTGTTCGATCACTTTCGCCTCCGGCACCACATCGCCGGCCCGCAAGGGCTTAAGCCGTACACCGTGAACCGGAAACAGACCGGCAATTGCCGGAAACCGTCGCAGGAAAAAGAAACTCAGCACGATCATCGGCGCGCGCCACCACTGGCCACGCGCGGCACCTTTCAGGCTCATCTGGGTGCTGTGGGCAGCCGCCAGCTCCATCAGGTGGTCCTGCAAGTGCTGGTTGAGGTTCGGGTCACGAATAAACAGGTTGGCCTCCAGGTTCAGTGCGAGGCTGAGCGGGTCGAGATTGCTGGAGCCCACCGTGGACCAGTCCTGATCGATCAACGCGACCTTGCCGTGCAGCGCACGCTGTTTGTACTCGTGAATGACCACCCCATCGCGCAGCAGGTAGGTGTAGGTCAGCCGCGAGCAGACCCTCACGAACGGCATGTCCGGCTGGCCTTGCAGGATCAGCGTGACTTTCACGCCGCGTCGCGAGGCATTGCGCAGCTCGCGCAGGAAGCGGTAACTGGGGAAGAAATAGGCGTTGGCCAGGGTAATCCGCTGGGTCGCGCCACGAATCGCCTCGAGGTACTGTTCTTCGATGTCATTGGCGTGTTCGCTGTTGTCGCGCTCGGCAAGCAGCATGCTGGCATCGCCGGCACGGTCGAGCTTGAGCGGTATCGGCGTCAGTTTCGACCGGACCGCCTCACTGAGCATGCTCATCGCGCTCTTGTGGATGTCACCGACAATCGGGCCGCGCACCAGAACGGCGTAGTCCTGCTTGGCGGTCAGCCCGGTGTCGGTCATATGATCAACGCTGTAGTTGATGCCGCCGATAAAACCCAGCTCACCGTCAATGACCACCACCTTGCGGTGCAGGCGGCGGAACAGGTTGGTACGCATGCCCATGAATCGCGGGCGCGGGTCGAACAGCTGGATCTGTATGCCGGCATCGATCATGGTTCTGACAAACGTCGAACTCAGGTCAGAGGTGCCGTAATCATCGACCGTGACCACCACTTTTGCGCCGTTGCCGGCAGCTTCGAGCAATGCCTGCTGCAAGCTCTCGCCGATCCGGTCTTCGAAGATGATGAAGGTCTCGATCAGCACTTCCTTGCGCGCGGCGCGAATGCACTCGAATACCCGACTGTAAAAGTCTTCGCCGTTGATCAGCAGCTCTACCGAGTTGCCGTCGCGCCACTGCCCTGTCGTATTGCTCATAAGGTCAACTCCACCGCCAGCGGTGCATGATCGGAAAGATGAGACCACGGTCGACTGGACAACACTTTCGGACTGTGGGATGTCGCATTGCGCACGTAGATCCGGTCCAGCCGAAGCAACGGCCAGCGGGCCGGAAAGCTTTTCGCCGGGGCGCCGAAGCGCTCTACAAATACCTCGTACAAACCCGTGCCGTGCAAGAGTGCATCGGCGCGCTGGCGCCAGTCGTTGAAGTCACCGGCAACAATCACCGGCTCCCCTTCGGGAAGACGCGCCATCAGCTCAGCAAGCAGTTTTAGTTGCTGACGCCGATGACTTTCAAACAGCCCCAGGTGGACGCAGACGGCATGCACATGGCCGTAATCGGGCACATCCAGAATGCAGTGCAACAAACCGCGTTGCTCTGTGCCATCAATGGAAATATCGAGATTTTCGTGCTGGATGATCGGGTACTTGGACAACAGCGCGTTACCGTGATCACCGTCCGGGTACACCGCATTGCGACCGTAGGCAAAATCGCTCCACATGGCGTCGGCGAGAAACTCGTATTGCGAGATCGTTGGCCAGTCCTTGACACTGCGGGCATGGCGATGCTGTTCACCGTGTACTTCCTGAAGAAACACGATATCAGCCGATACACTGCGCACCGCTTCACGCAATTCCGGAAGAATGAAGCGGCGATTGAAAATGCCAAAGCCCATGTGCATGTTCATGGTCAGTACATTCAATGAAACGCTGGCCGACACCGGCGTGGCGGGGCCGAAGGGCGGATTGGCACTGGTCAAGACTCGCTCCTGGGTGAATATTCACGTTATATGAAGCCACCCATGAGCACAGGTTCCATCCTGTGACGTTCATACTGCTTAATTGCCATACTCAGCGCCGCAGGCACTGACCTTCAAATAAATCACACATAAATGAAACGCAGGATCGCAGCAAACTGCCTAAGCTGTGAACAGCGCCAGTAAAAAGCAATAAGGAACTCAACCGTGGATGCACCGATTTCTCGACGTTACACCCCAAGAGCACGATGGCTGCACTGGGTCATGGCTGCCCTGATCGTGCTTGCGTACACGCTGATTCTAAGCCGCACCCAGTTTGGCAAAGGCTCTGAATACCGACTGCTGGTTGTACAGAGTCACTTCTGGGTGGGCATTCTGATTCTGGTCATGGCGTTCTTTCGCGTGGCCGAGCGTCGACGTCACCGTCCGCCCGGCATTACGCCGCCCCTTGAAGGCGTGCTTCGCCTGGCAGCCACCCTGTCGCATTACGCGCTGTACGCGTTTCTGTTCGCACAGCCGGTGCTGGGCCTGCTGACCGTGATGGTGGAAAAAGGCGCGTTGCCGATTCCCCTGACCAGCCTGCAGATTCCCTGGCCCCTGCCGACCTCTGACCGCACCGCCGAGACGTTCGAAGACCTGCACAAGTTGCTCGGCTCGATCTTCTACTACGTCATCGGGCTGCATGTGATTGCCGCGCTCTGGCATCACCTGGTGCGCAAGGACAATACCCTCAAACGCATGCTGTAGCTCAGGAAGCGGACAACACCCGGGCCAGCGTGGCCTTTACCTTGCCCATGCCGTTGTGCAGCGCCTGTTCGATTTCCGCCATGGTAATGACAGCCGTCGATTTGCCCGCAGCCGGATTGACCACCAGCGCCAGACAGGCGTAGTCCAGCCCCAGCTCCCGGGCCAGCGCAGCTTCCGGCATGCCGGTCATGCCGACGATGTCGCAGCCGTCACGCTCGAGGCGAATGATTTCTGCGACGGTTTCCAGACGCGGCCCTTGAGTACAGGCGTAGACGCCCCGTTCGGAAAATTCGCACCCTTCTGCCGCCAGCGCGGCGATCAATCGCGCCCGCAGCGCTTCGCTGTAGGGGTAGCTGAAGTCGATGTGCGTGACGTGTTCCAGATCATCGGCAAAAAATGTGTGCTGACGACCGCTGGTGTAATCGACCAGATCGTGAGGGACGCAAAAGTGCCCGGTGCCCATCGCCGGGTGAATCCCGCCCACCGCATTGACCGCCAGAATCGCTTCGGCACCCGCCTGTTTCAAGGCCCATATATTGGCCCGATAGTTGACCTGGTGCGGAGGCAAGCGGTGCGGATGACCGTGACGTGCCAGAAACATCACTTCACGGCCAGCATAGTCACCGATCTGGATTTCGCCGGAAGGCGTACCGTACGGTGTATTCGTCGGCAACGACTGCCGAATGTTCAGACCTTCCAGTTGAGTCAGGCCAGTACCGCCAATAATCGCGTAAACAGTCATCGCACATCCTTAATCGATCAGTTGAGCAGCGCGCAGCGACTGAAGCGCCGCCAGCCAGCGCGGGTGTTGTCGATAGTCGGTGCTGGCCGTTGCCTGGCCACGCATGCGGGCAATACGCGGTGAAGGTTTGACCTTCAGCCGCTGAGCCGCACTGAGCGCCAGTTCCGCAGCCGCACGGTCGTTGCAGACCAGCCCCATGTCGCAGCCGGCAGTCAAGGCCGCCTCGATACGGCTGGCGGCGTCGCCAACGACGTGAGCACCTGCCATCGACAGGTCGTCACTGAAAATAACACCGTCGAATTTCAATTCGTCGCGCAGGATGTCCTGCAGCCAGCGCCTTGAAAAACCGGCTGGCTGCGAATCGACCTTCGGATAGATCACGTGGGCCGGCATCACCGCCGCCAGTTGCTGACTCAAGCGTGCAAACGGCACCAGATCATGGGCGCGAATCTGCTCCAGGCTACGCTCGTCATTGGGAATGGCCACATGAGAGTCGGCTTCAGCCCAGCCATGACCGGGAAAATGCTTGCCGGTCGTCGCCATGCCTGCCGCGTTCATGCCGCGAATGAACGCGCCTGCCAGCAACGCTGCACGCTCGGGATCACCTTCGAACGCGCGCGTGCCCACGACAGCACTGCGCTGATAGTCCAGATCGAGCACCGGGGCGAAACTCAGGTCGAGTCCGACCGCCAGCACTTCGGTTGCCATCACCCAGCCACAGTGTTCAGCCAGCGTAACGGCGTCAGGCTTTTCGGCGATGACACGCATGGGCGGCAGGCGCACGAAACCCTGACGCAGACGTTGAACCCGCCCGCCTTCCTGATCCACGGCCAGCAGCAGGTCCGGGCGAACGGCGCGTATCGCCGCGCTCAGCTCACGAACCTGACGTGGATGCTCGATATTACGGGCAAAAATGATCAGACCTCCGACTTCGGGCTGACGTAGAAACTGACGGTCTTCGCTGGTCAGCCAAGTGCCGGCGACATCAACCATCAGGGAGCCTTGCAGGCCAGAACTCATAGAAAAACCCTTACACACCAGTGCCTGTTTCAATCCCGGCATGGTGCTTGATCCTGAAGCCCGACGCAATGCGACCGGGCAGTACCGTCAGGCTTTGGCGACCGCGGGGGTGGCGGTGCTGCTCTTGGTGCGCGGCCTGAGCTGGGCGGCAATCATCACCGGATCGCTGACGCCGGTGTCGGCCCGCATGCCGGCGGCCAGAAACGGCACCATCAGGCGCATGACCTGCTCGATGGAGGTGTTGACCCCAAAATCAGTCTCGGCGATGGCACGCAGGGCCTTGATGCCGGACATGCTGAACGCGGCAGCCCCGAGCATGAAGTGAACACGCCAGAACAGCTCTATCGGTGGAATACGCGGAGCGGCTTCATTGACCAGCGTCATGTAGCGGCGGAACACCTTGCCGTACATGTCTTCCAGGTAACGGCGCAAGTGGCCCTGGCTCTGACTGAAGGCAAGCCCGAGCAAGCGCATGAAAATCGACAGGTCATTACCGCTGCGTGGCTGCACGACAAGCGCTTGCTCAACGAGAATTTCCAGCAGTTCTTCAAGACTGGGATTGTGCCCGGGAGTGGCCTGACGCCGCTCCAGCTCGCGCTCAAGACTGACGCAGAACGGCCCGAGAAAACGTGAGAACACGGCTTGAATCAGGGCCTTCTTCGAGCCGAAGTGATAGTTCACCGCCGCCAGATTGACCGAAGCCTTGCTGGTGATGAGACGCAAGGAAGTTTCAGCAAAGCCTTTTTCTGCAAATAACTGCTCTGCAGCATCAAGGATGCGTTCAACGGTTTCCGACTGGGCCATGGCTCTCTGCCTAACAAACGAACGTTTGAAACATACGTATCAGGCGGTCTGCTTGTCAAGCAGGCCCGTTCACTTTATGGCCGAACAGTCACGAAAACGAGGGTTAAATGACAATCTGCCGTTAAAAGCAGGCTTCCTGACGAGCCACCGGGTATGCGCTGTGATCACCGCTCGGCGGCGAAAGTGAAATGGGTGATTGCCAAGGCGCCTTCACTGTATATAATCCCAGTCACTGTATAAAAAGCCAGAGCGCCCATCATGATAAAACTGACGCCACGCCAGGCTGAAATCCTGGGTTTCATCAAACGCTGCCTGGAAGACAACGGCTTTCCTCCGACACGCGCGGAAATCGCTCAGGAGCTGGGTTTCAAATCACCCAACGCAGCGGAAGAACACCTGAAGGCATTGGCTCGCAAAGGCGCCATCGAGATGACTCCGGGCGCTTCACGCGGCATCCGCATCCCCGGCTTCGAAGCACGCCCGGACGACAGCAGCCTGCCGGTCATCGGTCGCGTAGCGGCTGGCGCACCGATCCTGGCCCAGCAACACATCGAAGAGTCCTGCAACATCAACCCGTCCTTCTTTCACCCCAGCGCCAACTACCTGTTGCGCGTTCACGGCATGAGCATGAAGGACGTCGGCATTCTGGACGGCGACCTGCTGGCGGTACACACCACCCGTGAGGCTCGCAACGGTCAGATCGTGGTCGCACGAATCGGCGACGAAGTGACCGTCAAACGCTTCAAGCGTGAAGGCAGCAAGGTCTGGCTGCTGGCCGAAAACCCTGATTTCGCGCCTATAGAGGTCGATCTCAAGGATCAGGAACTGGTGATCGAAGGTTTGAGCGTCGGCGTCATTCGCCGCTAAGGAGACGTTATGCAGTTCCATCAAGCACCGCATTCGCAATTGCCACTGTTCGAGGCGTTTCTGGCTCAGCCCATCGCGCCGCTGCTCACAGATGCAATCGAAACGCCCTGGAGCCACGAGCCAGAAGTTTTCAGTGAACTGTCTTTGCGCGGCGCCGCCGGGAACTGCCTGAACCTGCTGGCTCCCATCCTTCGGGAGCTGAGCGAAGAAACAGACGCCCGCTGGCTGACACTGATCGCGCCTCCTTCGAGCCTGACTCAAGCGTGGCTGCGTGATGCGGGGCTGAACCGGGAACGAATCCTGCTGCTGCAACCTCGTGGCACGCAGAGTGTGCTGGAACTGACCCGTGAGGCACTTCGATTGGGGCGTAGTCATACGGTGGTGAGCTGGATCAACCCGCTTGGCACATCGGCGCGCCAGCAATTGATCAGTGCAGCGAAAATCGGCGAAGCGCAGAGCCTCAACATCCGACTGGGCTGAAATGCCCGGTCAACGTTGCCGGGTCGTTTTTCAGCGTCTCAACGGTCAATGCAAAACGTGAGGGCCGTCATCCTTCTCGACGTCACCTTCGGCCAGACGCCCAGCCATTTGCACGCCCACACTCAGCATCGCTTTGGCGACTTCGACATGCTGGCCCTGCATGAACGCTTTGGCATCCGCAGAAAAATCAAGCGTCACCAGAGAACCTTCGTCATCGGCACGACGCAGCTCGATACGCCCGTCAGGTAATTCGACAATTTCCAGAAAAGAGGTAGGCATTGGTACAGTTACTCCGCAATAGGCGGGCATTGTAACAGCCTGCCGGCCCGTACTTCATTGGTTTTCAGCACTCGCTCAAGCCTTCACGAAAGCGGATTGCCAACCCTTTGAGTTGCTGACGCCAGTTTTCAAGCGCTTCACGTGTCAATTCAGACTCCGGCTCAGCGTCCAGGTTCACAGCCTGTATCAACGGCTGCGTGACATCGCCCTTGGGCTTTTTAGGCGCACGTGGCGGTTCAAACAGCGCGTTATAAGCGGCCAGCAACTGCGCCAGCCAGGTCTGGCGATGCTGAGCCAGCTCGACCAGTTCCGCCATTTCGGGAATCGCGATGGCGTCCAGCACTTCCTGAGTCAGCAACTCTTCGGCGCGACGCGCGTTTGCCTGTGGCAGCCGATAGAACCCGGCTATTTCGTGGCACAGACCCAGCAGTGCGCCGTACAGATGAAACAGCGCAGACTCACGCTCGGCCTGCAACAGCGCCGGGGAGTTCACCGCCTGCCCCTTCTCTGCCCGGCCCAGCGCTTCGAGCGCAAGCCCGGCGAAATAGATCTTCTGGTTGGTACGGGTATAGAGCTCATGAGCCATGACGAAACCCTCCATAACAATGGGACAAGACCAGCATAGCCTGCGACGCGAGGATAACCCGGGTGAAGAGGCCCGAGCCTGGTGAAAACGGTGTCCGGCTCGATGGAGCCGGACACGTGCGATCAACGCTTGTCTTCGACCTTCCAGGCGCTACCGTCGTAGAACGCACGCCAGCCGGTGGGCTTGCCTTCCACTTCAGTCTGGACGTATTGCTCTTTGGTCTTGCGACTGTAGCGGATCACGGTCGGACGACCGTCCGGATCCTTTTTCGGCGCTTCGCACAGGAAGTGGTACTTGGGATCGATTTCGTCTTTGTGCGGCGCGATCTCGGCGACCAGCGGTGCGCGGGTTTCACGGTTTTTCGGAAACTGGCTGGCAGCCAGGAACAGACCCGAAGCACCGTCACGCAGAATGTATGTGTCGTCAACTTTGTCGCACTTGAGCTCCGGCATCTTCACCGGGTCCATTTTCGGCGGTGCCGCATCGCCGCTTTTCAGCAACTTGCGAGTGTTCTTGCACTCGGCGTTGGTACAGCCGAAGAACTTACCGAAACGGCCGGTCTTGAGCTGCATTTCGCTGCCGCACTTGTCACATTCCAGGCTCGGGCCTTCATAACCCTTGATCCGGTAGGTGCCTTCCTCGATCTCGTAACCCGTGCAATCCGGGTTGTTGCCGCAGATGTGCAACTTGTGCTTTTCATCGAGCAGGTAAGCGTCCATCGCCGTGCTGCAGATCGGGCAGCGATGCTTGCCGCGCAGCACGCGCGACTCGGACTCACCCTCGTCGTCGTCGGCAATCTCGTCACCGGGCGTCAGGTTGACCGTCGCCTTGCAGCGCTCTTTGGGTGGCAGGCTGTAGCCCGAGCAACCGAGAAACACGCCCGTCGAAGCCGTGCGAATCTGCATCGGCCGGCCACAGACCTTGCACGGGATATCGGTCATCACCGGCTGGTTGGCACGCATGCCACTGTCCGGTGCTTCGGCGACTTCCAGCTTCTTGCGGAAATCACCGTAGAACTCGTCCAGCACGTTTTTCCAGTCACGCTGCCCCTTGGCCACGTCGTCGAGATTTTCTTCCATCCCGGCAGTAAAACCGTAGTCCATCAGGTTGGAGAAGCTCTCGGACAAACGCCCGGTGACGATATCGCCCATTTTTTCCGAGTAGAAGCGGCGGTTATGCAACGCCACGTAGCCACGGTCCTGAATGGTCGAAATGATCGCTGCGTAGGTCGACGGCCGACCGATACCGCGTTTTTCCATTTCCTTGACCAGACTGGCTTCGGAGTAACGCGCTGGCGGCTTGGTGAAATGCTGGCTCGGGTCAAGCTTGTTCAGCTTCAGGACTTCGCCCTGTGCCATGTCCGGCAGAACGTCGTCATCGCCTGGCTTGGCCATTTGCGGCAACGCGCGGGTGTAACCGTCGAATTTCAGAATACGGCCCTTGGCACGCAGTTCGAAATCGCTAGCGGCAACGGTAACGGTGGTCGACAGGTATTGCGCCGGCAGCATCTGGCAGGCCACGAACTGGCGCCAGATCAATTCGTAAAGACGCTCGGCATCACGTTCCATGCCGGTCAGCTTGGACGGATGGGTGTTGACGTCGGAAGGTCGAATCGCTTCGTGCGCCTCTTGCGCGCCTTCCTTGCTGCTGTAGACGTTCGGCGCTTCCGGCAGGTACTTCTTGCCGAACTCGGTTTCGATATAGTCGCGCGCCATGCTGACCGCATCAGCCGACAGGTTGGTCGAGTCGGTACGCATGTAAGTGATGTAGCCCGCTTCGTACAAGCGCTGCGCCATCATCATGGTCTTCTTCACACCGAAGCCCAGACGGTTGCTGGCGGCCTGTTGCAAAGTGGAGGTGATGAACGGTGCCGATGGCTTGCTGCTGGTCGGCTTGTCTTCACGCTTGACGATGCTGTAGCTGGACGCTTTGAGCTTTTCCAGCGCGGCCATTGCCTGGGCTTCGTTCAGCGGCTTGAACGCTTCACCTTTTTCACGCGCCACTTCAAAGCGCACGTTGGCGCCCTTTGCGGTGCCCAGGTCCGCGTGGATTTCCCAATACTCTTCGGGATTGAAAGCGCGAATCTCGCGCTCACGCTCCACGACCAGCTTCACCGCAACCGACTGCACACGGCCGGCAGACAAGCCGCGAGCGACTTTCTGCCACAACAGTGGCGAAACCATGTAGCCCACAACGCGGTCAAGAAAACGACGCGCCTGCTGGGCGTTGACCCGTGCGATATCCAGCTCGCCCGGTTTGGAAAACGCTTCCTGGATGGCCTTCTTGGTGATTTCGTTGAACACCACGCGCTTGTAACGACTGTCATCCCCGCCGATGGCTTCGCGCAGGTGCCAGGCAATGGCTTCCCCTTCGCGGTCCAAGTCCGTCGCGAGATAGATGGTGTCGGCATCCTTGGCGAGCTTGCGCAGCTCTTCGATGACCTTCTCCTTGCCGGGAAGGATCTCGTACTTGGCTTTCCAGCCGTGTTCCGGGTCGACGCCCATGCGCGAGACCAACTGGCGCTGAGCCTTTTCTTTCGGCGTCAGTACCGGGCCTTCGCCCGCAGCGGCCTTGCCGCGCTTGGCGGCAGGGTCTTTGGCAGCACTAGCCGAACCGCTGGTGGGCAGGTCTCGGATATGGCCGATACTCGACTTCACCACGTACTGGTTGCCCAAATACTTGTTGATGGTCTTGGCCTTAGCCGGGGATTCCACGATGACCAGCGATTTGCCCATGGATCAGAAAATTCCTGAATACTAGATGAAAGACAGTGAGGAGCTTGTAAAGGCCACGCTGTATATAGTGGCTACAAGGTGAGGTCAAGCACAGCCTGTTGTGCCATTCCGTCTCACGTTCGGGAAAACAGACTCGGTTCAGCCTCAACCAAAGCAAAGCGCGGGACGTGCTCGCCGTCAACCTCGACCGACTCCAGAAACATGCTCAAGGGACGAACCCACATGCCGAAATCGCCGTACAACGCCTGATAGAACACGACTTCTTCTTCGGTTTCGGAATGCCTGGCAACACTGAAAACCCGGTACTGCGGCCCCTTGTAATGGCGATAGAGCCCTGGTTTCAACGGCATGCTGCGGTCCTCTTGTAACACGTTCAAAACATTTGGTTAAAAAACTGTTTTTTCCAAAAAACAAAAAGCCGGGGCACCGAGCCCCGGCTTGCATCATGCTCAGGAATCAGACGCGTTCGAAAACGGTCGCGATGCCCTGACCCAGACCGATACACATGGTGGACACGCCAAACGTGCCGCCATTCTGCTTCATGACATTGAGCAAGGTGCCGGAGATGCGCGCACCGGAACACCCAAACGGGTGACCCAGTGCAATGGCGCCGCCGTGCAGATTAACCTTCTCATTCATCTTGTCGAGTACTTTCAAGTCTTTAAGCACCGGCAAGGCTTGTGCAGCGAACGCTTCGTTGAGCTCGAAGAAGTCGATATCGGCAATGCCCAGGCCCGCGCGCTTGAGCGCTTTCTGAGTCGCCGGAACCGGACCATAGCCCATGATTGCGGGGTCGACACCGGCCACCGCCATCGAACGAATCACGGCCAGCGGCTGAATGCCCAGGTCCTGAGCGCGCTGGGCGGACATGACGATCATGCATGACGCACCGTCGGTAATCTGCGAAGACGTACCGGCAGTCACGGTGCCACCTTTCGGATTGAAGGCAGGCTTGAGGGCCGCCAGGCTTTCCAGGGTGGTGTCCGGACGAATGGTTTCATCGTAGTCGAAGACCTTGAGGAAGCCGTTCTCGTCATAACCCTGCATCGGGATGATCTCGTCCTTGAACTTGCCCTCCAGCGTTGCCTTGTGAGCAAGCTGGTGAGAGCGCAGACCGAACGCATCCTGTTGCTCGCGCGTAATGCCGTGCATCTTGCCCAGCATTTCGGCGGTCAGCCCCATCATCCCTGAAGCCTTGGCGGCATACAGCGACATATGAGGATTGGGGTCTACACCGTGCATCATGCTGACGTGGCCCATGTGCTCCACGCCGCCAATGACGAACACATCGCCATTGTTGGTCATGATTGCCTGCGCAGCGGTGTGCAGTGCGCTCATGGACGAGCCGCAAAGACGGCTTACGGTCTGGGCAGCCGACGTGTGCGGGATCTGAGTCAGCAGCGACGCCATGCGTGCGATGTTCCAGCCCTGCTCCAGGGTCTGGTTGACGCAGCCCCATATCACGTCTTCGACTTCCGCCGGGTCGACTTTGTTATTGCGTTCCAACAACTTGCTGATCAGATGCGCGGACATGTCTTCGGCGCGGGTATTGCGGTGCATGCCGCCCTTGGAGCGGCCCATCGGGGTGCGACCGAAGTCGACAATCACGACGTCTCTTGGATTAAGGCTCATACGTTCATACCTCGGAAGACGCTTGACCGAAGAAGCTCTGGCCATTACGGGCCATCTCACGCAGCTTCGCGGTCGGTTGATACAGGGCACCCAGCTCGGCATATCGGTCAGCCAGGGCAACGAATTCGGCAACACCGATGGAATCGATGTAACGCAGCGCACCACCACGGAACGGAGGGAAACCAATGCCGTAGATCAGGCCCATATCGGCTTCGGCAGCGGTTTCGACGATGCCGTCTTCCAGGCAGCGAACGGTTTCCAGGCAGAGCGGGATCATCATCCAGTTGATGATGTCTTCATCCGTCACTTCACGCTGCTCGTAGACAATCGGCTTGAGCACATCGAGCACAGCCGGGTCGTTGACCTTCTTCGGCTTGCCCTTCTTGTCGGTCTCGTAGGCGTAGAACCCCTTGCCGTTCTTCTGGCCCAGACGGTTGGCTTCGTAAAGCGCGTCGATGGCCGAGCGACGGTCGTCCTTCATGCGGTCCGGAAAACCTTCAGCCATGACGTCACGGCCGTGGTGACCGGTGTCGATACCGACCACGTCCATCAGGTAGGCAGGGCCCATAGGCCAGCCGAACTTCTCCATGACCTTGTCGATGCGCACGAAATCCACGCCTGCGCTGACCAGCCTGGCGAAGCCGCCGAAATACGGGAACAACACACGGTTGACCAGGAAGCCCGGGCAATCATTGACCACGATCGGGTTCTTGCCCATTTTCTTGGCGTAGGCCACGGTGGTTGCAACCGCTTCCTCACTGGACTTTTCGCCACGAATCACTTCAACCAGCGGCATCATGTGTACCGGGTTGAAAAAGTGCATGCCGACAAAGTTTTCCGGACGCTTGAGCGCCTGGGCCAGCAGGCTGATCGAAATGGTGGACGTGTTGGACGCCAGGATGGTGTTCTCACCCACGTTGGCTTCGACTTCAGCCAGCACGGCCTGCTTCACTTTAGGGTTTTCGACGACGGCTTCGACCACCAGATCGACATTGCCGAAATCGCCATAGGACAGCGTAGGACGAATCGCATTCAGCGCTTCAGCCATCTTCGCTGCCGTCAGACGGCCTTTTTCCAGACGACCGCCCAGCAGTTTGGACGCTTCGTTCAGGCCCAGTTGAATAGCCTCTTCACGGATATCCTTCATCAGGATCGGCGTGCCTTTGACGGCCGACTGGTAAGCAATGCCGCCGCCCATGATCCCGGCGCCCAGCACGGCGGCCTGTTTCACGTCACGCGCCACTTCATCGTAGCCCTTGGCTTTCTTTTTCAGCTCCTGATCGTTCAGAAACAGGCCGATCAGGCTGTGGGCTGCGGACGTCTTGGCCATTTTCACGAAGCCGGCAGCCTCGACTTCAAGCGCCTTGTCACGACCGAAGTTGGCGGCTTTCTGAATGGTCTTGATGGCTTCGACAGGCGCTGGATAATTCGGCCCGGCCTGACCGGCTACAAAGCCCTTGGCTGTTTCGAACGCCATCATCTGCTCGATAGCGTTGAGTTTGAGCTTGTCCAGCTTGGGCTGGCGCTTGGCCTTGTAATCGAACTCGCCGGAAATGGCGCGCTGTATCAGGTCAAGGGCGGCGGCCTGAAGCTTGTCAGGGGCAACCACTGCGTCGACGGCACCTACTTTCAATGCGTCTTCTGCTGCGTTTTCCTTGCCCGAGGCAATCCATTCGATCGCGTTGTCGGCACCGATGATACGCGGCAGGCGCACAGTGCCGCCGAAACCCGGGTACAGGCCCAGTTTGACTTCCGGCAGGCCGATGCGAGCGCTGCTGGCGATGACCCGATAATCGGCAGCCAGACACATTTCCAGGCCACCACCCAACGCGATGCCGTTGATGGCGACGACGGTGGGCACGCCCAGATCTTCGAAATCGCTGAAAATCCTGTTGGCTTCCAGATTGCCCGCGACCAGTTCGGCTTCCGGCAACTTGAAGTTGTCGACGAACTCGGTGATGTCGGCGCCGACAATGAACGAATCCTTGCCGCTGGTGACAATCACGCCCTTGACCGAAGCGTCTGCCTTGAGGGCATCGACGGCCTGGCGCAGTTCGTTGAGGGTGAGGCGGTTGAACTTGTTGACGGACTCACCCTTGAGGTCGAAATTCAATTCGACAATGCCACTTTCAAGAGCCTTAACCGTGATGGCTTTACCTTCGTAAATCATCAACTGATCTCCACAATATGGAAGCTGAACAATACCCGCCGGGCATTGATGCCCGACGAGGCTACGACGTCGCCGTCGATGAACACGCCAAATCGCTCGTATAACCGCTGCGACGTGGTAGTCAGGATTCTGTAAGAGCCGTCTGACGACCAAACGCTCATTTCATACGCCCGTTTGATTTGGGTACGCACACCATCGGGCAAAATCGGGCGATTGTCAATTCGACAAAACACTCATGAGTGTTGCCGGTTTGGCAGAATATTCGACCTTTCCATAATGCGCGCGACTGCGTCGGATCCACCATCATTCGCCGGACTGATAGTGCGGGTGATGCCGCTGGTGAGTGCAGGCTGAAATGCACCACGGCGAAGCACAGACAAAAATATTGTCAGGAATCGCGACAAAAAGAAGCAAAAGGTCTAGAGTCGCAAGACTGCGCCACAAGAGGCTCGCAATGCAGCTGATTTGCGGGTGCGCAACAGCGATGGCCGACATGGCAATGAAAGCATGTCGGCACGCGACGAATTATCGGCCTGCCTGGCCAACCCCGGCCCGATGTTGTTATCGGGCTTTTTATTGCCTGCGATTCGGTCAGGCCAGCGCCTTGAGAACCGCATCGATACGTTGCAGGACCTCGGACTCGCCCCGCTCGGCCCAGTACACCGCGATCAGTTGCCCGTCAGCTTCGACCTTGAAGGCATCAGCGGGCAGCGTCGCCAGGTGGGGCAGTAGACGCTCATCTTCGCAGGCTTCGCGCCAGCGATTGCGCCACACGCCTGGCTCGCTCTGCCAGTACGCCCAGGCGTCAGCGTGTGACCCCAGACGCGGTCGATGGTACTGGGCGCAGGGGCTGGGCGGCTCTTTCGACAACCAGTGCGGCCACTCCTGAGGCGCCAGCTGCATGCCCATGCCGAGACGTCGCGCCTCCATACGCAATGCCATTCTGCCGCTTTGATGGCGCGATGGACGCAGCCATACCAGCGGGCTCAACATCACCCCGATGATGGACAGGACTATCCAGACCGTCATATTTCTTGCCCTCGCCCGCTTTCAGGCTTGCATAACAATTCAAAAACAATGACTTGCACAAGGGTCTGCCCAGATGCGCGTGAAAGAGCCATACTCCCATCATCGCAATTTTCCCGGAGGACACGCTCATGCCTTACAAACACATTCTGGTTGCCATTGACCTCACTGATGAGTGTGATCCGGTCATCCGCCGCGCCAGCATGCTGGCAAAAGCCAGCAACGCGAAGTTGTCGATCGTGCATATCGTCGAGCCTATGGCGATGGCCTTCGGCGGCGATGTGCCAATGGACCTGTCGCAATTGCAGCAGCAGCAATTCGACCAGGCCAAGGAAAAGCTCAGGAAGGTACAGGACAAGCACAAGGACCTGGACATCACCGAGGGTGAAAGCCATCTGGCCTATGGTCAGCCGCGCCAGGAAATCCACCAGTTGGCCAAGAACAAGGCATGTGACCTCATTGTCGTCGGCAGCCATGGCCGGCACGGCCTGGCATTGCTGCTGGGCTCCACAGCCAACGACGTTCTGCACGGTGCCCCTTGCGATGTACTGGCAGTGAGCCTCAAGAAAGCGGATGCCCGCAAGCCGGAGTAATCAGGACCCGCCACATAAAAAAGCCCGGTGACCCGGGCTTTTCTGTGTGTCATGGGCGAATCAGACGATCACTCGTCCAGCTCAGCCCAACGCTCCAGCAGCTTGTCCAGCTCGGCCTGCAGGTTTTCCAGTTGGGCAAGCACTGCCGCCGTCTGCTCGGACGAGCGCTGATAGAAGCCCGGCTCGGCCATTTCGGCGTTAAGGGCAGCCATCTTCCCTTCCACTTCATCGATCTGCGCAGGCAACGCCTCCAGCTCGCGCTGAAGCTTGTAGCTGAGCTTCTTCTTCGCGACCGGCATGTCCTGAGCCGCGACCGGCGCTGCCTGCACGACGGCACTGGCCAGTTCGGCCTTGCCGGACTTGGTGTCGGCAACGCCCAGCAGACGCGGCGAACCGCCCTGACGCAGCCAGTCCTGATAACCACCCACGTACTCGCGGACCTTGCCCTCGCCTTCGAACACCAGCGTGCTGGTGACGACGTTGTCGAGAAATGCCCGGTCGTGACTGACCATCAGAACCGTACCCTTGAAGGTCAGCAGCACTTCTTCGAGCAGCTCCAGGGTTTCCACGTCCAGGTCGTTGGTCGGTTCGTCGAGTACCAGCAGGTTGGCCGGCTTGCTGAACAGCTTGGCCAGCAACAGACGGGCGCGCTCGCCGCCGGAAAGCGCCTTGACCGGCGTGCGGGCACGCTGCGGGCTGAACAGGAAGTCACCGAGGTAACTCAGTACATGACGGCTCTGGCCATCGATGTCGATGAAGTCACGGCCTTCGGCAACGTTGTCGATGACAGTCTTTTCCAGGTCGAGCTGGTGACGCAACTGGTCGAAATAGGCGACGTCCAGACGCGTACCCACTTCCACCTTGCCGGCCGTAGGTTGCAGGTTGTCGAGCATCAGCTTGAGCAGCGTGGTCTTGCCGGTACCGTTGGCGCCGAGCAGACCGATACGGTCCTCGCGCTGCAGGACCATGGAAAAGTCCTTGATCAGGGTCGGCCCGCCCGGGTGAGCGAAGCTGACGTTTTCCAGGATCATGACCTGCTTGCCGGACTTCTCGGCGGTGTCCAGCTGGATATTGGCCTTGCCGGTACGTTCACGACGCTCGCTGCGTTCTACACGGAGTTCCTTGAGCGCACGCACACGACCTTCGTTACGGGTGCGGCGGGCCTTGATGCCCTGACGGATCCAGACTTCTTCCTGAGCCAGACGCTTGTCGAAGAGCGCGTTGGCGGTCTCTTCGGCTGCCAGCGCGGCTTCCTTGTGTACCAGGAAGCTGGCGTAGTCGCCGTTCCAGTCGATCAGGCCGCCGCGGTCCAGCTCCAGAATGCGGGTCGCGAGGTTTTGCAGGAATGCCCGGTCGTGCGTGATGAACAGCACCGCGCCCTGGAATTCCTTGAGGGCTTCTTCAAGCCAGGCGATGGCGCCGATGTCCAGGTGGTTGGTCGGCTCGTCGAGCAGCAACAGGTCCGGCTCGGAAACCAGCGCCTGAGCCAGCAGAACGCGACGACGCCAGCCACCGGACAGCTCGGCGAGCGTCTTGTCGGCAGGCAGTTGCAGACGGCTCAGCGTGCTGTCGACCAGTTGCTGCAAGCGCCAGCCATCACGGGCTTCGAGGTCTTGCTGAACGTGCATCAGCTTGTTCAGGTCTTCTTCGGTGACGCAGTTCTGCGCCAGATGGTGGTATTCGGCGAGCAAGGCACCGACGCCATCGAGGCCTTCGGCAACCACGTCGAACACTGTCCGTCCGTCGGCTACGGGCAATTCCTGGGGCAATTCGCCGATCTTGAGGCCGGGTGCGCGCCAGACAGCGCCGTCATCAGGCTTTTGAACGCCTTTTACCAGCTTCAACATGCTGGATTTACCTGTGCCGTTACGGCCGATGATGCACACCCGCTCGCCACGGGCGATCTGCCAGGACACCTTGTCCAGTAACGGCATGGCGCCGAAGGCAAGGGACACATCGCTGAATTTGAGCAGGGTCATGAGCTTCTCCAAAAACCGGGCGCGCATTCTACCTGAGATAGCATGCGGATGTCGGCATTCATGGCGCCCGTGCCGACATCAAAGCCACCTTTATAACGGGCAATTATGTCGACATGAGTCCGGCGTGTCGGCAATGCTTTCACCAATAGCTGGCAAAAGGCTAAGCTAGCCCTACTTTTCACCGATTCATCTGTTCGGAAGTCTCATGCGCAGTCGTTTGCTCAGCCTTTTATCGTGCCTGCTCCTCTCCGCCACCGCCGTCCAGACTGCTCATGCGGCAGACCTCAACCAACAGCGCAAGTATTACGACGAAGCCAAGCGCGCACTGGCCAAAGGCGATTCTGGCCCTTACCAGATGTACAGCACGGCATTGGCCGACTATCCGCTGGAACCGTATCTTGAATACGACGAGCTGACAGCGCGCCTGAAAACGGCAAGCAATGCCGAGATCGAGAAGTTTCTTGCCGAACATGGCGACCTGCCTCAGGCCAACTGGATGAAGCTGCGCTGGTTGCGCTGGCTCGCCGAGCGAGGCGACTGGCAACCCTTCGTCAAGTATTACGACCCGAAGATGAAGTTTGTCGAACTGGACTGCCTGTACGGGCAGTATCAGCTGAACAACAACAAGCGCGCCGAAGGCTATGCCAGCGCTGAAAAACTCTGGATGACCGGCAAGACACTGCCGGCAGCGTGTGACGGATTTTTCGCCCAATGGGCCGCAGCCGGCCAACTGACCGAACAAAAACGCTGGCAGCGCGCCAAACTGGCGGCGCAGGCACGCAATTACAGCCTGACCAACACGCTGGTCAACAGCCTCAACTCGCTGGCCCCGCAAGGACGCCTGCTGCTGGCCGTCGCCCAGAAGCCGGAGATGGTCAACAACCCATCGCAGTTCGTACCGGTGGATGAAGCCATGTCCGACGTGGTCGGCCTCGGCCTGCGCCGCCTCGCCAAACAGGACCCGCAGAAAGCCCTGTCGATGCTCGATGGCTACGCTGCAACCATGCACTTCTCGCGCGAAGAGCAGGTCGAGATTGCCAAGGAAATCGGCCTCACCCTCGCGCGCCGCTACGATGACCGTGCGCTTGAGGTCATGACCAAATACGATCCGGAGCTGCGCGACGACACAGTCACCGAGTGGCGCATGCGCCTGCTGCTGCGTCTGGGTCGTTGGGAAGACGCCTATGAGCTGGCGCGCCGACTGCCGAAGGATCTGGCAGCGACCAATCGCTGGCGCTACTGGGAGGCCCGCTCGCTGGAGCTGGCTCAACCCAACAGCCCGCTGATCGCAGCGCTGTACAAGGACGTGGCCAAAGAGCGTGACTTCTACGGATTCCTGGCGGCCGACCGCACTCAGAGCCCGTATCAGCTCAACAACAAGCCGCTGGTGCTCAGTCAGGCGTTGATCAACAAAGTCCGCAACACACCGGGCGTGCGGCGCGCGCTGGAGTTTCACGACCGTGGCGAGATCGTCAACGGACGCCGCGAGTGGTATCACGTCAGCCGCCTGTTCAACCGCGACGAAATGGTCGCACAGGCCAAACTGGCCTACGACATGCAATGGTATTTCCCGGCGATTCGCACCATCAGCCAGGCGCAGTACTGGGACGATCTGGACATCCGCTTCCCGATGGCGCACCGCGACACACTGGTGCGCGAAGCCAGGGTACGGGGCCTGCACTCCAGCTGGGTGTTCGCCATTACCCGCCAGGAAAGCGCGTTCATGGACGATGCCCGTTCAGGCGTCGGCGCCGCCGGGTTGATGCAGCTGATGCCGGCGACCGCCAAGGAAACCGCACGCAAGTACAGTATCCCGCTCGCGTCGCCTCAGCAGGTGCTCGACCCGGACACCAATATCCAGTTGGGCGCAGCCTACCTGAGTTCGGTGCATGCCCAGTTCAACGGCAACCGTGTGCTCGCCTCCGCCGCCTACAACGCCGGGCCGGGTCGCGTGCGCCAATGGCTGAAAGGCGCCAACCACCTGGCTTTCGACGTCTGGGTCGAAAGCATCCCGTTCGATGAAACCCGTCAGTACGTGCAAAACGTGCTGTCGTATTCAGTGATCTACGGCCAGAAGCTCAACTCGCCCCAGCCACTGGTGGACTGGCACGAACGGTTTTTCGACGACCTCTGACCCGCTGAGGGAGCAAGCGCTCGACCGAGTGCTTGCTCCTTGCACGCCGTGCTTATTCCAGCACCTCCACCGACATCCCGACGTGCAGCTCTCCCGCCCCCTCGTTGACCATATTCTGGCCGAACAAGACATCGCCCTCCACTTGCCGATAGGTTTTGAGCGTGGCGAACGGTTCGCGGTCCGGGCTGCGTTCGCCGGTGGCCGGGTCGATTGTGGTCAGGATGCAACGCGCACAGGGTTTGAGCAGACGGAATTCGATATCACCGATCCGGATGCGCTTCCAGCGGTCTTCCGCAAACGCCTCGGCGCCCTCGATCACCAGATTGGGCCTGAAGCGCTGCATTTCCATCGGCCTGCCGAGACGGACCGACAAGTCGTCCAGCGACCCCTGACCAATCAACAACAAAGGAAAACCATCGGCGAAATTGACCTGCCCGTCGTCGCGACCATAGCCGCCAGGCATCCTGCGCGCACGCTCCACAGGCATGTACACCATGCGCGTGGGCTTGCCGATCAACCGGCTGACCCACTCGGCCGCCGCATCGCCAGCGTCCGGCACTTGCAGCGAGTCACGCCAGACCGTCACGCCACGCAGGCTGGCCTCGACGTCCAGAGGAACAGCAACGTCGAGCGGCACGAAACCCGGTGCCGAGAGCGTGACGCCGCCACTGGCATTCCACAACACCGACAGCTGCGACATCTGTGGCAACGCTCGCTGGGTGAAGAATCGGCCATTGCTTTCATCGACCAGCATCCAGCGTCGGTCCCCCGCCAGCCCCAACGCATCAAACGACGCGCGCTGCAAGCTTTCAGACTTGCAGGATTTGAGGGGATAACGGTAGAGCGAGCTGAGACGTAACATGAGGGCCGGTTCCTTTGAATGGCGCGCAGGGCTTTGATGCAAGCATCAAAGCTTATACGAAGCGCATCCGGCAGGCATCCGGGAAAGGCGACCAGCGGTTTTCAGACGATCATCAGCAAGCGCTCGCGCACCACCTCGACCAGCTTGTCGGGCTGAAACTTGGAGAGGAAGTTGTCGCAGCCGACCTTCTTGACCATCGATTCGTTGAAGCTTCCGGACAACGAGGTGTGCAGCACGATGTACAAGGCCCGCAGACGGGGATCGTTGCGAATTTCGGTGGTCAGGCGGTAGCCATCCATTTCCGGCATTTCAGCATCGGTGAACACCATCAGCAGTTTTTCTTGCACGTTCTCGCCGGCATCCGCCCAGCCCTTGAGCATATTCAGTGCCTTGAGACCGTCGCTGGCCACGTGCAATTTCAGGCCCAGCTGGGACAGCGTATCGCGCAACTGCGCCAGAGCGACCTTCGAGTCGTCGACCAGCAGCACTTCACGACCACGTGCGTTTTCCAGCACCGGGTCTTCGAGCTTCTCGCGGGACACCTTGGCGTTGTAGGGCACGATCTCGGCAAGGACTTTCTCGACATCGATGATTTCCACCAGTTGGTCATCGACCTTGCTGATGGCGGTCAGGTAGTGCTGGCGGCCGGCACTGGCCGGCGGAGGCATGATGGCATCCCAGTTCATGTTGACGATGCGGTCCACGCCACCGACCAGAAACGCCTGAACCGAGCGGTTGTACTCGGTCACAATGATGGTGCTGGCAGGCCCTGGCACCAATGGACGCATGCCGATGGCCTGGGAAAGGTCGATCACCGGCAGGGTCTGGCCACGCAGATTGACCACACCGCACACAAACGAGTGACGTTGCGGCATGAGGGTCAGTTTCGGTAGCTGCAGCACTTCCTGGACCTTGAACACGTTGATCGCGAACAACTGCCGACCGGCAAGGCGAAACATGAGGATTTCCAGGCGATTCTCGCCCACCAGCTGTGTGCGTTGATCTACTGTGTCGAGAATGCCTGCCATTTTAGCTCCAGAAGCAATGGTCATGATGAGTCTGTTAAACCTGTTATCGGCTGAAACAGGCCGGACCTTAATAGCGATGAAGGCCATTCGCAGACATTGATATCACTTTAACATTACGCTGTACTGAAGTGGCAGTCTCGCCAGACAAATGCCGTAACAAAAACATCCGGGACCCGCACGCCCTTACGTACCCGCACCTCCGGATCTGCTACAGCCCGTAAAAGTCAATCGGGGATAACCTGATATGATCACCATCTAATTGCCACTATCGTGAAGCAATTCTCACTTTGTGAATGGGGTCCGGCTTTGTCCGCTTCTCAACCTGTGTACGCGAGCGGAATCGGCAACATTCGGAAAAGCCCTACAGACTTTCGTGTGAAATCGACATTAACTGTCAGCCATTCGCCGCGGGCGGAAGTTCGCTATCCATGATTCGTGGAGATAAAGGATGCTGAGCAACAATGATTGGCAGCAGAAACACGACGAATTCCTGAGCACGTCTCAGGCACTTCTGTACAAATCAGAAGAATGTCTGTCGCACCTTGAGTTGATCCCCAACGACGAGGATGCCACCGGCTGCCTGCTGACCACCCTGCGCACACTGGCCCAGGAAGCGGAAGCGGCGCCGGTGCCTTGCATTGCGGAGTTTTCACGCAAGCTGTGCCAGCTATTGAAATCCGGCAGCCAGGCCAACGAGCTGTCACAGGAAGCCCTGTTGACGGTCAAGAACTGCCTGACGCTGATTTCATGGCAAGTCGAACTCCTCGACCCGCAGACGGGCGAATTGACGATGGACAGCAACGAGCAGCATGAACTCCTGGAGCAACTGGCCAGCGTCTCCGCACCGCCAGCCCCGGCAGGTGCCACCCGGCGGTAACCTTTGATGACACTCTTGAATTGACCGCAGCACCGCAATTTCATTGAGGTGCTGTTGTCACGCCAGCCATTTCCGTTCATTGTCTTCACGGTTGACGAAAGATCGCCCGCGCACATCAGCGGGCCTATTTACACAAGAGCCACCATGACCTGCAATTTGTTACTGGTCGACGATCATTCACTGATCAGAGCCGGCGTGCGAGCGCTGGTCGCAGACATACCGGGCTACGCCGTCGTGGGCGAAGCCGCTGACGGCTCGCAGTTGTCGAGCCTGGCGCAACGCCTTCAGCCCGACATCATTCTCCTCGACATCTGGATGAAGAATGTCGACGGTCTCGATGCACTCGAACAGTTGCTGAGCGCGCAACCGCATTGCAAGGTTCTGGTTCTTTCGATGCACACCGATCCGGCGATGATCCTGCGTGCGCTGGAACTGGGCGCTTGTGGCTACCTGCTCAAGGACACCACAGCGGCCGAACTGAAGCAGGCGCTGGACGCCCTGCGCAATGGCGAGCGTTACCTGAGCCCGGCCATCGCCACTGCCGTCATCGAGCGCACCTCGCGCGGCACGCGATCCGACAAGGCCATCAAGGCGAAAGAGCGGTACAACCTCACCGCCCGCCAGCTGGAAATCCTGCGCCTGATCGTGCGCGGCAAATCGACACGAGAAATCGCCAGCGGCCTGAGCCTGAGCATCAAGACCATCGAAACCCACCGCTCCCAGGTCATGAAGCGGCTGCAGATTTACGATGTGGCCGGGCTGGTGCTGTTTTGCGTTCGCGAGCGCATCATCAGTCTGGACGATTGAGCGCCGGCACGCTGCTCAGCAACGGCGAATCAGCGGGTAAATGCACCTGCAACGCGCCCGGTCGTGCTTCGAAGCGCAGATCCTCGCCGGACAATGGTTCGCCGTCCAGATTGATATCCAGCCCCTGAGCCGACTTGAGTTCAACCCACGGCAAACGCGCGCGGATGAACATATTGTCGAAACCGAGCCCGCCTTCCAGCAGACTTCTGAGCGTACCGACCACTTCCTGGGGAGCCGGCAGGATGCTGATATCCAGCAAGCCATCATCAGCCAGCGCGGTCGGGCACAATTCGTGGCCACCGCCAGCCTGGCGACCATTGCCAATACCCAGCGCAAGAAGATCGCCGCGCCAATGGAAATCGGGACCGGTCAATTCGCCATGAGCAGCATGCAGTTCGCTGAAGCGCGTCAGGCCGGTAAACAGATAGGCTGCGCCGCCCAGCACCTTCTTGAGGTCTTCGGACGTATTGGCCGTCACTTGACTGCCGAAACCACCGGTCGCCATGTTGAGGAACAGCTTGCCGCCCACCTCGCCCAGGTCGACGGCACGGGGCTCCACATCCATGAGTTTCAGCGCCTTCGCTACTTCAAGCGGCACTCCGGCGGCGCGGGCGAAATCATTGGCAGTGCCCAAAGGCAGAATGGTCAGGCTGGCCTTGATGTCAGCCAGCGCCAGCGCCTCGGCGATATCACGAAGCGTACCGTCGCCACCGCCAGCCACAATATGCCGATGCCCGGCAGCCAGTGCTTCGTCGACCAGGCGCTGGGCATCACCCGCCTCCCAGGTCACTCGCACGTCCAGCTCCCAACCCTGCTTGCGCTTGTCTGCGACCGCATCGCGCACGTCTTCGTTGAGCGCCTGCTTGCCGTGAAGAATGAGCATTGCCCTGCGTTGTGTCATGACACCTCCCCTGCCGAACAACCGTCCGGATTAAAGCTTCTGAGCGACGCTCTTTTGCACCTGTGCGCCCGGATACATTTTGTCCGACGCATGACTGTGACCCCGGACAATGCGAAAAAGCCGGTCGGTTTCGGAAAATTTTCCAGCCTGGTGAAAAAGCGCAGGCACCTTGCTATCGCTGGCCAGAACCCGTGTTCAAGGCCTGCGCCTCACGCATTGCGTCTGAACCGGGACCATTTTGTTACGGCATTATTTGTTTCATGAGCTTTACTGACAACATAACCATCCGTTTGAAGGGAGTTTCATCTACAAATCACTGAAAAGTCTTAAATAAAATTCGGAAACGGACGACATATCTAAAGTGATATTCACAAAAGACAGTCCGAATCCCTCATCGCAACCTCCGGCAACTGGCTAAGCTGGAGCAGTGATGGCAAAGAGATACTTATTTTGAAACTGCACGCATACCGTCGGAGTACGTACAGAATCAGCGGGATTCTGACGCCTACAGGGAGTAAGGGAGCTTTATGAGGTTGCAGCCAGTCGACAGTCTTTCGCTCACCCGTACCAGTCTGGTCGAATACTTTCTCTTCGGCATTCGACTGGCCCACGGCATCGCCTGCATTCTGCCAGGGCTGGTGATCATGCTGCTCATGAAGGACAGCGGCCTGGAAACGCCGCAGACCTACCTGACCATGCTGCTGTTTTTCGGGTGTGTCGGCGTGCTGGTGTTTCAGGCTATGGGGGTCTATTCGGAAGCCCTGTTCAGTAACGATTTACGCATGCGTGCCATGGCAATCGCCTGGACTGCCGCCTTCGGGCTGTTGCTGTTCATGCAGCAGGCGATGGGCCTGTTCGGCTATCTCTCCAATGAAGAACTGCTGATCTGGTACCTGACCAGCCTTGCGCTGTTCGGCGTCATTCGCCTGATGCTGCTGACACTGTTCAAACGTCAGATGCGCAAAGGCATCTTCCTGCAACACGCGGTGATTCTGGGCGCCACCGAGAACGGGCAACGTCTGGCCGAATACCTGCTTGAACATCAGGACATTCGCTCGGGCGTGACCGGTTTTATCGATGACCGCATCGGGCGTCTGCCCAAGACCGTGGCCAACCTTCCCATGCTGGGCAACACCAGCGATCTGGAGCGGCTGATTCGCGAAGAAAAAGTGACCCAGGTGCTGGTTGCCCTGCCCTGGACGGCGGAAAACCGCATGGACTACATCATCCGCGAACTGCGCAGGCTGCCGGTCAACGTGTTGCTGGTGCCAGACATGATTGCCTTCCGGCACACCCACAACCGCATCACCGAAGTTGCCCGGCTGCCGATGTTCAATGCCTCGGATGTGCCACTCAACGGTTGGTCGCCGTTCATCAAGCGGGCCGAAGATATTGTCCTGTCGTCGCTGGCCCTGCTGGCGCTGTCGCCGGTCATGCTGCTGGTCGCGCTGGCCATCAAGCTTGATTCGCCAGGGCCGGTGTTTTTCCGCCAGAAGCGTTATGGCTACAACAATCGCCTGATCGAAGTCTTCAAGTTCCGCTCCATGCACCAGCACCAGGCCGATGCCACGGCCGAGCAACAAACCACCCGTGGCGACGCGAGAATCACGCGGGTCGGGCGCTTCATTCGCAAGACCAGCCTTGATGAACTGCCGCAATTGTTCAACGTGGCGGCAGGCAGCATGTCGATGGTCGGGCCGCGTCCGCATGCGACGGCGACCAAAGCGGCTGGAATCCTGTTCGAGCAAGCGGTGAAGGAGTACACGTCGCGGCATCGCGTCAAACCCGGAATTACCGGGCTGGCGCAGATCAACGGCTATCGTGGTGAAACAGACACCGTGGAAAAAATCGAAAAACGCGTCGAGTTCGATCTTGAGTACATAGAAAACTGGTCCGTCTGGTTCGACCTGTACATCCTCATGCGCACTGTGCCTGCAGTGCTTTTCACACGCGAGGCTTACTGATGAGCACTCTCATTCCCTGCATCATTGCCGGTGGCTCCGGCACCCGCCTGTGGCCCGTCTCGCGGGAAGCCATGCCCAAGCCGTTCATGCGCCTTCCCGATGGCGAAAGCCTGCTGCAGAAGACATTTCTGCGCGCAGTCGGCCTGCCTGGAGTTGACCGCCTGCTGACGGTCACCAACCGCGAAGTGTATTTCCGCACGGTCGATGACTACAGGCAGTTGAACAAAGGCAAGGCACGCCTGGACTTCATTCTTGAACCGTTCGGCCGCAACACCGCCGCTGCGGTAGCGGCGGCGGCACTGCATGTCAGCCAGTTGTACGGCGACGATGCGCAATTGCTGGTGCTGCCCGCAGATCATCTGATTACCGACGTTGCGGCGTTCGCCCGCGCCGTGGCTGCGGCGCAGGCACTGGCGGCTGAAGGCTGGCTGGTCACGTTCGGCATTCTGCCCACGGCACCGGAGACCGGTTTCGGTTACATCGAGAAAGGCCCGGCACTCGGCGGCGACGCCTGTCAGGTCGCCCGCTTCGTCGAAAAACCCGACGCAATCACTGCCCAGGCTTATATCGATGGTGGTCTGCACTTCTGGAATGCCGGCATGTTCTGCATGCGCGCCGATGCGGTGCTGCGTGAACTTCGCACCCATGCCCCCGAGGTGCTCAACGCCGTCAGTGCCTGTCTGGCGTCAAGCCAGCGCAAGGAAGGCGAGCGTGAACTGCAGATCGAGCTGGACAGCGATTCGTTTGCGCTGACGCCCGACATCTCCATCGACTACGCGCTGATGGAGCGCTCCGACAAAGTGGCCGTGGTGCCCTGCCAATTGGGCTGGAGCGACATCGGTTCGTGGCAGGCCGTGCGCGAGCTGTCACCGGTCGACGCCCAGGGCAATTATTGCAACGGCGAAACCGTGCTGCATGACGTCACCAACTGCTACATCGATTCGCGCAAACGACTGGTGGGCGCTGTCGGCCTCGACAACCTGATCATTATCGACACCCCCGACGCGCTGTTGATTGCAGACGGCAATCGCAGTCAGGACGTCAAGATCATCGCTCAGGAACTCAAGCGCCAAGGCCATGATGCCTACCGGCTGCACCGCACAGTCACCCGCCCGTGGGGCACTTACACGGTGCTTGAAGAAGGCAAGCGCTTCAAGATCAAACGCATTGTGGTGCGCCCTCAGGCATCGCTGTCGTTGCAGATGCATCACCACCGCAGCGAACACTGGATCGTCGTCAGCGGCATGGCGACCGTGACCAACGGCGAGCGGGAATTCATGCTCGACACCAACGAATCGACGTTCATCAAACCGGGCTTCACCCACCGCCTGGTGAATCCGGGAGTCATCGACCTGGTGATGATCGAAGTCCAGAGCGGCGAATACCTGGGCGAGGACGACATTGTGCGCTTTACCGATATTTACGGCCGAGCGCCGGAAAAAGCCGTGAAAGGCTGAGCAACACTTTGAGCAACACTTGAAGGCCGTAACGATTAACTGGTTCTGAACCGCGACACACCAGAAAAGGCAGTACCCGCCACCATGAATTTATTACCCGTAAGGGAGCCGTATTTGTGCATGACAGGAGTTCAGGACCAATGCGCAGCCTGATGCTGATCGCCAGCCTATTACTGGTGAGTGCGTGCAACACCCCTTCAAGGGTGGGCTTGCCCGACGACCGTGCGCAAATCGAGGCCGGCCAGGCGGCCGGGCGGGCGCTGGCGGGCAAACCGCTGCCGCCGGAACGCATTCGCCCTGGCGACACGCTGCGCATTGTGCGCAACAGTGGCGAGGCACCGTCGATCTCGGCGTTCACGGCCAACTCCATCTATGAATTGACCCTGTTTCAGGTGCTCAACGACGGCACCTTTTCCTACCCGTACATCGGCACGGTGAAAGCAGCCGGTCTGACGCTCCAGCAGTTGAACGACCTTCTGGAAAGCAAGCTGCAGACGGTTTACCGCGAGACGGCGTTGACCATCAACATTTCCCAGTCGCCGGGCAACACGGTGTTCGTGGGCGGTGCCGTGCGCAACTCGGTCACGCTGCCGATCAACGTGGCCACCAATCTCAATCAGGCAATAATGGGGGCAGGCGGTGTCGCACTGGACGCAGATGCCGGCCAGGTGGCGCTGCTGCGCCAGGAAGAGAACGGGCTCTACAAGACCTACTTTTTCGACTACAGCAAGTTTCTCTGGGCAGAGGCCGGAGGCCCCACGGCACCGGTCCTGTTGAAACGCGGCGATATCGTGTTTGTTCCCAAATCAACGGTCGGCAACAAGGTTGACGGCGTCTCCCTGTACTTCAACCAGCTGATTCCCTTCGCGAAGTCGATCGGCCTGGGCATGAACTACGAGTTGCGCAACAACAATTAATTGTCAGGGAAACAGACATGATCAACATCCGCTCATTCCGCGACCTGCTGCGCCTGTTTTTCATCTTCAAGCGCGAAGTCAAGATTACCGTGCTGGCGACCTTCGTCATCATTCTGCTGGGCGCCTTTCTGCTGCCCAACCGCTACGAATCGACGGCCCTGCTGCTGGTCAAACCGGGCCGCGACAGCAGCACCGTGCCGATCGAATTGTCCGACCGCCAGGCCATCGTGATACCGAGCGGTCTGCGTGACCCGCTGCTCGACGAGGAACGCATGCTGAGCGGCCGGCCGATCATGCGTGCAGTGTCCGAGAAGTACCTGGCCGAGCTGTCGATGGCGCCACCTGAAACCGGCGTTCTGGCGTCGGTGAAGAACGGCATCAAGGCGGTGGTCGGCGGCGTCGTCAACGGCGTGCGCAGCGTCCTGCAATTTATCGGCCTGGTGGAACACCGCTCGCAGGCCGAGCGACTGGCCGAAGACCTGGAGAAGAACTTCAAGGTCCGCCATGAGCCGGGTTCCTCGGTGATGGAACTGACCTTCACCTGGAACGACCCCGCCACAGCACAGACTGTGCTCAAGACGTGGATCGAAGAATACCAGTCGCAGCGCACCAAAACCCTGGGCCGCGTCAGCCTGTACGCTTTCTATGAAGCGGAAGTGAAGACGACCGGCGAAAACATCATCGAGTACAAGAAGCAGATTCAGAACTACCTGAACCAGCTCAGCGCAGTTAGTATTTCCCAGCGTCTGGCCGACACCTCCCAGGGGCTCAACGATCTGCGCACCGAACGCAACAACACCACCCGCTCCATCGCCTCGACCAAGGCCGGCCTGGACCTGTTGAAAAAACAACTGGCCGAACAACCCAAGACTGTTTCAGCCGGGCGCGAGCTGGCGCTCAACCCCAATCGCCAGGACTTGCAGAACCGTATCAACGGCAAGGAAGTGGAGCGCCAGGAAATGCTCCGTTCGTTCAAGGAGCAGGCACCACCGATCCGGGCCATCAATGAGGAAATCGAGAACCTCAAGAAGCTGCTCAACGGCCAGGACGCGACCGTTCAGCGCTCCGAAAGCATCACGCCCAACCCGATTTACAACCGCATGCAGAACGTCTACGCCGATCAGCAGACCAGCTACGCGCGCCTGCAAACCCAGCTTGCCCAGCAAAACACGCAGATCGCCCAACTGGAAAGTGACCGCCAGCAGGCCTTGAACCTGGAACCGGAGCTTTCGCGCCTGCAGAACGAGCTGGACGCCGCTGAAAAGAGCTATGCGCTGTACAAGGACAGCCTGGAAAAATCACGCATCGACCGTGAGCTGGACAACAGCCAGATCAGCAACATCGCCACCATCGAAGACGCGACGTTCAACCCCAGCCGGGTCTTTCCGAAAAGCCTGCTGATGCTGCTTCTGGCGTTTCCGTTGAGCGTGGTGGTGGGTGCCCTGGCGCTGTACTTCTTTTACTTGCTGGATCAACGCATTCACGACGGCGACAAGATCGAAAGCAGCTTTGGCGTTCCGGTCTGGACCAGCCTGCCGGATCTGGAGCGCGCTCAGGAACGCAGCGCGGCGTTTACCTCCAATCTGCATCGGGTGTACGGCATCCTGCCGCTGGACCAGGTCGACGGGCAGGGTCTGACGCTGGGCTTTACGTCGGTCAAGTCCGGCGCGGGCGTGGGCTTTGTGATCGAGCGGCTGAGCACGTTGCTGACCGAACAGGGCCATCGGGTTCGTACCGAAGGCCGCGGCCCGGCCAGCCCCGGTGAAATCGTGCTGATCAACGCCTCGGCGCTGTCTGCCAATCAGGACGCCTTCGTCCTGCTGCGCAAGGCCGACCTGATCGTGCTGGTGGTGCGCGCCGAAGAAACCACCGTGCCGATGCTTGAGGACACACTGAACAACCTCAATACCGCCTTCAAGAAGGTCGACGGCATCATCGTCAACCGCCGTCGTTTCGAAGTGCCGGAGCGGGTTCTCAAGTTCCTCAAGCGGTTCGGGAGTCGAGGCTGATGCGAATCGCCCTGCTGGCACCGTTGCCACCCGAGCAGAACGGCATTGCTGATTATGCCGGGCATCTGCGCCAGGCGCTTGAAGGCCTCGGGTTGCAGGTCAGCACGCCGCTGCAAGGGGTCGGCAACGACCCGCGTGCGGCAGCGCAACGGGTGGCCGACACGGACTGGAGCGGCATCGATCTGGTTCACGCCGAACTGGGGGGAGGCAGACTGGCGGAGTTTCAGGCATTGCGCGCGCTGCGCAAACGCTTTCCGAAGCTGCCGCTGACCGCTACCGTCCACGACCCCGAACGGCTGGTCTGGCGCCGCGAGAAGCTCCCTTGGCCATTGTCGATGGCCAGCGGCATGCGCTCGCCTCTGCCGGAAATTGCGACGGTGCTGGCCGACCCGCTGTGCCTGCACGAAGAGCGGCAACTGGCGCGGCACATGACCCGCCTTGTCACCCTGACTCAGGCCGGCAGCCAGAGCCTGCGCCAGCGCATGGGCCTCACACCGGCGCAAATGGTGGTGATCAATCACGGCAACGTGGCCATCGAGCCGGCCCCATTGCCGCCCATGAAGCCGTTACGCCTGCTGTATTTCGGTTTCATTTATCGTGGCAAGGGCATCGAAGACCTGCTGGAGGCGCTGGCCGAGGTGTTCACCTCCCAGCCCGCACTGCGTTCAACGGTACGCCTGACCCTGGCGGGCGGCAGCGAACCGGAAATGGCGTTCGGCCCGTCCGGCAGTTACCTGGAGCAACTGCGCACGCGCATTCGCCATCTGGGGCTGGTCGACCTGATCGACTGGCAACTGGACCTGCCTGCCGAGCAGATTCCGCAGGTCATTCAGGCCCATCATGTGATGGTTCTGCCCTACCGCGAATCGAGCAAACTGAAGATTCTCGGCAAGCTGCGTGGCACCAGCGGCGCACTGTCGTGGGCGGTGGCCTGCGGCAGAGGCGTGATCACCTCGGATGCGCGCTCGTTTGCCGAAGAGGTCTCGCACGGTAACGGAACGATTTATCCTCAGGGCGACGTCGAAGGCCTTTCTGCCGCGCTGGCGCGAGTCTGCGCGTCGCCCGACCTGATCAGGCAATGGGCTGCAAGCGCCTCTGACATGGGCAAGGCCAGGGTCTGGAGTCACACCGCCGAACATTTCCGGGATGTTTTCCGCCAAGCCTGTGAGGAAACGTGACATGCAGCGTTCATCCAGATTCAAGGCCTTCACCCTCGCGCTGATAGCCGCCGCCTTCAGCGGTGTCACTCAGGCAGCAACGGTTCTGAACCCGCCCCGCGACGTTGTCTGGAAGGACTTCCTGGGTGTCAACGTACAGTTTCAGTACTTTGCGCCGGACATCTATCAGCAACAGATGAATCGTCTGGACGAACTGGGCCTGAACCGGGTGCGGCTGACCATTCACTGGCCGATCATCGAACCGCAAAAGGATCAGTACGCCCTGACCGAACTGGATGCGGCCATGTCGGCAATCAAGGCGCGTAACTACGACACGTTGGCGTACCTGGTCGGTTCGGCCTCGTTTGCCAGCAGCGCGCCGGCCGAGGCCCGGAGCCGCGACCAGTATCCGCCCAAGGATTTCAACGTCTTTGCCGCACGCATGACCGCCCTGGCCCAGCGTTATCCGCAGGTCAACACCTGGCAGGTCTGGAACGAGCCGAACATCATCTGGCTGCCCAAGGAAGACCCCGCCGCCTATGGCCGTTTGCTCACCACGACGGCCAATGCGATTCGCGCAGCCCTGCCGGACAAGGCCATCGCCACCGCAGGCATGGCCTATTACAGTCAGATGCACAGCACTTCCGGCTACATGCTGCAGACGCTGATCGACAATGGTTTGGGCCAACAGAATATCGTCGCTGCCTATCACCCCTATTCCGAGTACCCGGAAGGCGACTCGGTCGCGGACCGGGATTTTCTGGTGCGCGCCAACGCCATGAACACCCTGCTGCACAGCAATGGCGTAAAGCAGGTGTGGGCCACTGAATGGGGCTGGTCGAGCTATGCCGGCCCGGTGGAGATGCAGCACCTGATCGGCACTTCCGGCCAGGCCGATTACACGTTGCGGCGCCTGGCACTGATGAGCGCGATGGATTTTCAGCGCATCTTTCTTTTCAACCTGAGCGATCTCGACGAACGGGCCTCGGCCCGCGATCAAGGTTATGGGCTGCTGGACCTGCAAGCCGAGCCAAAACCGGTCTATACGGCACTGCAGAATTTCCTGAGAATTACCGGCCCTCGCCTGCAACCTGCGCAAATGCCGGAAGTGAGCCGGACACCGGGCGACCTCTATGCCGTGCCGTGGAGCAAGGACGATGGCACCCGCCTGCTGATGTTTTGGAGCGCCACCGGCACGTCGCTGAATTTTCCGGGCATCACCGATGCGGTCGTGCATGACCCGCTGACCGGCAGCCGCGCCCCGCTGTCAGGCAGCCAGGGCATCACGCTGCTGCTGAAGCCGACTCTGCAAATTCTGGAATGGAAACCCTGAGCATGCGAATTCTGTGGACGCTCCCTTACCTGCCGTGGCCGACCACCAGCGGCGGCAAGACCCGGGAATATCATCTGCTGCGCAACCTGGCCGCCAGAGGTCACCGCATTACCCTGCTGGTACAGTCCAAGACCGCGCTGGATGATGAATCGCGTTCTGCGCTCGAACCCTGGCTGGAGCGTCTGATCGTGATTGATCGCCGCCCGCTGCTCAGTCTGCGCACCCTGCTGGCCGTGGCGTTTTCGCCGGCGCCGATGCTCGCCAGCATCAACGGTTACGCCCCGACGCTGGAAAAGGCTTTCGAGCAACTGCTTGAGGAAGACTGGGACATTATCCAGTTGCAACACACGTATTCTTTTCAGCCCTTCGAACGCGCACTCAAACGCTCGGGCAAGCCGTTCGTGCTCACCGAGCACAATGTCGAGTCCGACCTGGGCGCTGCCAGCTACGACCGCCTGCCGCGCTGGGCCAGTGCCTTCGCCGTGTATGATCGCTGGCGCTATCGACGCTGGGAAACCCGCGTATTTCGCCAGACCGGCGAGTTGATCGCGGTCACCGAGAACGACGCCAAGGTGCTTTCGCGCCTGAGCGGCAGGGCCACGTCCTATGTCGTCAACAGTGTCGATTGCGGCTACTACGCCAGCGTGAAGGCCGACCGGAACAGCCATCGCCTGCTGTTCATCGGCAACTATGAATACGGCCCCAACGTCGACGCCATCGAATGGGCGCTGGACGAGATCATGCCCAAGGTATGGGCTCAGGCACCGCAAATACGCTTTGCCATCGGCGGTTTCGGTATGCCTGAAGCCTGGCGCGAGCGCTGGCCCGATCCGCGTATCGAATGGCTGGGTTTCGTGCCGGACCTGCGCGCGCTGCAGGCGACCGCCTCGCTGTTTTTCGCCCCCTTGCGCCAAGGGGGCGGCTCCAAGCTCAAGACGCTGGAAGCGATGGCGGCCGGGCTGCCGGTGGTGACCACCGCGCAAGGTGTCTCAGGGCTGTCGGTCACCAACGGCGAGCATTATCTGGGCAGCGAAGACGCTGCCGGACTGGCCACGCTGATCGTCGAATACGCCGACAAGCCGTTGCGGCTCGACCAGATCGGCGAGGCGGGCCGCGTTTACGTGCGTACCCGGCACGACTGGTCTGTTTCGGCGGCTCAACTGGAAGTGATCTACACCCGCTTTTCGCCCCCCAAGCAAGGATCGCGCTCATGCGTATAGGACTCGACTACCGCGCGGCCGCCGGTTACCCCACCAGCGGCATCGGCCGCCAGAATTTCGCCCTGGAGAAGGCTTTCCGCGAACATCCGGACGTGCAACTGCAATTGTTCGGCGTCGCGCCTTACGATCATCCCGTGCGCCGCCTGATGCATGCCCCGCGCTGGGCCACGCCGCTGGACTCGGTGCATCGCCTGCCGGACCGGGTGCGATTCGAAGGCGCGTACCTGCCTGGCGCCCTGCGCGATGCGGGGATCGAGGTCTACGTCGCGAACATCAACATGGGCCTGCCACTGGGCCGAAAACCGGCCGGCATGCGCTACGTGCTGCAATTGCACGACCTGTTCCAGCTGACTCAGCAGAACAATCACGGGTCACGCCTGAAAGCCCGGATTTACCGCTTCACCGATTACCTGTCGATTGTCTGGTCGCTCAGGGTCGCCGATCAGATCTGGGTGCCGTCGCAATTTACCGCCAACGAAGCGGCGCGCCTGTTCCCGCGCATCAAGGACAAGCTGCGGGTGGTGCCTTTGCTGGTGGAGCGCTTCGAAGGCGAACCGGCCGATGTCAGTCCGTTGCGATTACCCGCGCGTTATTGGCTGTGCGTGGGCACCCGCGAGCCGCGCAAGAATATCAAATGGTTCGTGGACGCCTGGCAGACGGCGCGCATGCAGTTCGTCGACACCCCGGAGCTGGTGCTGGTAGGTGGCGATGAGCCGTTGACCGAAGCCCAGCGTCAATTGCCGGGCCTGCATGTGCTGACCGGTCTCAGCGACGCCGAATTGCACGCGATCTACAAAAACGCCGAGCGGCTCTGGCAGCCGTCCCGAAGCGAAGGTTTCGGGCTGCCGGTGATCGAGGCGCTGAACGTGGGTACACCGGTCGCCGTGGCCACGGGTTCATCGCTGGACGAGGTCGCCCCGCCCGACAGCCCGCGCTTTTCGCCTGATGACAGCGGCAACCTGATCCGGCTGATGGGCACGCTGTCCCATGCACCGGAAGAGGACCCCGCCGTCGCGAGGGACTGGACGGCTCGCTATCAGTTGAAAGCGTTTTGCGAACGCGTACACGCCACGCTGGAGGAGCTGCGCTGATGCCATTGGCCATGCCCGTCGGGTTGCTGATCAGCCTGCTGTTCGGAGTAATGATCTGGCTGTTGCCGATACCTCTGGTACTGATGGCCGTCCTGGGAATCGCCGCGGTAGTGACCGTGATGCGCCGCCCGGTGCTCGGGCTGCTGCTGTTCGGTTTCATCGGGACCGTTCTGCCTTATTCCACGGTTCAGATCGGCATCCGGACCACGGTGTCCGAAGCGTTGATCATGCTGACCTGGGCCAGCTACCTGCTGCAGGGGGTTTTTCACGAACAACACAAAGTGCCCGCCATGCTCCGCACCGAACGGCTGCTGGTGGCGTTGATGCTGTTCAGTGCCTTTCCGTTTCTGGTCGGACAGTTGACCGTCATCGCCGAGGGCAACGGGCCGGTCAACTGGGTCCGCTGGCTGTTCAACCTGTCGATCCTGTTTCTGGTCCCGCGCCTGCTGACCGACCTCAAGACGCTGGAAAGCCTGGTCATTGCGCTGCTTGGCGGGACACTGCTGTTACTGCTGCTGTCGATCTCGCTCTATATCACCAAAGGCTCGGGAACGGCGATCATCCCGATTCTGGGCAGCCTGGGTTACAGCGGCGCCGATACCCTGAACGAAAGCCTGCAATCGTTTGCCAGCCGCATGGGCTCGCCGTGGATGCACCCCAACGTGGCGGGCGGCGCCTTGGCGATGTTGCTGCCTCTGGCGTTCTGTTTCGGCATGACCCGCAGCGGCGCGGCGCGCAAGCTGGGGCTGGCCGTGGCGGTGCTGGGCGCCATCGGCCTGCTGCTGACCGGATCACGCGGCGCGCTGGTAAGCCTGGTGGCGGTGATGCTGTGGATGGCGCGCAGGCGTGTCCCGCACCTTGGACGGCTGCTGATGGGCGGCATGATTGCCGGCGTCGTGCTGCTGATGTTCTATCCGCCGCTGCAAGAGCGGCTGATGGGCCTGTTCAGTCATGACGACGTCAGCACCGCGATTCGCTTCCTTGAATACAGCCACTTCCCGGACGCGATGGCGACCTTCCCGTTCGGTATCGGCTTCAAGACCGATCCGCCCGTGCTGGGCTATACACAATTCGGTATTTCCAACCTGTGGTTGAATTTCATCTACAAGATCGGACTGCCCGGCATGCTGCTGTTCATTGCCGTCACCGTCAGTTGGTGGAAAGAAGTGCGCCCCGAGGCGGGCGGAATCGTCCTGACCCACGATAACGCTATTGCGCTGGGGTGCATGATCGGCGTGCTGTCGGCGCTGTTCAGCGGCCTGTTTGACCACTATTTCAGTTTTACCAGCGTGCTGGCCGCCCTGTTCTGGCTGTTTGTCGGCATCAGCCTGCATGAAACCAGACGCCTGCGTGCCAACACCGCCAAGTCCCGTCGATACCCTGTTGCCTCACCCGAGCCGGAAACCTCCGTATGAAACATCGCATGCTGCATTCGCACAACCTCAGAGAGGCGTTGCCCGACTACGCCCGCAAGATGGCTGTGCCACTTGAAGAGCTCGAAGCCGCCTACCAGTGGATGCTCGACAACGAAGTGTGCTTCGAGACGCGCATCAAGGAGCGAACCCTGTCGTTCATCTGCTACCTGGACATCGAACCGCGAATAGAGAACCCGCTGGCACGACGCTTCTACAAGCTGTTGGCCAGTGAAACCCTCGGCGCGCTGATTCCGCTTTACGGGATCAACTGGCCGACCCTGCGGGACCGCATGCTGCGCACCTGGGAGCAGGCTTACAACATCCTGATCTGCAAGATCCCCAGCCACACCCTGCGCCTGCTCTGGCTGCGCATCGGTGGCGCGAAGATCGGCAAGGGTTCGACCGTCTGGCGCAACACCGAGGTGCTGGGCGTCGACAGCCTGCGCATCGGCAACGACACCACGGTGGGCTGGCACTGCCAGCTGGATGCACGCGGCGGGCTGGTCATCGGCGACCATGTCACCATCGCCTCGCATGTGTTGATCATCGCCGGTGGCCACGACCTCAACGAACCCGAGTTCTGGGCCGTTGGCGGGCCGGTGCTGATTGGCGACTACGCGTGGATCTGCAGCCGTGCCCTGCTCTCGTTCGGTGCTGACATCGGCGAGGGCGCGGTGGTCGGCGGCAACAGCGTGGTGTCCAAACCTGTCGCGCCCTACACAATTGTCAGTGGCCCGAATGCCGAGGTCAAAGGCGAGCGTGCCCGCCACCTCAATTACAAGGTGGGCGGCAAAGGCCTGTTCACCTTGTTCCACTGATCAGCGGCGCCCGCAATGCTGGGTTCGACACTCTGGCTGACACTGGCCACCCTCACCGGCCTGGCAGCCGGTTTCGCCCGTGAGTGGCTACTGGTGGCGGCCTGGGGGGCTGGCAGCCAGAGCGATGCGTTTCTGGTCTCGATGTTCCTGCCCGAAGCGCTGCGCATGTCGCTGGCCGCAGGTTTGCTCAGCGCGGCCGCATTGCCGCTGTATCAGCAGCGCTCGACCGAGCGGCAGCAACGCTGGCTGGGAGGAATGACCCCACGCCTGCTGCTGACTGGGGTGGCGCTGAGCCTTGTGCTGGCGGCGGGCGCCGGCCTGCTGGTGCGTTTGATCGGGCCGGGGCTGGATGCCGAGGGCTACGCCCAGGCTGCCAGCGGGCTGCACTGGCTGGCCTGGTGTGCGCCCGGCTTTCTGCTGCACGCGCTGTTCTGTGTCCCTTTGCAGGCCCGTTCGCGGTTTGTGCTGGCCGGGTCGGGTTCATTGCTGTTCAACCTGCCGCCGGTGATCTATCTCGCCACGCTGGGTCATGCGTCCACGTCTGTCGGCGTGGCCAGCGCCTGTGTGCTGGGCAGCGTGCTGATGCCGAGCGTGTTGATCCCCACGCTGTACCGTTCAGGCTGGCGACCCTGGCAGTGGCAACCGGAAGCCGGTGCAGTGCGCGAATTGTTGCAACGCATCGGGCCACTGCTGAGCAGTAACCTGGCGAGTCAGGGCCTGGCTTTGCTTGAACGGATGGTGGCTTCGTTGCTGGGGGAAGGCGCGGTAACCTGGGTCAATCTCGCGCGCAAGCTGATCAACCTGCCGCTGATTGCCTTGATGAGCCTGAATCAGGTGCTGCTCGGGCTGATGAGCGGCAGCGCGGGCGATCAACGCCTGTCACTGCTGAGGCGCGGGCTGGGCAGTGCCACCTTGCTGACACTGCCGGCCGTGGCCGGCCTGATCGGAGCAGCGGGCGCCCTGATGGCCCTTTTGCTGCCCGATCAGACCCACGACGGTCCGTTGCCGGGCCTGCTGGCGTGGTTTGCCGTGCCGCTGATGTTCGGCGCCTGGAACGCGTTGCTCGCACGCTATGCCTACGCAGCCGGTGACACTCGGTTGCCACTCAACTGCGAACTGATCGGCAGCCTGTGCAACGCGGTGTTGCTCGGGGCCTTGCCGTTTGCGTTCGGCCTGACCGGCATCGCCCTCGCTGCACTGGGCGGCGCGTTGGTCACCGGCCTGCTGCTGATGCGACGCCAGTCGTTGCTGAAGGTCTTGCCCTGGCGCAGTCATTGGCTGCTGGCCAGCCTGTTGATGGCCGTCGCCGCCCTGTTGCTGCACCCGTTGCAGGACACCTGGTTGCAGCTCGGCTTGAGCTGCCTTTATGGCGCGATGTTGCTGGCCGGTCTGGCGTTGTGGCTCAAGCCGTGGCGCGACGCCGACGTCTGATCGGCAGCCTGCCGGCAGGTCTCCCTGAAACGTTCCAGGCTCGGCGAGATGAACTTGTCGCGGTGCCTGATCATGAAGAATCGCCGGTTCAACGGCGGCAGCGGGCTGGGCAGCGTCTGCAATTGCCCGCTCGCCAGCAGATCAGCCACCACCCGCCTGGACAGGCAACTGATGCCGATGCCCTGAGCGAGGGTGCGCTTTATCGCCTCGGAGCTGCCCATCTGGCGCATGTCTTTCAAATCATGCAGGTGCCTGAGCAGCAAATGCTCGACCTCCTCCCGTGTACCGGAGCCCGGTTCGCGCAACAGCCATTCCGCGCGCTGCAATTCACCCAGCGACACCTGCGTCTGCCGGGCCAGCGGGTGAGTACTGCCCGCCACGATGACCATTTCATCGACACTCCACGGCTCGGCAATCAACTCCGGCAGATGGCACGGCGCTTCGATCAACCCCATGTCGATCTCGAACTGCGCGACCTTGCGGGCAATCGACGCGCTATTGCCGATGTCCACGTCCACCCGCAACAGCGGTGCCGATGTGCGTAGCGCGCCGATAATCAGCGGCAGCTCGTAGTTGCCGATGGTGCTACTGCTGCCGATTCTCAGACGCGCGTTCAAGCTGGCATCGGGCAGCAGAAAGCTGTCTTCGATCTGCTGGGCGCTTTCCAGCATGGTCATGGCACGGGGCAGCAATGTCTGACCGCTGTCATTAAGGACCAGCCGTTTGCCGACCCGGTCGAACAACCGCGTACCCAGCGCGCTTTCCAGCTCATTGAGAGCCGCACTCGTGGCTGACTGTGACAATGACAGCGCCTGGCCCGCGCTGGTGGTGCTGCCATGCCGGGTGATGGCGCAGAAAATCTGCAATTGACGCAGGTTGAGCCTCAAGGCCGAACTCCACTGTGGATAGACTTACCTGAAATACAGGTAACAAGAAGCGAGATTACCCGTTTAGAGAATTTATTGCCGAACCTTAGACTGAATGCCTGACCGCAATCACCCGCAGGAGAACACCATGAACCGGCTCGCAATCGTCCTCAAAGGTCACGCACCCCTCGGCGCCCTGGCGAGCCCGCGCGAAGCCATCCGGCAGTTCACCCCCAACTGGTTCGCCGTCACAATGGGCACCGGCATTCTTTCATTGGCACTGGCGCAACTGCCGGGGAGTCCGGCCCTGTTGCATGAGGTGGGTGAGGCGCTGTGGTTCCTCAATATCGGCCTGTTTATCCTGTTCAGCGTGATGTACGCCAGTCGCTGGCTGCTGTTCTTCGACGAGGCCCGTCAGGTATTCGGGCATTCAACGGTCTCGATGTTTTTCGGCACGATTCCCATGGGCCTGGCGACCCTCATCAGCGGCTTGCTGGTCTACGGGCCGGCGCGCTGGGGCGATGCAATCGTTCCGGTTGCCGAAGCCCTGTGGTGGCTGGATGTCGCGATGGCCCTGGCCTGCGGCGTGCTGATTCCGTTCATGATGTTCACCCGCCAGGAACACAGCATCGAAAAAATGACCGCCGTATGGCTTTTGCCAGTGGTGGCCGCGGAAGTTGCAGCGGCCTGCGGTGGCTTGCTGACCCCGCAGCTTGCCGCCGCAGATTCGCAGTTCAAGGTGCTGATCACCAGCTACGTGCTGTGGGCCTACTCGGTGCCTGTCGCGTTGAGCATTCTGGTGATCCTGCTGTTGCGACTGGCCTTGCACAAACTGCCGCATGAAAGCATGGCTGCGTCGAGCTGGCTGGCGCTTGGCCCGATCGGCACGGGCGCGTTGGGCATGCTGGTGATGAGCAGTGATGCGCCGGCCGTCTTCGCCGCACACGGCCTGGCGTCGGTCGGCACGGTGGCGGCGGGCATCGGTGTGATTGCCGGTATGCTTTTCTGGGGGCTGGGCCTGTGGTGGATGGCGTTGGCGGTGCTGATCACGGCGCGCTATTTCAAGCAAGGCCTGGCATTCAATCTGGGCTGGTGGGCCTTTACCTTTCCACTCGGGGTGTACGCGCTGGCGACGCTCAAACTGGGCGCGACCCTGCAATTGGGCTTTTTCGACGGATTGGGCATGGGGCTGGTCGTTGTGCTGGCCGTGATGTGGCTGATCGTCTCCGTGCAGACCCTGGCAGGCGCCTGGCAAGGGCATCTGTTCGTTTCGCCCTGTATTGCGTCGAGAGGGTGTGCCCGTCGGTGAATCCCCTTGAACTTACATTCATCGCGAGGCGCCTGAGGTAGACACCTTCTGACAGAGAGTATTCATGCCTACCTCAGCCCTTGCCGACAATTACGGCGCCCGTGACCAGAACATCGTCATCAATTCCTACACCACCGTGTTGCGCAGGAACGGCGTCCCCCACGAGTTGTTCGCCACTTACTGGCGCGACGTTCACGGCCCGCTGTGCGCCCGTCTTCCCGGACTGGGCTGGTACGTCCAGCACCATCTGACCCGCGAAAAGGACGGCCATCTGTGGCCCGTCATCGAGGGCGTCGAACCGTTGGCGGGGTACGTACTGGACGGCGGTGTGGAAATCGGATTTCTGTCGGCCGAGGACCAGAAGCAATTCAAGGACGCCAGCTCCCTTCTGTTTACCGACGAGCAGAACATGTTCGAGGAAACCATCGCCTACGACGTGCCGGACGGCTCAAGCACGCTGGTGGATCGCCTGCCCGATCCGGTTCCCAACGAAACCGCCACGCAGGACAAGATGCACCTGCACTTCCACCTGGCCAGCGATAACCTGCCCGCTGCACGCGAAGCAGTCGCCCGGCTCGCACGCGAAATGGCCGCTTCAGAGGCGGTGCTCAAGCTGCGCCTGCACCTGGCCGAACCCTATGACAACGCCCAGCCAGCACCGCCAGCGCCCGATGTCGATCATGAGGTCGAGGCAGCGCGTCTGACTGTCGTCATGATGGAAGTGGTATTCGAGTCGGCCTGGACCCGCCGCACCTACTACGCCAGCGAGTCTTTCAAGGCAATCACTCAAGGCCTCAGCACACATGTGCGCCACATCACGCCGTTTGGCGTCAGCGGTGTCTACACCTACGTGCGCGACGCGACCATGACCGATGCCGGGGTTCGCGGCAGCCGGCCGGCGCAACTGATCCGCCAACTGGGGGCGATCAACCAGACGCGTCCGGAGATCGAACGCCTGTTTGGTGCAGCGTCAGCGTCAGCGTCCTGAGGCCGACCCCCCGTCTGATCCGGATACTCATGGACCGCGCCTCATTCGGATTCGTGCTTTACTCAGCGAAATTCCGAATGCGTGAAGCCCATGAAAGCGTTGACCACTCGCGAGGTGTACCAGCAACTGCGGGATGCTGCAATGGGCGTGCGAGCGTTGCAGCGTGCTGACCGGTTTTCGCAAGACGGGCTGCAGCAGGTGACCATCGACGGCTGGCTGCTGACGCTTGAAGTCAGCAGCAGCGGCCCGACTCGCTGCCTCTATTGCCGGGGCCCTGATGGCCGGGAAGGCTCGTTCGAAAGCTGGCTGCGCACCGACCCGGTGAGTTTGCTCAGCGCCTGGGAACTTGCGCAGATCGTGCGACTGCTGGGCGAGGCAGGCAAGGTAACTTGAGAGGCCACGGCCACCCTCGCACCGCGCGCGCATCCCGCCGGCTCTCTTGTCAGTGCCTGAAGCCACCACCGAAAAGCACCTGGGTGTAAAACCCGGAAATACCGCTCCACAGCCGCCATTATTTTGGCTAGACTCAAGCGATTGCTGAATCGTTTAACCGGGCTGTTGGCTCCGGTTTGCACGAGCTCTGCAACACCATAATTCCAATAATTTCCAGAAGGACCCTCGCCATGAAATCCCTTCCCCTGCTTGTAGGCCTCGGCGCGTTGACTGCCGCTTCCAGTGTGTTCGCCTGGGATTACGTGCTGCTCGACACCGACAAGGCTGCGCAGAATCAGCAGATCACCAGCCAGCAATTGGGCGTCAAGACGGACAAGCCGTTCACCATCACCCTGCGCACGCTGCATGGCGGTCGGCAGGAAGGCGTGAGCATTATCGATATCGATAACGGCACGATGAAGCTGTCGGTGGTGCCGACCCGCGGCATGAACGTGCTGCAAGCGTCGGTGGGCGATGTGCGCATGGGTTGGGATTCACCGGTCAAGGATGTGGTGAACCCGGCGTTCATCGAGCTCAACGGGCGTGGCGGGCTGGGCTGGCTAGAGGGCTTCAATGAGCTGGTCACCCGTTGCGGTTACGAGTGGGTGGGCCATCCGGGCATGGACAACGGCGAGCTGCTGACCCTGCACGGTCGCGCAGCCAACATTCCGGCCAGCAAGGTGACGCTGCATGTCGACGAAAAACCGCCGTATGCCATCCGCCTCAAGGGTGAGCTGAAGGAACAGGCGTTCAAGAAAGTCGATTTCTCGGTGCAGACCGAACTGGTCACCGAGCCGGGCAGCACAAGCTTCTCGCTCAACGATACGCTGACCAACAACGGCGACTATCCGAAGGAATATCAGGCGCTGTACCACAGCAATTTCAGTACACCCTTCCTGGAACAAGGCGCGCGCTTCGAGGCGCCGGTCAAACAGGTCTCGCCGTTCAACGAGAAGGCCAAGGGCGACCTGGGCGACTGGCAGACCTACCGCGGACCGACGCCGGACTATGACGAAACGGTCTACAACATCGTGCCTTACGGCGATGCCAAAGGCGACACCGTTACCGTGCTGCACAACAAGGCCGGCAGCCTGGGCGTAGCCGTCGGCTTCAATACCAAGCAACTGCCGGTGTTTTCGCTGTGGAAAAACACGGACACCAAAGGCCAGGGTTACGTGACCGGGCTGGAGCCAGGCACCAGTTTTTCCTATAACCGCCGCTTCCAGCGTCCGCTGAATCTGGTGCCGATCATTGCACCGAAAGAGCAACGTCAGTTCCAGATCAGCTACAGCCTGCTGGCTGACAAGGGTGCCGTCGACAAGGCGCTCGGGCAGATCAAGACCATTCAGGACGGTCGCGAGACTGAAGTACGAAAAGAACCGCTGGTTGACCTGACCAAAGAGCAATGAGCCTGACCTGAAGCGTTTTCAGCGCCGCTTCTGAAGCAAGGCCGGGTTTTGACGTCAGCCGTGACGTCGAAACCCGGCCTTGCTTCGTTCAGGTTGTAAAAAATTCTGACAACACTTGAGATTTTCGCCTGTCTACTCCTTCTCAACCCTTCAAAGACGAGCATGAATATGAAAATCCTGATGGTTTTGACGTCCCATGACCAACTGGGCGACACCGGCAAGAAAACCGGTTTCTGGCTCGAAGAGTTTGCAGCACCGTATTACGTGTTCAAAGATGCAGGCGCCGAAGTCACCCTGGTGTCGCCTGCTGGCGGTCAACCGCCGCTTGACCCGAAAAGTGATGAACCTGACGCACAGACCCCTGAAACCGAGCGTTTCGCCAAAGATGCCGATGCTCAGAAATTGCTGGCCAATACCGGCCTGCTCTCTGAGGTCAATGCTGCCGATTTCGACGCCGTGTTCTATCCGGGCGGTCATGGTCCGCTGTGGGACTTGGCAAAAGACACGCACTCCATTGCCCTGATCGAAGCATTCGCCAAGGCTGACAAGCCTCATGGCCTGGTGTGCCACGCACCCGGCGTTCTGCGTGAAGTCAAAGCAAAAAATGGCGAAGCGCTGGTCAAGGGTCGTCGCGTTACCGGTTTTGCCAACACGGAAGAAGAAGCGGTTGGCCTGACTGACGTCGTGCCTTTTCTGGTTGAAGATGTCCTCAAAGAACTGGGCGGCACCTACTCCAAAGGTGATGACTGGGGCGTTCACGTGATGACCGACGGCAAACTGGTCACCGGGCAGAATCCGGCCAGCTCCGCGCAGGCAGCCAAAGACGTGCTGACCTTGTTGAGCTGACCCGTTTGACGGGGTTCGGTGCCTGAAAACACGGCACCGGACCGCGCGTCATATAAATCGAATCTTGCTGATCCCCCACTGACCAATATTCAGACAGCCTACCTATCTGGAGAACGGTCATGAAAGATGAATCCAAACGCGAAGACCTCGATCACAAGCCGGAAAACGCCGGCAAAGTGGGCGAAAAGAACAAAGAACTCAATCAGCAGGGTGAACAACCCCGGCCTGCTACCTCACCTGATCCGCAGAACGACAAGTCCGGTAACTGAGCTTCTGTCGCCCGTCACCCGTTCTGACCTCTCCGAAATACGAGACTGAAAAGGGTGTGGCAGGCTCAGAGCAAGCCGCGCTCGGCGCACACCTTCACAATCTGCTCGCGCAGCCAGCCACTGGCTTCCTCTTGATCCGCCTGCGCGCTCCACACCATGTCCAGGCTGAAACCGGGCAGGTCCGGTGGCAGCTCGAAGACCGACACCCACGGTTCGTTACCCAACAGCGTTTGAATACGCCGCGGCAGAACCAGAATGAAATCGGTGCCTTCCAATAGTTGCAGGGCCGCCCGGTAACTGTTGGCGCGCGCGACAATATCGCGTTCCAGCCCCTGACGCTGCAGCCAGCCGTCAACCATATTGGTGTCGGACGTCCAGGGTGTCGGGTACACGTGGCGCCGTCGGGTAAAGGTTGCCGTGTCGATCTGTGCATCCTGCGGGGCGAATTGCGAGTCCATGACGCAGACCAGATCATCTTCCAGCAGAACCTGTGAAATCAGGCCATCAGGCACGCGGTGAAAGCCCGGGCCAAAACACAAGGCGAGATCGACGCGGCCATCGTTCAACGGCTCGGTTGGCAGGTGTTTGTCCAGTTTCTGCACATTGACCGTCACCGAGAAACCGGCAGCAGCAAAGTCACGCAGCAGATGCGGTAAGACCAACAGCTCGAAATATTCGGGAGCACAGACGTTGAAGGTGGTCTGCCGACGGGTCGGATCAAACAGCTTCAGCCCGTCGTGGCATATATTGACGGCCTGCAGGATCTGCTGCACGTGGCTGTGCATGGCCAACGCCTTGCGGGTCGGGCGCATGCCGTTGCGGGTGCTGATGAACAGGTCGTCCTCGAAATTGGCGCGCAGCTTTTTCAGGCAGTAACTGACCGTCGACTGGCTGACATGCAACGCTTCGGCAACGAGTGTCAGATTGCGCTGCTCATACACCGAGACAAAGACCATCAGGTCCTGCATGTCCAGCTTTCTCAGGGCATTACTGTTGAGCATGGAGGCATCTCGCTGGCGCTGCGACCGGACGATCAGGTCTGCGCGAGCAAGATAGCATCAAAATGCAATCAGGCCGTCCCCTCGCGCACGATTTCCGGATTGTTCCGGGCTTCACGCAGAGGCTGATCCACGCAGATGCTGATCATAGTGCCGTGGGTCCAGCCGAACCACTATCAACAGCATGATTGCGACCAATGCCATGAGCGACCACCACGCCCCGGCGAAACTGCCGGTCAGGTCACGGATCATGCCGGCGAACAATGGCGACAGGCTGGCGATCAGATAGCCGACGCCTTGCACGAAAGCGGTGAGGCTGCCTGCCTGCTGCGGATCGTCGACATGGTCCATCGTCACGATGAGGCTCATCGGGAACAGCCCGCCGATGCCCAGCCCCAACAGACCGGTCCATAGCAGGCTGAATGATTGCGGCATCAGGATCAGCCCGACAAAACCGATGATCATCAGCCCCAGCAGAACAGCCAGCACCATGCGCCTGTCGCGGCTGCAGTTTGCCAGTGCCGGTGCCAGCAAGCCCGAGACGACTTCCATCACGGTCAGAAAACCCAGCAACAGCCCGGCGCCCTGCTCGCTCCAGCCGTTTTCCAGGTAATACGGGGCCAGCCAGGCCAGTACGCAGGTATAGGAAGCCGTGCCGAGACCAAAGAAAACGCCCAGCGTCCAGGCCCGAGGCAAACGCGAAAACGCTCGTTGCGGTGTGGGCTTTGCAACGCTCGCCGTATCGGCCTGCAGCAGGGCTCGCTGAGCGAACCAGACGCCCAGCGCCAGCAACGCCAGTAATGCCCACACGGCGAGAGCGATTCGCCAACTGCCACTGCGCGCCAACACCAGCGGGCCAAGCGATGCGGCCAAGGCGGCTCCGCCCATGATCGCTGTCACATAAAGCCCCATGCACAGCGAGACATTGGCCTTGAAACGCGATTTGATCAACGCGGGCATCAGCGCCTGAATCATGGCAATACCGAGGCCTGCCAGCACAGCGCTGAGAATCAGTTCGGCGGCGGAATCGACCAACAGGCGCGCCAGGGTTGCCACGCCGATCAGCGCCAGTGACAGCATGACGCTGCGCTGCGAACCCAGTCGACGGACAATCCCCATGCCGAAAAACATCGCCAGGCCCATCGCCATGACCGGCAGCATGGTCAGCAACGAGGCGGTTCCAAAACCCAGCGGCACGTCGAGACGAATCGCCGCCAGCAATGGGCCGATTGCGGCCATTGACGGGCGCAGGTTGAACGCCACCAGCACCACGCTGAGCATCAACCCTGCATTCTGAACCGTCGAGTTCCGCACTTGCATACCGCCACCTTCGCTGTAGGAAGCCGCCATTAGACGGAGCCTGCACACAGGTGACAAATCGAAATATAGGCAACGCTATCGAGAAATCAGTTCAGCCATACGCATGATGACGTTCAGGCATTTTGCCGAGGGCAGTGGCAAGACTTCCGGCCGCTCTCTTGCGTGGTCCGGTCAGACTCGGGCGAGACGACCTCATCGACACCCAGCCACCAGGTCGTGCCGCGACACGGAAATTGCACATAGAACGGCTGCCCCATCATCGGCGTGGTGATCGATACATTCTGTTCCCAGGCCAACGCCAGAATCCGGTCGAAAGGTTCATGCCAGGCGTGCATCGCCAGGTCGAACGTGCCGTTGTGGATCGGCAGTAACCAGCGACCGCGCAGGTCCAGATGTGCCTGCAAGGTCTGCTCGGGCTGCATGTGGACTTGCGGCCACTCGACGTTGTAGGCACCGGTCTCCATGAGCGTCAGATCGAACGGGCCGTACTGCTCGCCAATGGTCTTGAAACCGTCGAAATAGCCGGTGTCGCCACTGAAAAAGATCCGCTGATCACCGTCGATCATCACCCACGACGCCCACAAGGTGCGGTTACTGTCGAGCAGTGTGCGCCCCGAAAAATGCTGCGAAGGCGTGGCAACGAACTCGATACCGTCCACTTCGGTGGACTGCCACCAGTCGAGTTGGCGGACCTTGTGCGCAGGCACACCCCACTCGATCAGCGTATCGCCTACGCCAAGCGGTGCCAGAAAATGCTCGGTCTTGTTCGTCAGCGCCTTGATGGCGGCGCGGTCCAGGTGGTCGTAATGGTTGTGCGAGAGAATCACCCCGGTGATCGGCGGCAGCTCTTCCAGGCTGATCGGTGGCTGGTGGAAACGCTGCGGCCCCGCCCACTGCACGGGTGAGGCGCGCTCGGCAAACACCGGGTCGGTTATCCAGAAGCGGTTGCGCAGCTTGAGCAGAACGGTCGAATGCCCGAGGCGGTACACCGTGTTGTTCGGTGCGGCGAGCAATTGCTGTCGCGACAACGGCTGGACCGGAATGTCTCCTGCCGGACGTGTGTCTTTGGGCTTGTTGAACGTCTGGTCCCAGAAGATACCCAGCGTCCGGAAAAAACCGAGCGGCTTCACAGGCGCATGATTGCGATAGCGTCCTTCATGCCGAGACAGGACAGGCAGTGAAGAGAGATCCTTTTTAGGGTGGGTCGAGGCCATGATTTGCTGACTCCTGGGAACAGGTTGAGGCTCCAGCCGCGCATACTTTGTACGTGAATCCCGTTGCAGGATGTCCGATGAAAAATATGTAACAGTGTTTTACACTACACGGTGTAGTTTTAAGCTTGCATGATTCTGGGTGACAAGTAAACTGCCGAGTGTAATTTTCTCTAAACGCACGTTTGAAGCGAACCTATGACCGCACCCATGCGCCTTACCGATCAGAAACGCGAAGCCATCGTCCTGGCAGCCATTGCAGAGTTCGGCGACCGTGGGTTCGAGATCACCAGCATGGACCGTATTGCCGCACGCGCCGAGGTCTCCAAACGTACGGTCTACAACCACTTCCCCAGCAAGGAAGAACTGTTTGCCGAGATGCTTCAGCGTTTATGGAGCTGTGCCCCGCCGCAGTCGGAAGTGATCTATCACGCCGACACCGGCCTGCGCGATCAGTTGAGAGAGCTGCTGTGGGGCAAGATGCGCAACCTCACCAACAGTCATTTTGTCGATCTGGCGCGGGTCGTGGTCGGTGCGACCATTCACTCGCCAGAGCGGGCGCAAGTGTGGATGGCCCGTATCAATGAACGTGAAGAAACCTTCAGCGCCTGGATCCGTGCGGCGCAGAAGGATGATCGCCTGAAGCCCGTCGATCCGGGCTTTGCCGCCACACAGATGCATGCCCTGCTCAAGTCGTTCGCCTTCTGGCCGCAAGTGACGTTCAACGCGCCCTTGTTGACGCCCGAGGAGCAAAGCAACGTCGTCGAATCGGCGCTGAATATGTTTCTGGGCTGGTATGAAATACCCCGCTGACCCGCATCAAGCGTTCATTCAACCCCTTATGGTGCCTCGGCACTCGCCGAAGCCTATCGACACCTGCCCGTCCCGGTGACAGCGAGCACGCAGGATCACTTCGTCGCCACTCTGCAGAAACGTGCGTTGCTCGCCGCCTGGCAAGGTAATGACGTGTTTGCCACCTTCAGTGATCTCCAGCAGGCTGCCGAACTGGCCCGGCTCAGGGCCGGACAGCGTGCCGGTGCCGAGCAGGTCACCCGGTTGCAGCTTGCAGCCGTTGACACTGTGATGCGTCACCATCTGCGCGACGGTCCAGTACATGTTCAGCGAATTGCTCAAGCCCAGCCGATAAGGGGCCAGCCCCTGCGCTTTCATAGACTCGGTGAGCAGCAGCACTTCCAGTTCGATGTCCAGCGCACCGCGTTGCTGATCGCCCTGATCCAGCAAGTACGGCAACGGCTGCGGATCACCGTCGGGACGCGGCGGCTGGGGGCTGCGAAACGGTTCCAGAGCCTCGGCAGTCACCACCCAGGGAGAAATGCTGGTCGCAAAGCTCTTGGACAGAAACGGCCCCAGCGGCTGGTATTCCCACGCCTGTATATCGCGCGCCGACCAGTCATTGAGCAGGCAGAACCCGGCGATATGCTCGGCTGCGCGATCAATGCCGATGGCCTCCCCTTGCGCATTGCCGGGGCCGACCCACACGCCCAGTTCCAGTTCGTAATCCAGCCGCTTGCAGGGGCCGAATTCGGGTACCTGCCGACCTGCAGCGAGGGTCTGCCCGTCAGGCCGTTTGATCGACGTGCCGGATGTACACAGGGTAGACGCCCGTCCGTGATAGCCGATGGGCACATACTTGTAGTTGGGCAGCAACGGGTTGTCCGGACGAAACAGTTTGCCGACGTTCAGCGCGTGGTGAATGCCGACGAAGAAGTCGGTGTAGTCACCGACCCGCGCTGGCATGTGCAGGGTGCATTCACTGATGGGCAGCAGCACGTCCGATGCCGCCTGCAGGCTTGCCCGTTGCGGGCTGTCTTCATCCAGCAACTCCAGCAGCGCCGCACGCAGGGTACGACGTGAAGCCGCGCCCAGCGCAAAGAAATCGTTGAGCTGATCACGACTGGCGACCTCGGCAGCGTCGGCGGCCTGCCCCTGAAAAAAACCACCGTTGACCGCCGCACGCAGGTCGAGAATCAGATCACCAATCGCCACCCCGCCGCGCGGCTCGCAACCCCGGTGGCTGAACACGCCCAGCGGCAGATTCTGAAGTGGGAAGTCACTGTGGCCATTGGCCGAGGTGACCCAAGTGCGACGATGTAGAGAGCTGTTCATCAGCGCGGTTCCTTGTTGAAAGTTCTGGCCATACCGTTCCAGCAGGCGTCGTAGTCGGTCTGCAACTGCGGGCACTCAAGCGCGTGACGGCTGGGGCGCAATACCTTGCCGGTCTCGAACATGAAGGCCATCGTGTTTTCGATCTTGTGCGGTTTGAGCTCGGCAGCGATGGCTTTTTCTGCCGTGACGTTGTCCGGGCCGTGAGCGCTCATGCAGGTGTGCAGCGAAGCGCCGCCCGGCATGAAACCTTCGGCCTTGGCATCGTACGCACCGTCGATGAGGCCCATGAACTCGTTCATCAGGTTGCGGTGAAACCACGGCGGTCGAAAGGTGTTTTCAGCGACCATCCAGCGGGGCGGGAAAATCACGAAATCGATATTGGCCTGCCCGTGAACGGCGCCTGGCGAGGTCAGCACGGTGAAGATTGACGGGTCGGGATGATCGTAACTGACCGTACCCATCGTATTGAAACGCCGCAGATCGTATTTGTACGGCACATTGTTGCCGTGCCAGCCGACCACGTCGAACGGCGAATGCTCCAGAGGTGTCGCCCACAGTTCGCCGAGAAACTTCTGCACCAGTTGCAGTGGCGCGTCGTGTTCTTCAAACCAGGCCGTCGGGGTCAGGAAATCACGCGGGTTGGCCAGGCCGTTGCTGCCAATCGGCCCGAGTTCCGGCAACCGCAACGCGCAACCGTGATTCTCGCCAATGTAACCGCGTGCGCTGCCGTCGAGCAGCTGCACGCTGAATTTCAGGCCTCGCGGCAAGACGGCTATCTCCAGTGGCTCAATGTCGAGCCGGCCCAGTTCGGTGACGATTCTCAGTCGGCCCTCCTGCGGCACGATCAGCCATTCACCGTCGGCATTGAAAAACGCCCGTTGCATCGAGGTGTTGCTGGCATACACATAAACGCTGACGCCGTCAGCCTGATCCGCCGGCGAGGTGCTGGCCAGTGATATCAGGCCGTCAATGAAGTCCGTGGGTTCGGCAGGGATATCGAACGCATTCCAGCGCAATCGATTGGGATTGATCGGGCCTTGTTCATGGCCGACGATTTGCCGATCCATGCGTTGATAGCGCGGATGGGCTGCCGAGGGCTTGATCCGGTACATCCAGGTGCGACGGGCTTCGGCACGCCCGACGGTAAAAGCGGTTCCGGAGAACTGCTCGGCGTACAGGCCCAGTGGATGCCTTTGTGGCGAGTTCTGACCCATCGGCAACGCGCCGGGCAAGGCCTCGCTGCTGAATTGATTGCCAAAGCCCGACTGATAGACCAGTGGATCCGAGCGGGAAGAAATAGCCATCTGAACCTCTTGTTGTTATTCGGTCACACAGCGATTGGCGGAATGACGAATTCCGTAACCTGATTACGCTTAACGTAATTTGAGTTTGAAAGCCGGTCAAGCTATAAAGCTGCCTTCCCAGACCGGCGTAATGCTCCCATGACCCAAGAAACCGAAAGCCCGGCAAGCGGACGCCAGCAAAAGGTTCAGGCTGCCGAAGTCGGCCTGGGCGTGCTCAAGGCGCTGGCTGAATTATCGCCCTCCACATCGCTGTCGAAGCTGGCCGAGCACTTGGGCATGCCGCCCAGCAAGGTCCATCGTTATTTGCAGGCATTGATCGCCAGCGGTTTTGCCGAGCAGGATGCCGTCAACAATCATTACGGGCTGGGCCGCGAGGCGCTGCAGGTCGGGCTGGCGTCGCTGGGCACACTGGATGTGTTGAAGGTGTCGGCGCCCTGGCTGGCCAACCTGCGGGACGAGCTGAGCCAGACCTGCTTTCTGGCCGTGTGGGGCAACAAAGGCCCGACCGTGGTGTATGTGGAGCCGTCGATGGGAGCCGTGACGCTGGTGACGCAAATCGGCTCGGTGCTGCCGTTGCTCAGTTCGTCTACCGGCCTGGTGTTCGACAGCTTTCTGGGCCAGGGCGAAACGGCTCTGCTTCGCGAGCAGGAAACGCCTCATCTGGGTGCCGGGCAACGGCGCGAGATCGAACGCCACATTGAGCAGATCCGCCGCACCGGCGTGCATCAGATTCAGGGCATGTTGATGCCCGGCATCAACGCAGCCTCCTCCCCACTGTTCGCGATGGGCAACAAGCTGGTGGGCGTGATCACAGTGGTGGGACCAGGGTCGGTCTTGAACGATCAGGCGCAGAGCCTGGCGGTCAAGCGCCTTTTGCAGACCGCAACAGCGATCAGCGAGCGTATGGGGGGCAGGCTGCCGGGTTGAGGCGGACAGCCAGCGCCCGCTGCACAATCAGGATCGGACGCGGAGCCTTGGCACAAGAGGTATCAGTCCGGCGTCAGCACGCCGCGCTGGATCTGGTCGCGTTCGATGGATTCGAACAGGGCCTTGAAGTTGCCTTCGCCAAAGCCGTCGTCGCCCTTGCGCTGAATGAACTCGAAGAACACCGGCCCCATGAGGGTGGCGGAAAATATCTGCAACAGCAGCCGACGTTCGCCGCCTTCGGACGAGCCGTCCAGCAGAATGCCGCGTGACTTAAGTTCGGCCTCCGGCTCACCGTGATCGGGCAAGCGCCCCTGAAGCATCTCGTAGTACGTGTCTGGCGGCGCGGTCATGAAGCGCATGCCGGTGGCTTTCAGCGCGTCCCAGGTCTTGATCAGGTCATCGGTGAAGAACGCCACGTGCTGGATGCCTTCACCATTGAACTGCATCAAAAACTCTTCGATCTGCCCTGCGCCTTTCGACGACTCTTCGTTGAGCGGAATACGGATCATGCCATCCGGCGCAGTCATGGCCTTGGACGTCAGGCCGGTGTATTCGCCCTTGATGTCGAAATAGCGCAGTTCACGGAAGTTGAACAGTTTTTCATAGAAATTCGCCCAGTACGCCATGCGTCCGCGGTACACGTTATGGGTCAGGTGATCGATGAATTTAAGGCCCGCGCCGACCGGATGACGGTCCACGCCTTCGATGAAGTTGACATCGATGTCATAGATTGACGTCCCTTCGCCAAACCGGTCGATCAGGTACAGCGGCGCGCCACCGATGCCCTTGATGGCAGGCAGACGCAACTCCATGGGGCCGGTGGCAATGTCCAGTGGCTGCGCACCCAGTTCCAGCGCCCGGTTATAGGCTTGCTGGGCGTCCTTGACACGGAAGGCCATACCGCACACGGACGGACCATGCTCAGCCGCAAAGTACGACGCCAGGCTGTGCGGTTCGTTGTTGAGGATCAGGTTGATCGCGCCCTGGCGATACAGCGTCACGTCCTTGGAGCGATGAGTGGCGACCTTGGTGAACCCCATCATCTGAAACACGGGCTCAAGGCTGTTGGGGGTCGGTGACGCGAATTCGATGAATTCAAAACCCATCAGGCCCATCGGGTTTTCGTAGAGATCAGCCATGACTGGCTCCTTGCAGAAGAGTGAAGGTAGGTAGACGACGCAATCACTGTCCTGCGGGCGGGGCACAGGGAATCCCTCGCACGCTGCGAGCGAGGAAATCACCGAAAATCAGTTGCAGACCAAGAATCTTCATGAGGGCAGCCTACTCCGGCTTGTCCGATTGTGCATCAGGGTGTGCCTGTTGAAAGGCCGGATGCTGCATGGCCAGGCATTCGACTCGCTGGATACGCGAGTACGCATTCAGATCAACGGCGTACCGCCGTGCCGCATAGCATTGTGGCAGCAGATAGACGTCTGCCAGGCCAGGGCGCTCGCCAAAACAGAACCCCGTGTCGCCGATCAACGCTTCAACCGCCCGCAAGCCGCTGTCAATCCAGTGACCGATCCAGGTACGGAGGGCCGCTTCCTCGTGGCCCAGACTGCGTAATCGGTCGAGTACGGAAACATTATGCAGCGGATGGACATCACACCCTATAACGGCGGCAACAGCCCGCTGGCGAGCGCGCAAGACCAGTTCCTGTGGCAACAGCGCCGGTTGCGGATAGCGCTCTTCCAGATACTCGATGATGGCCGGTGACTGAGTGATGACAATGCCACCGTCAAGCCTGATTGCAGGCACCCTGCCCTGCGGATTGATAGCGTGGTAATCGGGGGGGTGCTGCTCGCTTTTCCCGGACGACAGATCGACCGGAATCGCGGTGTAATCCAGCCCTTTGAGCGCGAGCGCGATACGCACACGGTAACTGGAGGTCGATCGGTAATAAGTGAAAAGGTCCACGGAGGTTGCCTGCCTGACGCACGGGTGCTGTCTGTTGTTATTTTCGTAACCACATTACGTAATGCGTAAATTGCGCGATACGCCTTGTGCTGTCAACTCAAGCCTTGTGATGAATGAGCTACGATGGGCTAAACCGATAAAACAACGCTGGGTGGCTTGATGAACATTCTGTACGACGAACGTATCGACGGCGTGCTGCCTGCTGTCGACAAGCAACAACTGTTGCACGACCTGCGAAGCCGGATGCATGATCTGGATATCCTGTATCGGCCCGAAGAGCTGCGGCCCTACGAGTGCGACGGGTTGTCGGCGTACCGCGCCACGCCCATGCTGGTGGTGCTGCCGCGCCATGTCGACGACGTACAGATGCTGCTCCGGTTGTGCCATGAACGCCGGGTGCCCGTGGTCGCACGGGGCGCCGGCACCGGGCTTTCAGGCGGCGCGCTGCCCCTCGAAAAAGGCGTGTTGCTGGTGATGGCACGCTTCAATCAGATACTCGACATCAACCCTGCTGCCCGTCTGGCGCGCGTACAACCCGGCGTTCGCAACCTCGCGATTTCCCAGGCAGCAGCGCCTTACGGCCTGTATTACGCGCCTGACCCTTCCTCGCAGATCGCCTGCTCGATTGGCGGCAACGTGGCAGAAAACGCCGGCGGCGTGCATTGCCTCAAGTACGGGTTGACCGTGCATAACCTGCTCAAGGTCGACATGCTCACCGTTGAAGGCGAGCCCATGACGCTGGGCAGCGACACACTGGACTCGCCGGGTTTCGATTTGCTGGCGCTGTTCACCGGTTCCGAAGGCATGCTCGGGATCATCACCGAGGTCACGGTCAAGCTGCTGCCCAGGCCGCAGGTAGCTAAAGTGTTACTCGCCGCGTTCGACTCAGTGGAGAAAGCCGGGCGTGCGGTGGCCGATATCATCGCTGCGGGCATTATTCCCGGCGGGCTGGAAATGATGGACAACCTGGCGATCCGTGCCGCCGAGGATTTCATTCACGCAGGCTATCCGGTCGATGCCGAAGCCATCCTGCTGTGCGAGCTGGACGGGGTCGAAGCCGACGTGCAGGCCGATTGCGAGCACGTCCGCGAAGTGCTGGCGCGTGCCGGCGCGACCGAGGTGCGCCTGGCGCGAGACGAAGCCGAACGCGTGCGCTTCTGGGCCGGCCGAAAAAATGCCTTCCCCGCCGTGGGCCGCCTGTCGCCGGATTACTACTGCATGGACGGCACCATCCCGCGCCGCGCCTTGCCGGGCGTACTGCGCGGTATCAGCGAACTCTCCGGGCAATACGGCCTGCGTGTCGCCAACGTGTTTCACGCTGGCGACGGCAACATGCACCCGCTGATCCTGTTCGACGCCAACCAGCCGGGCGAGCTGGAACGGGCCGAAGCCCTGGGCGGCAAAATTCTGGAGCTGTGTGTGGCCGTCGGCGGCAGCATCACTGGAGAACACGGCGTCGGACGCGAAAAAATCAATCAGATGTGCGCGCAGTTCAACAGCGACGAATTGACCTTTTTTCACGCCATCAAGGCCGCGTTCGACGAGCACGGCATGCTCAATCCCGGCAAGAATATCCCGACCCTGCAACGCTGTGCGGAGTTCGGTGCCATGCACATCCATGCCGGGCAATTGCCTTTCCCTGAACTGGAGCGTTTCTGATGAGTACGGCAGACAAGGACGCCAGCACGGCGCTGCTCGAACAGGTCAATCAGGCGCTGAGTACCGGCACACCGCTGCGCATTCAAGGCAGCAACAGCAAGGCGTTTCTCGGCCGCCCGGTGGCAGGCGACGTTCTCGACACCCGCGAACACCGAGGCATCGTCAGCTATGACCCTACAGAGCTGGTCATCACCGCCCGTGCCGGTACGCCACTGAGCGAACTGCTGCAGGCGCTGGATGACGCCGGGCAAATGCTGCCGTGCGAGCCTCCGGCCTTGGGTGACGCGACCCTTGGCGGCATGGTGGCGGCCGGGCTGTCCGGGCCGCGCCGACCGTGGAGCGGCTCGGTGCGCGATTTCGTGCTGGGAACCCGACTGATCACCGGGCTGGGCAAACACCTGCGCTTCGGCGGAGAGGTCATGAAAAACGTCGCCGGTTATGACGTCTCGCGCCTGATGACAGGCAGTTTCGGCTGCCTCGGGGTGCTGACCGAAGTGTCGCTGAAAGTGCTGCCCAAACCCCGGTTGTGCCGCAGTATCGCGCTGGAAATGGACAGCGCCCGTGCCCTCGCCTGCCTCGCCGACTGGGGCCAGCAACCCATGCCGATCAGCGCCGCCAGCCATGATGGTCAGGTGCTGCGTTTACGCCTTGAAGGCGGCGAAGGCTCGGTGAAAGCAGCCCATGAGAGGCTCGGCGGCGAAGCAATGGACCCCGCTTACTGGCAGCAATTGAATGAACAGCGCCTGCCTTTTTTTCAGCAAACCTCGCTGTTGTGGCGGCTCTGCGTACCTGCCGATACCGGCGTGCTGCGCCTGCCGGGCGAGCAGTTGATCGACTGGGGCGGCGCACAGCGCTGGCTGAAGTCGGACGCTGACTGCGAAACCATTCGAACCCTGACAACCGGTGTCGGCGGGCATGCGACCTGTTACAGCCCGGGCCATGTCGACAGTCCTTTTCAGCCCTTGGCCGCGCCCCTGCTGCGCTACCACCAGGCCCTCAAGACCCGGCTCGACCCGCAGGGTATTTTCAACCCTGGACGACTGTACGCGGAGCTTTGAAGCATGCAGACCACACTGAGTGACCACGCCAGAACGCAGCCCCGCGCCGAAGAGGCCGAACGCATCCTGCGCAGTTGTGTGCATTGCGGTTTCTGCAATGCCACCTGTCCGACCTATCAGTTGCTGGGGGATGAGCTGGACGGTCCGCGCGGCAGGATTTACCTGATCAAGCAGGTGCTGGAAGGCCATGACGTCACCGAAAAAACCCAACTGCACCTGGACCGTTGCCTGAGCTGTCGCAACTGTGAAACCACGTGCCCGTCAGGCGTGGATTATCACAACCTGCTGGATATCGGGCGCGCGGCGGTGGATGCCGTCGTGCCACGGCCACTGGGCCAGCGATGGCTGCGCGAAGGCCTGCGCCGCGTCGTGCCGAACGCCGGACTGTTCAAGGTGTTGACGGGCCTGGGCAATACCTTTCGACCGCTGCTGCCAACCCCTTTGAAAAGCAAGTTGCCGGCCACGATACAGGCTCCGGGGTTGCGTCCGGCGCCGCACCATGCGCGGCGGATGCTGCTGCTTGAAGGCTGCGTACAGCCGGGGTTGTCACCCAATACAAACGCAGCCACTGCGCGGGTGCTGGATCGTCTGGGCATCAGCGCCGCTGCGGTCGACAAGGCCGGATGTTGCGGTGCAGTGGATTACCACTTGAATGCACAGGATGCGGGCCTCGACCGGGCGCGGCGTAATATCGACGCCTGGTGGCCAGCCCTCGAAGACGGTGCTGAAACCCTCATTCAGACAGCCAGCGGCTGCGGTGCCTTCGTCAAGGATTATGGCCAACTGTTGCGCGACGATCCGCTCTACGCCGACAAGGCGGCGCTGATCAGCGCCCGCACCCGGGACCTGGTCGAAGTCCTGCGCGATGAGCCGCTGGAAAGCCTTGGCGTCAGGACCGACACCCGGCTGGCGTTTCATTGCCCGTGTACCTTGCAGCACGCGCAAAAACTCGGTGGCGAGGTGGAGCGTGTCCTGACCCGACTCGGGTTCGACCTGACCAGCGTGCCGGACGGCCACTTGTGCTGCGGCTCGGCGGGCACCTACTCGATCACTCAGCCGGTGCTGGCCCGCCAGTTACGCGACAACCGCATGAAGGCGCTGGAAAGCGGCAGGCCACAAGTCATCGCAACCGCCAATATAGGCTGCCAGACCCATCTGGCAAGCGCCCACCGGACACCGGTGCGTCACTGGATCGAACTGATTGACGAGGCGCTTGGCACTCCTGAATCGCGCTGAACTCCTATTGAATAACCATTGCCCTGGAGACACCCATGAAAATCAAAGCCGTCCTCACCCAGACCGAAGTCAGCCTGATGCTCGGTGCCGCCCGCGACGAAGCTCAGGCCAATGGCTGGGCGGTGGCCATCGCTGTCGTGGATGACGGCGGTCATCTGCTGGCGTTCGAGCGACTGGACGACGCCTCGCCGATCAGCAGTTACATCTCGATTGAAAAGGCCCGCACCTCGGCGCTCGGCAAGCGTGAATCCAAAGGCTATGAAGACATGGTCAACGGCGGCCGCACCGCGTTTCTCAGTGCTCCGCTGCTGACCTCGCTGGAAGGTGGAGTGCCGGTTATCGTAGACGGCCAGGTGACCGGCGCAGTGGGCGTGTCCGGTGTCAAAGCCGAACAGGACGCACAGGTTGCCAAGGCAGGTATCGCGGCACTGAACGCAGACTGACGCGCGTCTTTTCCTTGCTGAAAACCTTGCGTGGGACCGAGCCTGCTCACCAAGACCGCCTGCCAGACGATTCATGGCGCACCCCCTGAATGGAGCCAACCCGATGACCGATTTCGTCAAATGCCACCGCCTCAGAGTGGCCGTCAACCTGCAGCGTTTTGTCGATGAAGAAGTGCTGCCCGGCACCGGCCTGGAGCCGGACGCATTCTGGAAAGGCTTTGACGCACTGGTTCACGACCTTGCCCCGCTCAACCGTGACCTGCTCGCCGAACGCGAACGCTTGCAGGCCGAACTGGACAAATGGCACAAAGCGCACCCCGGCCCGATCAGCGACATGCCTGCCTATCAGGGTTTTCTGCGTTCCATCGGCTACCTTCAGCCGGTGCCGGAACAGGTCACGGCCAGTACCGCCAATGTCGACCTGGAAATCAGCGAACAGGCCGGTCCGCAACTGGTGGTGCCTGCCAGCAATGCGCGCTACGCACTGAATGCCGCCAATGCCCGCTGGGGTTCTTTGTACGACGCCCTGTACGGCACCGATGTGATCTCTACCGCCAACGGCGCTGAAATCCGGGCCGGTTACAACCCGTTGCGTGGCGCCAAAGTGATTGCGTTCGCCCGCGACCTGCTCGACACCAGCGCCCCTCTGGCCAATGGCAGTCACCGCGATGCCCGGCGTTACTTCATCGAAGACGGCGAACTGTGCATCACTTTGGCTGATGGCGCTCACGCCGCCTTGCAACAACCGGAAAAGTACGTCGGTTTCAAGGGCCAGCCAGATCAACCGCAAGCGATTCTGCTCAAGCATCACGGCCTGCATATCGAAATCCAGTTCGACCCGCAGCATCCGGTTGGCAGCACCGATGCCGCCGGCATCAAGGACCTGCTGCTGGAGTCGGCACTGTCGACCATCATCGACTGCGAAGACTCGGTCGCCGCCGTGGACGCGGATGACAAGGTGACGGTCTACCGCAACTGGCTGGGCCTGATGAAAGGCGACCTCACTGAAACGCTGGACAAAGGCGGCAAGGCAATCACCCGCCGCCTGAACCCTGATCGCACCTACACGGCGGCCAACGGAGGCGAACTCACGCTGCGCGGGCGCTCGCTGATGTTCATTCGCAATGTCGGCCACCTGATGTGCAACCCGGCGATTGTCGATGCGGACGACAACGAGATTCCCGAAGGCATTCTCGACGGTGTGATCACCAGCCTGATCGGCCTGCATGACCTGCATCGTCGTGGCAACTCCAGGGCCGGCAGCATTTACATCGTCAAACCGAAAATGCACGGTGCCGCCGAAGTGGCGTTTGCCGATCAGCTGTTCAGCCGTATCGAAGACGTGCTGAAGCTGCCGCGCAACACCCTGAAAATGGGCATCATGGACGAAGAGCGACGCACCAGCGTCAACCTCAAGGCGTGCATCGACGCAGCGTCGGAACGGGTTGCCTTCATCAACACCGGTTTTCTCGACCGGACCGGCGATGAGATTCACAGCGCCATGCGTGCCGGACCGGTGCTGCGCAAGGGCGAGATGAAAAATACCCCGTGGATCAAGGCCTACGAGCGCAACAACGTGCTGGTCGGCCTGGCGTGCGGCCTGCGGGGCCGGGCGCAGATCGGCAAGGGCATGTGGGCAATGCCGGATCGCATGGCCGACATGCTGGAGCAGAAAATCATTCACCCCAAAGCCGGCGCGACAACCGCCTGGGTGCCCTCGCCGACTGCCGCCACCCTGCATGCGTTGCATTACCATCAGGTCGACGTAAGGCAGATTCAGGAACAGCTCGAACAGCAGACGCGGACCGACGTCATTGACCCATTGCTCGACGACCTGCTGACCATCCCGGTGGTGAGCAAACCGGAGTGGACACGGGAGCAGATTCTCGAAGAGCTGGAAAACAATGCCCAAGGCCTGCTGGGCTACGTCGTACGCTGGGTCGAGCAAGGCATCGGTTGCTCCAAGGTGCCGGACATTCACAATGTCGGCCTGATGGAAGACCGCGCCACGCTGCGTATATCCAGTCAGCACATGGCCAACTGGCTACTGCATGACATCGCAGACAAGGAAGACGTGCAAAACGTGCTGGAGCGAATGGCCAAAGTGGTCGACAAGCAGAACGCCGGGGACGCTCACTACCGGCCTATGGCCCGAGACTTCAAGAATTCCGCGGCTTTCAAGGCCGCCTGCGCCCTGGTGTTCAACGGTACGGAGCAGCCTTCCGGCTACACCGAGCCCTTGCTGCACGAGTCCAGGCTTGCGTTCAAGAAACAGGATTGACCCTGTTGCCCGCCCATGCTCCGGGACGGGGCATGGGCGCCCTGTCGCCGGCAAAAAAACAGGTTTCAACCCACGGACAGCCTTACAGCCTGTAAATCGAAATCCAGCTCATGTCCGGGTGCGTGGAGTAGATGTAGTTACCATTACGGTTCAACACCGCGCCGCCCACCGACGGGAAATAGGCAATGCAGGTGGCGATGCCTTTAACGGTGTCGATCCGATAGACGTCGTAATTGCAGGTGTAGATTGCATAGACGTATCGGTCATCCGGCGTCACGCCGATGACTTTCACCGGGTAGCCCTGGCTGCCGATCTTCTCCCTATAAAAGGTTTTGTTCGTCGCAGCATCGACGATATAGACCTCATCGACCCCGCCCACATACAGCCACGCGCCGTCGGCACTGAACGCCATTGATCGCGGGTCATAGAAACCGGGAATCTCATGCTGCAGGTAATCGACCTTGCTGATCGCCAGAACATCAGTGGGCGCAGTCCGATCCACCAGCATCGTGGCGTAGAAACGGTCATTCAAAGGGCTGATTCCCAACGCCAGCGACGCATTGGTCAGGGCGCCCAGATCGAATTCGTTTTCGACGGTGTAGTTTTCAGTCTCGATCAGACGGATCAGCCCACCCAATGCGTCCTGAAAGGAAAGACAGATAAACCGGCCATCCGGGCTGCACAGCACCCGGTTCACGTTGGCCGCCGGCAGTATCCGGATGACCTCGCGCAAGCGGGTATCGACCACGTAGCATTTTTTCTGGCCAATGGTGTAGAGCCGTTTGCCATCGGGACTCAGGGCAATGGCGCCTGCGCCGGCTCGTTTGATGCTGCCCACAATGCTTGCGCTCGCGATATCGACCACGCTGACTTCACGGCCACTCTCATGAGCGACATACAGGGTGGTTTCATCAGGGCTGATTGCGAGTTCTGCGGGTACAAACCCCAAGGGAATGATGCCGGTCAACCAGGCGATGTCCAGTGGCTCTCCTGAACTGACCGGTTCTATCATGTGAGTCAAAGTTCTTACATGTTGAGATGCCTTTTTTTGCATTTCCATCACCAGTCAATGGGCCTTGTAAGACCGCCAGAACGGGGAATAGATAAGAAGATATATCCCCGTCATCCAACGATGCGGCCAAGACACCGATGCCGCTCCGATCCAGAACATAGGGTCATTGAATACTCAACACGAGGGGATGGGTACTGTCAGAAATGACAGTCGAAAGCCGTCAGAACCGTCCAGATGAGGGTCACAAAAGCGTCGCAGGACAGCGCGGTCGGGCAGTCCAGCCCGGCTGCCGGAAGCGCTCGCGACAGGGCGACCACTGGTCAGGGAAAACACCTGGCAGAACGGCAGTTGCGGAGGGGGAAAGAAGCTCGACCTCGCGTTGGCGAAGCGACTCAGGAGCTTTCCCGCACCACCAGCTCGAACCCCAGATCCACCTGCGGGGCCTGTGTGATGCCATCGAGCAGGCCGAGCAGCAACTGAGCGGCGCGCTGCCCGACTTCCTGCCTGGGCGTGCGTATCGAGGTCAGGCGGGGAACCATATGAGCCGAACCGGGCAGGTCATTGAAACCCACCAGGGCGACCTGATCGGGGATCGCCACACCCAGACGCAAGGCCTCCAGCGCAGCGCCCTGAGCCAGGTCGTCATTACAGAAGAACACCCCGTCGACATCGGGATGCTCGTCGAGCAAACGGGCAAACAGCTCACCGCCCAGACCGATCGAAGACGACTGGCGCGTCGAGACCTGCAGATCGGGATCGAATAAGCCGGCCCCTTCCAGTACCTGACGAAACCCTGCGCCACGCTGCAACACGCGAGGGTCGAGCTGGGCCGCCATGTAAGCCAGCCGACGGCGACCACGCCCCAACAGATGGCGCGCGGCCTCGGCACCGGCCTGCTGCTGGGAGAAGCCGACGCAATAAGCACCGCGTCGGGTGTCCAGCTCCATCATATGGACACAGGGCACACCACTGGTTTCCAGCATCTGACGCGAAGCGGGCGTGTGGTCGAAGCCGGTCAGCAGAACCCCTCTTGGCCGATTGACCAGATGGTTGCGCAGCAGCGTTTCCTCTTCCTCGGGCGAGTAGTGATAGTTGCCGATCACCACATCCAGACCGCGAATACGCAGCACGTTCTGAATGGCTTCCAGTGTTTCGATGAATAACTGATTGGACAGCGACGGCACCAGCACCACCACGGTCTGACTGCAGGATGAAGCCAGCGCCCTCGCGGCCGAATTGGCCACGTAACCCAGGCTTTGCGCGGCCGCCCGTACTTTTTCGACCAGCTCCGGCGCCACCGTGGAAACGCCACGCAGCGCACGGGATGCGGTAATCGGCGAAACGGCAGCCAGCCGCGCCACCTCATCAAGGGTCGGGCGACCGGTAGAGCGGGAACCAATGCGGGTCATGCGTTGCCAACTAACATAGGGGTTGCCAAATGTGTCGAATGCCCCATAAGGTAGCGCTGTCTCATGGAACGTGACAATGCTTTATCGCTGGTTTCACATTGGTCACCCTGCCTGGGTCGCCGCGGAGAACAGCCTCCGATGATTGATGATGAACCCAAAACAACGACAAGAACTGGAACAGCCCGGGCTGATGCATGCGTCCATCGGACAAAGACAGCGCTGTCTCCAGACGAGGTGCCTACTGTGACAACTGCGAACACTGCTATTTCCGCCCTTGTAGTGATGGGTGTATCGGGCTGCGGCAAAAGTGCCGTCGGTGCCGAGATTGCCTTGAACAGCGGCGGTCGCCTGATCGAAGGCGATGCGTTCCACCCTCAGGCAAACATCGACAAGATGAGCGCCGGAACCCCCCTCAACGATGAAGACCGTGCGGGCTGGCTGAGTCGCCTCGGTGAAGAAATGGCCACGGCCCTCGCCAACGGTGAACACCCCGTCCTGACCTGCTCGGCCCTCAAGCGCGCTTATCGCGAAAGCCTGCGTGATGCGGTTCCCGGCTTGGGATTCGTCTTTCTGGAACTGACCAAAGAACTCGCGGCCGAACGCTGCTCGCATCGGCCCGGCCATTTCATGCCCGCTAGCCTGGTCGACAGCCAGTTCGCCACACTCGAATCTCCTGCGGGCGAGCCGCTGACGCTGGTGGTCGATGCAACCCAGCCTATCGATGTGATTGGCAGGCAAGCCGCGGCATGGTGGAAAGACTCTCACGCCTGATAAAGGCGTGAGTCCCAAAGACAGCGCTGTCTTGAGCACACACGATAGAACGACGGCGCTCTTTGCAGTTGCCTAAAATAATAACCGGAGAGACACCCCATGTTCGGTATGACCCATGAGACGTTCTTGCTCGTCGATGCGTTAGTCACCATCGTCGGCCTTGTGCTGTTGATTACCACCTTCAAGGTACACCCCTTCGTCGCGCTGACCCTGGCGGCAGGCTTTCTTGGCCTGACCTCAGGAATGCCGGTGGAAAAAGTCATGAAATCATTCCAGGACGGCTTCGGCGGCGTACTGGGGTTTGTCGGCATCATCCTCGGTTTGGGCACCATGCTCGGCAAACTGATGGCCGACTCGGGCGGCGCGGATCAGATCGCGCAGACACTGATTCGCACCTTCGGCAAACAGAAAGTGCATTGGGCAATGATGTTTTCTGCCTTTCTGGTGGGCATTCCATTGTTCTTCGAGATCGGTTTCGTTCTGCTGATCCCGCTGGTGTTCATCGTTGCACGTCGCACCGGCGTGTCCATTGTCAAGATCGGCATTCCGCTGCTCGCCGGCCTTTCAGCGGTACACGGTCTGGTTCCACCGCACCCGGGCCCGCTGCTGGCCATCGGCATTTTCGGGGCTGACATCGGCAAGACCATTTTTTACGGGCTGATCGTGGCGTTGCCTACGGCAATCATCGCCGGCCCGATCTACGGCAACTGGATCTCCAAACGCATCCCCGGCACCCCTTCTCAGGAATTGATGGACCAGATCGCCAAGGAATCGAGCACCGATAACCTGCCGGGCTTCGGCATTACGCTGATCACGATCCTGTTGCCCGTGTTTCTGATGCTGCTCAAGACCTTCGCTGACGTGGTGTTGCCGGAAAACAACATGTTCCGCATCTGGATGGACCTGATCGGTCACCCGATCACAGCCCTGCTTGCCGCGCTGTTGCTGGCGTTCTACACCTTCGGTGCTGCGCGCGGCTTTGATCGCACGAAAATCATGAAGTTACTGGACCAGAGCCTGGCGCCGGTAGCCGCAATCGTTTTGATCGTGGGTGCAGGCGGTGGCTTCAAGCAGATGCTGGTCGCCAGCGGCGTGGGTGACGTGATCGGGCACATGGCCGTGCAGGCACAGATCAACCCGATCATGCTGGCCTGGCTGGTAGCGGCCGTGATCCGCATCGCAACCGGTTCGGCGACTGTCGCGACCATCACCGGTGCCGGCATTGTTGCGCCGGTGGTGGGCCTGATTCCGGGCGTCAATCGCGAGTTGCTGGTGTTGGCCACTGGCGCCGGCTCGTTGATCCTGTCGCACGTGAACGATGCCGGTTTCTGGCTGGTGAAGCAGTACTTCAACATGACCGTTGCCGAGACCTTCAAAACCTGGACGGTGATGGAGACCATTCTCTCGGTGGTTGGCCTGATATTCATCATGTTGCTGTCAATGGCGGTTTAACGCCTGCGATACCGTCGGCCTTCGCGGGCAGCCAGACCCGCGAAGGCCAATGGCTGCCCCTCCTGTCTCGATGTAGCTCCCGCACAAACCCACCGTGTAAACACAGCCCACGGCTAGAAGTGCCCCTCGTAATCAGCTCCTTCCTACACCGCAGCACACCACTTTCATTTGAATTTTCAGAAAGCTCGGGCAATCTTTCCCAGTCACGCCTACGCTTACACTCATCTGAAGGCGGGCTTGCCTGGTATCGACGGGCGAGGCTGTGGCGACCTTGATGCGTGCCGCTATCACGTTACTTTTTACGTTACGCCAGTAAATACGGGCATTTTCACGTCAAAACGGGCAGAATTGGCGCACTCGTCGTATCGAGGATGCAAATCTCGATGACAAGAAAATGAACCGAGGGAATTAAATTCACCACTGCGACGTCATAAGACGGATGCATTTGGATGCACTCGGCAACAATTACCACGCAAAGGCAAACGCCAGCCTCTTGAGAGAGGCGTTTTCAAGAGGCCATCAAGGAAAAGATTATGTTGATACTCACTCGCAAAGTAGGCGAAAGCATAAACATCGGTGACGAGATCACCGTCACGATTCTTGGCGTTCAAGGGCTTCAGGTCCGGCTGGGCATCAATGCACCTAAAAATGTTTCAGTGCATCGTGAAGAAATCTACAAACGTATCCAGGCAGAACTGGCTCCCAATCAGGACCCACAATAATCGTCGACGCTCCCCCTATTCGATGCTGACCTGCTGACTGTTGGCAGACCAGCCATACGGCGCCTTTGGGCGCCGTTTTTTATGCCTGCTTTGCACCCCTTTCCACAGCCCTTCATCTGATCAGCCGGAACTGTCAACCGCGCCTCACCGCGTCGGCACTCATACGCCAGGCCAGGCCCCTACCGTTGCTTCGGCCATTAAACGCAATAAGAAAAGCCTGTCGGGCGGCGGCGACAATGACAGCACCCGTGTCTGCATCATGCACGGCAATCGACCTTACAACGGCACCGTTATGAAGTTCAGGTTTTTTCAACTTTAAACGATCAATGTCACGCGTTGATCTTCCCATCAAAAGTTCGTATTAAAAAGCGCGCAATTGCCAAGAGTAAAAGAGTGACAATACGTGTCAGAAAAAGTGACGAGACACCCGAAAAGTATAACGCTCAGGTGCGTCAAATCAGGCGCACACACAACCATCACCGCTGACCTTCACGCCACAAGCTAATGATTTTAATGATGTTGACTTCTCATGCCGCGCGGCACCGGATGATGAGAAGAGTATGCCGCCGCCAACCCGGAACATTCGGGCGACCCAATGAAAAGGCCCCGATCAATAATGAACAGGGCCTCTCGAGCTACCGGGGAAGCAGCATCATGGCACGATCAGGGCTCAGGCCGCGCTGTGCTGCGCTTGTGGCGCTGTGGCGGTTGCCCACCCGGCGCGCAGTTTCGCCACCAGACCTGATATGTCACGGCTGGTTTTTATCCCGGCCATGGAAATATCTGTCTTGTGGAAGACACGCCCGGACGCCAGGTCGTTTATCTTCACCGTCATGTGACCATTGGCGATGGTGCAGGTGCAGCGCAACGGCAGAAACGCAACTTCAACGATATTCCTGAGTTCTAACTCAGACAATCCACTCGCGATCATCTCTTTATCTCCTTATGTGTGTAAGCATGACCCGACAGTGACAAAATTTCGGCAATTTTTATTATTGATAAACGTTTAAAAACGGCACGTGCCAGCCCGCCAATTATCCGTCGTCACTCACCTGATGCTTCATGTACTTATACGCTTCAAACAGCCCCACAATCAACGCCCTTACAAAAATATAAACAGTGCGTTTAATAACGTTATTGAAGGCCTTGCCTGAAAAAACGATTCACCGTAAAGGTTTTCAACGTAAAACCGCATGACGTGAATCAATCAATCAAAAAACGGCTTGATTCAAGGAAAGTAAAGACTGACGAACGGTCAGTGGCGGCAGGGGATTATCAGACGGTATAAGGGGGCGCAGGGCAGGATTGGCACATTAAAGACGACCGCGAAAGACGACCGCGCCGGACGAGTCTTTTCAAAAGAAGGCCGGAATAGGGAAACGCACGGGCCGATCAGGGTATCGGCCGTGCGGGCTCTCAATCGGGCGATTACAGCTCCGAGCCGGAAAGACGAAGGTGGATCAGCGCCACCCGAGCCCCCTGTTTATCGCGCTTCTCTTCGATGGCGTAAGGACGAAACCCCATGCGCGGGTAGAACAACAGCCCAGGGACATTGTGGTTGTAGCAGGAGGCGATCAATTCCTTGGCTTCATGCTTGTCGAATGCGATCCCCATCATGCTGGTGATCATGAAGCGCCCTACCCCTTTTGACCTCGCCTTCGGGGCGATGATGACGTTGCCCAGCGAGCAACGACCGCGAAATTCGCACTGGGAAAAGTTGGCGAAACCGACCACTTCACCGTCCATCTCGATGACGGTCGAGTCATGCCGGGTCGTCAACGCATCACTGAGTTCGGAAGGTGTCAGCGGGTAAGTGGCCCTGGGGAACATGTAAAACAGTTCGTCAGCGTTCTGCGGCAGTTCGCAGATAATCGGGATATCTTTTTCTTCCAAGGGACGGTGGAGGAACATTAGGCGGTAACCTCTTGAAGAAATTGAAGAAAGCGCGATTGACGCAATGTGTACATCAGTGGCCCGGGCGGTGGCAGATGACGAAAACACAGCGCCCGCGCGGGTACAGCATAATCCCCGACTATCAAAAAGGGCTACCTCAATAACAAATCGTGCTAACCGGCGTCTCCTTGACTCGGCCTTCGGGCATTGGCCGCAACCTGTTGAAGCGTAGAGGTTTGTGCCGCCCCCTTCGCCAACCTGTCAACACCCTGACCTCGACACGGTCCGGCTGCCTGCCGGCAGAACATGCAATATGCTGTAACCCGATGTTTGCCGACTCTCCTTGCAACCCACGTGCATAACCTGCATTTATTGCGATTCGCCGACTGGAACACTCGCCTCATGCCGATTTCACCTCTGGCCCGCTTCAAGGCCCGCCCGATCAGATGGCTGCTGATGCTTGCCATCATCATTGGCCTGCCGGTGGGCTGCGCCGTGCTTGAACACAAGGAGCGCGAGCTGGTCTTTCGCATCGAGCCCGGTACGGCGAGCTGGTACAGCGGGCTGCCCGATGAGGTTCAGGAGATCGAACTGCGGACACCTGCTTTCGGCACGTCGCAGAACATTCATGCGTGGTGGTGGCCTGCGCCTGACAAAAATGCCCCGGCCGTGCTTTACCTGCACGGTTCCAAGTGGAACCTGACCGGCCAGCTTTTTCGTATCCGGCAACTCAGCGCGCAAGGCTTTTCGGTGCTGGCCATCGACTACCGAGGCTTCGGTCAGAGTGCAGGCCATTTGCCGTCCGAGAAGTCCGTTTATGAGGACGCACGTATCGCCTGGGAACGCCTCAAACAATTGCAGCCCGATCCCCGCCGCAGGTTGATCTATGGGCACTCACTGGGCGGGGCGGTCGCGGTGGACCTGGCTGTCGAGCTGGGTACTGACGCGGAAAAGGACAACCTTCCGGTTCAGGCTCGGGGGCTGATCATCGAGTCCACCTTTACCAATCTCGCCGATGTGGCCACCGCGCTTGCCAACACCTCGCTGCCCGTGCGCTGGCTGCTGTCGCAAAAGTTCGACTCCCTGGACAAGATCGCGGACATCCGGATGCCGGTCCTGATCGTCCACGGCACTGACGACCGCTACGTGCCCGCGCGTTTCAGCGAACAACTGTTCAATGCGGCAAAAGAACCGAAGAGACTGTTGCTGGTGCCCGGTGGCACGCACAACAACAGCATGCAACTGGGGCAGCCGGCCTACAGCCAGGCCATCCAGACGCTGCTCAAGGCTCCTGCATCGCTGACTCAGGCCAGCCGACAGGATCAGCAGAAAAAAGACGCCGGTTAGACAATGTCAGGAACTGAACAGTAAGCTCCCGGTCCCGACCCAAGGACTGTGCAATGCCCCTCATCATCGAGTATTCCGACCCGCATCACCGCCTCGAGGTCATCCAGCTCTGGAAGACCGTTTTCAATGACGATGCGCCGCAAAACCGTCCGGATCTCTCGATCGACAAGAAGCGGGCGGTCAACGACCGGCTGTTTTTCGTCGCGATCATGGGCAACAAGGTGGTCGGAACGCTTCTTGCCGGCTATGACGGCCATCGCGGCTGGCTGTACTCGGTCGCCGTGGACCCGCAACAACGCGGCAACAGGTTGGGAACGGCACTGGTCAGGCACGCCGAACAGGCCCTGACCCGCCTGGGCTGCGTGAAGATCAATCTGCAGATCCACACGTTCAATGAAAGCGTGCAGGCCTTTTACAAGACGCTGGGTTACGCCCAGGAACCCATCATCAGCATGGGCAAGCGGATTGATGCCAACCTTTAGCCGCCATCATGATCGGCTGAGACGTTGATGACGGGGTGATCGAAACCGGTGTCAGGCCATTCATTTATTTACATGAGAATTAATATCAAATTACAATTATTGCTATTAACGTCCTGACAGAGCATCTCCCTTGAGCACTTCCACCCCACGCCCTCGCCGTCCAGGCCCTTTTCTGCTGTCTGCAATGTCTCTGGCGATGTTTTCCAGTGGCGCCGTGCATGCCGCCGAAGCCGCTACGCTACCCGCTACTCAGGTTTCCGCGTCGGCGACTGAGACTCAGGAAGGTTACAGCGCAAAAAGCACCAGCACGGCCAGCAAGAGTGACGTGCCGATCAAGGAAGAAGCGCAATCGGTGAACGTGGTGACGCCGCAGACCATTGCCGACTACAACGTGCGCTCGCTGGACGATGCCATGAAGTTCGTCAGCGGCGTGAGTCAAGGCAACACGCTGGGCAATACCAAGGACTCTCTGGTCAAACGCGGCTTCGGCACCAATGACGATGGCTCGATCCTGCGCGACGGCGTGCGCTCGGTGGTCTCGAAGAACTTCGGGGCGACCACCGAGCGCGTCGAAGTGCTCAAAGGTCCCGCCTCGTTGCTGTACGGCGCGATGGAACCGGGTGGCGTGATCAACGTGATCAGCAAACAGCCGCAGTACGTGCAGAGCACAACCCTGAGCGGCTCGGCGTACAGCGAGGGCGGCGGCAGCTTCGGGGTCGACACCACCGGCCCGCTGGGTGACTCCGGACTGGCCTATCGCATGGTGGCCGAACGTCAGAGCGAGGATTACTGGCGTAACTATGGCGTTGATCAACACACCCTGATCGCGCCGTCCCTGTCCTGGACCGGCGAACGTGCGAGCCTGACCCTGGCCTATGAATACAACGACTACGTCAGCCCCTTTGACCGTGGCACCGTGTTCTCGGGCGGCCATCCGGCCGATATCAGCTACGACAAGCGCCTTGATGAAAAATGGGCGAACACGGTCGGCATCAGCGAAACGGCAACCGCACGTTTCGAGTACCAACTCAGCGACGACTGGAAAACCCGTCTGACCTACGGCTGGAACAACGACCGCTACAGCCTTTCGATTGCACAGCCCAGCACCCTGTCCAGCAGCGGTGTATTGCGTCGTCAGGCCAACGGCGGCCACTACGATTACGAAACCCGCTATGCCAGCTGGGACTTCATCGGCAAACAGGAAGTTTTCGGCCAGCAGCACGACCTGCTGATCGGCGCCGAACAGGAAGATTCCGACAAGTATCGCGGCAAGACCTACCGCAATACGGCCCAGAACGGCTTCAATATCTTTTCGCCCAGCTACGGCAGCCTGGCCGAACCCGCCGTTGTCAGTGCGACCACCAGCAACCTCAGCAATCAGCTGACCTCCACGTCCATGTACATCAAGGACAACTGGCACCTCAATGACCGCTGGATTCTGGTACTTGGCGGGCGCTATCAGCATTATGACCAGTACATCGCTCAAGGTCTGGGGGCCAACCGCACCACCAATCTGGACAAAAATGACGATGTCTTCCTGCCGATGGCGGGCCTGGTGTTCAAGGTCAATGAAGACCTGTCGTTGTACGGCAATTACAGCCGTTCATTCGTGCCCAACGAAGACGTGAACGACGACGGCACCACGTTCGATCCGGAGGAAGGCCGCAGCTACGAAGTCGGCGCCAAATACGCCCTGGCGCAAGACCTCAATCTGAACCTGGCGGTGTTCGACATCGAGAAGAAAAACGTCGTCACGCCCACCGGGGTGACTGGCGTGAGCGAAGCCGCCGGCAAGGTCGGCTCGCAAGGCGTCGAACTGGACGTGACAGGCCGCATAGCCGAGCGCTGGGACATGATCGGCACGTACGCCTACACCCACACCGAAGTGCTCGACGACCCGAGCAACAAGGGCAACCGCCTCAGTCAGGCACCGAAGCACACGGCCAGCCTGTACCTCACTCACCATCTGCAGGTTCCGTCCGGCCTGGGTGAATGGCATGCCGGCGGCGGTGCGCGCTATCTCGGCGAACGTGCTGGCGACGACGCCAATACGTTCTACATGAGCAGCTACACCGTGGCCGATGCATTCTTGCGCTGGGATGTGCCAATGGCGGGCTACAAGACTCGCCTGCAACTGAACGTGGATAACCTGTTCGACAAACAGTATTACCCGTCCAGCACCGGCAGCCCGTTGCAGGTCAATGTGGGCGAACCAAGGACTGCGCGGCTGAGCGCCAGCGTCACGTTCTAGGGCTTTGCAGTGGAGCAGGCCTGCAAAGAGGCCTGCTCCGTCAGGACTTCATTCGGTAGAAACTGATCAGCATTTCTTGAGCGTGCAGGTAGTCGATCTTGGCGATGAAGGCGCTTTTCTCCAGCCACTCGTTAGGGCCAAGAGAGACTTGAAAGCGCGAGGTGCAGGTGCATTGGTAGTGGCCATCACTGATGGGCCAGGTGCCGTTCTGAAGTTCCTCTTGCCCTGCTTCATCCATGAGCAGCACGCCTCTGTTTTCAACGTTGATCAACTCGCCGAGCTGGGTAAGCAGTGTGAAACGGGTTTCCAGAATGGCGAGCTCGGATGACAGCTCGACCAGCAGACTGCTGCCGCCGGAAAGCACTGAACCGCTGAAATACTGGGCCTGGAACTCACCGCCCAGCACCATGCTGTTGCTGCGCAGACCGTCGCTGCAGATGCCCATGAGCACCGGAACATCGGTTTTCAAAATGACGCTCAGTACTTTTTCGAGAACGGGCACAGCGGCCGTATTGAAACGAACAGAGCGTTTGACGGGTTGCTTGAAATCGATGATGTTCATGGACCTGTTCACTCCATCATTGAATACTTTCGTGCAATGGATGGCTGAAGGCAGCCCATCAGATAGCACAATAAAGGGCGCATCCCGCTGTCGGCATTTATCTGAGCCTCCTTTTCCAGTAAGCTCCACAGAGCCGATTGAAATCGTACCGAACGGTTCAGTTCCAGTCTAGAGAATTCTGCACGTCCTGTGTCAGGCGGTTCACCAGAGGATTAAGGATATAAATGAAGGTGCGTACTGAAGCTCGCCGCGAAGCCATCATTGATGCCGCAGCCAGCGTTTTCCTCGAAATGGGCTACGAACGCGCTTCGATGAACGAAGTGACCAAGCGAATGGGCGGCTCCAAAGCGACGATCTACAGCTACTTCCCTTCCAAGGAAGAACTGTTCATTGCCGTTGTCGACAGGCTGGCAACGGCGCACCTGGCCGAGGCGGTCTCGGAACTGGCAACCCCTCCTGAAACAGGCGCCGACATAGAACTGAGGACGCTGCTCACCCGCTTTGGCGAGCGCATGTTGATGGTACTGGTCAATGATGACAGCGCGTTGGCGGTGTACCGCATGGTGGTGGCTGAATCCGGGCAATCCGACATCGGCATGATGTTCTATGAATCAGGCCCTCGGGAATGCCTGCAGACGATTGCGACATTGATGGGTTCAGCCATGCAACGAGGCCAGTTGCGTACCACCGATCCGGATATTGCGGCACTGCAACTCACCGCCCTGCTGACTGCAGAAACAGAAATCCGCCTGTATCAGCAGGCCCCCATGCCGTTAAGCGTCGAGCAGATCCGCGGCATGGTCGAGCGCGCCGTCGATACGTTTCTGCTGGGCATGGAAAAACACTGATCCGCTGGGCTTCGCAGGGCCGACTTAACTAGAAGTTAAAATTTATTCAACCCCCTTGAAATATTCTCTTACTATTTTGCGAACAAGTTAATCCGGGAGCGGGCGATAGCCTTTTGCCCACTCCGGAGAAACATCATGATGTTGCGAAAGCTCAATCTTGCCCCCCGCTCTGCACTGTGTTTCGGCGTCTTCTGCCTGATGATCATTGCCTTGGGCTTGCTGGCCCTGCGTCAATCAGCAGAACTCAACGCTGCCGAAAAATTTATTGAAACCAACGTACTGCCCAGCGTAAAGCTGCTCGCCTCTCTGGATCGGGAGTTTGTAGGCATCAGGGGTAACAATGCCCGCGTCCGTAACCCGATCGAACCGCAGGAACGAAAGACCAAGGCACTCGGCGACATTCAACAGTCCCGCTCGCTGATCACAGGCTACTCAGATGCTCTGGGCAAGCTGATCGTGACCCCGCAGGGGCGTCAGGCTTTCGACGAGCTCGGCAAAGCGAACGCCGATTATCAAGTGGCGCAGGATCGTTACCTGACCTTCGTGGCCGCCGGTAATCTGGAAGCAGCCGTCGCCATCTCCAACGGCGAAATGAAAAGCGCGGCCGATCTGGTCGAAAATACGCTCAAGAAACTTATCGGTATCAACGACGCCAAGGCTGAAAAAGCCGGCAATGCAGCAGACACGGCGTACCAGCAAACCTTGTGGATGGTGGGTATATTCATCGCCGTGGGTGTGCTGACGACCCTGCTTCTGGCCTGGATGTACACTCGCAGCCTGACAGGCCCCATTGGCGAATCGTTGAGCATCGCGCAACGGATCGCCACCAATGACCTGAGCAAGGACATTGCACTGGACGGTACTGACGAGGCTGCCAAGCTGATTGCCGCGCTCGCCGCCATGCAAACCAACCTGCGCAGTGCATTGACCCTGATCGGTGATTCCTCCACCCAGCTCGCCGCCACGTCCGAAGAAATGCATGCGGTGACCGAAGACGCTTCGCGCACCATTCAGCGTCAGAGCAACGAAATCGAAATGGCGGCCACTGCCGTCAACCAGATGAGCGCTGCGGTTGAAGAGGTTGCCAGCAACGCAGCCTCGGCATCGGAAGTCACCTCTCAGTCCAGCACAGCGGCCATGGCAGGACGCGCGCAGGTCGATGAAACCGTCACGGCGATCAACCTGATGGTCTCCAAGGTGCAAGTCACCTCCACCGAAGTGCAAGGCCTGGCGGCCATGGCAACGGACATCAGCAAAGTGCTGGACGTGATCCGCGCTATTGCCGAACAGACCAACCTGCTGGCACTTAACGCTGCCATCGAGGCTGCTCGCGCCGGTGAGGCTGGACGGGGCTTTGCAGTGGTCGCGGACGAAGTTCGGGCACTGGCCCACCGGACTCAGCAGTCGACCCGCGAAATCGAACAGATGGTCAGCTCGATTCAGACCGGCACCGGCAATGCCGTGACGGCGATGGAACAGACCAGCGTTCAGGCCCACAAGACACTGGAAATGGCCAACGGCGCGGGCAAGGCTCTGCTCGAGATTACAGAGTCGATCAGCCAGATCAATGAACGAAACCTGATGATCGCCACCGCCGCCGAAGAACAGGCTCAGGTTGCCCGCGAGGTGGACAGAAGCCTGGTCAGCATCCGTGACTTGTCCAGCCAGACGTCCGAGGGCTCCAACCAGACGGCAATCGCCACCGCAGAACTGTCGAGCCTGGCTTCAGGCCTGAATCGACTGACCAAACAGTTCCGCGTTTGAGTCATACGGGGGCCGGAACCTGAGTTCCGGTCCTCGCCAGCAACATACGCCGAAGCGCCCTGGCAAATAAGCCAGGGCGCTTTTTCGTTTTGATCAATCCAATGCTTCAGCAGGTCCGAAAAACTCATAATGGGTCTGCGCTTCAGGAACGCCCAGCTCCCGAAGCGTACGTTTCATGAATGCCATGAAAGGCTTGGGACCCAGAAAGTACGCCTCCACGTCGCGGTCTGCCGGTATCCATTGCTGCAGATGCTCGATCGACGGCATGCCCACCGCGCCGAGGCAGATCCGGGCATCAGCGCTTGCCTCTTCATGAACCACGTGCGCGTCGAACAGCGGATAGCGCCGCTGCCAGTTATCCAGTTCCACCTGGAAGGCTTGCACTTGGGCATTGCGGGCGTAGTGAATAAACACCACCTGACGCTTGCCTGCCTTCAGCGCTTCTTCAGCCATGGCCAGTGTCGCCGTAATCCCCACGCCACCACTGATCAGCACCAGCGGCCGGGTACCGTCTACCAAAACGAAGTTGCCAGAGGGAGGAAACAGTTCAAGCACACCCCCTTCCGTCATCCGGTCATGCAGGTAACGGGAGGCGACGCCATCCGGCTCGCGCTTCACGCTGATACGCAATCCGGTTCCCGAAGCCGGCGCCGACAACGAGTAGTTTCTGCGGATCTCCGTGCCGTCGATATCCAGACGTACACCAATGTACTGGCCTGATGTGTGTGCAATGACCGGCTTGCCATCCACCGGCTCCAGATAGAACGAAGAAATTTCGCTGCTTTCGGCAACCTTGCGCACGACCGTGAATAATCGGCCGCCGCGCCATCCGCCCGGTGCTGCCGCAACACGCTCATACACGCCTTCCTCGGCATTGATCAGGATGTCGGCCAATTGCTGATAGGCAGCGGCCCAGGCGGCAATCACTTCATCGGTCGCGATGTCCTCACCCAGCACCTCGCGGATCGCGCGCAACAGGCAGGTGCCGACGATCGGGTAGTGTTCCGGGAGGATTTGCAGCGCAACATGTTTGTTCACAATCTGGCCCGCAAGCGGCCCCAGATCTTCCAGGCGATCGATATTTCTGGCGTACATCAAGACCGCATTGGCCAACGCGCGTGGCTGTGCTCCGTTCGCTTGATGCGCTTGATTGAACAGGGGCCGGACTTCGGGGTGGTCCGCCAGCATGATTTGATAAAAATGAGTGGTCAGGGCCTCTCCGCCTGTTTCAAGAAGGGGGACGGTTGCCTTGATAATTTCGTGCTGCGATGGGGTGAGCATATGGACTCCGTTGAGCAGGTAAGTGTTATGGTCATAGCAACGGCTATGCCAAGCCAAAAACCCAGTAAAATCAGGTATCAAGGGCTCACACAGAGTCATTAAGACCAGGTCAAAAAGACTCGATCATGGAAAAAAAGGTCATTCAGACTCATCCGTCACGGGCACTTCAGGCGCTTCTTCCCCTGCTGGGAGACCTGACCGCCGAGATCCCCCCTGAACGTCGTTATCAACGGGTGTTGAGCGCGCTACAGAAACTGGTGCCCTCCGATGCCGTTGCCGTTCTACGTCTCGAAAACAATGTACTGATCCCCGAAGCTGCGGAGGGGCTGGCCATAGACGCAATGGCCAGGCATTACCAGGTGGCGAGCCACCCGCGATTAAAGGCGATTATCGACGCCCCGGGCGCGATTCTGTTTCCCGCCGACTGCGCCCTCCCCGACCCCTATGACGGTCTCATCGGGAACAGCCCTCTGCCGGTTCACGACTGCATGGGGTGCGCGCTGCGTATCAACGACAACGTCTGGGGTGTTCTGACACTGGATGCGCTGGAGGTGGGTCAGTTCTCTGAAGACGACCTGCAGACCGTCGAGACATTTGCCTGTCTGGCCGCCGCCACTGTGGTCGCGGCGGCGCATTTCGATGAATTGACACGTACCGTCGAAGGTGAAAGGAAGCGGGCCGACGCCTATCAGTTGGCGCAGCATGGTCCGACACAACGAATGATCGGCCACAGTGAAGTCTTCAGGCAATTGCTCACGGAAATCGATCTGGTAGCCCCCAGTGAACTGACGGTACTCATCACGGGGGAAACAGGCGTCGGCAAAGAGCTTGTGGCGCGCCAGTTGCACAACCACTCCGGGCGGGCAGACAAGCCCATGATCAGCGTCAACTGCGCCGCGCTGCCTGAAAACCTCGTGGAAAGTGAGCTGTTCGGTCATGTCAAAGGAGCGTTTTCGGGGGCCACCGATAACCGGCTGGGCAAGTTTGAAATGGCCAGTGGCGGCACGCTGTTCCTCGATGAAATCGGAGAGCTGCCTTTGTCGGTTCAGGCAAAGCTGCTCAGGGTGCTGCAAGGCGGGCATCTTCAGCGAGTGGGGTCTGACAGCACACATGTCGTGGATATCCGCCTGCTGGCGGCCACCAACCGGAACCTGGCCGAGGAAGTTCGGGCAGGACGTTTTCGTGCAGACCTGTATCACCGCCTGAGCGTTTACCCGCTGAGAGTCCCCCCGCTGAGGGAGCGCAAAGAAGACATCCTTCTGCTGGCAGGCGCCTTTGCCGAAGAAAACCGGTGGCGGGTTGCGCTGCCCCCGGTCAGGTTCTCGGCCAACGCCAAGGCAGCCCTTGGCCAATACGCCTGGCCCGGCAATATTCGCGAACTGGAACACCAGATTGCCAGGGCAGTACTGAAAGCCAAAGGGCGCCGATCAGGTTCGAGCCGTAGCGACTTGCTGGTTCTGGCCAGGGAGGACTTTGACCTTCCAGTGTCCGCGGGAAGCGCCGAAAACAGACCGTCCCAGCCCCCCGCATCAACCGCCTCCGGGCCTACGGATTATCGTGCAGCGGTTGACGCCTGCAAAAGGGACCTGCTGGAGCAGGCCTTGATGCATTACCACGGTAATGTGGCGGCGGCAGCGAGAGGTCTCAATCTGGATCGGGCCAATATGATGAGGCTCGCGACCAGGCTCGGGGTGAGTATCACGCGTGATTAGCTCACAGTGATTGCCGGGAGCCATAGCCCGGCACATCGACTTGTCGAACCGTTCACTCTGCTCTAAGTTGTACGACGACAGATGAATTAATCACCTGTCAGTTATGCCCGACCGACAACGACAAGAAAAGGGACACACATGAAGAAGCTCACACTGCTGATAGGTTTTCTGTGCCTGTTTACCGGGTACGTCAATGCCGCAACCTCCGATGAAGCCGACGTGGCCAGCGCCGTAGACAAGCTGACCCAAGCCATGTGGCACAAGGACATACCGCAACTGAACGCGCTGACCGCCGATAATCTGACCTACGGTCACTCCAGCGGCACGATCCAGGACAAACAGGCATTCATTGCTGACATCGAAACCGGCAAGAGCGCGTTCAATGAGCTGAAGATGCTCAATCAGAAAATTACCCTCTCCGGCGATGTGGCCCTGGTGCGCAATCACTTCTCGGCACAAGCGGTCAACAGCGGCAAGGTTGTGCCGACCGAGATCGAGAACTTCCAGATCTGGCAGAAACAGAACGGCCAATGGCTGTTGATCGGGCGTCAGGCGTTCCGTTTTTAGGCTCTGTACGAAAAGTGGCTGCGCTCGGTGATGCGGCGTTAAAAACAGGCTCGGATGCGAGTCCACTCGGAATGCTCATTGACAACACCTAGACTCCGTTTCCTCACCTGTTTTTGTTCGCTCACCGACTTTTCATACAGAACCTAACGTCCGGGCTGGCAGCCGCAGCACACGAAAAACTTCACTGCTGCGTGCCGAACATCGCCGTCCAGTAAATCCCGGCATCGCTTTTGGGGTCCATTGCGTAGGCGGCACCCAACTCGCGATAACCGGGGTTCATCAGATTGGCGCAGTGGCCAGGGCTGGCCAGCCAGCCGTCGACCACCTTGCGGGCGGTGTCCTGGCCGGCGGCGATATTCTCGCCGACCTGCTGACCGACGTACCCGGCCAGCTCGGCGCGATCGCCGGGCGTTCGGCCGTCGTGATCCTTGTGGTCAAAAAAGTTCTGATTGGCCATCGCCTGTGAATGCGCTTGAGCGGCGGTGCCCAGAACCAGGTTCCAGGCCAAAGGCGTGGTCGCGGCAAAGGACTGCGGCCCGCACTGGCGTGGCTGATTTCGGGCAACATTGACCATTTCAAGGATTTTTTGCCCTTCCGCCTGCCAGTCCCCCAGACGCGATGCCACCAGAGAACGCGCCAGCACAATGCGCCAGTCGCGCCCTTCCCGGCTGACCCCGATGTCGACGAATTGCGGGTCGAGCACAACACGGCAGAAACTCTCTTGCACGGCTTTCAGGGCCGAAGCGGCATCACGCGGTCCGGACAGGCTGATCGCCTGCACGGTAACCATCGGATAGGCAGCGCGCGTCAGCGCCTGTTGCAAATCCAGATTGCCATTGGCGGGCAATACCAGACGCGGGTCACTGGTGAGTGGCGGCAGCTCCATCGACACCTGCTCGCCACAGCGTTGCGCCTGACCGCGATAGGTATTAAGGGATTCGACCAGTTGCGTCTCATCGCTGGCCACTGCATGACTGGCAAACATTCCAAGGGACAGCACGCCAAAAAGTGACAGCGAAACGCTCAGGAGCGACAGGCGCAGGGTGTGGAAAATGACAGGCATGAAAATGTCTCTCTCGGGCTGAGTACGCCTATGATGCGCGATACCACCCGGTCGGGCGCAACGCCTTTTTTCATGCCTGACCGGAATTTCATGGCCGGCAGGCGAGAAGACGTGCGCCAGACAAGCGCCTGTGCGAAGACGTTTTTAAAGCTTGAAGTTGGCAACCAGCAGGTTGAACGAGGTGGCAAGACGCGACAATTCCTGGCTCGACGCGCTGGTCTGATTGGCGCCAGCCGCGCTCTGGGTCGACAGGTCCTGAATGTTGATCAGGTTACGGTCCACCTCGCGAGCGACCTGAGCCTGCTCTTCGGACGCAGAGGCGATAACCATGTTGCGTTCGTTGATGGTTGCCACACCCTGGGTGATTTTCTCCAGCGCAGCACCGGCACGCAGGGCCAGTTCCTGAGTATCGGTCGCCAGCGTCAGGCTTTTGCCCATTGCAGCGACAGCACCATCGGCACCGGATTGCACCGTGCTGATCATCCCTTCGATCTCCACCGTCGATGCCTGAGTGCGGTGCGCCAGAGCACGAACCTCATCAGCCACGACCGCAAAGCCGCGACCCTGCTCGCCCGCACGCGCGGCCTCGATGGCGGCGTTGAGCGCCAGCAGGTTGGTCTGCTCGGCAATGCTGCGAATCACATCGAGCACCTTGCTGATTTCCCGGACATGCCCGGCCAGCTCGGAAACAGCGCCTGTTGACTCGGTAATCTCATGGACCATCGTGGTGATGCCTTTGACCGTGTGGTCCACCTGACCACGACCATCGATCGCATCATCGGTCGCCGTCTTCGACGCCTCGGACGTCGACACCGCATTGCGCGCCACTTCCTCAACCGCAGCCGTCATCTCATTGACGGCAGTGGCCGCCTGCTGGATTTCGTCGTTCTGGCGCGTCAGACCGCGAGTGCTCTCGTCGGTGACCGCGCTCAGTTCTTCGGCCGCCGAAGCGAGCTGGTCCGAGGCACTGGCAATCTGCTGAATCGTACTTTTCAGGCCGGTCTGCATATTGGACAGCGCATCCAGCAATTGCCCGGCCTCATCACCACGATCAGAAACGATGGGTTGGGTCAGGTCACCGCCCGCAATGCGCTGAGCACTGGCCACTGCTACCGCCAGCGGACGAGTGATCATGCGTGTGATCATAATGCCCAGCATGATCGCGACCAGAAACGCGATGACCACACCGACTTCCAGCATCATCACCGAGTTTTCCTTCAGTCTGGCAGCGGCTATCGCTCCTTCCTTGATCTGACGATTGTTGGAGTCGATCATCGTGCGCAGGTAACCACGCGCCTTCGAAAAACCTTCAGAAGAAAGCGTATTCAAACGAGCGCGTGCGTTGGCGTTATCGCCGGCCCTCATCAGCTCCACCACCTGCTGAGCGCCGGCGACATAGCCAGGCAACATTTGCTCAAGCTGATCGCCAGCAACACGCTCGTCATCTTCCAGTGGCGTGGCACGGTAGATGGCGAAAACTTTCTGAGCACGCGCCAGATCTTCGCCCAATGCCTGGCGAACACGCTCCTTGTCAGCCTCAGGCACACCGCCATCCTGCGCATCCAGCAGACGATAGAGGCCACGGTTATGCGCTGTCAGGCTGGTCAGTGTTTCACTGGTGTTGCCAACAGAAACAAGGTTATTGGAAAAAGTCAGCTCCAAGGCGTTAGCGAGGCGTGTGACACCCGTCATGCCAAGACCGCCAACGGCCAGCGTGATCAATGCACAGGCGATGAATGCCGAGAGAAGCTTGGTAGAAAACTTGGACTGACGCAGGAAATTCATGAGGCTTACCTGAAACGAATAAGGGATGACATCCGTGCCGAAAGGTTATGGAATAGCAGTGATGTCATAATGACTTCACTGCATTGCATTTCGTTCCACATCCTTTCCCTTATTTGATGCACGGCTTTGACAAATGGCGTTTTCGCGTCTACTCCATCGTCCGGGCATCCATGATGCCTTCGCCTTCAGTGCAGCCGAAAAGGCGCTGGAGCCGTGCCCGGCAGCTCAGTACTGCCGGTACGCTGCCCGGCGAAGGCCTTGGCTTCACGCGCCATGCGGTCGAGATGACGATCACGCTGCTTCTCCGCATCGACCATTGCCTTGTTGCCATGCTGCTTGAGCAGATAGGCGTGGATCTGACGCACCTCCACCGAGCTGTAGATCGGTGCGATGTCCATGACCGCGAGCAGGCCGTCAGTGCCGTGGTCGCGGGTGTTCATGATCACTTGCGGGCCGCGCGCGCCCAGCACCCGGAAGCCCATCGCCTCGAAATACGGCACTTTAGCCACCACGCAGTACAGCTCCGCATGCGGGTAACGATCAGTCATCTTGTTCAGCATCGAACGGGCAACACCCTGACGGCGATGGCTATCACGTACTGCCATATACGCCACGGCGCAGGCCTGCGGGTCATTCTGGACGGGCAGATACAGCAAAAAACCCAATACGGTTTCAGGATCATCATCGTCCAGCGCGACGATCAATTCGACGGTCAGGTTTTGTGAGCCGTCCATCGCGTTGAGGTACAGATGCACCTCGTACCCCACGCCGTACTGATAGAGGTTGTACAACGGGTTGCTCGGCGCGATGGCCACCATGCTGATGTCAGTCACGTAATCTACGACCATTTGCTGGATCTGACTGCGAATGAATTCGGGTGGAGGGGTTTGCAACAGCATGACGGTGGGCATGGGACGAAGGGCTCCGGAAACCAGGACGTTGCCTTTGAAGGCAGGCGCAACATAATAGCGCGTCAGGCTGGCCAAAGACGCAATGTCATCTTGATGTCATTGTTTTATGCCGGGACTTATTGCGAATGGCTCGGTTGAGCACACAGGGAAAACACGGTGTTAAACAGCATCAAATAGCCACTAATCAACGCTCGCTTTTTAGTCATAAAACGGTACGTCTGTTCCAGAACCTGTCGTAGCATCAGAACATGGCAAGCGACTAAAAAAGTTGAAAATAAGGACAATCACGTCACCCGCATGTCCCATAAACATCCGTCTTATGACAATCGAAATACATTATAAATACCTTTATTTTCAGTCAGGTATGAAACTAAAGCCGTCTTTATACCGAGGTCGAAAGCCCGGTACACGCTGTCCCCTTACCTATTTAACGCCCTGACGGCCGATGGGCACTCAATTGCAGTTCCCACGCTCAGTAACTATTTATCTCAATCAACCCCATGCATTTTTCCAATCACCGCGCTGCCCGCTCGCGCATAAGATTATCCGGCCTACTAAAAAAATATGAGGGATTCAAAAATGCCGTTATTAAACTGGTCCAGACACGTGGTTCATTTAACAGCCGCCGGCCTTATCAGCATTCCTGCTGCCTATGCAGCGGACACCCTGACCCGCGACAACGGCGCAGAGGTCGGAGACAATCAGAACTCCCAGACTGCAGGCGCCCAAGGGCCTGTCCTGCTGCAAGATGTGCAGTTGCTGCAGAAGCTGCAGCGCTTTGACCGCGAACGCATTCCTGAGCGTGTCGTTCACGCACGCGGCACAGGCGTCAAAGGCGAGTTCACGTCATCGGCTGATATCAGCGACCTGAGCAAGGCGACCGTTTTCAAATCCGGTGAAAAAACCCCGGTATTCGTCCGCTTCTCCTCCGTGGTTCACGGCAACCACTCGCCTGAAACACTGCGCGACCCTCATGGTTTTGCAACCAAGTTCTACACGGCTGACGGTAACTGGGACCTGGTGGGCAACAACTTCCCGACCTTCTTCATCCGCGATGCCATCAAATTTCCGGACATGGTGCATGCGTTCAAACCTGACCCGCGCACCAACCTGGACAACGACTCGCGTCGCTTCGACTTCTTCTCGCACGTTCCGGAAGCCACTCGCACGTTGACCCTGCTGTATTCCAACGAAGGCACCCCGGCGGGTTATCGCTTCATGGACGGTAACGGCGTCCACGCCTACAAACTGGTCAACGCCAAAGGTGAAGTGCATTACGTCAAGTTCCACTGGAAGTCGCTGCAAGGCCTCAAGAACCTTGACCCGAAACAAGTCGCCGAGGTCCAGTCCAAGGACTACAGCCACCTGACCAACGATCTGGTCGGCGCGATCAAGAAAGGTGATTTCCCGAAATGGGACCTGTACATCCAGGTTCTGAAGCCTGAAGACCTGGCCAAGTTCGAGTTCGACCCACTGGACGCCACCAAGATCTGGCCTGACGTCCCGGAAAAGAAAATCGGTCAGATGGTGCTGAACAAGAACGTCGACAACTTCTTCCAGGAAACCGAGCAAGTCGCTATGGCCCCGGCCAACCTGGTGCCAGGCATCGAGCCTTCCGAGGACCGTCTGTTGCAGGGTCGTGTGTTCTCCTACGCCGATACCCAGATGTACCGTCTGGGCGCGAACGGGCTGAGCCTGCCGGTCAACCAGCCTAAAGTTGCAGTGAACAACGGCAACCAGGACGGCGCCATGAACAGCGGTCATACCACCAGCGGCGTGAACTACGAGCCGAGCCGTCTGGAACCACGCCCATCCGACGACAAGGCGCGCTACAGCGAGCTGCCGTTGAGCGGCACCACCCAGCAGGCGAAGATCACGCGTGAGCAGAACTTCAAGCAGGCAGGTGATCTGTACCGTTCCTACACGCCGAAAGAGCAGACCGATCTGGTGCAGAGCTTCGGTGAGTCACTGGCCGACACTGACACTGAAAGCAAGAACATCATGCTGTCGTTCCTCTACAAGGCAGATCCAACCTACGGCACTCGGGTTACCGAAGTGGCCAAAGGCGATCTGGCCAAGGTCAAGTCGCTGGCTGCCAGCCTGAAAGACTGATGAGCTGATTCCCGCTTCGCTGCCGTGTGCGGCGGAGCGGGTCTGGCCTGGAGAACACCCGTGAAAAACCTCTTCTACGGTCTGCTGCTGTTTGCGGCAGCCGCCAGTGCAACGCAACCGACACCCCCCGCGAATCTGACGGCGGAGCAGACGGCCAGCCAACTGCGCAGCCTGTTTTTCGACGCTTCCCGCGAAGGCAACAACCCCATGCTCGATACCTTCATCGAGGCCCATTACGACCTCAATGTGCGTGACGAACAAGGCTACACCGGCCTGATTCTGGCGGCGTATCACGGTCATGAAGACTCGGTGGTGAGGCTGATCGACGCTGGTGCGGACCCTTGCGCCAAAGACAATCGCGGCAATACCGCACTGATGGGCGCGATTTTCAAAGGTGAACTGAGCATCGCCAAGCGTCTGGTTCAGGCCGACTGCGGCCCCGACCTGACCAACAATGCCGGACAGACTGCTGCCATGTACGCGGCCCTTTTCAAGCGCACCGAAGTGCTCAAGGCATTGACCGACAAAGGCGCGGACCTGAGCATCCGTGACAGCATGGGCAACGATGTGCAGGGCTTGTCCAAAGGTGAGTTCCAGGCACTGCCCACTCGCTGAACGGCGCTGGCCTGCCTGTCACGGACAACGGGAGGTTCGGCTCACGTCGCTCGCGACTGAATCCGCAGCCATTCGTCCGCCACCTGCCCCATGCTTTTGGGCGTCCCGTCCTTGATCCAGCCCATGAAGGCCCGGTCGAACCTGAATGAGGCGCCGCACTGCCCGGTCATGAAACGCCGAACGTTCTGCGTGTTCCGATAGTGGCTGTCCACCGGGGTGTCACGCGTGATGAGGTCAGAGTGCCAGTCGAATGCCATGCCCATTGCCTGTACGCTGGATAGGTGAAGGCACTTTATAACGGGTTTTCTGCAACGCTGCGATGACAGGGTGGATTGCAGGGTCAATGCGACGCACGCGGTTTGATCCGGACTGCATCGGTCCCGCTCTCAGGTGACGTATCGACATCACCTTTCGCATCGATACAGGCATGCGTTTCTGGCCACTGAGGATTGATCTGCGGCGCAAAGACGTCAACCACCGCCCCTGCCGCCTCGGCCTTGCCTGCAAGATCAGGGTCAGCCAGCAACACCTCTAGCCGCTGCGGGTCCAGCGTTCCGTCGGGCCGCAGAATGCCGAGGCGGGAAAAGTCGATTGCGCGTGCGCCAGCCCCTGCGTCGGCAGCGAACCCGCCGCCCACGTTCTCGCTGCCGGTCATCAACATGCCGCCGTGGCTGGTCGGGCTGCCGAGGTGAGCCATCGGGCGACCGTTGAGCAGGATCGATGGAAAGCCGGCGACAATGACCGCTCCGCAGGCGCAGAGGTCTCCAACCCGTGCTGCATTCAGGGCGTTGATCAGGACATCGCCTGAAGCCGTGGCGACCGGCGTAATGCCGTGGCCGGGAAGCGGGCAGGCATGCTGGTCGCCGAGCCGTGCAGAGGAAATCATGTGGGCATCCTTTATTCGTCACACCATGCCGGCTGAAGCCGGGGGGTGACAAAACTAAAGGAGAGGCCCGCTATGGTCTGTCAGACCCTTCCGAGTTTTATCGACGAAACCTTACGAAGGTTGCCGGTCGCAAGCTGGTGTCACTCGCCAGCAAAGGGCACCAGCGAGTCCAGCAACCAGGCACCCGCCGGGCCCAGGCTGCGCTGGAACGACCAGATGATGTCCACTGCCGAGCGACGCGGCCATCCAGAAACCTGCAGTTCCTTCAGCAGGCCGCCGGAATAGCGCGACACCAGCCAGCGCGGCAACGCCGACCAGCCGAAACCAAAAGCGGCCATGTCCATCAACAGCAGGTAATTGGGCGCCGACCAGTGACGATGGCCGCTGGTGGGCAGGTCATCTGTGGGGATGCTGTGCTCCACCAGGGTATTGAGGCGCAATGCGCGATAACGGGCCAGTTGCTGATAATCGACCCTCTCCAGCGCGGCGAGCGGATGCGTGTGCGAAACGAACAGGCCGAAATCGGCACTTTCAGTGATGGTTGCATGGCCGATTTCAGGCGGATAGCTGGCCTGCGCCGACAGCAGCCCCAGCGATGCCCTGCCGGATTGCACCAGGCTGATCGCATCACCGTGCTCGGCGAATACGCACTCCATTTCCAGCTCCGGGAAGCGCTGGTCCAGCTCAGTCATCAGCCGCTCGAAATCCGCAAACTGATTGGCATCGGACAGCACCAGTGTCAGCCGCGGCTCGACACCGGCCGACAGCCTCGCAGCCGCACGGCGCAGCCGGTCTGAAGCACACAGCAGGTCATCGACCCGGCCGAGCATGACCCTGCCGGCTTCAGTAAGGACCGGTTGTCGCGAAGAGCGGTCGAACAATTCCAGCCCCAGATCGATTTCCAGCCGGGAGATCGCCTCACTGATGGTCGACTGACTCTTGCCCAGACGGCGCGCGGCAGCACTGAATGAACCCAATGCTGCGATCTGGGCAAACGCTTCAAGCGCTTCGGGTGAATAACTCATGACAGCCTCTTATCGGCTTTACCGATGGTAACGATTTTCAGATTAACGCAAACACCGATGACAATGCTGCCACGTTTGAGCCTCAAGGACAGTCTGATCATGAGTCACGGTCACCAACACACGGAATATCGGCCCGCCGTCCCCCATAAATCCATCCGTGAACGCGCGCTGCATGCCACTCTCTTCGAAATCGGCGGCGTGATACTGGTTGCGCCGTTGCTCGCCTGGCTGATGGGTCACTCGCTGGCGATGATGGGCATCATGACGGTGATGATTTCCACCATCGCCATGCTCTGGAACATGGTCTATAACGCACTGTTCGACCGGCTGCGCGACAGGTATGGATTCACCATGAACCTGAGCATTCGCCTCCTGCACGCAGCAGGCTTCGAAGCCGGCCTCATCCTGGCCGTCGTGCCGCTGGCCGCGTGGTGGCTGACGATCAGCCTGATGGCGGCATTCTGGCTGGATATCGGCCTGCTGCTGATGTTCCTGCCGTACACCCTGCTGTTCAATTGGGCCTACGACACGCTGCGCGAACGGCTGGTGGCGAGGCGGTTGGCCAAATGTGAGGCGCTTTGAATACCGTGATCAGCGCCTCCAGGCATCCGCCCTTTTGATGCATGGCATCAACCCTGTTCACTGGATTATCCAGCCATTCCAAGGGCACACTGTCCGTCACTGACCACGACAAGGACTCGCGCCCATGACCACTGAAATACTCAAACTGGCCGCGTTCAGCGATGGGGACCGGGGCGGTAACCCGGCGGGGGTATGGACAGGTGCGTTGTTGCCTGACGATGTCGTCATGCAGCAGATGGCCGCCGACGTCGGGTTTTCCGAAACCGTCTTTGCCGCGCCCGTAGAAGGCGGTTGGCGGGTGCGTTATTTCTCGCCGCTGGCCGAAGTACCTTTCTGTGGTCATGCGACCATCGCGCTGGGTGCGGCTCTGGCGGCGCAGCATGGCGACGGCGTGTTCAGTCTGACGCTCAATCAGGCGCAAATCACTGTTGAGGGCCATGCCCAAGGCGCCCTGACGTCAGCGGCGCTGCAATCGCCGCCGACCTTCAGCAAGCCGATCAGCGCGCAGTTGCTGGAAGAAAGCCTGGCCTTGTTCGGCTACACGCACGGCGATCTGGATGAGCGCATCGCACCCGCGTATATCAATGGCGGTGCCGGGCATTTGCTTCTGGCGCTGAACAGCCGCGCCGCGCTCAAGGCCATGCATTACGACCAACAGGCTGGACGCGAGGTGATGGTGCGTGAGGGTTGGGCGACCATTTTGCTGGTCTGGGCCGAGAGCGATCAGATGTTTCATACCCGCAATCCGTTCGCGTTCGGTGGGGTTTACGAAGATCCGGCCACCGGTGCCGCTACCGCAGCATTGGGCGGCTATCTGCGCGATATCGGCTGGCCGCACGGCGGCTCGATTGATCTTCTGCAAGGCGAAGATATGGGCAGCCCATCACGCCTGCGCGCCGAAATCCCCGAGCAACCCGGCAGTTCGATCCGTGTTTCGGGGATGGCACGACGTCTGTAGCGCCTATCAGGTCCTGAGCTTGCTGCCGCCAATGGCCACACCCAGCAGCATCACAGCGACAATCATGAACGCCAGTTCAAGGCTGCTGACATGAGCGATGAAGCCGATGGCCGCAGGCCCGATCAGAATCCCGGCGTAACCGACGGTGGTAATCGCCGGGATAGCCACGCTTTCCGGCATGGTTTTCTGCCGTCCGACCGCGCTGTAACAGACCGGCACGATGTTCGAGCAGCCCGCCCCGACCAACGCGTAGCCCAGCAACGCTGCCTGCCAGGCGGGAATCAGCGTGGCAACGGCCAGTCCGGCCGCCGCACACAAGCCGCCCAGAATAATGACCCGGTTGGAACCGACCCGCTTGACGACGGCGTCGCCAAACAGTCGTCCGAGGGTCATGGTTGCGGCAAACACGGCGTAACCCAGGCCCGCATAGGAAGCTTCGACGCCGCGCAGTGACGTCAGGAACACCGCGCTCCAGTCAAGCATTGCACCCTCGGCCAGAAACACGGTAAAGCACAGCAACCCGATGAACAGCACCACGCCACGCGGAATTGCAAACGCCGGCCCGTCGGAGGGGCTGCCGTAGGGCAACAGATTGGGGGCTGCCTTGGCCAGCGCAATCAGTGTCAGGACCACCACAATCAGCATCGCAACGAACGGCGAGATGCCGAGACTGAGCAGGCCCGCGACACCGGCAGCCCCGACGATGCCGCCAAGACTGAACAGGCCGTGAAACCCCGACATCATGGTCTTGCCGCTGGCACGCTCGACGATCACCGCCTGGACGTTCGCGGTGCAATCCACCCCTCCCATGCTCGCACCGAACAGAAACAGCGTCGCGATAAGCAGCGGCAGGCTGGAGACCGTCGCCAGCAGCGGCAGGCACAGGCAGATCAGCAGCGTCGAACAGACCAGCAACCTTCGACAGCCGAAGCGTGCCGCCAACGCACCCGCCAGCGGCATGGAAAGAATCGACCCTACGCCCAGGCACAATAACAAGAGACCGAGCGTGCCCTCATCCAGGCCCATGCGCTGTTTGACGTAAGGCACCAGCGGCGCCCATGACGCCACGCTGAACCCGGCAATGAAAAACGCGATACGTGTAGAAGACTGTTCCGCCCGAGCCTTGGCATCCTGGGCCGCGGTGCTGAAAGAGGTCATGCATGCTCCTTGTCGAGGCGGACCGTGGCATTCCGAAAACTGCACCAGTCCGCCAACTCATTAGTTAAACAAACATATGATATGCGATGACTGACTTGGTACGCGACTGCCCATTTGAAATATGAATAATAGTCGTATTCAAACACGGCATAAAGCCAGTAGTTATTGCACAAAATCAAAAAAACCCTTACAGATCAAAAGTATTCAAGGAACCTTTTTGTCACGTAATACCAAAGCATAATTCAAATAACCTTTCTTTATGATTTTTTGGTCTAGGACCTGTTATTGCCACGCCAAAACCGCTGGGGTAGATTCGGTCCCGCACTTAGTTAGTGCGGATAACTTTCGCCAATGACCTCAACTGGGGCAGTTGGCGTAACAGGGAAGAACCCGTTGCTCAAGGAGGATTCGTTTTATGAATGCTTGCCCTAAAGAACGCTACCACTCCCCGCTCAACGCATTTCATGAGCATGCTGCAAGGGTGTTCACCCTGCCCGGAATCAGTCAGAACAATAAAAACGTCCTGCGTTCCCGCTTTTTCAACTTCAACCCGCTCGACCTCCCTCCTCACGCCCTGATGCGCAACCCGTTCGGTCGGTTGCCGCTGGAAACGACAAATGCCCCTGACGCAATGACGTCAGTCACGGGCTTGCCTGTACTGAGCAACAGCAGCCCCGGCTGCCTGAGTGCCCTGCTTCATTAGGGCACGGCTGCCTGATCTACCGACTTACGACGAACGCTGAATGCATTCGGATTGCCCACCGGCAGCCCGGAAAGGGATGCGTGTACGCGCGCGTTCGTGTTTTCGACTGCCACTGTTTTCAATGCACTGCTTTTCAATGAAAACCACCTGACTTTTCAAGACGGAGATGAAGATGACTGGACTCAAAGTTGGTATCGTTGGCCTCGGCGCACAGATGCAGGAAAATCTGCTGCCCACGCTTCTGCAAATGCCGGACATTCGTATCGTTGCGGTCTGCGACAGCGACCGCGTCAGGGCCGAGCAGATCAACCGTTTCGTCTCGAATGTGACGATCACGGACAATTTCGACGAGATGCTTGCCGCCGTTGAACTGGATGCCGTTGTCATGGCCTGCCCGCCTCAGGCTCACCGCGACCTGTCTTTCAAGGCGATGGCCAAAGGGGTGCATGTCTTTGTCGAGAAGCCACCCTGCTTCACCCTCGCCGAACTGGAGGAACTGATCGATGCCAGTCATCGCTCGAAGGTGATCACCGGCGTCGGCATGAACTTCAAATTTGCCAAACCCATGCAACAATTGCGGCAGATGACCAGCGCCGAGCAATTCGGCAAGATCGTGCATATCCAGCTCAACCACTACGCCAGCAAGCCCACCTCGCCACTCTGGGGCCTCGACTCGACGTTGAGATCGTTTCTGCTTGCGCAAGCCATTCACACCATCGACCTGGGCGTCACGTTCGGCGGCGGTGAATTGCGCGATATCGAGTCACGCGTGCAGCGTCATGGCGATTCACTGCTGGTCAGTCTGGAACTGCAGTTCACCACCGGCGCCAGCGTCAGCCTGCTCAGCGGAACCATGTTCCCCTACTTCGAATTCGACATGAAGATTGTCAGCTCCAACTCAATGATGGTCGAGCTCAACAATCTGTGGAACATCACCATGCACGAGCCGGAACACGGCACCAGCGCCACCGGTCCGGGCAAACGCTGGAGAGGCGCATGGCAGCCAGGGCCGCTCGACTCCGGTTACGAGCGCAGCGGCTATTTCGGCGAGCTGGAAAAGTTCTTCCACGCCATTCGCACCAACACCGCTTATGAAGCCAGCTTCGAAAGCCTGCGTCCTACCTACGAAGTCATCGAAAGCATCTGCAATGCAGACGCCGTCGCTCGACCAGACCTTGCCCTGAGCGCCTGACCGTACGCCAACCTATGCCTGTTTCTGGAGACCGAACATGACCTTTACCGCCACTGCCCGACCACCTGTGTCTGATAAATATCGTCCGTCGTATGCCAACGACCTGCTGACCCTGCAACAGACGCTGGACCGCCCGCTGTCGGGCACCAGTGATGTGGTCGGCGAATACGAAAACAAACTCGCCGCCTGGTTCGAGGCACGGCATGCCATTGCCCTGTCGTCCGGCGGCGCCGCGCTGAGTGTGGCCATTTACGCATCGGGCGTAGGCCCGGGCGACGATGTTCTGCTGACCCCGAGCTGCCCGCTATGCACGATTTACCCGATCATTGCCGCTGGCGCCAATCCGATCTTCGTCGATACCCGTGCCCACGGATTTGGCGCCGACCCTGCGTCGATAAAAGCCCGGATCACGCCACGCACCAAGGCAATCATCGACATCCCGATGTGGGGCTACCCGACGGAAGTCGACGAGCTGCACACGCTGACCCGCGAGCTGGACATAAAACTGATTCTGGACCTGGCGCACTCCCACGGCACGACACTCAACGGTCGTCCGCTGTCGCAATTCGGCGATGTGTCCTGCTTCAGCACCCATGAACGCAAGCCACTGGCAACGGGTGAAGGCGGTTTCATCCTTACCGACGATGACGCGCTGGCGCAACGCTGCCGCGACTACAGCCGTTTCGGCAACCTGAACGGCAAAGACTTCGGCCTCAACTACAAACTCGCGGCACTGCCCGCAGCCCTCGGCGCCAGCCGCCTGTCTTCGCTGGCCGGTCAGATTCAGCAGCGCCGGGAGAACGCCGCCTATTTTCTCGGCAAGCTCGACCACAGCAAGGTTCGGGAGAAAAAGATCATCAATGGCGGCCAGCCGAACTATTACTTCCTCAACCTGGAACTGCACTTCGCCGACAACCGCGCGTTCATTGATTACCTCGACGAAGCCGGTATCCCTTCCGATATCAAGCGCTATGGTTGCAAAGCCCTTTATGAGTTTCCGGTACTCGCGCACTACCGCAACGAGTGCCCGAATGCCGAGGCATTGCTGGCCGGCATGACCACGATCCCGGTGCATCCGGACATCACCCTGGCGGAGCTGGACTACATGGCTGATCGCATCAACCAGTACGGTGCTGCGTAATGACTGAACCACTCGATCGCTCACAACTGGATCGGCATTTCACCGCGTCCGGATTCGTCTTGAATCCGGACCGGAAGATGCTGCTGCTGCATCACCGCAAGCTGGGCGTCTGGCTGTATCCGGGCGGCCATATCGAACAGGGAGAAACCCCCGACGTCGCCGTGCTCAGGGAGATTTACGAGGAAACCGGTATCCGTGCCGAGCTGCTCGGCGAGCGCGATGAAGCGCTGGCCGATGTCGACACCGATGTCACCGTGCTGCATCAGCCTTACCGGGTGCTGTGCGAATACATCGATGACAAACGCGGCCCGCATTACCACCTGGACCTGATTTACGTGACGGCGACCCACCTGCGTGCCTGCCCGGACGACAGAGAAGTCGAGCACGCGCGGTTCTTCAGCCAGCAGGAAACGGCCGACCTGAAGATGTTCCCCAACTTCCGGCGCATGGTGGACCGGGTCTTTGCAGACGATGCGCTGTGGGATCTGGTGGGGATGAAGGTGTCATGATGAGCCTGCGAACCATAGCCCAGAAGGGACCGATGGGTTCGATCGATGACCTGCGTGAGCTGGAGCGGGCATTGAGTTCGGGCCTGACCGGCACCTCTCCGATTGTCGAAGAGTACGAAGCGGCATTGGCGGCGCTGTACGGCATCAGGCACGTGATTGCCGTGTCCTCGGGGGCGGCCTCCGTGACGGCTGCACTTGCAGGTGTCGATTTCCAGCCGGGCGACGAGGTCATTGTCGCCCCGACCGGGCCGATCTGCACGGTCTTGCCGATTCTGTCGCTGGGGCTGGTGCCAGTGTTCTGCGATGTCGCGCCGGACAGTTTCGGCCTGGACCCGGAAGACCTGCAACGCTGTATCGGTCCCCGGACCTGTGCGGTCATCGAAGTCCCCATGTGGGGTTACCCGATTCGCTCGCACGACACCTGGGCGTTTCTGCAACAGGCCGGTATCCCGTTGATTCAGGACCTGGCCCACGCCCACATGACCCGGCTGAACGGCACCTGGCTGGCGCGACACGGCGACATCAGTTGCTTCAGTACCCATGACTGCAAGTTCATCTCGACCGGCGAAGGCGGTTTCGTGATGACCGATGACGATGACCGCGCCAGACGCATCCGGGCGTACACCCGTTTCGGCAATCTGGCGGGCGAATCGCTGGGCATCAATCTGAAACTGGGCGGCCTGCAGGCCGCGCTGGGGCTGGCACGCTCACGCCAGCTCTACGCGCACCTCGAACGACGCCTGAGAAACCGCGAACGGCTGCTGTCTCTGCTCGACAATCCGGCGTTTCGCGAGCTGCCGGTGGTCACCGGCGGTGCAGTCAATGCCTATTCGCTGCTGTTGCAATCGGTCGGGCATGACGGTCGCCAACTGGTGCATTACCAGCAACGACACGGCATCGAGTCGGACATCGGCAAGTATGACAACCAGCCGCTTTACCAACTGCCGCTGCTGACCCGGTATCACCGTGATTGCCCCAACGCTGCCAGGTTGCTGCGTTCACTGACGACGGTGCCCTTGCATCCGAATCTGCCGGACGACGACCTGCATTACATCGCCGAGGTGCTCAATGACTACGCTCCCGACTGAGTCGGTCCGTCGCTCGGACCATGCCGTGGTGATCGGCGGCAGTGTCGCCGGCTGCCTCACCGCAGCGGTGCTGGCTCGCCGCTTCAAACGCGTCACCGTGGTCGAGAAAAGTGACTTTTACGATGAAACAGGACCGCGCCAGAGCATCCCTCAGGAACATCACGTTCACCTGCTGTTGCTGCGCGGCAAGCAGATCATGGAACGGATTTTCCCGGGGCTGCTGAGTGCGTTGGAACAGGGCGGCGCTCAGGTCGCGGACTTGGGCCACGATGTGAAGTGGTATCAGCGCGGGCGCTGGAAAAACCGCTACCGCAGCGGCATCGAAGCCCACTATTGCAGCCGCAGGCTCATCGACAATCAGTTGCGTCGTTGCCTGACGACCGTCCCTCAGGTCAACGTGCTGTCCGGCACGCGGGTCACGCGCATCGAGTTTGCCGGTGCCGAGGATTCACGTCAGGTCAGCAGCGTGATCATCGATGACGGTTCGGGCGAGCGCAGCCTGCCCTGCGACCTGCTGGTGGACGCCAGCGGCCGCGGTACGCACATGCCCGCCTGGCTGAAAGACGCCGGTTTCGGCGTCGTGCAGAACAGCGTGGTCAAGACCGAACTGGGTTACGCCTCACGCATCTACAAACGGATCCCCGCCTTCGCCGAACAATGGCAGGTGTTGCTGGTGCTGCCGACGGCGCCGGCCCAGCGCTCGATGGGGGTGATCAGCCCTATCGAGGGTGATCGCTGGATGGTGACCACCGGCGGCTGGTTCGGCCATTTCCCCGGCAAGGACCCGGACGACTTCCTGCAAGCACTGGCCGGTCTTCCGGTGCCGGACATCCATGAGGTGATCCGCGAAGCCGAACCCCTGTCAGACGTCTTCACCTTCAAGATGCCTGGCAGTCGCCGTACCCACTACGACCGTCTGGAACGCTGGCCGGAAGGTCTGCTGGTCGTGGGCGACGCCCTGAGCAGCATGAACCCGCTTTACAGCCAGGGCATGACCATCGGCGCACTCGAAGCCGATTGCATCGACAACAGCCTCGACGCATTGCTCGACCGCTCACTCGACTGCCAGACGGTGCAGGGGTTGCTGTGTGCCGTGGTAGACGGTGCCTGGAACATGGCCACCACCGAAGACTTTCGTTTCCCGGAAACCTCGGGCCAGCGCACCTGGCGTACCCGCTTCGATCATTGGTACGGCGCGGCGCTGGGTGAGCTTTCGGCACACAACCGTCGCGCGCTGGAAACGCAAATCGGCGTGACCAATCTGGTGGTCGACCCTGCTCGGGTGTACTCGCCAGCCCTTGTGTCGCGCATCGCACTCAACGCCCTACTTCCTCGGAACCCTCGACCATGATCGACGACCTTCTGCATTTTTCCGGCATCGAACACGTGGTGTTCGACTGGAACGGTACTTTGATCGACGACCTCGACCTTGCCGTCTTCGCCGTGAACCGCTGCGCAGAGCAATTGGGTGTCGCACCGATTACCGCAGAACAGTACCGGGCCGAATTCGATTTTCCGATTGCCGGGTTTTACGCGGCCATCGGCTTCGACCTGGACCGCGTGCCGTTCCCCACCATCGTTCAACATTACCTCGAGCACTTTGACGCCAACGTCGCCCAGTGCCCCCTGCAACCGGGCGTGATCGAGTTTCTCGACGCAGCTCGTCGGGCCGGGATCGGCGTCTCGATTCTTTCGGCGTCGCACTGCGACGTTCTGGTCGAGACCCTGCACGCGAAGGGGCTGTATGACTGTTTCGAACATGTCGTGGGGCTGAGCCATAACCAGGCCACCAGCAAGACGGCCGAAGCCGTGGTGCTGCAGAAAACCCTGGGCACTCCTGCCTCACGAACGCTGTTCGTCGGCGATACGCTGCATGATTTCGACGTGGCGCGTGCTGTGGGCTGGTCGCCGGTACTGGTCTCCACAGGCCATCAGAACAGTGAGCGGCTGCGCCTCAGTGGAGCACCTTTGTTCAGTGACCTGAACGCTCTGCTCGAACGTTTTGCGCCCGCTCACACACGGTGTGCCGAAACCGGGAGTGCCTGACATGACGACCTCGCACATTGTTCTGACGGGCCTGATCATCACGGCATTGGCGATGCGCGCGGTGGTCGCTTTTTATTACCGCGACACGCAGCGCATTTTGCGCCTGCTGCGCCTGGCGCCCCGGCTGGACGGTCAAAAGGAACATTACTACCGACCGCTCGATGGCTGGTTCGCGCCGCTGCCCTTTGTCTGGACCTGGCTGGACATCCTGGCCGCCGTTTTGCTGGCGTCGCTGTATTCATCGCCACTGGCATGGCTGATGGTGGTGCTCTGGAGCGGCGGACGCCTGCGCGCGCTTCAGGAGTTCGGCCATAACGCCGTGCATTTCGCGTTGTGCCCCAATCATGAATGGCAATGGTGGCTGAGCAACGTTTTCTATCAGTTCCCGGCGTTCAAACGCGACATGCGCAGCCGGCACAAGACTCACACGCTGGAACACCATCGCAACCCCAATCACCCGAGCCTGGACCCGAACCGCGCACGGGTGCATGCCGGAGGCTATGTCGCCGGAATCTCGCCGGGCAGGTTCTACACGTTGCTGCTCTACCCGCTGACGCCTCGCGGTGCCTGGGTCAATCTGAGCACGATGGCACGCAGCAGCCTGCTGAATCACTCGCACCTGACCACGGTGGCCCGTGTGGTCTCCCTGATTGCAGTCGCAGCGCTGCTCTATTGGGCGGGCGGCTGGAAAGGTGTGCTGTTTGGCTGGCTGGTGCCGCTGCTGACCTCGTACCCGGTATTTGCCTGGGTGTCGCTGCTCACCGAGCACCGCTGGTTTGTCGAAGGGACATCCCGCGACCGGCGCGACCTCGAATACCTGGCGGGCCGCCCTACCGATTACTTTGGCGTGACGGGCTGGCTGATCCGGGTGTTCATCGCACCGACCTCCGACGCCTACCACCTGGCGCACTCCCTGTACCCCGGCGTTCGCTGGAACTACCTGCCGGCGATAGACCGGCACCTGAAGATTCATGAACCCCGCTACAGCAACCATGCCAGCGAAGGCCTGTTGCTGCGGCGCGGCAGCGCACCGACTGCGCTGTCCGAACTGTATGAGCGTCTGGTGAGCACCGGACATCCAGAACCCACCTTGAAGACGAGAGGCAGCGTATGAATACCCCATCGCCACATCAGCAGACTCAGCGTATAGGCATCATCGGCGGCAGTGGCCTGCAGCAGTTGCCCGGCCTGAAGGACATACAGCTCGTCGAGTGCGAAACAGCGTTCGGCAAACCTTCATCGCCCGTCACGCTGGGCAACCTCAATGGTGTGCCGGTGGCCTTCGTGCAGCGTCACGGTACAGGGCACACTATCCCGCCATCGTTCATCAATGTGCGGGCCAACATTGCCGCGCTGCGCAGTGTCGGCTGCACTCAGCTGCTGTCGGTCAGTGCGGTGGGCAGCCTGACCCACGAGGCGCCGCCGGGCAGTTTCGTGCTGATCGATCAATTCATCGACCGTACGATCAAGCGCGACAAGACCTTCTTCGGGCCAGGGCTGGTGGGGCATGTGCCGTTTGGCGACCCGGTGTGCGGGCGCATGCGTTCGGTACTGGCGAGTGCCGCAGAAACCGCTGATGTGCAGGCCCGGAATGGCGGCACCTATGTGGTCATGGAAGGCCCGCAATTTTCGACTCGCGCCGAGTCCAGCCTCTATCGTCAATGGGGCGGCACCGTGATCGGCATGACCGCGATGCCGGAGGCCAAGCTGGCACGCGAGGCGGAGCTCTGCTACGCAATGATCGCCATCCCGACGGATTTCGATTGCTGGCACGAATCCCATGAAGAGGTCAACGCAACCCTGGTGGCGCAGCGGATGGCCGACACGTTCGCGCTGACCCGCCGCCTGGTCACCGAAGCCGTGACCCGGCTGGGCGAGCATCAGGGCGCCTGTTCATCCGGGTGCGACCATGCGCTGGACACCGCCGTGATGACCGCCCCCGAGCACCGCGACCCGGAGATGGTTGCGCGCCTGCTGACGGTGGCTCCCAACGCGACCCATCTGGGAGCAAAAGCATGAGCCAGAACGTGACCACCACCCAGGACCGGGTACGGATCAAACAGGTCGATGTGCTCTCCGACAACTGGTACGTGCTGCGCAAGACCACGTACGACTTTCAGGGGCGCAACGGCGAATGGCGCACCCTGACCCGTGAAACCTACGACCGCGGCAATGGCGCCACTATCCTGCTCTACAGCAAGCTGAAACAGACTGTCGTGCTGACCCGGCAGTTCCGCTTTCCCGCGTTCGTCAACGAACACGACGGCATGCTTGTCGAAACCTGCGCCGGGCTGCTGGATCGCGACGATCCGCAGACCTGTATCCGTAAGGAAACCGAAGAGGAAACCGGCTATCGCATTCAGGCAGTGCGCAAAGTGTTCGAAGCCTTCATGAGCCCCGGATCGGTCACCGAACGCCTGTACTTTTTTGTCGGCGAGTATTTCGACGAAGACAAGCAAAGCGCCGGGGGTGGCCTTGAGGACGAGGGCGAAGAAATCGAAGTCCTCGAGCTGCCTCTGGACGAGGCACTGGCAATGATCGAAACCGGTGCAATCTGCGATGGCAAGACCATCATGCTTCTGCAATATGCCAAACTGCATCGACTACTGGATTGAAGCCGGTCATGGACGAACTTATCGCTATCAGCTCAATGGAAAACGCCGAACTTGCCGAATTCGTGGCCGGTATCAGCGCCCACACCGGCGTGCCTGTACGCCTCTCGCGCTGGTCGACGTCGGAATTGATCGAGCGCGTGATCAACGGCACCGCAGGTGACTGGGACCTGCTGCTGGGAACGGCGGCCACGGCGCTTCTCGATCCGGCAGTGGCCTCACGCCTGCACGTGCTGGACGCGCTCGACTGTTCGGCACTGCCTTCAGACGCAGTCGCTGCCGATCGGCGCTGGTTCAGCCCCTCAGGCTTCGTGCCCGCCTTTTGCTATGACCCGAAGGTACTCGCCCTGCACGGCCTGACCGCCCCGCTCTCCTGGGAGTCGCTTTGCGCGCCGGCATGGTCGCAGCGCATTGCCCTGCCCGATCCGGGACGCTCGGGCGCCGGTTATCTGCACCTGAGCGCATTGTTGGAGCATGACGGCAACGCGGCCTGGGACAGGCTGGCTGACGTCGCACGGCAACAGCCTTCGATCAGCGGGTCTTCGACGGCCCCGATAGAGGCCGTGCTCGAAGGGCATGCCTGGGTCGGCGTCACGGTCTCGACCGCCGCCACACGCGCAGCGGCACAGCACCCGTCGTTGCACTGGTGCGTCCCGGCTGACGCACGGCGTTACGAGTTTGAAGTCTTTGGCTGTCGCGCCGGGTCATCAAAAACAGCTCAGGCGCTACAAGCGCTCGGCTGGATGCTGTCACCGGACGCCGCGGCCATCAGCCGACACTATGGCAAGGTCGTGGTGGGCGGTGTATCGAGCGATACCTTGGCGACCGCCGATCTGCAAGCGCTGGATGCACTCAAGGCGGGCGGTGCCAAGATCGCCCGCTGCGAACGGTGGCATTCAGTCTTCGACACCAGGGCGGGACTATGACCGACACGGCTCACAACGAATCGGCACACTCCGGCGTGTCATCCCGCATCACGCGAGGCGAGCCACGGCCCTGGTCGATTTACCTGATGTTCGGGCTGTTCGGCGCTCAGCAGGGCATGCTCGGGCCATTGATGCCGTTTCTGCGCGCTGAGTTCGGCCTGGACCTGCGCTGGACCGGCCTGCACTTCACCGCCTACGCGCTGGGCCTGGTGTTGATCGGTGTTCCCTATCGCTGGCTGGAACGTCGGGCGTTGCCCATCGGAACAGGGCGTATTGCAGTTGGCTCGATTGTGCTGGCAAGCGGGCTGTTTGCCATTGCCGGTGGCCTGCCAATGACCTTGCCCGGCGCTGTGCTCATGGGGTTGTCCGGGGGACTGGTCATGGCCGTCGGGCAGGCCATGCTCGGCAAGCGCTATCGTCAGCAGGCGGCAGCGAAGCTGGTAGAAGCGCACATCGTGGCCGGGCTTTGCGTACTGGGCGGTGCGCTGCTGGTTGGCGCGGCGACAGCCATCGGACTGTCCTGGCGCATGGCCCCGCTGATCGTCAGCGCGTGCGCCCTGATCATGTTCTGCGCGCCGCTGACCCTCCATCGTGCCACCTCCGAACCGTCCGAGCTGGCGGAAAACGCATCCGACACGTTGCATCCACCGCGCATGATTCGGCTCAGCCTGTGGGCATTGGTGATCCTGGGCATTTCGGCGGAATGGGGTGTCGGGTTCTGGGGCGCGGAGTACATCAAGACCCACGTGCAGACCAGCGCATCAATCGCCGCGACCCTGATGAGCCTGTATTTCGCAGGCACGGTCTGCGGGCGGCTGGCCAGCAGCTATGCGTTGCGCCGGGTTTCGCCCCAGGCATTGCTGACAACGGTGATCGTGAGCGCCATTGCGACACTGCTGGTGCTGTCGTCCATCGAAGGGCTGGTCGGCACGGCGATCTTCACGTTCGTACTGGGGGCCTGCCTGGGAAACTTCTTCCCGCTGATTCTGGGCACGGCCATGCGGGTCGCGCCCAACGCAAGTTCGGCACTCAGCGCACAGGCCTCCCAGGCAGTGGGCGTGGCACTGCTGCTGGCCCCGTTCCTGCTCGGCCTGCTGTCCGAACGCATCGGGGTCGAAGCCGCGTTCAGCCTGCTGATTGTCTATCCCCTTCTGATGTTGCCACTGGTCCCGGCCCTGCGTGGTGCCTGGCCAATCGGCAACCCTACCGCACACTCAAAGGAGTAAGCATCAATGGCCCTTTCTGCGCTGTTGTTTGACCTGGACGGAACCCTCATCGACACCGATGAACTGCACCTGAATGCCTATAACCAGTTGCTGGCACGCTGGGACCGGTCGATGGACATCGAGTACTACAAGGCTCATGTCATGGGGTTTCCGGACGACATGATTTTTGGCGGTCTGTTTCCTGATATTCCCGCTTCGCACTACGCCAGCATGGCTGCCGAGAAGGAAACAATGTTTCGCGCCCAACTGGGTGAGACGATCCCTGTCGCGGGCGTGCTGCGCATTCTCGATCACGCACAAAAAGCCGGTCTGCGCACGGCAGTCGTCACCAATGCGCCGCGTGAAAACGCGATGGCCATGCTCACGGGCCTGGGCATCGTTGACCGCTTCGAAACCATCGTCATCGGCGGAGAACTGGAGCGCGGCAAACCACACCCCATGCCCTATCTCACTGCGCTGGAGCTGCTGGGCGTGACGGCCGGCCAGGCGATTGCCTTCGAAGACTCGCTGGCCGGCGTGCAGTCCGCCCATGCGGCAGGCATCCATACATTTGGCGTGCTGTCCGGTTTGCAGGAACATCAGTTGCGACAGGCCGGCGCCCGCGATGTGATTCGTGACTTCAATGCCGATGCCCTGTGGCAATTTCTGAAAACAGCCGATTGAGGCCCTGACGGCCCACCCAGCACCGTGCCGGATTCGCCGCAGTTGCAGCTTTTTTCACCGTCACGCACTAAAATGGCACGACCTGCCCCGTACCGGGGCAGACTCGCTCAAGAGGCCGTTGTGTACAAAGGTGTCGTGCTGTCGGTCCTGGCGTCCGTGCTGTTCGGGGTGATGTATTTTTATACCTCGCTGATGGTGCCACTGGATGGCGAGGAAATTTTCGGCTGGCGCATGCTGCTGACCGTGCCGTGCGCGACGCTGTTCATGCTGGTCAGCGGTGACTGGAAGCGGGTCCGCGAACTGGCTGCACGGCTCCGGCAAAAACCGCTGTTGATTGTCGGCCTGCTGCTGTCTTCGCTGTTGTTGGGCGCGCAATTGTTGATTTTCATGTGGGCGCCGCTGCACGGGCGCAGTCTGGAAGTGTCGCTGGGTTACTTCCTGCTACCGTTGAGCATGATCCTCACCGGCCGGGTGATGTATGGCGAACACCTTTCATACCTGCAAAAGGTCGCTGCCGTCTTCGCGATGATCGGTGTTGCCCATGAACTGTGGCGGCTGGGCAGCTTCTCCTGGGAAACCCTGCTGGTCGCGGGTGGCTATCCGCTGTACTTCGTGCTGCGGCGCAAGCTCCAGACCGATCACCTTGGCGGTTTGTGGTTCGACATGCTGCTGATGCTGCCCATCGGCCTGTGGTTCATCAGCAATGGCCACCCGCAGGCGATTCAGCAGGCACCGCTGTTGTACCTGCTGATTCCGCTGCTGGGCATTATCAGCGCCTCGGCGCTGGTCAGTTACATCCTCGCCAGCCGCTTGCTGCCGTTCAGCCTGTTCGGGCTGCTCAGTTACGTCGAGCCGATATTGCTGGTCGGCGTTGCCCTGCTGCTGGGCGAGAGCATCGGTCGCGATGAGTGGCTGACGTACCTGCCCATCTGGCTGGCGGTCGTGGTGCTGATGATCGAGGGCGCCAAACACATGCTGGCCCAGCGCCGTCGGGATGCGGCCTGAGCATCACGACGCGGTGAAACGCTCCAGTTGCATTTCCTGCAGCCGGCTCAGGGTGCGGCGGAAAGCGAACGACAGATAGCCCTGGGTGTAAAGCTCGTCCATCGGCACCGGCGCTTCGACATACAGCGGAATACGCCGGTCGTAGCACTCGTCCACCAGCGCAATGAAACGTCGCACGCCATCATCGTTGGGTGACAACTGCGGCAACTCGCGATCCCCGGCGCTGACCTGCTCCACGCCATCTTCAGTGCCACGGGCAATCTTCGCTTCACGCTGTGCAGCGCCCAGGACCGGAACGTCGCTGAGCAGAATCACCGAAAAACGGTCGCACAGCGCGATGAAATCCATCGCCGCCAGCGGTTGCTCGCACAGATCGCGGTAGCGGCACCACACCGCCGTGTCGGAATGCTGAACCACATTGATGCTGCGATAACCCAGCATGACCTGCGAGTCGTACACCGGCTGACCGGCGCTCACGCTTTCGAATAGCCCCTGCAAGGCACTCGGCCGACCGGATTCGGCCACCCAGTAACGCTGATGCAACTGGCCGGGATGCAGACGATGGTCTTCGCCCCCGTCCACCGCCACGATGTCCATGTACTTCTGAATGGCGGCCACGGCGGGCAGAAAGCGTTCGCGATTGTGGCCGTGGCTGTAGAGCTGTTCCGGTGGCTGGTTGGAGGTGCAGACCAGCACCACGCCCTGCTCGAACATCACTTGCAACAACCCGCCGAGAATCACCGCATCACCGATGTCGGTCACAAACAGCTCGTCGAAACACATCACCCGCACGTCACGCGCCAGCTCTTTGGCGACCACGGTCAGCGGTTGAGGCGTGCCCATCAGCTCGAACATGCGCTTGTGGACCCAGCGCATGAAGTGATGAAAATGCTGACGCCGGGCCGGCACGCTCAGGCTGTCGAAAAAACGGTCCATCAGCCAGGTCTTGCCACGCCCGACCGGCCCCCACAGGTAGACACCCCGCGCCTGACCGCGTGATTCCGTCAGCGCCAGATAGCAGGCCTGCAACTGCTGCACAGCCTGCAACTGCGCCTGATCGGGCTGAAAGCCACGCTGAACCGCACGTTCGTAAGCATCCAGCGGAGAGACGGCATCCATCAGGCACACACCTTGGGTCAGGAATCGATATTCAGCCTATACGAAACAAGGCCTGGCAGCGTCAATCAAGCGTGCTGCACACCTGCACGCTTGAGCAGTCGCTTGCAACGTTCGGACAGATGCACCACACGCAAATGCTTGCCCGCCTTGGCGTAGCGCTCGCGCAAGGTTTTCAACGCAGCAATTGCCGAATAATCGACAAATCGCAGATGGCGACAGTCCAGCGTCACCTGGGCCGGGTCTTCGGCAGGGTCGAACTGGGCCAGAAACGGCGTAGTCGAGGCAAAAAACAGCGTGCCGTGCAGGTGATACACCTTGCTGCCGTCGGCTTCTACATGGCTGTCGGCATACAGCTCGCGGGCCTGCTGCCAGGCGAAGTTGATCGCGGCAATGATGATACCGAACACCACGGCGGTGGCCAGATCGGTCAGCACCGTGACCACCGTCACGGCGATGATCGCCAGCACGTCGTTGACCGGCACTTTGCGCAGCACGCGCAGCGACGCCCAGGCGAAAGTCTGCTGGGCAACCACGAACATCACGCCGACCAGCGCTGCCAGCGGGATGCGTTCAATCAGCGGAGACAGGAACAACACGAACATCAGGATCATCGAACCGGCGACCACACCGGACACCCGACCGCGTCCGCCAGAGCTGAGATTGATGACGGTCTGGCCGATCATCGCGCAGCCGCCCATGCCGCCAAACGCACCGGACACCATGTTGGCAGCGCCCAGCGCCACACACTCGCGGTCAGGGTAGCCACGGGTTTCGGTGATTTCATCCGTGAGGTTCAGGGTCAACAGGGTTTCCAGCAGGCCGACCAGCGCCATCAGGATGGCGTATGGCGCGATGATGCGCAGGGTCTCCAGATTCCACGGGATGTCCGGCAAGGCGAACACCGGCAGGCCGCCGGCAATGTGCGCCATGTCGCCCAGCGTGCGGGTCGGCAGGCCGAGCAGGTACACCGCCAGCCCGACACTGAGGATCGCCACCAGCGCCGGTGGGGCTACACGGGTCACGCGCGGCAGCAGGTAGACAATCGCCATCGTCAGCGCCACCAGCCCGAGCATCACGTACAGCGGCGTACCGCTGAGCCAGGACTCACCGACCTTGAAGTGCTCCAGCTGCGCCATCGCAATCACGATTGCCAGGCCGTTGACGAAGCCCAGCATCACCGAATAAGGCACCAGCCGCACCAGTTTGCCCAGTCGCAACAGCCCGAACAGGATCATGATCAGGCCGCCGAGCAGCACGGTCGCCAACAGGTACTGCACGCCCTGCTGCACCACCAGCGCCACAATCACCACGGCCATCGAGCCGGCTGCACCGGAAACCATGCCCGGACGCCCGCCAAACAACGCCGTCAGCGTGCAGATAATGAACGCGCCGTAGAGCCCCATCAGCGGATTGAGATGGGCAACCAGCGCAAAGGCAATGCACTCGGGCACCAAAGCGAAGGAGGTGGTGAGCCCGGCCAGAACTTCGGCACGCATACGGATCGTTTTCATGAGTTACCTGAGCCGCGCCCAGTGGAGCAGGCGCAAAAAAGGGGGCATATTACGCAAACCTTTGACGACCGACCACCGCAGCAGGGTTTCTGTATAAGCCTCCTGATGATCGGCACACTTTTAAGACAACAAGGAATCATCGAATGCGACGCAATGGAACGCGGCTGTGCGCAGGGCTTGTGCTGGTCAGCTCAATCGCTTTTGCCGAGGACGACCCCACCGCTTTTGACACGTTCGTGCAGACAGAAGCCGGCAAGGTGATGCAGCAAAACTCGATTGCGGGCATGTCCATCGCCATCACCCGCAATGGCAAACAGCAGTTCTACAACTACGGCGTGGCCTCGAAGGCCGAGGGTCAGCCGGTGTCCAGCGACACCCTGTTCGAACTCGGTTCGATCAGCAAAACCTTTACCGCCACGCTGGCCACCTGGGCGCAGGCCAATGGGCAACTGTCACTGGCGCAAAGCATCGACACCTATATTCCGCAGTTGCAGGCAACGCGCCTGGGCAAAGTACCGGTTTACCACCTGGGTACGCACACAGCGGGCGGCTTCCCGCTTCAGGTGCCCGACAAGGTGCAGAACGCTCGCCAGTTGATGGCTTATTTCAAGGCCTGGCAGCCCGAATATTTGCCCGGCACCCACCGTACGTATGCCAACCCCAGCGTGGGCCTGCTCGGCATGGTCGCGGCACGCAGCATGAAGATGCCGTTTGAAGACGCCCTGCAACAGCGGCTGTTTCCGGCGCTTGGCCTGAACAGCACGTATGTCACGATGCCCGATGGCAAGCAGGCGCTTTATGCGCAGGGCTACAACAAGCTCGACGAACCGGTCAGGGTCAATCCGGGTCCGCTGGCGGCGCAAGCTTATGGCGTGAAGTCGAGCAGCCGAGACCTGATCCGCTTTATCGAGGCGAACATCGGCCTCGGTCAATACGACGCCCCGCTGCGGCGCGCCCTCAACGACACACGGATCGGCTATTTCAGGGTCGGCAGCATGACCCAGGACCTGATCTGGGAGCAGTACTCCATGCCGGTTCATCTGGGGCCACTGCTCGAAGGCAACGCCAGTGGCATGCTGAACACCCTCAAAACAGATGCGATCGAACCGCCGCTGGCGGCGCAGCCTGCGGCCTGGATCAACAAGACCGGGTCAACCAACGGTTTCGGTGGTTACGTGGCGTTCATACCGGAAAAACAGCTCGGTATTGTGATCCTGGCCAACAAAAACTACCCCAACGAAGAACGGGTGAAACTGGCCTACCGGATTCTAAGTGAATCGGGGTGCTGCTCAACGCCCTGAAAAGAGCCCCGGCCCGCCGCCCGACTCGATGTCAAGCAGTGTGCGCTTACGTTCGACGCCCCAGCGATAACCGGACAACGAGCCATCGCTGCGCACCACCCGATGGCACGGAATGGCGACGGCAAGCTTGTTGGCACCGCAGGCATTGGCCACCGCGCGAACCGCACTGGGCATGCCTAACTGCGTCGCGATCTCCGTGTAGGTGGCGGTGGACCCGGCGGGTATGTTTCTGAGCGCCTGCCAGACCCGCTCCTGAAAAGCCGTGCCGCGAATATCCAGCGGCAACGCAAGCCCCGTCGCAGGCGATTCGACAAAGCCCACCACCGCAGCAATCAATGCCTCGAACGCTGCGTCCCCGCCGATCAGGTTGGCGTTGGGAAACTGGTCCTGAAACCCCTTGATGAGCGCGTCAGGGTCATCGCCCAGCGAAATGGCGCAGATGCCTTTGCTGCTGGTGGCCACCAGAATCGCTCCCAGCGAACTTTCACCCAGGGCAAACCTGATATCGACGTTGGCGCCGCCCGCCCGGTATTCGGAAGGTTTCATGCCGAGCATATGCTGCGAAGCCTCATAGAAACGACTGCTGGAGTTGTAACCCGCCTGATAAAGCGCGCGGGTGATTGTCACGTCGTCGGCCAACCGGGCCTTCATACGCGAGCGCATCGACGCCAGGCTGTAGGCCTTGGGTGTCAATCCGGTGAGCTTTTTGAAAACACGGTGAAAATGGAAACTGCTCATGCCGACCTGCTCGGCCAGCTCCGTCAGATTAGGCATCGAATCGGCGGTATCCAGCAACCTGCAGGCTTCGGCAACGGCCGCTGCGTGTTTGCGCGCGACCGTTTGCTGATCACTGCCGCTGCGTCTGGACGGACGAAAACCTGCGGCTTCGGCTTCGCTCGCGGAGGCGAAAAACACGACGTTTTCCGGACGCGGGAGCCTGGTCGGGCTGTCGGGCCTGCAATAGACACCGGTTGTCAGCACGCCATAAACGAAGTCGGCGCTGGTTGCAGAACGCCGGTTGACCAGCATGGCCCAGCGCGGATCGTCTTCAGTCCGTTTCATGCTGTCCATCGTGTGCCCCCGCTTTGATTTCTGGTGAGCCTATCCCTGCCCGGCCCGTCAGGCACTCCGGGTCTTGCTTTCAAATTCGAGAGACGTCGATGTCGCTGAAGTCCGTCGGCACGCGCCACAGATACCAGGCCGCAATCGTCCGGTAAGGCGCGAATCGTTCGGCAAGCCGTGACATTTCCCGGTGGCTCGGTTTGAGGGCAAGAGCATACAGCCGTCGATAACCTTCGCACACGCCATAGTCGCTGGCGGGCATCACGTCTTGTTGACCGAGCCCGTAGATCAGCATCATTTCTACCGTCCAGCGGCCGACACCCGGCAACTGGATAAGGCGCTCGATCAGTGCATCATGGCTCATCGACAATGCCGCACTGACGTCAGGCACAAGACCGTCCACCCGCGCCGCTGCAATGGCCTTGATCGCCCGGCACTTGGATGCCGAGAACCCGCAGGAACGCAGCGCCTGGTCGTCAAGATCGATCAAGGCCTGCGCGCCGGGGAAACCGGTATCCGGAAACAGCGCGCGCAGCCGCATGACCATTGCGTCACCCGCCTTGGCATGCAATTGCTGATAGGCGACAGCCTTGACCAGCGCCTGAAACGGATCCTGCGCCGCAGTCACCGGGTGCAGGCACGGGCCGACGTGATCGACGAGCACCTGCCATTGCCTGTCGATGGCTTTGAGCGATTCAACCGCCCGAGCATGTGGCGCTTCGGTCTGGCCACTCGGCTGGGGGCAGTTGCTTGCTTTCGGGTCTGAATCTGATGACATCGTGTCTTCCGGATTGAATGGGCTGACGGGCCATGCTACGGCAACCTGCGCAGTGCCCACGTTGACCGCTGGGCTCCCTGAGCGCCAGAAGAAAGTTGAGACACCTGTAAACGAGTAGCTGAACCTGACCTGAACAACCCGACAAAAACGAGAAGCAGACAAAAAACAACTATCCGCATTCAAGAATGAGTATCATTATGTTACGCAGTGTTTCAGGCTGATAAACCGTCGAAACACGTTCACCCTTCAGTCTTGAACCCGGTGGGATATGCTCGTTCCGTTTTTGATCATGCTGCGCGAAGGCATCGAAGCCGCGCTTATCGTTGGCATTATCGCCAGTTACCTGAAGCAGACCGGTCGTGGCGAATGGATGCCTGCGGTGTGGATCGGCGTGTTCCTCGCGGCGGCCCTCTCGCTGTTCGTGGGCGGCGGGCTGGAGTTGATGAGCGCCGAGTTTCCGCAGAAGCAGCAGGAATTGTTCGAAGGCATTGTTGGCCTGATCGCCGTGGGCATTCTCAGCTCGATGGTGTTCTGGATGCGCAAGGTGGCCCGTTCGATCAAGCATGCGCTGCACGAATCTCTGGACGCCGCCCTCGCCGGTTCAAAAAACCAGACGTACGCGCTGATTGCCATGGTGTTCTTCGCCGTGGCCCGCGAAGGGCTGGAAACCGTATTTTTTCTGCTCGCCGTGTTTCAACAGAGCGAAGGCTCCGGCGCGCCGCTGGGTGCCCTGCTGGGTCTTCTGCTGGCTGTCGGGTTTGGCGTGGCGATCTACAGCGGCAGCATGCGCCTGAACCTGGGCCTGTTTTTCCGCTGGACCGGTCTGTTCATTCTGGTCGTGGCGGCGGGCATTCTCGCCAATTCGGTACAGGCACTGCATGAAGCCGGTGTCTGGAATCACCTGCAAGGCGTGGTTTTCGACATCAGCGCGCTGCTGCCGATGGACGGCCCGGCCGGTTCGGTGCTGGCCGGCATGTTCGGTTATCAGGATGCGCCGACGGTCAGCACGCTGAGTGTCTACCTGATTTACCTGATCGGGGCGCTGGTGCTGTTTTTCATGCCGCATACCCCGAAAACAGCAAAACCGGTACCGCCACACCCCTCTTCTGTTACGAACGAATAAGGGCACCCATGTCTAACCGTCCCTCAGGGCTTTCCGAGAAAGCCCGGCCGCCCCGTGTCCTGCGATTGGCAGTCGCCGGCTCGGTGATTCTGATGATTGCCGCAGGCGGGCTGTTCTACTACGCCTCGCAAGTGGCCGCCAAAAAACGCGCGGCCAATGCCGGCAGCGAAACCGTGGTCAACATTCACGCACGCAATTGCGAGCCGAACGCCCTGACCGTGGCAGCGGGCAAGAACGCGTTTCGCATCGTCAACCGTTCCGAACGGGCGGTTGAATGGGAGATTCTCGACGGCGTGCTGGTGATCGAGGAGCGGGAAAACATCGCACCGGGTTTGAGTCAGGTGATCAATGCCAACCTGGCACCCGGCGATTACGCCATTACCTGCGGCCTGCTCAGCAACCCGCGTGGCACGTTGCACGTGACGCCGACCGCCGAGTCCGACGCCAAGGCCAAAGCACGTCCTTCAATGACCGCGTTCATCGGACCGCTTTCCGAATACCGGGTGTACCTGAGCCTGCAAGGGTCGGCGTTGATCAAGGCCGTGACGGCGCTGCAACAGGCCATCGACGCGGGCGATCTGAGTGCCGCGCAGGCGGCCTACCTGCCCGCCCGCACCGCCTATCAGCATATCGCCCCGGCTGCGCAGCGCCTGTCTGAACTGGACAACGCCATCAACGCACGCGCCGATTATTACGAAAAGCGCGAGCAGGACCCGGCCTTCACCGGTTTCCACCGCATCGAATACGCGCTGTTCGAACAACACAGTCTCGACGGCCTGTCCTCCGTGGCCCTGCGCCTGAACACCGACGTCACGCAGCTCAAGCAACAACTGATGGCGCAGTCTCTGCAGCCCGAGCAACTGGCCGACATCGCCGTCCGCACGATGCGCAGCCTGGCGGACGTGCGCATCAATGGCGAGGAGGAGCGCTACAGCCACAGCGACCTCAACGGCTTTGCCGCCAACCTGGAAGGCACGCGCAAGATCGTTGACCTGCTGCGCCCGCTGCTGACCCGCAGCGCAGGCGACTTGTTGCAGACCCTCGACGCCGCCATCGCCGACCTGGACACCACGCTGAACGCACTCGGCACCGCCGACGGTTACCGCCCTTACAACCAGGTGGACACCGCGCAACGCCAGCAAATCGCGACCAAGGCCGCTGCAGTGGCCGACGCACTCAACGGTATCGACTCGGCACTCGGCCTTTCCGACCTCTGATCCACCGGAGCACAGCACACCACGATGAAAAACCCAGACAGCAATCCAGACGCGAATAACGCCCCGGACTCGATTCAGCGTCGCCGGGTCCTGATGGGGCTCGGTGCCGCCGGTGCCGCGCTGGCGGGCAGCAGCCTGAGCGGCAACGTGCTGGCCGCCGCGCCAGCGCAGGTCACCGAGGCGCCGAACAGCGAAAAGACTCAAGACCACAACACGTTTCATGGCCAGCACCAGACCGGCATCGTCAACCCGCGTCCGGCCTCCGGCATGCTGGTGGCTTTCGATGTACTGGCCGCCGACCGTGACGACCTCGAGCGTCTGTTTCGCACATTGAACGAGCGCATCGCCTTCCTGATGACCGGCGGACCGGTGCCGGAAGTCGATCCGAAACTGCCGCCGCTGGACTCGGGCATTCTCGGCCCGGTGGTGACGCCGGACAACCTGACCATCACGGTGTCGGTGGGTGAGTCGCTGTTCGATGAGCGCTTCGGCCTGACGTCGGTCAAACCCAAGCGCCTGAGCCGCATGACCGGCTTTCCCAATGACGCGCTGGACCCGGCCAGTTGCCACGGCGACCTGAGCATCCAGTTCTGTGCCAACACTGCCGACAGCAACATTCACGCCCTGCGTGACATCGTCAAGAACCTGCCCGACCTGCTACTGGTGCGCTGGAAACAGGAAGGCACCGTGCCGCCCCAGGCACCGAAAAAGCCCGGCCAGCCGCCTGAAAGCGCGCGCAATTTCCTGGGTTTCCGCGACGGCTCGGCCAACCCGGACTCCACTAACCAGAAGACCATGAACGAACTGGTCTGGGTGCAACCGGGCAGCGACGAACCCGCTTGGGCCGCCAACGGCAGTTATCAGGCGGTGCGCATCATTCGCAACTTTGTCGAACGTTGGGACCGCACGCCGCTGCAGGAACAGGAATCGATTTTCGGGCGCAGCAAAACCACCGGCGCGCCCATGGACGGCAAGGTCGAGACCGATGTGCCCAACTACGCAGCGGACCCCGAAGGCAAGAAAACCCGACTCGATTCGCACATCCGCCTTGCCAACCCGCGGACTGCCGAGAGCCAGCGCAACCTGATCCTGCGCCGCCCGTTCAACTACTCGAACGGCGTGAACAAGAACGGTCAGCTGGACATGGGCCTGTTGTTCATCTGCTACCAGGCCGATCTGGAAAAGGGCTTTATCACGGTACAGAGCCGCCTGAACGGCGAACCGCTGGAGGAATACCTCAAGCCGGTCGGCGGCGGCTACTTCTTTACCCTGCCGGGCGTGACCGGCGAACAGGATTTCATCGGTCGCTCGTTGCTGGCGGCCGCATCGTCCAGGCAAACCGTATGACCTCCCCACTCCTGACCCGGAAGACACTCATGAAAAAGACACCTCTGGCTTTGCTCCTGACACTGGGCCTGCTTCAGACCCCACTGGCAGCCTTCGCCGCCACTGCACCGCTGGACTTGGTAGGCCCGGTTTCGGATTACAAGATTTACGTGACCGAAAACATCGAAGAACTGGTCAGCCACACCCAGAAGTTCACCGATGCAGTGAAGAAAGGCGACATTGCAACGGCTAAAAAACTGTATGCGCCGACGCGCGTCTACTACGAGTCGGTAGAGCCGATTGCCGAACTGTTCAGCGACCTGGATGCCGCCATCGACTCCCGCGTCGATGACCATGAGCAAGGCGTGACGGCAGAGGACTTCACCGGTTTCCATCGTCTGGAATACGCGCTGTTTTCGCAGAACACCACCCAGGATCAAGGCCCCATCGCCGACAAGCTGATGAGCGACGTCAAGGACCTCGAAAAGCGTGTGACCGACCTGACGTTCCCGCCCGAAAAAGTCGTCGGTGGTGCAGCAGCCCTGCTCGAAGAAGTGGCCGCGACCAAGATCTCCGGCGAAGAAGACCGTTACAGCCACACCGACCTGTATGACTTCCAAGGCAACATCGACGGCGCGAAGAAGATCGTCGACCTGTTCCGCCCGCAGATCGAGCAGCAGGACAAGGCCTTCGCCGCCAAAGTCGACAAGAACTTCGCCACCGTGGACAAGATCCTGGCCAAGTACAAGACCCAGGACGGTGGTTTCGAGACCTACGACAAGGTCAAGGAAAACGACCGCAAAGCCTTGATCGGCCCGGTCAACACCCTCGCCGAAGACCTTTCGACCCTGCGCGGCAAGCTGGGGTTGAATTGAGCTGAGGCTTTGCGTCCGATCTTGAATACGCATTGCGGCGCGGATGGGTGACGCGCAGCGTCACGACAGGCATTCCCACGCTGGAGCGTGCGGAACGATAATCTCAACTATCGTGCGACGCTCCGCGTCGCCATGCCGTTCTGGACGCTCTGCGTCCCTCGCCTAGATCCCGCTGAACCAGTTGTAACCCTGATCCTCCCAGTACCCGCCGGGGTTTTCGTTGCTGACGAAGATCTCGACGATGTGCTTGGGGTTCTTGAAACCCAGTTTGGTCGGCACCCGCACGCGCAACGGGTAGCCGTAGTCTGGTGGCAGGGCGACTTCACCGAAGTCCAGTGCCAGCAGGGTCTGCGGGTGCAGCGCGGTGGGCATGTCCAGGCTTGAGTAATAGCGGTCGGCGCACTTGAAGCCGACGAAACGCGCTGTCGTATCCGCCCCGACGTACTCCAGAAAGGTTTTCAGCGGCACGCCGCCCCACTGCCCTATCGCGCTCCAGCCTTCAATGCAGATCAGCCGCGTGATGTCCGTGCGTTGCGGCAATTTGCGCAGCGCGTCCAGCGTCCACGGCTGCTTGTCGCGGACCAGCCCGGACACCGCCAGCCGATAATCGGCAAGTTCCAGCTCGGGCACGTTGTATTCCGGGTAGAACGCATTGAACGGGAACGGACTGGTCAACTGCGCCTTGGTATAAGTCGGCGCCAGTTTCTGGCCGTTGAACAGCCAGGCCTGAACCCGGTCGTTCCAGCGCGACATGGCCCACAGCACTTTGTCGACCTGGTCGCCATCCTGGAGGTTGCAGCCGGTGAGCATCGACATCGCACCCACCGTCAACCCGGCGCGCAAAAACGAGCGCCGCTGAATATCGACCAGTTGGCTCTGCTGCGCAGGCTCCAGACGAATACGCTGAGTGATACGTTTACGAGGTTCGTTCATGGTTTGGCAGTTCCGTCTTCGTTCGGCTGGCGGCCGCCGGTGATCATGGGTAACAACGTGCTGGGCACCAATACCACCAGCACCAGATGCACGACAACAAATGCACCGATGGCTGCCATCGCGCCAAAATGCACCCAGCGGGCAAAATCAAAACCGCCCAGCAAGGCAACCAGCCCCTGAAACTGGACCGGTTTCCAGATCGCCAGGCCAGAGACCACCACGAGCACGCCCATGAGCAGCACCAGCCAGTACATCAAGCGCTGCACCGCGTTGTAACGACCTTTGACGTGGGCCAGCCTGAAGTGCAGTGCATCACTCATGTCACGCTTCACTTCCGAAGGCCGGACCGGCAGCAGGTCACGTTTGAAATGACGACTGAACACGCCGTACAGCACATACATCAGGCCATTGATGACCAACAGCCACATCACCGCGAAGTGCCAGGCAATGGAACCGCCCAGCCAGCCGCCAAGTGTCAGGAATTTGGGGAAGGTGAACGGCATCAGCGGCGATGCGTTGTAAATCGCCCAGCCGCTCATGAACATGCAGACCATGCCCACGGCATTGATCCAATGCGTCAAACGTACCGGCCACGGATGAATGGGACGGGTTTTCATGTCGAGATCCTTCTGAATCAGGCAGAGCCGGAGCACGGCGCAGGCAGACGACCTTAGCCGCCTGCCACCCGCACCGTCGGCTGCAATTACATCGGCGGGGTGTAACCACCCTTGCCGACTGCGACACCGCGTGCCGACTTGCCGTCATCAGCCGGGAACACCACCACCTTGGCGCCTTTGGTCAGTTGTTCGACCTTGCCCGGCTCGACGTACGCGATAGGCACGTCTTTTGGCACCACCAGTTTTTTCTCGCCACCACCGTACTTGACGGTCAGCGTACGACCATCGGCCCCGGCCAGGGTGCCGACCGTGCCGTTGGTCATGGTGCCAGTACTGCCATCAGCGTTTTCCCAGCCGTAGTGACCTTCACCGCTGCCCTTCAGGCTTGGCTCAAAGACAGTGACCTCCAGCGCCTTCAAGGTACCGTCAGACTGAGGAATGGCAGCCGACCCCACAAAACTGTCGCTTTTGATGTTCTTGAAATCGGCTTCGGAGACCAGGCGAATGCCGGTCTTGTCAGTCAGTTTGATGCTCTGGTGCTGACCGTCACGGGTGGTGAAATCGAGCATGTCGGCGCTCGCGCTGTCGACGGTGCCGCGCATCGGTTTGACCACTTTCATATCGGCGGCCTGAGTCATGACAGCGGCGCTGAGCAACAGCAGGCCAAACGTGGTGGAGAGTGCAGTCTTCATCAGTACTTCCTTGGCAGTTGGGATCTGAAAGCCATCCTTGCACCGCTACCGGCACCGTAGAATGACCGGGCAATGACATTTTTGTCATTCGCCGGACACCTTGTCGGCAACTGGTTAGACTTCGGCATCGGCGCAAAAAGGGCGCCTGCAACAGCGTAGCGGACAACACGATGCATATCCTGCTGATTGAAGACGATACCAAGACCGGCGAGTACCTGAAAAAGGGCCTCGGTGAATCCGGCTACGTGGTGGACTGGACCCAGCACGGTGCCGACGGCCTGCACCTGGCGCTGGAAAACCGCTATGACCTGATCGTGCTGGACGTGATGCTGCCCGGCATCGACGGCTGGCAGATCATCGAAGTGCTGCGCGCCCGGCAAGACGTGCCAGTGTTGTTCCTGACCGCCCGCGACCAGTTGCAGGACCGGATTCGTGGCCTGGAGCTGGGTGCCGACGATTACCTGGTCAAACCGTTTTCCTTCACTGAACTGCTGCTGCGCATCCGCACCATCCTGCGCCGTGGCGTGGTGCGAGAAGCCGATCACTTTCACCTGGCCGATCTGGAGCTTGACCTGCTGCGCCGCCGGGTCACGCGTCAGCAGCAAGTCATCGTGCTGACCAACAAGGAATTCGCCCTGCTGCACCTGTTGTTGCGCCGCGAAGGCGATGTGCTGTCCAGGGCGCAGATTGCCTCGGAAGTCTGGGACATGAATTTCGACAGCGACACCAATGTGGTGGACGTCGCCATCAAGCGCCTGCGCAGCAAGGTCGACCTGCCCTACCCGGTCAAACTCATTCACACCGTGCGCGGCATCGGTTATGTGTGCGAGGTACGGCCATGCGACGCCAGCCTTCCCTGACCCTGCGTTCGACCCTGGCGTTCGCGCTGGTAGCCATGCTCACGGTCAGCGGTGCGGGGTTCTACCTCTATCAATCCATCGAACAGACAGTGATGCAACGCAGCGACCACGCGGTGCTGGCGCGGCTCGACCATTTTCGCAAGCTGCTGCGTTACGACCTGAGCATGGACACCCTGAAAGGCAGCCCGCAACTGTTCGAGAACATGCTCGACAGCGAAGAAGACATCTTCATCATTGGCGAGCCGGGCAAGCAGCCGGTGATTTCCGTGAACCCGCAACACGCGCCGCTGCCGGACTTGCCGACCGTGGCGCAGGACCAGCCGCTGCGGGTCGATGACCTGCGCAGCGGCATGAGCCTGCAAGGTGTCCCGTTGCGCGCTGCGGCGGCGCAGGTGATGTCCAATGGCGTCGAAGTGCGCTTGCAGGCCGCACACCTGATGGTCAAGGAAACGGCCATGCTCGCCAGCTTTCGTCAGCGCATTTATATCGCCGTGGCGCTGGCGTTTCTGATCACCGCAGTGCTGGGTTATGTCTTGCTGCGACGCGGTCTGCGTCCATTGCGCCGAATGGCTGCGCACGCGTCGGCAATCACTCCGGCCAGCCTGCACAAGCGACTCGACAGCCGCGACACACCCGTCGAGCTGCAACAATTGAGCGACGCGTTCAATGCCATGCTTGACCGGCTGGATGACGGTTACAGGCGCCTGATGCAGTTCTCCGCCGACCTGGCCCACGAGATTCGCACGCCCGTGGGTTCGCTGATGGGCCACTGTCAGGTCGCCCTGCGTCAGGACCGTAGCGTCGATGAGTATCAGGCATTACTGGCTTCCAACCTGGAAGAACTCGAACGCATCTCGCGCCTGGTGGAAAGTATTCTGTTCCTCGCACGGGCCGACGAAGCGCAGGCCGCGCTTGAGCGTCAGTCGCTCGACCTGCACGATGAACTGCAAAGGGTGGCGGGTTATTTCGAAGGGCTGGCGGAAGAACGCCATCTGACACTGAGCACCCGCGGGCACGGCACGCTGCTGGCCGACCCGATTCTGCTGCGCCGGGCCATTAGCAATCTGGTGGCCAACGCGATTCGCTACGCCGACGAAAACAGCGAGGTTCTGATGCGTGTCGCTGCTGTGGACCAGTGCTGGAGGATCGAGGTGGAAAACAAGGGGCCGGTGCTGTCCGACGCCACACTGGCCCGGCTGTTCGACCGCTTTTATCGGGGTGACGCCTCGCGCCATGAAAGCTCGGACTCCAATGGCCTGGGGCTGGCCATTGTTACGGCAATCATGCAACTGCACGGCGGTCGGGTCGAAGTCGCTCAACCCGCCGCCGGCATCATCTGCTTCAGCCTGATATTTCCAGCCGTCTGAACCCGTCGGGTCTGGAAGATCAGGTCTTCTTCTCGTGGGCGATTGCCAGCTTGTAGAAGGTCGCCGAGCCGCCTTCGGTGGTGTAGCCGGTGTTGTCCTGCGTATAAACCCCGGCCTTGAAGTAGAACAGTTTGCTGCCCCAGGCTGAATCCAGCTTGGCGTACCAGACCGCATCAAACGCATTGACCGTCAGATCTCCGGTGGGCGTCAGGTTGATGGTGTAGTTGAACTGCTGATCGAGCGGCACGCCCTGGGCGATGGTGATGACCTCGATTTCAGCATCCGGCGTGCGGCGAAATTTGGCGACGATGTTGCCTGTCTTCAGCTTCTCCTTGTACTGATACTCCACCTTCAGCAGCGGTTCGGTACTGCCATAGCAATGAATCTGACCGATCACGATTTTGCCGCTGGAAGGCACCTGATCGACTTCCAGTGTCGCACGCAGAAAATTATTGGCACTCGAATACGCCCAGTTGAAGACCCTGCCATCTGCCGTCGTCTCGCGTAATTCAGAACGTGGGTACTTGGCATTCTCGGTCGTCGAACCGGTCACCGGCGCCCAGAAAAAAAGCGTATCTCCGGATTGAAAATAGCCATCCCGATAGCCCTTCACCAATTTCGGGGTTTCGATGATGGTGGCAGGACTTCCGACGGGAACGGAAAGATTCCAAGTGGCAAGGTCGATCATGGGGTTGCTCGCAGGGTACGCGTTGCGCACCAGCAGGATGGCTCTGGAACGGGCGTGCTGGCCCGTTGCGTTCATAAAGACTATCGGCTTAATCGGTTAATTTATAAACAGAGACGACAACGCCTTGGCGCCAATAAAATGCCTAAAAAGCATCAAGGCCACTATTTTGATATCAAATTACCAAGTAAGGCCTATCGCCATCCATTTGCTGCAGGCGGCAGTTAATGTGGAAAACGACCGGCGCGAGCGCGTCATTTTTTTGAATGAGCGCGCGAAAAATCCGCCCAGATCAGCGCAGACTGCCGACGAACGGTAGCGATTATTTTCAATTCAAATGAACTTTCAGCGGCTATCGCTGACAAAGCGCTCTTTTTCGCACGTCGCCTCGTCCTGAAATCACCTCTTGATCAGGTGAATCTCAAAGAAAGCCGCCACTGGGCAGCTCCGGGTTGACTGTAAGCAGTTGTTACGGGATATTAGTTAGCATCCTATTAATATCCTCGCTAACAGTATCGCTCCTAACTAATTTTCCGATGTTTTCACGGGTGTTTTCATGTCTGTCGAATCCCTGCAAAGGGCAATCAGCAGTGGTCTGGTAGCCGCCTCCCGCCAATGGCGACGCATCTGCCAGAACACGCTGGTCACCTATGGCATTTCCGAAGCGTGCGCAGGCCCCCTGCTGGCCATTGCCCGTCTGGGTGACGGCGCGCATCAGGTGAAAGTCGCCCAGGCGGCAGGCATGGAAAGTCCGACGCTGGTCCGCCTGCTTGATCAACTGTGCAAGGCGGGAATCGTCTGCCGCAGCGAAGACCCTCTCGACCGTCGCGCCAAGGCCTTGAGCCTGACCGACAAGGGCCGCGCGCTGGCCACGTCCATCGAGGAAGAGCTGACACGGTTGCGCGCCGAGGTGCTGCAAGGCCTGCAACCTGCCGACCTGGAGGCCACCTTGCGTGTGTTGCAGGCCTTTTCCGACGCGGCGCAGCGTGAACACGGGAGCCAGGTTTGAACGGGTTTTTCTCCAGCGTTCCACCGGCACGCGACTGGTTTTATGGGGTGCGCACGTTCGGCGCCTCCATGCTTGCGCTGTACATCGCGCTGCTGATGGAAATGCCCCGCCCCTACTGGGCGATGGCCACCGTGTACATCGTTTCCAGCCCGTTCGTCGGCCCGACCAGTTCCAAGGCGCTGTATCGCGCCGCCGGCACGCTGGCCGGCGCAGCGGCGTCAGTGCTGCTGGTGCCGATGTTCGTGCAGACACCTTTGTTACTGGCCATCGTGGTCGGCCTGTGGACCGGCACGCTGTTGTTCCTGTCCCTGCATCTGCGCACCGCGAACAGTTATGCGCTGATGCTGGCGGGCTACACCATGCCGCTGATTTCGCTGCCGGTGGTCGACAACCCGCAAGCCGTGTTCGACATCGCGGTGTCGCGTACCGAAGAAATCTTCCTCGGCATCATCTGCGCGGCCGTCGTCGGCGCGATGTTCTGGCCGCGACGTCTGGCGCCGGTGTTTCAGGCCACCACGGAAAAGTGGTTCAGCGACGCCGCCACTTACAGCGAGCGCTTCATCAGCCGCAGTTGCCAGGCGGAAGAAATCGGCACGTTGCGCAATTCGATGGTCGCCAGCTTCAACTCGCTGGAGATGATGATCGGCCAGTTGAGCCACGAAGGCGCACACAGGCAGACCGTGCGCAATGCCAACGAACTGCGCGGCCGGATGATTCACCTGCTGCCGGTGATCGATGCGATGGATGATGCCTTGTGGGCACTGGAGCGGCGCACGCCCGACCTGCTGGCCAGTCTCTCGCCACTGTTGCAGCGTGTCTGCGAGTGGCTGAAACAGACTGCCGAAGGTCCGCAAGACGGGCAGTGGCAGCAACTGCACCGCGAGCTGGAGCGTCTGCAACCGGACTCTGCACACCTGGATGACCGAGATCAGTTGTTGCTGTCCAACACGCTGTTCCGCCTCAGCGAATGGATTGACCTGTGGCAGGACTGCCGCTCCCTGCAACATGCGATAAAGACCGACGATCACTCACAATGGCGCGCGGTTTATCGTCATTGGCGTCTGGGCCGTCTGACACCGTTTCTCGACCGTGGCCTGATGCTGTATTCGGTATCGTCCACGGTCCTGGCGATCATCGTCGCCTCGGTGCTGTGGATTTTGCTCGGCTGGAAAGACGGCGCCAGTGCCGTGGCGCTAGCGGCGGTGTCCTGCAGTTTCTTCGCAGCGATGGACGACCCGGCCCCGCAGATCTACCGGTTCTTTTTCTGGACCATGCTCTCGGTGGTGTTTGCCAGCCTTTACCTGTTCGTGGTGCTGCCCAACCTGCATGACTTTCCGATGCTGGTGCTGGCGTTCTCCGTGCCGTTCATCTGCGTCGGCACCCTGACCGTGCAGCCGCGGTTTTTTCTCGGCACGCTGCTGACCATCGTCAACACTTCGTCTTTCATCAGCATCCAGAGCGCCTACGATGCGGACTTCATGAATTTTCTGAATTCCAACCTGGCCGGGCCGGCAGGACTGTTGTTTGCCTTTATCTGGACGCTGGTGTTCCGCCCGTTCGGCGTCGAACTGGCAGTGAAACGCCTGACCCGCTTCAGCTGGCGCGACATCGCCAGCCTCAGCGAAAACTCGTCGCTGGCCGAACACAGGCGTATGGGCGTGCAAATGCTCGACCGTTTGATGCAGCAATTGCCGCGCCTGACGCTCACGGCACAAGACACCGGAATTGCCCTGCGCGAGCTGCGGGTTGCGCTGAATATGCTGGACCTGATCGCCTACACCCGGCGTGCCACGCCCGCCCCCCAGGCGCTGCTGCGTCAGGTGATCGACGAGGTCGGTGGCTACTTCAGACACTGCAGCAAGGCCGGTGAGCGACTCCCCGCCCCCCGTGGCCTGCTGATGCTCATGGACCGCGCACGCCGCGCACTGACCGATCAGGAAATGGGCGACAACCCGGCCCGGGTTCACTTGCTGCATGCACTCAGCGGCCTGCGCCTGGCGCTGTTGCCGGGCGTGGAGATCGTCACCGTGGCCGGAGAAATGACTGAACAATTGCCGCACAACATTGATGGAGCGCCTCTGTGATCGGTGATCTGGACATCAGCGGGATCTTCATTCCCACGTTTCTGGCGATGATGGGCATAGCCTATCTGCTGTTTCTCGGGGTGCATGCGGTGCTGACGCGCGCCCGTTTCTACCGCCTGGTCTGGCACCGGGCTTTGTTCAACGTAGGTCTATACGCTTTGCTGCTCGGCGCCGTGGATACTCTAAGTCGATACCTGATGACATGAAAAAACCGATACTGACACTGGGCCGCGTGGTCCTGACCCTGCTGGTTGTTACCCTGGCCGCTGTCGTTGTATGGCGCATGGTGATGTATTACATGTATGCACCGTGGACCCGGGACGGTCATATCCGCGCCGATGTCGTGCAGATCGCGCCCGACGTGTCCGGCCTGATCCAGAAGGTCGAGGTGACCGATAACCAGCCCGTACACAAAGGCCAGGTGCTGTTCACGATTGATCAGGACCGCTTCCGGCTGTCCCTGCGCCAGGCTCAGGCCACTGTCGCCGAGCGCCAGGAAACCTGGGAGCAGGCACGTCGCGAGAACACGCGTAACCGCGGCCTGGGCAATCTGGTAGCGCGTGAGCAACTGGAAGAAAGCCAGTCCCGCGAAGCCCGCGCACTGTCAGCCTTGGGGGAAGCCCGGGTGGCAGTGGACGCTGCGCAACTGAATCTGGATCGCTCGGTGATTCGCAGCCCGGTGGACGGCTACCTCAACGACCGCGCGCCTCGCGAACATGAATTTGTCACCGCCGGGCGTCCGGTGCTGTCCGTGGTCGACTCGGCGTCGTTCCACATCGACGGTTACTTCGAGGAAACCAAGCTGGACGGCATTCATGTTGGCCAGGGTGTGGACATTCGGGTCATCGGCGACAACGCCCGGCTGACCGGGCATGTGGTGAGTATCGTCGCCGGCATCGAAGACCGCGACCGTACCAGCGGTTCGAACCTGCTGCCCAACGTCAACCCGGCATTCAGTTGGGTGCGGCTGGCACAACGGATTCCAGTGCGGATCGCCTTCGATGACGTGCCTGCCAACTTTCGCATGATCGCCGGGCGTACCGCGACCGTGTCGATCATCGACGACACGCAGGAGGCCCAGCGATGAAACGCGCGTTACGCATCGCCGCACTCGGGTTCAGTGCGGTGCTGTCGGCCTGCCAGATGGTCGGGCCGGATTACCAGGTGCCGGAAGGCGGCGCCATCAACCGCCCGGATTTGCAGGGCGAGCTGGCGGGCCGCTCAGTCAATGCCGTCTCGGCCCCGGTGCCCGCGCACTGGTGGCGTCTTTATCAGGATGCGCGCCTGGATGAACTGGTGCGCCAGGCCATTGCCTCCAACACCGACCTGCGCGTGGCTGCGGCCAATCTGCAACGCTCTCGTTATCAGAGCGCCGAAGCCGAGGCGGCGGGTGGTTTCACCAGCGGTGCGAAGATCGGCGCACAGCGTGTGCAGGAATCCGGCGAAGCGTATCTGCTGACGGACAAGGTGCCGGTCGCCAATGTGGGTGACGTGGGCCTGACCACCTCGTATCAGTTCGACCTGTTCGGCACTTTGCAGCGCGGCATCGAAGCCGCGCAGGCCAATATCGATGCCAATCAGGCGGCGGTCGACACGGCGCGCATCACGGTGGTCGCCGATGTCGTGCGTGCCTACACGCAGATCTGCGCGGCCAATGAAGAACTCGACATCGCCCGTGAATCCCTCGACCTGCAACAGCAGAGCGTGACCCTCGCCCAGCGCCTGCGCGATGCCGGGCGTGGCGATGAAACCCAGGTCACACGCTCGCAGACCCAGTTCAAATCTTTACGTGCCGAAATGCCGCGTTACGAAGCCCGTCGCCAGGCGGCCATGTTTCGCCTGTCGATGCTGCTGGCCAAACCTGTCGAGCAATTGCCCGCGGGCGTCAGCACGTGCAACGCGCTGCCGCACATTGCGCAGGTCATGCCGGTGGGCGACGGGGCGACGCTGCTCAAGCGACGCCCCGACGTGCGCCAGGCTGAACGGCATCTGGCGATGTCCACTGCCGAAATCGGCGTCGCCACAGGCGAGCTGTATCCGGACATCAGCATTGGTGCAAGCATTGGCACCACCGGCCTCATCGAGAACCTCGGCAAACCGGCCGCCAACCGTTGGGGCTTCGGGCCGTTGCTGAACTGGACGGTTCCGTCCAACGGTTCCCGTGCGCGTATCCATCAGGCCGAAGCGTCTGCTCAGGCGGCTTTGGCACGTTTTGACGGCGTGGTGCTCAACGCCATTCGCGAAACCCAGACCGGCCTGGCGCAATACACTGCCCTGCTCGACCGCCGCGACGCCCTCAAGGAAGCCGAACAGTCAGCCAAGGAAGCCGCCGACCAGACCCACCGCTTCTACCGGGCCGGACGCGCCTCGTTCCTCGCCGACCTGCAAGCCACGCGCACCTATACCGACGTGCGCGCGCAGATGGCCGAAGCCAACACCGAAGTGGCGATGGGGCAGATCAACCTGTTTCTGGCACTCGGCGGCGGCTGGGAGAAGGATGACGTGGCGCACAAGTAGGAGGGGCGTTCGCCCCGCCATCAAGCCTGGTTCGGATTGATCAATGCCCTCAGGACATGGTCTTCCCAGACGCCGGCAATTTTCAGGTAGGCACGGGCATAGCCTTCCTGCTCGAAGCCAAGCGACTGCAGAAGTCGCTGACTTTTCAGGTTGCGTGGCAGGTGGTTGGCCATGATTCGATGCAGGCCCATGTGTTCGAAGCAGTAGCGATTGGTGACTTCCAGCGATCTTTTCATCAAGCCCTGCCCCTGAGCGGTTTCTGCCAGTGAGAAGCCGAGGTTGCAGGCCTGGAAAGCGCCTCTCACGATGTTGGTGTAGCTGCAGCGTCCCAGCAATTCGCCGTGCGGATCCGTGATAAGAAAAAAAACCGCGCTGCCGGCCTGCATGCTTTCCCATTGCTGCTGGACCCTGGATCGGGCGTTTTCGAGGATGAAATAGTCATCGTCCCTGAGCGGTTCCCAAGGCTGTAGATACTGGCGATGGTTTTTTTCATAGCGGTTGATCAGCTCGGCATCATCAAACGCCAATGCTCTGAGAGAAAAGTTTTCGCCTGCATACTGCATGTGTCCTCCAGCGCCAGTCATCGCCGACTCCCCGCCCTATGAGCTTGAGTGTGCGTTCACAACTCTGCGTCGCACGATAGTTGAGGCTGCCGTTCCTCACGCCCCAGCGCCGATCTTTCCAGGTAAGTCTGACAAGCACCCGAAAAGCGGCGCTGACCCCAGTTGCAATATAAATAAAGATCCCTGTGGGAGTGAGCTTGCTCACGAAGACATGGGTCCAGCGGGGCTGTAACGGTCCCTTCCCGAGCACGCTAAGCGTCGCCCGGCTCGCTCCCGCAGGCGTTGTGTGCTTGCACTCAAGCACCCAATGCTCCTAGGCTCTGCCGATATTCGATTCGGAAAGCCTCATGGACACCTCTCTCAGCCGTCGCGAGCGGTTGCACATCGTTATATTCGAGGCCAATACGCCCGCTGGGCGAACGTTTGACAAAATCGTGCTGGTGGCGATTCTGCTCAGTCTGCTGGTCACGGTCATTGACAGCATCGAGAGCATTCACCGCGATTACGCGACGCTGTTCGCCTGGATCGAATGGGGCTTTACGCTGCTGTTCGCGATTGAATACATCCTGCGCCTGTACTGCTCACCCCGGCCACTGAAGTATGCGTTCAGTTTCTACGGACTGGTCGATCTGCTGGCCATTGTGCCAGGCGTGCTGTCGATCTATTACAGCGATGCGCAGTACCTGTTGATCGTGCGGATCATCCGCATGCTGCGGATTTTCCGGGTGCTCAAACTCGGCACTTACCTGCGTCAGGCTAATTATCTGCTGGCAGCCCTGCGCGGCAGTAAACAGAAGATCATCGTGTTTCTGGTCACCGTTTCGACCCTGGTCACCGTGTTCGGCACGCTGATGTACGTGATCGAAGGGCCGGAACATGGCTTCACCAGCATCCCCAAAGGCATCTATTGGGCTATCGTGACCCTCACCACCGTGGGCTTCGGCGATATCGTGCCCAAAACGCCCGTGGGGCAGATGCTCTCGTCGCTGGTGATGATCATCGGTTACTCGATCATCGCCGTGCCCACCGGTATATTCACCGCAGAGCTGGCCAACGCCATGCGTGGCGAGCAGCTGAAACACGACTGCCCGGTCTGCGCGAAGAATCTCCACGAGCACGGCGCAGCATTCTGCTCACGCTGCGGTAATCAATTGTTTCCAAAAGTAGAGCACAAGGCATAAGCAAAGACGTTTTCAGTCTTTAAACCGCAGGCGCGATGCTGATAGTGTCGCGGCATTACGCCATCAAGCTTGATCAAACACTCTAAAGGACCCTGCAGTGAATAAACTCTTCGCCGCCTCGCTACTGGCCGCAGGCCTGGCTTTTGCCAGCGCTGCCCAGGCCGCCCCGACGCTGCTCAACGTCTCTTATGACGTGATGCGTGACTTCTACAAGGACTACAACAGCGCCTTTCAGAAATACTGGAAAGCCGACAAGAACGAAGACGTGACCGTGCAGATGTCATTTGGCGGATCGAGCAAGCAAGCGCGCTCGGTGATCGACGGGCTGCCGGCTGATGTGATCACCATGAACATGGCCACCGACATCAATGCGCTGGCCGACAATGGCGGGCTGGTGCCCGAGAACTGGGTCACGCGTCTGCCGAACAACAGCGCGCCGTTCACGTCGGCCACGGTGTTCATCGTTCGCAAGGGCAACCCCAAGGCCCTGAAAGACTGGCCGGACCTGGTCAAGGATGGCGTTGAAGTCATCGTGCCCAACCCGAAAACCTCGGGTAATGGCCGTTACACCTACCTGTCGGCCTGGGGCTACACCCTGAAAAACGGTGGTGATGAAGCCGCCGCGAAGAAATTCGTCGGTGATCTGTTCCGCCATGTACCGGTTCTCGATACCGGCGGTCGCGGCGCAACCACCACCTTCATGACCAATCAGATCGGTGACGTGCTGGTCACCTTTGAAAACGAAGCCGAAATGATCGCCCGCGAATTCGGTCGTGATCAGTTCGAGGTGGTTTACCCGTCCGTGTCGGCAGAAGCCGAGCCACCGGTGAGCGTGGTCGACAAGGTGGTGGACAAGAAAAACTCCCGCGCCCTGGCCGAGGAATACCTGAAATACCTGTGGTCGCCAGAAGGTCAGGAAATCGCAGCAAACAACTACCTGCGCCCGCGCGACCCGCAGATTCTCGCCAAGTACAAGGATCGCTTCCCGAAAGTGGACTTCCTGTCGGTGGAGAAAACCTTCGGTGACTGGCGCACCGTGCAGAAGACGCACTTCATTGACGGCGGTGTGTTCGACCAGATTTATCCGGGCAAATAAGCCACCCGCTTAACGCAAAACGGCGACCCGACAGGTCGCCGTTTTCATGTTCAGGCTTGAATCAATTGCTGAACTGTTTGCCCAGCCCTGCCGGTACGCCGCTGGCATCGGTCGCCTGCCACGGGCCGTCGGGGCTGGTCGCCCAGCTCCAGCCGTTGTTCCACTGGTAGTAAGTGCGCTGGCGATAGAACGTGTTGGGCTGGTCGTCCATCACGTACACGCCCAGACGCGCATCCCAATGGCTGCCACCGCCCGGTGGCGGGGCGAAACTGGCCGAGGTTTTAGGCCCTGCCGACGGTGCCTTGACGGGCTCTTGCGGGGGCGATTGCGGGGTCGTCGGGCGCGGTGCGCCGGGCTGCTGGCCGCCCGGCAAGGTCAGAATCGGTTCCTGACTGTGGGGCGGGGCTGGATGCTGGACTGCACAGGCACTCAGGCCAACGACCAGACCCAACAAGGTGATGCGTGCGGTACGGTACATATGCAATTTCTCTAGTTATCCGGACTGTCGATTATCAATGCCTGCTGCGCCCCGGTATCACTGGCCAGTGGCTGACTGCGGCCGATCCACTCACCGGTGGTTGGCTGCCCTGCACGAGACACTCGCGCAACCAGTTGGACTTGCGCAAAGGTCGACAGTTTCAGTGACGGCATCATTGCGTCCGAATCGCTCAATTCGACCTCGGCAGGCAAGTCGGCCACCGTGATGCGCTTGACCGCCAGCGGCGCAGGCGGGCCGTTGATTGCACGGGCAAAAACGAACACGCTGTCAGTTGGCTGCACGTGACCTCTGAGCGACGCAGCCAGCTCGACGCGCACCTTGAGCGACTTCGCCTTGACCGGCGCGCCCTGCGCGGCAAGGTTTTCTCTGGCGCGGGCAATGCCGCCTTCCAGTGCCGAACGTGATGCATCCTGCGCAGGCAACGCCGCCAGCAGGCGCGTCCAGTAATCCACCGCTGCCTGATAACGCTGTGTTTCAAACGCGGCAATCCCCAGCAAGCCCAGGCTGGTGACTTCGTCGGGGTCGGCCTTTAGCGCCTCGTCGGTCAGCGCCTGTACCTGCGGGGTGAAATGCTTGTCGCTGGCAAAATACAACGCCTGCGCCCACTGACCGAGCAACTCGGGCGACCTTCCGGCCAGCGCCACCGCCCGCTCGAACATCCGTGCTGCATCGCCAGGGCGGTTTTGCGCCATGTAGCTGCGCGCCAGAAAATACAGGTTCTCGGCAGAATCCGGCTGGGCCTGCACGCTGCGCTCCAGCCGCCGGGTCATGTCGGCCAGCGAGGTCGGCGGCTTGGCAAATTCGCGACTCAGCTCGACCCGGTCACTGGCGCCCAGATGCAGATAACCCGCCAGGCCAAGCAGTGGCACCAGCACGGCGGCCAGCAGCAACACCGGCCTGCCCAGCCGGGAGGTGCGAACGGCTTCTGCGCCTTCGGTGTCGGCCAGCAACTCACGCGCAGCTTCGGCGCGGGCCTCCTGCACCTGCCCCGCCGACAACACGCCTTGATCGTGCTGAGCCTGCAGCTCGGTCAGCCGCTCCTGATACAACGCGACATTGAGCGCCGTGCGGTCCTCTTCACGCTGCGCACGATGGCCGCGCAGCACCGGGATCAGCAAAAAGCTCAGTGCAGCCAGCAGGAGAAGGCCGATTGCCATCCAGAAATCAGTCATGGGCGTTTTTCATCCAGCAGTCTGGCAAGGCGCTGCTGCTCGTCTTCGGACAACGCTGCGGCGGATGCAGATGGCTGATTGCGACGGCGCAGAACGATAAAACCGATCACCACCATGCCGCCGAGCAACAGACCGGCCGGGCCGAACCACAACAACCAGGTACGCGCATTGAGACCGGGTTTGTAGCGAACGAAGTCGCCGTAACGATCGACAATGAAATCGATGATCTGCTGATTGCTCTGCCCCTCACCCAACAGGCGGTAAATCTCCTTGCGCAAGTCGGCGGCGATGGGTGCATTGGAGTCGGCAATGTCCTGATTCTGGCATTTGGGGCAACGCAGTTCCCGGGTCAATTCGCTGTAGCGAGCGCGCTCGGCGTCGTCACGAAAGGTGTAGGCGTCAATGGCTGCGTGAGCCACGCCGGACAGCAGCAGGTTCAGCAGCAAAGCGGCAAGCCAGCGGCTCATGGCCTGCCCTCCTCAACCAGCGCCTGATAACGGCTGGCGAGCTTTTCCCGCCACACTGCGTCATCAATAACCCCGACATGCTTGTAACGAATGATGCCCTGACGGTCGATCAGGAAGGTTTCCGGCGCACCGTACACACCCAGGTTCAGACCCAGCGAGCCGTCCTGGTCACGGATATTCAATGAGTAGGGATTGTGAAACGCCTCGAGCCACTTGAGCGCGTCAGCATTGTTGTCCTTGTAGTTCACGCCGTAGATCAGCACGCCCTGCTGCGCCAGACGAGCAAGCACCGGATGCTCGACCCGACAGGCCACGCACCAGGTCCCCCAGACGTTGACCAGCGCGGGTTTGCCCAGCAGGTCGGCGCGGGTCAATACGCGCTCGCCCTGCACGGCCTGCAACGTGAATTCCGGAAAAGGCTTGCCGATCAGCGCCGACGGCAGCTCGGCAGGGTCCAGGTACAAACCGCGATACAGAAAAGCGGCCACGCCGAGAAACAACGCCAGCGGCACCACCATGACCCAGCGTCTCATAAACCCGCTCCCGACATGCCCAGCGCCTCACGCACCTTGCTTTTGATGCGGGTGCGATAGCGCCGGTCCAGCGCTGCCAGCACGCCACCCAACCCCGTCAGCACACCGCCGAACCAGATCCAGCGCACAAACGGTTTGACATGAACCCGCACCGCCCAGGCCCCCTCACCCAGCGGTTCACCCAATGCCACGTAAAGGTCGCGGCTGAAACCGGCGTCGATGCCCGCTTCGGTCATCATCGACTGCTGCACGGTGTACAGGCGTTTTTCCGGGTGCAGCTCGGTGAGCAGCACCCCATCGCGCAACACCCGTACAGTGCCGCGATCCGATGTAAAGTTCGGCCCTTCATGATGCTTCGCGCCGTCGAATACAAACACATAGCCGCCCAGTTCGGTGGACTCGCCGGGGGCCATGCGCAGGTCGCGTTCGGCGCTGTTCTGGCTGGACAGCACCACGCCCAGCGCACACACCACGATGCCGAGGTGCGCCAGTTGCATGCCCCAGTAACTGCGGGTCAGGCTGCGTGCGCCCTTGAACAATCCCTTGTGACGCGTCTTGTCGAACAGGTCGCGAAGACCGGCCAGCAGCACCCAGGCGGCGAGCATGAAGGTCGCCAGCACCGCCCACTGAAAATCACCCATGACCAGCCCGGCCACCACGGCCAGCAGTGCGCTGCCGATCAGCACCGGGGCGAGCATGCCCAGCAGCCATTTCAGCGGCGTGTCCTTCCAGCGCACCAGCACACCGACCGCCATGACCGCCAACAACAGCCCCATCAACGGCACGAACAGCGCATTGAAATACGGCGGGCCGACCGACATCTTGTCGCCACTGATGGCGTCGATCACCAGCGGATAAAGCGTGCCCAGCAAGATCATCGACGCGGCCACCACCAGCAACAGGTTGTTGCCAAGCAGCAGGGTTTCCCGCGACCACAGGCCGAAGCCGACGTGGCTTTTCACCACTGGCGCTCGAATCGCGAACAAGGTCAGCGAGCCGCCCACCACAACCAGCAGGAACATCAGAATGAACACCCCGCGCGCCGGGTCCGAGGCAAAGGCATGCACCGAAGTCAGCACCCCGGAACGCACCAGAAACGTACCCAGCAGGCTCAGGGAAAACGCGGCAATCGCCAGCAACACCGTCCAGCTTTTGAACACGCCACGCTTTTCAGTCACCGCCAGTGAGTGGATCAGCGCGGTGCCGACCAGCCAGGGCATGAACGAGGCGTTTTCCACCGGGTCCCAGAACCACCAGCCGCCCCAGCCCAATTCGTAATACGCCCACCACGAGCCGAGGCTGATGCCGATGCCGAGAAACGCCCAGGCCACCAGCGTCCACGGCCGCGACCAGCGCGCCCAGGCCGCGTCGAGCCGTCCGCCGAGCAGGGCTGCGATGGCAAACGCGAAGGCCACGGAAAAACCGACGTACCCCATGTACAGCATCGGCGGATGCACGATCAGGCCGATGTCCTGCAACAACGGGTTGAGATCGCGCCCGTTGGCCGGCATCTGCGGCAACAGACGCGCGAACGGGTTGGAAGTGAAGATCAGAAAGGACAGAAAGCCCAGGCTGATCATGCCCATGATTGCCAGCACCCGCGCCAGCATCACTTGCGGCAATTGTCGGGAAAACACCGACACGGCGAAGGTCCAGCCGCCGAGGATCAGCGCCCAAAGCAGCAACGAGCCTTCATGTGCGCCCCATACGGCGCTGAATTTGTAGTACCAGGGCAGCGCCGTGTTGGAGTTCTGCGCCACATAGGTGACGGAAAAGTCGTCGGCCATAAAGGCGTAGGTCAGGCAACCGAAGGCGAAGATCAGAAAGCTGAACTGGCCCCACGCCGCCGGACGCGCCAGGCTCATCCATAAGCGGTCGCCACGCCAGGCACCAATCAACGGAATGATGGCTTGCACCAGCGCAAAACCCAGCGCCAGGATCATGGCCAGATGGCCGAGTTCGGGAATCATCGATCAGCCTGCCTGGCGGGCGCATAGGACGCAGCCGGTGCCGGCTGGCCGCTTTCGCGCAACGCCTTGGTCACTTCGGGCGGCATGTATTTCTCATCGTGTTTGGCCAGCACTTCATCGGCGACCACCACGCCCTGGGCATTGAGTTTGCCCAACGCGACAATGCCCTGCCCTTCACGAAACAGGTCAGGAAGAATGCCGCGGTAGGCGATGGTCACCGACTGGTTGAAATCGGTCACCACAAAGCGCACGTCCAATGAGTCGGCGGAACGCTGCAATGAGCCTTTTTCCACCATGCCGCCTGCGCGGATACGGGTATCAAGCGGGGCCTCGCCGTTGGCGATCTGGCTCGGTGTGTAAAACAGATTGATGTTTTCCTTCAGCGCGCTGAGGGCCAGGGTCACGGCCAGACCGACGCCGACCAGCACGGCGAGGATGATCAGCAAGCGCGTTCTGCGCAGCGGGTTCACGGCCGGTTCTCCCGCTTCAAGCGTTGCGCCTGCTGTTTCAGATAACGCCGCCGCGCCAGAACCGGCAGCGCCACGTTGATCAGCAGCACTGACAGGCACAGACCGTAAGCCGACCAGACGAACAGCCCGTGACGCCCCATGGCGAGAAAATCACCGAATGACTCGAAGCTCAAGGCGTGTTCTCCGGCTGCACAGGCGTGTGCCCCAGGCTGCGCAGCAGCTCGGCCTTGACCCACTGGGTCCGGGACTCGCGACGCAGCACTTCCAGCCGCATGCGTAACAGCAGCACAACACCGAAGAAGCAATAGAAGCCCAGCGTCGTGAACAGCAGCGGCAGCCACATTTCGGCAGGCATGGCCGGTTTTTCCGTGAAACTGAAAGTTGCGCCCTGATGCAGCGTGTTCCACCACTCCACCGAATACTTGATGATCGGGATATTCACCACGCCGACGATGGCCAGCACCGCACACGCCTTGGCGGCGCTGTCGCGATTGCTGATGGCGTTGCCCAGCGCGATCAGGCCGAAATACAGGAACAGCAGAATCAGCATCGACGTCAGCCGCGCATCCCAGACCCACCAGGCGCCCCAGGTCGGCTTGCCCCAGATCGCCCCGCTCGCCAATGCCAGCGCAGTCATCCACGCCCCGATGGGCGCGGCCGATTGCAGCGCGACATCGGCCAGCTTCATTTTCCACACCAGCCCGACCACGCCGCACACCGCCAGCATCACGTAGCAGGACTGCGCCAGCAAGGCGGCAGGCACATGGATGTAGATGATCCGGAAGCTGTTGCCCTGCTGGTAATCCGGTGGCGCGAATGCCAGCCCCCAGACCACGCCGATACCCAGCAACAAACAGGCGGAAACGCTCAGCCACGGCAACAGGCGCGCGCTGACTCGGTAGAACCCTTTCGGCGAGCCGAGCGTATGAAACCAGGCCCGACCGATGCTGCTTTTCATGGCGTCGCTTTTCATCAGGTGTTTCCAGGGTTTTGCAGGGCAGCGGCATCGCCGATGCCGGAACCTCGATTATTCACCGACGCTGATTTTCAGGCCGGCGGCTATTGCAAAGGGTGTCAGGGTGATTGCCAGAACAGTCAGGCAGCCGAGCCACAGCAGGTATCCGGTGACAGGCATGCCCTGCATGGCAGCTTGCAGGGCGCCACTGCCCAGAATCAACACCGGGATGTACAACGGCAGAATCAGCAAGGCAAGCAACAGGCCGCCGCGCTTCAACCCCACCGTCAACGCGGCACCCACTGCGCCCAGCAGGCTGAGCACCGGCGTGCCCAGCAGCAGTGAAAACACCAGCACCGGCAGGCATTCGGCCGGCAAACCAAGCATCAGCGCCAGCACGGGCGACAACACGACCAGCGCCAGCCCGGAAAAAACCCAGTGTGCCAGCACTTTGCTCAGCACCAGAAGCGCCAACGGGTGCGGCGAAAGGACCCACTGCTCCAGCGAACCGTCCTCGAAGTCGTTGCGAAACAGCCCGTCCAGCGAAAGCAATACGGCCAACAGGGCCGCGACCCAGACCAGTCCGGGCGACAAGGTTTGCAACAATTGCGTCTCCGGCCCCACCGCCAGCGGAAACAGGGCGATCACCAGCGCGAAGAACACCAGCGGATTGGCCAGCTCTGCCGGACGACGTGCGAGTAGCCGGGCTTCACGCACCAGCAACACCCCAAGAATGTTGTTCATGCTGACCCCTGCGTCAGGTCGAGACAGCGATAGCCCGCAGGCAGCCGGCTCAGGGCGTGGTGCGTGGTGATCACCGCCATACCGCTTTTTTCACAGTGCTCCGCCAAATGATTTTCCAGCTGGACGATGCCTTCCCGGTCGAGCGCGGTAAAGGGCTCATCGAGTATCCACAGAGGCGGGCCAGGCAGATAAAGACGGGCCAGCGCCACACGGCGCTGCTGCCCGGCCGACAGGCTGTGACAAGGTACGTCCTCGAAACCGGCCAGCCCGGCCGTGTCGAGCGCCTGACGAATATCATCGGCGCTGGCAGGCTGATGAAGTGCGCAGAGCCAGGCAAGATTTTCCAGCGGCGTGAGCACATCCTTGAGCGCTGACGCATGGCCGATCCACACCAGATCGCCGCCTGGCTCTTGCTGCCGCCCCGGCACATGCCCGTCGAGCAAGACGCGCCCGGCGCACGGCTGCATCAACCCGCACAAAATGCGCAACAGGCTGGTCTTGCCACAGCCGTTGGGGCCAACGATCTGCACCATGTCACCGGCACACAATTGCAGATCCAGATGTTCGAACAGCACCCGCCCGTCCCGCTCACACGTCAGAGCCGTTGCCTGCAGATAGGGGGAGACTGACGTCATCGGGGTTTTCCAGTGCTATTGCGTCGCGAAATGTGCCAAAACAGACACATACGGAGTAAAAGACGGTTCAAGTCAGGATTGATGCAGCCGTTACATGAAGAGAACTTAATGGCGGCCGGTCGGGTTTCGGCCGGTATTATACATGCGAGTCCTGTTATCAAAGGGGCAATTTCCTCAGGTCGATATTTCAATGACAGGCGACATCACCAGCGTTCCGGCGACCACTCCCATCACGACACTGCTGCGCGCCGGCGTCTCTCCTGCGCAGGTGCTGACCCTGCTGAACTCGGCAGACATCCTGATCCCCGAAGGCGAAACGGTCGACGCCGAAGTGCTGACCCTCAAACAGGTCAACCAGAATTTCCAGCTCCTGCTGCGCCTGGTGCTTGCCAACGGCACTCAGGCCAATCTGCCGGTCAGCAGCAGCGTGCCCTTCACGCCCGGCAGCCTGCTGCAAGTGGCGCAGGCGTCGCCCAACGAACTGACCCTGAGCCTGCAACAGATCAATAACGCGCTGAAAAACTCGATGACCAGCATCGACACTCGGCAGTTGCCCGCTGGCACATTATTGCAAGGCAAAGTGCTGACCAGTCAGACGCTGACGCCGGCGGCCAATCCGGCGACAGCGCCCAACCCGGCCGCCGCCGCGCCGACTTACCGCTCCATCGTCATGCTGCTGAACACCGCCCTGGCAGGTTCCAGCCTGACCATTGAAAGCCCGCAACCGTTGACCGTCGGCAGCCTGCTCAGCGCGCAGGTGCAAGGCAGCCAGGCGTTGAATTTCGTGGCCCTGCCCGGCCGTTTCGATCAACTGGCGCTGGCCCAGCAACTGGCCACCCAGCAAAACCGCCAAGGCTCGCTGGAAAACCTGATCAACGCCCTGCAAAACCTGCAGACCGGCAATCCGGTCACGAGCAACCCGGTCAGTTCGTCGATCAGCGCGCAGTTGCAGGCCAGCATCAACCAGTTGCTGGATGACTTGCCCGATATCCAGCAGATGACCACCCCCAAAGGTGTCGCCCAGGCGCTCAACGCCAGTGGTGCATTCATGGAGGCCAAGCTGCTCGCCGGGCTGAATCCGATGCAGGCCCCGGACATGAAGGCCAACCTGATGCGCCTGATTGGCCAGATCCTGCCGGGGCTGCCGGACAACCAGTCGTACGGTGCAGCGGCAGCGTCCAACACCCTGGCACGCGCGATGCCCAATGCCATGCGCTATGCGCTGGGCACCTTGGGCATGGTCGCCGCACGCACCCAGCCCAGCAGCTTCCCGCTGCCGTCGCGCACGGTCGGCGGCGGCGAGAAAGAAGACGACTTGGAGCTGCTGCTGAAACTGGCGGCCGCTGCCGTTTCACGCTTGCAGAGCCATCAACTGGGCGGGCTGGAGCAGACACGCACCAACGCCGACGGCACTCAGGTGACCACCTGGCAGCTGGAAGTGCCGATGCGCAACGCTCATGACATCGTACCGTTGCAGGTCAAGGTGCAGCGCGAAGACACGCCGGACCCGGAAGCCGGCGAAGAACGGGACGATATCGAGATCACGGAAAGCCGTGAAAAACTCTGGAAAGTCGATCTGGCGTTCGATCTTGAACCGCTGGGGCCGATGCAGGTGAACGCACAACTGCTGCGCGGCACGCTGTCCAGCCAACTGTGGGCCGAACGCCCCGAAAGCGCTGCGCTGATTGATCATGAACTGGGGTATTTGCGCGAACGGCTGACGGCCTGTGGCCTGACGGTCGGCGAACTGGCCTGCAATCATGGCACCCCGCCGCAAGGTCCACGCACGGCCCTTGAACAACGCTGGATCGACGAGAACGCCTGATGACCCAACCTGACCCTACCCCGCGCCAGGCAATCGCCCTCAGCTATGACGGCCAGCGTGCGCCGACACTTAGCGCCAAAGGCGACGATCAGTTGGCCGAAGCCATCCTGGCGATTGCCCGGGAATATGAAGTACCGATCTACGAAAATGCCGAGCTGGTCAAACTGCTGGCCCGCATGGAACTGGGCGACAGTATCCCCGAGCCGCTGTACCGCACCATCGCCGAAATCATTGCCTTCGCCTGGCACCTGAAAGGCAAGTTTCCGGTCGGGCAGGACCCGGACGCGCCGCCCGTGGAGCGGGACATCACGCCACGCTGGTGAGCGGCCTCACAATGCGATCGGCTTGCGCCCTGCAAATGAATGCGCCAGGGTGCCGCCGTCCACCAGATCCAGCTCGCCACCCAGCGGCACGCCGTGGGCGATGCGCGAAGCGACCAGGCCTTTGTCGTTGAGCAACTGCGCGATGTAGTGCGCAGTGGCCTCGCCTTCCACCGTCGGGTTGGTGGCCAGGATCACTTCGGTGAACGTGGCTTGCTGAGCGATACGCTCCATCAGTTGCGGAATGCCGATGGCCTCGGGGCCGAGGCCGTCAAGGGGCGACAGATGGCCCTTGAGCACGAAATAACGACCGCGATACCCCGTCTGCTCTACTGCGTAGACGTCTGTCGGCCCTTCAACCACACACAGCAGCGTGTCATCGCGACGCGGGTCGGCGCATTGCGGGCAGAATTCCTCTTCGGTCAGCGTGCGGCACGACCGGCAGTGGCCGACGCCGTCCATCGCCTGGCCCAACGCCAGCGCCAGTCGCGAACCGCCGCTGCGGTCGCGTTCCAGCAGCTGCAACGCCATCCGTTGAGCGGTTTTCTGACCGACGCCCGGCAGCACGCGGAAGGCATCGATCAACTGGCGAATCAGGGGGCTGAAGCTCATGGAGAAAAATCCGACAAAAACACAAGACGCGGTTTATACCCGCGCGTTGCCGTGAGCGTCAATTGAGGTGTTCGATACTGCGACCAACAGCGCACGTCCGGTGAACTCGATCAGCCCTTCAAGGCCGTCTCCAGAAACTCCATCAGCGCCTGTACTCGCGCGCTGCGGTGTTTGCGCAAGGGCACCAGCAGGTTGATCGGTGCGCTGGCCAGTTGCCAATCGGCAAGAACGCGCACCAGGTTGCCACGGGCGATGGCCTCACTGACGTCCCACTGGGAACGCAGCACGATGCCCTGCCCCTGCTCGGCCCAGCGCCGGGCAACCGAGCCGTCATTACTGAGCAGCGCAGGCTCAACGCGCAAGGTCTTTTTGGTCTGGCCCTTGCTCAGGTGCCAGAGGGTCACGTCCTCGTCGTTTTCGCGAATACAGATGCAGCGATGGGCGGACAACTCGTCAGGCGTCAATGGCGTACCGTACTGTTCAAGGTAAGCGGGGCTGGCGCACAACCAGCGGTGATTCCTGGCCAGAGGTCTGGCGATCCACAGGCTGTCGTTGAGACTGCCGATGTGAACCACCGCGTCGCTGTCGTGACGATCCGGCCACGGCGTCTCGCGCAGGTCCAGGTGCAGCCGCAGTTGCGGGTGCAATTTGGCGAAACGCGACACCAACGGCGCGATGCGCTGACGCCCGTAACCGAACGGCGCAGCCAGGCGCAGGGTGCCCACCAATCGTTCGTCACGCTGCTTGAAGGACTCCGGAAGCGCCTCCAGTTGCTCCAGCAAATGCGCACTTTCCCGGGCAAACCGCTCGCCATCGGCGGTCAGGCTCAGACGTCTGGCATCGCGATTGGCCAGCGTGATGCCCAATTGCGTCTCCAGCTTGCGCAACCGCATCGACAGCGCAGGGGGCGAGACATTCAGCACGCGGGCGGCAGCGCTGAGGGACTCACAGCGTGACAGCGTCACAGCCAGGCGCAGGTCTTCGATGGCGATCATTCAGTTCAGCTTAAGGATTGATGACACCCCATTGAACCACAGCTTTATTCCCAATGCGTAGAGTGGCGTTCGTACCCAGTCATGCGAGCCTTGCCATGTCAGCCTCCCTACCCTCTCTCGACACACCCGTCGCGCTGCTCGATGTAACGCGCATGCAGAGCAATATCCAGCGCATGCAGCAACGCATGAATGAGCTGGGCGTGCGCTTGCGCCCCCACGTCAAGACCAGCAAGTCGCTGCCGGTGATTCAGGCGCAGATGGCTGCAGGTGCCAGCGGCGTGACGGTCTCGACACTGAAAGAGGCCGAGCACTGCTTTGCCGAGGGCATCAACGACGTGTTCTACGCCGTCGCCATTGCGCCCGGCAAACTGGATCAGGCACTCAGACTGCGGCGCAACGGCTGCCGCCTGAGTATCCTGACTGACAGCGTGGCCGCGGCGCAGGCCATCGTCGCCTTCGGCCAGCAGCATGACGAGCGCTTCGAGGTGTGGATCGAAATCGATTGCGACGGCCACCGCTCCGGGCTGACCGTCGAAGACACTGCCCTGATAGACGTAGCGAAAACCCTGGCCGAAGGCGGTATGCAACTGCGCGGCGTGATGACTCATGCAGGCTCCAGTTACGATCTGGACACCCCGGAGGCCTTGCAGGCACTGGCCGAACAGGAACGAGTGCTTTGTGTGAGCGCCGCCGAACGCATCCGCGACGCCGGGCTGCCCTGCCCGGACGTCAGCATCGGTTCGACGCCTACTGCGTTGTCCGCACAGAACCTGGAAGGCGTGACCGAAGTGCGGGCCGGCGTGTACGTGTTCTTCGACCTGGTGATGCACAACATTGGCGTGTGCCGGGCAGACGAACTGGCCTTGAGCGTACTGACCACGGTGATCGGCCATCAGCAGGACAAGGGCTGGATCATCGTCGACGCCGGCTGGATGGCCATGAGCCGGGATCGCGGCACCCAGCGTCAGCGGCAGGACTTTGGTTACGGTCAGGTCTGCACCGACACCGGTGAGTGGATCGACGGCGCGCGGGTGACCGGCGCCAATCAGGAACACGGCATCATTACTCTGGCGGCGGGTGACAACACGAACATCACGGCCCGCTTTCCCATCGGCAGCCGTCTGCGCATTCTGCCCAACCATGCGTGCGCCACCGGTGCGCAATTTCCGGACTACCACGCCTGCGACGCCGAAGGCGCAGTCCACACTTGGGGTCGTCTGCATGGCTGGTGATATCGAGCTGATTGGCACGACCCTGGCGGCCGCGCCGGGCGGGCATTACTCTCAGGCGGTGCTGCATCAGGGCCTTTTGCATGTGTCCGGGCAACTGCCGGTGCGCCCGGACGGCAGCCACAGCGTCGATGAACCGTTTGAAGTTCAGGCGGCCATCGCGCTGGATAATCTGCTGGCCATACTCGGCGCCGCAGGTTGCAACACGGATGACCTGCTCAAAGTGACGGTTTACGTCGCAGGCATCCAGCACTGGCCCGCCTTCGACCGGCTCTACGCAGGCTGTCTGGGCGAGCATCGCCCGGCCCGCGCCGTGGTGCCGGTTCCAGCGTTACACCACGGCTATCTGATCGAGATCGAAGCCTTGGCACGCGCCGCACGATGAACATGACCGGGAGCACCTGATGAACCCACAAAAAAGCGATGTGCTGATTATCGGTGGCGGCTTCATGGGCTCGTCATCGGCGTTTTTCCTGCGCCAGCACGGGCGGTCAGTCACCCTGCTGGAGCGGGATCAGATCGGTCAGTACGCCAGCGGCGTAAACTTCGGCAACGTCCGCCGCCAGGGCCGGTTTCTGGGCCAGCTGGAACTGTCCAATCGCTCCTGGGCGCTGTGGAAACGCCTGCCCGAGCTGATCGGCGAAGACCTGGAATTCATTCCCAGCGGTCACATGCGCGTCTGTTATCGCGAAGACGAGATCGCCGAGCTGGAAGCCTATGCCGCAGCCCCCGAAGCCCGCGAACTGGATTTGCAGGTCATCAGGGGCAAGGCCTTGCATGAGCGTTTTCCGTTTCTCGGTCCGGACGTCAAAGGTGGCTCCTATGCGCCTCATGACGGGCACGCCAACCCGCGACTGGCCGCGCCCGCCTTCGCCCGCGCGGCGATTCGCGCCGGGGCAAGGATCGAGGAGCGCACTGAAGTGGCCGAGGTGCAGAAGGTTGGCGGCGCGTTTCATGTCACCACCAGTGACGGCCAACTGTTCGTTGCCGAACAACTGCTGATCACTGCCGGGGCCTGGGCGGCGAAACTGGCCGAGCAATTCGGCGAACCTGTTCCGCTGGAGCCCAACGGGCCGCAGATGTCAGTCACCGAACCGGTGCCTTACGCCCTGCCCACCGTGATCGGCGTGTTCACCAAAATCAAAGAGGAAGTGATCTATTTCCGGCAGATCCCACGCGGCAATATCATCATCGGCGGTGGCAATCGCAACAAGCCGGACATGGTCAACCGCCGCGCCTATTTCAAGCCGGAAAGCCTGATCAATCAGATGAAGCAGATGAGCCGTCTGATACCCGGCGCAGAGAAGCTCAACATCATCCGCGTCTGGAGCGGCATCGAAAGCTACACGCCGGACTCGCTGCCGATCATGGGCCGCAGCGGCAAGGTCGACGGCCTGTTCTACGCGTTCGGTTTCTGCGGTCACGGCTTTCAGCTCGGCCCTGGCGTCGGTGACGTCATGGCCGAACTGATCAGCACCGGCAGCACCCGCACCCTGATCAGCCCCTTCGACATCCGCCGTTTCACTGACCCCGGTGTTATCGAGACGCCGTTTGTTTCCAGCCTGATGAGCGCAGGCAAACTGATATGAGCCCAACCGGTCACCCCATTCATTCTCAGGGAAACACCATGCCCACGACATCGGACACCCGCTATCAATACCGCCCTGTAACAGCTGCCGACATTCCGGCAGCGCATGCCCTTTCGGTTCATCTCAAATGGCCGCACCGCGAAGAAGACTGGGCAATGGTGCAACGCACCTCGGAAGGGTTTGTCGCCGAGTGCGACGGGCAACTGGTGGGGGTCGCCTTCACGTGCCATCAGGGCGACTGGTCTTCGATCGGCCTGGTCATCGTCAGCGACGAGCATCAAGGCAAGGGGATGGGTCGCCGCCTGATGAATCTGTGTCTGGAGGCCACAGCGCCGCGTACGCCGATCCTCAATGCGACGGAACTGGGCGCACCGCTCTATCAAAGCCTTGGCTTCGTGGAGTACGCGCGGATTCAGCAGCACCAAGGCATTCCTCACCTCCCTGAGCGGGCAACCTTGAGCGCCGGTCTGCAGATCCGCACGTTGGCGCCTGCCGATCACCCGGCGCTGATCCGGCTGGCCAACGCCGGCAGCGGCCTGGACCGACGCGTGGTGCTGACCGATCTGCTGCGTGACGCCGAGCAGTCGGCCGGTATCGAGCATGACGGTGAACTGCAAGGCATCGCCCTGCTTAGGCGCTTCGGGCGCGGGCATATCATCGGCCCGGTGGTTGCGCAAAATGTCGAACAGGCTCAACAGTTGATTGCTCACCTGCTGCGGCAGATACCCGGCCAGTTTGTGCGCTTTGACATTCTGGCCGACTGCGGGCTGGCCTCGTGGCTGGAAAGCCTGGGGTTGCCCTGTGTCGACCGGGCACCGCGCATGGTGCTGGGCACGCCGCCGCCGATCAGCCCGGACGTGCAGCAGTTTACGCTGGTGACTCAGGCCATCGGCTGAAATCAGCGCGGATGGCGGGTCGGAACAGGTCCGCAAGGTCAGCGCGCTGCATACAGCAGATTATTCTTTGCAGCCCGGCAGATCAGCGCTTTTCATTCAGACCGCTTTGTTAGCTTATTGATATCAAATCACTATTGCTCCAGGGAGCCCGCTGGATGACCACTCAGCCCTTGAACAGCCATCACGTCGATCCGGACACCTCGCAGAAATTCTACATCGACGGCCATTGGTGCGCCCCGCTCAGCCCGGCCAGCATTCCGGTGGTCAACCCGGCCACCGAAAACGTCGTGGCGCACGTCGCCAGTGGCTCCGCCGCCGATGTCGACCGCGCGGTGGCAGCGGCACGTGCAGCCTTTGCCGGCTGGTCCGCCACTGCGCCTGAAGCGCGAGCGCAGGTCATTGGCCGCATTCATGAACTGATCATCGAGCGCAAGGAAGCACTGGCGCAGGCGATTTCGCTGGAAATGGGCGCCTCCATCAGCTCGGCCCGCGCCATGCAGGTGCCGCTGGCAGCCGAACACGTGCGGGTCGCCCGCGACGTGCTGGCGACTTATCGCTTCAGGACGGTGGAAGGCTGCACGGCCATCGAACGTGAACCCATCGGCGTCTGCGGGCTGATCACGCCGTGGAACTGGCCGCTGTATCAAATCACCGCCAAAGTCGCCCCGGCCATTGCCGCCGGCTGCACTGTAGTGCTCAAGCCCAGCGAACTGTCACCGTTGAGCGCCTTGCTGTTCGCGCAACTGGTGCATGACGCCGGCCTGCCGCCAGGGGTCTTCAACCTGGTCAACGGCAGCGGCCCGGAGGTCGGCGGCGCGATGGCGGCGCACCCTGATATCGACATGATTTCGATCACCGGTTCGAACCGGGCAGGCGCACTGGTTGCGCAGGCGGCCGCCCCGACCGTCAAGCGGGTCACTCAGGAGCTGGGCGGTAAATCCCCGAACATCCTGTTGCCCGACGCTGATTTTGCCAAGGCCGTACCGCCTGGCGTGATGGCTGCCTTTCGTAACGTCGGCCAGTCGTGCAGCGCCCCGACGCGGATGATCGTACCGAGAAACCGTCTGGCAGAAGTCGAGGCGCTGGCTGCCGAGACGGCCGGGGCGATCATCGTCGGCGATCCGCAATCGGAGCACACGGTGCTGGGGCCTATTGCCAACGAGGCGCAGTTTCATCGTGTGCAGGCGATGATCGACGCGGGCGTCAGCGAGGGCGCAAAACTGGTCTGCGGCGGGCCGGGCCGTGTGCAGGGCCATGAGCAGGGTTTCTTCACTCGACCGACGGTGTTTTCCGAGGTGGATTCCTCGATGCGCATCGCCCGGGAAGAGATTTTCGGCCCGGTGTTGTGCCTGATTGCCTACGACACGATCGATGAAGCGGTGGCGATTGCCAACGACACGGTTTATGGGCTGGGCGCGCACGTCCAGGGCCAGGACCTTGAACAGGCCCGCTCGGTCGCCTCACGCATCCGCGCCGGCCAGGTCCACCTGAACTACCCCGCCTGGAACCCGATGGCCCCCTTCGGCGGCTACAAACGCTCGGGCAATGGCCGTGAGTATGGCGTGCATGGTTTCGAGGAGTACCTGGAAATCAAGGCGATTGTGGGGTTTGGTGAGGTTGGCTGATGCGCTTAAGCACCACGCTCATCTTTGTACACACGTTTCAGTGAGTCCGAAAAACGTTGCTAAAAGAAAGCATTAGCAGGCTGGACATGACCCCAAGTGGGAGTGAGCTTGCTCACGAAAGCGATAGTCCAGCCACCCCGCTTACAGTCCAAGACACCCTTTGACTCTCGTGCCGACGCTCTGCGTCGGCATGCCGTTCGTGACGCTCCGCGTCACACAGCGGTTTTGCGATGTCAGTGATGTTTGTTTACGGCTCAAGGCACCTTTTCGCCCCTCGGCGAGTTACTTTGATGGGGCCAAAGTAACCAAAGCCCTTGGCTCCGTTTCCGGCCCGACTTCGTCGGGTTCCTTCGCCCTGACACTGATCCGGGGGTCGCCGCAACGGGCCATCCTTGGCCCGGTGCGGCTTGCTCGGCGTCCTGCCTCGCATCCCCCGGATCAGCGCCAGGACTCAGCCGTCACTTACGTCGCACTCTGCGTCGCCAGTGCCATCGCGGTAGAAAAGCCTGTGATGGCATTGATTGCAGGCACGGCATGACGTCTTGTCGCATCGGCACGAGAGTCCGTGAGAATCAGTTCGACGTGCATGAGAAACTCGGGCAAAAAAATGCCAGGCACCTGGCCTGGCATTGATCATCACGCAAGCAACCGTCAGAACGGCAGTTTCATGCCTGGTGGCAGTTGCATACCGGCGGTCATGGACGCGGTCTTGTCCTGGCTGGCCTGTTCGATCTTGCGCACGGCGTCATTGACAGCGGCGGCGATCAGGTCTTCCAGCACTTCCTTGTCTTCCTGCATCAGGCTGTCATCCAGATTGATGCGCTTGACGTCGTGACGACCGGTCATCACCACGCTTACCAGGCCTGCGCCCGATTGACCGGTGACTTCCGCGTTAGCCAGTTCTTCCTGCATCTTGGCCATTTTTTCCTGCATTTGCTGCGCCTGCTTCATCAGGCCAGCCATGCCACCTTTCATCATGGGATATCTCCTCGAAAATGGATGGTTCGTTTGCACGGCGCCAAGGGCGCCAAGTCTTCAGTTATTGAGTCTGCACCGCAGGCGGGTCCACAGGCTTGATCGTATCTTCCCGGATCACCGCGCCAAACTGTTGCAGCATCTGCTGGATGTACGGGTCGGCCTGGATCGAGGCCTCAGCCTGGCGCTGACGTTCGGCACGCAAGCGTGAAGCGGCCTGGGCAGGGGTTTCCTGCTCGGGCTTGATCAGCTCGATACTCAGATTGATCGTGCGCCCATGATACTGGTTCAACGCATCGTTCAGACGGCGCTGTTGCGTCGAGTTGAACAAGGCACTGTGCGCCGGGTCCAGGTGCAATAACCAGTCATCGCCATTGACCGCCATCAGCGTGCAGTTGGCAGCAATGCTGCCGGTCATGCCGGAAATTGGCAACTTCGGAAACACCTCCAGCCACTCGGCCGCAAGACCGGTGGCCGGCATGGCCGCCGGTTCTGGCTCAGGCTCGACCGCTTCGAGTTCAACGACGCTGTCATGCGCCAGCTCATCAAGGTAGCTGTAGGACGCCGGATCGATATCAACGTCCGGCTCGACGTAATCGTCGTCCGCCGGCGGTTCGTCATCACGGTCCATCGGTCCGGCGTCTGTGGACGCAGAAAGGTAGGCCGAATCCGGAATGGCTTCATGCATCGTTGGCGCAGCCTGCTCTTCGGCAACCGATGGCGACGGCTCGGTCTCCGGCGCATCCGGCACCGGGCTGGCGGGCGCAGGGGTCGGCATCGGCGTGAGGTCTGGCTGCTCGGACACCGTCTCCAGAACCGGCTCGGCCACCGGCTCTGCCAAGGCCTCGGGGACATTTTCGACGGCCTGACCGGCAACCGGCGCCTTGGGTTCATCCCACGGCAGGTCGAGGTCTTCGACCGGCTTGGCTTTCGGTTCAGGCTCGGGTTCAGGCTGTGCCACGGGCGCGAGCGGAACGGCGGCCGCTTTTACCGGAACGGCGGCAGGCGGCAGGGCTTCGAAAGCAGGGTCGGGAGCGGCCATGACAGGCGCCACCGGAGCCGCCGATGCAACAGGTGTCGCATCAGCCACTGGTTGGCGGGAATCAACCGTGGCCTGGCTGATCCCCACTGGCTTTAGCGGTTGCCTGGGCGCGTCTTCGCTGTCGGCCGGACGAAACGCCAGCATCCGCAACAGCACCATCTCGAAACCGCCACGCGGGTCCGGGGCCAGCGGCAGGTCACGACGACCGATCAGGCCCATCTGGTAATAGAACTGCACATCTTCTGCGGGCAGTGCCTGCGCCAGGGCCAGTACCCGGTCACGGTCGCCATGACCGTTATCGACACCTTCCGGCAGCGCCTGGGCAATTGCCACGCGGTGCAGCACGTTGAGTATTTCCGACAGCACGCCGCTCCAGTCAGGCCCCTGCTCGGCCAGATGCCGTACGGCCTCCAGCACACCACGCGCATCACCTTCGAGCAACGCGGTCAGCACATCGAAAACCTGGCCGTGATCCAGCGTACCGAGCATGGCGCGCACATCGGCGGCCATGACCTTGCCCTCGCCGAAGGCAATCGCCTGATCGGTGAGGCTCATCGCATCGCGCATCGAACCGTCGGCGGCGCGGCCAAGCAGCCACAGTGCGTCGTCTTCGAACGGCACGTTCTCGACACCCAGCACGTGGGTCAGGTGTTCAACGACGCGTTCGGGCGTCATGTTCTTCAGAGAGAACTGCAGGCAACGCGACAGAATGGTCGCCGGCAGCTTTTGCGGATCGGTGGTGGCGAGGATGAACTTGACGTAGGGCGGCGGCTCTTCAAGCGTCTTGAGCAAGGCGTTGAACGAGTGGCTCGACAGCATGTGAACTTCGTCGATCAGGTAGACCTTGAAACGCCCGCGACTTGGCGCGTACTGCACGTTGTCCAGCAGCTCGCGGGTGTCTTCGACCTTGGTGCGGCTGGCGGCGTCGATCTCGATCAAGTCGACAAAGCGGCCTTCGTCAATCTCCTTGCACACCGAGCAGGTGCCACAAGGTGTCGAGGTAATACCGGTTTCACAGTTCAGGCATTTGGCGATGATCCGCGCAATGGTAGTCTTGCCCACGCCCCGCGTGCCGGTGAACAGGTAGGCATGGTGCAGGCGCTGGCTGTCCAGTGCGTTGATCAGGGCCTTCAACACATGAGCCTGGCCGACCATTTCGCGGAACGAGCGCGGACGCCATTTACGTGCAAGAACCTGATAACTCATTGAAAACCGTCGCAACTGGTAAGCGGAAGACCGCCAATGCTAGCCGAGCAGGGGCAAAATTGCATCCGGTGTCCGTCTGTATTGTGGCTAAGCTGGCTAAATGAATGAATTGAAGCGTTGTATCCGGGCGTTTGCACGGTCTCTGCCTGCGCGAGGAATCGCGACGGGCCTGTTGTTTTTAATCGCGCAGGCCAGCCACGCGGGGCAGCCGCCGTTGCGGTTTGCGGTCAATGAAGGCTGGACCATGCCGATGATTCACCTCGTCGACCACCAGCCCGACGCCGGCATTCTGTTCGATATCACGCAGAGTCTCGCTCACCAGGTGGGCAGAGAAGCCGAATACCACGTCATGCCACGCCTGCGTATTCAGGCTGCGCTTGAGCACGGCGAGGTGGACATCCATTGCTACAGCGCGCAAGCGTGGTACCCGGACCTGTCCGGCGACTATCTATGGAGCCTGCCGATCCTCTATCAGCGCGACTGGCTGGTCGCTTCGGCCGAGACCGCTGCCGGCCCCTACCCCGAGCAGTTCGACAATGAAACCGTCGGCACCGTGCTGGGCTACAACTACCCGGCCCTGCAGCACCTTTTCGACAGTCACCGGCTGAACCGCGAAGACGCACGCACGCAAAACCAGACCCTCGGCAAGCTGATCGCCGGGCGTTACAACTACGCCGTGACCAATCAGTTGATCCTTGAATGGACCAATCGCAGCCTGCCTGCCGCGAAAAAGCTCAAACCGATTGCACTGGTTGCCGAACAGCCCGCAGCCTGCCTGATCCGCAATAACCCGGAACTGCCGGTGAACAAGGTGCTGCGCACACTGGTTAAGATGAGGATGTCGGGAGAGATCACGCAAATCATCGACCGCTACACCGTACCGACCACGCCTTGATGAACCCTGCCGCTCTGTAGCAATGCCGTCACATTTCCTCGCTACGCTCGCCTGAAATCTTTAGTAACAAACTAACCAGCGCGAGTATTGGGCGATGAGCGATAGACCGGACGACGAAGACACCAACGAAAACCCCAGCCGCCGTCGTTTTCTCGGCGGAATGGCAGCCTTGGGCGCGGGTGTCACGCTCAGTGGTTATGTATCCGCCCATGAAAAACCGCCACTGCCACCGGAAGGCGAACGGCATCACCTCGCCGGCCCTGCGCTGGACCGGGCGTTGCGCGAAAACGTCAAGACCGTGGTCGTGATCTACGCCGAAAACCGCAGCTTCAATAACCTCTTCGGGGACTTTCCGGGGGTGCAGAAACCGCTTTCCTCGGTCAGGCCCGCCGATTACCTGCAACGTGACCGCGACGGCACCCTGCTGGACAAGCTGCCGCCTGCCTGGGGCGGCGTTCTGCAGGTCGGCCCGCAAACCGTTGACGGCGTGACCTACCCGGTGGGCGTGCAGTTTCAGGAAAACCTGCCCAACGCGCCCTTCCCGCTCAAAGGCCCGAACGCTGAAGACCTGCCGTTGAGCCTGGTGACACGCGATCTGTGGCACGTCTTCTACCAGAACCAGATGCAGATCAACGACGGCAAGAATGACCGTTTCGTTGCCTGGGCCGACTCCGGCGGACTGACCATGGGCAACTATGCGCAGACGCAATATTCCCTGCGCCTGTGGGACGTCGCCAAGGAATTCGTGCTGTGCGACAACTTCTTCCAGGGCGCCTTCGGCGGTTCGTTTCTCAATCACCAGTACCTGGTTTCCGCCACAGCGCCGATTTACCCGAACGCTGCTGAATCGCCGGCCAAATCGCAGATTGCCACCCTGCAAAGCTTCAACCCCCACGACACCCGCCTGAAACCGCTGGACAAATCACCTGCCAGCGCAATGGAAGGCCCGCCGCAGTTCGGCCCCAGCGCGATTACCCCGGACAACTACGCGGTCAATACAATGGCCCCGCCTTACTGGCCGACCTGGTTGCGCGATCCGCAAAATCCCGACTACTCCAAACCGGACCTGGCCAACGTACTGGTCCCGCAGAGCCACGAACACATTGGCGATAAGCTGTCGAAGAGGAATGTCGACTGGGCCTGGTACGCTGGCGCGTGGCAAGTGACGCTGGACGAATTCAAGGACTCCACCGGCATTCCGAAAATCCCTAACTTTCAGTACCACCACCAACCGTTCAACTACTTCAAGCAGCAAGGGCCGCAGAACCCGACAGAGCGTAAAAAACGCCTGCGCGACGGCGGACTGGGCGACGAGTCGAGCACCAACCGTTTCCTGGCCGATGCCGAAGCGGGCAAGCTGCCTGCGGTGACTTTCTATAAGCCGCAGGGCAACCTGAACATGCACGCCGGTTACGCGGACGTGGCGTCAGGCGATCGGCACATCGACCGGGTCATCAAGGTGCTGCGCAAAAGCCCGCAGTGGGACAACATGGTGATTGTCGTGACGGTTGACGAGAACGGCGGCTGGTGGGACCACGTCGCGCCTCCCAAAGGCGACCGGTTCGGCCCCGGCACGCGTATTCCGGCGCTGGTCATTTCACCTTTCGCGCGCAAAGGAAAGGTCGACCACACGGTTTACGACACCGCCTCGATCCTGCGCCTGATCACGCGTGTCCACGGTCTGGAGAAACTCGACGGCCTGAAACGCCGTGATGAGGCCATGATTGCGCGCGGCCAGACGCCCATGGGCGACCTGACCAACGCGCTGCACTTCCCCGCCTGATACCGCCTCACGCGTTCGCGTCGGCAGCCTCCAGTGCTGTCGGCCGCGAGGTCTTTACGGGTGGCAGGGACGCCACATACACCGTGCGGGACGGGAACGCGAAGCGCACATCCATCTCGGCGAAGGCTTCCATGATCTCCAGATTGATGGCCTGCTGCACATCCATGTAGACGTTGTAGCTGGGGTCGAGCACGATGAAAACGGTCTCGAACTCCAGCGACGTCTCACCAAAACCGCGAAAGTGCGAGCGATCAAAACGCGCCAGCTTCTGCGCGTTGATGATCTCTTCGACTTTTTTCGGCACCTCACGCACCTGATCGACAGAGCAGTCATAGGTCAGCCTGAAGTCGAAGACGATGCGCCGCTCCTGCAAACGTTTGTAGTTCTGGATGGTGTTGCTGATCATGTCCGCATTCGCCATCACGATCTGTTCACCGCCCAGGCTGCGAATGCGTGTGGTCTTCAGCCCGATGTGCTCCACCGTACCCGCCAGTTCCCCGACGACGATGAAGTCGCCGATCTCGAACGGCTTGTCCACCGCAATGGACAACGATGCGAACACATCGCCCAGAATGTTCTGCACCGCCAGCGCCACGGCGATGCCGCCCACGCCGAGGCTGGCCACAAACGCCGTGATGTTGACTCCGACATTCGACAGCATCGCCATGACCACGGTGGCCCACAGCAGCACTTTCGCGCCCCACAGGCTCAAGGTTGCCAAGGCACTGCCCTGAAAGGTCCCGGTTGTGTTGTGGCGAACGAAGTAACGTTGCAACGCCAGCGCCAAGGCCCGATTCGCCCACAGCCCGACCTGCAGCGCAGCGACCACGAACCACAGGCTGCTGACACGGCCAAGCCAGCGTTCAGGCAAATCGAGCATGCCGACCCCGATCAGAATCGAAGCCAGCAACAACAAGGTATTACTGGTGCCCGACAACACCTGCACAACGATGTAGCTCATGTGCGTGCCCGGCGCGGCGGATCGCGTGCGCATCTTCCTCAGCACAAAGCCAATGACACCCCGGACCAGCAAGAAGCTGACGGTCGAGGCGATAATCGCCAGCACCCAGTTGGCGAGCGAAATGCCCAGAAATTGCGAGTCTGTGAAAAATCTGATGATGTCCTGTTCCATCCGGCCCCCGGCTCCATTGCTGCGAGACGCCTGACCGAAAAGCCTTTGACACCCGCAGCGACCTGAATTGCCCCTTGCCGTAAAACGGTTTCAAGCGACGCGTAAGGGGTTAGGTGGTGTGTGGGCGTGAGGGTTCAGTTTGATTGGCTGTTGATCGAGCAACAGAAAACGCGGCACGAGCGCGCGTGTTGAAAATGAAGACTATTCGAGGGGTAACAGCGTCGAGGACCGACTGAAGATTCGTTAAGGTGGTGCCCCCACCAGCCACACCCCGGCACACAATGTTCCCGCTGTGGCTGCTGCCTTCCGGCTCTGACCAGGTTCACGGGTAATCGTTGCGGGGGGACCGATGGGGTCACCATAACGACGCTCGCCAGTGGCGAGCCGCGCCATTGTACCGGTCTGGCGCGACTTTACAACCGTTGCCCTGGATAAAAATTTCGATAGGGCTCAAGCACTTGTGTGCAGGGGCTGAAACGGGAATTCACGTTCGCCGGCGGCGCGGTAAATCCTCGAAATGCCCCGTGCCTGTCATGTACTCTGCCCGCTTCAGTTATAAGCCAGCAGGTTGCTCATGCAAACTCGATTAGTCGGCTACGAAGAGCTCACCCCAACCCAGTGCCAGCAACTGGAACAGCTGGAGGTCACGCAGGAACAGATACAGTTCTCCGGCGACATTTACACCGCACTCAATACCCTACTGGTCAATCCCAATCCGGACGTGCGGGGTTTCGTGCTTCTGGCGGATGAAAAGCCGGTGGGGTTTTTCCTGCTTAAACGGGGTGACTGCCTGCCGCACTGGGCTCAGGAAGACCTGACTGCCACGCTGCATGCGTTGCAGATCGATCACCGCGAGCAAGGCAAAGGGCTGGGCAAGGCGTGCCTGCAAGCGTTACCCGCTGCGCTCAAGCTGAAATGGCCGGACATCCAGCAATTGATGCTGTCAGTGGACGCCGACAACAGTGCAGCCATCGGGCTTTATGTGGGTCAGGGCTGGGTGGACACCGGTGAGGCGTATCGCGGCCGGATCGGTTTTGAACGCAGGCTGACGCTGAAGCTCTGGCACCGCGCTCGAACAAGCGCCCGACCACCATTGGTCAGGCGCTACGTCCATTACTGAGCCAGCAGGACCTCGTCGGCCTTGCCGCCTGCATCCTGAATCACCAGATGGATGAAGTGCAGTTTGGCAATGACCGCGGGCGGCAGGACAAACGGGTAGAAATCCGGCTGGCCCATGCTGCGTGACAGTTCGTTGAGCATGCTGGCCAGCTCGATCCAGGCATTGACGAACGAGAGGAACGCCGGACCACCCGGATGCTGTGGATCGTACAGCACGTCCAGCGGGAATGGCTGGTAATCCAGCTCCATGTCGCGGGCGCTCATGCCAAAACCCAGCGCGGTGTCGACCGCATCCATCATGTGCAGGTAGTGAGCCCAGGTTTCGGCCCAGTCTTCCCACGGGTGCATGGTGGCGTAGGCACTGACGAAGCTCTCTTGCCAGTTGTCCGGGGCACCCTGTTTGTAATGATGGTCGAGCGCATCGGCGTAGCTGGCACGCTCGTCGCCGAACAGGCTGCGGCAGCCGTCCTGCCAACGGGTATTGGCGATCAGCCGGTCCCAATAGTAATGGCCGACTTCATGACGGAAATGGCCAAGCAAGGTTCGGTAAGGTTCGTGCATCTGCACGCGCATCGCTTCGCGGTGTGCGTCGTCGGCTTCTTCGATGTTCAGGGTGATCAGGCCGTTGGCGTGGCCGGTGGTCGGTAGCTTGCCTTCCAGATCAACGCCGACGAAGTCGAAGGCCAGACCGGTTTCTTCATCAACGGTCTTGGGGATGACGTGCAGCCCCAGGGAAATCAGCTGCGCAACCAGACGGCGTTTAGCGGTCTCGACCTTGCGCCAGCGCTCGCCATTTTCAGCAATGGACAGGTCGGGAATGGTGCGATTGAGGCTGCAAGCGACACAGAATTCACCTGCGTTATGCTCCGGGAACAGCCAGTTACAGGCTGCCGGGGTATCGAGGTTGGCGCAACGCCGATACAGACCGGCGCCGGGTTCATCGCTCAAACGCCAGACAGCGGGTACAGGCCCGGCTTCAAGCGTGGCAACGCGCCCCTGCTCAGGCAGATAACCCAGCGCTGCAGAACACGCGAGGCATTGTGAATTGGGGAAAAACACCGACTGGCTACAGGTGCATTGCCAGACCTTGTTGTTACGTTTGGATTCGCCGACAAATGGGGCGGTAATGCGTGAGCTCAATTGCTCGAAAAAGCGATACATGGCGTTCTCCCGTTGACCTTGCATGGACTAGATCATGCCGGAGGCTCAGGGGTTCAAAATATTCGTGGGCGGCGTTTTTATGGGCTAAAACAGTGCATCAGAAGGGTGTGACGCAGAGCGTCACGAAGGGCATTCCCACGCTGGAGCGTGAGGAACGAGAGCCGTCCGAAAGAACACCGCCAGACGCGCCGCAGATGGGTGACGCAGAGCGTCACGAAGGGCATTCCCACGCTGGAGCGTGAGGAACGAGAGCCGTCCGAAAGAACACCGCCAGACGCGCCGCAGATGGGTGGCGCAGAGCGTCACGAAGGGCATTCCCACGCTGGAGCGTGAGGACGAAAGAACACCGTCAGACGCGCCGCAGATGGGTGACGCAGCGCGTCACGAAAGGCATTCCCACGCTAGAGCGTGAGGAACGAGGGACGCCCGAAAGAACTCTCGTGCCCATGCTCCGCGTGGGCATGCCTTTCCGGACGCTCTGCGTCTGACCTCTGAATGTGCGGCACCGCAAATCTCCGGCCTTTCTCAATCGACAGCCACACCCAGCTCGGTCAGACGCTTGAGCAGCGTGTCTTCGTCCAGTACGGTCAGGCCCAACTCATTGGCCTTGGTCAGTTTCGAGCCCGCGCCAGGGCCTGCGACCACGGTGTGGGTCTTGGCCGACACCGAGCCGGAGACCTTGGCGCCCAGGCTTTCGAGCTTTTCCTTGGCGATGTCGCGGCTCATGCGCTCCAGCGAGCCTGTCAGCACCCAGGTCTGTCCGGCCAGCGGCAAGCCTTCGACGGTCTTCTTCTCACTGCGCCAGTGCATGCCGAAGTCCTTGAGCTGGGCTTCGATGGCGCGGGCGCGCTCGGCGTTTGCGCTGACGTCAAAGAAGTCGCGGACCGACTTGGCCTGTTTCTCCGGCAGCGCCTGACGCATGTCGAGCCAGTCAGCGCTGATGATCGCTTCCAGCGTGCCGAACCGGTCCGCCAGCTTCAGCGCAGCGCCCGGGCCTACCGAAGGAATGTGCAGCTTGTCGATCAGCCCGTCCAGCGTGGTGCTGGCCGCAAACTCGGCCCCCAGCTCGCCCTGATCCTGAAGTTGCAGACCGCACTCGCCCAACAGCGCGTCGATGACCTTGCGGTTGTGCTCGTCCTCGAAAAAGCTGTGAATCTCGTGAGCGACCTCCAGACCGACGTCCGGCAGGTACGTCAGGACTTCAGGCAGCGCCTGCTTGACGCGGTCCAGCGACGCCAGCGAGCGCGCCAGTACCTTGGCGGTCTCTTCGCCGACATCAGGGATACCCAACGCATAGATAAAACGCGACAGGGTCGGCTGCCGGCTGTCGGCAATCGCTTTGAGCAGCTTATTGCTGGAGATGTCGGCGAAGCCTTCCAGGTCAATGATCTGTTCGTATTTCAGCTTGTACAGGTCGGCAGGCGAGCCGATGAGTTTTTCATCGACCAGTTGCTCGATGGTCTTGTCGCCCAGACCTTCGATGTCCATCGCACGACGCGACACGTAGTGAATGATCGCCTGCTTCAGTTGCGCGCCACAGGCCAGACGCCCGACGCAGCGGTACACCGCGCCTTCGCTGATGGTTTCCTTGCCCTTGCTGCGCTTGACCAGTTGGGTGCGCTCGACCTGCGAGCCGCACACCGGGCAGGTCTGCGGGACTTCGACCGGCTTCGCGCTCTCGGGGCGACGCTCGACCACGACCTGCACCACCTGTGGAATCACGTCACCGGCACGGCGGATGACCACCGTGTCGCCGATCATCAACCCCAACCGCGCGACCTCATCCATGTTGTGCAGCGTGGCATTGGCGACCATGACGCCGGCCACCTTGACCGGCTTAAGGCGTGCGACAGGCGTCACCGCGCCGGTGCGGCCCACTTGAAACTCGACATCCAGCAGTTCGGTCAGCTCTTCCATGGCCGGAAATTTATGAGCAATTGCCCAACGTGGCTCACGAGCCCGAAAGCCCAGTTCGCGCTGGGCAGCCAGGTCATTGACCTTGAACACCACGCCATCGATCTCGTAGCTCAGCGACAAGCGTCGCTCGCCGATGTCACGGTAATAGGTCAGGCACTCTTCGACACCGTCTGCCAGTTTCAGCTCGCGACTGACCGGCATGCCCCATTGCTTGAGTGCGTTCAGCACACCGATGTGGGTGTCGGCGATGTCTGCTGACGTCTGGCCGAGGCCATAGCAACAGAATTCCAGCGGGCGGTTGGCGGTGATCTTCGAGTCCAGCTGCCGCAGGCTGCCCGCCGCCGCGTTGCGCGGGTTGGCGAAGGTCTTGCCACCGACCTCAAGCTGGCTGGCGTTGAGCCGTTCGAAACCGGCCTTGGACATGAACACTTCGCCACGTACTTCCAGCACCTCCGGCCAGCCCTTGCCTTGCAGCTTGAGCGGGATGTTGCGCACCGTGCGCACGTTTACGCTGATGTCTTCACCGGTGGTGCCGTCGCCGCGTGTCGCGCCGCGCACCAGCGCACCGTCGCGATACAGCAGGCTGACCGCCAGACCGTCGAGTTTAGGCTCGCAGCTGTACTGAACCTTGCCGCCCGCGCCGAACAGATCGCCGGCAGGCAAGTCCAGCCCCTCGCTGACGCGGCGGTCGAATTCGCGCAGGTCGTTTTCTTCGAAAGCGTTGCCCAGGCTGAGCATCGGCATTTCGTGACGTACCTGAGTGAACGCCGACAAGGCGGCACTGCCGACTCGCTGGGTCGGCGAATCCGGCGTGACCAGATGCGGGTTTTCCGCCTCAAGGGCCTTGAGTTCATGAAACAGGCGGTCGTACTCGGCATCCGGGATGCTGGGCTCATCCAGAACGTGATAGAGGTAGTTGTGCTGATCCAGCTCTGCACGCAATTCGAGGATGCGGGTTTCGACGGCCTTCATACGGGTGTTCTCTCAAAAAGCAAAAAAGCAGCCGAGGCTGCTCATCTGTTGGTTCTGTTCTGTTTCAACCCCGTCCCGGGTCAAGGCGTACCGAAGCGCGCTCTTGATCCGGGACCGGAGCAATGACGCTTAGCCGCGACGCTGAGTCAGCGCACGGCGCTCGAACTCAACGATGCGCTGGCGGTAATGCTCGATGGTCTGCGCAGTCATGACGCTGCGCTGATCATCCTTCAATTCACCATCCAGTTCGTGGGCCAGCTTGCGGGCTGCGGCAACCATCACATCGAAAGCCTGCTTCGGGTGACGCGGGCCTGGCAGGCCAAGGAAGAAGCTCACCGCACGGGTGCTGAAATGGTCGATATCGTCCAGATCGAACACGCCGGGCTTGACCGCGTTGGCCATCGAGAACAGCACTTCACCGTTGCCGGCCATGCTTTCGTGGCGATGAAAAATGTCCATCTCGCCGAAGCGCAGGCCGCTTTCCAGAATGTTCTGCAGCAACGCCGGGCCTTTGAAGCCGCCTTCGCTGCGCGAGATCACGCTGATCACCAGTACTTCTTCAACCGGTGGCAGGTCCTTGTCTTCCGTAATGCGCTGGGCCGGCTTGTCATCCGGGAAATCGTCGTCGCGTGCCGAAAACAGGCCGGGACTGTCCAGGTCCAGATTCAGGTCGCCCTGCTGTGGCTCGTCCTTGCGCTTTTTCTCGCCGCTGCGTTTTTCGGCGCGCTTGTTGTCACGCGGGCTGGCGCTCATCGACGGCAGGTCATGCTCGTCCAGTTGCGGTTCCTTGTGGGTGTCCAGGACACGGGGAGGCCCCAACACTTCAGCCGACGTGGGCTCTTCTTCATCCGGTAGATTGGAGAAGCTTCGATCCAGCCTGAATTTCAATTTGCCCTTGCTGCCGCGCATACGGCGCCAGCCATCAAAAAGAATACCGGCAATGACTATTATGCCGATGACGATCAGCCACTCGCGCAGACCGATTTCCATGTAATCCAGTGCCTCTAATGAAGAAATCTGAAAATAAGGGCCTAAACCCCTTTAATACGTGGTGCCAAGTCCATGTTCTGACTGGCATTTTGCCCACGCCGAAATAAAAAAGTGGTCACTAAACTAGCACGACCAAAGGTAACTTTACACCGTCCGTTACGTCTCTTTGCTGCACAAAGTGCCATCTACCGCACAACCGCTGCATTTTCCGGCTTTTTAACCGGGTTTCCCCTGCCGTTGCGCGCCTTGGTCAAGCGTCGACCAGCGCCATCGCCTCTTCGACGTCCACCGCTACAAGCCGCGAACAACCGGGTTCATGCATCGTCACCCCCATCAGTTGATCGGCCATTTCCATGGCGATCTTGTTGTGGGTGATGTAAATGAACTGCACCGTTTGTGACATTTCTTTCACCAACCGCGCGTACCGGCCGACGTTGGCGTCATCCAGCGGCGCATCAACCTCGTCCAGCATGCAGAACGGCGCAGGATTGAGCTTGAAAATGGCAAAAACCAGGGCCAGTGCCGTCAAGGCTTTCTCCCCGCCCGACAGCAAATGGATCGTGCTGTTCTTCTTGCCGGGAGGACGCGCCATGATTGTTACCCCAGTATCGAGTAAATCTTCGCCCGTCAGTTCCAAATAAGCGGAGCCTCCACCGAAAACTTTCGGGAAAAGTGCCTGAATTCCGCTATTTATCTGATCGAAGGTATCCTTGAAGCGGTTGCGGGTCTCCTTGTCGATCTTGCGAATGACGTTTTCCAGCGTGTCGAGGGCTTCGACCAGGTCGGCATCCTGCGCGTCCAGATAACGCTTGCGCTCGGATTGCTGCTGGTACTCGTCGATGGCCGCGAGGTTGATCGCGCCCAGACGCTGAATACGACCGGCGATGCTTTCCAGTTGCTGCTCGGCGGCCTGCTCGCTGGCGTCGGGTGTCAGGGTCGCCAGCACGCCGTGCAAATCGTAGCCGTCTTCATGCAACTGATCCTGCAACGCCTTGCGGCGTACGGTCAGCGACTGCCACTCCAGACGTTGCTGCTCAAGCTGGCCGCGCAGCAACTGCGACTGCTGCTCGGCCTGGGTGCGGCGCTTCTCCGCCTCGCGCAGTTCGCGGTCGGCGTCTTCCAGTGCGTTCTTGGCGATGCGCATTTCGTCATCGACCACCATGCGCCGCTCCAGCAGCTCCTCGAGCTTGAGGCGCAGCTCTTCAAGCGGTGCCTCGCCCTCCTCCAGATTGAGGCTGAGCTGCTCGCGCTTTTCTGTGAGCCTTTCGGACTGCATGCGCAGGCGCTCCAGCGCCTGACGCGTCGAATCGTATTGCGCCTTGATCGACCCCAGGCGCACCGCCAGTTGATGGCTGTGATCCTTGTGCTGGCGCGCGTCCTGACGTATCCGGTCCAGACGCTCGCGCAACGAATCGCGTTGCGCCTGAAGCACCTCGCGTTGCTCGGTGTCCTGCGCCATCGCGTCCAGCGCGTCCTGCAACTGCAGGCGTGATTCGCCAAGGTGCTCATGCTCCAAGGCGCGCTGCTCGGCGAGTTCAGCCAGCTCTTCATCCAGGCGCGAACGGCGCAAGGTCAACTGTTCGACTTTTACCCTGGCTGCCAAGAGCTGCGCCTTGAGTTCGCTTTGCTGACGGGTTTCGTCCTGCACACGGCGGCGCAATTGCTCGCGGGCTTCTTCCTGTTGCGACTGCTGCTCGCGCAGGGTCAGCAACTGCTCTTCAAGCGTCGCCAGCGTCGCTTCGCGTTCATCACGCTCCAGCCCCAGCCGCTGCAATTCCTGACCCCGTGCCAGCACGCCGCTTTGTGCTTCGCTGGCACGCCGGACGCGCAGAAAATGCCGACCCACCCAATAACCGTCGCGGCTGATCAGGCTTTGCCCGGCGCTCAACTGCGACCGCCGCGCCAATGCTTCGTCCAGGCTCTCGACCGGAATCACCGGCCCGAGCCAGGCCGACAGATCGACCGCACTGTCGACCTTTTCCAGCAAACTGCCCGGCACGCGCACCGTGTCGGCGCTGGCGCTCAACAGGCGCAGATCCCCTTGTTCAAAACGGGCAAGGTCAAGACCGTCGAAGTCATCGACCAGCACGGCTTGCAAGTCGGCGCCAAGCACGGTTTCTACGGCCAGCTCCCAGCCTGCCTCGACGCTCAGCCCCTCGGCCAGACGCGGGCGCTCGGCCAGTTGCTGATCACGCAGCCATTCGGCGGTGCCGGTGTCAGGATCAAGTGCAGCCTGCTGCAAGGCTTCCAGCGAGGCGAGTCGGCCATTGAGCCGTTGCAATTCGCCCTGCGCCTGCTGTTGCGCCTGGCTGGCGTGCTGCAGCGCCTCGCGCAGTTGCTCCAGACGCTCGACCGCCTGCTCTTCGCCGCTGTGCAGCTCTTCGAGCGTCAGGTCGCGGGTCGCCAGGTCTTCGCTCAACTGGAGAATCGCGGCATCTTCCGGATCGGCCGTCAGCAACTGGCGCTCTTCGGCCAGACGCCGCTGACGCTCGGCCAGCCGCTCGATGCTTTGCTCGAGTTGCTGAATGCGCGATTGCTGAACCTGCGCCTGGCGCTGAGGCTCGGCGGATTGCTGGTTGAAAACGTCCCACTGCTCCTGCCAGCCCTGCATGGCGGCTTCGGCGTCTTCCAGCGCGATAGCGGATTCCTCGGCGGCAGCGCTGGTCATTTCCTGCTCGGGTTCGAGCATTTCCAGCTCTTCGCCGAGGGTCGCGAGCAACGTGGTGTCGTGCCCCAGGTGAGATTCGGTTTCCTGACGCGCACGCTCGGCCTCGCGCAGGTCGTCCTGCAACTGCCGCAGCCGCTGCTGGCCATGCTGAATGCTCTGCTCGACACGGGCAATGTCGCCGCCGACCGAATAAAAGCGTCCTTGCACCAGGTTGAAGCGCTCGGACAGTTCATGGTGCCCGTCGCGCAAACGTTCGATGCTCGCATCAGCACTGCGCTGATCAGCCACCAGCGCCTCAAAGCCGACTTCCTGATTGCCGATCACCGCCTCGCGCTGACCGACCTGTTCGTTCAATGCCTGCCAGCGCAACGCCGAGAGCTGAGCTTTCAACTGCCGCTCTTCGGCTTTGTATTCCTGATACTTCTCGGCGGCTTGCGCCTGACGGTGCAGGCGCTCCAACTGACGTTCAAGCTCTTCACGAAGGTCAGTCAGCCGCGCCAGGTTCTCGTGGGTACGACGAATGCGGTTTTCGGTCTCCCGGCGTCGCTCCTTGTACTTGGAGATCCCGGCGGCTTCTTCGATAAAGTTGCGCAGGTCTTCGGGCTTGGCCTCGATCAGCTTGGAGATCATGCCCTGCTCGATGATCGAGTAGCTGCGCGGCCCCAGCCCGGTGCCGAGAAAGATGTCGGTGATGTCCCGTCGACGGCATTTGGTGCCGTTGAGGTAATAGCTGTTCTGACTGTCGCGCGTCACCTTGCGGCGAATGGAGATTTCCGCGTAAGCCGCGTACTCGCCGACCAGTGTGCCGTCGGAGTTGTCGAACACCAGTTCGATGCTCGCCTGGCTGACCGGCTTGCGACTGGTCGAGCCGTTGAAGATGACGTCGGTCATCGACTCGCCACGCAGGTTCTTGGCCGAACTTTCGCCCATGACCCAGCGCACGGCGTCAATGATGTTGGATTTGCCGCAACCGTTGGGACCGACAACGGCCGCCATGTTACTGGGGAAGTTCACCGTGGTGGGGTCTACGAAGGACTTGAACCCCGCCAGCTTGATGCACTTCAGGCGCACGGGATCAGTCCGCTGCCAGGGCAGACAGCACGAGCTGACAGCTGCGCTGGCAATAGTTGGTCAGCACCACGCGGATATGCGCCTTGTCACGCGCGATCACGGCAGTGAACAGATCCGCGAACAGTGCCAGGTAATCGCTCATCTCGGCCTTGCGCTGTTCAAGTGCCAGAAAGTAACTGCGGCTCATGGAGGGCTGCAGGTTCTCGACGGTTTCCTGAAGGTAGGGGTTGTTGGCAAACAGGTAGGCGGCGCGCATGACATTGAAGCTCTCTTCAACAAACGTCTTGGCGTCCTGCTGCTCGAAACTGGCCCGCAGACGCTGCTTTATCACCATGAACGGGGCCAGGTCCTCCTCGACTTTCCAGTGATCGACCACCGCATTGGCCAGCAGAATGTACAGCTCGCTCATCAGGCTGCACAGGCTGGTGACATTGTGCGCATTGAGTACCGTCACCTGCGCACCCCGGCGCGGCAGGATCACCACCAGATGGCGGCGTTCCAGAATCAGTAATGCTTCGCGCACAGAGCCACGGCTGACGTTCAACGCCTGCGTGACTTTCTGTTCCTGGATTCGCTCTCCAGGCTTGAGCTCACCGCGAATGATCCGCTCGGCAAGATGATGAGCAATTTGCTCAGCGAGGCTGTCCGGTGCCTTGAACGTCATGACTATCCTTCAAAAAAACCAGTTCTGCGTGCAAGCGGCGGAGTGTATCGCAACCTGCGTGGATGGCGCAGGGCCATAGCTGCGGAAACTGGCACGAAATACGCAAAAACCTTGAACATTCTATCGACGAACGTTCAAGAACCTGTGGATCAGTGATCCGGCAAATCGATTAAAAACCCCATTCCTGACTTGAGAGTCAGAAACAAATTGACCCCATTGGCAGAGCTGATAGATTCATCGACATGTCTGATGACAATAAATACGAGGGCTTTGCGCCGTGATTCAGTTCCTTTTGAACCAAGAGCTTAAAACCGAGCGCACCCTGAATCCGAACATGACCGTGCTGACTTACCTGCGTGAGCAGGCACACAAGCCCGGTACCAAGGAAGGTTGCGCCAGCGGTGACTGTGGCGCCTGCACGGTGGTCGTCGGCGAGCTGCAAAGCGACGCGGACGGTCAGCAACAGTTGCGTTATCGCAGCGTCAATTCATGCCTGACCTTTGTGGCCTCCCTGCATGGCAAGCAACTGCTAAGCGTAGAAGACCTCAAGCATCAGGGCCAGCTGCACAGCGTACAAAAGGCGATGGTGGAGTGTCATGGCTCGCAATGCGGCTTCTGCACCCCTGGGTTTGTGATGTCGCTGTTCGCATTGCAAAAAAACAGTCAGCACGCCGACCCCCATCAGGCTCATGAAGCCCTGGCTGGCAATCTTTGCCGCTGCACAGGCTACCGTCCGATTCTTGCCGCTGCCGAACAGGCCTGCGGCGAGCAATTGCCCGACCAGTTCGATCAACGCCAGGCCCAGACCATCGAGCGCCTGCGCGCGATCACGCCCGACCGTACGGGCGAACTGAATGATGGCGACAAACGTTGCCTGGTCCCGCTGACCGTGGCCGATCTTGCCGACCTGTACCACGCCAACCCCGAGGCACGCCTGTTGGCGGGCGGCACCGATCTGGCGCTGGAAGTCACTCAGTTTCACACGCCGCTGCCGACCCTGATCTACGTGGGGCACATCGCCGAGATGAAGCGTGTGGAACGCTTCGAAGACCGCCTGGAGATCGGCGCTGCGACACCGCTGACCGATTGCTACGCTGCGCTCAAGGCTGAATACCCGGATTTCGGCGAGTTATTGCAGCGCTTCGCCTCGTTGCAGATCCGCAATCAGGGTACGCTGGGCGGCAACATCGGCAACGCCTCGCCAATCGGTGACTCCCCGCCCCTGCTGATCGCACTCGGTGCGCAGATCGTGCTGTGCAAAGGCACCACCCGGCGCACGTTGGCTCTAGAAGATTACTTCATCGACTACAAGGTCACGGCCCGTCAGGAAAGCGAATTCATCGAAAAAATCATCGTGCCGACCGCCAGGCCCCGGCAGATGTTTCGTGCCTACAAAGTTTCCAAGCGGCTGGACGACGACATCTCCGCAGTGTGCGCAGCGTTTCGTCTGACGATCGAAAACGCTGTGATTCGCGAAGCACGCATTGCGTTCGGTGGCATGGCGGCCATCCCGAAACGCGCCGCGGCCTGCGAACAGGCCCTGCTCGGCAAGCCGTGGTGCAGTGAAACGGTCGAACACGCCTGCGCTGCGCTGGGGGAAGATTTCAGCCCGCTGTCGGATTTTCGTGCCAGCAAGGAATACCGCCTGTTGAGCGCACGAAATTTGCTGCGCAAATACTTCATCGAGCTACAGACCCCGAACATTCCGACGCGGGTGACCGACTATGTCTGACCACGCTCCGCATACCACACAAGCCGAGATGCTGGCCCTGTTCAAGCAGGACCTGAGCACCGGCGTCGGCCGCAGCGTCAAGCATGACAGTGCTGACAAGCATGTATCCGGTGAAGCCGTTTACATCGATGACCGCCTGGAGTTTCCCAATCAGTTGCACGTGTATGCGCGACTGTCGGACCGCGCCCATGCGCGAATCATCAGCATCGACACCTCACCCTGCCATGCCTTTGAAGGCGTGCGAATTGCGATCACTCATCAGGACATTCCCGGCCTGAAAGATATCGGGCCGCTGCTGCCGGGCGACCCGTTGCTGGCCATTGATAAAGTTGAGTTCGTCGGCCAGCCAGTGCTTGCGGTTGCCGCGCGCGATCTGGACGTCGCGCGGCGAGCCGCGATGGCGGCGATCATCGAATACGAAGACCTGGAGCCGGTGCTGGACGTGGTTCAGGCCCTGCGCCAGAAGCATTTCGTGCTCGACAGCCATACCCATAAACGCGGCGACTCGGCGACGGCCCTGGCAGGCGCCACCCACCGTTTGCAGGGCAGCCTGCACATCGGCGGCCAGGAACATTTCTATCTGGAAACCCAGATTTCCTCGGTCATGCCGACCGAAGACGGCGGCATGATCGTCTACTGCTCGACCCAGAACCCTACGGAAATCCAGAAGCTGGTGGCCGAAGTGCTGGGCGTGCCGATGAACCGCATTGTGGTCGATATGCGGCGCATGGGCGGCGGTTTCGGCGGCAAGGAAACCCAGGCGGCCAGCCCCGCGTGCCTGTGCGCGGTGATCGCCCGCCTGACCGGCCAGCCGACCAAGATGCGTCTGCAGCGTTTCGAAGACATGCAGATGACCGGCAAGCGCCACCCGTTCTACATCGAGTACGACGTGGGCTTTGATGACAATGGCCGCTTGCAGGGCATCGCACTGGATCTGGCTGGCAACTGCGGTTATTCGCCGGACCTGTCGGCCTCGATTGTCGACCGCGCGATGTTCCATGCCGACAACGCTTATTACCTGGGCGACGCCACGGTCAACGGCCATCGCTGCAAGACCCACACGGCCTCCAATACCGCGTACCGGGGTTTCGGTGGCCCGCAAGGCATGGTTGCCATCGAAGAAGTCATGGACTGCATCGCCCGCTTTCTCGGCAAAGACCCGCTGGCGGTGCGCAAGGCCAATTATTACGGCAAGACCGAGCGCAACGTCACTCACTATTACCAGACCGTCGAACACAACCTGCTTGAGGAAATGACGGCGGATCTGGAACACAGCAGCCAATACGCGGAGCGCCGCGAGGCCATCCGCGCGTTCAATGCCGGCAGTCCGGTCCTGAAAAAAGGCCTGGCGCTGACGCCGGTCAAGTTCGGAATTTCGTTCACCGCCAGCTTTCTCAATCAGGCCGGCGCACTGATCCATATCTACACCGACGGCAGCATTCACCTGAACCACGGTGGCACCGAAATGGGCCAGGGCTTGAACACCAAGGTCGCGCAAGTGGTGGCCGAAGTGTTTCAGGTTGATATCGACCGTATCCAGATCACCGCCACCAATACCGACAAGGTGCCGAACACCTCGCCGACGGCGGCGTCCAGCGGCACCGATCTGAATGGCAAGGCAGCGCAGAATGCGGCTGAAATCCTCAAGCAGCGCTTGATCGAATTCGCAGCGCGGCATTACGAGGTGGCAGACACAGAGGTTGAATTTCGTAACGGCCACGTGCGGATCGGCGACATCGTGCTGCCGTTTGCCGAACTGGCTCAACGGGCGTGGATGGGTCAGGTGTCGCTGTCCAGCACCGGTTATTACAAAACGCCGAAGATTTTTTATGACCGCAGCCAGGCGCGTGGCCGGCCGTTCTATTACTACGCGTTTGGTGCGGCCTGCGTCGAAGTGATCGTCGATACGCTGACCGGCGAGTACAAGACCTTGCGCACCGACATCCTGCACGACGTCGGCGCTTCGCTGAACCCGGCCATCGACATCGGGCAGGTCGAGGGCGGCTACATTCAGGGCGCTGGCTGGCTGACCACCGAAGAGCTGGTGTGGAACGACAAAGGCAAACTGATGACCAGTGGCCCGGCGTCATACAAGATCCCGGCGGTCGCCGACATGCCGCTGGATCTGCGCGTTACGCTGGTGGAAAACCGCAAGAACCCGGAAGACACGGTGTTCCATTCCAAGGCCGTGGGCGAACCGCCGTTCATGCTCGGCATCGCGGCGTGGTGCGCCATCAAGGATGCCGTGGCGAGCCTCGGCGACTATCGTCATCAACCGGACATCAGCGCCCCGGCGACGCCGGAAAAAGTCCTGTGGGGCTGTGAACAGATGCGCCAGAACCCTGTGCTTCACTTGCTCGCGAAAGCGTCAGTTCATGACCTCGACAGGGAGCAAAAATGACTAACTGGATCAGCGCCCTTGCCGAGCTTCAGGCCCGCAGCGAGCCTGGCATTCTGGTCACGATCATCGAGGAACTCGGCTCGACGCCGCGCAATGCCGGCTCGAAAATGGTGGTCTGCGCCGAGCGCATTTACGACACCATCGGCGGCGGGCATCTGGAATACAAAGCGATGGAAATCGCCCGGGAGATGCTGGCCAGCGGCACACGACAGACCCGACTGGAACGCTTCAGTCTGGGCGCGAGCCTTGGCCAGTGCTGCGGCGGCGTGAATGTGCTGCTGTTCGAACCGATGGGCGAACCGGTCGCACAGATCGCGGTGTTCGGCGCCGGTCATGTCGGCCGCGCGCTGGTGCCATTGCTGGCCAGCCTGCCCTGCCGGGTGCGCTGGATCGACAGCCGGGAACACGAATTTCCCGAGGCGATGCCCGACGGCGTGCTGAAAATCGTCAACGACGAGCCGGTCGATGAAGTCGCGCAGTTGCCTGTTGGCAGTTACTGCATCGTGATGACTCACAACCATCAACTGGACCTGGAGCTGACCGCCGCCATTCTGAGGCGTGGGGACTTCGGCTACTTCGGGCTGATCGGCTCGAATACCAAACGCGTCAAGTTCGAGCATCGGCTGCGCGAGCGCGGTGTCGAGGCCAGCCTGCTGCAACGCATGCGCTGTCCGATGGGCCTGGCCGAGGTCAAAGGCAAACTGCCCGTCGAAATCGCGGTGTCCATCGCAGCCGAAGTCATCGCAACTTACAATGTCAGCTTTGGCCAACAGCGTGCCAACGCGAAACCTATCGCCAGACTGCTGCCGGCATCACGCCGCAGTCAGTCGCAATGAGTCACAACGAGAGTGCCATGAGTTCAGTTTCCCGCCGTAAAGCCTACCGCGCTGCCATCGTACACAGCCTCGCCGACCCGGCCGAAGTGGCCGTTGAGGCGGCTTATGAATATTTCGCCGACGGCCTGCTGCTGGTCGAGGACGGCAAGATCGTTTCGGTGGGTCACGCTGCCGACCTTCTCGAAGGCCTCGACGCTGATGTCGAACTGGTCGAGTACAAGGACGCCCTGCTCACACCGGGCTTCATTGACACCCACATCCACCTTCCGCAAACCGGCATGATCGGCGCTTATGGCGAACAACTGCTGGACTGGCTCAACACCTACACCTTCCCCTGCGAAAGCCAGTTCGCCGACCCCGCGCATTCCGCGCAGGTCGCAGACCTCTTCATCAAGGAACTGCTGCGCAACGGGACTACGACTGCACTGGTGTTCGGCAGCGTTCACAAGGCATCGGTAGAAGCGTTTTTCAGTGCCGCGCAGTCGCTGGACCTGCGCATGATCGCCGGCAAGGTGATGATGGACCGCAACGCCCCGGATTATCTGGTCGACACACCGGAGTCCGGCTACGCCGACAGCAAGGCACTGATCGAACGCTGGCATGGCAAAGGCCGCCTGAGCTACGCCGTCACGCCCCGCTTCGCGCCCACCAGCAGCCCGGAACAGTTGAGTCTGGCTGGCCAGTTACTGACCGAATATCCTGGCCTGTACATGCAGACCCACATCAGCGAAAACCTTCAGGAGATCGAGTGGGTCAAGGCGCTGTTCCCGGAGCGCAAGCACTACCTGGATGTCTACGATCACTTCAACCTGCTGAGCGAACGCTCGGTCTTCGCCCACGGTGTACACCTGTGCGACGACCAATGCGCGCGACTGGCGCAGGCCGGCTCGGCCATCGCCTTTTGTCCGACCTCCAACCTGTTTCTGGGCAGCGGCCTGTTCAACCTGCCGATGGCCGAGAAGCACAAGATCAATGTCGGCCTGGGGACTGACGTGGGCGGCGGCACCAGCTTTTCGATTTTGCAGACCCTCAACGAAGCCTACAAAGTCATGCAGATGCAGGGCGCCCGGTTGAGCCCGTTCAAGTCGCTGTACCTGGCAACCCTGGGCGGCGCACGGGCACTGCGGCTGGAAGACAAAGTCGGCAGCCTCAAGCCCGGCAACGAGGCCGACTTCCTGGTGCTCGACTACAACGCCACGCCGTTGCTGTCGTATCGACTGAAACAGGCGAAAGGCATCGAAGAGATTCTGTTTGTGCTGATGACGATTGGCGATGACCGGACCGTGAAACAGACCTGGTCGGGTGGCCGGTTGGTGCATGAGCGGGGCTGAACCTGTTCTCTTGGACAACTCTCGTTCCTCACGCTCCAGCGTGGGAATGCAGTTCTCGACGCTCTGCGTCGCAAGGGGACGCGGAGCGTCCGGAACGGCATGACGACGCGGAGCGTCGCACGATAGTCGGCGCGGAACGAACGAGAGGTGTCTGGATAAACAGCCTCAGCGCACCGGCTTTTTCTTGCTCAGCACGTGCGAGAACACGGCATGCAAATCATCCGAGGCGCTGTCTTCGTCGAGGTTGAGTTTGCTGTCGATGTGGTCCATGTGATGCATCATCAGTTCGACTGCACGCGACGCGTCGCGCGCTTCGATGGCGTCGATCAGTCGGGTGTGTTCGTCGTACGAACAGTGGGTGCGGTTGCCGGTTTCGTACTGGGCAATGATCAATGAAGTCTGTGACACCAGGCTGCGCTGAAAACTGATCAGCGGGGTGTTTTTCGCGGCCACTGCCAGTTGCAGATGAAATTCCCCGGACAGGCGAATGCCCGCGCCCCGGTCACCACGAGCGAAGCTGTCGCGCTCGTCGCTGACCATCTGGCGCAGCTCGGCCAGTTGCTCGGCGGTGGCATGTTCGACGGCCAGTTCGGTGATGGCCTGCTCGACCATGCGCCGGGCGAAGAACACCTGGCGCGCCTCATCGACACTGGGGCTGGCAACCACCGCACCCCGGTTGGGACGCAGCAGCACGACACCTTCGTGACCCAGCCGTGACAGCGCACGGCGAATGATGGTGCGGCTCACACCGAAAATATCACCCAGTGCCTCTTCACTCAGCCGCGTGCCCGGCGCCAGGCGCTGCTCCAGAATCGCATCGAAAATATGCTCATACACGACATCGTCCTGGGTCACACTGCGACCGCTGCCGAGGTGGCGCGGCTGTTTCTTGAGGGGCAGGGACTGATCGTTCATGAATACTCGTACGCGGAGGGGTAACGGCGTGGGGACTGGCGCATTGTACACAGGGCAAACCTTGAAACGCGCCCGAAAAAAAGCCCGCAGTGTGAGGCGGGCAAGAGAATCAGCTGCCTCTGTAAGTCGAGTAGCTGTAAGGCGAGATTAGCAGCGGAACGTGAAAGTGTTCCTGACCTGCGTCAATGCCGAAGCGCAGCACCACTTCGTCCAGAAACGCAGGTTCGTTCAGCGCCACGCCTCGCGCACGGTAATAATCGCCGGCCTGAAAATGCAGCTGATACACGCCAGACCGGTAGTCATCGCCCTGCAGTAACGGTGCGTCGCAACGCCCATCGCTGTTGGTGACCACGCTGACGATGTGCAACATCTGCTGATCTTCCACCCGATACAGGTCGATGCGAATGGAACTGCCCGGGCAGCCATGAGCGGCATCCAGTACGTGTGTGGTCAATTTCCCCAAAGCCTCGCCCCTTGCATCCAGTGAGTGTGAAAAGCGCACCAATGAAGTGCTTCGCATCGTGCCATTGCGACCGATTAAGACAGTTTTGAAAAAACCTGTACAAAGTAAAATAGCCGTCGCACTGCAAATGCGGCATCCGGCCGCCAGAAAAAGACGCTTTCATCGAAGCCAAGGAAAATCATCAGCTTTTTGAGCTTTAACTGACCAGTCAGGCAGGTTTCTTGCTTTGCTTTTCATGAACGACGCCCTCCCGATGAAGAAAAGTTCAGGGTTACAACCCGCAAAGCAAATTGTATACAATCTTTACTTTGCACTGCCTTGCCTGCTTCTGGCATTGCACCTGAAATCACGCACATAAGGAAGCTTGCAGTGAGCGCTGAATACCCACGCGACCTGATCGGTTACGGCAATAACCCGCCTCACCCACGCTGGCCGGGCAATGCACGCATTGCCTTGTCATTCGTGCTGAATTACGAGGAAGGCGGCGAGCGCAACATTCTGCATGGCGACAAGGAGTCTGAAGCTTTTCTGTCGGAAATGGTCGCTGCACAACCGTTGCAGGGCCAGCGCAACATGAGCATGGAATCGCTTTACGAATACGGCAGCCGGGCCGGCGTGTGGCGCATCCTCAAACTGTTCAAGCAGTTCGACATTCCCCTGACCGTCTTTGCCGTCGCCATGGCTGCGCAACGTCACCCGGACGTGATCCGCGCGATGGTCGCCGACGGTCACGAAATCTGCAGCCACGGCTATCGCTGGATCGATTATCAGAATATGGACGAAGCCGAAGAGCGTGAACACATGCGCCAGGCGATTCAGATACTGACCGAGATCAGCGGCGAACGACCGCTGGGCTGGTACACCGGGCGCACCGGCCCCAACACGCGGCGACTGGTGATGGAGGAAGGCGGCTTTCTCTATGATTGCGACACCTACGACGACGACTTGCCGTACTGGGAGCCAAACAACCCGACCGGAAAAGCTCATCTGGTGATCCCGTACACGCTGGACACCAATGACATGCGCTTTACCCAGGTACAAGGCTTCAACAACGGCGAGCAGTTTTTCCAGTACCTGAAAGACGCGTTTGACGTGCTGTATGCCGAAGGTGAAGACGCGCCAAAGATGCTGTCGATTGGTCTTCACTGCCGACTGATTGGCCGCCCTGCCCGGCTGGCCGCGCTCAAGCGGTTCATCGAATACGCCAAAAGCCATGAGCAGGTGTGGTTCACTCGACGCGTCGATATCGCACGCCATTGGCACAATGAACACCCTTTTACCCAGGCGGCGCGATGAGCGAGTTCAAGAACCTGAAGCCCTCGACCCTGAGCCGCGACGCATTCATCGCAACGTTCGCCGACATCTACGAGCACTCGCCCTGGATCGCGCGACAAGCGTTTGACCAAGGGGCAGGCAGTGAGCTGGATCAGCTCGACACCCTGCATGCGCGCATGAGCGATATCCTGCTCGCGGCCACTCACGAGCAACAACTGGCGCTGATCAATGCTCACCCGGACCTGGCAGGCAAAGCTGCCGTGAAGGGCGAGCTGACGCAGGCCAGCACCGATGAACAGGCGGGTGCCGGCATTCACCTCTGCACGCCTGAAGAGTTCCAGCGCTTCACCGAACTGAACGAGGCTTACAAGGCCCGTTTCGGCTTTCCGTTCATCATGGCGGTCAAGGGCAGCGACAGGCACAACATTCTGGCGGCGTTCGAGCAACGCATCCATCACTCGCCAGAGGCCGAGTTCGCTTGCGCCCTGGCCGAGATCAACAAGATCGCACTGTTTCGTCTACAGGCGCTTCAAGCGTCGCAGTCATAACCGTATTCAGAAGGCAGACAAAAAGCATGAAAGTTTACGCCGCACCGTTCGAGAAGTTCGTGAACCTGGCCGACGCGCGTCTGGGCACAAAGATCCTGTCGGTCACCGATGACTGGTTCGCCGATGCCAACCGACTGTTCCAGCCCACCCCAGCGGTCTGGAAAGAAGGCGTGTTCGATGACAACGGTAAATGGATGGACGGCTGGGAGTCGCGCCGAAAGCGTTTCGAGGGTTATGACAGCGCGGTAATCCGCCTCGGCGTGGCAGGCACGATCAAGGGCGTGGACATCGACACCTCGTTCTTCACCGGCAACTTCCCGCCTTCCGCTTCGCTGGAAGCGTGCTTTCTGGCGTCTGGCGAGCCGGACGAGAACACGGCATGGACCGAAGTGCTGTCATCGGTGGAACTGAAAGGCAACAGCCATCATTATCACGAGATCCATCACGACCAGGCGTTCAGCCATTTGCGCTTCAATATCTACCCGGACGGCGGTGTAGCCCGTTTGCGGGTGTACGGAGTGCCGCACCGCGACTGGTCGAAGGTCAGCGAAAGCGAGCAGATCGATCTGGTGGCCGCGCTCAATGGCGGCCGTTCGATTGCCTGTTCGGACGAGCATTACGGCAGCATGAGCAACATCCTCAACCCCGGTCGTGGCGTGAACATGGGCGATGGCTGGGAAACCGCGCGCCGTCGTACCCCCGGCAACGACTGGGTGATTGTGGCGTTGGGGCATAAGGGCGAGGTCGAGAAGGTCATCGTCGACACCCTGCACTTCAAGGGCAATTACCCGGACAGCTGTTCGATTCAGGGCGCATTCGTCAAAGGCGGCACTGACAGCCAGATCGAAACCCAGAGCCTGTTCTGGCGCGAACTGCTGCCAAGCCAGAAACTCACCATGCACGCCGAGCACGAGTTTGCCGAACAGATCAACGCCATCGGGCCGATCACCCACATCCGCCTGAATGTGTTTCCGGACGGCGGTGTGAGCCGGTTGCGGGTGCTGGGCAAGGTGTCCAGGTAAGGAGACGTAAGCTGATTCTCGTTCCCACGCTCCGCCTTGGCACGAGAGTCATGCATGCGAATGTGCAAATGACCAACCTCGAAACCATTAAAGAAGAACCCGCATGCGCACACTGACAATCGAGCCACTGACCAAAGAAGCGTTCGCGCCATTCGGTGATGTCATCGAAACCGATGGCAGCGATCACTTCATGATCAACAACGGCTCGACCATGCGTTTTCATCGTTTGGCCGACGTGCAGACCGCGCAACCGGAAGACAAGGCGATCATCAGTATTTTCCGCGCCGAAGCGCTGGACATGCCATTGACCATCGGCATGCTGGAGCGCCATCCGCTGGGCAGTCAGGCGTTCATCCCGCTGCTCGGCAACCGCTTTCTGATCGTGGTCGCGCCCATCGGCAACGCGCCCGAACCGGAACTGACCCGCGCTTTCGTCTCCAATGGCAGGCAAGGCGTCAATTACCATCGCGGCGTCTGGCACCATCCGGTGCTGACCATCGAAAAGCAGGATGACTTCCTGGTGGTTGATCGCAGTGGCTCCGGCAACAACTGCGACGAACATTATTTTGCAGAGGATCAGTTACTGGTTCTCGATCCCCACCCACTGGAAGGGTAAAATCGTGCTTGCACATCTGATGGAATGGCTGAATCTCGGCGTGCGCTGGATTCACATGATTGTGGGCGTCGCCTGGATCGGCGCTTCGTTCTACTTCGTCTGGCTGGAAAACAACCTGAACCGCAGCAATCCGCGCGACGGGCTGTCGGGCGATCTCTGGGCGATCCACGGTGGCGGCATTTACCATCTGGAAAAATACAAGCTCGCGCCACCGACCATGCCGGAAAACCTGCACTGGTTCAAATGGGAAGCCTATTCGACCTGGCTGTCCGGGGTCGCCTTGCTGTGCGTGGTGTTCTACGCCAACCCGACGCTGTACCTGTTGGCACCGGGCAGCAGCCTGAGCGGTGCCGAGGGCGTGCATATCGGCCTCGGCTCATTGTTCGTCGGCTGGTTCATCTACAGTTTTTTATGTGACTCGCCACTGGGCAAACGCCCTGCGCTGCTGGGCGTTGTCCTGTTCCTGCTGCTGGTCGCTGCGGCCTACGGGTTCAGCAAAATATTCAGCGGTCGTGGTGCGTACCTGCACGTGGGCGCGATCATGGGCACCATCATGGTCGGCAATGTGTTCCGCATCATCATGCCGGCACAACGCGCCTTGGTGGCGGCGATTGCGGAGAACCGTACGCCGGACCCGAGCCTGCCCGCCAAAGGCCTGCTGCGCTCCAGGCACAACAATTACTTCACCCTGCCCGTGCTGTTCATCATGATCAGCAACCACTTTCCGAGCACCTACGGCAGCCCCTACAACTGGCTGATCCTGGCCGGCATCGCGCTGCTGGCGGTGTTGGTGCGTCATTATTTCAATACACGACATGACAGCCATCGATTCGCCTGGACACTGCCAGTCGCGGCCTTGGGCATGCTGTGCCTGGCTTATGTCACCGGCCCCGCGCAACCGCCTGCGAAAGTCGTCTATCAGCCGCTGCCGGGCACGGCGGTCGGGGGCCACCGGGCCGATGAGCAGCCGCCGGCACCGGTCACTTCGCCGGCTCAGGCAGAACCTGCCAACGTCGCCGGGACGAACTTCAACACTGTGTATGACGTCATTCAGCAGCGCTGCACGGTCTGCCATTCGGCCACACCCACCAGCCAGCTGTTCAGCGTCGCCCCGGCCGGCGTGATGTTCGATACGCCCGAACAGATCCGGCAACAGGCACCGCGCATCAAGGCGCAGGCGGTTACCGCACCGATCATGCCGCTGGGCAACATCACCCAGATGACTCAGCAGGAACGCGAGCTGGTGGGCGCCTGGGTCGATCAGGGCGCACGCATCAACTGACACGACCGGGCACCTGCCCTGTTTTCGCTCCAGACGCCCTGCTCTGGAGCACTTGAGCGCGGCGATGCGACTCAGTATCCTCCGCCGCCGCTGGCAACCCGCACTGCCATTTTCCTGATCACTGAATCTGGCTGGACAGCCGACCGGCTCGCTGCCCGTTCAGCACCTTATTGACTCGAAAAATGGCGCCAAACCGACACATCGGTGCCGGTTTCACTATTACTTAAACTTTTTTCACGGATTGGCGCAGCTCTTGCTAACAACTCAAAGCTGACCAGACAGACAAATTATTGCAACCCCAGACAAGGCGTCACTCATAGAACGCCAGTCTGAACATCACGATCTATTCAAGGGGCTCACCACATGAACCGTACGTTTTCCAGTGTGTTACTGGCCAGCAGTCTGCTGTCCACCGCACCCGCCATGGCAGGGGATATCTTCCAGTGGCAGAGTAATAGCCTGACCTACCTCAATGGACGAGACTTTGCGGTCAACCCGGAAAATCAGCAAACGTTCACCTTTGAGCATGCGGACAGCTGGAAATACGGTGACAACTTTTTCTTCGTCGACAAGATCTTCTACAACGGCAAGAAAGACGCAAACGCTGGCGATAACACCTACTACGGCGAGTTCTCGCCGCGCTTGTCGCTGGGCAAGGTCTTTGGCCAGAAGTTCGAGTTCGGCCCGATCAGCGATGTGTTGATCGCGGCAACTTACGAGTTTGGTGAAGGCGATAACGAGTCGTACCTGATCGGTCCGGCGTTCGACTTGAAGATCCCGGGCTTCGATTACTTTCAGTTGAACTTCTACCAGCGTCAGACCGAAGGCAATCGTCCGGGTGATGGCGTATGGCAGATCACACCGGTCTGGTCCTACACCGTTCCTGTCGGCAAATCGGATGTTTTGATCGACGGCTTCATGGATTGGGTCGTGGACAACGACAAGACCTCGCGTGGCACTTACCACTCCAACCTGCACTTCAACCCGCAGATCAAATACGACCTGGGCAAGGCGCTGAATTACCCCGAGCGGCAGCTGTATGTCGGTATCGAATACGACTACTGGACCAACAAGTACGGCATCAAGGACACGCGATCGTTCGACACCGACCAGAACACCGCGAGCTTGCTGGTGAAAGTGTTCTTCTAAACGCGTCATGATGTTTGGCGGTGATGACGCTCGTTCCCGCGCTCCGCGCGGGAATCATTTCTAAACGCCCCGCCGCAATCACTCCCTCGCCGCGTTCCAGACTTTGCCCACCAGCGTCACGATCAGCACCAGCACCGCGCCGGCAACGATGCCCGCGATGGCGTCGATCAGGGTCGGGACGACCATCGACAGACCGCCCAAAGCACCCTGCGCCGCTTCAGTCACGCCTTCGACCCAGTGATGAGCGAACGGCAGGCCGTGAACCAGAATGCCGCCGCCGACCATGAACATGGCCGCAGTGCCCACGATCGATAGCACCTTCATCAACACCGGTGCCAGCCACAGCAACGCGCCGCCGAGCTTTTGCGCAAACGAGCTTGCGGTCTTTTTCAGGTAAAGGCCCAGGTCATCCAGTTTGACGATACCGGCCACCAGCCCGTAGACCCCGACGGTGATCAACACGGCCACGATGACCAGTACGCCGACCTGGTCCATGAACGGCCGGGCCGAAACGACGCCCAATGCCAGAACGATGATTTCCGCCGAGAGAATGAAGTCGGTGCGGATCGCGCCCTTGATGCGGTCTTTCTCGAACGCGACCATGTCCACTGAAGCGTCCGTAGCCGCCTGTTTGCGTTGATCGTGTTCCTCACCGGTTTCGGGATGCAGCCACTTATGGGCGATTTTTTCGAAACCTTCAAAACACAGAAATGCACCGCCAATCATCAGCAGCGGCAGAATCGCCCACGGCGCGAACGCGCTGATCAGCAATGCGGCAGGAACGAGAATCGCCTTGTTGAGCAATGACCCCTTGGCAACGGCCCAGACCACCGGCAGTTCGCGATCTGCCGTCACGCCTGTGACTTGCTGGGCATTGAGCGCCAGATCATCGCCCAGAACACCTGCGGTTTTCTTGGTGGCCAGCGCCACGTCATCCAGCAGCGTGGCAATATCGTCAAGCAGAGTAAGCAAGCTTCCAGCAGCCAAAATGAAAATCCTTGAGCAAGAAAAAAAGAAACAGCGCTTATAGCACCACACGCCGGGGTCAATCCTGTTGCAGCCCACACCTCTGACCTTCGTCAGGCGCGAACGTTTGACGACGCACACGGCAATACAGGCACGTTGAGCAACGATCAGATCGGCAAGTGAGTGGTCGACAACACCTGACGCAAGCCCATGAACGAACGGATCTGCCTGACACCGGGCAAATACAGCAACTGTTCGGCATGCAGACGGTTGAAACTCTGACTGTCTTTGGTGCGCAGCAGCATGAAGTAGTCAAACTCGCCGGTGACCACATGAAACTCCATGCAGCCGGACACGTTCTGCGCCGCCGCTTCGAATTGCGCAAACGAGTCTGGCGTCGAGCGGTCCAGGACCACGCCGATCAACACCACCATGCCGGCGTCCAGTACATCGCCATTAAGCAGCGCCACAACACCTTTGATGACACCCGCCTCTTTCAGCCGCTCGACACGCCTCAGGCAGGCAGGCGGGCTCAGCTTGACCTTCTCGGCCAGTGCCACATTGGAAATCGAAGCGTCGCGCTGCAACGTCTTCAGGATGGCGCGGTCGATCCTGTCCAGTGGCGGCGCTGCATCGGCACCTGGCTTTTTACTGCGTTCATTTATTGCTTTCATTATCGATTTCACAACATAAAAGTCTGTCTTGATACCCGGACACTAACGCTGATTTCGTCAATAGACAATTCTTTGCAACCACGATTATCGCGCTATTTCCTATGATAGGAGGCATCTCAGGCACCCGTCCAAGCGTCAAACCATCCATTGCCTGGATCAACCTTTCAACGGAGACCCGATATGAACCTCAGCAAGTTCAAGCGCTACCCTCTGACCTTTGGCCCTTCGCCCATTACCCCTTTGAAACGCTTGAGCGAGCATCTGGGCGGTAAAGTCGAGCTGTATGCCAAACGCGAGGACTGCAACAGCGGCCTGGCGTTCGGCGGCAACAAAACCCGCAAACTGGAGTATCTGGTTCCTGAGGCCATTGAGGGCGGTTACGACACGCTGGTGTCGATTGGCGGCATTCAGTCCAATCAGACCCGTCAGGTGGCAGCCGTCGCGGCGCACCTGGGCATGAAGTGCGTGCTGGTGCAGGAAAACTGGGTCAACTATTCCGATGCGCTGTATGACCGGGTCGGCAATATCGAAATGTCGCGCATCATGGGGGCCGATGTGCGCCTGGACTCGGCGGGCTTCGATATCGGTATCCGCCCGAGCTGGGAAAAGGCGATGGCCGATGTGGTTGAAAGCGGCGGTAAGCCGTTCCCGATTCCAGCCGGTTGCTCTGAACACCCCTACGGCGGTCTGGGTTTTGTGCGCTTTGCCGATGAGGTGCGTCAGCAGGAAGAAGAGCTGGGCTTCAAATTCGACTACATCGTGGTCTGCTCGGTCACCGGCAGTACCCACGCCGGTATGCTGGTGGGCTTCGCTGCCGATGGCCGTGCGCAACGGGTGATCGGTATCGATGCGTCAGCCAAGCCGGACAAAACCCGCGAGCAAGTGCTGCGCATTGCCCGAAACACCGCAAAACTGGTCGACCTGGGCCGTGAGATCACGGCCGAAGACGTGGTGCTCGACACCCGCTACGCCTACCCCGAATACGGCCTGCCCAACGACGGTACGCTGGAGGCAATCCGCCTCTGCGCCCGCCTCGAAGGCGTGCTGACCGATCCGGTCTACGAAGGCAAATCCATGCACGGGATGATCGACATGGTTCGCAACGGCGAATTTCCCGAAGGCTCGAAAGTGCTCTATGCCCACCTCGGCGGCGTACCGGCGCTGAATGCGTACAGCTTCCTGTTCAAGGATGGCTGAGCGGTAATTAAACGCGCTCTAAACCCGAAAATACTTCTGCATCGCCTGCGCCAGCAGACTCACCGCCTCGTCAGGCTGTGACGCGGGCGCTCGCAGGAACACGATTTCGTGCTCGGCGATCTCAGGGAGGTCGTTGAGGATCTGCATGGCGTCGGTCACACCGCTCCGATCAATAAGGCTGATCGCCAGGCCTGCTTCCACACAGGCCTTGATCGCCTGACTGGACGGGCTTTCCAGTACCACACGGGTTTTGCGGCCATCGTTTTTGAGGGACGCCATCATCGCCTCACGATAGGGGCACTGCGCCGCATGCACAGCAAGCGGCAACGGCTCTGTGGAGGCCCGTGTCATCGTGGCCGGCCCGACCCAAACGGGTTTGGTCGAGACCAGAAACACAGTGTCCGTATTCAACTGCCCCTTGGGCTGTGCGATGACCGCTGCCTGCAATTTTCCGCGCTGCACCTGCTCACGCAAGGTGTAACTGGGCGCGGTTTTCAACTCCAGCACCACATTGGGCCAGGCCGCCGCGAACACAGGCAGGATGTCGCGGATGACGTGAACGGCGTACTCGTCAGGTACGCCCAGCGTGATGCGCCCCGCCAGGTGAGTGCCGTGCAGGTCCGCCAGCACCCGGTCATGGGTGGACAACAATTCTGTCGTCGACACGAGCACACGCTTGCCCAGCGCCGTCAGGGACACTGCCTGATTGTCCCGGTCAAGCAAACGCCCGCCTGCCACTGCCTCAAGCCGCTGGATATGCACACTCACCGCTGCCGGGCTTTTGTGCAATTGCTCGGCTGCCGCAGAAAACTTGCCTGTCCGCACCACGGCATGAAAGGTGCGGACCAGCTCGATATCGAGAATGGCCGTCATGATTCATTTTTCCCGAACGACTGATGCACTTAATTTTGATTTATTAGACTACGCCCTTCTCGTAGCCTGTGTCGATGAATCAATACCTGTCGATCTCCCCGAGCGTTTCGCGGCCTGCTTGGCATCAGGCCATTCCTTTGCTGCTGCTTGAGGCAGCACTCGTGCTGACCTGGAGTTCCGGTTTTATAGGCGCGCGCTTTTCTCTTGATTACGCGCCGCCGCTGCTGGTGGTGTTCTGGCGTTGTGTGGTGGTCACGCTGATTCTGCTGCCGTTTGTGACCAAGCCCTTGAGGTCGGTCCCACCCGTGCTGCTGTTGAAGAACGCCGGCATCGGCCTGCTGGCGATGACGGGCTATGTGGCGGGCGTCACGCAGGGTATTGCGCTGGGCGTGCCGGCCGGGCTCGCTGCGCTTTTCGCCGATCTGCTGCCGATGGGCATGGCTTTGTTGGCAGCTGTCGTACTCGGCCAACGGCTGATCTGGCAAATCTGGGCGGGGCTGGTGGTCGGCCTGATTGGCGTGGTGCTGGTGACCTACAGCGCACTGGCGTGGGGCGATGCGCCGTTGTGGGCGTATGGCCTGCCACTGCTGGGGATGTTTTCACTGGCCATCGCCACGCTGTGGCAGAAGCACTCCACCATGCTGGAACCCATGAAGCTGCTCCCCAACCTGTGGCTGCAATGTTGCGTCTCGAGCGTCGCGTTCGCCATCATTCAGGGCACACAAGGCAGCCTGGCCCCGATCCCCAGCACAGGATTTGCGCTGAGCGTGATCTGGACAGTGGGGTTGGCGACTCTGGGCGGTTACGGGCTTTATTGGGTCTGCCTGCGTCGTGCGACGGCCACCCGGGTTGCCAGCGTCTTGTACCTGAGCCCGCCGGTGACGATGCTCTGGGCCTGGGCGATGTTTGACGAGCCGCTGTCCTGGCAGATCGCGTTCGGGATGGCAGTGTCGGGCGTCGGGGTGTGGATGGTTGTGCGGGCGGAGGCTCGGCAAGGCGCCTCGTGACCGTCTCACGAAGCGCCTTTATCAACGATTCAAATCTTGAAACGCGCAACCATGCTCTGCAAATCGCTGCCCAGACGAGCCAGCTCGACCGTCGAGGCGGCGCTCTGTTCGGTCGCGGAGGCAGACTGATCAGCGATGTCGCGAACGCTCAATACGCTGCGGTTGATCTCGTCAGTCACCGAGCTTTGTTGCTCGGCGGCAGCAGAAATCTGTTGGCTCATCTGTTCGATCGTGCCGATTGACTGGTTGATCTCCACCAGCGCCTGCTCAGCCTGGCGCGCCAGCACGACAGTGCCTTCGGTGCGTTGCAGGCTGGCGTCCATCAGGCCGGAAGCGGCACCTGTGCCCTGTTGCAGGGTCTGGATCAGCGCTTCGATTTCAGTGGTGGAGTTCTGGGTGCGCTGGGCCAGCGAACGGACTTCGTCGGCCACTACGGCAAAACCACGGCCCTGTTCACCAGCACGTGCGGCCTCGATGGCGGCGTTGAGCGCGAGCAGGTTGGTCTGTTCAGCGACCGCCTTGATCACGTCGATGACGCTGCCGATCTTGCTGCTGTCTTCGGTCAGGCGCTGCATGGCCTCACCCAGTTGTTTCACTTCGCCGGCCAGTTGGCCGATTTCGCGGGTGGCGTGCTGCACCACGCTGCTGCCGTGGGCCGCGCGCTCGCTGGCCTGTTTGGCAGCCCGCGAAGCGTCTTCGGTGTTGCGCGCCACTTCCTGAACGGTGGACGCCATCTGGTTCATGGCTGTCGCGACCTGGTCCACTTCATTTTTTTGCAGCGTGACACCGGCGCTGGTCTGCTCGCTGACGGCAGACAGCTCTTCGGCCGCGGTAGCAATCTGCGTGACGCCGTTGCCGATGCCGCCGATCAGGCTGCGCAGGGAAACGGTCATGTGCTGCATGGTGTTCTGCAACAGGCCCAATTCGTCCTGGCGGGTCGTACTGATGTCGTGAGTCAGGTCACCGTCGGCGATACGGCGTGCCGCAATGACCGTCTCGTTCAACGGCGCAGTGATCTGGCGGGTAATCAGAAAGGCAGCAAAAATGCCGATCAGCAGGACCACCACTGCCACGCTCAACAACTGCATGACGGCGGTGTTCTGTTCTTTCCTGGCACTGATGATCTGCTGCGCTGCCAGATCGTCGGCACGGGCCGCGGTGGCCACGGATTGCTGTTGCAGGTTGCCGCGTATCTGATCGGTCTGCTGAAGCATTTCCGAGATCGACGTCATCAGCACCTTGTATTGCTTCAACGCAACCAGCGCAGCATCGACCGCCGCATTGGCCTGAACGGGCAACTCGCTACGCGCGGCACTCACCTGCGCGATCAACGCGTCAGCCGCGTTATAGGTGGCCTGACGATTGTCGGCAGAAGGAATACTCAGATAACGGCGAAACACCAGACGAAAGTTGGTCATCCCGTTACGCAGGTCGCCAGCGATCTTGACCTGTTTGATCCCGGTCTCGTCCGGCGCACGCAAGGTATCGTCAATGGTCTTGTTCAGCAGGTTCTCGAAAGTGCCACTGACATCATCAGACACCTTGATAATCGGTTTCAGCGCGTCATCGACTTTCTGGTTGATGCCGACCAGTTGTTCGAAGGTCTGCTTGAGCCCCCCTACCTGTTCCTTGATGCCACGCAATTTTTCGAGGTTGCTCGACACGACAAACAGGCCCAACCCCTGATCGACACTGTGGTTCAACGTATCCAGCGCACTGGCGTAAGCCTGCACGCCCGCCGGGCTTGGGCCTGTGGCGTAGGCTTGTGCAGCAATTCGGGCACTCAGAACATCAGCCTTGATCTCGGCGACCTTGCCGCTTTTGCCCATGCGCTCGATCAGCAGATTGGTACTGGAGTAACCAATTGCGGTGACAGTCAGCACGCCCAGCAAAATGGCGGCAAAGCCCAGCCCAAGCTTCTTGCTGACTTTCAAGTTATCCAACCATTTTGCGCTCATTACGTGTGTGCCCTTGATTTTCGGAATGCCCGTAAATCGGCGTGGTCAGGGTTTACTTGATAGCGGTATTAGCCCGTTTGAACCGGGAACTAAAAGGAAACGCCGGGCACACCCCGGATTCAGGGAGCATGACGCCATGATGAAGATTTATTTAAGTGGCTCTGACACATATGTTTCAGATGACCGGTCAAACGGCTGATGCAGGGTCGAGCGGCATTACATCTGCAAGAACTGCATGACTGTCATCTTGCTGACCATCAACAGCACGATCATGAACATGCCTGCAAATCCAGCGATGCCGAGCCAGAACCAGAGCCGATACATCGCCCGAAACTGATCATTGAGCAGCGCGCCCGTGGTTGCGGCATGCGAGGCCAGTCGCTCAAGACGCTTTTGCAAAACCAGCACAGGCAACCATAACGCGCCGACGCAGACAAAGATGATCAACGACCCGATGATCCAGTCAGTCAGCAGCGACATGCCCGCCAGGCTGACCATTGCGTAGCCGGTAATGATCTGCACACAACCGGCTGGGGTGGTGATCCATGTGTCAAAGCGCACCACCATTCTGGCGACATGGGCGATCACAAACGGATTGCCGCTGCGGCTGGCGGCAATCAGATAAAGGTAGGACCCCATGCCGAACCCGAAGAGAAAAATGGCGGCGATGACATGCAGGTACTTCAGGTACAGGTAAAGCATCGTCAGCCCTTCCCTGTCTCGAAATGCACATCCAGACGAATATTCGAAGGCTCGTCGATGGCCGCGAGGTACTCGTCCACGGTGACCTCCCCCACGCAGGCGCGCGCCCCCGGTTGCGGACGATAGCCTGCTGCCATTTTTGCACTCAGGGCCACCGCCGCACAGCTGGGGATTTCAGGCCCCTTGTCATTCAGTGCTGTCAGTTGCGCGCGCATTCGCAGCGGTTGACCGTCCGGTCCTGCGCCATCGACATCGATGTACATCGCGCTTTTTCGATCACCCAGGTGTTCGAAACGTGTTCCCCACCGATGCAGTCGAACAGCCCACGGCGCAGGATCGCGGACCAGCCCGATACGGACTGCCAGCGCCAGCAGCCAGGTCGCAATCACCCCCGACCGAAGCCCGGAGCCCGCCTTGAAACTCAGGTTCTGCGCCGCATAGCGCGTGGCAAAAACATCGATATCGGGGGCATCGACATTGGCCAGCAACCGAGTGCCCATGCCCGGCATCCGGCGCAGGGTCAGGTCCATCCAGCCCGGCACTTCATGCACCTGACCGTCCTTGAGCTGCCGGATGGGCTTGCCTGCATAGGCCAGCACGCCGAGCACCGTGGAGACTCCCGGCATCTTCGCGGCCGATGAAATGCCGTGCGCTATCGAATCAATGCGCAGAAAACGCTGACGGTGCTGATCGATGATGGCTGCTGACAGCGTGGGCACCGAACTGCAGCCGCTCAGCAGGCTGACACCGGCATCGCGGGCAGCGGCGTCAAGCGTGGCGATGCCGGAGACGAAGGTCCGGCAGTCCGACAGGTCGCAATAATTGACCCCCGCCTCGATGCAATGCTGCGCCACCGCGTAGGATTGCCCCTGAAAAGGCCCCGCCCTGTGAACCACCAGATCAATGCCCAACGTACGAAGTTCGCCGCCTTTGCCCTCAGCCATGACATCCACACACCAGCTTTGACAGGCCTTGCCGCCCATGGCCTCCAGCTCGGCAACCTTCATCGCCAGCTTGCGGCTGTCACGGCCTGAAATAACCAGCTCGATACCCGGCATCATCACCAGATGGTTGCAGATCAGACTGCCGAAATTACCGTAGCCGCCGATGACCAATACCCGAAATGCCATTTATCGTCCTTGATGCACTGAAAGAGTGATGAGCTTGATACACGAACAACGGCGGACATTATTGATCATCGGAGGCATGCAGACTAATAAAACCAGTGGCTTTTCTGATCCTTCAAAGCGCACCTGAGCGTCAGCGGCTTTCGCATGTCACCGGCACAGGCCAAAGCGGTTTGCCTGCCGAGCCGTTTGAAGACGGTTGAGGGACATCAACCGCTGCGGCAAGCGGGTACGTAGCAGCGGTTTGTATAACAAACGCTTCTCAGCCCTGTCATTTGTGACAGTTCACACAGGTGATCGGATCTTTTACCGTGGAGGTGCTGAACTAAATCCTCCACCATCAAGGAACGATCATGATTATTGTATTCGGCGAAAAAACTGCCTATCCCGCGCCGTCTGTGCCGGCGGGCGAGATTGTAAAAGGGAAACCTGTCAACGTAGCATTTGATATGTCCCAATCCGGAAACGGGTTGCCTTATGAATTTGAAGTCGTACTTATCAATCAAAACAACCTAGGACAGTTTTCCGATAAACGCCCATTTACCCCGTCTCGTCCCATCGAAATAGAGACCGCCCCCATCAAATTTTTTGAGGTCGGCGACCGCGTGCAGGTCTACGCCAGGCTTTATTACAACGTTCCAAGCACCGATCAAATCATGCTTATTGAAACGCCTCGGTCTGACGCTTATGACGTGACTGCGTGAAACAACGAATCATGCGGTGTTCGGGATCACTTCTTCGATTGAAACGGGAAGCAGACCCGTCGGATGTCGAGATTCGCCTTGGATGTACGCGATAAGAAATGCCCTGCATCGTTCGACGCGAGGGCATTGCCGGCGCGCAAGCACTTTACGAGCGCATGGGGTTTGTCGCGTTTGGTGTCGAGCCGTTTGCAGTGGCCGTGGATACCGGGTTTGTGTCCAAGGTCCATATGTGGAAAGCGCTGCGGGAGTGACCTTCCAGGCGGGCTGATGTTTGCGGCTCTTTCGTGATGTCATCAGCAGCCGAGCGCATCGGCGACGTCGGTCAGCGAATCGGCGATCAGGTCCCAGTCCTGTTCGGCGGTCAGATCGGAAGTCTGGTCCGCACCATGCTCGAATGGGCGTCTGACGAAAATCGACTTGAAGCCATTTGCACGGGCCGCCGCCAGGTCGGCATTGTGCGCAGCAACCATGGCCACCGCTTCAGGCGCCAGACCTGCCGCTTTGGCAGACTTCAGGTACGTCTGCGGCTGCGGTTTGTAGGTGCCCGCGATTTCCGCGCCAAGGATGACGTCCCAAGGCAAACCGCCAAACTTCGCCAGATTCAGCATGCCCGCAATGTGCCCGTTTGAAATCGTACCTATCGAGAACCTGCGCTTTAACCGTGTGAGACCGGCGACGGAATCAGGCCAGGGGTCCAGTTTTTCCCAGGCCTTGTTCAGCTCGGCCAGCTCAGCGTCATGGATGCGGCTGAAATCCACATGATGACGGGAAAGAACCGTTTCAAGGTTTTCCCGGTTCAGAACATCGAGGGTCACGAATGGACGCTCGCCAGAACGCACGCGCTGCATGGACGGCTGATACAGCCCGCGCCATTGGTCAGCAAAGTCGAGGGGATCGATTTTTATGCCGTGGTGTTCCAGAAAAGGCGCGGCGGCTCGTGCGACACCGTTTCGCCAATCCACGACTGTGCCGAAGACGTCAAAACCCAGAAAACCCGTCTGTTCCAGTGCGGCCATAATGTTTGCTCCAAGAATAGGCATGATCACTTATAGCCGATCAGAAAACACATTTCCCCCAACTGAAGAGGTTATGAGCGGTCAGAACCGGCAAGACCCGCTTGATACCCCGCTGAGTGCTCGAACTCGACAGGTAACGGGCCCATTGATGATTGACGGAGAACGCCATGAAATACGTGAAGCTTGGTCATACAGGACTGGACATTTCCAGACTGTGCCTCGGGTGCATGACCTTTGGTGAGCCTGATGCTGGCACACACCCCTGGACACTGGACGAAGAGGCCAGCCGGCCCATCATCAAACGCGCAGTGGAGCATGGCATCAACTTTTTCGACACCGCCAACAGCTATTCGGCAGGCACGTCTGAAATCATCGTTGGAAAGCTGCTGAAGGAATTCACGCGCCGTGAGGAAACCGTCATTGCGACGAAGGTATTTTTTCCGGCAAACATGTGGGAAGGCTCGACAAGGCCCAACGACAAGGGGCTGTCTCGCAAAGCGATCATGACCAACATCGATGCCAGTCTGCAGCGGCTCGGCACCGACTACATCGATTTGTACCAGATTCACCGCTGGGACTACGAAACGCCGATTGAAGAAACCATGGAAGCGTTGCATGACGTCGTGAAGGCAGGCAAAGCCAGGTACATCGGCGCTTCATCCATGTATGCCTGGCAGTTCGCCAAGGCTCAGCAAGTGGCTGTGGCAAACGGGTGGAGCACGTTCGTTTCCATGCAGAACTACCTGAACCTGGTGTATCGGGAAGAGGAGCGAGAGATGATCCCGCTGTGCCTTGATCAAGGCGTCGGGCTCATGCCCTGGAGCCCTATGGCACGTGGCAGGCTGACGCGGCCGCAGGGTCAGCAGACCGAACGCACCAGGACTGATATCTCCGGGCAGTCGTTCTACGAGGCGACGGAACAGGAAGACGGCCGGGTCATTGATGTTGTGGAGCAGATTGCCGGAGAGCGAGGCGTGCCGATGGCGCAAATCGCGTTGGCCTGGGTGCTGGCCAAACGCGGTGTATCAGCCCCTATTGTGGGTGCCTCCAAGGCCACTCAGCTGGATGATGCTATAGCAGCGCTTGAGCTGGAGCTCAGCAACGATGACATCAATCGCCTCGAGGCCCCTTACGTACCTCACGCGGTGACCGGGTTTTCCTGAACCCGGCCTGGCGCCCGACCGGCAGCGTCATGGCGCTGCCGACTGGCGAGGCCGTCTGCACTGTGGCGCGCGCAGAAACCCTTATTTGTTGATCGTGATCACAGCGGCGTTCTGCAATGACCGATGTTTATCCACTCGCTCGTAAATATCTATTGGCCACCTTGGCAACTCAAGCATACTGTCCGGCTATTCGCTTGACGCCAAGGATCCCGGCAATGCTCTGAACCTTCCCTTACGAGTTTCTCTCATGAAAAAACCGGTTTCTCTGGCAACGCGTATCGGCCTCGGGTTTGCCGCCGTCGTGTCGCTGCTCATTTTGATCACGGCTGTCGGCATCCAGCGGGTAGGGTTTATCGACGCCACGCTGGAGGACGTCGGGGAGAATGCTGCAAAGGTTCAGCGTTACGCGATCAACTTCCGAGGCAGCGTACACAACCGGGCGATTGCCCTGCGCGATGCGGTGCTGGTCAACAACGATCAGGACCTCGCATTACACCTGGCAGAAATGACCCGGCTCGAAAAAGACTATGTCGACTCGGCAGTGCCGATGGACCAGCTGTTTTCCAGGCCCACCGTAAGTGGCGAAGAGCACCAGTTGCTGCGCAGCATCAAGGACATCGAACAGAAAACCCTGGCGTCCACGCGAGACGTGATCGCCTTGCGTCGTGCGGGTGACATTGCCGGCGCTCAGGCGCTGCTGCTGCGTCAGGCGTCCGGTGATTACAGCGAATGGCTGAAACGGGTCAACGCGCTGATAGACCACGAAGAAGCCGCGATCAGGTCGCAACTGGACGAGGTGCAGGCAACGGCCAGCCAGTTTCGTGGCTTGATGCTCCTGGCCACGGCTTTCGCCGCTCTGCTGAGCATTATGCTGTCGGTGTTCATCATCCGCTTTGTCAAAAGAACCCTTGGCGCGGAGCCGACCGACGTTGCCCAGGCCATTCAGCGCCTGGCAGCGGGCGATCTGCAGCAACGCATTTCGACCGAACACCCTGACAGCGTGATGGGCGTGCTTAAAACGGCACTGGCTCGCCTCTCCGAGACCATCACGCAAGTGCGCATGGCGGCTCAGGAAGTCAGCCAGTCATCCACGGTGCTGTCAGCGGCATCCTCCACCAATAACACGCAAATCATGGTGCAGACCCGTGAAGCCGAGCAGGTGGCGACGGCGATCAGCCAGATGGCGGCCACAGTCAATGAAGTGTCCGGCTACGCGGCACAGGCAGCAGACGCGGCACGCCTGGCAGACACTGAAGTGGAAACCGGCAATCGACTGGTCGAAGGCACCACCGCCGCCATCGAACATCTGGCGACAACCCTGGTCGGAACGACGAATACCGTGGAGCAGGTTTCCCGGCATGGCGAGCAGATTGAAACCGTCATCGAAGTGATCAACTCGATTGCTTCGCAGACCAACCTCCTGGCCCTAAACGCCGCCATCGAAGCCGCGCGGGCGGGCGAACACGGTCGAGGCTTTGCGGTCGTCGCCGATGAAGTGCGTTCTCTGGCGATTCGCACCCAGCAGTCGACCCAGGAAATTCAGGCGATGATCAGCACGCTGCAAGGCGGCACCGAAACAGCCGCGCAAAACATGCGCGACAGTTGCGAGCTGGTCAACAAGGCCGTGGCCCAGACACGTGAGGCGCAGACCGCCCTGTCCAGAATCAGTCAGGAAGTCGGCGCGATCAATCACATGAACGCGCAAATCGCCAGCGCTTCAGTTCAGCAAAGTGCTGTTGCCGAAGAGGTCGCCATGAACATCAACAGTATCCATGACTCGACGCTCAAGTCAGCCAGCGGCTCTCAGCAAGTTGCAGCGGCCAGCGAAGACCTGGCGCTGCTCGCGGATCGCCTGACCCAAAAGGTGGCGTTTTTCAAGGCTGGCTGAACGTTAACCGCTCAACCTGCGCAGGTGACGCGCTTCGACCTGCGCAGCGACAACGCCACCGTGACCATCGACAGCGCGGCACAGGCCGCGCCGGTCACGATGGCAGCGGTAAAGCCCGCGCCACCGGACACCAGCCCACCGATAAACGCCCCGCCGCCAATCGACAGGTTCACCACACAGACCAACAGTGCCTGAACGCCTTCGACACGTCCGTTCGAGGCGTCGAAACACCATATCTGCGTGGTGATCGGGATCATGCCGAACGCAAATCCCCAGACCAGAATGACCGGCCACAATAGCCACGGATTGCCGACAAACAACAGCAATGCTGTCAGCGATCCCAGCATCAGCAGGGTCATGATCAGCACCGAAGTCGGTGCATTTCTGGCTGCCAGCGCCCCACCGGCCAGGTTGCCCGCCACGGCAGCGAGCCCGAAGGCGAACAGCAATACGCCCAGGGCCTGGCCTTCGATGCCCGCCGATGCCTGGACGAAAGGCGCGAGGTAGGTGTAGGCCGCGAAATGCCCGACATAAATCAGCAGCGCGGCGGCAAACATGCGGCGAATCGTGCGCTCGCCGGCCAGCGAAAGCATCTGGCTGATACCGGCGGAGCGCTCGCCCGGCAACGCCGGAAGCAATACCGCGATCAACAGGGCCACGGCGACAGTCACCGCCGCCGCTGTTTCGAATGCGGCTCGCCAACCGAAAGCTTCGCCGATCACCGTGCCCGCCGGGATGCCGGCGACCGTGCCAATCGAGACACCGGCAAGGATATACGCCGTCGCTTTCACGCCTTCCTTGCCGGGCCTTAACCGAGGCCCGAGCGATCCGGCGATGGTCCAGAACCCTCCCAGTGCGAAACCAAGCAACACCCTGCCCGCGAGTGTCAGCCAGAAATGACCCGACAAGGCCACGATCAGGTTGGACGCCAGCAATATCGACAACAGCACGAGCAATAGTCGCTTGCGGTCGACATGGCTGAACAGGGCAATACAGGAGGGTGCAGAAATCGCCGCAAGGACGCCGGGAACGGCCATCATCAGACCGGCCTGACTGACGCTGGTGCCCAGGTCATGAGCGATGTCGGGCAATAGCCCTACAGGAAGAAATTCGGTGGTGACCGTGGCGAATGAGCCAAGGGCCACACTGCCGACAGCCCACCATGAAGCGGGGGGTGTTTTGATGTTTTCAGCGGTTTCGAAGCGACTCACAACATTTCCAGAATTCAGGTGTTCGATCACTGGTCTGTCTGACCAGCGCGTGGATACCGACAACCCTAACGTGTAAGCCGGTGTTGAATCTACCTTGAAGGCATGTCACGACACGCTGCGTCGCAACAAGTGCGCGGGCATGCCCACGCGACATTGACACGAGCGTCAATGACTAAAAGAACGGGGCGAAAAATTCGCCCCGTGGTCGTCAGCTTACTTGTCTTATTTGTTGCGGGTCACTCTCCAGACCGTGTTGGCCAGGTCATCGGCGATGATCAGCGCACCGCGCGGATCGACCGTTACGCCCACTGGCCGACCGCGGGTCTTGCCATCATCACCGCGAAAACCCGTCGCGAAATCCACTGGCTCACCCGCAGGGCGGCCATTGGCAAATGGCACGAAGATGACTTTATAGCCGACCGGATTATCCCGGTTCCAGCTACCGTGCTCACCGACGAATACGCCGTCTGCAAACTTGTCACCCATCGCCGGAATGGAGAAGGACACGCCCAGTGCGGCAACGTGAGAACCCAGGCTGTAATCAGGCTTGATCGCTGCGGCGACCTTGGCCGGATTCTGTGGCTGGGCACGCGTGTCCACGTTCTGGCCCCAATAGCTATAAGGCCAGCCGTAGAAGGCGCCCTCCTTCACCGATGTCAGGTAGTCCGGCACCAGATCAGGTCCCAGCTCGTCACGCTCGTTGACCACCGTCCACAACTGCCCGGTGCCCGGCTGAATCGCCAGTGCTGTCGGGTTTCGCAGGCCGGTCGCATAAGGCTTGTGAGCGCCCGTTGCAGCATCGATCTGCCAGACCATCGCGCGGTCGATCTCGACCTCCATTCCGCGCTCGGTCACGTTGCTGTTCGAGCCGATACCCACGTACAGGAATCGGCCATCAGGGCTGACCGTCAGCGCTTTGGTCCAGTGATGGTTAATCGCTGACGGCAAGTCCGTCACCTTGGCCGGCTCGCCGCTGGCCTTGGTCTGACCGTCCTGATAATCGAAGCTGACCAGCGCATCCTGATTGGCGACATAGAGTTTGCCATTCGCAAAAGCCAGGCCGTAAGGCGCATTGAGGTTCTCGGCAAACACGGTTTTCAGTTCGTACTGGCCGTCACCGTCCGCATCGCGCAGCAGTGTCAGACGATTACCGCCTTTGACCTTGGTGTTGCCCTGGGCCTTGATGACGCTGGCGATGACATCCTTGGGCTTGAGCTTGGCCGCGCTGCCGCCCCGCCCTTCAGCGATGATGATGTCGCCATTGGGCAGCACGACGGACTGCCGCGGAATACTCAGATCGGTAGCAATCGCGGTGATGCTGAACCCCTCGGGAACGGCCGGCTTCTGATCACCCCAGGCGACAGGCTCGGCAATTTTCATGCTCGGCAACAGGCCACGTTGCGGCTCTGGCAGTTTCGGGTCCGGCCCACGTGCCTGGGTGCTGTCCGCTTCGCCACCGCAGGCGCTCAGCAGCAGTGCCATGCTCAATGCAGTCAATGCATGGATATTTCTCATTCTGCACCTCCGGAACGCAGGCTGGTCAGCCCTATCCACGTCGCAACGCAGGCCAGAAAGGTGACAATGACCGACAGGATCAGGCCGGACGGCATGACCGCCCAGGCGTCTTTTGCGTGTTCGAACGCGTTGACCAGCCCCAACACCCACGTCACCAGCAACAGCAGGAAGTACATCACAGGACGCCCGGCCTTGTGATCGGCACGAATCAGATTGGCCAACGCAAACAGCAGCGCCAGCCCGCAGAACAGCAAGCCTCCGGCGATCAGCCAAGCGGCGAAGTTGCTCCATTGAATCTGAAAGGTCTGGTAATACGCGATATCACTGAACAGTCCGCCGAGAAACAGAGGAACGGTGCCGGCCAGCAAGGTCGCGTGTAGCGGGCCTGGCGTGCAGCGATGGACGGTATGGGTGGTAACGGTCATGACGGCTCCTTATCGTTCGGCGACCCTGGATCAATGCTCAGTGCGAATGCGCTGGCCTGTCGGGGTCGCGCTGACTGCGCATAGAGAGGGATCATCTTGTCCAAGTGATAGTTCAGCGCTATTCATTTCGAAATATTTTGAAAGCGTTACAGGCCGGCTGCTGGCTTGTTCCGACGACAGCGCTCCGAGCAATAGCGCACCTCGTCCCAGCAACGCGCCCACTTCTTGCGCCAGGTGAACGGCAGCCCGCAGACCACGCAGGTTTTGACCGGCAGTTCACTCTTTTTCAAAGTGCTTCTCCGGCATCCAGCCTGGCCAGAATGTGTTCGCCCCGCTCCCACAGCGCCCGCTGTTTGGGCTCAGCCATGCGATCCAGGTTTTTATAGATGATCCCCATGCGCTGGTTACGGCGCAAAAGGTCGCCGTGACGCATCAGAAAATGCCAGTAGAGCGCGTTGAACGGACAAGCGTCGTCCGTGGTGCTTTCAGTCACTTTATAGGCGCAACCCCGGCAGTAATCGGACATGCGCTTGATGTATTGACCGCTTGCGCAATAAGGCTTGGAACCCAGGTAACCACCGTCGGCGTGCATCACCATGCCCAGCGTATTGGGCAGCTCGACCCAATCAAACGCGTCCATGTAGATTGCCAGATACCACTCGCAGATCTGCTCCGGCACGATACCGGCGAGCAACGCGAAATTACCGGTCACCATCAGGCGCTGAATATGGTGGGCATAGGCATGTTTCAGGCTCTGGCCAATCGCCTGACTCATGCAGTTCATCTTTGTTTCGCCGGTCCAGTAAAACGCCGGGAGCGGCCTGGTGTTGCCGAACAGGTTACCGCTGGCGTAGTCAGGCATTTTCAGCCAATAGACGCCGCGCACATATTCCCGCCAGCCGATCAACTGACGGATAAAGCCCTCCGCCGCATTCAATGCCACCCTGCCCGACCAATACGCAGATTCCACATCGCTGCAAAGCTGCCGCAGGTCCAGCAGACCGATATTCAATGCCGCGCTGATTCGCGCATGAAACAAAAACGGTTCATCAGTGGCCATGGCGTCCTGATAGTCGCCAAAGCCTGCCAGCCCGAAATCCAGAAAATAGTCCCACAGCGCTTGAGCATCGGCATGCGTGACGGGGTAGTCGAACGCGTCCAGCGAGCCGTAATGACTGGCGAAGCGCTCAGCCACCAGCGCCAGCACGTCGCGGGTGATGGCGTCTGCCGAAAATCGCATCGGATACGGCGCCGACACCCCTTTGGGCAGCGCCTTGCGGTTTTCAGCATCGAAGTTCCAGGCACCGCCAACCGGCGTGCCGTCGCCATTCAATAGCAGCCTGCTCTTGCGCCGCATCTCCCGGTAAAAAAACTCCATGCGCAGTTGCTTCTTGCCCTGCGCCCACGATGAGAACTCTTCACGGGAACAGAGAAAACGCGTGTCGGAATACCAATGAATCGGCAATCCGCAATCCCTGATCGATTGCTCCAGACGCCAGTCGCCGCATTCGGTGACATGCAGCTCCTGCGCGCCTAGCAGGGCCTGCCAGCGCAGCAACTCGCCCGGCACCGAACCCGAGTTCTGCGGATCATCCAGTGTGACGTACTGCACCCGAACCCCACGCCCCCGCAGCGCCTCTGCAAAATGGCGCATGGCGCTGAAGATCAGGGCGATTTTCTGCGGGTGATGCGGCACATGACTCGCCTCCTCCATCACCTCGACCAGCAGGACCGTGTCGCGCTCGGGGTTCAGGTTTTGCAGGGAGGCCAGGTCGAAAGAGAGTTGGTCGCCGAGGACGAGGTGAAGTGCGTGGGCTTGGGTCATGGTGGCGTCCGCGCCAATAAAGTTGTACCAATGTAAATTCTTGTACAAGTTTTTCCTAGCGATTTTTCACAGCCACCCTTTCCGAATCGGAAACCGTTGCCGGTTTACGCTCAGGAGTTTGACAAAAAAGGTGGGCGAGAGAGGGTCAGGCAAGGCAAAACAGGCGAATCCATCAACTGCCCTCTGAACGATCGGCAACTGGACATGTTTGAAAGCCTGAGCAAGCACAGAATCCCTGAGACATCCGGGCCAGACGAAGCCTGCAGGTTAGAAATAGTGTTTGTAGCCGCCTGACTGAAACCATTCACTTGCTGAAAGGGCCTCATACATCGGGGCTTTCCAATGGTTGGTTCTGTTCTTTCTTTCGGTAGACGCAAACCTTTTAAGGTGATCCCTTCTGTCTTCACACGTTCCCAAGTCGTCAAGCACTTCAATCATGCCTGACAGCTCTGCCGCGGCCTCTATTCCAAATCGGCGTGCGAGGTCCAGATGCTTGAAATGATTTTCCGCGCGCAACTTCAACGGGGCAGGCCATGCTTCAGGCGGCGCTGCAAAATATCGAACAGTGGGAGGCGTCGTCTTCACCAGCTCTGCAAAAACCCAAGGCTCCTGTTCGAACTTCACGCATTCAAAATAAAGATGAGACTGCTGATTGGCTTCCGTGACCGCAGAGGCACTTTTGACCTTGTTACAGTCCGTACAGGCCGGCACCAGATTAATAGGCAATATGGAGTAAGCCGGGTACCTGGCTTTGGATAAAAAATGGTCAAGCGTCGTGGCCTGGCCGAATCCACATAATGGACATTTGGCCAGTGGAGCCGAGATGATTAATTTATCGTAGTACGTGCGCGCCGCCTTCCCTTTACTCAGCAGTTGATTCGAATACAGTGACATAAACTCTTTTTTGGTCAGTGTCGCCACCACCTCTTGACCCGGCTTGGCGTGCGCACTCGACGGCAGACTGTACAGCTCGCCCGCACTGGCTTTTTCTGTATAGCCGAGAAAAAGCAGGATGATCGAATCGCGTGCCGCCTTAAACCTCTCCACCAGATCAGGGTCATCAAGACCGCTGATACAGGTATCGAACACGTCGGTTGCGTCCAAGGCGGGGGCCGTGAGTTTTTTCAAGACTCCCTCCTGCTGGCGACCATTTTTCGCAAGATGGCCTGTGCTTCAAACCCCAGCTGTTCTTTATAGTCGGCTAAAATACTTTCAAATGTCCCTCCGCGATTGACGGCCTCTTGTAAAACTTCATGGTAGCCAGACTTATTGACTTCCAGGCCAAATATTTCGCGGGTAAGAACGCCCGCATTTTCACCAAACGTTTCTCTCTCAGGGCGATCTGCTCTGCCTTCCGCTCGCAGTCGCGTGAGCTTCCACACACACGAAGCCGGTGCCTCTTGAACAACCACGGGGGAGTGAGTTGCGATAATTGCAACACCGTTGCGGTCTTGCAGCAGGTCAGAAATGGCTCTGGTGAACGCGGACAGTAAAGGGGGGTGCAAATGACTTTCAGGCTCATCCATCAGCACAAGCGTTTTTTCCTCCACCGCCTCTACCAGCTTTGTCAATGTCAGCAACACGATGGAGTGTCCTGAGCTCATCCGGCTAAAAAGCCGATGCGCTTTGACCATAGCCTCATCCGTGGGCAGCTCATTTAATTGCGCCAGGTCCATGTCTTCGAAATTGCTGTCCGACTCGAGGCGCTTGATTGCAGCCACCCACCGCTGCCGCTTGCTCTCCTGACTAAAGCAAGACTCCAGGCTTGTCATGAAATCTTCCGTCAGTGCCTCAGTCGTTTTCGGGGGGCGCTTGCCAGGCCCTTCCCCCGGGGATTGCATGCCCACATAAAAATAAGCGACGCCTTTACTTCTGTCGGGTTGATCGGCAGGAAACAGGAACGGATCAAACGCACTAAACGACACAGAAACAACACTGCTGAAATAATCCGCCGGCATGGGTTCACTGCCCAGCGAATCATTGATCAAAAATGTGCCGCAATGCGGCCTGCCCGTGGTCTCACTGAGAATGGTTTCGACCATGTCATTTAATACGGTTGTCTTGCCTACACCGTTTCGCCCAATGAGGACATGAACATTGGTCGACGGGAGGGAATGGGGCGTTACTTTAAATGACACGTCCACGCCAGCGCGCTGCTCATCCCCCGTGGTCTGGTAACTAAAATGAAAACTTGTCAGTTCAGGCTTACCGTCCAGCACACGCTTGAACTGGTCGCGGATGACAGACCAACTGACATTTCGCATCAGCGATTCGCGAAACACCTGCTCATTCTTGACGTCTTCCAGGCGCGCAGGGTCGGCGATAACATCCTTGAGGGCCTGCAAGACAGCCAACGCCGTGTCGGACGGCAGCCGTCCTTGAAGTGTTCTATAAAAATCAACGTCCTGACCCAACGAGAAAAACTCATCCCCCAGGCTGAACGTCTTTTTAGAAAACGTCTCTGACGTCCATCCGTGCGGCTGGTCCTTATATCCAATCTTGGTAGTGCCAAGCTCCGTCTTTTTAGCGTCCGGTCCGAAGTGCATCACCGTGAAACTGGTTTTGAATGAATAGTCATCCCAATTGCTTTCAACCAGTAACAAGGTGTCTGTTAAATCAGACGGTATTAAGGACGCTTTCTTTATCATCTGCACTGAAAGTTTCAACGCTATTCCTTGAACTATTAACTCCCTGATCCGCGGACTGTAACGCCAGTCGGTGCCCACCGCAACCCTGCCGATGGCACTGTACGGGTGAACCGGGGCGTCGCGCTCAAACCTGTTTTTAACGCAGCCATATTGAGCGCAACCACTTTCCGCACAGCGCCTGAGACCTTGCTCATTCACCTGCCGGAGCGATCCAGACGCTCGCCTTGCCTCGCCTGAAAATGTGAAAAATTTGTTAACTATTTGGCCGAAGCGTCTTCTTCTGGCAGAAACAACCTGTCAGACTAATGAGAACAGTTATCAACACTATTATCATCCAGCCACGGACGGCTTCAGGGAGTGTCGGGTTCATGCCGGGGCAACAATCGCAACGCCGCAACCGTTTTACACCTTGCCTGTTGGCAATGGGCATCTGGGCCGCAACAACACAACCTGCCCTGGCCGCTGAAGCGCAAACCGCAGGGGCATCGGCGACGATGGAACTGGGGGCCACAGAAATCAGCAGCGATCAGCTTGGCTCGACGACCGAAGGCAGCCAGTCCTACACCACTGGCGCCATGCAGACAGCGACGAAATTGCCGCTGACCCTGCGCGAAACGCCGCAGGCGGCTACCGTGGTCACCCGCCAGCGCATGGACGACCAGGCCATGACCAGCATCAACGATGTGGTCAGGTACACGCCGGGGCTGTATCTCGATCAATCCAGCGGGCCAGGCCGTCAGACCTATACGTCACGCGGTTTCGATATCGACAACATCATGTACGACGGCCTGCCGGCCTCGTACTCGGGCTACACGGCAGGCGTGCAGCCGAACCTGGCCATGTTCGACCATGTGGAAGTGACTCGCGGCGCTACCGGCCTGACCACCGGGGCGGGAAACCCGTCGGCAGCGATCAACATGGTGCGCAAACGCCCGACCGCCACCCCGCAGGTCAGCCTGACCGGCACCGTTGGCAGCTGGGACGATTATCGCGGCGTATTCGATGCCTCCGGCCCGCTGAACGACAGCCGCACGGTGCGCGGACGAATCGTAGGCTCTTATCAGGACGCGAACAGCTTCCGCGACAAGGAAAAAAGTGATCACGGCGTGTTCTACGGGGTGCTCGAAGCTGACCTGACGGAGGCGACGACGGCGACCTTTGGCCTGTCGCGCCAGGAAGATCAGAGCAACCTGTTTTGGGGCGGGCTGCCGCTTGGCGAAGACGGCCATCACCTGAACCTGTCACGCTCGACGTACCCCGGCACAGAGTGGGAAAACAAGAAAATACAGATCGATACGGTGTTCGGCGAGCTTGAGCACCGCTTCGACAACGACTGGAAACTGCGCGTTGCGGGCTCCGGCTCTACGCTGGACGGCGTGTTCTCGGGCACCTACCTCTCTCGCTACAACGGCCCGCTGGAGACCACCGCCTATCAATCCAGGCCTGATGAAAAACAGACCGCATTCGATGTCTACGCCAGTGGCCCGGTCGAAGCGTTTGGCCGCACCCATGAAGTGGTGGTCGGCAGCAGCAGGCGCATCTACGACAAGACCAGCAAGGAATACAGCCCCTACGACACCGGCCTGCCGATCGGCGCGCCGAAGCCAGACTTTGTGCGAGTCGGTAAAACGCACAACATCGCGACGCAGGACGCCCTCTACCTCACCACGCGCCTGAGCCTGGCCGACCCGTTGACGCTGATTCTCGGTGGTCGTCTGGACTGGTACGACTACGATGACCGCTCAGGCGACGAGGACTTCAAGGTCACCCGCAACCTGACGCGCTACGCGGGCCTGATCTACAAGCTGGATGACAGGCATTCCTTGTACGCCAGCTACACCGACATCTTCAACCCGCAGAACTATCAGGACCTGTCCGGCAAAGTGCTCGACCCCGTAGTGGGCAAGAACTATGAAGTCGGCATCAAAGGCGAGTATTTCAACGGCGCTCTGAACGCCAGCCTGGCGGTGTTCCAGATCGATCAGGAAAACCTCAAGACCGAAGCGCCGACTCAGGCAGGCTGCGCAGTGCTGACGTGCTACGACGCGGCCGGGCTGGTGCGCAGTCGGGGTATCGACCTGGAGCTGCAAGGTGCGCTGACCGAACACTGGCAAGTCGGCGCGGGCTACACCTATGCCCGCACTCACTACCTCAAGGATTTCGATCCGGCGAAAGAAAATCAGCGCTTTGACACCGACACGCCTGAGCACCTGTTCAAGCTTTCGACGGTCTACCGCCTGCAGGGCGCACTGGAGAAAATGCGCGTCGGCGGCAACGTCTACTGGCAAAGCCGCCTTTACAACGATATCGCCCTCAGCGACGGCAGCTATCGTCTGGAACAAGGCAGTTATGCGGTAGCGGACTTGATGGCGGGCTATCAGGTCAGCAAGCATCTGGACCTGCAACTGAACGCCAACAACATTTTCGACCGCGAGTACTACACCGCGATTGGCAGCAGCAGTGTGTGGGGGTCGACTGACACCTACGGCAACCCGCGCAGCTATGCGTTGACGGCTAAATACAGTTTCTGATTGCAGAACACGTCGCTATCGGGCTGGCTCGGTAGCGGCGTGAATATCAAATGGCCTGGCACCCGAACGCCTTCGCCAGGCCACCCACCCCTTTAGGCGTCAGATCTAGCGCTCTGGAATCCAGATGCCGACTCACCCAGCCGCGCTTGAGCATCAGTTCCAATAGCGCTGCACCCAACGCGCCGCCGATGTGCGGGGACCGTTCGCTCCAGTCCAGGCAGGCATAGGCCATGCGCCTGCGTTGCTGAAGCAATGCCTTTACGTCGATGCCGAGCGCCGTCAGTGCCTCGACACCCTCTTCACTGAACACATAATCCTTGCCTTGCTCGCTCAGCCAGCCGGCCTTGAACACAGCGTCGTGGACCTTGACGGCGATTTCACCCGCGCAATGGTCGTAGCAGGTTCGGGCACGTCTCAAGGCGGAAGGTGTGTTGGGCTTGAACGTCGCCGGGCTGTGTTGAGTCAGGGACAACAGCGCTTCCAGCGCTTGAGCCACCTGCGCGTTGGCCAGTCGGTAGTAACGATGCCGCCCCTGCACCAGCATGTCCACCAGCCCCTGTTCGCGCAAACGCACAAAGTGGCCGCTGGCGCTCGATGCGCCGATATCGGCGAGTGCCGCCAGCTCGGTGGCCGTGCGTGCGTGTCCGTCCAGTAACGCACAAAGCATTCGAGACCGCGCAGGGTCGGCAATCGCGCCCGCCACTGCAGCCAGTGAAAGGTCCGCCGCTTCAACATCCATAGTTCAGCCATCCCCGAAGTGTTCCTGTAGGCAGTCATCATACTGCTGCCAAATCACTTGAAGGGATTCGCCCATGCATCAACCAGGCTTTTTTGGCAGAAATGTTATCGCGGCTGCGTTTCTGATGGCCGTTTTTGGCTGGGGGATCGGCTTTTACGGTCCGCCGATATTCATGTATGCCGTGATTCAAAAAACCGGCTGGTCGCCCGCCCTGTGCTCGGCGGCGGTGACCGTGCATTTTCTGGCGGGCACGCTGATCGTCATCAACCTGCCTGCGTTATACAAACGCATCGGCCTTCCCTGGACCACCGTTTCAGGCTCGCTGACGCTGAGCCTCGGCCTCTATGGCTGGTCGATTGCCACTCAGCCTTATCAGTTGTTCATGGCCGCTGTCCTCAGCGGGTTTGGCTGGGTCACGATGGGCGCGGCCGCGGTCAACGCCGTCATTGCGCCGTGGTTCATCAACAAGCGTCCGGGCGCACTGGCAATGGCCTACAACGGTGCAAGCATTGGCGGCGTGGTGTTCACGTCGGGCTGGGTGTACCTGATCGGTAAATTCGGGTTCAGCCTCGCGACCCTCATGGTTGGCGCGCTCTCGACCGCCATGATTGCCCTGCTGGCTTTCGCTGTCTTCCGGTTCAGGCCTGAAGACCTGAGCCAGCACCCAGACGGTATTCGCCAGCTCGCCGGTGACCAGACACCCGTGCAAGACCCTGCGCCCGTCACACTGCGCAGTAACAGGCCATTCATCACGCTGGCCGCCGCCATGTCGCTCGGGCTGTTCGCGCAGATTGGCTTGATCAGCCAATTGTTCCTGCTGCTGGTGGACCATATCAGTGAACAGCGTGCAGGCCTGGCGCTTGGGCTTGCGACTGCCAGCGCCATTGCTGGCCGGTTCGTGTCCGCCAGATTGATCACGAGGTGCGCCGATCGCCGCAACGTCGCGTGCCTGAGTTATGGCTGTCAGCTTCTGGGCTGCCTGGCCATGATGTTTATCGGCACACACCCTGCCTGGGTGTGGGTCGGGATGATTCTTTTTGGCCTGGGCATCGGCAATGCGACGTCCTTGCCGCCACTGATTGCTCAGGCCGAGTTTCCACGTCAGCAGGTTGCGCGCGTGGTGACGCTGATTGTCGCCATAGCGCAAGGCTGTTATGCGTTTGCACCGGCCTTGTTCGGCGTCATTCGAGCGTTATTCAGCGGGCCGCACAGTGGTCTGCTGACGTTGACGCTGGCAGCCAGTGTTCAGGGCGTTGCAGTACTCGCGCTCATCCACGGCAGAAGACGACACGAAAACGGGCAAAAACCCTCAAAACAGAGCGACCACTCTGCTTTGAAAAAAGAATAATGATTCCGATAAAAACAAAATTATTGAATTTATATGGCTAATATAATTGATTTATTGAAATTAAAAATCACAACAGCAACTAAAATCCAGATCGACAACTAACAGAATAAACAGAATTAAAAACGGACTCGTGTACTTTAACCCCTCGTCATTCTTATTGATTACGCACGTTTGAAACTGCCGCCAGTGGCCTTCGGATTGCTGGCGTACCTGCCTGTTTGTTCAACACTTCTATTTGGAGAGTCTCCCGATGGCCAGACGCTTGCTGCCTGCCGCTGCCACTTTGCTGACCTGCCTCGTTGCGTTTTCAGTTTCAGCCGCTGACAAGGAAAACCCGCTGCCCGAAACGTCCAGCGAGCGCCGTGTGCAGGTCGATGCACAACGTGAACAGATCACCGGCGCCGACCTCGCCGCGCAGAAAACCTCCAGCGGAGCACAAACGATAGTGGATGCGCCAATCGACACCGCAGACGCCCCGGCAGGCAACGCAGAGCATTGAGCTGGGCGTTGACGTGCAAAAACATCCCCCAAGGTATTACGTAAGGAACAGCTCCGTGTCCATGATCAAACAAGGCTTGAGCGTGAGCCTGCTCGCGCTCGGTGTGGCCCAGGCAAGCACAGCGTTCGCTGTGACGCCGATGACCGGCAATGAAGTGGAAGCGCGAGTAGGCGCCATGCTCGACAACATGACGCAAGCGGAGAAGATCAACTTCTCGCGCGTCGACGATGGGCGAATGATCCCGAAACTGGATAAATTCAACCTGCAGGGCACAGTGGCTTACGACTCGGCGATGGGCGTGCTGGTCGGCGGCAAGACGTTCGGCGCGCAGTACCCGTCTCCGTCCGCACTGGCTGCAACCTGGAGCATCAACCGCGCCAAGGAATTCGGTCTGGCCATCGGCTACGAGACCCGGATCGCGGGCGGCCAACAAATGCTGTCCCCCGCCATCAACCTGTACCGGACGCCCTTCAACGGTCGCGCAGCCGAATACATGAGTGGCGAGGACCCTTTCCTCGGCGCGGTATTGGCCCCTGCCGTTACCAACGGCATTCAGGTTCAGGGCGTGCAGGCAGCGGCCAAGCATTACCTGATGAACGAACAAGAGGCGAATCGTCATTATCTGGATGTGAAGATCGACGAGCGCGCGATGCAGGAGCTGTACCTGCCCGGCTTCGAGTCACTGGTCAAGAACGCCAATATCGCGTCGATCATGTGCGGTTACAACAAGATCAACGGCGAATACGCCTGCGAAAACCATCACCTCATCACCGACATCCTGAAAGGCCAGTGGGGCTTTCAGGGCAACGTCATGAGCGATTTCAACTCGGTTCAGGACGCCTTCAAGGGCGCTTGGGCAGGCACCGATATCGACATGCCGAGCGGGCTTCAGTTTACCGAAGCCAAACTGCTGCCTTACGTCTGGAACGGCCAGTTGCACCAGAGCGTGATCGACGACAAGGTTCGCAGAAACCTGCGCGCGCTGGTCAGCTACGGCTTTGATAAAGGCATCAACAAAGCGCAGCCACTCGAACATCGCGAGTACGGCCAGTTGGCGGCACTGAACGTCGCTCGGGAATCAATCGTGTTGTTGCGAAACGAACCCGTAGGCGGACAAAAGCCCCTGCTGCCATTGTCCAGAAACGCAAGGATCGCCGTGATTGGCGATATGGCCGTGCAGCCGCCAACAGCACCGTTCGGCACCGCGTACTCGGCGCCGGCCAGCTACGTCACTGAAGTGAGCGGGTTGCAGCAACTGGCGTCAAACGCATCGAATGTCGACTACCTGCCACAGATGAGCCTGAATCCGAAGTCCTCCGTCTGGTATCAGCCAAGTGCAGACAAACAGGCGGTCAACAATACCGGGGTGAAAGCCGAGTATTACGCCAACACCTCGCTGTCGGGTGATCCGGTGGCGACCCGCATCGAGCCGGGCGTCAACCTGGACTGGATCACTCACACCAACATCACCGACAACGGGGCCGGCACGGTCAGCGGCTACACCCCTGAGGCAGGTTCGTTCTCCGCCCGTTTCACCGGCAAGATCAAACCGACCATCACCGGTGCCCATGTATTCAAGGTCCGTGCCGACGGTGCCTACAAACTCTGGATCAACGACGAACTGGTGCTTGAAGACGAAGGTGCGCAAGTCTCGTTCGACCTGATTCCGGTGGTTCCTCGCACCGTCAAAACGCCAACGCTCAAAGCTGGCACCGAGTACAGCGTGCGTCTGGAGTATCGCCGGATAAAGGGTAATTTCACCCCGGTGCTGGGCGGCATGAACGGTGTGCAGATGAGCTGGGCATCGTTGCGTCCGCCGAAGAACCTGGCGGATTACGATGCTGTCGTGGTGGCGGCAGGCAGCAACTTCGAATACGAAGGCGAGTCCCTGGACCACCCGTTCGAAATGCCGCAGTTCCAGTCCGAACTGATCAGCTTCATCCAGAAAGCCAACCCGAACACCATCGTTGTCATGCACGGCGGTGGCGGCATGGACATGCAACCCTGGGCAGACAAGGTGGCCGCGTCTCTGCACGCCTGGTTCCCGGGTCAGCAAGGCGGTCAGGCACTGGCCGAAATTCTGTACGGCAAGGTCAACCCGTCGGGCAAGCTGCCCATCACGCTGGATAAAAAGGCCCAGGACAACCCGAGCTACGCGTCGTTTTCAAACCCGGTGCCGTACTATTTCAGCAGCCCTAACCCGCCGACTGAAATGACGTACAGCGAAGGCCTGTACCTGGGCTACCGCGGCTACGACAAGAAACACACCAAGCCGCTTTATCCGTTCGGCTTCGGGCTTTCGTACACCACGTACGCGTACAGCGACCTGAAACTGTCGAGCAATGTACTGGCACCCGGCGCGACCCTTCAGGCCAGCTTCACGGTGACCAATACAGGCGACAAAGCCGGTTTCGAAGTGGCGCAACTCTACGTGCAACCGTCCAAACCTCAGGTTGATCGTCCAGAGAAAGAGCTGAAAGGCTTTTCCAAGGTTTACCTGAAACCTGGCGAAAGCAAGACCGTCACGATTGCGCTGGACTCGCGCTCGTTCGCGTATTACTCGGCCGATTCGGTGAGCTGGAACGTCGACCCTGGCAAGTTCAAGGTGCGAGTGGGCACAGACTCGGAAAACCTGTCGCTCGACAGAACAGTGGTGGCGCTCTATCCGGAAAAACTGACCACTCGCGACTCCAACCCCCTTCCACTACCGTTGCGCAAAGCAGTGCAGGTCAAGCCGGAACAGGCTTACTGATCGGCAGTCATCGGTGGTCGAAGGACCACCGGTTTCACCTGTGCGCATGGCCAGTTGATCAGCGCCCCGCCAGGTCCAGTGCCAGTCGTTCCAGAAACCGTGCGAATGCACGTTCGATCTGAACATCGCCTGGCGACCTGAGCCATTGAATCTGCATGCCGTCCATCATCGAGGCAATCTCGAGGCTGACCTGCCTGACATCGACATCCGGGCGGACCTCACCTGCCTTGATCAGGGAATTCAACTGAGCCTGAAGATGATGGTGAACGATTCCGAAGCGCTCGCTGAACCAGCGGTGTGCAGGGTGAGTGACCGATAGACTTTCCGTGTTGATGATCATCAACGCCTGGCTGACAGCCGCATCTTCGATACTGAAACTCATCACCCGCGTCAGGAAAGACATGAAGCCTTGCAAAGAGCCGTCCTGATCCGCCTCTTGCAACCGCGACACAACATAAGTATCCCGGTGCTCAAGCACTGCCTGCAGCAGGGCAAGCTTGTTCGGAAAGTGGTGCAACAACCCCACTTGAGAGAGGCCTGCCACTTTGGCGATGTTAGTCAACGAGGCGCCGGCGTATCCATCGCGAGCAAAAATGACCATGGCCGCCTGAATGATCTCGACCTTGCGCATCTCGCCTTTGGGAATTCGGCGCTTTGCGGCCGGAGGTGCATCGGACTCGCCGGTGTTTACAGGCATGGGGATAGCACTTTTCGTATCACGGTATTCGCTCCTTCTTGCCCGTTATCCGCGTTGAAACACTGGATGACTGACAGCCCGAGAGGCTGTTGCCGCCCCTCTCTGATCGAGAAATCGTAGCACGCAGTTTAAAGGAAAATCGGAAAATAACTCCGCCCGGGAAAGGTGAAAAACCGGAACGCCACAGGCGTGCATATCGCGCCGATAAAAGCCATACCGCGCCGCGTGGCGTCCCCCCTAAAGAAACCTGCGCGCACGCCGATGGATACTGCTGCTGCCTGATATGACAGACAACATGAAATCCTAAACCTGGCACGGCTTTCACGTTAAAACGGTTATTCTGAGACGCTAACGCATCAGAATTGGGCAGTGTCTGATTGCAACGCGCAACGCAGGCCACGGAAACGTCCGGGCCGATGCAAAACCATTCATGTGTGAGCCGGAGGCACTCTGAAAGATCTGACAAGAGAAGAGCTGGAAGCCCAGGTGCTGCGTCTGCGCAGCGTGCTTGAACAAGCCGGCATTGACCCCGAGCCAGGCGAAGCTCCAGCGGCCATCGCCAGCCGCGCAGCACGCCAGCGTGCGGTTTTTGACAGCGCGATGGACTTCGCCATGATTCTGACCGGCACGGACGGGATCATTACTGACTGGAACCCCGGTGCGGAGCAGGTGCTGGGCTGGACAGCCCAAGAGATGATCGGTCAGAGCGCCGAGCGCTTCTTTACGCCCGAAGATCGGGTCCGCGGTCAGATCAAGCATGAAATGAACCTTGCCCTGCGCGAGGGCCGTGCCTCCGATGAACGCTGGCACCTGCGCAAGGACGGCCAGTTGTTCTGGGCGTCAGGCGAGATGATGCCGTTGCGCGGCGCCGGCGACACTCACATCGGCTTTGTGAAGATCCTGCGCGACCGTACCGCCGAACACGTTGCAGGCCGCACGATCGCGGAAGCCCAGGAGCGTTACCGGTTAGCCGCCAAGGCGACCAACGATGCGATATGGGATTGGGATTTTGCGCTCAATCACGTGCTCTGGAATGACGCGCTGGAACAGGCTTATGGCCATCCGCTTGCAACCCTGGACACCTCGGGTGACTGGTGGATCGCGCAGATCCACCCCGATGACCGGGCGCGCATCTACGCCTCCATTCACGCAGTGATTGACGGCACTGGCACCGCCTGGACCGATGAATATCGTTTCCGGCGCCTGGACGGTTCATATGCCGATGTCTTGGACCGTGGCCACGTAATCCGTGATGCCGGGGGCAATGCTGTGCGCATGATTGGCGCAATGCTCGATATGTCCCAGATGCGCAAGGCAGAAATGGCGTTACGCCACAGCGAAGAACGCTCCAGAACCATGCTGGAAACCATCGACGCAGCGTTCGCCATTATTCAGGTCAGGTTCGATGCAGACGACAGCCCGGTGGACTATCGCTTCATCGAAGCCAACCCTGCCTTTGAACGTCAGGCCGGTGTCGACCTGCGTGGTAAATGGGTGACTGAGTTTGCACCGGACCTGGAGCGCTTCTGGTTCGAAGCGTACGGTCGAGTCGCCAAAACCGGAGAACCTGCCAGTTTCGAGAACTACGCCAAGGCTTTTGAACGCTGGTTTGAAGTGAAAGCGGTACGTGTCGGTGAGCCGGCAGATCGGCAGATTGCGGTCATGTTCAGCGACGTGACCGCTCGCCGGGATGCCGAGGAGCGCCTGCGCACCAGTGAAGCCATCGCTCGCGAGAACGTCGACCGGGTGCAACTCGCTCTGGCCGCGGGTGCGATCATCGGCACCTGGCATTGGGACCTGCCGTCCGACCGTTTCACGGTCGACGAAGCCTTTGCCAGGGCTTTTGGTCTTGACCCCGCCCTGGGCCACGAAGGCTTGAGTCTGGAGCAGGTGATCGCCACCGTTCACCCCGAAGACCGGCCAGGCTTGATTGACGCGATCAACGCGGTCATCAACGGCGGGCGCCTTTATGCCCATCAGTATCGGGTTCGCCGTGCCGACGGGGCCTATTACTGGATAGAAGCAAACGGTCGCGTCGACCGTGCCGAAGATGGCACACCGCTGAGCTTCCCCGGTGTCCTCATCAACGTCAATGAACGCCGCACTGTCGCCGCTGAACGCGACCGCGCCACCGCGGCGCTGCGATCACTCAACGACACCCTTGAGCAACGGGTCGCGGCACGTACCACCGAGCTCATGCAGGCTGAAGAGAAACTGCGTCAGTCACAGAAAATGGAAGCCGTCGGACAGTTGACCGGCGGCCTGGCCCATGACTTCAATAACCTGCTGGCAGGCATTTCCGGCGCACTGGAACTGATGAGTACGCGGATCGAGCAGGGCCGCTGGAGCGATGTCGACAAGTACATTGTCACGGCCCAGGGCGCTGCAAAACGGGCAGCCGCGCTGACGCATCGGCTGCTTGCCTTCTCCCGGCGTCAGACGCTGGATCCGCAGCCCACCGATGTGAATCGCCTGATGAAAGGGATGACGGACCTGATCCAGCGCACGGTCGGTCCGAGCATTCTGGTCGAAACCATCGGCACCCTCGGGCTCTGGCCAACGCTGGTGGACGCCAGTCAGCTCGAAAATGCGCTGTTGAATCTGTGCATCAATGCCCGTGATGCAATGCCCGATGGCGGGCGCATCACCATCGAGGCGAGCAACCGCTGGGTGGAAAGCAGCGCGACACAGGTAAACGATATGCCCGAGGGGCAATACCTGTCGTTGTGCGTGACCGATACCGGCACCGGCATGGCGCCTGACGTCATCGCCAAGGCCTTTGACCCGTTCTTCACCACCAAGCCGATCGGCCAGGGCACAGGCCTCGGCCTGTCGATGATCTACGGGTTCGCCAATCAGTCCGGCGGCCAGGTGCGCATTCAGTCCGAGGTGGGAAAGGGAACCTCGATCTCCATCTACCTGCCGCGCTACAACGGGGTGGCGGTCAGGGACGAGAGCGATGTTCACAAGACCCCGGTCGAATTCACGCAATCTGGAGAAACCATCCTGATCGTGGATGATGAACCGACCGTACGCATGCTGCTCACGGACGCCCTCGGTGATCTCGGTTATACGCTGATCGAGGCGGCGGACAGCCTGGCCGGTCTCAAACTGCTGCGCTCGGACGTGCATATCGACCTGCTCATCACCGACGTGGGCTTGCCCGGCGGCATGAACGGGCGGCAGATGGCCGATGCCGGGCGAGAAGTCCGTCCGCAGTTGAAAACCCTGTTCATCACCGGCTACGCGGAAAACACGGCCATCGGCGATGAACAGCTAGGGCCGGGAATGCGGGTGCTGACCAAGCCATTTGCCATTGATGCGCTGGCGGCTCGTGTCCAGGAACTGATGAACGCCTGATTCGCTGCACACGCTCACACCAGACCGGTGTGAGCGTTTGCCGAATCGCATGGAAAAACGCTTTAAACAGTCAGCCATCAATGGCCGAGAGGCCCTGCACCCTGCCGATATTGAGCGCTGCGCAAACCCGGTGCTACCATGCGCGACCGCCATGCAGGCAAGGGAATAACCGGGTCATGAGCAGTATTCGCGAGCGCAACAAAGAACTCATCCTGCGCGCGGCCAGCGAGGAATTTGCCGACAAGGGCTTCGCCGCCAGCAAGACCAGCGATATCGCGGCCAAGGCCGGCGTTCCCAAACCCAACGTCTATTACTACTTCAAGTCCAAGGAAAACCTCTATCGCGAGGTGTTGGAAAGCATTATCGAACCCATCCTTCAAGCGTCGACGCCGTTCAACCCCGACGGCGTTCCGGCCGAAGTGCTCAGCCGCTACATACGCTCGAAAATCCAGATTTCCCGTGACCTGCCCTTCGCGTCGAAAGTCTTCGCCAGCGAAATCATGCACGGCGCCCCGCACCTCACGCCGGAGCAGATCGAACAGCTCAACGGGCAGGCCCGGCACAACATCGAGTGCATCCAGGCGTGGATCGACAGCGGGCAGATTGCCCGGATTGACCCTCATCATTTGATGTTCACCATGTGGGCCGCGACCCAGACCTATGCCGATTTCGACTGGCAGATCGCAACCGTCACCGGCAAGGCGAAACTGGACGATGATGATTACGAGGCTGCCACGCAGACCATCCTCAGGCTGGTGCTCAAGGGCTGCGAGCCGGATCGCTGAGCAGCGGCTTTTGCGCAGACGCAAAAAACCCGCCGAAGCGGGTGGTATTGCAACATGACCATTCCGACATCCTGTCAGTAGCCTCCTGGCAATGGTCGATCTTCCCTGATCGCTGCGGCGTTCCTTCGCTGCAGCTGTTGAATTGGATCCTACATTGGCCCGGTGTCCGTCGATAGAGCCAATGGCGTCTCTTGATGTAAGCCTTTCGCCATACCCGCATGCCGCTGAAAAAAAGTGTGATTGAAGTCTCATGTTTATCGATCATGCGCCGAGATGTTTGAGAGGCTCTGCTATCCGGCTTCGCGCCGTTCAACCAAAAAAAGAAAAATGACATTAGGGATGAAGATCATGAATATGCGCAGTGTGTCCATCAGTCGCCGCTTGTGGCTGATTCTTATTGTTTCTGTGCTGATGCTTCTGGTCCTCGCAGCCACCCTGCTCAAACAGACCCATGACGATCTGTATCGGGCAAAGGCTGAAAAAACCATGCACGTGGTGCAGACAGCCAGTGGCATTCTCACCTTCTACCAAGGCCTCGAAGCGGCTGGCAGCCTGCCTCGCGAAGCAGCCCAACAGCAGGCGCTGAAAGAGATCAAGGGGCTGCGCTACAGCCAGAACGACTATTTCTGGATCAACGACCTGCAGCCCGTCATGGTCATGCACCCCACCAATCCAAAACTCGAAGGGCAAAACCTGTCGGCTATCAGAGACCCGGACGGCTTTGCGGTGTTCAATGAGATGGTCACCCTCGTCAAAAGCAAGGGTGCCGGCATGGTCAATTATCGCTGGCCGAAGCCGGGCGCCAGCGAGCCGGTGAAAAAGACTTCGTATGTGCAACTGTTTCAGCCGTGGGGCTGGATTCTCGGCTCCGGCGTGTACGTGGACGACGTGGCCGCCGAATTCGAGGCGCAGTTGTTGAAAACCGGAATATTTATCGCCGGCATTGTGTTGGTCATGGTGCTGCTGCTGACCTTGATCGTGCGCAGCATTGTGCTTCCGCTGAGAGCCGCCGTCGGTGCAATGGCCAACATTGCCAGCGGTGAAAGTGACCTGACCCGCACACTGGAAACCCACGGCAAGGACGAGATCACCGAGCTGGGCACGCACTTCAACGCTTTTGTCGCCAAACTGCGTAACGTTGTCGGGCTGTTGCAGAACTCGTCTGTGGCACTGGGCCAGGCAGCCAGTGAATTGGGCGGCAATGCCGAGCAGGCGCAGGCCCGTAGCCAGCAACAATCGCAACAGATGGACCTGGTGGCCACCGCCGTCAACGAAGTGACCTACGGCGTCCAGGACGTTGCCAAAAACGCCGAGCATGCCGCCAGCGAAATGCGCGACGCCGAATCGCAGGCGCATCAAGGTCAGGTCAATATCGACAACAGCTTGCGCCAGATCGAGCACCTCTCCGGCACCATCAGCCAGGCCGTGGACGTGATGCACAACCTGTCCAGCGAAAGCACGCAGATCGGCAGCGTGCTGGAGGTGATCAGTTCGATTGCCGAGCAGACCAACCTGTTGGCACTGAACGCTGCCATTGAAGCAGCACGCGCCGGTGAACAGGGTCGCGGTTTTGCCGTCGTGGCCGATGAGGTGCGCCTGCTGGCCCAGCGTACCCAGAAGTCCACCGCAGAAATCCAGGCCATGATCGAGCGCCTGCAAAAGTACTCCGATGCAGCGGTCAAGGTCATTGGCGACAGCAGTCGCTCCTCGCAACTGACCATCGAGCAGGCCAATCAGGCCGGCCAGAGCCTGACCTCCATCAGCCAGGCGCTGCGCAACCTCAACAGCCTGAACGCCTCCATCGCCAGCGCCACGTTGCAGCAAACCCATGTGGTGGATGACATCAACCAGAACGTCACCCAGGCGGCACAGCTGTCCCAGAGCACTGCACTGGCTGCCGAGCAGTCCACTTCGGCCAGCCAGCACCTGCGAGAACTGAGTGAAGAACTGAACACGTTGCTGAAACAGTTCAGGGTTTAAATCTTCATTACGCCGCGGCGCACGGAACCTCGTGCGTCATGTGTTGCCTGAGACCTGCTTACTTAACTGCTCACTGATAGGCGGGGGTCATATGCGCACACTGGAATTGGCAGGCAGTACCGTACCAGTGCTGGGTCAGGGCACCTGGCACATGGGTGAAAAAGGGCATCTGCGCTCGGCAGAAATAGCCGGGCTGTGCCTCGGCATCGAACAGGGCCTGACCCTGATCGACACCGCCGAGATGTACGCTGATGGCGCGGCTGAAGAAATCGTCGGGCAAGCCATTGCCGGGCAGCGCGACAAGGTGTTCGTGGTCAGCAAGGTGTATCCGCACAATGCCAGCCGCACCGGTATTCCCATCGCGTGCGAAGCCAGCCTGCGCCGGATGAATACCGACTACATTGACCTCTACCTGCTGCACTGGCCGGGGCAGCACCCGCTGACCGAGACCGTCGAAGCCTTCGAGCGCCTGCGTGAAGCCGGCAAAATCGGCGCCTGGGGCGTGTCCAACTTCGACGTGCCGGACATGATCGAACTGAACAACCCGCGTTGCGCGACCAATCAGGTGCTGTACAACCCGGAGCAACGGGGCATCGAGTTCGACCTCATGCTGTGGAGCGCAGACCGTCACCTGCCGTTGATGGCGTACTGCCCGATCGGTCAGGCGGGCGACCTGCTCTACCACCCTGCCCTGCATGAAATTGCCAAACGCCACAACGCAACGCCGGCGCAGATTTCTCTGGCATGGGTGCTTCGCCAGGACAATCTGATTGCCATCCCCAAGGCGACCAACCCTGAGCATATCCGTCTGAATATCGAAGCTGAACAAATCCGGCTGACGGAAAGGGACCTGGCGGACATCGATCTGGCGTGGCCCGCCCCCACTCGCAAGGTGCCTCTGGCCATGATCTGATGCTGTGCGTGGCAGCAGAAGACAGGCCCCCCGCCTGAATGGCCGCTGAACGCGACCGGCAATGAATCCATCAAAGAAACACACTGCAACAAGCTGTCACAAATATGAAATAACGCCTTGTCATCATGCGGCCTTCGCCTCCCCCGCCCGGGCCAGGCCGCATGTGGACAGCCATGAACCACAGTATTGTGCATCACCATCAGGATTCCGACCTTTTCGGCCTGCTTTACGGCTTCCGTTTTCGCCACGGTGAAAGCGGTCAGGAAATCGGCTCGGCTGCCGCGCTGGATTACCTGCAAAACCCGCCTGACGAAAACGACTTCATCTGGCTGCACTTGAACCTGTCGCACGCGGCCTGCGAGCGCTGGATGAAAACCACGCTCGACCTGCCGGAGGAGTTCTTCGAGGCCCTGCACGAAGGCTCGCGCTCGACCCGTATCGAACACGTCGACGCCACGCTGCTGGCAGTGGTCAACGACGTGGTATTCGATTTCAACAGGCTGTCGACTGATATCTCTACCTTGTGGGTTTGCGCGCGCCAGCGTTTGTTGATCACTGCCCGGCTGCAACCCCTGCGCTCGGTCGACAAACTGCGCTCGGCGGTCAAGCGTGGCGAACAGTTCGACTCACCGCTGGAGCTGCTGGCGCACTTGCTCAGCGATCAGGGTGAAGTCCTGACCCAGTTCCTGCGCAAGACCAGCGTCAACGTTGACCGCATCGAAGACCAGTTGCTGTCACAGCGGCTGAGCAACAATCGCTCTGAACTCGGTGCCATGCGTCGAGTGCTGGTGCGCCTGCAACGTCTGCTGGCGCTCGAACCGGGTTCGCTGATGCGCTTGCTGCACCGCCCGCCACAGTGGCTGCGCGAGCAGGATGCGCAAGCGTTGCGCCAGTCCATCGAAGAGTCGTCGCTGGTGATCAACGACCTCACGGCGCTGGGCGAACGCATCAAGCTGTTGCAGGAAGAAATCGCCGCCAACCTCAATGAACAGAGCAGTCGCACCCTGTTCACCCTGACGGTGGTGACGGTGCTGGCGTTGCCAATCAACATCGTCGCGGGCTTTTTTGGCATGAACGTGGGCGGCGTGCCGCTGGCTTCCGACCCGGAAGGCTTCTGGATTCTGGTGGCGTTGGTAGCAACCTTTACCTTGGTGGCAGGCCGCTGGGCGTTTCGCAAACGCGGCGATTACTGAGGCGCCGCACAGGACGTGCCGGTTGTCAGAAAACCGGCGCAAAAGCGCAATCAATTGTTACATGTCTCACCGCTGTCACATTTTGCAATGACCATGTCAATAATCTTTCAATCCAGGATTGTAAACATGGCCACAAACGCACTGTCTCCCGACGCCATCGGCCAGGCGAGCCTGTCGACAAGTCAATTCGGTCGCAAGCCCAGCCGAATGACCGTGATACTTTTCTTCACGATACTCATCGCAGGCTTGCTGTTCACCGGCTATAGCCTCAAGCAGGACGTGGACGACATGGGCACGGTGGTCACCACCTGGACCCCGTTCGTGCTGCTGGGCGTCGCGTTGCTGATTGCACTGGGGTTCGAGTTCGTCAACGGCTTCCATGACACCGCCAATGCCGTCGCGACAGTGATCTACACCCACTCCCTGCCACCCGGTTTTGCCGTGGTCTGGTCAGGGTTTTTCAACTTTCTGGGCGTGATGCTTTCCAGCGGTGCGGTGGCATTCGGCATCATTGCATTGCTGCCGGTAGAGCTGATCCTGCAGACCGGCTCATCGGCCGGTTTCGCGATGATCTTCGCGCTGTTGATCGCGGCGATCATCTGGAACCTGGGCACCTGGTGGCTGGGCTTGCCGGCCTCCTCGTCGCACACCCTGATCGGTTCAATCATCGGTGTCGGTGTCGCCAACGCCTTGATGCACGGGCGTGACGGCACCAGCGGTGTGGACTGGTCACAGGCCACCAAAATCGGTTACTCACTGCTGCTTTCGCCGCTGGTCGGGTTTGGCTGTGCCGCCTTGCTGTTGATCGCAATGCGCATGTTCATCAAGAACCGCGCGCTGTACAAAGCGCCCGAAGGCAACGCGCCGCCGCCGCTGTGGATTCGCGCGATGCTGATCGTGACCTGCACCGGCGTGTCATTCGCGCACGGCTCAAACGACGGGCAGAAAGGCATGGGGTTGATCATGCTGATTCTGGTCGGCACCTTACCGATGGCTTACGCACTCAACCGCACCATGCCCGCCGATCAGGCCACCCAATTCGCAGCCGTGGCTGAAGTCACTCAGCAGGCGTTGATCCGCAGCGTCCCTCAGCCCGCTCCGGCCGATTCACGCAAGACGCTTTCGGATTATCTGGTCAGCAAACAAGAGACCCCGGACCTGATCCCGGCCCTGGCCGTCATGGCCGGCAAGATCGGCGATCAGGTCGCCAGCTACGGTTCGTTGTCGAAAGTGCCTGCCGAAGCGGTCACCAACGTACGTAACGACATGTACCTGACCTCGGAAACCATCCGCGTGATGGAAAAAAACAACGTGGGCCATTTTGACGCGGAGACCACCACCAAACTCGAAGCCTTCAAAAGCCAGATCGACAGCGCCACGCGGTTCATTCCGACCTGGGTCAAAATCGTTGTTGCTATCGCTTTGGGGCTGGGCACGATGGTTGGCTGGAAGCGTATCGTCGTGACCGTCGGCGAGCGGATCGGCAAGACTCACATGACCTACGCTCAGGGCGCGTCCGCAGAAGTCGTGGCGATGTTCACCATCGGCGCGGCGGACATGTACGGCTTGCCGGTGTCCACCACCCATGTGCTGTCGTCCGGCGTGGCGGGTTCGATGGTCGCCAACGGCTCGGGGCTGCAAATGCGCACCCTGCGCAACCTGGCCACCGCCTGGGTGCTGACCCTGCCCGCCGCCATCCTTTTGTCGGGCTCGCTGTACTGGGTGTTCAGTAAACTGTTCTGAGACCTTGCTGTTCCGCACGGGGGCGAATTCGTGACACGCTATGCCACACCGTTCTGCGGGCTCAGAGAGACTCACGCTCGACTCAGGTCACCTTTGCGCCCTTACGGCGCCCTACTTTGAGGGACCAAAGTAGGCAAAGTCCTGGCTCCGTTTCCGGCCCGACTTCGTCGGGTTCCTTCGCCCTGTCACTGATCCGGGGGTCGCCGCAACGGGCCATCCATGGCCCGGTGCGGCTAACTCGGCGTCCTTGCCGAGTTACCCCCGAATCAGCGCCAGGACTCAGCCGTCACTTACGTCGCAATCGGCGTCGTCAGTGCCATAGTGATAAAACAGCGCTTTTATGTGCAGTGACTGCGCGCAAGGCATGACCTCCAGCTGCAGCACATAGTTGACGCAGAGCGCCACAGGACGCATGCCGACGCTGAGCATCGGCACGAGAATCAAAGGTGCCTTGAGTCGGACGCATATTCCACTGACACCGCAGGACCGTTGCACCGCAAAACCGTTGCACCCCAACGCAGTGGCACGAAAATCATCGTACCGCAGGATCCTGCGGCGTATCTCCCTCCACGCTGGTGTCAATACTCACCACCACTGACATGCCGGGCCGCAGATGCTCAAGCATCGGCTGGTCGGCATCGACGACGATGCGCACCGGAATACGCTGAGATATCTTCACGAAGTTGCCGGTCGCGTTGTCGGCAGGCAGCAGGCTGAACTCCGAGCCAGCAGCCGGCGATATTCGTTGTACATGGCCATGCATTTCGCGACCATCCAGCGCATCGACGGTAAAGCTCACCGGCTGACCGAGGCGCACGTTGGCCATCTGGGTTTCCTTCATGTTGGCGACGATCCAGCGCTGCTCCGGCACCAGTGCCATCAATTGCGCGCCCGAATTGACATAAGCCCCCAGCCGCACGCCGATTTGCCCCAATTGCCCGTCACGCGGGGCAACGATGCGGGTGTTGTCCAGATCAATGCGCGCCAGTTCAACCGCCGCCTGGGCATTGGCGACCGAGGCCTCCAGCGAACCCCGGTTGACGATCACCGTTTGCAGGTCCTCGCGGGATATCTGCAATACCGCCTTGGCTTCTGCAACGGCAGCGTTTGCCTGCGCGTCGGCAGCCCGGGTCACGTCCAGCTCGCTTTTCGACACCGAACCGTCAGTCACCAGCGCCTGATTGCGACGCAGATCGGCAGCGCTCTTGCGGCCTTGCGCAATGCTGTTCTGCAGCTCGGCCTCGCGCTGGCCGATAGTGGCTTCAGCGCTGCGGCGTTGTTGCAGGTTATTGGCCAGCGAAGCCTTCTGCATCGCCAGTTGCGCAACGGCTTGTTCCAGGCGCTGACGATAGATGCGGTCGTCCAGACGAACCAGCAGATCGCCCGCCTTGACGAACTGAAAGTCCTGCACGAGCACTTCGTAGACATAACCGCTCAGTTGCGGCCCGATCAGGGTGGTCTGCCCTTTGACTTGGGCATTCTCGGTGCTTTCTATCGGGCTGCCGAACGGCGGCAACTGCCAGGCGTATAACACCACCAGCACCCCGGCCAGCGCGACAGCCCCGAAAATCACGGAAGACACGACGCGCTTGCGGGCCGAACGCGGCCGGCTGGTGACGGGGGACTTCAACGGTGCCGGGGCCGGAGAAGACGGGCTGCGAGGTGTTTCGTTATCGGTGGTATTGGATTCGGTCATGAAGATTTAACGCCGGAATGGGGTACGGAAGGCGAAGCGGCGGGTGCAACGGGCGCCAACGCCAAGGGCTGCGTGGTCATTTTCAGCCACAGAACCCTGGCTGAAATCCAGATCATGGTCAGCACGGCAATCAGTGCGATCAACATGAACACATCGTTGTAGGCCAGCACATTGGCTTCTCGCGTTGCGGCCGTGGCCATCGCGCGCATTCCCTGAGTGTTGCGCAACGAGGGGTCGGTAATCACCGAGCCGTAACTGGCGCTGTAGCTTTGCAGTCGCGCCTGGACAAGCGGGTCGATCAGGGTCAGGTGCTCGACGATGTGGCTGGAGTGAAACTTCTCGCGCACGACCTGAAAGGTGCCCAGCGCAACAGACCCGATCAGGCCGCCGATGTTCTGGGTGATCCCGAACAGCACCGAGAAGCTCACCATATTGCGTGGGTTGGCCAGCACCCCGCTGATGCCCAGCACCAGGGTCGGCCCGAGGAAGAACGTGCCACCGAATGCCAGCAGAAACTGACTGAGGTACATGTTCGATTGACGGGTCAGATTGGTCGAGTGACTGTCCATCCAGGCCCCCACGGCCATCATCGCCAGAGAGATCAGCAAAGGCTTGATCAGATGCGCAGGGTTGATGGTCAGCGCACTGACCGCCAGCCCGGCCACGCTGCCCAGCAGCATCACCAGATACAGCGTGTGCAGTTGCTGACTGCCCATGTTCAGCGCTTGAAGAAAACCGACGGCGCCGACGGACTGCTCAGACAGCACGACACGAAACAGGATGACCGCCAGCCCGAGACGCAAGATCGCCCCGCTGCCGAGCCAGCGAGTGATCAGCAGCGGGTTGCTGCGATTGTGCTCAATGGCCAGGCCTGCGCAGATCAGCGCAATCGACGCTGCCGAGGCGAAGCCGATCCAGGGCGCCTCCAGCCACCATTCGATTCTTCCCAGCGACAAGACAGCGCACAACAGCGCGAAACCGGTCGCCAGCAGACCGAACGTCAGGAAATCCAGCTTCTCGAACGCCTTGAATCGATCACCCGGTGGCAGTTTGAGCATCAGTACACACCCCAGCGACAGCAGCGCCATGCCCAGTTCGAACAGGTACAAGCCGCGCCATTGGGCAATCTGCAACAAGTCTTCGGACACCAGCCTGGCCAGCGGCGTGGCCAACTGGGCGGTGCCGATCCCCAGAACCAGGGCCTTGAGCCGCCACTTCTGCGGAAACGCCTGAATCATGTAATACAGGCCAAGGGTGCTGAGCGCCGCACCGACCATGCCGTGCGCAGCACGCACGGCAATGGCTGAATCGATATCGTTGACGAACAGATGCGCCAACGTCACCAGCGCGTAAAGCACCAGAAACAGCTCGGTAAACGCCCGCAGGCCGAATTGCTGGCGAAACTTCACCAACAGCAGGTTCATCGACACGTTGGTCATGATGTAGGCCGCCGGCAGCCAGGCGATGTCCTGCGATGTCGCGCCCAAGGCGCCTTGCAGATAAGGCAGGTTGGCAACCACCAGCGCGTTGCCGAGACCGCCGGTCAGGGCGACGATCACCCCCACCAGCGCAAACGCCCAGCGGCGGGCGTCCGAATGCAGCGGCGTCGAAGGCGAGCCCGGCATGGTCGGGCGCTCGTGGGCGGCCCAGTCGCGCGGGGCATACTTGTCAGTCATGGGAAAGGTTTGGCATGGGTCAGACTTTTCATGAGCGCCACTTGAGGATTCCCTTGTGTGACATTAATGACAGCCAGAATACTCAAGAGGCTGGCCATGTTTTGTGCAAACTAACGGACCCCATAACGCTCAAACACCGGAAGACCGTGTAAAGCGTGGCTGTTTGAAACTTCCGGCTATGCTTAAACGCAGTTTTGCTTTGCACATTTGCGCTGATAGGATCTTCTGCGACGCTCTAACAAGAAGAAAGCGCAACCGAACAAGGAGTTCAGAATGAGTTCACAGGTTTCGTCCATCCGCCCGGTCAGGCAACCCGCCAGCCGCAACGCGATTGTTGTCGACGTGCGTAACCACATTGGCCACTTGACCCTCAATCGTCCGGAAGGGCTGAACGCAGTCGATCTGGACATGGTCCGCACCCTCAAGCGTCAACTGGACACCTGGGCCGATGACGCCTCCATTCACGCCGTGGTACTGCGCGGTGCTGGCGAGAAAGCATTCTGCGCCGGGGGCGACATCCGCTCGCTGTATGAAAGCCATCAGAACGGTCTGGACCTGCACTACACCTTTTTCGCCGAAGAATACGAGCTGGACCTGACTATTCACCGCTACCGCAAACCCGTACTGGCCATTATGGACGGCCTGGTACTGGGCGGCGGCATGGGCCTGGTTCAAGGCGCTGACCTGCGGGTGGTGACCGAACGCAGCCGGCTGGGCATGCCGGAAGTCGCCATCGGTTATTTTCCGGATGTGGGAGGCAGTTACTTTCTCTCGCGGCTGCCTGGTGAAATCGGCACATGGCTGGGCGTCACCGGGTCGCAGATCGGTGCCGCCGACGCGCTGTACTGCGGCCTCGCCAACTGGTCGATGAACAGCGAAATGCTGCCACGCCTCGACCATATGCTCGACCACCTGAAATGGAAATCGACACCGCTCAAGGACCTGCAAGGTGCGCTGGCCAAGCTCGCGACCCAGCGCTTGCCCACTCCGCCACTGGAAGCTTTGCGCCCGGCCATCGATTACTTCTTTGGCCGCCAGGACATCCCGAGCATGATCGAGCAGTTGCAGGAAGTGGCAATAGCCGATACCCGCCAATGGGCACTCGACACGGCCAACCGGATGCAGCACCACTCGCCGCTGGCGATGGCCGTGACACTGGAAATGCTGCGCCGCGGGCGTCATTTGCCGCTGGCGGCCTGCTTCGCGATGGAGCTTCACCTGGACCGGCAATGGTTCGAACGCGGAGACCTGATCGAAGGCATACGCGCCCTGATCATCGATAAAGACAAGAAGCCGCAATGGAAACACGGCAACGTGCAGGACGTCAGTGCCTCGCATGTGCAGAGTTTCTTCAGCGGTCTGGAGCACTGAGCCGTGAACGACCTTGAGTTGAGTGAAGAGCAGGTGATGATTCGCGACATGGCGCGCGACTTTGCCCGCAACGAAATTGCCCCACACGCCCAGGCCTGGGAAAAGGCTGGCTGGATCGATGATGCGCTGGTCAGCAAACTGGGGGATCTGGGCCTGCTGGGCATGGTGGTCCCGGAGCAATGGGGTGGCACTTACATCGACTATGTCGCGTATGCACTGGCGGTCGAAGAAATCTCCGCCGCCGACGCGGCCACCGGCACGCTGATGAGTGTTCACAGCTCGGTGGGCTGCGGGCCGGTTCTCAATTTCGGTACCGACGAGCAAAAACACACCTGGCTAGAGAAACTTGCCAGCGGACGGTCTATCGGCTGTTTCTGCCTGACCGAACCGCATGCAGGCTCCGAAGCCCACAACCTGCGCACCCGCGCCGAGTTGCAGGGTGACGAGTGGGTCATCAATGGCGCCAAGCAGTTTGTCAGCAACGGCAAACGCGCAGAGCTGGCCATCGTGTTTGCCGTCACCGACCCTGAACTCGGCAAAAAAGGGTTGTCCGCATTTCTGGTGCCGACGGTGAATCCCGGTTTTGTGGTCGACCGAAGTGAGCACAAAATGGGAATCCGGGCCTCCGACACCTGCGCGGTAACGCTGGATAACTGCCGCATTCCGGCAGCCAATCTGTTGGGCGAACGTGGCAAAGGGCTGGCAATCGCCCTGTCGAACCTGGAGGGTGGCCGGATCGGCATCGCCGCCCAGGCCCTCGGGATCGCCCGCGCCGCTTTCGAGGCTGCGCTGGCGTACGCGCGGGAGCGGGTGCAGTTCGACAAACCGATCATCGAACACCAGAGCATCGCCAACCTGCTGGCCGACATGCACACCCGGATCAACGCCGCCCGCCTGCTGACCCTGCACGCCGCACGTCTGCGCAGCGCCGGGCAACCCTGCCTGTCGGAGGCCTCCCAGGCCAAGCTGTTTGCGTCCGAAATGGCTGAGTGGGTGTGTTCTAAAGCGATCCAGATTCATGGCGGCTACGGCTATCTGGAGGACTACCCTGTGGAGCGTTACTACCGCGATGCACGCATCACGCAGATCTACGAAGGGTCCAGCGAAATCCAGCGCTTGGTGATCGCCCGCGAGCTGCGCCACTATCTGGTCTGAAAGACCGCCTGCCGCCCCGGCAACACCCGTTGCCGGAACACTGCATCAACGCTTCACGAATCGCTCGCGCCCCAGCAAGGTCACCAGCAACGCAACGGTATCGGCGTTTTTGAGCATGATATCGGCGCGCTTGTGAACATCGGCGTAAAACACATCACGGGCCTCATCCAGCGTTGACTTGCCGGAGAGGCGCAGAATAGTGGCTTTGCCGTTACCGTCGATCCGGCGCAAATCTCGCATCACTCCGTCTTCCATCTGTTTGAACAGCACGCTGCGGTCCGTCTGGAAAGACAAGGTCTTCTGTTGAGCGACAATCTGTTCGTTTCGAATGCGCAAACGGTAACTGGGCGCGTCTTCCAGCAGATCGGCGTAAGGCGCTTGTGAATCGACATAAGCGATGTCATCCGTTCGAAGCACCAGATGCGACAACTCATGAATCAGGATCGCCGCGCGATAGTGGGGGCCATACCTGAAGTCGCCCGAACGCATGGCGCTGACTTTGAAACGGTAACTGGGCAGTCGGAAGAATTGCTCGGTCAGAAAAATCCGCTTTGAGGGGTCGGCTTCGAATACAAAGGCACTGGACGCCTCGTTCCCGATCCGGTTGATCCCAACCACATAACGCGGAGAGTCGATCGGTGACAGCGAAGGGTCCATCAGCGCCTGATAGACGCCTGTAACCGCCTTTTTAACAGCACTGTGCAATGGGGCATCCGGAGTCTTGTGGTCAAAAAAGTCGGCGAGGATTTTCTCCGTACGCACATCGACTTTTTCATCCGGCGGCCTCGGCGTGAGATTGGCCAGGCAGTTCTCCAGATAGCGCTGCGCCTGGGCATGACCTTCCTCGATAGAAAGCGCCATTTCATGGTGAGCCTGACGAATGGCGGGCATGCCACTGGCGCTGATGACGATAATTTCCTCGACCTCCTCGTCGATGAGGCTGCTTTCCATGCGGGTGACGATGCCGCCCCCGCCTCTCAGGCCGCCCTGGATGTCCAGTGTCCATCGCTGGTTGATATCGAGTTTGACCGACGGCCCGGTCTTGTCCCCGGCGACGATGAACCAGCCATCCCGGTCGCGCTGCAACTGATAGGCCTTGCCGTCAACGGCGGCGTACACCCCGCCTGTAACGGGGTTCTTGAAGGTGTTGAGCAACTCGTCCTTCTGCAGCGTGTTCAGCGCCACGTCGTGTACTTCGAACTCGAGCAGGCGGGCGCGCATCTGTTGTGTCAGGGAGCTGTTGCCCCAGGAAAAAACCGGCACATCCGCCGCATCTTCAGGCAGCTCCGAAACCTCCTGCGACTCGTCCCCCTCCCATTGCGGGCCGACTTCTTCACCCGACTGCGGGTTCTGCCGTGAAGAAATCATCACACTCACCGCAGCCATGAACTCGGAGAACGCCTTGCCCCAGCGCCGCCTGCCAGCCGACACGACAGACGAGTTGAACAACGTCTGGCTCTGCCATATGCCAATCAGCGCGCCCAGCCGCCCCGGCATGAGGGCCATGACCTGCTCGGCACCCAGCGTAAAGAGGTATTGCAACCGGTTGCGGCGATGTTCTGCATTGGTAACGCTCTGCTGCTGCACCTGCAACTTGAGGATGTCCAGCGCATCTTCGAACATCAATTGCAGCGCGTTGCCCTCGTACGGTTCGATTTTCAGGGTTACCGGCTGACTGGAGCGCCAAGGCACATCGAAGTCGGACTCCACACTGAAAGGCAGGTGCGGCTCCATGAAGCCACCGTTGTCATAGACCTTGCGCATGCCGGGGTCGATGTGATCGAGGATGAACTGCTGAAGTGAGCGGGAGGTACGAATGTCCTCCAGCACAGCGGCCTGGGACGGATACTCTTTGAAGACGAAATCGTCGTACGTCAATACATACAAAACCCAAGGCCCGGATTGCGGCTTCGAAGGCCCTATCAGGTAGGCATTGAGCACAATGGTCGGGGCCCAGCCTTCGCTGGCCGGAAGCAATTGCAACCGGCAGAATTGCACGTATTTCCCGTCAACCGGCAGCCGCGCTATCGCATCAGGCATGTTCAGCACGCCTTCGACAAAGCGGTAAGCGTCGCCGGAAATGTCATTCTTCAGCTTCATGGAAAAGGCGCGCAACAGATCCAGTGAAGGCATCTGCTGAGTGAACAGCGATCGCCGCTCGGCATAGTCGGGGTCAGTGTCGGCAAACAGCCTGTCCAGCACACTCCGGTAGCGTGTCGCGATGTCGAGCGACTCCACCAGATGACGAACATAGGCCGGGGTCAGCGCTGCAGGTGTCGTCCGGCCTTCCTTGAGCGTGATTGAAATCGCCCCGTCCAGACGAGACATGAACCGGTTGGCAGCAAACTCCACAAGGCTCTCGCGAATGACCCCGGTAGCAGCCGGTATCGATTGCGGCGTTTGCCCGGCGGGCACGGGCACAGCCACGTAGTGCGTCAGCGTGACCAGGATATCTTCCGGATCCAGTGACTGATCGGGGAAGTCGCGCGCAAGGCTTTTTGTCAGCTGTTCCTGTGAATATTGATAAAGATCGGGGACGTCGAACAGAAAATCCCTGAGCCCGACACAGTTCACGTAAAACCTGCGCAAAGCCTCGACCAGAATGATCTGCTCATTCATTGATGCCTGAATGATCCAGACGGGAACAATGGCCCGGTAAATCACGAACTGAATAGCGGAACCCAGGTTGCTCAACACCTGACGATTGCGATCATCGCGCTCGGCAGCCTCAAGCAAATGGCTGAAGAGCCCGGATGGCAATTCCCATTCAGCGGCCTGCCTGTAGAGATACGCTGCCGTGCGCCGCTGGCGCTCGATTTCATCGCCCTGCAACGCTGCAATGAAATGCCCCTCGACAAGGTGCAGCGTCACGTTGATGTCCGGCGGTTCAGGCTGAGCAAGGCAGCTCAACAGCGTTTGCCTGTCGGGCTCGGCCAAAAGGTTGGTAATGCTCACGGTCGATTCGGCACCCGCCAGCCGGGAAGCAACGTATTGCGTGAGCGCATGCCGGGTTTCGAACACCAGAAGCCCTTTGCCAATCAGCCACAGGGCAGGTTTTTCGGGGCGAAGCCGGTTGCTTATGACGAATGCATTGGGCAACGCGACAGCGGGTGCCAACGGGTCGTACTGGAACGACAGCGTGAAAGCGTCCACGCGCTCATCCCCCAACGTAGCTCTCAAGACAGCCAGTGGCCTGTCCAATACCTGCTGAACGTTGCGCAGAACGGATTCAGGAAGCGTGGCAGTCCGTTTCTCGATGAACAGCTCAAGGCGCAAGGCGTATTCACGGACCAACGCGGACAGAATACCGGGCTGTACCTGTGAATCCAGATGGCGGATCGAGCGGGAATACAACTCGACAACCTGCTGTTCGAACCGGCGAGGGAAATCTGCCAGCACGCAATCAAGCATGTGCTCGAGCAGCGCCAATGGCAGACTGCGGACCAGGCGAGGCGCCACCAGCCCCTCAAGAACCGCTCCGTTTGAATGCGCTACCCGGGGGTGACCGCAAGCACGCTCCAACGCCAGCGACAGCAGATACTCGGGCGGGCCGTCACCTGTACCGGCCGAGACCCACAGCGTCCTGGCGTCCAGGGACGGTAAATCGAGCAGCGCCAGGTAACGGTTCAATGCATCACGCATGCAGCCTTCAACGCCATGATGCAGCGAGTCCACGCGCTCAAGCAGCCGTTCGACCTTTCTCAGCTTGCCGACCCAGTTGTCGGCAGTTTCGAAGCGAGCGTGTGGTTCGCTGGTCGCAGAGGCAGATGAACCCCAGACCTGATCAAACGGCAGCAGATCGGAACGCCAGCGCGCAGAGGCGGGTAAATTCAGCAGTCGCCCGTCCAGCAATGCACGGATGTCGAGCGCGTCATCGATACGCGCCGGAATCTTTTCAAAGGCAATGGGCGGCAATCCCAGCACATGGCGCAGGTTGCGCTTTTGCAGCGCGATGACGCCTTCCACGAACTCACTGAAGAACGCAGTCGTGACCGGCTCGAACTGCAATTCGACATGGCCTTGGGCACAGAGGGCCGGGTGATCGTTCAAGGACGCGCTGGCCAACAATCGGGCGCGCGCAGGATCGCCCACCAGGTGTGTGGTCATCCGGGCCATGTTGTCGAAGTGCTTGAAACCGGCCAACGAGGAATAAAGGTAAACACCGGCTGTGCCGCTGGCCGGGAAATCAATCAGAAACCGCCCGACCAGTTTCACAGGCTCCTGCCCGGCCACGGAGACTGACAACCTGCACACCCTGATCGACTGCGGGTCGAGTGCAGCGTCATGGGCAGGCAGCAGGACACGCAGACGATGATAATCAGCGTCATTCAGCGCGCCGGCCGCCCGCCCCGCCAGCAAGTGCCGACGAAACGATTCGGCCAGCGCAAGCACTGCCACCTCGCGTCCGGTCCGGCCATCAAGCCGTGGCGCGGTCCAGTAATCCGCCAGTAATTGCTCGTAAACCGTCGGGACGGCTGAGGCCGTAGCAGCCAGCGCCTCACTGTAGACATCCCGCTCAGCCCCGGCCAGCACATGCCCCTGAGCATCCAGAAACACCCGCGCCAGGCCGGACGGCAGTGACTGGGCAGCGACTTCATCTACGGCCGCCTCGACCAGCGTCTGGGTACCGACTACCGACGTCAGGCCGTTATCTGAGGCGGGCATCGTGTCAACGATCTGTGCGAGGTGAGTGAACACATCAACATCGTTCATCGGATCACGCTCCAGCAACCCGACTTGCAGGGCTTTACCTGCCGCGGTGCGCAGGTCCGGCAGGCTGTCCAGTTGCACCGCCAGGTCCCCCAGGTACCGCGCCTGTTGCCGGATCACCGCCAGCGTGCGTGTTTCAAACAACGAGTTCTCGACGCGCTCTGCTTCGACCGCTACCAGATCACCGAACTCATCGAAACGCCTTCGCAGTGCGTCGAGCAGCGCAGTGCGATGCTCGAAACGTTCGAGGCCTGACAACAGCGTACTCAGAAAGACCGGCGTCTGGTACCCGACCGGATCGCTGATGAGCAACGCACCCGCCAGTTCGGGATGGGCGGCCGAGCCGTCGTCCATGATCAGCCTGTCGACTCTGGGCGCAGGGGCTTCGTGACCTGCCTCATGATTATCGAGAACCAGCGTCTGTAGCCACAGACTTTCATGGCTGCTGATGCGCGCCTGGGCAGCGGCGTGCCGGATATCCTGCGCAAATTGCGCACGAAGGGACTCGCTGAAAAAGTATGGAGGTGTATCTGACATCGGCTGTTTCCCCTGTCCACCCCGGCCCACCCTCCAAGGAGGAGCATGGGCAAGGAAAAAGGAAACAGCTTATTCAGAGGGCATGCGACGGCTGCGTTACATAAAGCAACTCGTCAGAAGAAAGGCTGCAGGCAGGTCAGTTCGACACCTTGACGTTCTTATCAACCCAGGCAGCGAACGCGTTGATGAACGTCTGCAGAAACGGTCGGGTTTTCTCGGACAACACGCCGGCTTCATCGAAAAAGCTTCCGGCACCGCCCAGATACGCTTCCGGCTGCTGGAGGCAAAGGACATCCAGAAACACCAGCGACTGACGCAAGTGATGATTGGCACCGAAGCCACCCACTGCGCCCGGCGAAGCGCTGATCACTGCGCCTGGCTTGCCACTGAACGCGCTCTTGCCGTAAGGGCGCGAGCCGACATCGATGGCATTTTTCAAGGCACCCGGCACTGAGCGATTGTATTCCGGTGTGACAAACAACACGCCGTGGGCAGCGCCAAGCTGTTCGCGAAAGGCGGCATAAGCCGGCGGCGGTGAAGCACCATCAATGTCTTCGTTGTACAGCGGGAGATCACCGATTTCGACAATGTTCAGCTTCAGACTGGCAGGTGCCAATTCTGCCAGCGCGAGAGCGATTTTACGGTTGATGGAGTCTTTTCGAAGACTGCCGACCAATACGGCAATGGTATGAACCTGGCTCATGAAAATATCCGTCATCTGATAGGAGGTGGGTTAGGTATAGAATGAAAGCGAGCTTTAGACGACCTGCACAGCCTTCAATTCCCTGGCACCGTCAAACAGCGCGGATTATTTTTTTATGGCAGGCAAACTCCCCTATAGATCAGTGGTCTACAAGCCTCGATGGTTTTTCCAAACCAGCAGGTATATTCAGTTTCAGAGGTTACAAAGCAAATGGCTTCAGTTCTCGTCAGACAATTTCATGCCAGAGACGCCGAAGGTCGCGTGTATCCGGTGCATGAGTTCCAGGAATCACAGCCTGATGAGGCGCAAGGCGGGCAACCGGTCATTACCTATCGATTGGCAATCGGTGACCGGGTCAAGCATCTTGGCGGGGACGATTTTGAACTCGTGCAGTCCGGCGTGCATATGACCCGCACCTCCAGTTGAGGCAGCGATAAGCCCCGCCTGACTGGCCGGCGCAAGCGGGGCGCTGTCGATTTTAGAAAATCAGATACCAGAAAATCGCGGTCTCGCGAGTGTTCGGATCGATACCTCTGTAGCGCATGTGATCCACGCCGCCCACGACATAGCCGCATCGCTCATACAACCTGCAGGCGCCGAGGTTGTTGTTCTGGGTTTCCAGAACGATGCCAGGCAAATCGCGTTTGAGCGCCCAGAACCGTGCTGCGTCGAGCAGTGATCTGGCGACACCGTGACGACGCGCCGCGTCATCAACGGCCAGTTCGTCGATGTAGGCAAACCCGCTCCAGTGCGTGCTCATCACGATATGCCCGACGGGCTGATCATCCAGCCATGCAACCATCACCGAACTCGTGGCGGCGTCACGGTGGTCGGCGAACTCCTGAGAGTCGATGCCGTAATTCTTGCTGTAAGGCTCGACCAGTTCGACCTGCCACGCCTCGACGCGCTCACCAATGACCGGCCTGGCATAACCCAGTACCGTGAATGTGAAGTCACTGTTGAGGATGTAGTCCTCGAAGCATTCGTCTGCAACCCGAATGCTCAAGACAGGATGTGCCACAGTCATGTCACCCTTCGCCGGTTACTGTCAGGAAGAGGCCTGCGCCCTGGCTTCCAGCATCTGTACCCACAGCGCAGGCGCGCCGGAGGCTTTGGCGATGGTGCCCATACGCACCTCATGCTCGGCCAGTTCACTTTCCGATGCACGAATGATGCGGCATGGCTTGCGGTCGGCGGGCAGGCGGCGAATTTCGCTGCCGCGATTGCCGGAGCCTTCACCGGAACCATTGCCGTCTGAGGCGTTACCGGCCAGTGACAGGCTGGTCTGCCCGCCGGTCATCGCCAGATAGACGTCAGCCAGAATCTCGGAGTCAAGCAATGCGCCATGCAGCTCACGACCGGAGTTGTCGACGCCGTAACGCTTGCACAGGGCATCCAGGCTGTTGCGCTGCCCCGGATGGCGCTCGCGGGCCATCATCAGGGTGTCGAGAATCGAACAGTGCCGAGTGATGTCTGACCTGTCCTGATCGCCCATCAACGCAAATTCGTTGTTGATGAAGCCCACGTCGAACGCTGCGTTGTGGATGATCAGTTGCGCGCCTTTGATGAACTCGAAAAACTCATCGGCGACTTCGGCAAAGCGGGGCTTGCCGACCAGAAACTCGTTGGTGATACCGTGAACGCCAATCGCCCCTTCATCACTTTCGCGGTCGGGTTGAAGGTACACGTGAAAATGCCGCCCGGTCAGGCGACGGCCAATCAGTTCGACGCAACCAATCTCGATGACGCGGTGACCATCGGTCACTGGCATACCGGTGGTTTCGGTGTCGAGAACGATCGATCTGTTATCCAGGTTTTGCACTGACATTGACTCTTGCCTCATCTACAGGCGGCGATACTAACATGACGGAGCCGTCGCGAGCCGGCCACCGCTGGCCGGCCACCGCTATCGGTGCTTGATGCCACGAACCTCGTCGACACCCCGGTTGGCCAGTTGATCGGCACGCTCGTTGCCGGGGTGGCCGATATGGCCGCGCACCCACTGCCATTTCACGGTATGACGGCTGACCTGTTCGTCCAGCAGCTGCCACAGGTCGGCGTTCTTGACCGGTTCCTTGGCCGCGGTTTTCCAGCCGCGCTTCTTCCAGTTGACCATCCACTCGGTGATGCCCTTCATCACGTATTGCGAGTCGGTGACCAGCGTGACTTCGCAGGGGCGCTTGAGTTCTTCAAGCCCGCGGATGGCGCCGGTAAGCTCCATGCGGTTATTAGTGGTGTTGGCTTCGCCGCCCCACAGCTCTTTTTCTACCCCCTTGCATATCAGCAAGGCGCCCCACCCGCCCGGACCAGGATTGCCCTTGCAGGCACCGTCGGTGAAGAGTTCAACGCTATCGCTCATTACGACCTTTCCAGAATGATGGGCTTCGTGTGCGGCATGGCATGGCTCAGGAGTCCTGGGCCTTGCGGCTGACCTTGGCCATCGGCATGGGAATCAGCTTGCCGATAGGGTCGCGACGCACCTGACGCACGGGTCTGAGGCCTACCACCAGCTTGCGTGCAACCAGAAGATAAAAGCCGCCACCGGGGCTCTGTCGTCCCTCGCCGAGGCTTTCGAGCCCCATCAGGCGTTGCTGCCATCCCGCAGAAGCAAGGGGCGGACGATAGCACCCGAAGCGCCGTTTCTCCAGCGCGAAGCCCAGCAGGGTGAGCCAGTCGGCGACCCGCGAAGAAGAAATGCAACGCGCCTTGCGCAAGGCATCGCGAGCAAAGGCATGCCTTATCCCCCAGGTGCTCCAGGGGTTGATACCGATGATCAGCAAATGTCCGCCCGGACGCACACTGCTGGCCGCTTCGCGCAGCAGCCCGTGGGGCGACAGGCAAAAATCCAGACCGTGTTGCAGCACCACGACATCGGCCGCGTGTTCGCTCAAGGGCCAGGCCTGTTCTTCACAGACAATCTCGACGCCTGGCAAGGGCGCGCCAAGCCGCACATTGCGCCGCACCTGCGGTGCAACCGGCGGGCTTTCTGCCGACGGCCCGTAATGCACCAGATAACCGCCGAAATAGCGCCCCAGTTCTTCATCGAGCACCCGCCGTTCCTCTTCGAGCAGAAGCTGCCCGAGTGGCCCTGAAAGCCATTCACGAGCATCGCGGATCAATGCAAGCCACTCAGGATCAGCCTGAGCGAACGCTTCATCGGTCATGAGTTCTCCTCCAGAGGTGCTCGCTAACAGCGGCAACAGACTCTAAGATGCACCATTGTCTGCCGCTATGCGAACTGCGCCATGATACAGATCCACGCCCTCCCCGCTTTCAGTGACAACTACATATGGTTGTTACAAGACCTTTCGAACCAGCGGTGTGCTGTCGTCGATCCGGGCGATTCTGCGCCGGTGCTGGAATGGCTGGCGCAAAATCCCGACTGCCGGCTGACCGATATCCTGATCACCCACCACCACAATGATCATGTTGGCGGCGTGGTCGAACTCAAGCAGGCCACCCAGGCACGCGTACTGGGGCCGGCAACCGAGAAGATTCCGGCGCGCGATATCGCACTGGCCGACCATGACCGGCTCACCGTGCTTGGTCTCGACTTCGTGGTGCATGCGGTCCCCGGCCATACATTGGGCCACATCGCCTTCTATCATGAAGACGCTGCGCAGCCCTTGCTGTTCAGTGGCGACACACTGTTCGCGGCTGGCTGCGGACGCCTGTTCGAAGGCACACCCGAACAGATGCACACCTCGCTCGAACGCCTCGCCGCCCTTCCGGACAGCACACTGATCTACTGCGCCCATGAATACACGCTGAGCAATCTGCGCTTTGCCCAGGCTGTCGAACCCGACAACCAGGACATCGCCGAGCGACTGGCCCAAGTGACCCAGTGGCGCAACGAAGGTCGCATCAGCGTGCCGTCCAGTATGGCACTGGAAAAGCGCACCAACCCGTTTCTTCGTACCCGCGAAACATCTGTTAAAGAAAAAGCGGACGAACGGAGCGGAGGCCAAAACACCTCGCAAAGTGAGGTCTTTGCTCAGTTGAGGGCCTGGAAAGATAAGTTCTGAGGCGACCCTCAAACCGCAATAAAATTCTGAAAGGTTGACCGACGGCAGGCTGCTTCCTAGAATCGCCCGACATTTTCGTCTGGATGTACCCCCCGAACAATGTCGTCATCTACCAGCAAGCCGTTACATTCGGACGCATTGACTCGGTTGGCTCAGGCCGTGGCCGTAACCGCGAGTGCCCTACTGGCCGGTTGCCAGAGCACTGCAAGCGTCGACACCGTCAACAGCCACCGAGCGCCAAATCTGGCCGCCGGCATCAAGCAAAAACCGATTTTTCTGACCCACAAGCCTGCCACCCCTCTCGCACCGCCCCAGGATGTATGGGAGCGCATGCGTCAGGGCTTCCAGTTGCAGCAAGGCAACGACCAGAACCCCCGAATTGATCAGCAGCGCCTGTGGTTCGCCAACAACCCGTCCTTTCTGGAAAACGCTGGCGAGCGTGGCAGTCTGTACATGCATTACATCGTCGAACGCCTCGAAGAGCGCAACATGCCGCTGGAGCTGGCCCTGCTCCCGGTCATCGAGAGTGCGTACAACCCGATGGCCGTCTCGCGCAGTCAGGCGGTGGGGCTATGGCAGTTCATCCCGTCCACCGGGCGCTACTTCAACCTGCGCCAGACCAGCTTTTATGACGGGCGCCGCGACATTCAGGCCTCCACCGTCGCCGCACTGGATTACCTGACCCGTCTGCACGACATGTTCAACGGTGACTGGTTGCTGGCCCTGGCCGCGTACAACGCCGGCGAAGGCACGGTCAGCCGTGCCATCGAACGAAATGACAAGCTCAACCTGCCGACCGATTACTGGAACCTGCCGCTCCCGCAGGAAACCCGTGACTACGTGCCCAAGCTGCTGGCGCTGTCCCAGGTCGTCCTGTCGCCCGAGGCCTACGGCGTCAACCTGAACCCGATCGCCAATCAGCCCTACTTTGAAGTGGTCGAACTCAACAAGCGTGTCGACCTGTCCAAAGTGGCCAGCGCGGCCGACATCGACGAAGACGAGCTCATCCAGCTCAACCCGGCCTACAAGAAGCGCCTGACCATCGATGGCCCCCAGCACCTGCTGGTGCCCACGTCCAAGGCACAACTGCTGACCGCCAGCCTGCTGACCATGAAGCAGGAAGAACTGGTGGCCTGGCAGCCTTACCGGGTGCGCAAAGGCGACACGCTTGAAAGCCTGGCAAGCCGTTATCAAGTGACGGTCAGCTCGCTCAAGAGCAACAACACCCTGGCCGGCAACCGCTTGAAAATCGGTCAGTCGCTCAGTGTTCCGGTGAAGCCGGGCGTGAGGTCTTCACAGCCGGTATTCGAAGAACTGGCCAGTAACGAAAAACCCGCGCGCACTCGCACCTACAAGGTCAAGAGCGGCGATAACCTGACCACCATCGCCCAGGCCAACAAGGTGGACGTCGAAGACCTGCAGCGCTGGAACAAGCTGACCGGCAAGAAGCTCAAGGTCGGACAGGCGCTGGTCATGCAGGACACCGCCAAGGCTGGCAGCAAAGGCAGCAGCAAGTCGGTCGCCAGCGCCAGTGCCAAAGACGGCGAAAAGAAAGCCATGCAGTACAAGATCCAGAAAGGCGACTCGATGTACCTGGTCGCCAAGCGCTTCAACGTCGAGATGCAACATCTCAAGCGCTGGAATCCACGTAGCGGCCAGGCCCTCAAACCCGGCCAGACGCTGACCGTCTACCTGCCGCATTGATGACGCCGGCCACTTGCCCGGGAATGACCTTGGGGCGAGTGGCCGGTGCAGTCCCCATGCCGGTGTCATCCGCAGTCTTTTTCCAGCAGGGACAAGCTGTTACTGTTAGCGACCCGAAAGCCCAAGTCGCCTGGATCGTGATACGTCCCTTCCTGCTAATAGTCAGTCTGGCCTTGAGCTTCTGTGCCAACGCAGCCATTACCGAAAGTCATGGTTATGCGCAGTTTGGCGTTCTCAAGTACCCAGCCAGTTTCACTCATTTCGACTGGGTCAATCCCGAGGCGCCGAAGGGTGGCACCTTGAGAATGATGGCGTTTGGCACGTTCGATACACTCAACCCTTATACCTTCAAGGGCACCAGCCCGGTTTCGACAGGGAATTTCCTGCAATACGGTGTCAACGAGCTCAATGAGCCGTTGATGGCGGGCACCGGCCAGTACGACCCCTCCGGCGACGAACCGGCTTCAAGCTACGGGCTGATTGCGCAATCGGTGGAGTACAGCGAAGACCGCAGCTGGGTGGTGTTCAACCTCCGCACGCAAGCGCGTTTTCACGACGGCAAGCCAGTCACAGCCTACGACGTGGCGTTTTCCTATCGAACGCTGCTCAAGGACGGTCATCCGCAATACCGCACCGCCCTGCAGGAAGTGCAGCGTGTCGACATCCTCAACAGGCACCGTATCCGCTTTGTCTTCAAACGCTCCGGCAATCCGCTGCTGATCCTGCGCCTGGGCGAGTTGCCGGTGCTGCCTCAACACTACTGGAAAGACCGGGACTTCAAGGCCACAACCTTTGAGCCACCACTGGGCAGCGGTCCGTATCGCATCACCCGCGTTCAACCGGGGCGTCAGCTGGTCTTCGAGCGGGTCAAGGATTACTGGGGCAAAGACCTGCCGGTCAATCGCGGCAAATACAATTTCGACCGGGTCGAGGTCGAGTTCTACCGCGACAGTGACGTGGCCTTTGAAGCGTTCAAGGCTGGCGAGTTCGATATCTACATCGAGCACCAGGCCAAAAACTGGTCAACCGGTTACAACTTCCCGGCGGTTGCCAACGGCCAGGTCATCAAGGCTCAGATCCCGCACCGGATACCGACCCAGACCCAGGGCCTGTTCATGAACACCCGGCGCGCTGCGTTCGCCGATATCCGGGTACGTGAAGCGCTGGGGCTGCTGTTCAATTTCGAGTGGACCAACCGTACGCTGTTCAGTGACGCCTACGACCGCTCGACCAGCTATTACCCCAATAGCGAGTTTTCCGCGACCGGCCTGCCGACCGGCGCTGAATGGCTCTTGCTGACGCCCTACCGCGATCAACTGCCATCCAGCCTGTTCACCCAGCCGTTTGCGCCGTCCAAAACCGATGGCGGCGGCATCCCGCGTGACACCTTGCGCAAGGCCCTCAAGCTGCTGGGCGATGCAGGCTGGTCACTGACCGATCAGGGTTTGCTCAACACCGCCAAACAACCGCTGCGCTTCGAGATTCTGCTGGTCAACCCCAACCTTGAACGCATCCTGCAACCCTACATCGAAGACCTGCGACGCCTGGGCATCCATGCAGGGCTGCGCACGGTTGACCGTGCCCAGTACAAGCAACGGCTGGACCGTTTCGACTTCGACATGATCCTCATGACGCTGCCGCAGACATTGAGCCCAGGCCTGGAACAGTGGCAGTACTTTCACTCCAGTCAGGCATCGGTAAACGGCAGCAAAAACTATGCAGGCGTCGCCAATCCGGTGGTCGATGCACTGTTGAACAGGCTATTGGCCGCGCAGACCCGCGATGAACAGGTCGCCGCGGCACGTGCGCTGGACCGCGTACTGCTGTCCCAGCACTACAGCATTCCCAATTGGTATCTGAACAATCATCGCCTTGCCTATCGCAATCGATTCGCCATGATCACCACCCCGCCCTACACACTGGGGCTGCGCGCGTGGTGGCTCAAGACTCTGGAGAAGCCCCGATGAACCCATCGTTTTCACTGCGCTCACGGGCAGCCGGCCTGCTGTTGGTCAGTCTTGCCTGCACGGTCCAGGCGGCTCCCCAACATGCCGTGACGCTGTATGACGAAGCGCCCAAATACCCGGCCGACTTCAAGCATTTCGACTATGTGAACCCGAACGCGCCCAAAGGCGGCACGTTTCGCCAGGCTGGTTTTGGCGGCTTTGACAGCCTCAACCCGTTCATCAACAAGGGCGTGCCGGCCGATGACATCGGCCTGATCTACGACACCCTGGCCCGCGCAAGCCTGGATGAACCTTTTACCGAGTACGGACTGATTGCAGGCAAAATCGAGAAAGCGCCTGACAACAGCTGGGTCCGTTTCTACCTGCGCCCGGAAGCACGCTTTCACGACGGCCATCCGATTCGGGCCGAAGACGTGGAATTCAGCTTCAAGACCCTGATGGCGCATGGCTCGCCCATGTACAAGGGCTACTACGCCGATGTCGAGCAGGTGGTTGTCGAAGACCCTTTGCGGGTGATGTTCAAGTTCAAGCACTCGAACAACCGCGAAATGCCGTTGATCATTGGCCAGTTGCCCGTGCTGCCCAAACATTTCTGGGCTGACCGCGACTTCAGCAAGGGCAACCTGGACTTTCCACTGGGCAGCGGGCCTTACAAGGTGGTCGATGTAAAAGCCGGGCGTTCGGTGCGCTACGAACGGGTCAAGGACTATTGGGGCAAAGACCTGCCGATCAACAAGGGCTTTTACAACTTCGACGTGTTGACAACCGACTACTATCGCGACAACACCGTCGCGCTGGAAGCGGGCAAGGCCGGACAGTTCGACTACTGGACCGAAATCAGCGCCAAGAACTGGGCAACGGCTTACGACACGCCTGCCGTCAGAGACGGCCGGCTGATCAAGGAGGAGCTGCCAAACGGCAATCCGACGGGCATGCAGGGTTTTGTTTTCAACCTGCGCAAGCCGGTGTTTCAAGACGTACGAGTGCGCGAGGCGCTCACCTTGCTGCTGGATTTCGAATGGACCAACAAGCAGCTGTTCAACGGCGCCTACAGCCGCACCAAGAGCTATTTCGACAATTCGGAAATGGCTTCAAGCGGCCTGCCCTCCGCCGAAGAACTGAAAATCCTCGAACCGTTGCGCGGCAAGATTCCGGATCGCGTGTTCACTGAACCCTTCCAGTTGCCGGTCACCGATGGCAGCGGCATGATTCGCCCGCAGCAGCGTCGTGCCTTTCAGCTGTTGCAGGAAGCCGGCTGGAAAATCGTCGATGACAAGATGGTGGACACCCAGGGCAACCCGGTAAAACTGGAATTCCTGATTGCCCAGACCGAGTTCGAGCGCATTTTGCTGCCCTACAAGCGCAACCTGAGTGACCTGGGTATCGAGCTGGTGATTCGCCGGGCGGACGTGTCGCAATACATCAACCGCCTGCGCTCGCGGGACTACGACATGATTGTCAGCAGCTTTCCGCAATCCAGCTCGCCCGGCAACGAGCAGCGTGTGTATTTCGACTCGTCCAGCGCCGACAATCCAGGCAGCCGCAACGTGATGAGCCTGAAGGACCCTGCCGTGGACACGCTGGTGGACGGTCTGATCAACGCAGACTCGCGCAAGGACCTGATCACTCACGCCAAGGCGATGGACCGGGTATTGCTGTGGGGCTTCTATGTGGTCCCGAACTGGCATATCAAGACCTGGCGGGTTGCGTACTGGAATCACCTCGACCACCCCAAAGCCAAGGCGCTGTCCGATATCGGCCTGACCACCTGGTGGGTCAAGCCGGATGTCAAACCCGTGACGGCGACCCCACCGGCCCCTGATCAGGCCGGGCCTGCGAACGCGGAGCAATAATATGCTGGCTTATATTCTGCGACGGCTGCTGCTGATCATCCCGACCTTGCTGGGCATTCTGGTGATCAACTTCGTCATCATCCAGGCGGCCCCCGGCGGCCCGGTCGAACAGATGATCGCCAAGATCGAAGGCTTCGATGGCGCCACCAGCCGGATCGCCGGTGGCGGTGCCGAGGTGGCGGTGGCGGGCTCCAACTACCGTGGAGCACAAGGCCTGGACCCGGCGCTGATCAAGGAAATCGAACGCATGTACGGTTTCGACAAGTCGGCACCGGAGCGCCTGTGGATCATGATCAAGAACTACGCCACGCTGGACTTCGGCGACAGTTTCTTTCGTGATGCCAAGGTGATTGACCTGATTGTCGAGAAGATGCCGGTGTCCATCTCCCTCGGGTTATGGAGCACGCTGATCATGTACCTGGTGTCGATCCCGCTGGGGATCGCCAAGGCCACACGCCACGGCAGCCAGTTCGACGTCTGGACCAGCTCGGCCATCATCGTCGGTTATGCCATTCCGGCGTTCCTGTTCGCGATTCTGTTGATCGTGGTGTTCGCCGGGGGCAGCTATTTCAACTGGTTTCCGTTGCGCGGGCTGACGTCGAACAACTACGACGAACTGAGCACGATGGGCAAGATTTTCGATTACTTCTGGCACCTGGTGCTGCCGGTGACTGCACTGGTAATCGGCAACTTCGCCACCATGACCCTGCTGACCAAGAACAGCTTTCTGGACGAGATCAGCAAGCAGTATGTAACCACGGCCAAAGCCAAGGGCCTGAGCAATCACAAGGTGCTCTACGGCCACGTGTTCCGCAACGCAATGCTGCTGGTGATCGCCGGTTTCCCGTCGGCATTCATCGGTATTTTCTTCACCGGCTCGCTGCTGGTGGAAGTCATCTTCTCGCTGGATGGTCTGGGGCTGATGAGCTTCGAAGCCGCCATCAACCGCGATTACCCGGTGGTGTTCGGCACGCTGTTCATCTTTACCCTGCTGGGGCTGGTGGTGAAACTGATCGGTGACATCACCTACACCCTGGTGGACCCGCGCATCGACTTCGAAAGCAGGAAGCATTGATATGAAGCTCTCTCCTCTCAATCGCCGTCGCTTCGAACGCTTCAAGGCCAACCGGCGCGGCTGGTGGTCAATGTGGTTGTTCCTCATTCTGTTCGGCCTGAGCCTGGGCGCCGAGCTGATCGCCAACGACAAGCCACTGGCCGTGCGCTACGACGGCAGTTGGTACTTCCCGGTGCTGGAGCGCTACCCGGAAACCACCTTCGGCGGCGAATTCCCGCTGGAAGCCAACTACAAGAGCCCTTACATCAAAGAACTGCTCGCCGCGAAGGACGGCTGGACGTTATGGGCTCCGATCCCGTTCAGCTACCAAAGCATCAACTACGACCTGAAAGTCCCCGCCCCCGCCCCGCCCTCGCGAGACAACCTGCTGGGCACCGACGATCAGGGCCGTGACGTGCTGGCACGGGTGATCTACGGCTTCAGGATTTCTGTGCTGTTCGCCCTGACCCTGACCATCCTCAGCTCGATCATCGGCGTTATCGCTGGCGCCTTGCAGGGGTTTTATGGCGGCTGGGTGGACTTGCTGGGGCAGCGCTTTCTCGAAGTCTGGTCGGGCCTGCCGGTGCTGTACCTGTTGATCATTCTCGCCAGCTTCGTACAGCCCAATTTCTGGTGGCTGCTGGGTATCATGCTGCTGTTTTCCTGGATGAGCCTGGTCGACGTGGTGCGTGCCGAGTTCCTGCGCGGTCGCAACCTGGAGTATGTGCGCGCCGCCCGGGCGTTGGGCATGGAAAACGGGGCAATCATGTTCCGCCATATTCTGCCCAACGCGATGGTCTCGACCATGACCTTCCTGCCGTTCATCCTCACCGGCGCCATCGGCACGCTGACCGCCCTGGACTTCCTCGGCTTCGGCCTGCCCGCAGGTTCGCCGTCACTGGGCGAACTGGTCGCGCAGGGTAAATCCAACTTGCAAGCGCCCTGGCTGGGCATCAGCGCCTTCGCCGTGCTGGCGATCATGCTGAGCCTGCTGGTGTTCATCGGCGAATCCGCCCGCGACGCATTCGACCCAAGGAAATAAGATGAACAATGACAATCTGATCGAAATCCGCGATCTGGCGGTCGAGTTCGTGACGGGCGAATCGCGACAGCGCGTGGTCGAGAACATCAGTTTCGACATTCGCCGTGGCGAAACGCTGGCGCTGGTCGGCGAAAGCGGCTCTGGCAAGTCGGTCACAGCGCATTCGATCCTGCGTCTGCTGCCCTACCCGATTGCCAGCCACCCGAGTGGCACTATTCACTATGCGGGCGAAGACCTGCTGAAAGTCGAAGAGAAAAAGCTGCGCTCGATCCGTGGCAACCGCATTGCCATGATTTTCCAGGAGCCGATGACGTCGTTGAACCCGTTGCACTCGGTCGAAAAACAGATCAACGAAGTACTGGGCCTGCACAAGGGCCTGACCGGCAAGGCGGCCACTGAGCGCACGCTGGAGCTTCTGGAGCTGGTCGGCATCCCTGAGCCACGCAGACGGCTCAAAGCGCTGCCACACGAGCTGTCAGGTGGCCAGCGTCAGCGTGTCATGATTGCGATGGCCCTGGCCAACGAGCCCGAGCTGTTGATCGCCGATGAACCGACCACGGCACTGGACGTGACGGTGCAGTTGAAAATTCTGGAACGGCTCAAGCAATTGCAGGCTCGGCTGGGCATGGCATTGCTGCTCATCAGCCACGACCTGAACGTGGTGAGGCAAATAGCCAATCGAGTATGTGTCATGCAGCGCGGTTGCATCGTCGAACAGGCATCGTGCGAAGAATTGTTTCGTTCACCGCAACACCCGTACACCAAAGTCTTGCTCAGCGCAGAGCCCAGCGGCGGTCCGTCGACCAATCCTGCCGGAGCGCCGCTGCTTGAAGTCGAGGACCTGAAAGTCTGGTTCCCGATCAAGAAAGGCCTGCTCAAACGGACTGTCGATCACGTCAAGGCAGTGGACGGCATCCGTTTCAGCCTGCCTGAAGGGCAAACGCTGGGCATTGTCGGTGAAAGCGGGTCCGGCAAATCGACACTGGGGCTGGCGATTCTTCGTCTGATCGGCAGCCAGGGCACCATACGTTTCAAAGGCAACGCGTTAGAATCACTGTCGCAACAGCAGATTCGTCCGCTGCGAAGACAGATGCAGGTGGTTTTCCAGGACCCGTTCGGCAGTTTGAGCCCCCGCATGTCGGTGGGAGAAATCGTCGGCGAAGGCCTGCGGATCCACAGCATGGGTACGGCAGCCGAGCAACAGACGGCGATCATCGAAGCACTCAGGGAGGTGGGCCTTGACCCGGATACGCGGCATCGCTACCCCCATGAATTCTCCGGCGGTCAACGTCAGCGAATCGCCATTGCCCGCGCGCTGGTGCTGAAACCGGCATTGATCCTGCTGGACGAGCCGACTTCGGCCCTCGACCGGACGGTGCAGCGCCAGGTGGTCGAGCTGCTTCGCTCGCTGCAAACCAAGTACAACCTGACGTATTTGTTCATCAGCCATGACCTGGCTGTCGTCAAAGCGCTGAGCCACCAGTTGATGGTGGTCAAGCAAGGCCAAGTGGTCGAACAGGGTGCAGCGCAGGAAATCTTCGCCGCACCGCAACATCCTTATACACAGCAGCTGCTGGAGGCCGCCTTTTTGGCGCCGGTAGCTGTCGATTAACCTGAAGAGGAACAACACATGGGTTTTCTCGCCGGTAAGCGCGTCCTGATCGTCGGTGTCGCCAGTAAACTGTCCATCGCATCCGGCATTGCCGCCGCCATGCATCGTGAAGGTGCGGAGCTTGCTTTCACCTACCAGAACGACAAACTCAAAGGTCGTGTCGAAGAATTCGCCGCAGGCTGGGGCTCGGGTCCTGACCTGTGCTTCCCTTGCGACGTGGCCAGCGACGAAGAGATCAACAAGGTCTTTGAAGAGCTGAGCAAGAAGTGGGACGGTCTGGACGTCATCGTTCACTCGGTCGGCTTCGCGCCGGGCGACCAACTGGACGGCGACTTCACCAACGCGACCACCCGCGAGGGTTTCCGCATTGCTCACGACATCAGCGCCTACAGCTTCGTGGCCCTGGCCAAAGCCGGTCGCGACATGATGAAAGGCCGCAATGGCAGCCTGCTGACTCTGTCGTACCTGGGTGCAGAGCGCACCATGCCGAACTACAACGTCATGGGCATGGCCAAGGCCAGCCTGGAAGCCGGCGTTCGTTACCTGGCCGGCAGCCTCGGCCCGGAAGGCACACGCGTCAACGCAGTATCGGCTGGTCCGATCCGCACCCTGGCGGCGTCGGGCATCAAGAACTTCCGCAAGATGCTGGCCGCCAACGAAGCGCAAACCCCTCTGCGCCGCAACGTGACCATCGACGAAGTCGGCAATGCCGGCGCGTTCCTGTGCTCGGACCTGGCGTCGGGTATCAGCGGTGAAATCATGTACGTCGACGGCGGTTTCAACACCACCGCGATGGGCAGCATGGAAGAGTAAATCGGTAAAGCTGCTCCTCGCGAGCAGCACTTTTCCGAAGCAAAAAAGAAGGCCGCTCATTGAGCGGCCTTCTTTATTTGCGCGTTTCGAGCTTAGAACTTCTCGATCTTCGCCTTGCTTTCCAACTGTGCCCGGTACGCTGCAAAATCCTGCTGCCCGGCACGCGATGCGAGGAAGCGGCGGTATTGCGCCTTTTCCGCGTCAGTCGGCACTGCCGCCTGATTCACACCGTTGAGACGCACGATCACGAAGCTGCCGTCGGATGCAGTGATGCTGGCAAACTCCGGCTTGTCCTTGCCATCCGGCTTGGGCATGCGGAACAGCGTCTGCAGAACCTCAGGGTCCACGCCTTCCTGGCTGCGAGTGACCGCCTCCATGACCTTCCACTCACGACCGTCCTGCTTGGCGGCCAAAGGAATCTTGCCATCACGCAGACCGGCCAGCAGGGCCTCGCCCTTGGCTTTCACAGCCGCTGTGGCGTGCTCCTTGACCAGTTGAGCACGAATCTTGTCGGCAACGCTTTCAAGCGGCAGTTGTTGCGGTTGCAGGTGCTCTTTGGAGCGCACCACTACCACCGTTTCCGGGTCCAGTTCCAGCGTGCTGCTGTTGGAACCTTCTTCCAGCACTTCAGGGCTGAACGCGGCCTGGATGACAGCACGGTTGGCCGTCAGGCCTTCGCCACCTTCACGGCCAAACGGCGCCGTCGTCTGAACCTTCAGACCCAGGTCCTGTGCAGGCTGGCTGAGGTCAGATGATTCGAAAGCGGAGTCTTCCAGCTGCTTGGTCACTTCGACGAACTTCTGCTCGACCAGCTGAGATTTCAGCTCGTTGGTCAGCTTGTCCTTCAGGCTGGCGAACGTAGGCACCGAAGGCGCCTCAACGCCCAGCAGCTTGATCAGGTGCCAGCCGAAGTCGGTACGCACGGGCTGCGAAACCTGGTCCTTGTTCAATGCATACAGCGCGTCTTCGAAGGCCGGATCATAGACGCCCTTGCCAGCGTACCCCAGATCACCGCCCTTGCCAGACGAACCCGGGTCCTGAGAAAACTCCTTGGCGAGCGCCGCGAAATCTTCACCTTTGGCCAGACGCTGCTGAATCTCTTCGATCTTCGCCTTGGCCTGCTCATCACTGAGCTTGTCATTCACTTCGATCAGAATGTGCGCAGCACGGCGCTGTTCGGCCAGATTGGCGATCTCTTTCTGATAAGCCGCCTGCAAGTCCTCGTCCTTGACCTGCACCTTGTCGAAGAAAGAAGACTTCTTCAACTCGATGTAATCAAGCACAACCTGCTCAGGACTCATGAACTCCTTGGCGTGCTGGTCGTAGTGAGCCTTGACCTCGTCATCGGTCACCTTGACCGCAGACGTATCGGCCGGCAGGGTCAGCGAAGCGAAATCACGCGTCTGCTTTTCCAGACGGGCGAAGGCTTCAACCTGGGTGTCGGTCACGAAAGCACTGCCCGCCACACCGGCACGTACCTGCCCGATAAGCATTTCCTGGCCAAGCATCTGACGGAACTGCATACGGCTGTAACCCAGCTGACGAATCACCTGATCGAAACGGTCAGCACTGAATTTACCGTCAACCTGAAACTCGGGCGTCTGCAAAATCTGCTGATCGAGTGCGGCGTCAGTGAACGTGAACCCGGCACTGGCCGCGCCTTGCAACAGCAGCTTGCGATCGATCAGACCTTTGAGGGCTGACTCACGCAACAGCTTTTCATCCAGCAGTGCAGGATCGAAATCCTTGCCCAACTGCTGCGAGAGCTGCTGAGCCAACTGACGACGCTGCATGTCCACGGCCTGACTCAACTCATTCTGAGTGATGTCCTCACCGTTCACTTCAGCTGCGTTCTGCTTGTTGCTGGTCGCGGTAAACATTGCTTCGATGCCGGTGAAGGCCATCAGCGCGATGATGATTCCGATAATTGTCTTGGCAATCCAGCCTTGTGAATTGTCCCTGATGTTCTGCAGCATTGCGTCCCCCAAAACGGTTGTACTGACTAACCAACCGCGGAGCGTGGGTAGAAAGCGGATAGAAGAAAGGCGCATCCGAGGATGCGCCTTCTCGTAACTGACGGAGCGGGAGGGCTCGAACCCTTCGGTGTCGCAACCGAATGCACCACCGCTCCGCTACTGGATCAGGACAAGCCCGAACCAGTGGGCAAAGGCATCGAGAGGCTTAGTTGACAGCTTCTTTGAGTGCTTTACCGGCTTTGAAACCTGGTTTTTTAGCAGCAGCGATTTCCAGCGTCTTACCGGTCTGAGGATTGCGACCGATGCGAGCTGGACGATCAGTAACGGAGAACGTACCAAAGCCAACCAAAACAACCGAGTCGCCAGCCTTCAGAGCGCCAGTGACGGAGTCGATCACTGCGTCCAGCGCACGGCCAGCAGCAGCTTTCGGGATATCAGCAGATGCAGCGATAGCATCAATCAGTTCCGACTTGTTCACTCTAAGTCCCCTTATCTCTATTTTTGAGTACGTTTCTAAGTTTTAGGTGTTAAGCAAAACGAGCGCTGGAAGGCTTGCAGGTGCTTGCTTTAAAGAGCCGCTTTATAACAAGGGCTCTAAAAAGCTGTCAAGGAAGCCTGCCCAGTCTTAATGCGTGCTAATTCTGTCCTTAGAGTCAGACTCGCGTTTTTCATCCTTTGCGACCAGATCGGTAGCTACATCCGGCAACGGCTCCGGCGCGTATTGCAGCGCAATTTGCAGGACTTCGTCAATCCATTTAACAGGCTTGATCTGCAGATCCTGCTTTATATTGTCAGGAATTTCCTTCAAATCTCGCACGTTTTCTTCCGGAATGATCACCGTCTTGATTCCGCCACGGTGCGCGGCCAGAAGTTTTTCCTTCAGACCGCCAATCGCCAGCACCTGTCCACGCAAGGTAATTTCACCCGTCATGGCCACGTCGGCCCGCACCGGAATCTGAGTCAATGCCGATACCAGCGCTGTACACATGCCCACGCCAGCGCTTGGCCCGTCCTTCGGCGTCGCACCTTCAGGCATGTGAATGTGCGTGTCGTGCTTCTCGTGGAAGTCGGCCGGAATGCCCAGGCTACGGGCGCGGCTGCGCACCACGGTCTGAGCGGCAGTGATGGATTCGACCATGACATCGCCCAGCGAGCCGGTCTTGATCAACTGCCCTTTGCCCGAGATGACCGCCGCTTCGATGGTCAGCAATTCGCCACCCACCTGCGTCCACGCCAGCCCCGTCACCTGACCGATCTGGTCCTGCTGCTCGGCAAGCCCGTAACGGAATTTGCGCACGCCCAGGAAGTGCTCAAGCATGTCGGCCGTGACCTGCACAGCAAAGCGTTTTTCGGTGGCATGCTCTTTGACCGCCTTGCGGCAGACCTTGGCAATCTGACGCTCAAGACCGCGCACGCCCGCTTCACGGGTGTAGTAACGGATGATGTCGCGGATCGCTTCCTCGTCGAATTGAATCTCGCCTTTCTTCAAGCCATTGGCCTGAATCTGCTTGGGCGAGAGGTACTTGACGGCGATGTTGATCTTTTCGTCTTCGGTGTAGCCCGGCAGGCGAATGACTTCCATCCGGTCCAGCAACGCTGGCGGGATGTTCATCGAGTTCGAGGTACACAGGAACATCACGTCCGAAAGATCGTAATCGACCTCAAGGTAATGATCGTTGAAATTGTGATTCTGCTCGGGGTCCAGAACCTCCAGCAATGCCGACGCAGGATCGCCACGCATATCGCTGCCCATCTTGTCGATTTCATCGAGCAGGAACAGCGGATTGCGAACACCCACTTTTGTCATCTTTTGTATCAATCTTCCTGGCATCGAACCGATATACGTCCGGCGATGACCACGAATTTCAGCCTCGTCACGCACGCCACCGAGTGCCATGCGCACGAATTTGCGGTTAGTCGCGTTGGCAATGGACTCGGCCAGGGACGTTTTACCGACACCTGGAGGCCCTACCAGGCACAGCACAGGGCCGCGAATCTTCTTCACGCGTTTCTGCACGGCGAGGTATTCGAGAATGCGTTCCTTGACCTCGTCCAGACCGTAGTGGTCGGCATCGAGAATCGCTTCGGCCCGGGCCAGGTCCAGACGCACCTTGCTCTGAGCCTTCCACGGCACCTGAACCAGCCAGTCGATATAAGAGCGCACAACGGTCGCCTCGGCCGACATCGGCGACATCTGCTTGAGCTTGTTCAGCTCGGCAGTCGCTTTGGTCAGAGCGTCCTTTGGCAGGCCGGCAGCGTCGATACGCTTTTTCAGCTCTTCGATTTCGTTGTGGCCTTCATCGCCATCGCCCAGCTCTTTCTGAATGGCCTTCATCTGCTCATTCAGGTAGTACTCGCGCTGGCTGCGCTCCATTTGTTTCTTCACGCGACCGCGAATACGCTTTTCAACCTGCAGCAGGTCTATTTCGGCATCCAGCAAGGCCAGCACGTGTTCGACACGGGCAGACAGGTCGATGATTTCGAGGATTTCCTGCTTCTGCTCGATCTTGAGCGCCATGTGCGCCGCCATCGTATCGACCAGGCGACCGGGCTCGTCAATGCTGTTGAGCGACGAGAGGACTTCTGCAGGGACTTTCTTGCCCAGTTGCACATACTGCTCGAACTGAGCCAGCAGGCTGCGCACGAACACTTCGGATTCACGATCCGGCGCGTCGACCTCATCGATCAGGGCGACATCGGCACGGTAATGGCCGTCGACTTCGATGAAGCGCTCCACCGAGCCACGCTGCTCGCCTTCAACCAGCACCTTGACGGTTCCGTCAGGCAACTTGAGCAACTGCAGGACGGTGGCAATGGTGCCGACGCTGTAGAGCGCCTGTTCATCAGGGTCGTCGTCAGCCGGGTTTCTTTGCGCGAGCAGCAGAATCTGCTTGTCGCCTGTCATTGCCGCTTCAAGGGCTTCGATAGACTTCTCGCGCCCCACGAACAGCGGGATAACCATGTGCGGATAAACCACGACATCACGCAATGGCAAGAGAGGCAATTCGATTGTGGTCTTCATGATTTCGCCTCTACGGCGGCCAATCGGCCGGGACAGATGGAATTAGCTTGAAGCCAAGATGGGGGTAGCGTCCAAAAAAAACAAGCTCTAGAGGAACGCCGCGCCAAGATCAGTTTCTTCATATAGAACGAGTGGACTGGCCAAAAATGCAAAAGGGGACCGCAAAGGCCCCCTTTTGTGTCATTTCACGCGCAAATACACATTAATGCTTTACGCGTCAGGAGCAACCTTGGCGGGCGGCTCGCTGTTTTCGTAGATCAGTAACGGCTTGGACGTGCCATCGATCACGCTCTCATCGATCACCACCTTGCTCACATCGCTTTGCGACGGGATCTCGTACATGGTGTCGAGCAGGACGCCTTCGAGGATGGAGCGCAGGCCACGGGCACCGGTCTTGCGCTCAAGCGCGCGACGGGCGACCGATTTCAGCGCGTCGGTGCGGAACTCGAGGTCCACACCTTCCATTTCGAACAGCTTGGCGTACTGCTTGGTCAGCGCATTCTTTGGCTCGGTGAGGATCTGGATAAGCGCAGCTTCATCCAGTTCGTCCAGCGTTGCCAGCACCGGCAGACGGCCCACGAATTCCGGGATCAGACCGAACTTGACCAGATCGTCAGGCTCGACTTCACGCAGGGACTCGCCAACCTTCTTACCCTCTTCCTTGCTGCGAACTTCGGCGTTGAAGCCAATGCCGCCACGGGTGGAACGGTTCTGAATAACCTTTTCCAGGCCCGAGAAGGCGCCACCGCAAATGAAGAGGATATTGCGCGTGTCCACTTGCAGGAATTCCTGCTGTGGATGCTTGCGTCCGCCCTGGGGAGGCACGGAGGCCACGGTGCCCTCGATCAGCTTCAGCAGGGCTTGTTGCACGCCTTCGCCGGACACGTCACGAGTGATCGAAGGGTTGTCGGATTTGCGCGAAATCTTGTCGATTTCATCGATGTAGACAATGCCCATCTGGGCCTTCTCGACATCGTAATCACATTTCTGCAACAGCTTCTGGATAATGTTTTCGACGTCCTCACCCACATAACCAGCTTCGGTCAGGGTGGTGGCGTCAGCAATGGTGAACGGCACATTGAGCAGGCGAGCCAGTGTTTCGGCCAACAGCGTCTTGCCAGAGCCCGTAGGGCCGATCAGCAGGATGTTGCTCTTGCCCAGCTCGACATCGTCGTTCTTCTTGTCACGCTGGTTCAGGCGCTTGTAGTGGTTGTACACCGCTACTGCGAGAACCTTTTTGGCACGTTCCTGACCGATTACATACTGGTCAAGGATGCCGCTGATTTCTTTAGGCGAAGGCAATTTATGCGCGCTGCTTTCGGCCTGTGCTTCCTGCACCTCCTCGCGGATGATGTCATTGCACAGGTCGACGCACTCGTCGCAAATAAAGACCGAGGGGCCGGCAATCAATTTGCGCACTTCATGCTGGCTTTTGCCACAGAAGGAGCAATAGAGCAATTTGCCGTTGTCCTCGCCGTTGCGGGTGTCAGTCATTCGATCGATCCAATCCGGTAGGCTTGCAACACAAGATGAAGGCTATTGCGGGCTTTTTCAAGCCCACAGGCGGTCGGTTGTCCCGACCCCCTACATTTTGAGCCGCTTAGGCAGGCATTTGACGCTTGTTGATCACGGAGTCGATCAGGCCGTATTCAGCCGCACGCTCTGCGCTCATGAAGTTGTCACGCTCGGTGTCGCGCTCGATGGTTTCGAGGCTCTGGCCGGTGTGATGCGCCAACAATGAGTTGAGGCGATGACGAATGTGCAGGATTTCCTTGGCATGGATGTCGATATCCGACGCCTGACCCTGGAAACCGCCCAACGGCTGGTGAATCATCATCCGCGAGTTTGGCAGGCAATGACGTTTGCCTTCTGCACCGCCGGCCAGCAGGAATGCACCCATGCTGCAGGCCTGACCGATACAGATGGTCGAAACGTCAGGCTTGATGAACTGCATGGTGTCGTAGATCGACATGCCTGCAGTCACCGAACCGCCCGGCGAGTTGATGTAGAGATGGATATCCTTGTCCGGGTTTTCCGCTTCAAGGAAAAGCAGTTGCGCCGCGATAAGGTTGGCCATGTAGTCCTCTACCGGACCAACCATAAAGATGACTCGCTCCTTGAGAAGGCGCGAATAGATGTCATAGGCGCGTTCGCCACGGGCGGACTGCTCGATAACCATCGGGACCAGGCCGCCAGCGGCCTGGATGTCAGAGTTCTGCTGAATATAAGAATTGCGGGACATGTCCTGCATTCACTCCCAAATAGTCGAGTCTTGAATACGCACAAGCCAGCGCGAAGGCTGGCTTGTGGGTGTTTTCGCACGAAAAGAGAAATCAGTCGGCTTTTGGAGCTTCCACCGGCTTGACAGCTTCTTCGTAGGAGACCGATTTGTCGGTCACGCTAGCTTTCTGCAAAACAGTATCTACAACTTGCTCTTCAAGCACAACAGAACGTACTTCGTTCATTTGCTGTTCGTTCTTGTAGTACCAGGCCACGACCTGCTCTGGCTCCTGGTAAGCGGAAGCCATTTCCTGAATCATTTCGCGAACACGGGCGTCATCAGGCTTGAGGTCGAACTGCTTGACCACCTCGGCAACGATCAGGCCCAGCTCGACGCGGCGCTTGGCCTGCTCTTCGAACAGCTCGGCCGGCAACTGGTCAGGCTTGATGTTGCCACCAAACTGCTGAACAGCCTGAACGCGCAGACGGTTGACTTCGTTTTCCAGCAGCGCTTTAGGCACTTCGATCGGGTTGGCGGCCAGCAGACCGTCCATGACCTGGTTCTTGACCTTGGATTTGATCGCCTGACGCAGCTCGCGCTCCATGTTCTTGCGAACTTCGGTGCGGAAGCCGTCGATACCGGTTTCCTTGATGCCGAACTGCTTGAAGAACTCTTCGTTCAGCTCAGGCAGCTTTGGCTCGGAAACGGTGTTGACCGTCACGGTGAACTCGGCAGCCTTGCCGGCCAGCTCGAGGTTCTGATAGTCCTCTGGGAAGGTCACGTTCAGTACGCGCTCTTCGCCAGCCTTGGCACCCACCAGACCGTCTTCAAAACCAGGGATCATGCGACCGGAACCCAGCACCAGCTGGGTAGCGGTGGCAGAACCGCCAGCGAACACTTCGCCGTCGACCTTGCCCACAAAATCGATGTTCAGCTGATCTTCGTTCTGAGCAGCACGATCAACCACTTCAAAACGGACGTTCTGCTTGCGCAGCACTTCCAGCATGTTGTCCAGATCACTGTCAGCCACGTCGGCAGACAGACGCTCTACCGCGATGGTGTCGAAACCGGCAACGGTGAATTCCGGGAATACTTCAAACGTAGCCACGTATTCCAGGTCTTTGCCTTTTTCGAACGATTTTGGCTCTACAGCAGGAGCGCCAGCCGGGTTCAGCTTCTGCTCAACCACAGCTTCGTAAAAAGTAGCCTGAATCAGATCGCCCAGTGCTTCCTGGCGCGCGCCGTCCTCGTAACGCTGACGGATCACGCTCATTGGCACCTTGCCAGGGCGGAAGCCCGGGATCTTGGCTTTGCGTGCGGTCTGCTGCAGACGCTTGTTGACTTCAGTCTCGATGCGTTCGGCAGGCACGCCAATGGTCATGCGGCGCTCAAGAGCGGAAGTATTTTCAACAGAAACTTGCATGGATATTCCTCGTTGCACAGACGTTAGCCGGCCGTTTCCGACCCCAGAATCAAGGGCATGCATTCTAGTGGGTCAAACTCAAGAAGTCACCCTACTGAAAAAGGGCGGGTTAAGAAGAAGGAATCGGCCTACAGCCGGAGGAGAAAGAAATACACCTCGCACCACCGGCGACGTCTCTGGCACGGCTTCTATATAAGGAAGCATCTGCACCTGACAATGACCAATTCCTTCTGTGCTGCACGCCCCAGTCGACCGACGGTGGATAACCACCGGACCATCGAGACGGTAAACGAATACGTTGAAACAAAAAAACCGCTCAAGGCGGCTTTTTTCTTGCAGCTGAAGCGTTTTCACTCAAGCCACCTGTGTTCGGGCAGCCGGACAATTCGAGCATCAACCCGATGCCTGAGGCACGAACCGCCACCTTCAATGCATCAAATCAATAACCTTTTTGCGGTACTGACTCAATGCACAAGGCCGCTTCCAGACTGATTCAACCCGGCGCGCATCGTACACAACGTAGCCATGACACGCCACCCATTGCAAGCAATTGATCAGACTGAAAATTCCCCCTCAGGCAAGCACTGACACTGACTCCCGACAGGCGCAGGCGTCGGAAATAAATTGAAAACCGGATTTAGAAACCGTCGCCTGCCGACAGTGCCGGATGTCAAACTCGCTTCAAACGTTCTGATATTTCAAAAAGCCGTGCTGTCAACCATTGCAAAGCAACTTCAAGCGCAGAAAACAGAAAGACCTGAGACGCCTTGGGACCACCTGCCCCCAAAACATTACCGGTCGAAAAACAAAAAAAGCGTCATGCCTGTGTCAGCGTAGCGAGACGGCAACGAAGACTTTCTTTCACCCAGTCAAGACACTTTAATTTCAGAAATGCAAGACAGCGCGCGACCTCCAAAACCAGCCACCATGAAGAGAAACCATAGCCAATGCCCTCAACAGCCCTCATTGCCATAGCCTCCGCTCACCACCTCAACGACAGCATTTTCCGACAGAAAGCCTGGACCTCTCCGCCCTGCTACACCCTTGTACTGCACGGCCAACCTCTCCATAATCCGACCGCTGAATTTGCCGCTCCAACAGCAGGAGCGGAAGCTGCGACGACGATGGATCACACCATTTTCGCGCTGCACCAATGCGTTGCTGAGCCGTTGAAATATTCAAAAATCAAGCCCCCACAACAGTGACGCCACCAGGAAAAATCATGTACAAAATGATTGCTGCAATGAGTGTTCTCGCTATAGCTTCAGCAACCATGACGGGATGCAATGAAAAAGAAGGAAGTAAAGAAAGCGCAGCCAGTATAAAAACCACTCACTACTCGTCAGACAAATGCGCCATCGACTCCATTGGTGGAAAGACAGGGGCGACTGTTTATATAGCTAAAGGCGTGGTCAAATTCAACGGATGGGCAATCGATAGCGCCCATCAGGATGCGCCAAAAGAAATCAGGCTTCGCCTGACAGGCTATAAGGGTGTCCCTGTGACATTCAAGGACCCCGACATCGTTGATCGCCCAGACCTGATAAAAGCATTCGGCAATGAAAAATTCCTGAAATCAGGCTTTTCATTCACGGCAGATCTATCCTCACTGGAGTCCGGCGGCTACAGCGTGGTCACTGAGATCCCGGGCGATAACTCATCCCTTTTGTGCCAATCCAAGGTTTTACTTGTTATCGAATAAGCATGTACCCTCAGCAGGACGCGGTGACAAGCGCTCTGCTATCACACAGGACTTGGCACCACTGACACGCCAAGCCAGTACGGCTTACTAACCGGTGAAACGGTTGCGAAACTCGACGCAACAAAAAGCCCGCACTAGGCGGGCTCTTTTTGCTTTCACTGCTCTCAGTAGAGACCGGTGAAATATATCTTGGTGCGGACGGAGAGACTCGAACTCTCACACCTTGCGGCGCTGGAACCTAAATCCAGTGTGTCTACCAATTCCACCACATCCGCATTTCAAACGTTTAAAGCAAAGGCGCCAGACTATGAATCTGGCGCCCTTCTCGAATATGGGGTGGACGATGGGGTTCGAACCCACGACCGCAGGAGTCACAATCCTGTGCTCTACCAACTGAGCTACGCCCACCATATTGCATGTGACGGTGAAACTTACTTGCTGTGCCAAAGCTGCCTTGAATGGCGCACCCGGCAGGACTCGAACCTGCGACCATCCGCTTAGAAGGCGGATGCTCTATCCAGCTGAGCTACGGGCACTTATATAATTTGTATTCTTGCGATAACAAACTAAAAGGCTTTCAATCACACCGAGCTGATTTGCAACTCTGCCTGACCTAATCAACCAGTGCTAGCTTAACCAGTGCTGGACTCTGCCCGGCAAGTGCGACGAATCTTATAGATGGCCCCTGGGGTCGTCAACCTTTTTTTTGAAAAAATTCAGCTAGATAAAGGAGTTAGCTGAATCTGCAGCGCATGCGCCTTTGCCCTCGCGCCATGTCATGCGAGAATGCGCGCTCATTTTATTTCCTCTCGATGGTTAATCACGCGTCATGACTGCAAAACTAATCGACGGCAAGGCGATCGCCGCCAGCCTGCGCCAGCAGATCGCCAAACGTGTCGCCGAACGTAGCCAGCAAGGTCTGCGCACGCCGGGCCTCGCGGTGATTCTGGTGGGCAGCGATCCTGCCTCCCAGGTCTATGTCTCTCACAAGCGCAAAGACTGCGAAGAAGTCGGCTTTATCTCCCAGGCCTATGATTTGCCTGCCGAGACCACTCAGGTGGCGCTGACGGATCTGATCGACCGTCTCAACGAAGACGCCGCTGTCGACGGTATCCTGCTGCAGCTGCCTTTACCTGCGCACCTGGACGCCTCGCTGCTGCTGGAACGCATCCGCCCGGACAAGGACGTGGACGGCTTCCACCCTTATAACGTCGGCCGCCTGGCTCAGCGCATTCCGTTGCTTCGTCCCTGTACGCCAAAAGGCATCATTGCCTTGCTGGAAAGCACCGGTGTCGACCTGTACGGCCTGGATGCTGTGGTGGTTGGCGCGTCGAACATCGTCGGACGCCCGATGGCGATGGAGCTGTTGCTCGCTGGCTGCACCGTCACCGTCACTCACCGCTTCACCAAAGATCTGGCAGGCCATGTGAGCCGTGCCGATCTGGTGGTGGTTGCCGCTGGCAAGCCCGGCCTGGTCAAGGGCGAATGGATCAAACCCGGCGCCATCGTGATCGACGTCGGCATCAACCGTCAGGATGATGGCAAGCTGGTAGGCGATGTGGTCTACGACACTGCCCTGCCTCGTGCCGGCTGGATCACACCCGTTCCAGGCGGCGTAGGCCCGATGACCCGCGCGTGCCTGCTGGAAAACACGCTGTACGCAGCAGAAACCCTGCACGATTGATCATCGCGACCCCATAAATGCGCCCCAATAAAAAACGGCACCTCAAGGGTGCCGTTTTTTTATCTCGACAAAACCTTACTTCTTGCCAGCCTCCCAGCTTTTCAGCAGGTCAGCGTAGGCAATGGTTTCACCCTTCGGCTTCTCGTTGGCCAGCTTGCGTTGCGGCGCCAGGAATTTGCCACCGCTCTCTTCAGCTTTTTTGTACCAGGCTTCCGCCGTGGTTTCCGGGTTCATCTTCGGCGCACACTTGCTGGCTTCCTGAACCTTGGAACGCTCGATGCGCGTCATGATTGCATCCTGATCCTTGGCCAGACCGTCCAGCGCCTGCTGCGCCGTCTTCTCACCGGTGACCGCCTCGGCAACATGGCTCCACCACAACTGCGCCAGCTTCGGATAGTCAGGCACGTTGGTACCGGTAGGTGACCATTGCACGCGAGCCGGGCTGCGATAGAACTCCACCAGACCACCGAGTTTAGGTGCCAGTGCGGTCATCTCTTTGGAGTTGATGTCCGACTCGCGAATCGGTGTCAGGCCAACGATGGTTTTCTTCAGCGAAACGCTTTTCGAGGTCACGAATTGCGCATACAGCCAGGCCGCCAGACGTTTTTTCTCGTCGGAAGATTTCAGGAAAGTCCACGAACCCACGTCCTGATAACCGAGCTTCATGCCTTCTTTCCAGTATGGCCCTTTGGGCGACGGTGCCATGCGCCATTTCGGCGTGCCGTCAGCGTTCATGACCGGCAGACCTGGCTTGGTCATGTCGGCGGTGAACGCGGTGTACCAGAAAATCTGCTGCGCAACGTTACCCTGCGAAGGCACCGGACCGGACTCGGAGAAGGTCATGCCTGCCGCCTCTGGCGGTGCATAGGCCTTCAGCCAGTCAATGTATTTCTGGGTGGCAAAGACCGCCGCCGGGCCGTTGGTGTCGCCGCCGCGGGTGATGCTGGAACCGACCGGATGGCAGTCCTCGACACGGATGCCCCACTCGTCCACCGGCAGGCCATTAGGCAGGCCCTTGTCGCCACTGCCCGCCATCGAGAACCAGGCATCGGTGAAACGCCAGCCCAGTGACGGGTCTTTTTTGCCGTAGTCCATGTGACCGAAGACTTTCTTGCCGTCGATCTCCTTGACGTCTTCACTGAAGAACTTGGCAATGTCTTCATAAGCCGACCAGTTGACCGGAACGCCCAGCTCGTAGCCGTATTTGTCTTTGAACTTCTTTTTCAGGTCAGGACGTTCGAACCAGTCGGCACGGAACCAGTACAGGTTGGCGAACTGCTGATCGGGCAATTGATAGAGCTTGCCGTCGGGCGCGGTGGTGAACGAGGTGCCAATGAAGTCTTTCAGGTCCAGCGTAGGCGAAGTGACTTTGCTGCCTTCCGGACTGGCCATCAGGTCGGTCAGAGAAAGCGCCTTGCCGTAGCGGAAGTGCGTACCGATCAGGTCCGAATCGTTCACCCAGCCGTCGTAAATGCTTTTATCCGACTGCATGGCGGTTTGCAGCTTCTCGATGACATCACCCTCCTGCAGCAGGTCGTGAGTGACCTTGATGCCGGTGATCTCAGTGAACGCCTTGGCCAGGGTTTTCGATTCATATTCGTGAGTGGTCAGGGTTTCCGACACCACCTTGATGTCCATGCCACGGAACGGTTCGGCGGCCTTGATGAACCACTCCAGCTCTTTCAACTGCTCGGCATCGGAAAGCGTGCTCGGCTTGAACTCGCTGGCCGCCCACTTCTTCGCCGCGTCCTCGTATTGATCCGCCCATGCCGACACACTCAACCCGCTGAGCATGATCATGGTTGCCAGCGTCACGCTATGTTGCAGCTTGTTTTTCTTATTGAACATAGTCATCTCCAATGTTGCTTTTATGTAGTCCCGCTTTTCGAATACTGCCGACCGGATCACCCCGGCAATCGCGCCCGGCCGCTCGCTAACCCCAACGCATCACCACCAACAGCCACACCAGGGAAATCCCTGAAGCGATCCAGATACTCCAGTCAGTCGCGCCGATCACCAGCAAATGCAGGTAGGCGCTTCCCAGAAGCCCAATGAACAAACGGTCGCCACGCGTTGTGGCAATCGGTAGAAAACCTCTGCGCTCAATGCTCGCCGAGCGCAATTCCCACACGGTCATACCCACCAGTAACAACCCGATACTGATGAAAAAAGCTGCAGTCGGCAGTGTCCAGGACATCCACTCCATTTTCTCGACTCCTCAGACACGACCAAGAGCAAAGCCCTTGACCACATGATTGCGAACGAACCAGATCACCAGCATGCCTGGCAGGATGGTCAACACCCCTGCCGCCGCCAGCACCCCCCAATCGATGCCCGATGCCGACACTGTGCGCGTCATCACGGCGGCAATCGGCTTGGCGTTGACCGATGTCAGGGTGCGCGCCAGCAGCAGCTCGACCCACGAGAACATGAAGCAGAAAAATGCCGTTACACCGATTCCCGAGCCAATCAGCGGGATGAAAATCTTCACGAAGAACTTGGGAAAACTGTAACCGTCGATGTAGGCGGTTTCGTCGATTTCCTTGGGAACCCCGGACATGAAGCCCTCCAGAATCCACACCGCCAGCGGAACGTTGAACAGACAATGCGCCAATGCCACGGCGATGTGCGTATCAAACAGCCCGATGGACGAGTACAGCTGGAAAAACGGCAGCAGGAACACCGCCGGTGGCGCCATGCGGTTGGTCAACAACCAGAAGAACAGGTGTTTGTCGCCGAGGAAACGATAGCGTGAAAACGCATAAGCTGCCGGCAATGCGACACTCAGCGAAATCACCGTGTTCAGGCACACGTAATACAGCGAGTTGAGGTAGCCGCTGTACCAGCTCTCGTCGGTGAAGATCACCTTGTAGTTGGCCAGCGTGAAATCCTGCGGCCAGAGCGTCAGGCCACCCAGAATCTCGGTGTTGGTTTTAAACGACATGTTGACCAGCCAGTAGATCGGCACCAGCAGGAACAGCAGGTAAATCCACAGCGGTATGATTTTTCGCAGACTCATGGCCAGCCCCTCAGTTCTTTTCGCTGTGAGTCATGGCGGTGTAGAACACCCATGACACCAACAGAATGATCAGGAAGTACACCAGCGAGAACGCCGCCGCAGGCCCCAGGTCGAACTGACCGAGCGCCATCGTGGTCAGGGTCTGACTGAGGAACGTGGTGGAGTTGCCCGGACCGCCACCGGTCAGCACGAACGGCTCGGTGTAGATCATGAAGCTGTCCATGAAGCGCAGCATCACGGCGATCAGCAGCACACTCTTCATCTTCGGCAACTGAATGTGTCGGAAGATGGCCCATCCAGACGCACGATCGATGCGCGCTGCCTGGTAGTACACATCCGGAATGGCTCGCAGCCCCGAATAGCAGAGCAACGCCACCAGCGAGGTCCAGTGCCAGACATCGATGACCAGTACCGTCACCCAGGCATCTGACGCGTTGGCTGCGTAGTTGTAATTGATGCCCAGCACGTTGTTGAGCGTGTAGCCCAGCAGACCGATGTCACCACGGCCGAATATCTGCCAGATGGTGCCGACCACGTTCCATGGAATCAGCAGCGGAATGGTCATCACGATCAGGCACAACGACGACCAGCGACCTTTGGTGGGCATGGTCAGGGCGATGGCGATACCCAGTGGAATCTCGATCAGCAGTACGCAGCCCGAATAAATGAACTGGCGCAGCAGCGAATCGTGCAGTCGCGGGTCCTGCAGCACCTGCCTGAACCAGTCGGTGCCGACGAAGTAACGGCTGGACTGATCGAAAATGTCCTGCACCGAATAGTTGACCACCGTCATCATCGGGATGATGGCGCTGAATGCCACCAGCAGAAATACCGGCATCACCAGCCACCAGGCCTTGTTGCTCTGCACCTTACGCATGGGGCACCTCACTGGTCGGGCCGGCTTCAAGCAGGTAATCGTCGGCATACAGCATCAGCCATTGCCCCGGAAAGCTGATCCAGGCCTGACCTTGCGGCACTGGCTTGTCTTCCTGCAGGCGAACTTTCAGCAGTTGTCCGGCCAGTTTCAGGGTAATGATCTTGTAGGTGCCCAGGTCTTCGACGTAGGTCACGTCAGCGCACATTGCCTCTTCGTAAGGCCCGTCCCAGACGTGAACGAACTCGGGGCGAATGCCGACTTTCAGGCTTTTCCACGCGGTGTCGGCGAGCTTTTGCTGCAATGACTCAGGCAGCGGCAGGTGAATGTCGGCAAAACCGACACCGCCCGGCTGAGGCGTGACATCGATGAGGTTCATGCCCGGGCTGCCGATGAAATAACCGACAAAGGTGTGGGAAGGCTTTTCGAACAGCTCCCGAGGCGTACCGAACTGCACAATCTGACCGCCGTACATCACCGCAATCTTGTCAGCGAAGGTTGATGCCTCCAACTGATCGTGGGTGACGTAGACCATCGTGATGTTGAATTGCTCGTGAATCTGCTTGAGCTTGCGGCGCAGCTTCCACTTCAAGTGCGGGTCGATGACAGTCAGGGGCTCATCAAAGAGAATCGCCGAAACGTCATCGCGTACCAGGCCGCGACCCATCGAAACTTTCTGTTTTTCGTCGGCGCTCAGGTTGCGCGCCTTCTTTTTCAGCAGCGGTTGCAGGTCCAGTACATCGGCAATTTCGTTGACCTTGGTGAGAATTCTCGCCTCGTCCATGCCCTGATTGCGCAATGGGAAGGCCAGATTATCGAACACCGTCATGGTGTCGTAGATCACTGGAAACTGGAAAACCTGGGCGATGTTGCGACGTTCCGGGGGCAGCTCGTTGACGACCTTGGAGTCGAACAGCACCTGCCCCTGAGACGGGCTGAGCAAACCCGAAATGATATTGAGCAGCGTAGACTTGCCACACCCGGACGGGCCGAGCAGCGCATACGCCCCGCCCTGCTCCCAGATGTGGCTCATTTCCCGAATCGCATAATCGTCCGGACCGGGTTTGGCGCTGTAACTGTGCGCCAGGTTCTGCAAGCGGATCTCGGCCATCAGGCAACCCTCGCCATACGCAGGCCCGGCGCCTGAATCAGGCCGCCCTGCTGATCGAATACAAATAGTTTATGGGTCGGGATGTACACGCGAATCGACGCGTCAACGTCGTAGGCATGCACGCCTGGCAGATGCAGGACCAGCGAAAACAGCTCGTTGCGCACGTGCAGGAAGGTTTCCGAGCCACTGATTTCAGCCAGTTCGACCGTCACGGCCAGTTCCAGATCGTCATCGTTGGAAGGCACCAGACTCAGATGGCTGGGGCGCACCCCGAAGCGGTATTCGCCATCGCCGACTGCGCGCAGATCGGCGTTAAGCGGAAAATGCACGAAGTTGGCAAAGCTGACTTCATTGCCCTCGATGCGCCCCGGCATCAGGTTGATGGGCGGCTCGGAGAACAATTCGGCGGCCAGCACCGTGGCGGGCTGGTGGTAGACCTCAGGGGTCTTGCCGCTCTGCACCACTCGTCCTTCATGCAAAATGGTGGTGGTGCCACCCAGCGCCAGCGCCTCATTGGGTTCAGTGGTGGCGTAGATCGCGATGGTGTGGCGGGCCGCGAACAGCTCGCGCATTTCCTGACGCAGCTCTTCACGCAATTTGTAATCGAGGTTCACCAGAGGCTCGTCGAACAGGATCAGCTCGGCATCCTTGACCAGCGCTCTGGCCATCGCGGTGCGCTGCTGCTGTCCGCCGGACAACTCAAGGGGGTGGCGTTGCAGAAACTTCTCGATGCGCAGCATCTTCGCGGTTTCCTGCACGCGGCTGTGGATCACCTCTTTGGAAAGGCCCGCCTGACGCAGGGGCGATGCGATGTTTTCGAACACCGTCATGCTGGGGTAGTTGATGAACTGCTGATAAACCATCGAAACGTTGCGCAGGCGAACCGGCCGCTGCGTGACATCGACCCCGTTCATCAGCACGCGCCCGCTGTCAGGCTTGTCCAGCCCGGCCATGAGGCGCATCAGGCTGGTCTTGCCGGACAAGGTTCGCCCCAGCAAAACGTTGAATGATCCCGGCTCAAAGCTCAGGGAAGCGTCGTCGATCCAGATCTGGCCGTCGACCGCGCGACTGACATGCTCCAGCGTGAGTGACATGGCGTGCCCTTTTGTTGTTTTTTTCGTAAGGGTGAATGCGTGACTGATTGGAGATAGCGACATTCGTGCCAGGTCAGCGAAACGCGTGACGAAGCCCGAAGCAGAGCCTTCGCCCGCATTTACAGGGGATGTACGGGACGCCGGCCACTTCGTAGCTGAACAAAAATGAACGGTAAATAATGAACAACTGAACAAAATGAACATTGACTTTGAACAGTTCTGAACGACACTGGACAAACGTTGCGGGCAAGGATGGTCACGCCGACGGGACCTAAAAACAAAAACAACATGTCACATTCGCAGGCATCCTCATGTCTCAATCCAGCGTTTCGCTTGCTCACGATCTCATCATTCAGGATTCATGGACCCGCTGCCGGGACTTCGGTCTCAGCCATCAGACGCGCCCATCGTTCGGCCAACTGCCGGGCGCCGAGGTATCCCGTCTGCTGGAGCGCCATCACGCCCTGGTGCAGACCACTCACCAAGAGGTGCTGCCGGTCTACGAAAACATTCTCAGCAATTCGAATTGCCTGATCATGCTGGCAGACACTCATAGCCAATTGCTCAAGTCCTGGGGCACTCAACGCTTCGTCGAGCCTTCACAGACCCAAGGCTTCATGGCCGGAGCCAGCTGGAGCGAACGCGGCACCGGCACCAATGCCATCGGCACTGCGCTGGCCTGCGAGCAGGCGATTCACATCGAGCCGGATGAACACTTCCTCAAGGCCAATCGCTTCATGACCGGTTCTGCGTCGCCGATCTTCGATGCCGACCGGCGCATCATTGCCGTGCTGGATGTGTCCAGCGACAGCTTCCTGCCGCCCTCGCACACGCTTGGCATGGTCAAGATGATGAGTCAGTCCGTAGAGAACCGCCTGATCCTGGATCAGTTTCGCGATACGCATTTCCAGCTGATTTTCAACACCGGCCTGAACAACCTCGACAGCCAGTGGGCGGGTCTGCTGATTTTTGATGAGAGTGGCCGGATTCTTTGCGCCAACCGGCGTGCCGACAATTTGCTGGGCGTCAGGTTGTCGGGGGTCAATATCGAAACGCTGTTCAAATGCCCGATCCTGCAATTGCTCAGTGAAACCGAGGCGCGCCCGTTTGCGTTGCATGCGCTCGGCAATAACCGCTTTCAATGTTTGCTCAAGCGGCCGACCCGCAAGCCCTTGAAGCTGCACAGCGTCCAGCCTGTCCAGGCGCCGACAGCTCCGCGAAACCTTGACCTTGATGCGATCAGCCTGGGCGATGCGAAAGTCGAGAAAGCCGTGCTTCAGGCGCAACGCCTGCTGGAAAAAGACATTCCGCTGTTGATACACGGTGAAACCGGCGTCGGCAAAGAAGTATTCGTCAAAGCGCTGCACCAAGCCAGCTCCAGGACAGGTCAGCCGTTTATTGCGGTCAATTGCGCGGCGATCCCGGCCGATCTGGTCGAGGCCGAGCTGTTCGGTTATGAGAAAGGCGCGTTCACCGGTGCCAACCAGAAAGGCAGCATCGGCCTGATTCGCAAGGCCGACAAAGGCACCTTGTTTCTCGACGAGGTCGGCGACATGCCCATGCCGGTGCAAGCGCGCCTGCTGCGTGTGCTGCAAGAACGCTGCGTTCAACCGCTGGGCAGCAGCGAGCTGTACCCGGTGGACATACGGCTGATTTCCGCCACCCATCGCAGCCTGCGCGAGCAGGTCCAGGCGGGGCATTTTCGTCAGGATCTTTATTACCGGATCAGCGGCCTGAGCATCGAGCTGCCGCCGCTGCGCGAACGCACTGACAAACACGCCTTGATCCAGCGCATCTGGGAGCGGCACCGTGAAACTCATCAGCGTGCGGGGTTCTCCAGAGAGGTGCTTGAGCTGTTTGAGCACCACGCCTGGCCAGGCAACCTTCGTCAGCTCAACAGCGTGATTCAGGTGGCACTGGCGCTGGCGGATGAGCAGCCGATCAGCGCCGAGCACCTGCCGGAAGACTTTTTGCTTGATGCGAGCATGGATGAGGAATACCGGGAGCCTGCAAAAACACAAGAACCCATGCGCCTCGCCTCGAAGGAAGACCTGAACCAATTGTTTCAAGCAGCGGGCGGGAATATTTCACAACTGGCAAAACGCCTTGGGGTCAGCCGCAATACGCTGTACAAACGGTTGAGGGAGCAGCGGATTGTTTAGTTGTTGACGCTCGCCAGACCGGACATCGAGGATCGGACGCAGAGCGTCCAGAACAGCATGCCCACGCGGAGCATGGGCACAATAGTCTTCCAGTTCCCGCGCTCCGCGTGGGCATGCATTTCGTGACGTTCCGCGTCACCCCATGCAAGCCAATGCGGAGCCCAGGCTGCCTGACTTGATCAGTCCGCCAGACGCCAGGTCGTACAGCCCTTGCCGTCTTCCAGCAGCACGCCCATCGCCGTGATCTGGTCACGGATCCGGTCGGATTCGGCCCAGTCTTTGGCTGCACGCGCTGCCAGACGCGCCTGAATCAGCGCTTCCACTTCAGCCGCATCGACCCGCCCTTCGGCGCCTGCGCGCAAAAAGTCATCGGCTTCAAGCTGCAGAACACCCAGCACGCTGGCCAGTTCCTTCAAACGCGCCGCCAGACCCGCCGCTGCCGCAACATCCGAATCGCGCAGGCGGTTGATTTCGCGCACCATCTCGAACAGCACCGCGCAGGCTTCAGGCGTACCGAAGTCGTCATTCATGGCGGTGCTGAAACGCTCGACAAACGCTTCGCCCCCTGCTGGCTCTGCAACCGGCAGGCCTTTGAGCGCGTGATAGAAGCGCTCCAGTGCCGCCTTCGACTCGCGCAGGCTGTCTTCGGAATAGTTGATCGCGCTGCGGTAGTGGCTCGACACCAACAGGTAACGCACCACTTCCGGGTGGTATTTTTCCAGCACGTCGCGAATGGTGAAGAAGTTGTTCAGGGACTTGGACATCTTCTCGCCATTGATGCGAATCATGCCGCAGTGCAACCAGGCATTGGCGTAGGTCTTGCCGGTGGCCGCCTCGCTCTGGGCGATTTCGTTTTCATGGTGCGGGAACTCGAGGTCGCTGCCGCCGCCATGAATATCGAAGGTGTCACCCAGGCAGCAGGTGGACATCACCGAGCATTCGATATGCCAGCCTGGCCGGCCGGCGCCCCACGGAGACTCCCAGCTCGGCTCGCCGGGCTTGACGCCCTTCCAGAGCACGAAGTCCAGAGGATCTTCCTTGGACTCGTCCACTTCGATACGCGCGCCGATGCGCAGGTCTTCGATCTTCTTGCGCGACAGCTTGCCGTAACCCTGAAACTTGCCGACCCGGTAGTACACGTCGCCGTTACCCGGCGCATAGGCATAGCCTTTGTCGATCAGGGTCTGGATCATCGCGTGCATGCCAGGAATATGGTCAGTGGCGCGCGGTTCCATGTCCGGCTTGAGGATGTTGAGGCGAGCCTCGTCCTCGTGCATGGCGTCGATCATGCGTGCGGTCAGCGCGTCAAACGACTCGCCGTTATCCCGCGCACGATTGATGATTTTGTCGTCAATGTCGGTGATGTTGCGCACATAGGTCAGTTCATAGCCGCTGAAACGCAACCAGCGGGTCACGAGATCGAACGCGACCATGCTGCGGCCATGCCCAAGGTGGCAGTAGTCGTACACGGTCATCCCGCAGACGTACATGCGCACCTTGTTGCCATCCAGCGGCTTGAAGACTTCTTTGCTCTTGGTGAGCGTGTTGTAGATAGAAAGCACTGGCTCCCCCTCAAACGTACAGCATCAGGTCCAGGAATCCCGCAGCGTTACCGTGCGGTTGAAGACTGGTTGACCGGGTTTCGAGTCTTTGATGTCCGCGCAGAAATAACCTTCGCGTTCGAACTGGAAACGGTCTTCCGGTTGCGCTTGCCCCAATGAAGGCTCGGCACGACAACCGGTCAGTACTTGCAGGGAATCCGGATTGATGTTGTCCAGGAAACTCGCACTGTCTTCGGCCTTTTCAGGGTTAGGGGAACGGAACAGGCGATCATACAGACGCACTTCGCATTCAACGCTTTCTGCCGCTGGCACCCAATGCACGACACCCTTGACCTTACGGCCTTCCGGGTTCTTGCCCAGCGTGTCCGGGTCATACGAGCAGCGCAGCTCGACGATGTTGCCATCCGCATCCTTGATCGCCTCGTCGGCACGAATCACGTAGCTGCCACGCAAGCGCACTTCGCCGTTCGGCTCCAGACGCTTGTAACCCTTCGGTGGCTCTTCCATGTAATCGTCGCGGTCGATGTAGATTTCCCGCGAAAACGGCAGCTCGCGCATGCCCAGGTCTTCCTTCGGATGACGTGGCAATTCCAGCTTCTCGACCTGACCTTCCGGGTAATTGGTGATCACGACTTTCAGCGGTCGCAGCACGCACATGGCACGCGGCGCGCTGTGGTCCAGGTCATCACGAATGCTGAATTCGAGCATGCCGAAATCGACCACGCCGTCGGAGCGGTTGGTGCCGATCATTTCGCAGAAGTTGCGAATCGATTTGGGCGTGTAGCCACGGCGGCGAAAGCCCGACAGCGTCGACATGCGCGGATCATCCCAACCGTTGACGTGTTTCTCGTCAACCAGTTGCTTGAGCTTGCGCTTGCTGGTGATGGTGTAGTTGAGGTTCAGCCGCGAGAACTCGTACTGGCGCGGTTTGCACGGCACCGGCAGGTTGTCGAGGAACCAGTCATACAGCGGACGATGGCTTTCGAACTCGAGGGTGCAGATCGAATGGGTGATCCCTTCGATGGCATCCGACTGACCGTGGGTAAAGTCATAGATCGGGTAGATGCACCATTTGTCACCGGTCTGGTGGTGATGTGCATGGCGAATGCGGTAGATGATCGGGTCACGCAGGTTCATGTTCGGCGAGGCCATGTCGATTTTGGCGCGCAGTACACGAGCACCGTCTTCGAACTCACCCGCTTTCATGCGGGCGAACAGGTCGATGTTTTCCTCGACGCTGCGCTCGCGAAACGGGCTGTTCTTGCCCGGCTCGGTCAGGGTGCCGCGGTATTCACGTGCCTGCTCGGGGGTCAGGTCATCCACATAGGCCTTGCCCGCCTTGATCAGCTCAACCGCCCAGTCGTGCAATTGATCGAAATACTGAGAGGCGTAGCGCACTTCACCGGCCCACTCGAAGCCCAGCCATTTGACGTCACTCATGATGGCATCGATGTATTCCTGGTCTTCCTTGGCCGGGTTGGTGTCGTCGAAACGCAGGTGCGTATCGCCACCAAACTCCTGGGCCAGACCGAAATTCACGCAGATCGACTTGGCGTGGCCAATGTGCAGGTAACCGTTGGGCTCCGGCGGGAAGCGCGTGATGATTTTGCTGTGCTTGCCCGAATCCAGGTCGGCCTGCACGATCGGACGCAGAAAATTGGTCGGTACGGCTGGGCCTGCCTTTGAATGGGCAGCGGGTTCTAGAGTGGGCTTGCTCATAAGATCCTTGGGCATACGTGCGCGGCCAGGGTAGGCCGACTAAATCAAAGCGCTTATCATAGCCGAAGCTGTCAAGTCCCTGACAACAGACTGCGCATTTGAAGCCATAAAAGCTGCAAAAGCGCTGAAAAATGTAACCTCGTCTGTAAACTGCGCGTCAGGGTCATACTGTGCCCACTCATGCATGACTAGAGAGCGACTTTCCACATGTCCAAAGTAAAGCTGACCACCAACCACGGCGACATCGTTCTGCAACTGAACGCAGAAAAGGCGCCACTGACTGTAGCCAACTTCATCGAGTACGTTAAAGCTGGCCACTACGACAACACGATTTTCCACCGTGTCATCGGTAACTTCATGGTTCAGGGCGGCGGTTTCGAGCCTGGCATGAAAGAAAAGAAAGACAAGCGTCCGAGCATTCAGAACGAAGCCGACAACGGCTTGCCGAACAATAAGTACAGCGTTGCCATGGCCCGTACCATGGAGCCGCATTCGGCCTCTGCGCAGTTCTTCATCAACGTGGCTGACAACTCCTTCCTGAACCACTCTGCCAAGACCACTCAGGGCTGGGGCTACGCAGTGTTCGCGGAAGTGATCGAAGGCACCGAGTTTGTCGACAAGATCAAGGGCGTCGCGACCACCAGCAAAGCGGGTCACCAGGACGTTCCGAGCGAAGACGTGATCATCGAGAAAGCCGAGATCATTGAGTGATACTGCTGATCTCCGATCTGCACCTTGAACAGGAGCGCCCGGACATTACCCGGGCGTTTCTTGATCTCCTTGCGGGTCGCGCCCGCACGGCCGAGGCGCTGTACATCCTCGGGGATTTTTTTGAAGTCTGGATCGGTGACGATGCAATGTCGCCGTTCCAGCTTTCGATCTGCAAAGCCCTGCGCGACTTGAGCGACAGCGGCACACGAATTTTTCTGATGCACGGCAACCGTGACTTCATGATCGGCAAGGGTTTCTGCAAAGCAGCGGGCTGCACCCTGCTGAGCGACCCCAGCGTCGTGTCGTTGAACGGAGAGCCTGTGCTGCTGATGCACGGCGACAGCCTGTGTACCCGTGACGAAGGCTATATCCGGATGCGCCGTTACCTGCGCCATCCGTTGACGCTGTTCATACTGCGTCACCTGCCGTTGAGCACTCGCCACAAGCTGGCGCGCAAGCTGCGCAACGAAAGCCGTGCCAAAACCAGCATGAAAGCCAATGACATCGTTGACGTGACCCCGGAGGAAGTGCCGAGAATCATGCAGCAGTTCGGCGTTCGCACGCTGATCCACGGGCATACTCACCGCCCGGCGATCCACAAATTGCAGATTGGCGACCAGTCGGCCAAACGTATCGTGCTGGGTGACTGGGACCGTCAGGGCTGGACGTTGCAGGTCGACGAACAGGGCATGAGTCTGAGTTCATTCGATTTTGTGCCGGAGAAGGTAGCGTTGCTTAACTGATGGCTCGAAAACCGGGCTTTGATGATTATCGTCCTTCGCTCCGCGTTAGACACAAATCTGACTGACTATCGTGCCGATGCTCCGCGTCGGCATGCCGTTCTGGACGCTCTGCGTCTTCTTTTGTGGCGCTGCGCGTCGCACAGCGGTTCTGCGATGGCAGTGATGGTTGTTTACGGTTTGACTATCGTGCCGATGCTCCGCGTCGGCATGCCGTTCTGGACGCTCTGCGTCCTCTTTTGTGGCGCTCAGCGTCGCACAGCGGTTCTGCGATGACAGTGATGGTTGTTTACGGCTCAAGGCACCTTTTCGCCCCTCGGCGACTCACTTTGAAGGGGCCAAAGTGAGCAAAGCCCCTGGCTCCGTTTCCGGCCCGACTTCGTCGGGTTCCTTCGTCCTGACACTGATCCGGGGGTCGCTGCAACGGGCCATCCATGGCCCGGTGCAGCTAACTCGGCGTCCTACCGAGTTCCCCCCGGATCAGCGCCAGGACTCAGCCGTCACTGACGTCGCAATCTGTGTCGTCAGTGCTATCGCGAAAAAACACATCTAAAGCAGTTAGAGCAGTTAGAGCAGTCACAAACTGCATGCCAGCGCAGTGATACGAAAGACACACATCAATGCCCTCCCCCCGCCGCTGGCCCAGCCTTGGCGGCGAACGGGGGTTTGGCCAGCCAGACCAGCAGGATCAGGCCTGCGAACACCCAGCCCAGCAGATAGAAGTAATCCACCGTGGACATCATGTAAGCCTGGGCGTTGAGGGTCTGTTCCAGTTGCGCGTACGCCTGCGGGCTGGCACCGCCCAGGCTGTCGAGGGCGTGGCGGGTGGCCGGGTCGAAGGTGCTGATGTTTTCACTCAGGTAGGCATGGTGCTGGTTGGCGCGGCGGATCCAGATCCAGGTGGTCAGCGACGCCGCGAAGCTTCCGCCCAGGGTCCGCAGGAAGGTCGCCAGCCCCGAGCCGTCGGCAATCTGGTCAGGTGGCAGGTCCGACAACAGGATGGTCAGGGTCGGCATGAAGAACAGTGCCACACCGATGCCCATGAACAGTTGCACCATCGCCACATGCTCGAAATCCACGTCGGTGTTGAAGCCGGCACGCATGAAGCAACTCAGCCCCATGGCCAGAAACGCCAGCCCCGCCAGCAGGCGCAGGTCGAATTTGTGCGCGTATTTGCCGACAAAGGGCGACATCAGCACCGGCAGGATGCCGATGGGCGCCACCGCCAGGCCGGCCCAGGTGGCGGTGTAGCCCATCTGGGTCTGCAGCCATTGCGGCAATATCAGGTTGATGCCGAAGAAACCGGAATAGCCGCCGATCATGACCAGCGTACCAACACGGAAGTTACGGTAGGCAAACAGCCTCAGGTTGACGATGGGATGCTTGTCGGTCATTTCCCAGATCACGAAGATGGTCAGCGCGACCAGCGAAATCATTGAGCCGAACAGGATGAAGTTGGACTCGAACCAGTCCAGGTCATTGCCCTTGTCGAGCACGATCTGCAGCGCACCTACGCCCACAATCAACGCCAGCAGGCCGATGTAGTCCAGCGGCTGACGTGCCGTGCTGACCGGCCGCTTGGCCATCTGCGTACGCACCACCAGCACCGCGAACAGACCGATGGGGATATTGATGAAGAAGATCCACGGCCAACTGTAACTGTCAGTGATCCAGCCGCCCAGAATCGGCCCGGCAATAGGCGCAACCACCGTCACCATCGCCAGCAATGCCAGTGCCATCCCCCTCTTCGCAGGCGGATAAACCGCGATCAGCAGGGTCTGGCTCATCGGATAAAGCGGCCCGGCTACCATGCCCTGCAACGCCCGGAAACCTACGAGCTCCGGCATCGATTGGGAAATGCCGCAAAGAAACGACGCCATCACGAACAGAATGGTGGCCCACAGGAACAGCTTGACCTCACCGAAGCGGCGGCTCAGCCAACCGGTCAGCGGCAAGGCAATCGCGTTACTGACGGCGAACGAGGTAATGACCCAGGTACTCTGCTCCGAACTCACCCCCAGGTTGCCGGCGATGGTCGGCAGCGCCACGTTGGCAATGGTGGTGTCGAGCACCTGCATGAACGTTGCCAGCGACAGGCCGATGGTACACAGCAGCAAGCTGGGCGGCGTAAAAGAAGCGGGGGCATTGTTGCTCATCGCAAATCCCTGAAAACAAGTGCGGCACCCCGACCAACGGGTCGGGGTTCACGGATTGGCGGTTCAGCGCTGCGCGGCAGTCTTGCCGCCGGAAGCACTGTTCTCGTGAATCAGGCGAGTGATCAGCGCGTCGGCGTCGGCCAGTTGCTCGGCATACACCTGAGTGCTGAACGCGGCCTGTTTGCGCGGTTGCTGCGCCAGCACCGGGCCGCTCTGATCGTGCAGATTGACCTCGACCGTGGTCGACAGACCGATGCGCAACGGATGCCGCGCCAGCTCTTCAGGGTTGATGTGTACCCGCACCGGCACACGCTGGACGATCTTGATCCAGTTACCGGTTGCGTTCTGAGCCGGCAACAGCGCGAAGGCACTGCCGGTGCCGGCGCCCAGGCTGTCGATGGTGCCGCTGTACTTCACATCGCTGCCGTACAGGTCAGAGCTGATTTCCACCGGCTGACCGATGCGCATCTTGCCCAGTTGGGTTTCCTTGAAGTTGGCATCGATCCACAACTGATCCAGCGGGATGACCGCCATCGTCGCAGTGCCTGGCTGAATACGCTGCCCCAATTGCACGGTGCGCTTGGCCACGTAACCGGTCACCGGCGCCACCAGCGTGGAGCGCGCGTTGGCCAGAAAGGCCTGACGCAATTGGGCAGCAGCGGCCTTGACGTCCGGGTGCGAGGAAACAACGGTATCGTCGACCAGTGCCACGCTGGTGCTCAGCTGTTGCTGAAGGTTGTTCAAGGCACTCTGCGCGCTGGTCAGGCTGTCTCTGGCATGGGACAGCTCTTCCTGAGAAATCGCGCCCCCTGCTGCCAGGCCGCGGCGACGGTTGTAGTTGTCCTGGGCGGTTTGCACAGCAGCGCGTTGCGCGGCGATCTGTGCTTTCAGCCCGTCGACGTTGCTGTAAAGACCACGCACCTGACGCACGACCTTGCCCAGATTGGCCTCGGCGCTCTGCAGCGACACCTCGGCGTCGCTAGGGTCGAACTTGAGCAGCACCTGCCCTTCCTGCACCAGATCGCCATCATCGGCACCAATACTGATGACGGTCCCGGTAACCAGCGGCGTGATCTCGACCACATTACCGTTGACGTAAGCGTCGTCGGTCTCTTCGCTCCATTGGCCGTAGATCTCGTACCAGGCCCAGATGCCAAGCCCGCAAAGCACGACAATGATCGCAAGCCCGATCAGCAGAAACTTGCGTTTGCCAGGGCTCGCGTCTTTCTTTTGCGACGGTTCGGATGTGTTTTCGGTGGCGGCAGTGGCCATGACGATTACCTTGTAGTCAGCGACGGCGGGGCAGTTGCCAGGGCCTGTTCAGGACCGCAGGCGGTGAGCAGGCTCACCCTGTCGTAACGTTCAGCTGTTGGCTTTGGGATTGAAACTCAAACGAGTGAGCGTGATGTGATCATCAGCGGCCACCAGCACCTTGGTGAGAATCCGTTGCAGGGTCGCAACCTCCTCCGCATCCAGTGCGGCGAAGGTGTCGTTCATGGCATCGGCACCGATCTGCGGCAACAGGTCGGACAGCTTCTGCCCTTGCGCGGTCAGCGCGAGACGAACCTGACGACGGTCCGTGGCCGACCGCGCGCGCACGACCAGCCCCTTCTGCTCCAGACGATCCAGCATGCGGGTCATCGAACCGCTGTCCAGCGACAGGTGCCGACACAACTCCACCGGCGTATCGCTGGAGAACTGGGAAATGATGATCAGCACCTTGAACTGCGCAAATGTCACGTCATAAGGCAGCAGGTACTTGTCCAGCATGCGGTCTTTCAGCGCATTGGTGCGGCCGACCAGCAGCCCGATCAGGCTGGAATCAATATTTTCGGGGCTAAAATGTTTCAAGGGCTCACCGAGATAGCTGCCTAGGCAGTGATTACAAAATATTACTGCCTAGGCAGCCGTTGTCAAAGCATTTATTAGCTTGCTTACTAAAAGCCCATAAAAAAACGACCGCTGGTGAGGCGGTCGTTTTTTGGAAGCGTTAAAAGCCTCAGGCGGCAGCAGGCACGCCACTGTGAAAGCGGAACTCCTCGTCCGGGCTTTCGATCAGCTCGCGCTCGGCCAGACGGATCTCCTCGATCTTGGCATCGACATCGGCCTTGTCACCGTAGCTGTAAGCAAGCTTCAGGTAATCCTGAAAATGCCGTGCTTCTGACTTCAACAGGCCGCCGTAGAATTTGGCCAGCTCTTCGTCCAGGTGCGGCACCAGCGCGGCAAAGCGTTCGCAGGAACGGGCCTCGACGATGGCACCGACAATCAAGGCGTCGGTCAACCGGTACGGGTTGTGATTGCGCACCAACTTGCGCAGCGCTCCGGCATAGCGCGCCGAACTGATGTTGGCCATGGGAATCTGGCGCTTGCGGATGATGCTGATCACCTGTTCGAAATGGCGCAGTTCTTCACGGGCCAGACGCGACATCTTGCTCAGCAGGTCGAATTTGTCGTTGTACTGGAACATGAACTGAAACGCTGCACCGGCCGCCTTCTTTTCGTTGTTCGCATGGTCGATCAACAGGATATCCAGGTTGCGCAACGCAGCCTGAACCCAGCTGTCGGGCGTGCGGCAGAGCAGAAAGGCTTCGATTTCAGGGATCGGGTACATAAGCTCACAAGGTGACGGAGAGACAAGGCCCGGCATTATACGAGCAGCACCGAAGGCTCGCGACACAAATACAGGGCCGCACTGTCAGGCGCCGAAAGCATCCTTTAGAAAACCCGGCGCGATGTAGCGCTGATAATGCGCCTCGGACAGCAAGAAGAATTCGCGATCAATCGCGTCGCGCAGCTCGGGCAACGTCCAGTCGCGGAACTCGGGCAACAGCACAAAGCCGTAGGCCTCGACCTGACTGATGACCCGCGCACCGCGCGCGATCAACTGGTAGGCCCAGCAGTACTCGGACTGATGCGGCACGAAACGGATCTTGCGCTGGGTGAGCTGCATGCGCAGCTTGTCGACATCGAAGACTTCAAGCTTGGCGGTCATGACCTGGACCAGCAATTGCTCCAGGCGCAGCCAGACGGCTCTTTTTTCGTCTTCGTTATAGCCGTTCCAGTGGATGACCTCGTGATGGAACCGCTTGCAGCCACGGCACACCAGATCCCCGTAAACAGTGGAGCAAAGGCCGACGCAGGGGGTTTTGATGATGTAATCGGGCATGGCAGGCAGGACTGGGGAAGGCGAAACAGACGCGTATGTTAGCCCTTTGTCTAAGCAAGTTCACCCTCGAAGATGTAGGGGTTAACTTACCTTTAACGAAGTTTTGGCGTAGAATCAGCGAGCCTTTTAAGGCGCCAATGTCCGTTGGAAGCTGTTTTCAAAGCGTCACGAGCACAGTCAGGTTAACCCCGCAGCGCGGCGTCGACAGGCAATTCCCTCATCACGAATGGCCGTGTCGACCGCTCATCCCCCCGTCCTGCAGGCGTAAAACTTTGAAAACAGCTTCTGTTAGGAATCGCCGACACCCTGCCAACAAGGTTCAATAAGCCTTGCGTGGGCGCGGACGATTTCTGGATGAGCGTCCCGGACACCCATTTGGGACCACTGATGAGGGTTAATACTGTGCTTGAAGCCTACCGTAAACACATCGAAGAGCGTGCCGCCCAGGGCATCGTGCCCCAGCCGCTTAACGCCGAGCAAACCGCAGGCCTGGTCGAGCTGCTGAAAAATCCCCCGGCGGGCGAAGAAGCTTTCCTTGTCGACCTGATCACCAATCGCATTCCACCGGGCGTTGACGAAGCGGCCTACGTCAAAGCCGGTTTCCTGTCTGCCCTGGCCAAGGGCGAAGCCACTTCTCCCCTGATCGACAAGAAGCGTGCAACCGAGCTGTTGGGCACCATGCAGGGCGGCTACAACATCGTCACGCTGGTCGAGCTGCTGGATGACGCTACGCTGGCCCCGGTCGCGGCCGAACAACTCAAGCACACCTTGCTGATGTTCGACGCATTCCACGATGTCGCCGAAAAAGCCAAAAACGGCAACGCTCACGCCAAGGCTGTCGTTCAGTCCTGGGCTGACGGCGAGTGGTTCAAGAAGCGCCCGACCCTGGCCGACAAGATCAGCCTGCGTGTCTTCAAGGTCACTGGCGAAACCAACACCGATGACCTGTCCCCGGCACCTGATGCCTGGTCGCGTCCCGACATCCCGCTGCACGCCCTCGCCATGCTGAAAATGGCCCGTGACGGCATCGTTCCGGACGTACAGGGCTCCATCGGCCCAATGAAGCAGATCGAAGAAATGCGCGGCCAGGGCTTCCCTATCGCCTACGTCGGTGACGTGGTCGGTACAGGTTCGTCGCGTAAATCGGCCACCAACTCGGTATTGTGGTTCTTCGGCGACGACGTTCCTTACGTGCCGAACAAGCGTGCCGGTGGTTTCTGCTTCGGCACCAAGATCGCTCCGATCTTCTATAACACTATGGAAGATGCTGGCGCTCTGCCAATCGAATTCGATGTCTCGAACATCAACATGGGCGACGTGATCGACGTCTACCCGTACGAAGGCAAGGTCTGCAAGCACGACAGCGACGAAGTCATCACCACCTTCGAAATGAAGACTCCGGTGCTGCTCGACGAAGTCCGCGCTGGCGGCCGTATTCCGTTGATCATCGGCCGTGGCCTGACCAGCAAGGCTCGCGCCGAGCTGGGCCTGCCTGCCTTTGACCTGTTCAAGACGCCAGACCAGCCAGCCGAAAGCACCAAGGGTTTCACCCTGGCGCAGAAGATGGTCGGCAAGGCCTGCGGCGTAGCAGGTATCCGTCCGGGCACCTACTGCGAGCCGAAAATGACCACCGTCGGTTCCCAGGACACCACTGGCCCGATGACTCGCGACGAACTGAAAGACCTGGCATGCCTGGGTTTCTCGACCGATCTGGTCATGCAGTCGTTCTGCCACACCGCAGCCTACCCGAAGCCGATCGACGTCAAGACGCACCACACGCTGCCTGACTTCATCATGACCCGTGGCGGCGTATCGCTGCGTCCGGGCGACGGCATCATCCACAGCTGGCTGAACCGCATGCTGCTGCCAGACACGGTCGGCACCGGTGGCGATTCGCACACCCGCTTCCCGATCGGCATCTCCTTCCCGGCCGGTTCCGGCCTGGTAGCGTTTGCTGCAGCCACCGGCGTCATGCCGCTGGACATGCCCGAATCGATCCTGGTTCGCTTCAAAGGCAAGATGCAGCCTGGCATCACCCTGCGCGACCTGGTTCACGCCATTCCTTACTACGCGATTCAGGCTGGCCTGCTGACCGTAGAAAAGAAAGGCAAGAAAAACGCATTCTCCGGTCGCATTCTGGAAATCGAAGGCCTCGACAACCTGAGCATCGAACAGGCTTTCGAGCTGTCCGATGCGTCGGCCGAGCGTTCGGCTGCCGGCTGCACCATCAAGCTGGCCAAAGAGCCGATCATCGAATACCTGAACTCGAACATCACCCTGCTGCGCTGGATGATCGAACAGGGCTACGGTGATCCGCGCACGCTGGAACGTCGTGCTCAGGCGATGGAAGCCTGGGTCGCCAATCCGGAACTGCTGGAAGCCGACAAGGACGCCGAATACGCCGAAATCATCGAAATCGATCTGGCCGACGTCAAAGAGCCTGTGCTCTGCGCGCCGAACGACCCGGACGATGCCCGCCTGCTGTCTTCGGTACAAGGCGAGAAGATCGACGAAGTGTTCATCGGTTCCTGCATGACCAACATCGGCCACTTCCGCGCTGCGGGCAAGTTGCTGGACAAGGTCAAGGGTCAGTTGCCAACGCGTCTGTGGCTGTCGCCGCCGACCAAGATGGATGCTCATCAGCTGACTGAAGAAGGCTACTACGGCATCTACGGCAAGGCTGGCGCACGCATGGAAATGCCGGGCTGCTCGCTGTGCATGGGTAACCAGGCACGCGTCGAACCGAACGCCACCGTGGTGTCGACGTCGACCCGTAACTTCCCGAACCGTCTGGGTGACGGCGCGAACGTCTACCTGGCCTCGGCCGAGCTGGCGTCCGTCGCTTCGATTCTGGGTCGCCTGCCGACCGTCGAAGAGTACATGGGCTACGCCAACCAGATCGACACGATGGCAGCGGACGTGTACCGCTACCTGAGCTTCGATCAGATCGCCGAGTTCCGTGAAGCCGCTGCAAACGCCAACATCCCGGCGCTGCAAGTGTAATCACAGCGCGACGCGTCAAAGGAACCCCATCTTCGTGATGGGGTTTTTTTTGCGCTCAAGTAACCCGTACCTGTATTTTTCACATTCGCATGGCTATAGTGGCAGCCCTTGTTGGGGAGTAGCCTGCTCTTGACTCCGGTCACTGAGCGTTCGCATCAACATTCTCGGCTGCATGCCGTGGTGCGGACACCTTCTGGTTGGCGAGACCAACGATGCATCCATGCCTAAAGTCGGGCGTGTGGTTGCGTCGTTGACTCATAGCCCGACTGGATATAACCGTGAACCCGATTTCCCTCCTCTTTCTCGCGCTTGCCATGTCCACGGACGCCTTTGCTGCGGCCCTTGGTAAAGGAGCAAGCCTGCATAAACCGCGCTTTATCGAAGCGCTGCGTACAGGCCTGATTTTCGGTGCTATCGAGACCATTACCCCGGTCATCGGCTGGGGCATCGGTCAGGTAGCGGCTCGTTTTGCAGAAAGCTGGGACCACTGGATCGCGTTCACACTGCTGCTGGTGCTCGGCCTGCACATGATCTACAACGGCCTCAAGCAGGACGAGGACGACGGGCAGGAAAAACCTGGCTCGCACTCCTTCTGGATCCTCGCCGTCACCGCGTTCGCCACCAGTATCGATGCCCTGGCGGTCGGCGTAGGCCTGGCGTTTGTCGACGTCAACATCATGGTGGCGGCCCTGGCGATCGGCCTGGCGACTACCGTCATGGTCACCCTCGGCGTGATGCTGGGCCGCGTGCTCGGGACGATGGTTGGCAAACGTGCCGAGATCATTGGCGGCATCGTGCTGATCATCGTCGGTGCAACCATCCTCTATGAACACCTGTCGGCAGCCTGATGCCCGACGGCGCATAAAAAACCCGCATCTTTCGATGCGGGTTTTTCATGAGTACAGCCTGTTACAGACCGGTCAATCCATCACACCGTGAGGGCTTGCCCGCTCATGGCCAGGTCCAGCAGCTCACGGTTGGCAACGGCATACATGGCGTAGTCCGTGCCGCTGGCAGCACGCAACTCGACCAGCATGGCACGCCAGCGCTCGACCATCAGCGAGTGCTGCTCAAGCCACAGGGCCAGACGCGCGTCGATTTCCGATGGGCCGTCGGCCATTTGCAGGACCGAAACGGTGATCGCCCGTTGCTGCCAGTCGACATCGTCACGGAACGCTTCGCGCGCCAATGCCTGCCAGTTGTTTTCCACCGGCAGGCTGCTGATCTGCTGCAAGTACCAGGTGATGTCCAGCGCGCTGCCTACGGCGAAGTAGGCCTTGGCCACGTCGGCAGCATTCTGCCCGGTGACGTCGGAAGCTTCGATGATCGGCAGCAGCGTGTACAGGTGAGTCGTACCGGCAACCATGCGCGCCAGCAATTCCGGCACACCGGCTTCGACGTAAGCCTGATAACGCGTCTGCCAGACTTCACGGGTCGGACCTTCCAGCAGTTCGTCCAGCTTGAGGCCCAGTGCGGCGAGGTGCGGACCGAAGTGCGCCACGTCACGACCGGCATCCAGCTCGTTGCGACGGCTGCGCAGGAACCAGCGAGTGGCACGACGCCCCAGACGCATCAGCTCGTCCATCAACGCCAGCTGAATTTCAGCCGGCACCTTGTAGTCCAGCGCCTCGATCTGACGGAACCAGTGCGGCAAGTGGAAGATGTCACGCACGATCACGTAAGCACCTGCCACCGCCGCAGCGCTCATGCCGGTGGACTCCTTGAGCCGCTGCACAAAGGTGATGCCCATGTGGTTCACCAGATCGTTGGCGATCTGGGTGCTGACGATCTCGCGCTTCAGACGATGCCCACGCATGGCGGTGGAAAACCGGGCGCCCAGCGAAGGCGGGAACGCGGTTTCCATGTCACGCGCCAGGTAGTCGTCATCCGGCACACGGGATTCCAGCAGCGCTTCCTTGAGGTCGATCTTGCTGTAGGAGATCAACACCGACAGCTCGGCACGTGTCAGGCCCTGGCTGGCCGCCACGCGTTCGGCAATCTGATCTTCGGCAGGCAGGAACTCGATAGCGCGGTCGAGCTTGCCACGCGCCTCGAGGTCGTTCATCAGGCGCTTGTATTCGGCAATCCGGTCGTATGCCCGGCGTGCAGCCAGCGACAGCGCCTGAGTCTGCTTGTAGTTGTTGCCCAGTACCAGATGGCCCACTTCGTCGGTCATGCTTTCGAGCAGCTGGTTACGCTGCTTTTCGGTCATGTCACCGGCCTGAACCACTTCGTTGAGCAGGATCTTGATGTTCACTTCGTGGTCGGAGCAATCCACGCCACCGGCGTTGTCGATGAAGTCAGTGTTGGTCGCGCCGCCGTTCAGGCCAAACTCGACACGGCCCAGTTGGGTCATGCCCAGGTTGCCACCCTCGCCCACCACCTTGCAACGCAGCTCGTTACCGTCGACGCGCAACGCGTCGTTGGCCTTGTCGCCTACATCGGCATGCGACTCTTCGCTGGACTTCACGTACGTACCGATGCCGCCGTTCCACAACAGATCGACGGGCGCCTTGAGCAGCGCGTTCAGCAGTTCGGTCGGGGTCAGCTTGTCGGCCTTGATGTCGAAGCGCGCCTTCATCTGTTCGGTGATGGCGATGCTCTTGAGGCTGCGGGGGAAGATACCGCCGCCGGCAGACATGATGCTGGTGTCGTAATCGGTCCAGGACGAACGCGGCAGATTGAACAGGCGCTCGCGCTCGGCGAAGCTGGTGGCCGGGTCCGGGTTCGGGTCGATGAAGATATGCAGGTGGTTGAACGCCGCCACCAGTTGCAGCTTGTCAGACATCAGCAGGCCATTGCCGAATACGTCACCGGCCATGTCGCCGATGCCGATCACACTGACGCTGTCCTGCTGGACATTGATGTCGCGCTCGCGGAAGTGGCGCTGCACGCCGACCCACGCGCCTTTCGCGGTGATGCCCATCTTCTTGTGATCGTAACCGGCCGAACCACCGGACGCGAACGCGTCACCCAGCCAGAAGCCGTAGTCGATGGCAATGCCGTTGGCGATGTCGGAGAACGTCGCGGTGCCCTTGTCGGCAGCCACCACCAGGTACGGGTCATCGTCATCGTGGCGAACCACATTGACCGGCGGCACCAGCACGCCTTCCTTGAGGTTGTCGGTGATGTCCAGCAGCCCGGAAATAAAGATGCGGTAGCAGGCGATTGCTTCTGCCTGCACCTCGTCGCGGTTGCCGGTGGTCGGCAAACGACGCGGCACGAAGCCGCCCTTGGCGCCCACCGGCACGATGACCGAGTTCTTCACTTGCTGGGCTTTTACCAGCCCCAGCACTTCGGTGCGGAAATCTTCTTCACGGTCCGACCAGCGCAGGCCGCCACGGGCCACATTGCCGAAGCGCAGATGCACGCCTTCAACACGCGGCGAGTAGACAAAAATCTCGAACTTGGGTACGGGTTTTGGCAGCTCGGGAATCAGGCGCGGATTGAACTTGAAGCTGAAGTAGCTCTTGCTCTGACCGTTGGCATCCGACTGGTAGAAGTTGGTCCGCAACGTGGCCTTGATCAGGTCCAGGTAACGACGCAGGATGCGGTCTTCGTTGAGCACCTGAACATCGTCCAGAGCAGTCAGAATGGCCTGTTCCAGGCGCAGTTGCTTGTCGTCCAGGTCGTCGGAACCCAGCTTGCGTGCCAGATAGAAACGGGTCTTGAACAGCCGCGTCAGCTCGCGAGCGATGTCGGTGTGGTTGTTCAGGGTCGTAGCGATGTAGCCCAGATCGAAGCCCAGACGAATCTGCTTCAGGTAGCGCGCATACGCACGCAGCAGCGCCACATCGCGCCACGGCAAGCCGGCAGTCAGCACCAGACGGTTGAACGCATCGTTTTCGGCATCGCCGCGCACGATGTGGACGAACGCGTCCTGCAGGGTGTCATTGAGCTGCTGGATGTCGAGGTTCAGACCTTCGCCGTAGGTAAACGCGAAATCATGAATCCAGAACTCACGACCGTTGGCGTGGTGCAGGCGGTACGGGAACTCGCCCAACACACGCAGGCCGAGGTTTTCAAGAATCGGCAGCACGTCGGACAGCGCCAGCGGCGTGTCGGCGTGATACAGCTTGCAATGCAATTGCTGACGGCCACCGGCCAGAGGCTGATAGAAGCTCATGACCAGTGGGTTGGTTTCGCTCAGGCTCAGCACGTGCTGCATGTCGACCACCGCCGAATGCGCCGCAAAGCGCTCGCGATAGCCGGCCGGGAAGCCTTTCGGGAAGTCGGCCAGCACGTTGGTGCCTTGCGCCTCGCCGAAGCTTTCTACGACCAGACTGGCGTAATCGTCCTTCCATGAACGGCAGGCCTGAATGACTTCGTTTTCCAGCTGGGCAACGTCGATATCCAGATTGACCTTCGGGTCGACCCGCAGAATCAACTGCACCCGCGCCAGCACCGATTCGGAGAAGAACGTCCAGAACTCACAGTCGCTGGCCTTCAGACGGTCCATCAGGACCTGCTGGATCTTCTGTCGCACTTCGGTGGAGTACACGTCACGCGGCACGTAAGCCAGGCAGTAGCAGAAACGGCCGTACGGGTCCTTGCGCAGGAACACGCGAATCTTGTTGCGCTCCTGAATCTGCACGATGGACATGACGGTGGTGAACAGCTCGTCCACCGGCGTCTGGAACAGGTCGTCGCGTGGCAACACTTCGACCACCTGCGCCAGTTCCTTGCCCAGGTGCGCCTTGGCATCGAAGCCGGAACGACGCTCGACTTCCGCCACCTTGCGACGGATGTACGGGATCTGCCGCACGCTCTCGCCATACACCGACGAGGTGTACAGGCCCATGAAGCGACATTCCTTGACGACCTTGCCGGAGGCGTCGATCTGGCGGATCGACACGTAATCCGGGTACGCCGGACGATGCACACGGCTCGGATGCGCAGCCTTGGCGAACGACAGCAGCACCGGCTCCTGCAGGTATTTCACTGCATAGTCTTCGATGTGCAGGTCTTCGTGGCTCAGCCCCGGGCGCAGCAGTCGGGTCAGGCCCAGGAATGAGGATTCGTCGTACACCAGCTGACCGCCATTGGCGTCAGTGCGCACTTCGAACTCTTCGTAGCCCAGAAAGGTAAAGTGGTTGTCCACCAGCCATTGCAGGAAGACCTTGATCTCGGCCTTTTCTTCGGCATCGGTATTGGATTCGTTGGCATCGATGCTCGCCAGCAAATCATGCAGACGCGCTTTCATCGGCGCAAAATCTTCGACTGCGACCCGCACCTCGCCGAGTACCTGCTCCAGCTCGCGAGCCAGTACATTCAACTCGCTGGCGCTTGCGCAGCGGTCGATCTCCAGGTACATCAGCGATTCCTGCAACACGTCGTCGCCGGTGGTGCCCTTGGGCAGCAGCTCCAGCAGCTCACCGGTGGCGCCACGGCGCACGCTGAGCACGGTGGTTTGCAAGGTATGAATGCTGTAACCGCGACGGTTCAGTTCGGTGCGGACGGAGTCGACCAGAAACGGCAGGTCATGATGCAGCACTTCAACGGCGGTGTGAGTCGATTGCCAGCCGTGGCGCTCGTAATCAGGGTTGTAGACGCGCACCTGCGGGTGAGCGTGTTCGAAACGCTCCAGCAGGCGCCACGCAGACAAGGTGCAGCCTGCCAGGTCGGATAAACGCCGCTGGGTGAGTTCGTCGAGGGAAATGATGCCGAAGAATTGCTCGGCAAACAGCGCCACTTGTGGCAGTGCCTGTTCGCTGATGTGCTGAGCCAGTGCCGCTTGCAGTTGATGCTGGAAGTCGGCCTTGCTGGCTGCGGTGAAGAACGCCATCTGTGGTACTCCGCTTTGGCTTTTATTGGGGAGGCTTGAAGAAGGTGTTGCGACCGGGGTGCCCTCACGTTCAATTGTGCGGATACCGCCTGATCGAGTGTAAAGCTAAAGTACTAACGCCCGCTGTGTCAGAGTAGTCACATTTGAATACCGGATAAAAAAAACTGTACGCGTGGATGACACCGTACACCACCCGTCTGCCATGCAGCTTAACGAGAGCTGACCGGAGCCTGCTTACGAGGCTGCGACATATTCGGTCATCGACCCACGCTAAAATCTGCACGACAGTGCCAACACTGGCCGACAATTCAGGCTCGTTGCTGGCAAAATCCACCTCACGCGCCCCCAACAGCACTGGAAATCACATGCAAATCAAGACGGCCACCCTCATCGCCAACGCCTGCGACGACGAATACGACAACATGGCATTGCTGTGCTGCCACGGAGAAGGCGGCGATCTGTTTTCCCTGACCCGTTTCCCGGATGAGAACGAAGTGGAAATCACGGTCGGCGATGACACCTCGCACACCGTTTCCAGCCTGAAGGTCACCTTCAGCACCCAGCGTTTGCGGGTGGAAATCTCTCCTGAAGATGCCAGACAGCTAAAGGGCCATGAGCAATTCGAAATCATCCACGGCACGGACGCGGACGAGCTGGCAGAGGTTCACAGAACGTTACACATCATCATGAACAACGTGGGTGAATACGTCAGCGAAGTCGGCTGACGGGCAAAAGCAGGTAGAGTGACGGCCTCGACACTCAGGAGTCCGTCATGACCATCCTCTTCGACGCCCACTGCCATATCATCGACCCGCACTTTCCCCTGATTGCCAATAATGGCTTCCTGCCGGAGCCGTTCGGGGTCAGTGACTATCTGGCGAGCGTCCAGCCGCTGGGCGTTCAGGGCGGGGCGGTGGTGTCCGGCTCCTTTCAAGGCTTCGATCAGGGCTATCTGCTGGCGGCATTGCGCAGCCTCGGCCCCGGTTTCGTCGGGGTGACTCAACTGCCTGCCAGCGTCACCGACGCCGAACTGGACACCCTCGATGCGGCAGGTGTGCGCGCCCTGCGTTTCAACCTCAAGCGCGGCGGCTCGGAGCAGCTCGACCAGCTTGAAGCCTTGGCCCTGCGCGTCCATGAGCGCGTGGGCTGGCATTCGGAGCTGTACATCGATTCCCGCGAGCTGGCTGAAATCGAAGTTCGCCTGCTGAAGCTGCCGGCAATCAGCATTGATCATCTGGGATTGAGTGGGGAAGGTCTTCCCGTTGTGCTGCGCCTGGCCGAACGCGGCGTGCGGGTTAAAGCCTGCGGTTTCGGCCGTGTGGACTTTCCGGTTCGAGAAGCGCTCAGAGACATTCACGCCGCCAACCCCCACGCCCTGATGTTTGGCACCGACCTGCCATCGACCCGGGCACCGCGTCCTTTTCAGGCCGACGACATCGTGTTGCTGACAGACGCATTGGGCGAAGAAGGCGCTCGCCAGGCCCTGTGGGACAACGCAGCCAACTTCTATCGCCTGACGTGAAAACGCTGTCAGTCCTACGCGTTGCCGACAAAACACGTAGGGCAATTCCTAAATAAATGACGTACCCGTCTCTAAATGCGATAAAAAACGCTGGAGCCGTTAGTCGATAACCGCCTGGATGGATTAAAGTATCGCCCCCAGCTCAGCGGTCACCCGACACAGCTGATCACCCTGCCAGGAACCGTCACCGATGGAACATCGTGAAGCGCTGATTGCGCTGCGAACATTTCTTTCAACGCAGATCCTGGGCCAGGAAAAGCTGATCGAACGCCTGCTCATCGCCCTGCTCGCCGACGGCCACATGCTGGTCGAGGGCGCTCCCGGCCTGGCCAAGACCAAGGCCATCAAGGAACTGGCAGAAGGCATCGAAGCGCAGTTCCACCGTATTCAGTTCACCCCCGACCTGCTGCCTGCCGACATCACCGGCACGGAAATCTATCGTCCGGAAACCGGCAGCTTCGTGTTCCAGCAAGGGCCGATCTTCCACAACCTGGTGCTGGCGGACGAAATCAACCGCGCCCCGGCCAAGGTCCAGTCGGCGCTGCTCGAAGCCATGGCCGAGCGCCAGGTGAGCGTTGGCCGCAGCACCTATGACCTGTCGCCGCTGTTTCTGGTCATGGCGACCCAGAACCCTATCGAGCAGGAAGGCACCTACCCGCTGCCCGAAGCGCAGCTCGACCGTTTCCTGATGCACGTCAAAATTGGTTTTCCGGACGCTGCAGTGGAGCGCAAGATCCTCCAGCAGGCGCGTGGCGAAGCCCTCAACGGCGAGACCAAGCCTGAACGCCGCGTCAGCCAGCAGGCGATCTTTGCCGCGCGCAAGGAAATCCTTGGCCTGTACATGGCCGATGCGGTCGAGGAATACCTGGTGCAACTGGTCATGGCCACCCGGACGCCGGCCAAATTCGACCCTGAACTGGCAGAGTGGATTGCCTACGGGGCCAGCCCGCGCGGCTCCATTTCGCTTGATCGCTGCGCCCGCGCCCACGCCTGGCTGGCCGGGCGCGATTTCGTCAGCCCCGAGGACATCCAAGCGGTGTTGTTCGACGTGTTGCGCCACCGGATCATCCTCTCGTTCGAGGCCGAAGCCGCCGGTATCGATCAGGATCGCGTGATTCAGCGCATCCTTGACGTCGTGGCCGTCGCCTGACCCCATGCAACCCTTCCTGATCCCCCAGCCGGGCATCCGTGTCAGCCTCAGCGAGCTGATCGAGATGCGTCATCGGGTGCGGGAAGTGCAACTGTTTTCAACCCCGAGCCGCCGCAGCCCGTTGATCGGCCTGCACCATTCCAAACTGCGCGGTCGAGGGGTGGATTTCGACCAGGTGCGGGTCTATCAGGCTGGCGACGACGTGCGCAGCATCGACTGGCGCGTGACCGCCCGGACTCAGGAACCGCACACCAAGCTGTTTCACGAAGAGCGTGAACGGCCGATCTTCATTCTGGTGGAGCAAAGCCGTCGGCTGTTTTTCGGCTCCGGCCTGATGTTCAAGTCGGTGCTTGCCGCCCAGGCTGCGGCGCTGATCGGCTGGGCGGCACTCGAACACAATGACCGGGTCGGCGGGCTGGTATTCGGCGACGACGAACACTACGAAATCAAGCCACGGCGCAGCAAACAGAGCCTGTTGCAATTGCTCAACCGGCTGGTGCGGGTCAATCAGTCACTGCACACAGAAATCCCACCGAACCGCGATGCTTTCGGCACTGCGCTGCGTCGGGCCAGAGAAGTGCTGCGCCCCGGCAGCCTGGTGATCGTGCTGTGCGACGAACGCGCCTTGTCCGAGGCAGCCGAGCAACAATTGAGCTTGCTGTCACGCCACAGCGACCTGCTGTTGCTGCCACTCTCCGACCCGCTGGATCGCGCCCTGCCCGCCGCAGGCCTGTTGCGGTTTGCCGAGCGCGGCGCACAACTGGAACTCGACACCCTCAACCCTGAACTGCGCCGTGCCTACCGGCAACAGGGCGAAGACCGCTCCGCCCGCTGGGAACTGCTCGCGCAAAAACTGCGGGTCTTGCTCATGCCGCTGAGCACCCAGGCCGAACTCGTTGAGCAACTGCGCGAATACCTCAACGCCCAGCGTCCGGTGAAGCGTAAATGAACCCGCTGGATCAGCTACAGCCGTTGATTGCTCCCGAGGCCGTCGGCTTCTGGCCGCCCGCCCCGGGCTGGTGGCTGCTGTTGCTGCTGATTCCCGCCCTGGGCTGGGGGCTGTGGCGTTTGCGCAGGCTGCTGCCGATCAAGGCTGGCAACGTTCGCAGCGAGCAACCGCTGGACCCGGTTCGCGTCGCAGCCCTGGCAGAACTGGCCAGCCTGCCCAAACCCTATGACGGCGCGCCGGCAGGCGCCTGGCTGCAACAGATCAACGGCCTGCTCAAACGCCTGTGCCGCAACCACTACCCGCACAGCCAGAGCCACACCCTCAATGGTCGAAAGTGGCTGGCGTTCCTCGATAATCGTTGCCCAGCGGCCGGGCTGACACGCTGGATGATTCTGGTCGAAGGCGCTTACAAACCCGAATGCAAGCTGGATGACAAGGCCATTACCGGGCTGACCCAAGCGGTCGATACCTGGATTCGCAAACATGTTTGAGTTCGCCTGGCCCTGGGTTTTCGTTCTGCTGCCGCTGCCGTGGCTGATGCGTGCCCTGCTGCCGGTCGCGGACAGCGGCGAGCCCGCGCTCAATGTCAGCTTTTTAAACGAACTCGAAGGGCTCAGCGGGCGTCGCGCCAAGGCCAATCTGCCCGTCTGGCGCCAGCGTGCGCCGTTCCTGCTGATCTGGCTGTTGTTGCTGATCGCGGCAGCACGGCCACAGTGGCTGGGCGAACCGTTGCCCGTGGCGGCCAGCGGGCGCGACCTGCTGGTGGCAGTCGACGTGTCGGGTTCGATGGACTACCCGGACATGCAATGGAAAAACGACGAAGTCAGCCGACTGGTGCTGGTTCAGCAACTGCTCGGTGACTTTCTGGAGAACCGCAAGGGTGACCGGGTCGGGCTGATTCTGTTCGGCACTCAGGCGTTTCTTCAGGCACCGCTGACCTATGACCGGCAGACCGTGCGGGTCTGGCTCGACGAGGCCAGAATAGGCATCGCCGGCAAGAATACCGCCATTGGCGACGCCATAGGCCTGGCCCTGAAACGCCTGCGCATGCGACCGGCCAACAGCCGCGTACTGGTGCTGGTCACCGATGGCGCCAACAACGCAGGGCAGATCGACCCGATCACTGCCGCGCGACTGGCTGCTGACGAAGGCGTGAAAATCTACCCCATCGGCATCGGTTCGGACCCGGAAAAGAATGCGTTGCAGAGCGCGCTTGGCCTGAGCCCGAGCCTTGATCTGGATGAGCCGACCCTCAAGGACATCGCCCGCATCAGTGGCGGCCAGTATTTCCGTGCTCGCGACGGCGACCAGTTGGAAAAGATCCGCACCACCCTCGATTCGCTGGAGCCTGTCGCTCAACAGCCGACCCAGGCGCGGCCTGCACTGGCGCTTTATCAATGGCCGCTGGCCACAGCCTTGCTGTTGAGCGTGCTGCTGGTGCTGCGGGAACTGTGGCCGAACAATGCACTGCAACGCCTGTTGACACTGGCCCGCGCCATTGACTGGCGCGAGCGCTTCAAGCGCCTGTGGAGATCGCCATGATCGCCTCTCTCTGGCCGCACTGGTTCCGCCCCGAATGGCTGATGATCATGCCGTTGCTGGCGCTGCTGATCTGGCGGCTCTGGCATCGGCAGAAGCGTGCCGGACGCTGGCAGATGCTGCTGCCGACGCAGTTTCACGCCGTGCTGCTCAATGGCGGACGCGGCAGCAACAGCAAGCTGCCTTGGGTGGCGCTGGGGCTGGCGTGGCTGCTGGCCTTGTTTGCGCTGCTCGGCCCGAGCTGGCAGCGCGTCGAACAGATCAGTCAGAAACCGGTGGATCCACTGGTGGTGATACTGGAGCTGACGCCGCAGATGCTCGCCACCGACACCCCACCGACGCGGCTGGAGCAGGCGCGACGCAAACTGCTGGACTTACTGCAAAAGCGCAGCGATGCGCAGACCGCGATCGTCGTCTATGCGGGCAGCGCGCACACCCTGGTGCCGTTGTCCGATGATCTGGTCACCAGCCATAACCTGCTGGACGCCATCAGGCCTTCGATCATGCCCATTACCGGGCAGCGTGCCGATCTGGCGGTCCACAAGGCGCTGCACTTGCTCAAACAGGGCGCGCTGGGCCAGGGCCGGATTCTGTTGATCACCTCGTCGTTGAGCGAAACGGAACGTCAGGGCATTCGTGAAGCGCTGCGCGGGCAATCGCCGCCGTTGCTGATTCTCGGTGTCGGCACCGCTGACGGCGCGCCGGTGACCCAGGAAAACGGCAGCTTGCTCAAGGACGATCAGGGCGCAATTCTGGTGCCCCGTCTGGACAGCAACAGCCTGAGCGAATTCGCCGATCAGGTAGACGGCGTCTATCATCAGGCACGCAACGATGAGGAAGACTTGCGCAGCCTCGGGCTGCTGACCAGCCCTCAGCACGTGCGCAGCGACGGGCAGGTCGTGCAGCTTGATACCTGGGCCGATCAGGGCCACTGGTTGCTGTTGCCGCTGTTGCTGATCGCAGCACTGGCCGGTCGGCGCGGCTGGCTGTTCTGCCTGCCGCTGCTGTTCATGTTTCCGCAGAACAGCCAGGCGTTCGAATTTCAGGACCTGTGGCTGCGCCCCGATCAACAAGGCCAACGATTGCTGGAACAGCATCGAGCGGCCGAGGCTGCTCAGCACTTCGAAGACCCGCGCTGGAAAGGCGTGGCGCTCTACGAAGCGCAGGACTACGCCAGCGCTGCCCAGCAATTTGCCCAGGGCACCCGTGCCGAAGACCACTACAATCGTGGCAACGCCCTGGCCCGCAGTGGCGAGCTGGCGGCGGCACTGGATGCCTACGAACAGGCACTGGACCGCCAGCCGGATTTCCCGGCAGCCCTGAGTAACCGAACGCTGGTGCAAAGCCTGCTGGATGAGGCCAATGTGCAGAAGCCTGCTCAGGATGAGCAGAACAAGGCCGATCAGGGAGAAGAAGGCCAGCAAGCGTCGCAAGATCCGAACAGCAGCACCGCACCCGCTGATCAGAACCCGTCCCGTTCGGACCAGCCGGGCACCAGCGAAAGCCTGCCGCCGGACTCCAGCGGTCAGGCAACCTCGGGCGACGCAATGGACGATGCCCCCACCGCCCGTCCGCCTCTGCAAACCGCCGACAGCCCCATCACCGGTGAGCGGCGTCAGGAACTGGAGCAGTGGCTGAGACAGATTCCGGATGATCCGGGCGAGCTGTTGAGACGCAAATTTCGCTACGAACAGCAACATCAGGAAAAGACCCGATGAGCCGCGTGTACACCTTATTGACCGGCCTGTTGTTGAGCCTGGTCGCCCTGTCACTGCAGGCTGCGCAACTGACCGCCAGCGTTGATCGCGCGCGCCTGAACGCCGGCGAGACCGTCGAGCTGACCCTGGAAACCGACGACGTCACGCAGTTCGGCAAACCCGACATGAGCCCGCTCAATGGCAGCTTCGAAGTGCGTGACACCCGTCAGCTCAACAGCCTGAGAACCCTGGACGGCAGCAGTCAGGCCACGACGCGCTGGCTGGTCACCCTGCTGCCTCGCCAAACCGGCAGCGTGGTCATCCCTTCACTGCAACTCGGTGAATTGAAAAGCCAGCCTCTGACGTTGCAAGTCATGCAAGGCGAGCCCAAGGAATCGAGCAATAAACTGGCTTCCATCTTCATCGAAGCCAGCCTGGACCAGGACAGTGTCTATGTTCAGGCCCAGGCCGTTCTGACCGTGCGGGTCTATCACTCGGTGTCGCTGTTCGACGACAGCAGCCTGAGCCCGCTGCAAATACCGGACGCGCGAGTCGAGAAGCTGGGCGATTCACGCACCTACGAAAAACTGATCAATGGCGTGCGCCACGGGGTGATCGAAAGCCGTTACGCGATCTACCCACAGCAAAGCGGCGTGCTGAATATTCCGGCGCAAGTGTTCAGTGCCACGCTGGTGCAGGCGCCCGCCGAGGGTTCTCAGGGTCAGGAGGCCAACCCGTTCGGCCCGCAACCCGGCAAGCTGATGCGGGTCAAATCCGCCGAGGTGCCGCTGACTGTCAAACCGAAGCCTGCCACCTACCCCGCCGATGTGCCCTGGCTGCCGGCGCGCAGTGTCAGCCTCGAAGAAAACTGGAGCCCGGAGCCGGGCACGTCCCAGGTGGGCGATTCGCTGACCCGGACCCTGACACTCAAGGCCGAAGGACTGGCTGGCGCGCAACTGCCACCGTTGCCCCCCACTGAAGTGCCTGGCCTGCGACGTTATCCAGACCAGCCCCAACTGCGCAACCTGCCCAGCGAGCGTGGCCTGATCGGTACCCGTGAAGAACGCGAAGCGCTGGTGCCCGGTCGCGCCGGGGCCATTGACTTGCCCGCTGTCGAAGTGACCTGGTGGAACACCCGCGAAGACTATCTGGAACACACCAGCCTGCCTGCACGCACGCTGCAGATCAGCGCCAACCCCGGTCTGGCGGTGGACACGCCCGTGAGCAACGACATGGGCGGCGTCACCGTGATGGGGCCGCCCGTGTGGCCTTGGCAATTGAGTACGCTATTGTTTGCCTGCACCACCCTGCTGGGTTTCACCCTCTGGTGGCGGGCACGCGGCCAACCGGCAATCGCCAAGGCCGTGCAGACCGGGCCAAGCCCGCGTACCGTGCTGGACGACCTCAAGCGCGCCTGCATGGCAAACGACCCTCAAGGCACCCGTCAGGCACTCGACGCCTGGGCACGCCAGCAGCCGGAAACCCTGGCCGAAATGGCCGCCCGCTTCGTGCCGCTGTCCGATGCACTCGACGGTCTGAACGGCGCGCTGTACAGCGAGACCGGCAAACTGTGGCTGGGCGAAGACCTCTGGCGTGCCGTGCGCAAACTGCCCGCCGCCGACCCTATTCAGGACCCGGCAAGCGATGCCGGGTTGCCACCGCTGTATCCCAAGTGAGGATGCAGCGCAGGCAATACCTCTACATGACAAGGTAAACCAATGCGTCTGTTTCACACCTCCGACTGGCATCTGGGTCAGAACCTGCACGGTCAGGAGCGGGATTTCGAACACGCCTGCTTTCTGACCTGGCTGCTGGCCCGCCTGGCCGAACGACAGCCCGATGTGCTGCTGATCGCAGGCGATATCTTCGACACCGTCAACCCGCCGGTCAAAGCTCAGGAACGCCTCTACGACTTCATCGTCAACGCCCACGAGCAGCAACCGCTGCTGACCATCGTGATGATCGCGGGCAATCATGACTCCGGCTCGCGCATCGAACTGCCCGCACCGCTGATGCGCAGTCTGCGCACTCACGCGCTGGGCAGAGTGATGTGGCTGAACGATGGCGTGCTGGATGCCGAGCGCCTGTTGCTGCCGTTGCCCGACGCCAATGGCGACATCAAGGCCTGGTGCCTGGCGCTGCCCTTCCTGCGCCCTGCCGAAGTCACCGGCCCGACCCTGGGCGATGATTACCTGCGCGGCATCGGCCGGGTGCATGAGCTGCTGATCGATGCGGCCAATCTCAAGCGCCAGCCGGGCCAGGCACTGATCGCCATCAGCCACGCGCACATGGCAGGCGGTTCGGTCTCGGAAGACTCCGAACGCAGCCTGATCATCGGCAACGCCGAAGCCCTGCCCGCCAGCCTGTTCGGAGCCGGCATCACCTACGTCGCGCTGGGCCATTTGCACAAGCCGCAACGGGTCAATGGCGAAGAACGTATCCGCTACAGCGGCTCGCCGATCCCGCTGTCATTTTCGGAAATCGGTTATCAGCACCAGATTCTGGAAATCAACTGCGACGGTGAAACCCTGGCGAGCGTCGAGCCTTTTCTGATCCCCCGGGCCGTCAACCTGCAACGCCTCGGACCTGCGCCGCTGGCCGAACTGCTGGTGCAGCTCAAGGCGCTGCCGGATATCGATCTGCTGGCCGACCCGGACCGCCAGCCGTGGCTGGAAGTGCGCGTGCGCCTGGATGAACCGCAACCGGACCTGCGCAACCAGATCGAAAACGCATTGCAAGGCAAGGCCGTGCGTCTGGTGCGCATCGGTGCCGAATACGCCGGTAAAGGCAGCGCGGATGGCGGCGACGGCGATGCAGCATTGATCGAGCTGGACCAGCTCACCCCTCAGGAATTGTTCAGCCGCGCCTGGCAGGACAACTACGGCAGTGAGGTGGACGAGCAGACGCTTACCGATTTCGCCACGCTGCTGCGTGAAGTCCAGCAGGAGAGCGAGCAGTCATGAAAATCCTTGCCATTCGCCTGAAAAACCTGGCCTCGCTGGCCGGCCCATTTGAAATCGACTTCACTGCCGAACCGCTGGCCAGTGCCGGTTTGTTTGCCATCACCGGGCCTACCGGCGCGGGTAAAAGCACCTTGCTCGATGCCTTGTGTCTGGCGCTGTTCGGGGCAATTCCGCGGCTGAGCAATATCGGCCAGTCGAAAGTGCCGGACATCGACGGCGACATCACCACCAGCGACCCGCGCACCTTGCTGCGGCGTGGCACCGGCAGCGGTTATGCCGAAGTGGATTTCATCGGCATCGATCAACGTCGTTACCGCGCACGCTGGGAAACCAACCGCGCGCGGGACAATGCCACTAAAAAGCTTCAGGCCAGCCGCCAGACCCTGACCGATCTGGACAGCGAGCAGATCCTCAGCAACCAGAGCAAACGTGAGTTCGAACACCTCATCGAACACCGCCTGGGCCTGAACTTCGAACAGTTCACCCGTGCCGTGATGCTTGCCCAGAGCGAGTTCAGCGCCTTTTTGAAGGCGGATGACAAGGAACGCAGCGAACTGCTGGAGAAGCTGACCAACACCGCGATTTACAGCCAGCTCGGTCGGCGTGCCTACAGCAAGAGCAAGGAGGCCGAGGAAGCGCTGAAAACCCTGACCGCTCAGGCCAGCAACATTATCCCGCTGGCCCCTGAGCAACGGGTCGAACTCGAACAGCGTTTCAGCGACGCACAGCAGCAACTCAAAACCCATCAAACGCAACAGCGGCAGCTTGAACTCAAACAGCAGTGGCTGATCGAGTTGCATCGCCTGCGTGACGAGCAACTCGCGGCTCAGGAAGCGCTAAATAGCGCGCAGCAGGACTGGGACAACCAAGGCACAGAGCGCCAGACCCTCGGCCAGCTGGAACGTCTAGGTCCACAGCGCCATCGCTTTGCCCGACGATTGACCCTGAACGCCCAGCTCACCCCGTTGGCCGAACAGATTCGTCAGTTTCAGGAACAGCAGGTTTCGCTACAGGGCCAACAGCAGCAGCTGGAAACCCGTCGCGCAGAAGCGCAAGCCGGCCTGCTGGCAGCCCAGCAAACCCACGGCAACGCAAAGCCCCTGTTGCAGCAGGCTTTTGAGGCGCAAAACACGCTGCACCACCTGGCCCAGGAACTGACCAAGGTCACCGATCTGCATCAGCAGACCGGGCAACTGTGCGCTCAGGGTCAAGCCAGCCTGCAAACCTTGCTTGACCAGCAGCAACAGGTGGCACAGCGCCTTGAACGTATTGCCGAACAATTGCAGCACAGCATCGAGCTGGCGCCTCTGGCTCAGGCATGGAGCGCGTGGCGCGACCGTCTGAAATCCCTGACCCTGATTGCCAATCGCCTCAAACACGGACGGGCCGAGCTGCCTGCCCTTCAACAACGCGCCAGCGTCGCCGACCATGAGCTGACCGAACAGCGCACCGCGCTGGAGGTGCTGTACCGCGAGGCGGACTGTGAGGTCGAAGCGGTCACCGAGCAGGTGCAGATTCTCGGCAGTTTGTTGCAGGACAATCGCAAGCAGCAACGCGCGTTTGAAGAGCTGACTCGTCTGTGGGCCAGCCAGCAGGACGTGGACCGTCAGCTCGCCGAGCTGGCTCAGCAACAGCAAAGTGCCCAGCAGCAACGCGAACAGCTCAACAGCGAGGGCATTCGGGTGCGTGACGAGCTGGCGGTGGCCGAGCAGACCCTGACCGTCACCCGGCAATTGCTGGAACGTCAGCGTCTGGCCCGCAGCGCCAGCGTCGAGGAACTGCGCGTGCAGTTGCAGGATGACCAGCCTTGCCCGGTGTGTGGCAGCCTGGAACACCCGTGGCATCAACCTGAAGCGCTGCTCGAAAGCCTCACCCGGCATGACGACAACGAGCAGGCCAGCGCGCAGAAGGCCGTGGACCTGCTGACCGAGCAGCGCAATCATCTGCGCGAACAGGTCGGAGGCGTGATCGCCCGGCAGAAAGAACTGTTGCGCCAGCACGAACAACTCACGCTGCGTCATCAGGCCCTGGCGCCGGACCTCGACGCTCATCCCCTCGCCGCCCAACTGCTGGACCGCGATCCGGACAAGCGCGATGGCTGGCTGAGCCAGCAACTGAGCCAGCTGAACGAAGTCATCACCCGCGACGAGCAACGCCAGACGGCTTTGCTGACCCTGCAGAAAGACGCAGGTCGCCTGCAGCAGCAAGTCCAGATTTCGGTGGAAGCCAGCCAGACCGCTGCGCATCACGTCGCCGAACAGCTCAAGCAACTGGACGCCGACCAACAGCGACTGGAAGAGGAACTGACCGCGTTCACGCCGCTGGTGTCGCCACAGGTGCTTGAAGGGCTGCGCAGCGATGCATCGGCCACGGTGATGCAACTGGAACAGCAAGTGACCCAACGCCTGGATCAGCTGGAACAGCAGCGCGAAGAACAACAGGAACAGCAGGAGCGTCAGCAGAAAATCGAGAAGGAACAGATCGAGCAGCAAGCCCGTTTGCAACGTCAGACCGAACTCGCGCAGGACGTCACGCGGCTCGGCGAACAGCAGCAAGCCCGTCAGCACACACTGGCCGACCTGCTGGGCGAGCATGCGTCTGCCGAACAATGGCAACAGGCGCTGGAGAACGCTATCGAGCAGGCCAGGCACGCCGAAACTTCGGCGGCTCAGGCACTGCAGGACCTGCACAGCCAGTTGATTCAACTGACGGCCGAACTCAAGTCAGGTCAGCAACAGCAGCAGTCCTTGCGAGAGGAACTGGCCGCGCTTGATGTGCAGATCAGCGAGTGGCGAGGTCAACACCCTGAACTGGACGACACGGCACTCGATACCCTTCTGACCTACGATGACGCACACGTCGAAGACTTGCGCCAACGGCTGCAGGCTGCGGAAAAAATCCTGGAACAGGCCAAAGTGCTGCTGCAGGAACGTGATCAGCGCCTTCAGCAGCATCAGGCGCAGCACAGCGACCTGAACAATGACGAGCAATTGACGGCCGCGTTGAACGCGGCTCAGGAACAATCAGCGCAGAGTGAACAACACTGCGCGGACCTGCGCGCCGAACTCAGCGAGGATCAGCGTCGCCAAAACGCCAACAGCGAGCTTCAAGCGCGCATCACTGCAGCCAACGATGAATACCTGCGCTGGGCCAGGCTCGCAGCACTGATCGGCTCGGCCGAAGGCGACAAGTTTCGCAAGATCGCCCAGGCCTACAACCTTGACCTGCTGGTCCATCACGCCAATGCGCAACTCAAGCAACTGGTGCGCCGCTACCGCCTGAAACGCGGCGGCAGCATGCTTGGCCTGTTGGTCATGGACACCGAAATGGGCGATGAGCTGCGCTCGGTGCATTCGCTGTCGGGCGGGGAAACCTTTCTGGTGTCGCTGGCGCTGGCACTGGGCCTGGCGTCAATGGCCTCCAGCACCCTGCGCATCGAATCGCTGTTCATCGACGAAGGCTTCGGCAGCCTGGACCCGGAGTCATTGCAACTGGCGATGGACGCGCTGGACGGTTTGCAGGCACAGGGCCGTAAAGTCGGCGTGATCTCCCATGTACAGGAAATGCACGAGCGAATTCCGGTGCAGATCAAGGTGCGCCGTCAGGGCAACGGGTTGAGTACGATCGAGGTGGGCAACTGAGAGCCCCGTGACGCAGAGCGTCAGGAGCAGCCTTCACGCGTTGGAGCAGGAGCGTGAGGAAGGGGCGGCGTCTGAGAGAAACACTGTGACTATCGTGCCGACGCTCCGCGTCCGCTCTTGAAATGCGTCACCGCCGTCAGCGCTTTCGCGAACAGGCTCGCCTGACAGTCTCTGCATGGCCTGCCGCGCAATGGGCAGTGGGTCGCAGGACCTGTGTTGGCGAACATGCTCGCGAAAGCATGACGGCGAGCGATTTACTGGGCGGTTTTGTGATCCAGCGCGGCGTAAAAATTGGCGCTCTGTTGCAGGTATTTAGGGGTGTAGGTCTGAGTGTAAGCCTGGGTGGTGTGGGCTTTTTTATCAGTGACTTCAACACTGGCGCTGGCTGGAAGCGCGACGCTTGCTGAAATAGCCGATGCTGCGATGGTGGAGAAAAGATTGAAATTCATATCGGTCACCCCTCTTTAGCGGTCTGTGCAGTGGCTTGACGTTCTGGCCGTCTTGGCCGTGACTCAAACTTACGCCCGAGGGAGGTTCAGCAGAAATGTTTTGTAGCACTAACCCATATCATCAAGAATGATAACGGCTCCAGCCCTTGAATCCTGTGGGCTGGAGCCGGGATGGCTTATTTATCAGTCAGAAAACGCAGGTACGACGGTGAATCCGCATCGAATTTCTGCACCGTTTCACCGATCTTTCCGCTCTGCGGATCCCGGCGCACGGTCACGATCTGATTGCTCTTCTGATTGGCAAACAGCATGAACGTGCCGGTCGGATCAAAGGCGAACTCGCGAGGCTCCTTGCCTTCCAGGGAACGACGCTGAATTTCTTCAAGCTTGCCGCTGGCCTGATCGATCCGGAACACCACGACCTGATTCGCGTCACCACGATTGGTCACGTACAAAAACTTGCCGTCCGGTGAAGTGTGCAAGGCACCACCACCGTTTTTCTGCTCCGCGCCTTTGTTCTTCATATCGACCAGTTGGGTCTGCTTGAAGCCGCCGTCATGGTAGTCGAACACGGCAACCTGAGCCGTCATTTCCAGCACCAGCCAGGCATGCTTGCCATCACTACTGAACAGCGTATGACGTGGTCCGGAGCCGCCTGGCAACTGGACGAAAGGCACTTTGGCAGGCTGCAGTGGCTTGGACTGGTTCGCGTCATAGCGATAGACAAACAGCTTGTCAGCGCCCAGATCGGCAGTCACGACGTACTTGTCATCCGGGGTCGGCACGGCCAGATGCACATGCGACGACATCTGCCGCTCACTGTTGACCTTGCTTCCAGGCCCCAGCGGCAGCACCTGAACGGCTTCGCTCAACGTGCCGTCCTTGCCCACAGGCACCACGGTCAGCGCGCCGCCCGGGTCAGGGTTTACGGCGTAGTTGGCAACGAACAGGTAGCGACCGTCGTGGCTCAGGCTGGAGTGTGTCGGTTCTTCACCGCGGCTTTGAACCTGATTGATCGGGGTGATCTGACGGGTCTTCGGGTCGATGGCAAAGCTGCTGACCTTACCGACCACATCTTTTTGTCCGGGGCCGTTTTCATTGACCGCGAACAGATAACGCTGGTCCGGGGACAACGTCAACCAGGACGGGTTATCGGCTTTGACCACTTGCAGTGGCTTGGCGTCGATCATCCCGGTTTCGCTGTTGAAGCCGAAGCGGTAGATCCCTTCACTCTTTCCTTGCGTGTAGGAACCCACCAGCAATTCAGTATCGGGCATGGCTTGGGCCTGCAGGGTAAATGCGCTCATGGCACTGGCAATTGCCAGCCACGGCAGAAATTTATGGGGCATGGGGGCATCCCTTTTTGTCGAAGTTATTGATGCCTGTTACGGCACTGTCGGGGTCTATGACAGCGCCAGCCCGCATTTACTCAATCCTGCGCGGAATCATCTTCATCTGACGGGGTAAACGCATCCAGGCAGATGATCCGGTGATCGGCGTTGCCGTCATTGATCACCCAGCTTTGCAGGGATTGATCGAAGGTCGCGGCGTCGACTTGCGCCTTGGTGAAGCGCCATACCTTGCGCTCGCGGCCGTCCATGCATTCGACGTTCAGTTCGTCGCCCAGAGAAAAATCCCAGGCGTGCAGACCGTCGATTTCCAGCATGGTGGTGGCTTCGAGGGCGGCAAGCAGTGTGGTGGGCGTGGTGGTCATGAGTGTTATCCGGCCTGCAAAAGCACGAATGATAGGGCAAAAAGCAGGAGGAGATACACCGATGATCTGCGCATCACATCGTCAAGAGCGGACGCAGAGCGTCCAGAACTGCATGCCCACGCTGGAGCGCGGGTACGATAAGCGTTCTTCCGGCCGCCTATCGCTCCTCACGCTCCAGCGTGGGAATGCCTTGCGTGACGCTCCGCGTCACAAATCTAAACCGTGTTGCATGCTTAAAAGCAGACGCAGACCGTCCAGAATTCCATGCAAACGCAGAGAGGCATGATCACTGCGCGCGGCTCTTTAGAGTTTTCCAATTCCGCCCGGCTGAAACACCGGTTCGCTCGGGGCCAGGCCGTTGATCAGCGGCTGGCCGAACTCGGCCTGGCTGACTTCGAAACGATCCCCCGGCTGCGTGCGTACGCCATCGGCGAACGACAGGGTCGCGGTGCCGAAGAAATGCACATGCACATCGCCCGGCCGGAGGAACTGGGCGTATTTGAAGTGATGGTACTCAAGGTTTTCCAGGCTGTGGCACATGTTCGCCTCGCCGCTGAGGAATTCCTTTTCCCAGAGTATTTCGCCATCACGCCAGATCCGGCTGGTGCCGGTCAGGCTTTGCGGCAGCTCGCCGACGCGCAGTTCCGGTCCGAACGAGCAGGCGCGAAGTTTCGAGTGCGCCAGGTACAGATAATTGCGACGCTCCATGACATGGTCGGAATACTCGTTCCCAATGGCAAATCCCAGGCGATACGGCTTGCGATCATGGCCGATCACATAGAGGCCGCTCAGCTCCGGCTCTTCCCCACCGTCTTCGGCAAAGGGCGGCAATGAAAACGAATGCCCCGGGCGCACGACAATGCTGCCGTCACCTTTATAGAACCATTCCGGCTGAACGCCCGCCTGCCCCGCCGCCGGCTTGCCGCCTTCGACGCCCCATTTGAAGATGCGCATGGTGTCGGTCATCGACGCTTCGTCGCCGGACTGCTGGTGCATCTTGTCGCGTGCCGACGCGCTGCCCAGATGTGTCAGCCCGGTGCCGCTGACCAGCAGGTGCGCCGGATCGGGATGGTCGAGCGGTGGCAGAACCCGCAGGTCCTTGAGCAGTTGCTGGTAGTCATGAGTGTCGCCAAGCCCATGCTGCTCGACCTGCCGAGCCAGATCAGACCCCGCCTCGATAGCTGCCAACGCCAGTTCGCGAACGCTTTCGGCGCCAACGACTTCACGCACCTGTTCGCCCTCAACCCGCCCGACACGGCGCTGACCGTTGCTCAATTCAAACTGCACTAAACGCATGAAATGCTCCTTCCAGAGTAATGACTTCCAGCAGAGCGGGAAGCTGAAAACCTATTGCGCTTTGGCACTCGCCGCGAAATCGGCGGCCGGCAGCACATGTTTGCGTTCCAGAACGTGGTAGACGATGCCGGTCAACACCAGCCCGAACACCATCACGCCCGACAGGAAATACAGGCCCGACGCCAGGCTGCCGGTCATTTCCTTCAAGGCACCGATCACGAAAGGCCCGATATAACCGCCCAGATTGCCGACCGAATTGATCAGCGCAATCCCGGCTGCCGCACTGGCACCGGCGAAAAACCGCCCCGGTAACGTCCAGAACACGGCCGTGCAGGAAAACAACGCAAAGGCCACGACGCACAGCGCCGCCAGTTGCGCCACCGGCAGGGTCAGCCAGGCACTGCAGAACAGACCGATTGCGCCCAGCACATAAAGCACCGCGAGGTGTCCGTAACGATCATTGAGCCGGTCAGAGCTGCGCGGCACGATCAGCAGGCCGATGATGCCGAAAACGTAGGGCACCGACGACACGAAGCCCGTGGTCAGGTCACTGCCGCCGAACTGCTTGATCAGCGTCGGCAGCCACAGGCCCAGACCGTAGATGCTCAAGGTAACGGGCAGGTAGAACAGCGCCAGAAGCAACACGCGCTTATCTTTCAGCGCATGCAACGGATTGCCGTGACGGGTCTGGCCGTATGCTTCCAGATCCTTTTTCAGTTCCCCGGTCAGCCAGTCTTTCTCGGCCTGGTCCATCCACGTGACCTGCTGCGGACCGTCCGGCAACCAGCGAAGCACCGGCCAGGTGAGCAGAATCGCTGGCGTGCCAATGACGATGAACAGCCACTGCCAGCCATGCAGGCCCAGAACGCCGTCCATGCCCAGCAAGCCGCCGGAGACAGGCCCGGTGATCATCATGGCAATCGGTTGCGAGAGAATGAACAGGCCGAGGATCTTGCCGCGGTGACGCACCGGAAACCATTGAGTGATGTAGTACAGCACGCCCGGGAAGAAGCCAGCCTCGGCAGCGCCCAGCAGGAAACGCATCACATAGAAGCTGTGTGGCCCCTGCACGAAGGCCATGCCGATGGTGATCGCGCCCCAGGTGATCATGATGCGCGCGAACCAGCGACGCGCACCAAAGCGCTCGAGCATCAGGTTGCTAGGGATCTCCAGCAGAAAATAACCGATGAAGAACAGCCCGGCGCCCAACCCGTAGGCCGCATCGCCAATGCCGATGTCTGCGCCCATGTGCAGCTTGGCAAAGCCCACGGCGGAGCGGTCTACATAAGCGATCAGGTACAGCAGGATAAGGAACGGAATCAGTTTGAACGTCATGCGGCGTATAAGCCGCAGTTCCTGGCTCATGTAGGCGGTCTCCCATTGTTTTTGTTATGGAACCTGCGGGGATGACCTCTGTGCCTGGGTGCGGAATGACACCGCACAGGCGCCAGGATGATCCCTCGTCTACAAACGACTATATAGTAATACTATTTAAACTGACAACTCTTCCAATGAGCGTTTTTTAGGCTTACCTTAGCCAGCAGTATCGCCATTAAGTCTTACAATAAGAGAGCCGATCATGTCTGACTCCGATAAAAAACCGACCCTCCGTTCTGCCCAGTGGTTTGGCACTGCCGACAAGAATGGCTTCATGTACCGCAGCTGGATGAAGAATCAGGGCATTGCCGACCATCAGTTTCAAGGCAAGCCGATCATCGGCATCTGCAATACCTGGTCGGAGCTGACCCCCTGCAACGCACACTTCCGGCAGATCGCCGAACACGTCAAACGTGGCGTAATCGAAGCCGGTGGCTGGCCGGTAGAGTTTCCGGTGTTTTCCAATGGTGAATCCAACCTGCGCCCCACTGCGATGTTCACCCGCAACCTGGCCAGCATGGATGTTGAAGAAGCGATTCGCGGCAACCCGATTGATGGCGTGGTGTTGCTGACCGGTTGTGACAAGACCACCCCTGCGCTGTTGATGGGCGCTGCCAGCTGCGACATCCCCGCCATCGTCGTGACCGGCGGGCCGATGCTCAACGGCAAGCATGAAGGCAAGGACATCGGCGCTGGCACCATCGTCTGGCAGATGCATGAATCCTACAAAGCCGGGACCATCAGCCTGGACGAATTTCTTTCCGCCGAAGCCGGCATGTCGCGCTCGGCAGGCACCTGCAACACGATGGGCACCGCATCGACCATGGCCTGTATGGCCGAAGCCCTCGGCACCTCGTTACCGCACAACGCCGCCATTCCTGCGGTGGATTCGCGACGGTATGTGCTGGCACACATGTCCGGCATGCGCGCCGTCGACATGGTCCGCGAAGACCTGCGCCTGTCGAAGATTCTCACCAAAGCGGCGTTTGAAAACGCTATCCGGGTCAATGCAGCCATCGGCGGTTCGACCAACGCGGTTATCCACCTGAAAGCCATTGCCGGACGCATCGGCGTCGATCTGGACCTGGACGACTGGACCCGCATGGGCCGTGGCATGCCGACCATCGTCGACCTGCAACCTTCCGGGCGCTTCCTGATGGAGGAGTTTTACTACGCCGGTGGCCTGCCTGCCGTGCTGCGACGCATGAACGAGGCCAAGTTGCTGCCCAACCCGGATGCGCTGACCGTCAATGGCAAAAGCATCGGCGAGAACACCTGCAATTCACCGATCTACGGTGAAGATCAGGTCATTCGTGCCCTGGACAACCCGATCCGTGCCGACGGCGGTATCTGCGTGCTGCGCGGCAACCTCGCTCCGCTCGGCGCAGTGCTCAAGCCATCCGCTGCCACACCGGCATTGATGCAGCATCGTGGCCGGGCAGTGGTATTCGAAAACTTCGAGATGTACAAGTCACGCATCAACGATCCGGATCTGGACATCGACGCCAGCTCGGTGATGGTCCTCAAGAACTGCGGCCCCAAGGGTTACCCAGGCATGGCCGAAGTCGGCAACATGGGCCTGCCGGCCAAACTGCTTGCTCAGGGTGTCACTGACATGGTGCGCATATCCGACGCACGCATGAGCGGCACGGCGTACGGCACGGTGGTGTTGCACGTCGCACCGGAAGCCGCAGCCGGTGGACCGCTGGCCGTGGTCAAGGAAGGCGACTGGATCGAGCTCGACTGCGCCAGCGGGCGCTTGCATCTGGACATCCCGGAAGCTGAACTGGCCGCACGCCTGGCCGACTGGCAAGCGCCGCCACAATTGCTGCTGGGTGGCTACCGTCAGTTGTACGTCGACAAAGTGATGCAGGCCGATCAAGGCTGCGACTTCGACTTCCTGGTCGGTTGCCGGGGTTCCGAAGTGCCTCGTCACTCGCACTAGTAAAAGAAGCGGCGGTCCCCTGTTCTGGTGACCGCCGTAGTCATTGTGCGATGGTATGATGCCCAGCAATCACCGCCAGGACCGACTCGCGTTCCCATGGATTATCGAAAGCCTTCCGACCGAAAAAGCATGCACGCCCGCATCGTCCAGGAGCTGGGCATGCAGATCGTATCCGGCCGTTTCAAGCCTGACGAAAAGCTCCCTGCCGAAGCGCTGCTCTGTGAAGAATACGCCGTCAGCCGTCCGGTGCTGCGTGAGGCCACGCGAGTGCTGGTGGCCAAGGGACTGGTCTACTCGCGGCCACGCGTGGGCACGGTGGTGAAGGCCCGTCGCGAATGGCATTTGCTGGACCCGGATGTGCTGCATTGGGTGATGCAAAGTTCGCCGCAAAATGAATTCTTCAACCTGCTGACCAGCGTGCGCGCGGTGATCGAACCGGCGGTGGCTGCCCTGGCCGCGCAACATGCCACGGACGCAGAAATAGAGTCGATCCACGAAGCGTACCTGCGCATGGAAGCGGCGCCGACGCCGGAAGACCTGCTGCAACCGGACCTCGACTTCCACAGCCGCATCGCCGACGCCACGCACAACGACCTGCTGGCGCACTTGTGCAACATGCTGTCACTGGCTTTGCGCGAAGCGCTCAAATACTCCAACAAACGCCCCAACCTGCACGAACTGGCCATGCCACGCCATAAAGCCATCCTCACCGCCATCCAGAACCGCGACGCCCTCGGCGCACGCCATGCCTCACTGGTGCAGCTGGATGACGCGCGCAATGCGCTGAGCGTGGTGCTGGGTGGAGGTTGATCGGTTCAATTGAATCGATGACGTCTTGAGCCTGTCTGTTCAATGTTTGCTAACCAGGTATGGCGACTCGTCCAAATCGTCCCTCTCACAAGATATGTGAAACGCATTTCTCGACACGCTGCGCCTCAAAAGGACGCAGCGTTACAGGCCGCCACAGGCTCAATGCGAAAACAGCGAGTTACCCACCTTCCCCGCCATCTTCTCCGGTTTGATCAGGAACCGCGCCAGCGCTGGCAATAGCCACAGTGCGCCGAACATGTTCCACAGCAGCATGAAGGTCAGCATCAGGCCCATGTCGGCCTGGAACTTGATTGCCGAGAAGATCCAGGTACACACGCCGATGGCCAGGCACAGGCCGGTGAACAGCACCGCCTTGCCGGTGGATTTCAGGGTTTCATAGTAGGCCTCTTGCAACGGCAACCCGGCGCGCAGGAAGCTTTCAAGACGGCTGTAGATGTAAATGCCGTAATCGACACCGATCCCCACCCCCAACGCCACCACCGGCAGGGTTGCGACTTTGACGCCGATGCCCATGAAAGCCATCAGTGCGTTACCCAGTACCGACGTCAGCACCAATGGCAAAACGATGCACAGGGTGGCCGCCCAGGAACGGAAGGTGATCATGCACATGGCGGCCACGCAAATGTAGACCAGCACCAGAATCACCAGCTCGGACTGTCTGATCACCTCGTTGGTCGCGGCCTCGATCCCGGCGTTGCCGGCGGCCAGCAGGAACTGCATGTCCGGTCTGTCGTTTTCTTTGGCGAAGTCCTGCACGGCGTGTACGGCGCGGTCGAGGGTTTCGGCCTTGTGGTCGTTGAGGAAAACCAGCAGCGGGGCCAGTGAGCAATCATTGTTGTACAGGCCATCCGCGCGGGCGATGGAGTTGTTCAATACGTCTTTGTTGCGCGACAGGCTCTCCCATTTCAGGTTGCCCTCGTTCATGCCCTTGATGACCTGCCTGGAAACAGTCACCAGCGAAATGGCCGACTGCACACCCTGGGTGTTTTCCATCTTCCAGGCCAGTTCGTTGATCGCCGACAGGGTCGAATACGCCGAGCAGCCCTCGGGCGGTGTCTTGACCATCACCACCAGCACGTCGGAACTGGTCGAATAATGATTGATGATGAACGCGTTGTCCTTGTTGTAGCGCGAGTCGGGGCGCAGTTCCGGCGCGCCTTGATCGAGGTCGCCGATCTTCAGGTTCTGGCTGTACCAAAGCCCGCCACCGAAGGCCAGCAAAGCCAGCACAATCGAGACCGGTGCGACCTTGGCGCTGGCAAAATTCGACAGCAATCGCCAGAAAGGATGCTCGGAGACCGCATCCTGCTTGCTGCGGCTGACCGCCCGTTTGCTGATGCCCACGTAGGAAATCGCCACGGGCAACAAAATCAGGTTGGTGAACACGATCACCGCCACACCGATAGACGCGCCGATGGCCAGTTCGCGGATCACGCCGATGTCGATAATCAGCAAGGTGATGAACCCCACCGCGTCAGCCAGAATGGCGATCATGCCCGGCAGAAACAGCTGGCGAAACGTACGGCGCGCCGCAGTCAGGGCGTTTTCGGCTTCGCTGGATTGCAGGGCGATGCCGTTGATCTTCTGCACCCCGTGGGAAATGCCGATGGCGAAAATCAGAAACGGCACCAGCATCGAGTAAGGATCGATCCCGAAACCCACCACGTGCATCAACCCCAGTTGCCAGATCACGGCAATCAATGTGGTACTCAGGACCGCGACGGTGCTGCGAATGCACCGTGTGAACCAGATCAGCAGCACCAGCGTGATCAGAAAGGCGATGCCGAAGAACATCACCACCATGAACAGGCCATCGATCAGGTCGCCGACTTTCTTGGCGAAACCGACGATGTGAATCTTGATGTCCGGGTTCTGCGCCTGGTATTTGTCGCGGATTTTTTCTTCAAGCTGATGCGAGAACTGCTGATAGTCCAGCGCCAGTAACGTGCCCTGATCGGCCGGGTCCGGGTAAGACTCCTGCAGCGGCACGTCAATGATGCTTGACCTGAAATCGTTGGCGACCAACCGCCCGACCTGACCGGACTTGAGCACATTGTTGCGCAGCTGATCCAGACTCGCGTCTGAACCGTCGTAACTCTGCGGAATGACTTCGCCCCCGGCGAACCCCTCTTCGGTCACTTCGGTCCAGCGTACGCTGGGGCTCCACAGCGATTTAAGCCCGGAGCGGTCCACACCGGGGATGTAAAACACTTCGTCACTGATCTGGCGCAAGGTCTCCATGTACGCTTTGGAGAAGATGTCACCGTCCACCGCTTCGACGGAAATGCGCACGGTGTTGCCCAGATTTCCCAGATCGTTGCGGTGCTTCATCATGTTCTGAATGAACGGATGCGACAGCGGGATCATCTTCTCGAAACTGGTGGAGGGCCGAACCTGCAAGGCCTGCCAGAACAGAAAGACACTGGTCAGCAGGCAAAGAAAGATCACCGTGGGGCGATGATTGAAAATCAGGCGTTCGAGGAAAGTGGCCTTGTCATCTGAGTTTGCTGGGTGTTGAAGGTTGCTCATGCCTGAATATCCCCGCCCTGGAAGGTCTTATTGTTGGGTCGTCTCGGCGCCTGTCGGCGAGGCCACGCGAACGCCGCCCTGCCCGACCAGAATCAGATTGCCTTGAAGATTGGCGGTGACACCCGCCAGCGAAATACGGTCGGGACGATTGAAGACCTCGAATGTTTCACCATCGTCATGGCTGCGCATGACGCTGCCACCGTTGCCGACCAGCACCAGCGAACCATCCGTCAGCAACGTGGCGCTGGCCAGACCGAATTCGACCGGCCCTCGCGCGCCTTCAAGTTTGACGGGCTGCCAGCTGTCACCGAAGTCGGTCGAGCGAAACAGATTGCCGCGCAGACCATAAGCCAGCAATGTCGAGGGCTGCGCCGTACCGGTCACGCCAAACAATGAGCCTTGATAAGGGCCTTCGAGTTTTTCCCAGGTCTGCCCTTCGTCACTCGAGCGAAACATGCTGCCCGCTTCGCCGACGATAAACAGGCCCGCACCTTTCACCTGGGCGATGCTGTTCAGGTGGTATTGATCTTCGTTATCCAGCCGGTCACTGACGTCCTGCCAATGCTGGCCGCCATCGTCGGTGCTCAGCAAGGCGCCATAAGCACCCACGGCAAAGCCGTGGTCGAGGTCCTTGAACCAGACATCCAGCAGCGGCGCCTCGCGCTTCAAGTCCTCGAACTGTTTGCTCCAGCTCTTGCCGCCATCGTTACTGGCCAGTACCTGCGCGTCATGGCCCACAGCCCAACCGTGCTGTTCATCCACAAAAAATACCGCCGTCAATAACTGCCGGGTCGGCACTCTGGCCTGGTTCCAGGTCTTGCCCTGATCGTCGGAGTACAAGATATGCCCATGATCCCCCACCACCACCAGCCGCGCACCGGCATGGGCGATGTCCAGCAACAAGGCACGTGAGGCTTTCGCCGATTCGATGGCGTACACGGCGGTGTCTCCGGTGCCTGCCGCAACAGGCGCAGAACCGGACTCGGCCGAGGCAAACGTGCATGACGCAAAAATCGCCAGGGACAGGCCCGCGTACAACCGTGTGCGCCGATGGAAAGGCTCACGCATGGACTTCTCCCCTTTTCTTATTATCAGATGACCACCGGAGGGTATCGACCCGCCCGCGCGAACCACACGCCCAAAGCCGTCAGGCCATGCCGGGGTGCAGGCTCGGCCATCCTAGACAGCTTTGTAAATGCCTGACAACCGACATGTCGTTATCTTTTGTTAAGCGCACAGGGTGTGATTGATGAACCATCACGGAGGCTGATCGGGACGGCTTACGGGACGATGCAACACAGGCCCGTCTAGCGGATACCTCTGCGGCGCAATGCGGCGGGTTTGAACGCGCTTGCAGCGGGCACGGGCTGCGAAAAATCGCGGGTGCCAGGCTCTTGATTGTCCAGGTTCTGAACGTGATAACGCCGAGCCTGCAGGTCATGAAAAACATCCAGCGCAGACCAGGTGGTCGGCAGTTCGTAGTAGTTTTTCAAGTAGGCCATAGAGACCCGCCATAGCTGTCCGCGACCGTCATACTGATCGACGATTGCAGCCTGCCAACTGTCCTCGTCCAGGTACAGCGTGCGCCGTGAGTAAACATGCCGTGCCGAGGGTTTGAGCTTGCCCTCCACCACCCAGACCCGATGCAGTTCATGGCGTGTGTAGACCGGGTTCAGATGCCCGACCTGCAGCAATTGCCGATAGGAAATGTCGGGGCTGGAAATCCGGTAATTGTTGTAAGGAATGTAAATTTCGCGCTTGCCCAGCAGTTCCCAGTCGTAACGGTCCGGTGAACCGTTGAACATATCGGTGTCGTCCGCCGTACGCAGCCCCTCCGAGGTTGGAATCGGCATGTCGTACGCCAGACTCGGCGCCCGTCGCACTCTGCGTTGCCCTGCATTGTAGGCCCAGGCCTGACGCGGCTCCTGAACCTGATCAAGCGTTTCGTGAACCAGCACGGCAGAGTCAGTCATCCGTGTCGGGCACCGGGTAAACGACAGGTAATAGAACAACACATTGTCCAGCGTGGCGAAGTTTCCGTGGGGGTCATAGAAGCGAAACAGGACTTCCTGGCGCGAGGTGACCGGTTTGAAACTGCCGTCGCGCTGGACGGCGACTTCAGAAGCATGGCGTACGACATAATGGCCGCGATACCGGGCAATGTGGTTCCACACCGCCTGAATGCCCTTTTCCGGAATGGGGAACGGAATGGCACCATATGCATCGGCAAAGCCATTGCCGCCGGCAATCAACCGGGCTTTTTTCACGTTACGCCGAGCGTTGTCATAGACCCATTGGGGTGCCGAGCCGGAACGCCGGGTGGCGTAGATCGGCATCTGGTAACTGTCGGGATAGGTCTCGAACATCGCCACCTGCCCTGGCGTCAGACGTGCGCGGTAGTGGCTCAGATTCGCGTGGGTGATGGTGAACAGGGGCTTGTCGCTGGCATAGGGGTCGATATGCCGCGTGCCGGCCCCTTGATAATCGGGCGGTGGCCGAACGATCCCGCCGCTCCAGGCCGGGATGGTTCCGGCGGCGTTACCCGCCATCTCGCCCCCGAGGGGCGTCAGGCCACTCCCCAGCGAAGCGCCTTCGTTGGCGACGCCGGTGTTGATCATAAACAGCAATGCCGGCGTCAGCGCGAGCCATGCCCATTGTTTAACGAGCATCGTGGCTCTCCTTGTTTGACCGGCAGGAACAATGCCTGGACATTGCCTCTGTACGGTTTCCGTATGAACACTTTTAATGCAATAGCGAAGGCATGATTGATGGCCCGACATCCGCCGTTTTATAACCGGCAGCCTGATGTTTGACCGACTGAAAAATCGCCCATACAACGACAATCGCGCGCACTAAAAGAAGCTTTCAGCGGGCTGGCGAGCAGGCGGAACGGGCCATCACAATGCAACACGAGTGCCAATGCACAGAGGGCAAACAGATCAGTAGACTTATCAAGTACAGTTCAACTCATTTATTGAACGTTCTCTGGTTAACGACCTGAACGTTGAATAAAAGACTGTTTGATTGTCCGACGTCAACGGAACGTCGATTATTAATACAAGGGGGCTTAGGCACCGTATTCAAACGGACCGTAACAATGAAGTGTTACTGACTCGCGCAAGTAACACTTGGAGTGAACGCATAAAAGATCAGTCAATGACCGCGTGAGGCAGAAAACGGCTGGTGTCCTTGGTGATCAGGCTGTCGTCTTCACGAATCCCGATGCCTGACGCCAGATCTCCGATCACCCATGAACCGATCAGCGTATAGCTGTCGCCGAATTTCGGCAGCGGCGAGTAAGCCTGGAGAATGTAAGGCGCATCGGTGTACGGGCCATCGACCGCAATGACCTGATCGCCAGGCGTGCGCATCTCGATGTTGGCGCCTTCGCGGGAAAAGTACGGTTTGCGCACCCAGCCCTTGGGCACGGGTTGTGTTGTGTCCTGATCAATGCGTGAGGGCAGCAGGTTCGGATGCCCTTCATTGAACTGCCACAACAACGGCAATATACCTTTATTGCTCAGAATCGCCTTCCACGCAGGCTCGACGAACTGAGTGCCACTGGCCGGCACCTGCTTGCCGAATGCCTCGTGAAAGATGTGCTCCCAGGCATGCAGCTTGAACAGCCGTTCGATCCAGCGCCCTTGCAGATCGACAAAACGCCCTTCGGCATCGAGACCGATGTCTTCGATGTCGATATGCCTGGCATCAATGCCGACGTGCGCCGCCATGCGCCGCAGGAAATCGGTGGTGCCGCGGTCCTCGACGGAACCGGACATCGAGGAAAAGTAGAACGGACTCTGCCCCGGAAACTCGGCAAATGCGCGAACCAGGTCTTCGGCAATCGAATTGAACTGGGTCGCGTGCGCGGGCAGAACCCCGCGCGCCATTTGCTCTTCCAGCCAGAGCAACTGAAAGGCTCCAGCCTCCATGAGGCTGGTCGGTGTATCGGCGTTGATCTCGTACATCTTTGCCGGCCCGGTGCCGTCGTAGGCAAAGTCGAAGCGCGCATACAAATGCGGATGCCCCTGCTTCCACGAGGTCTGGATCACATCGAAGAACGCTTCCGGAATTGCCAGTTGATGCAACAGCTCTTCACTGTCCACCACCCGCGCGACCGCATCCATGCACATCTGATGGAGGTGCTGGGTGGGCTCTTCCAGGTCACGGGTCACCTGCTGTTCGGTGAACAGGTAATACCCGCGTTCGTCCCAGTAACGTTCGCCGTCGATGGTATGAAAATCAAACCCTTCACGCTCCGCCGTCGTGCGCCAGTCCGGGCGCTCCTCGATGCTGATCTTCTTCATGGATCGCTCCGTCAGCCTCCGAAACTGCTGCCGCCGCTGCTCTTGCCGCCCCAGCCGCTGCGTGCCGCAGCCTGACTGCCGAAGCCTCCGCGCGAGATGGTCGATGACACCGATGACGAACCGGAACCCGAACTGCCCAGATTACGGCCTAACGTGCTTCTGCCATAGCTGCGGTCCGGGCTCGATTGCGCCTGGGTCGAACGACCGAACGTCTTGCCACGGTCGATCTGGCTGGGCAGCGAAGAGCTGTAATAACCGCCCCGATCATCACGCGTCTGATAGATGGGCTGCGAGTAATAACGGCTGCCGCCACCGAAGCCGTTGCTGAGCAGGTTACCGATCAGCAAGCCGGCCATCAGCCCGGTGGTACCACTCATGCCCGCGGGAGCGGACTGAGAAACTTCCTGATTGGCCCGGTCCAGCGCCTCTTTGGGCACCTGCCCGGAGAAACCCAGTTCGAAACCGCCCAGCTTTGGCATGTACTTGCCGTCAGACGTGGCCTGGCAGTAGTCCGGCACGAAGTCAGCGTCACAGGACGCCTTGTCATCGTAGGTCGGTGCAATGCGGCGGTGATCGGACAGCGCCTGCATGTAGGCATCCGAACACACGTCCACCGGCACCTTGGCCTCGACGCATTCCTGCACCGACTTGAAATTGGCCTTGGCTTCGAAATTCTGCTTGTTTTCAGAAGGGCCGCACCCGGCGAGGGCCAGAGGCAGCGTGCTGGCGAGCACCAGTTTGACTGAACTACGTCTCATCGTGAGTCTCCTTGTTCAAGGCTGCCGTCAGACCGATGGGGTCATGCAGGCGGCGTTGAGAAGACCGACGCTGATCGCGACGCTGGCAGAGTAGATGGCAGCAGCCGTCTCGCCTTTGGCGATGCGGGCCGACAGGCCTTTGAGCACCAGGCTGGTGACGCCGAACGCGAGCAGCTGCACCACTGCCGCGATGACCACCCAGACGACCACGTCCAGAATGCTGATGCTGTAGGTGATGATGTTACTGGCCGGCAACGCGAAGCCGATCAGTGAGCCACCCAATGCCAGTGCGGCGGCGCTGTTGTTCTCACGGATCAGCGCGAATTCCTTGTGCGGTGTGATCCTGCTGTAGATGAACTGGAACAGGGCGAACAGAATGGCCGCCACCAGAATGTACATCACGAAGCCGAACACGGCGGTGGCATTGAGCGACATACGCAGCGCGTCGATCATGGGGATTTCCTTGTCAAAGAACGTTGATATCAGTGGATTGCAGCGTGATGCCAACCGCTGTCGTGAGCGTGATGCTGCCCTCTTCGTCTTCCTCTACGGAAAACAGCAGAAACTCTCGGCGATTGATCAGACCCGTGTCGCGGGCGTACAGCATGCTCAGGTGTTTGACGCGATAGGCAGCGTCAGGGCTGACGATGTCTTCATCCAGCGGGGTCAGCTCGGTCTGGCCGGGCGATGTGCCCCATTGCCGCTCGAACACTTCACCCTCGTGCTCGTAGGTCGGCAGGCCGATCTTTGAGGCAGGACCGGTCAGGCGCAGCAGCTCATCCTTGCTGGTGATCGGCTCGGCACTGTAATAGCCGAACAGGATGATGTCCTGAATGTCTTCAGGATTGGGGCCGTTGCTGACCACTTGCAGAAAGTAATCCTCGTTATCGAGGTAGAAACGATGGAGAGCCATCGACTGGCCGAGGTCGATACGCCCCACGGCCCAGACTTTTTCATCGCCCGGAACCACCACCTCTGAATGCCCATCGAGCAGCAGCTTCAATGAGCTGTCCAGGCACAGCATTCGTCCGGATGCCAGCCCCAGCGGGTTGACCGCACTGGCCGAAGGCCCATCTTCACGGCCTGATGCCTTGGGCGCTTCCAGCCCCATGGCTCGTTTGAACCAACTCATAGTGCATGTCCTTGACGTCGACCGGATGGCATTGAAATCTCGTTACCCTGATATAGAAAAGACTGTCTTCGGAACGGCCTCACCGCTGCGCCGGCAAACCTCTGGAGTGCATCAGCCACGCCACGCAAATACCGGCAAACGCCCCGGCAATGTGTGATTCAAACGATACACCGGCGGCGGGCACGAAACCAAAAACCAGCCCGCTGTAGCCGGCCAGCGCAATCAGCGCCAACACCACGCTGGCCATGCTGCGCTGATACCACGCCCGCGCCAGCAGATAAGCCCACAGACCGAAAATCAGACCGCTGGCGCCCACATGAATATTGCTGCGACCGAAACTCCAGACCAGCAGCCCGCCCAGCAGGCAAATCAGTCCGGCGACCCACGCGTAACGCCTGACACCCTCAGTCGCCACCAGCCAGCTCAGCACAATGAACGGCAACAGGTTGCTGAGCAAGTGCTGAATCGAACCGTGCAGAAAGGGCGCAAAAACAATGCCGCGCAACCCGGTCAGGCTGCGCGGAATGATACCGAAATGAACCAGACCATTGCCGGTGATCGAGTTGATTGCCTGCACCACAATCAGCAGCGCCGACAAGGCGAGGATGACCTTGAGTCGCGTTGAAAACGCCATCGCCCGCCCTCGCCGGGCTTACTGGGCAGGCGTCTGGTTTCTGGCTTTCAAACGCGCCAGCACATCGTCCGCGCCGCCACTTTTGGCCCCGATTCCGGCATCCTGCAGACGACGCTCAAGATCGCTGCCGCTGGACTGGCTGGCCAGCTCTTCAGCGGCTTCCAGCTTGGCATCCTGTTCGTCCTGGCGCTGCTTGAGGCGCGCCAGTGAACCGACTGCGGTTTCCACGGCACCGCTGGCGCCACCGGTTGCAGTGGCCGTGGCAACCCGGGCACGCTGCACCGTTTCGCGGGCCTTGGCCATCTCGACCTGCTGCTTGAGGCTCTTGATCCGCGACTCGGCCTTGATCACCTGGTCCTGCAGCAGGCTGACCTGCTTGCTGAACTGATCGGCCAGTTCCTGCTCCTGGTCACGCAGGGCTTCGATCTCGGCGATCTTGTTGGCGCATTCGACGGCCAGCGCCTCTTCGCCTTTGTTCAGCGCCTGCATGGCGCGGCCTTCCCAGTTGGCAATGCTGGTGGCGTGTTCTTCAAGACGCTGCGCCGAGAGCTTGTGCTTGGCCTTGATGGTGATCAGCCCGTCGCGGGCCTTGACCAGCGCGTTGTCGGCGTCACGGATTTCCTGATCCAGAATGCGGATGGCGTTGGCATCGGCAATCGACTCGCCCACTTCAGAAGCACCACCACGAACAGCGGTGACCAGTTTTTTCCAGATACTTGTCGTCATGAATATTCTCCGCCTGACAGCGCTGTTCCGTAGATGAAATGGTCTTCAAAAGCGTCGGCCGCACGGAGCACATTGTCCGCGAGGGTGAGAATTTCCTGCACGATAACCGTAAGCGACGAGGCGGCGCTCAAGGCGCCGAACAGGCAGTAGACTTCCTTATCGCCACCCAGCTTTTCAATGCCGATCGACGACAGTGGAAACAGGTCGCGGCTGCGCAGCACCACGTCGTTGAAAGCCTGGACGTTCTTGACCTTGTTCACTTCAATCAAGACCGTGTCGGCGAGAATCTGCTCGCCTTCTACCGCGATGTAGATGGGCAGGTCGCCGTAATCGGCCATGATCAGCTTGATGCCCGCCGCATTGCCTTCAATAACGCTCATTTCGACCTGCCCATGACTGACCAGGTCCAGTTCGGAAAGAGCCTTATGCAGTGAGCTAACGGTCCAGTAGGTGTTCTCGCTCATGAAATCCTCCAATTTGATCCTCTCGCCCAGAAAGGGCTGTCTTAATGCTTTTTCGATGCCACGCAGGGCATCGACATTCTCGGGCCGGATCCAGAACTCTCGCTTGACCAGCCCCGCATCCTTGAGTCGCAGGCGCATTTCACGCATGTAATCGGTGGAGCTCTTGGAAACCTTGGCCGGGGCCGCCGGGGTGTCGCCCTGGGTTTTACGAGGCATTGGCGCTTCCCCCTTGTTACTGACCGTGGATCAGGTGAGCAACGTAGCAGATGTTTTTGAAGATAGATATGCATCACATGTGAGATTTTTTTGTAAGAGCTGAGTCATTGGCTTTCGTGCCAGTGCGTTGGCACAAGACTCAGATGTCGACAAGACTGACCTCTTCGCGGACAAGTCCGCTCCTACAGCATGCCCGCCGTGCCTCTGAGTTCCTGTGTTCCTGTGTTCCTGTGCTCCTGTGCTCCTGTGCTCCTGTGCTCCTGTGCCTTTGTAGGAGTGGACTTGTCCACGAAGACGAATCATCAAGCAGCGAATAAATCGGGGCAAAACGCACAAAAAAGGCGCTACCTGCGTCAGCAGATAGCGCCTTTCCTGAGCGTGTCATTTACGCACTTAGCACAGCATCGCCCCTCATACAGCCAGGCTTTTGCTCACCACTTCATACACATCCGCCGACAGCTTGCCAGAGGCGAGAATGCGCTCCAGTTCCGCCTTCATCAGCGCCTGACGGGCGCTGTCGTATTTGCGCCAGCGGGTCAGTGGCGCCAGCTGGCGGGAGGCGATCTGCGGGTTCAGGGCGTTCAGCTCGATGACCAGGTCCGCCAGGAAACGGTAGCCGGAGCCGTCCGCTGCATGGAAGTTGATCAGGTTCTGCCCGGCAAAAGCGCCGATCAAGGCACGGACCTTGTTCGGGTTCCTGATGCTGAAGGCGGGGTGTTTCATCAGTTCCTGCACGCGTTGCAGCCCGCCCGGCTGGGTGCTGGCCGCCTGAACGCTGAACCACTGATCCATGACCAGCGCGTTGCTCTTGAAGTTCTCGGCAAACACCGCGAGCGCTTTGTTGCGCTCTTCGGTGAACGGCGAGTTGACCAGCACGGCCAGCGCGGTCAGCCGCTCGGTCATGTTGTCGCTGGTGTCGAACTGGTCGATGGTCGCCGCCAGCACGTCCGGTTTGCCGCTGAACATCAGGTACGACAGGGCGATGTTCTGCAGCGCACGGCGGGCGAAGTGCGTGGACTCGGCAACATAGGGCGTGGCTCTGGACAGCTCACGGTTAGCCGAGTAACGAGCCCACAGGCCGTCAAACAGGCCGTCGGCCAATTGTTTGCGGGCAAACTCCCGAGCGGCGTGAATGGCGTCGACATCTGCCACGTCGCTGATCTCGGCCAGATACGCCTCGCCAGGCAGCGACAGCATTTCCGCCACCATCGCCTGATCCAGTTGCTCGTCTGCCAGCACAGTGCCCAGCGCGGTAATCAGACGCTGATCCATGACCAGTGCCTGGCCTTGCTGATGCTGCTCGATCAGTTCCTGCAACACCTGAACCGACAGTTGCTGGCCCGCGTCCCAGCGATTGAAGCCATCGCTGTCGTGCTGCATCAGGAACATCAATTGGTCGCGATCGTACGGGAAGCTCAGCTTGACCGGCGCAGAGAAACCGCGCAGCAGCGAAGGCAACGGCTGTTCAGCCGCATCGACGAACGTAAACGTCTGTTCGGCTTCAGTGACCGAAAGCACCCGCGTGCTGCCGGTAGCGGCGCTTTCGTTCGACAGGCGCAGGGCAATCTCTTTGCCCTGGCTGTCCAGCAGGCCCAGCTCGACCGGAATCACGAACGGCTGTTTCTGATCGCCCGGCTGGCCCGGTGTGGTCGGGCAGCTCTGGCGGAAGGTCAGGCTGTAGGTTTTTGCAGCGGCGTCATACGACTCACTGACGGCAAGACGCGGCGTGCCTGCCTGGCTGTACCAGCGTTTGAACTGGGTCAGGTCAACACCGTTGGCGTCTTCCATCGCCTTGATGAAATCGTCGCAGGTCGCCGCATGGCCGTCATGGCGATCAAAATACAAGTCGCTGCCCTTGCGAAAGCCTTGGGCACCCAGCAACGTGTGGAGCATACCGACCACTTCAGCGCCCTTTTCATACACGGTCAGGGTGTAGAAATTGGAGATTTCGATAAAGCTGTCAGGGCGTACCGCGTGAGCCATCGGGCCTGCATCTTCGGCAAACTGATGAGTGCGCAGGTAGGCGACATCCTGAATGCGCTTGACCGTGGCGGAGTTCATGTCGGCGGAAAAACCGGCGTCGCGGTACACCGTGAAGCCTTCCTTGAGCGACAACTGGAACCAGTCGCGGCAGGTCACGCGGTTACCTGACCAGTTGTGGAAGTATTCGTGGGCAACAATCGCTTCGACACGCTGGTGCGCGGCATCAGTCGCCGTTTCGGCACGAGCCAGCACGGCGCTGGAGTTGAAGATATTGAGGCCCTTGTTCTCCATCGCGCCCATGTTGAAGTCGTTGACCGCCACGATCATGAAGATGTCCAGGTCGTATTCACGCCCGTAGGTTTCTTCGTCCCAGCGCATCGATTTCTTCAGGCTGGTCATGGCGTGCTGACACTTGTCGACGTTTTCCGGCTCGACGTAGATGCGCAGGGTCACTTCCCGATCGCTCATGGTGGTGAAGGTGTCTTCGATGCACCACAGATCACCTGCCACCAGCGCAAACAGGTAGGCCGGTTTCATGAACGGGTCTTCCCAGGTCGCCCAGTGCCGTCCGCCCTCTTCTTCGCCGCTGGCGATCGGGTTGCCGTTGGACAACAGGATCGGAAAGCTCTGCTTGTCGGCACTCAATGTGGTGGTGAACGTGCTCATCACGTCGGGGCGGTCGAGGTAATACGTGATCTTGCGAAAGCCCTCGGCCTCGCATTGGGTGCAGAACATGCCGCTGGATTTGTACAGGCCTTCCAGCGCGGTGTTGGTTTCCGGATGGATGCGCACGGTACTGTCGACCGTGAAGGTGGCGGCCTGTGGGTGCAGGGTCAGGTGATCGTCGGTCAGCTGGTAATCCGCAGCGCTCAGTTCGATGTCGCTCAGCTTCACCGACACCAGCTCCAGATGCTGACCGTCCAGCACCAGCGGCGGCAGACCTGCACCTCGCTCAGGGTTGCGGCGCATGACCAGTTGCGCATGAACCAGAGAATGGTCGTCGAACAGTTCGAAGGTCAGGTTCGTCTCGTCGATGAGGTACTCGGGAGCCTGGTAGTCCTTCAGGTAAATCATTTTCGGTTGTTCGGTGCGCATGCTGGAATCCTTCTACTGATGCACGGCCAGTTGATAGGCCGTGTACTTGCGAATATTGATCACGCCCGTGTCGAAAATCAGGTATTGGCCCTTGATCCCCAGCAGCGTGCCTTCGGCAATCGGGTTCTTGTCCAGGTTGAAGCTGACAACCTTGGTCGGGTAGGCCTCGACCGGGTAACGAAACTCCACAGGCTCGGCATCATGTAGCAATTGGATGGCTTGCAGACCAAATCGTTCTTGCAATCCCGACAGCCCTGCGCCGCAGTTGTCGAACAGCTCCTGGCGAATGGCCTTGAGGTCGACGGGCTGGGCGTCACCTTTAAGCAAGGCACGCCAGTTGGTGCGGTCAGCCACCTGGCTGCGCAGCAGGTCTTCGACAAAGCCCGATTGCTGACGGGTCGCCACGCGAATGATCGGCAGCGCCTGACTGGCACCCTGATCCAGCCAGCGGGTCGGCAGTTGAGTGGCACGGGTGATACCGACCTTCACGCCTGACGAGTTGGCCAGGTAGACAATGTGATCCGTCATGCAGAACTGCTCACCCCACGACGGGTCACGGCAGGTGCCCTGATCGTGATGGCATCGTTCCGGGCTCATGATGCACAGATCGCACTGTGCAAGCTTGAGCATGCACGGATAGCAATAGCCCTGGCTGTAGCTGGACTTGGTCTTGCGCCCGCAATGACTGCAGTGGATCGCCCCGAGAAACTCGAGTCGCACGGTCTTGCCGATCAGCGGGTTGACCGCAATTTCAGTGTCGCCCAGGCGAAAGGCGTATTGCACGAAAGGCGAGTCATCCTGACGCGCCGACATTTTGTTGACGGCTCCGCGACCAATTTCGATCAATGAATAGCATCCGATTTGAACAGGATATTGGGCACCGGCGCCGATTTGGAGGCGCATTCCTGCGGCCCCATGTAGCCGGTGCGCTGATCTTCAGGCAGGTGCTGCGCTTCCCAGGCGATCAGCGCCTGCAAGGACAGTTCACGCTGTTCCTGGGTCAACTTGCGACCGTCGGACCATTTGCCGATTTCCACGGCCAGTTTCAGGCTCTCGTAGATATCCGGGGTGATGTTTTCGATCATTTCTATAAAAGACGACATGGGGCACTCCAGAAAGTAGGCCAGTAATTCCAGGCTCTGTACGAAAAGTCGGCGTGCTCAGCCACTTTACGCACTGAGCCTAGGCTTTGCGGCGAGCAATCGCACCGCCGAAAAAGCCGGTAATACAACCGATGATCAACCCGCCGACATGAGCACCGTTGGCGATCTCGCCGAAGCCGAGCATGCTCACCAGACCGGACAGGCACAACGCCAGCCAGATCAGCATCATGATCAATACACCGCGCGGCAGGCGGTAGACCGGGTTGGGCGCCAGCAGTTGAAAGATCCAGCAATGGCCCAGTAACCCGTACAGCACACCGGACAATCCGCCGAACAGGCTCGGGCCGCTGAACAGGTATTGCACGTAATTCGAAACCGCCGAAAACAACAGTGTGAGCAGCAACAAAGACAGGCTGCCCTGGCGAATTTCGATACGTCGGCCCAGCTCCCAGAACCACATGCCGTTCATGGCCAGGTGCAGGATGCCGAAGTGGATCAACATCGGCGAAACGATGCGCCACCACTGCCCGGACGCAAGACTTTCAGACAACGGCAAAAAGGTCGCGTATTCGCCATTGATCCGGAAGTCCTGAAAGGTCAGCCAGCGAATGGCTTCCAGGTTGTCGCCCAGCAGCGTCAGGCCGGCCACCAGCAAAGTGGCCAGCAGCACCAGCGCTGTCACAGGGCTGCTGCGCAGTTGCTCGATCAGGCCCGGTTGTTTGTACTTGGGCGCCTGACTGGTATCGACCCGCTGGACGTTCTCGTCACCGTCCGGGAAGCGCGCATACAACTCACGCACGTCATCGGCCAGCCGCTCGGCATCAGGCACCCAAAGCACCTGCTCGCCGACTTCTTCGCTGACCCGGTGAGGGATCTGCAAACGCTGCAACAAACGAACAAAACCGCTCAAATCGGTCGTCAACGGCAAGCGCAGAACAGCAACGGGACTCATGGTGAAACCTCGGGACGCTGAACGTCGACCCAGACGAATTTGTCCGGGTCGACCTGTGTTTCCTGATCAAGCCGGTAGGCAACCAGTTTGCCGTAGAGCACGGCGCTGTAATCCAGACAGGCCAGATTCGGCCGGATCGGTGCAGGCAGACCACTGCGCCAGTAATGACCGACGAACAGCAGCGGCTCATTGATGCCGTAGCGCAGCAATGCATTCTTTTCGGACGTGGACAATGGCGTCTTGGCCACGCCTTCAGGCAGCGCGTCAGGCTGGAAGACCACGTCACCGTAAGTCTGCGGGTCATCTTCCCAGAACTTGGTCCTGAAAAACTCGCGGGTCAGCCCGTCGCCGCCGGTCAGGGTAAGGCCGTGAGGCAGACGCATGTCAGTGCCACGCAGCAGGCGGTTGAAGACATTGCTGGCGAAACTGCCGGGCACTGCCGAGGCCTGAACGAACGCCCTGTCAATGCAGCCGTTGCCATACAGGCCACGCAACGGGTCGATCAGGGTCGCATCCCAGCAGGCATGCACCACCCGGAAGCGTCCGGCATCGATGTACAGCGGCAGCTCGTAGAACCAGTTGACGAACTCGCTCCACTCATCGGGGTAAGCGTCGAACTGCGCCAGTGTTTCACCGATCAGCCGGGCGTGACGCGTGGTGTGTTCACGCACGAACTGATGGCCACTTTCAGGCAGGGCCGGTGTCACCCAGCCCAGCGCGTTGAATTCATGGTTGCCCATGATGCAATGAGCCTGCCCTGCCTGAACCATATCGCGCACGATGTGCAACGACTCGCGAATTCGCGGCCCGCGGTCGATGATGTCGCCGAGGAAAATGACGACGCGTTCAGGGTGGCGCCACACGCCAGCCTGCAGACGGTAACCGAGAAGCTCCAGCAAGTGCTCAAGGGTATGGGCACAGCCGTGTACATCACCGATCAGATCGTAGCCACGCGCCGGATCAAGCATTAATCGCCCCCACCGCCGAGCCTGCTGCCCCAGCCGAGCTTGGTGCGGCAGACTTCATAATAGTTGTGGTCCAGCGGATGAATCAGGCGCAGCTTCTGCGGTTTCTTGCTGACCGTGATGGTGTCGCCCGGCGCGCACGTGAAGTGATTCTGACCGTCACAGGAGACCTGCGGGTAAATGGTCATGTCCTTGGACACCACGATTTTCAACTCGCTGTTGCCGTCGACCACGATGGGCCGACCGGACAGCGTGTGCGGGTACATCGGCACGATGACGATGGCGTCGAGTTTGGGGTGCATGATCGGCCCGCCTGCCGACAGCGCGTAGGCCGTCGAGCCGGTCGGTGTGGCAACGATCAGGCCGTCGGCCTTCTGGCTGCACACGAACTGGCCGTCGATATAGATCTCGAACTCGATCATGCGCGTGGACTTGCCGGGGTGCAGCACAACGTCATTGAGCGCATCGCCCTGGCCGATGGCCTCGCCGTGACGGCGCACTTCGGCCTGCAGCAGGAAGCGGTTTTCGACCAGGTAATGCCCGTCGAGCACTTCGGCGCATTTGACCTCCAGCTCGTCGGGACGAATGTCGGTCAGAAAGCCCAGGCTGCCACGGTTGATGCCCAGCACCGGCACATTATGCCGGGCCAGCGCACGCGCCGCGCCCAGCAGGCTGCCGTCGCCACCGACCACGATGACCATGTCGCACACTTCGCCGAGCATCTTGCGCGACGAGGTCTGCAGGCCGTGGCCGGGCAGGACTTCGGCAATCGTCTCTTCAAGAATGACGTGCAGATGCCGATCCAGCAGGAATCTCTTGAGTCGGCGAACGGTATCGAGCACCTGAACACTGCCCAGGCGACCAATGATGCCGATATTGCGAAATTGCTCCATGAGGCTCCTGCTGCGAGTTCGATACGACTTAAAGAACGCGATTATGGGCGAAACGGCCCGGCAGCGGCAAACCGTGTGTTGAAAGGATGATCAGCACGCAACATTGCAGTGCCTGGCAATGCCTGCGCTTCACGCGCAAGGCCATGGTGTGATGGCCGCTCGGACGAAGCTATGACATCAATGTCCGGGACTCTTCATCGTCACGGGCCGAACCTTGCGCGGACACCCCGGCAATCGGCGCGCCGTTCCAGAACGCTCGGTCTTTGCCGTCCCGCTTGGCCTGATACAGGTTGATGTCGGCCGTTTTGAGCACCTGCGAACTGCTTGAGTGCGCATTGATGTCCGCCAGACCTGCACTGCACGTCAGTGTGCCGACGGCTGGCGAGGTTCTGATGGTGTCGAGCAGCCGCAACACGTAATCACTCGCCGCCTGCTCACTGGAGGCCGGCAGGATCACGCCGAACTCTTCGCCCCCCATACGACCGAAAGCGAGACTGCCCTCCGTCTGTTGCAGGCAGGACGCCATAAGACGCAGCACATCGTCACCGGCATCGTGCCCGAACCGGTCATTGATATGTTTGAAGTTATCGATGTCCAGCATCAGAAAGTAACCGCCCCTGTTATTCGCCACGTGCGTATCCAGTGCAAGCATCAAGGCACGACGATTCAATATATGCGTCAGGTCGTCAGTCAGCGACAGCTCGCGAAACTGGCTTTCAAGTGACAGTACCGTGCGCAATGTTCGGGTGTAGGCGTGATTCAGTACAACACCCAGCGCAATCGACGAAACAAAGAACAGCATCATGAACACATACGCTGCACTGTCCGTGTCGATACCCTGTGCGGGCGACATAATGATCCAGGCCAACACTGACACAAACAGATAATCCCGGGTATACACCACCAACAACGTCGAACAGAGAATAATCATGATCGCGATCGGCAATGCCCAATTGACACCCAGTTCGCTGTTCAACTGGCTTGCCCGCGAAAAACTCAGCGCCACAATGATCACGGAAGCCATGCCCACAGCGCGCCAGACGCTGAAGTGCTCGGCGCGATACTGCCACCAGCAGGTCAGCGCCAACCCCATGGTCAATGCGATTTCGTGAAGGCCGCACTGCACATTCGGCGTGACGATCAAAACAGCCAGCCAACAGACAATCGCAATACATTGCACCAGCGCAATGGCGGGTGAGAGCAGATGTTTTATCCGTGTCTGCATTTCACCATTCATGGACAACTCCAGGCATCCTGTTTCCCGAGCGACATCTCGCCATGCCACAACCGTTTATAAATACACTCACACCGTCGACTGTTCGAACATGACTATTTATCAAACCCGATCACGCGTGAGACACGTCCGGATAATTAAACATGATTTACACACACGTTGGGTATTTCAAGCAGGAAAAATACGGGACCTGTATGACAACCTGCGGACATCGCTTATATCAGACATTGTTCAACCGGCACACGGCCCTGATGAACAATGACGAGTCGAACAGCGTACCGGCACACTTCACAGGTCGGCGCACACGCCGCCTTTCATCACGTTTGCTGAAACAGGCTGTCTGCCGACATCGACTCACGCTATCCTCGGCACATGACCCTATTCCCCAGCCTCATCGATCTCCCCCGCCAGCTGCGACACGCCGAAGTCCGCGATCTTGCCTGGGTGATTCTGGCACCGCCGATGCTCGATCAGGCGCCGTGGCCGCAACGCCACCCCCTGACCGGCAGTGACTGGGTAGCGTCTCCGCAGCACCTGGCGGACTTTCTCTGGCAGCTTGATCGAGACAGCAGCCCGCTGGAGAACTGGCTGGCGCAGGCGACCACACGACGGCTAGGGCGTTATTACGAACGGCTCTGGCAATTTGCAGTGCAGCACGCACCGGGGGTAGAGATCATTGCCGCCAATTTGCCGATCCGGCTTGGCAGCCAGACACTGGGCGAACTGGACATGTTGTTGCGTGATCACGAAGGTGTGCATCACGTCGAGCTGGCAATCAAGCTTTACTTGGGGCCACAGGACGGAGACGGCAGCCACCCGGAACACTGGAAAGGGCCCGGCTGTCATGACCGACTGAGTCGAAAGCTGGCGCACCTGAGCCAGCACCAGTTGCCCATGTCCGCACGCCCCGAGAGTCGCGCGACGCTGGCGGCGCTGGGTGTCGAGGCATTCAATGCCGAGTTGTGGCTGGGCGGTTATCTGCTGTACCCGTGGCCTGGATCATGTGAATCCCCAGCAGGTGTTCACCCGCAGCACCTCAGGGGGCTCTGGCTGCATCAGCGTGACTGGCGAGCGTTTCTGGCGCAAAGCCAGCCGGGACGCTGGCAACCACTGCCCCGCCATGCCTGGCTGGCGCCCGCGTTATACGCCGACGCCTGGACGGATCGACAACTTGAGGACTGGCTGGCCGAGCTCGACCCGATGGCGCCGGCGCAATTGCTGGTCCGCCTGAATCAGGATAGCGAGGGCCACTGGCAGGAAGCCGAGCGACTGTTTCTGGTGTCAGACATGTGGCCCAACCTGGCCGACACCAGTCATGCACTCAACTCAATCGCAGTGCCAGCGCCGCCAGCGTGATCAGCAGCACGGGCACGGTCAGCACAATGCCGACCTTGAAGTAGTAACCCCAACTGATGGTAATCCCCTTGCGCTCCAGCACGTGCAGCCAGAGCAGCGTTGCCAGGCTGCCGATCGGCGTGATCTTCGGCCCCAGGTCGCTGCCGATGACGTTGGCGTAGATCATCGCTTCCTGGATGGCACCGCTGGCGTGGCTCGCGTCAATGGACAGCAGCCCGATCAGTACCGTTGGCATGTTGTTCATGATCGAAGACAGGAAAGCCGTCATCACCCCGGTGCCCATCGCCGCGCCCCAGATACCGTAGCCTGCGAACCAGTCCAGCAATTGAGCCAGATAACCGGTCAGCCCGGCATTGCGCAGGCCATAGACCACCAGGTACATGCCCAGCGAAAACACCACGATGTGCCACGGCGCTTCTTTCATCACCTTGCGCGTCTTGATGGTGTGGCCCTTTGCGGCGATGGCCAGCAACAACAGAGCGCACACCGACGAAATCGCGCTGATCGGAATGCCCAGTGGTTCAAGGGCAAAGCAGCCCACCAGCAAAATCACCAGCACGGCCCAGCCGGCCAGGAACGTGGCCCGGTCATGAATGACCGTCTCGGGCTTGTCGAGGTGTTCTGGCTCGAATTCGGCGGGAATATCGCGGCGGAAATACCACATCAGCACGGCCAGCGTGGCGGCAACGCTGGCCAGGTTGACCGGCACCATCACGGCCGCATACCGATTGAAGCCGATCTTGAAATAGTCAGCCGACACAATGTTGACCAGGTTCGACACCACCAGCGGCAAACTCGCCGTGTCAGCGATGAAGCCGGCCGCCATCACGAAGGCCAGGGTCGACGCCGCCGAGAAGCGCAGCGCCAGCATCATGGCAATGACGATAGGCGTGAGGATCAGCACAGCGCCATCATTGGCAAACAACGCCGACACCAACGCGCCGAAGAGCACAAACAACGCGAACAGGCGGCGCCCGTTGCCTTTGCCCCAGCGCGCCACATGCAGCGCAGCCCAGGCGAAGAAGCCAGCCTCATCCAGCAGCAGCGTGATGATGATCAGCGAAATGAACGTTGCCGTGGCATTCCAGATGATGCCCCACACCACGGCGATATCGCTGACCTGCACCACACCGGTCAACAACGCCAGCACGGCCCCCAGCACCGCACTCCAACCGACACCAAGCCCTTTGGGCTGCCAGATAACCAGTGTGATGGTGAACAGAAAGATCAGCGTTGCGATCAGCATTATCGGGTCCGGGGCAGAAGAATGGCGAGGATGCCGAGCAGCGGCAGGTAAGAACACAGGGTGTAGACGAACAGAATGCCCTGACTGTCAGCCAGGTAGCCGAGCAAGGCCGCGCCGATGCCGCCGAAGCCGAACATCAGGCCGAAGAAGATCCCGGCGATCATGCCGACATTGCCGGGCACCAGTTCCTGGGCGTAAACCACGATGGCGGAGAACGCCGAAGCCAGCACGAAACCGATGATCACGCTGAGCACACTGGTCCAGAACAGGTCTGCGTAAGGCAGCGCCAGGGTGAATGGCGCAGCGCCAAGAATCGAAAACCAGATGACCGCCTTGCGCCCGATACGGTCGCCGATCGGGCCACCGAAGAAGGTTCCAGCCGCCACAGCGCCCAGAAACAGGAACAAGTGCAGCTGGGAACTGGCGACTGACAGGTCGAACTTCTCGATCAGGTAGAACGTGAAGTAGCTGGTCAGGCTGGTCATGTAGAAAAACTTGGAGAACACCAGAAACGCCAGCACCGCCAGCGAGGCAATCACGCGGTTTTTCGACAGGCCGTGGGTGGCTGTCTGACCGGCCTTGAGCTTGAACAGGTTGAGGTGCGCTCGATACCAGCGGCTGATTGCGTACAGCAAGCCAAGTGAGAACAGCGCAAACAGCCCGATCCAGGCCACGTTGCCCTGCCCGAACGGGATAATGATCGCCGCCGCCAGCAACGGGCCGAACGCGGTGCCGGTGTTGCCCCCCACCTGAAAGGTCGATTGTGCAAGGCCAAAGCGCCCGCCGGAGGCAAGCCGGGCAATACGCGAGGCTTCCGGGTGAAAAGTCGAAGAGCCAATGCCGATCAACGCAGCCGCCAGCAGAATCAATGGAAAACTGCCGACCATCGACATCATGACAATGCCGATCAGGGTGCAGATGGAGCCGACAGGCAATACCAGCGGGTTGGGATGGCGGTCGGTGTAGTAACCGACCCAGGGCTGCAACAGCGATGCCGTGATCTGAAACGTCAGGGTAATCAGGCCGATCTGGGTAAAGCTCAGGTCATAACTTTCCTTGAGCATCGGGTAGATCGACGGAAGGATGGCCTGGATCAGGTCGTTGATCAGGTGCGCCAATGCAACAGCGCCGATAATGCGCATCACCAGCGGACTGGATTGAGGGGTGGTCGGGGCCGTCGCCGTCGCCGGCTGAGCACTGGTCGCCATGAGATTCATCCGTAAAAAAGTCTTCAGGTCTCCCCGGACGGATGATTACAAAATGTGTCACGCGTACCCGGGCGCGCCAATGTGCCATTTTTCAGGGCGACTGTGCCATTTTTTGTTGCGTTTTTGCTGACGGATCGAGAAGCGCTTTCATGACTGACGCCCCTCACGCCAATGAACCTGCTGCTGAACGTTTGCCCGCCACAGGTACGTCATGCAACGAAATCTTCGACGTCTCCGGCAAGGCCAGACCGCCTGCCATTGCCAGCGCGGCCACAGCTATCAGGTAGAACGCCGGTGAAAGGTTGCTGCCGGTAAGGCTGATCAGCCAGGTCGCCATCAGTGGCGCAGTGCCGCCGAACAGGGTGTAGGCCATGTTGTAGGTGATCGCCGAGGCGGTATAGCGGGTGCGGGTCGGGAAGGTTTCCGACAGCAGGGCGGCCGTCACTACCCCACACAGAACGGCACCGACGGCGAGCAGCATGACGCCGATGATCGAGGCGATAAACGAGCCGGAACTGGCCATCAGGAAGGACGGAAACACCACCAGCATCAACAGAATGCAAGCGGTTGCCATTGTGACGCGACGCCCTACCCGATCCGAATACGCCCCGGCCAGCGGACACAGCGCGGCAGCAAATGCCAGCGCGATCAGCGATACCAGCAGCGCCGTCGCCCTGCTCAGACCGCCGGCCACTTGCAGATACGTCGCGAAGTACGTAGTGAACATGTAGAACGACAGCGCCGTCAGCGACACGAATGCCCCTAGACAGCCCATGGCTGCGGCATGGTGCCGCAAGGTTTCCTTGAGCGGCGAATGCGCCACGGCATGCTCTTGGGTCACCGCCTGAAACGCAGGGGTTTCATCGAGCTTCCAGCGCAGGTACAGACCGACCAGCCCTAGCGGCGCGGCGATCAGAAACGGCAGGCGCCACCCCCAACTGCCCATTGCCTCGGCCGACAATGAAGACTCCAGTGCATACGCCACGACGGCGGCAGCTGCAAAGGCAGAAAACGTCGAGACCGGGACAAAGCTGCCATACCAGGCGCGCCGGTTACGCGGCGCATGCTCCATGAGGTAGGCGCAGGCACCGGCATATTCGCCACCGGCAGAAAAACCCTGCGCACAGCGAATGAGGGTCAGCAGAACCGGTGCCATCACGCCTATCGCCGCATACGTCGGCAGCAGGCCGATCAGTGTTGTCGCGCCGGCCATCAACAGAATGGTCATGGCGAGGGTCTTCTTGCGCCCTATCCGGTCCCCCAGCATGCCGAAGAAAATGCCGCCCAAAGGCCGAAACGCGAAGGCGACGGCAAACACGGCGAAGGTTTTCAGCAACGCGGCGCTGCTGTCTCCGCTGGGGAAGAATTGGAGGGCGATGGTGGTTGCCAGAAAGCCATAGACAGCAAAATCGAACCACTCAACGAAATTGCCGATGGCCGCGGCAACGATGACTTTTTTCAACGTGGCAGAATCGACGTGCTCTGCGGCGGTAGTTGTCATGCTGACCTCGGCGTCTTGATCTGGAATGGATCGATTATCGAGACCGCGCCCCGCACGCCTCACTCCAGAAGTGTCATCCACGTAGTCAGGGCCGACCTGTCACCGTCGATCTCCGCAGAATTCATGCCAAGGGCTCTGCCACAAGGCCTACAGTCCCATCGCCCGACGCCCTTGCAGGCCACCGGTGTGAACGAAGACCAGACGGGTACCGGGTTCGAATCGCCCGGTGCGCACTTCATCATGCAGCGTCAGCAACGCTTTGCCGGTATACAGCGGTTCAAGAAGCACGCCGCTCTGGGCTTCGCTGCTGGCGATGAAGTCGAGCAACGCGGCGTCGGTTCTGGCGAAACCGCCGCGGCTGGCCTCCAGCAGCACACAGTCAGGCGGTATGTGCGAAAGGGGGATCGCCGACAATGCTGCGGCCTCGTTCAATACCGCAACGATGTTCTGCTCCACGCCATGATCGCTGGGCACTGCCATCGCGCCATACACCGGATGAGCACCTGCCTCGGCCAGCAGCAGACCGGCCACGGTCGTGCCAGTCCCGGCTGCGATCCACCAGCCGTGGTAGTCGTCCCAACCAAGACGCGCGAGCTGGTCAATGACCATTGCCCGCAAACGACGGCAGCCCGACGCGCCGTCAAGGCCACCACCGCCTTCGGCAATCGGATAAAACCCGGGATACTGCGCCTGCCACGATGACCAGAAATCCGCAGCATGCCGTTGTCGATAACCGGCGTAACCCAGCCAGTGCAGCTGCATACCGAAAGCTTGCAGATCTAGCACTGTCGGCGTCTGTTGAGCATGCCCCCGCAACAGGCCAACGGTCGGGAAGCCGAAACGCTTGCCTGCTGCCGCCAGTGCGTGGAGGTGATTGGAGTGCGCGCCCCCCAGGCTGATCAGACCTTCTGCCCCGCACGCGACGGCTCGAGCCAGGTGCTCACTGAGTTTGAACCACTTGTTACCGCTGATCAGCGGGTCAATGCGGTCCAGACGCAGGATCGCAACCTCGACCCCGGCGTCTTTCAGCCAGGGCAGGTTCAGGGGTTCAAGGGGCGCAGCAGGTTGCCAGCCGAGGGCGTCGAGCATCATGGGGCCGTAGTCTACAGACACGCTGAATCAGAGCGCAGCCGCCAGCCGTGATCCCTGATCGATAGCGCGCTTGGCGTCCAGTTCGGCGGCCACATCCGCGCCGCCGATCAAATGCACGCTCTGCCCGCCAGCCACCAGATCGTCATGCAGCTCGCGCAACGGGTCCTGCCCCGCGCAGATAACGATGTTGTCCACCGGCAACAGTTTTTCTTCGCCCTCTTCGCCGATACGAATGTGCAGCCCGGCATCATCGATTTTCAGGTACTCGACGCCGTTGAGCATCTGCACCTGTTTGTTCTTCAGCCCGGTGCGGTGAATCCAGCCGGTGGTCTTGCCCAGGCCGTCGCCCACTTTCGAACGCTTGCGCTGCAACAAAAACACCTGACGCGCCGGTGCCTGAACATCAGGCTTGATCCCGGCAACACCGCCGCGCGCCTGCAACGTCGTGTCGATGCCCCACTCTTTCCAGAACGCGTCGCGGTCCAGGCTGGTCGCCACGCCTTGATGCACGAGAAATTCCGACACATCGAAACCGATACCGCCCGCACCGATCACGGCCACACTGCGGCCCACCGGTTTGCGTTGCAGAATCACATCGAGGTAGCTCAGCACCTTCGGGTTTTCGATGCCGGGAATGGCCGGGGTGCGCGGCGCGATGCCGGTGGCCAGAATCACTTCATCAAAACCTGCGCCCAGCAAGTCATCAGCCTTCACACGGGTGCCAAGGCGCAGGTGGACGCCGGTTTCCTGAAGGGTGTTGCGGAAGTAGCGCAGGGTTTCGGCAAACTCCTCCTTCCCCGGCACGCGCTTGGCGATGTTGAACTGGCCACCGATTTCGCTGGCCGAATCGAACAGCGTCACCTCATGCCCACGCCGGGCGGCCACCGTCGCAGCTGCCAGACCTGCAGGACCGGCACCCACCACGGCGATTTTTCTGACATGCCGGGTGGGCAGGTAGTTGAGTTCGGTCTCGTGGCAGGCCCGCGGGTTGACCAGACAGCTGGTCAGCTTGCCGCCGAACGTGTGGTCCAGACAGGCCTGATTACAACCGATGCAGGTGTTGATCAATTCTGCGTGGCCCGCAGCTGCTTTATTGACGAACTCGGGGTCGGCCAGAAACGGCCGGGCCATCGACACCATATCGGCGTCACCTTCGCTGAGAATGCGCTCGGCGACCTCCGGCGTGTTGATCCGGTTGGTGGTAATCAGCGGGATGCTCACCGAACCCCGCAGTTTGGCGGTGACTTTGCTGAATGCCGCACGCGGCACCTTGGTGGCGATGGTCGGAATACGTGCCTCGTGCCAGCCAATCCCGGTGTTGATCAGCGTTGCACCGGCCTGCTCGATTGCTTTGGCCAACTGGACGATTTCTTCCCAGGTGCTGCCGCCCTCGACCAGGTCGAGCATCGACAGGCGGAAGATGATGATGAAGTCCGCACCGACCGCCTCGCGCACCCGCGTCACGATCTCGACCGCCAGACGCATGCGGTTCTCGTAACAGCCGCCCCAGCGGTCAGTTCGATGGTTGGTGTGGGCGGCGAGGAACTGGTTGATGAAATAGCCTTCGGAACCCATGATTTCGACACCGTCGTACCCGGCACTGCGGGCCAGGGTCGAACAGTTCACGAAATCGCTGATCTGCTTTTCAATGCCCTCTTCGTCCAGCTCCCGGGGTGTGAACGGGTTGATCGGTGCCTGAATGGCACTCGGTGCGACCTGATTGCGGCTGTAGGCATAGCGACCGGCATGCAGAATCTGCAGGCAGATCATGCCACCTGCCTCGTGGACGGCCCGGGTGACCATGCGATGCCGTTCTGCCTCTTCGGCGTTGGTGAGTTTGGCCGCTCCCTCGTAGACCCCGCCCTCTTCGTTTGGCGCGATCCCGCCCGTGACCATCAGGCCGACCCCACCACGTGCCCGCTCGGCAAAATACGCCGCCATGCGCTCGAAGCCGCCCGGCCGCTCTTCCAGACCGGTGTGCATCGAGCCCATCAGGGTGCGGTTGCGCAACGTCGTGAAGCCCAGGTCCAGCGGGGCCAGCAGGTGCGGGTAGTGAGCAGCAGTCATGGCGAAGCTCCATCGAATCAATCACGGGAAAACAAGAACCTCTGCGGGTTCTCTGGTTCATGGGGCCACAGTAAACAGCCACCCGGCAGCACTCAATGACCGAAAGTGACAAGTTATTGATCCAAACGCGCAGCAGCACTTGGCAAGCGCCCGGCGGCGTCCTACCCTAGTCGACAATTTCCCGATGGCAGCCATACAGCCTATTTATGCGCAAATTTTTCGCCATCTGTCTGATCCTGCTGAGCGCAGCCAGCCTTGTCAGCTACCTGATCTGGACCGAGCAGCGCCCGGCCGGTCATTACCTGTCCGACCTGCGCATTCGACTGGCGGTCAATGAAGGCGAACCCGGCGAGCGCGGAAACCTTCTGGGCATCGAACCGGAGCTGTTTCCTACCGATTATCAGAACAGCGACCGACTGCATCGCAAGCTCGCGGCCTACCTGCAGCAGGCTCATGATCTAGGCCTGATCAACGCCCGAACGGTGGTGGTGCTGCCGGAACATATCGGCACTTGGCTGTTCGCCAGCGGCGAGAAGGACCAGCTCTATCAAGCCGCCACGGTGGACGACGCCATGGAATGGCTGGCCTGGAGCAATCCGCTGCAATTCATCACGGCCATGCTCGGTGCCGAAGGCAGAAACCGTCTGGATGACGCGCACCTGCGCACCAAGGCCAACGACATGGCTCGCGACTATCAGGCGCTGTTCGGCGGCCTGGCCAGAGAGTTCGGCGTGACACTGGTGGCAGGCTCGATCGTGTTGCCGGAACCGCGTGTCGAAGGCGGTCAACTGAAGATCGGCCACGGCGCCCTGTACAACAGCAGCCTGACCTTCGGCAGGGATGGCCAGCCACTCGGGCAGCCACAGCGTCAGTTGTACCCGGACCGTCATCAGAAGCGTTATGTACGCCCGGCGGGTGACGCGCCGTTGAATGTCATCGATACGCCCGCCGGGCGTCTGGCCGTGCTGATCGGCAGTGACAGTTGGTATCCGGACAATTACGCCCGCCTCAACCGGAGCGGCGCCGAGTTGATTGCGGTGCCGGCCTTTGTAATCGGCAAGAACAAGTGGTCGGAACCGTGGCGCAAACCCGAGCATTCGGGCATCGAAATGTCCACCGACCACCCGAGCGAAGGCGAAGCGTGGCATCGCCTGACACTGACCGGCCGTCCTCCGCAAAGCACTGCAAAGGCCGGGGTCAGCGTATTCATGCGCGGACAGTTCTGGAATCAGGGCATTGCCGGGCAGAGCTTCGCCAGCCATGACGGCCAGGCCATCGCCGAACCCCAGCCTGAACACAGCGCGAGTGGGGCCCGCCTGATCAACCTCTGGCTTTGACGATGTCGACATTGACCCTGCGCCTCGGCGACCTGTCAGTGGGCTTTATCCAGAGCCTCACGGATGCGGTCCACAGCTTCGACAACGACCCCGCGCCGCTGCTGGAGCAATATGGCCTTGATACCGCGCGCCTGAGCCAGGTCGGTGCGCGTCTGTCGATTCCACGCTACATGCGCCTTGGCCACGCCGCCATCCAGTTGACCGGCCAGCCCGACTTGGGACTGCGCATGGGGCAACTCAGTCGTTTTGCTCAGGCAGGTCTGGCGGGAGTCACCGCCGCGCAGGCCCCGACGGTGCGAGAAGCGGCCCGCACCCTGACCCGCTTCGAGCCGTTGTACGGCTCCAACTATCGCGGTCAGTCGAGCTTTCATGAAGACGCCGACGGCGCCTGGATGCGTTTTTATTCGATCAGCCCCTACAACGCCTACAACCGGTTCGTGGTGGATTCCATCCTGGGCGGCTGGATCGCCCAGCTCTCGTCACTGGCCGGTACCGAACTGCGCGCGCAGCGGGTTGAAATCGAATTCGATGCACCGGAGTACGCCGCCCGGTACGCCAGCCTGAGCGACCACCCGGTGGTGTTCGGCGCAGCCACCAATCAGGTGCGCCTGGATCAGGTCAGCCTGGCGTTACGCAACCCGGACCATTGCCCAAGTACCTGGCGGCATCTGCTGCAGTTGTGCGAACGGGAACTGGAGCAACAGACCCGCACCCGCAGCCTGCGTGAGCGCATCATTCAATTGCTCGGACCGTTGTTGAGCGGCGGAAGGGAACCGGATCTGGAGGAAGTGGCGGCAAGACTCAAGCTGCCCACCTGGACGCTGCGTCGTAAACTGGCCGAGGAAGGCACGCGCTTTCGAGCTGTGCTCAATGACACGCGGCGTGACCTGGCGATGACGTACATTCGCGACACTGAACTGGCGTTCGGGGAAATAGCGTATCTGCTGGGGTTTGCTTCGGCAGAAGCCTTTCAACGCGCCTTTAAACGCTGGAACGGACAGACTCCGGGAGAGTTCCGCCGCAGCCAGCGCCAAAGCGCTTGAAGCCCTTCATAACTCGGTAGCGTCGTCGGCAGGCTCTACCGGGTCAAGTTCCGAGGCACGGTATTCGAGTAGCTCTTCTTGGTATTCGTCCATTTCTTCGCCCTCTTGGCTGATTGAGTGTGCTTGATCGTCAAGCTGAAATAACTGACCGCAGGATCAACATTAAAGTGCCAATGTGAAATAAAAATGTTGGCGCCCATCCAGTAGACGAAAGGAAGGCCCGCAGATTCAGACCGGTTTACAAGCCGATTATCGACTGTCGCGCTTGACTTGCCGGCCTGTGCCGCCCTAACCTCCAGCCCATGAACCGCCTAAAGCAAGACCTCGGCCAGATTATTATTACCGTCATTCCAGTCATGGCGGGTTAGCCGACGTTTGCAAAAAAACCCGCCCTGGAGGCGGGTTTTTTCTGTCTCCCGGGCCACATTGCTCAGCCAGGAGTCAGACATGCTCGTTATCCTTCGCTCTATCGCCCCTCTCGCCCGCTTGAACAAGATGATCGGTTTGCCGTCTGTTGTCGGTCTGCGCACAAGCGAAGGGACGACGCGATGAGCCAAGGCCAGCCTGATCTGCTCCACCTCTACGCTCGCAAGATCCTTACCTCCCGCGTTTACGACGTTGCCATTGAAACGCCGTTGCAGGGCGCTCGTCAGC
>NZ_MTSA01000049.1:0-2124 GCF_002157375.1 Pseudomonas syringae
GCAATTCATAGCATTCCTGCGGCGAACGGCTGACCAGTTGCGGCACGATCAGCAGTTCGCCGCCGTGAATCAGTGCGCCCCAGATTTCCCAGACCGAGAAGTCGAAAGCGAATGAGTGAAACAACGCCCAGACATCGTTGGCGTAGAACTGGAACCAGTGCTCCGTGGCGGAGAACAGCCGCGCCACGTTGCGGTGCTCGACCTGTACGCCTTTCGGCAGGCCGGTAGAGCCCGAGGTGTAGATCACGTAAGCCAGATGGTGGGCAGCCAGCGATGCAATCTGCGGATTGAAGGCGGATTTGTCCTGCAAGCCTGCATCGTCCAGACGGATGACAGGCAGCGAACCCAGCGCCAGCGCTTCTGATGTTGCGGCCTGCACCAGCACGGCAGCAGGAGCGCTGTCTTTCAGGAGGTACGCCAGACGTTCTGCCGGGTACGCCGGGTCCAACGGTACATAGCCCGCGCCGGCCTTGAGGATGCCTAACAGGCCAATGATCATTTCCGGACCGCGTTCAACGCAGATCGCCACACGATCATCCGGTTTTATGCCTGTTTCGATCAAGCTGTGCGCCACCTGGTTGGCCCGGGCATTGAGCTCGCCATAGGTCAGGCTGCTTTCTTCGAAGCGGACTGCGGTTGCGTGGGGCTGTAACCGGGCGTGACGCTCAAAGGCCTGATGGATCAGCGGCTGATCGTGGTCGTTGCGCGGTTCACTGGCATTCCAGTGGTGCAGCAATTGTTCGCGTTCTGCCTGAGGCAGGATGGTCAGGCTGTTGAGGGCCTTTTCCGGTGCCTGTTCCAGGGCATCGATCAACTGTTGCATCACGTGTTGCATATAACCGCTGACACGCTGCGCGCCGATGGCGGCCTCGGCCATCACCGTCAGGTTGAAGCCGTCTCCGAGATCGTCCACCGAGAGCGTCAGCGGGTAGTTGGTCCGTTCCTCTCCGTCCAGCGCCTGAATACCTTCCCAGGCCGTGGTCGCGGCAGCTGACTGCGCACGGTTTTCCAGATGCCGGTAGTTGAGCAACGCGCTAAACAGCGGCGTAGGTGCCTCCACCCCGCTGCAACGCTGGGCAAGCACCAGCGACGCATGTTCGTGACCCAGCAGCGCGGTCAGGCTGGCGTGGGTTTTCTTCACGCCGTTGCGCACGCCCTGACTGCCGAGATCGACCCGCAACGGCAAGGTGTTGATGAACATGCCCAAGGCCCGGTCTGCGCCTTCGCCGCCTTGCATGCGGCCCAGCAGCACCGTGCCGAATACCACGTCTTCGCGCCCTGCCAATGCGCCCAGCACCCGCGCCCAGCCCAAGTGGTACAGGCTGGCCGGGCCTACGCCCAGTTTGCGGGCCTGTGCCCGGACACGTCTGGCCAGTGAAGCATCCACCGTCTGACGGACTTCCTGAATACCCTGACCGTCGCCCTGCACATCATGCAGCCCGAACGGCAGTGTCGGCTCGTCGATGTCACCGAGCATGCCCCGGAAAAACGTCTCGTGGGCCTCACGGCTGACACCGAGCCGTGCCTGCGCCACGTAATTGCGGTAAGGCACCGAGGCTGGCAACTGGTCGCCCAGTCCACCCATGAAGGCTTCGATTTCCGAGGTCAGAATACCCAGCGAGGTGGCGTCGTCGACCATGTGGTGGAACAGCAGCATGCCCAGCCAGCGCTGATTGGCCGGATCATGGGCATAGCCGATGCGCATCATCGGCGCCTGACGAATGTCCAGTCGGTAATGACGCGGGTCGAGGGCTTCGCGCAGTTGCTCGGCGATGTCCCCGGCTGCCGGATCGAGACGAATCTCTTCCACGCCCAGTTGCGCCTCGCGCCAGACCACCTGCACAGGCTCGTCCAGACGTTCCCAAAGCACGCCGGTGCGCAGGATATCGTGGCGTGAAACCACGCCTTGCAAGGCAGTGGCGAACTGTTGAACACGCTCCAGGCTGTCAAAGCCGAACAGCGCATATTGCAGGTATGGATCGCCTTCAGTGGTCGCAAGGTGGTGATACAAAATCCCTTCCTGCAACGGCGCCAGTGCATAGATGTCCTGCACGTTGGCGATGCCGCCGGGCACACTGGCGACGATGCGGTCGATGGCGTCCTGATCCAGCTCCACCAGCGGCA
>NZ_MTSA01000005.1:0-363137 GCF_002157375.1 Pseudomonas syringae
GAAGCGGTGGTCATCGCTCGCGAAGACCAACCGGGCGACAAACGCCTCGTGGCGTACGTCATTGCGCAAGAAGGAATTGAAATTTCCGCCGCTGACCTGCGCCAGCAATTGTTGCAGACCCTGGCCGAGCACATGCTGCCCAGCGCGTTCGTCACCCTGAAACAGTTGCCGCTGACCACCAACGGCAAGCTGGACCGCAAAGCGCTGCCAGCACCGGATCAATCGGCGCTGGCAAGCCGTGAATACGAAGCGCCGCAGGGCGAGGCGGAAGAAATCATCGCCCAGCTCTGGCAGGATCTGCTGGGTGTGGAACGGGTAGGCCGTCATGACCACTTTTTCGAGCTGGGCGGCCATTCGCTGCTCGCGGTGAAGCTGATCGAGCGCATGCGTCAGCAGAACCTCAGCGCTGACGTACGAGTCTTGTTCGGTCAGCCGACATTGGCGGCGCTGGCCGCTGCGGTGGGCGGCCAGCACGACATCGGGGTGCCCGAGAATCTGATTGACGAAAACTGCCAGCGCATCACCCCCGACCTGCTGCCGCTGGTGGAGCTGGATCAGGACGCCATCGACCGCATCGTCGCCAGTGTGCCGGGCGGCATCGCCAACGTGCAGGACATCTACGCGCTGGCGCCGTTGCAGGAAGGGATTTTGTATCACCACCTTGCCGCCACTGAAGGGGACCCGTACGTCTTGCAAGTGCTGTTCGGTTTTGACGACCGCGAGCGGCTGGAGAGTTTCGCCGGTGCCTTGCAAAGCGTGGTGAATCGCAACGATATTCTGCGCACCGCAGTGGTCTGGAAAGGCTTGAGCGAGCCGGTTCAGGTGGTCTGGCGCACCGCGACGCTGGATGTTCAGGAGGTCGCTGTGGAGCAGGGTGCGGGCGAATCGGTGCTGCAACAGTTGCAGCAGCGCTTCGACCCGCGCCATCACCGGCTGGATATCGCCCGTGCGCCGTTGATGCAACTGGCCTGCGCGGCAGACCCTGACAACAACCGCTGGGTCGGCATCCTGCTGTTCCATCACATGGCCCTTGACCACACTGCACTGGAAGTCGTGGTGCAGGAAATGCAGGCCAGCCTGATGGGGCTTGCCGCCCAACTGCCGCCCGCCGTGCCGTATCGCAACCATGTGGCACAGGCCCGCATGGGCGTGAGCCGCGAAGAGCACGAAGCGTTTTTCCGCGACATGCTGGCTGACATCGATGAGCCGACGCTGCCGCTGGGCCTGCAGGATGTGCAGGGCGATGGCAGTGGCATCGAAGAAGTTCACCTGATGCTGGACGCCTCCCTGAGTGCAAGGCTGCATGCCCAGGCCCGTCTTCTGGGGGTCAGCGCTGCCAGTGTGATGCACCTGGCCTGGGCGCAAGTGGTCGGTCGCCTGTCCGGGCGAGAGGATGTGGTGTTCGGTACGGTGCTGATGGGCCGCATGAGCGGCACTGCCGGCACCGACCGCGCGCTCGGGATGTTCATCAATACCTTGCCGCTGCGTATCAGTGTGGGCAGGCAGGGCGTGCAGGCAGGCGTAAAAGCCACGCACGCCCGGTTGTCGGCCTTGCTCGGGCACGAACATGCCTCGTTGTCTCTGGCGCAACGGTGCAGCGGCGTGCCGTCCGCACTGCCGCTGTTCAGCACCTTGCTCAATTACCGCCACAGCGCCGGGCAGACCTCGGCGCCTGAAACCGTCGCGGTGTGGTCAGGCATCCAGACCCTGGCGATGGAAGAACGGACCAACTACCCGCTCATGCTCAATGTGGACGATCTGGGTGAGGCATTCATGCTCACGGCCCAGGCCGTCGCCGACATTGGCGCGCAGCGGACCTGCGCCTTCATGCAGACCGCGCTGGAAAGCCTGGTACTGGCACTGGAAGAAAGTCCGCAGGCCCCGCTGAGCAGCCTGGCGGTGTTGCCTGAAGCCGAACGAAACACGCTGCTGGTGACCTTCAACGACACCGCCGCGGCCTATCCCGACACGCAGACCATTCACGGCCTGTTCGAAGCCCAGGTCGAGCGCACGCCGGACGCGTTGGCACTGGTGCATGGCGAAGAACAGCTGAGCTACAAAACCCTGAATGAGCGTGCCAACCGCCTGGTGCATCACCTGCGCAATCAGGGCGTCAAGCCGGACGCCCGGGTCGGTATCTGTGTAGAGCGCGGCGTGGACATGGTCGTGGGGCTGCTGGCCATTCTGAAAGCCGGCGGCGCTTACGTACCGCTTGATCCTGCCTATCCCGCCGAACGCATCGCTTACATGCTGCAAGACAGCGCGCCGACAGCGATTCTGGCCCACGCGGCCAGCCATGACAGGCTGGAGGCATCGTCGGCAACGCTGATTTCGCTGGATCACTGCACCTGGCTGAACGAGTCACCCAACAACCCGCGTGTACCCGGTCTTGCCGCCGACAACCTGGCTTATGTGATTTACACCTCGGGTTCCACCGGCCTGCCGAAAGGGGTAATGATCGAACACCGCAACACGGTCAATTTCCTGACTTGGGCGCAACAGTCGTTCGAACCGTCGGTGCTGGCGAAAACCCTGTTTTCCACCTCGCTGAACTTTGACCTGGCGGTCTACGAGTGTTTCGCACCGCTGGTTTCGGGTGGCTCAATCGAGGTGGTGAGAAACGTACTGGCCCTGCAAGACGGCCCACATGACGTCACGCTGGTCAACACCGTGCCCTCGGCCCTGAAAGCGCTGCTGGATTCCGGGGGCCTCAACGCAAGCGTTCACACCGTCAACGTGGCCGGTGAAGCGCTCAAAGGCCAACTGGTGCAGGACCTGTTTGATCGCACGGGTGTGCAACGTCTGTGCAACCTGTATGGCCCGTCGGAAACCACCACCTATTCAAGCTGGGTGCAAATGCACCGCAAGGACGGGTTCGCCGCGCACATCGGCAAGCCGGTGGCCAATACCCGGTTCTATCTGCTGGATGAGCACCATCAACTCGTGCCGCAGGGCGTTGCCGGCGAGATGTACATCGGCGGTGCCGGGGTAGCCCGTGGCTATCTGAACCGTGATGACCTGACCGCCGAGCGTTTCCTGAAGGATCCGTTCAGTGAAGACCCGACGGCGCGCATGTACCGCACGGGCGATCTGGGGCGCTGGCTGGCGGATGGCAACCTGCTGTACCTGGGCCGTAATGACCACCAGGTGAAAATCCGTGGTTTCCGTATCGAACTGGGCGAGATAGAAACCTGCCTGGCGACGCATGCCCGAATCAGGGAAGCCGTGGTGATCGCTCGCGAAGACGTGCCGGGCGACAAACGCCTGGTGGCGTACTTCACCGCCGACGGCGAAGGCCTCGACATCGAGGAGCTGCGCACGCACTTGCTGGCCCGTCTTCCGGAATACATGGTGCCGGTGGCGTACATCGCGTTGCAGGCACTGCCCCTGACACCCAACGGCAAGCTGGACCGCAAGGCGCTTCCGGCCCCCGATCAACAGGCGCTGGTCTCCCGTGCCTATGCCGCACCTCAGGGCGAAATCGAGGTTGCGCTGGCGCACCTGTGGCAAGAATTGCTGGGGCTTGAGCGAGTAGGGCGCCACGATCAGTTCTTCGCGCTGGGCGGCCATTCGCTGCTGGCCATCCGCTTGATCTCCCAAGTCAGGCTGCGCCTGGGCGTCGAGCTGAGCCTGGCCGAGCTGTTCACCCATGCCGAGCTGTCTGCCCTGGCTGACTTGCTGGCGAAAGCAGGGCGCAGCACCTTGCCTGACATCGTCAGGGTGTCCCGTGACGAAGACCTGCCGCTGTCGTTCGCGCAACAACGTTTGTGGTTTCTCGCGCAGATGGAAGGCGGGAGCACGGCCTACAACATGCCGGCGGGCCTGCGGTTGCGCGGCTCGCTGGATGTCGACGCGCTGCAACGCGCCATTTCACGCATCGTGGCCCGCCACGAAGCACTGCGCACGCGCTTCGCCGTACGTGACGACCAGCAGCCGGTGCAGCAGATCGTTCAGGCCGATGAAGCGTTCGCGCTGACGCATGTTGATCTTCAGGCCTTTGACGACCGTGAAGAACAACTGCTGGTCATGGCGCGGGAAGAAGCGGTCACGCCATTCGACCTGGCCACCGGCCCCCTGATCCGCGGACGGCTGATTCGTCTGGGCAGCGAAGACCACGCCTTGCTGGTCACCCTGCATCACATTGTCTCTGACGGCTGGTCGCTGGGCGTACTGACCCAGGAACTGACCGCGCTCTACGAGGCGTTTGCTCAAACGGAACAAGACCCGCTGCCGCCGCTGGCTGTGCAGTACGCGGATTACGCCATGTGGCAGCGCCGCTGGCTCAGTGGCGAGGTGCTGGAGACGCAAAGCCGCTACTGGCAGCAAACGCTGGCCGACGCGCCGGCACTGCTGGCCCTGCCGACCGACCGACCGCGCCCCGCGCAGCAGGATTATGCAGGTGCCACTTTGGGCATCGTGCTTGATGCGCAACTGACCCAAGACCTCAAGGCACTCGGCCAGCGTCACGGCATGACCCTGTACATGACCGTGCTGGCTGGCTGGGCGGCACTCTTGAGTCGCCTGTCCGGGCAGGACGATGTGGTCATCGGTTCGCCGATGGCCAACCGGATGCGCGCCGAAGTCGAGCCGTTGATTGGCTTCTTCGTCAACACCCTGGCGGTGCGCATCGATGTGTCGGAAGCCCCGACCGTCGAGGCGTTGCTGGCGCGGACCAAGGCTCAGGTGCTAAGCGCCCAGGCCCATCAGGACCTGCCGTTCGAGCAGGTGGTGGAAGTCGTCAAACCGGTGCGCAGCCTGGCGCACAGCCCGGTGTTACAGGCCATGTTGAGCTGGCAGGACGCCAGCGGGACCGACCTGACGTTTGCCGGTCTTGCACTGGAAGGCATTAGTGTCGCCAACACCGTGTCCAAATTCGACCTGTCGCTGGACATGGGCGAACTGCAGGGCCAACTCGTCGGCAGCCTGGAATACGCCACGGCGCTGTTCGATGAAACCACCGTGCGCCGCTACATCACGTACTTCGAACGCCTGCTGCGCGGCATGGTGGCCAGTGAACGCAAGCCGGTTTCCGCCATCGACTTGCTGGACAGCCAGGAACGCCAGCACGTGCTGAACGAGCTGAACAGCACACGGACGACCTACCCGGAGACCTGCACCACACACCGGCTGTTCGAAGAGCGCGTCGCCGCCCACCCGCAAGCGATTGCTGTGGTCTGCGAAGGCGAACACCTGACGTATGAGCAACTCAACTTGCGCGCCAACCGCGTGGCACACACGCTGATCGGGCTGGGTGTCAGCCCGGATGATCGTGTGGCGATCTGCGTGGAGCGCGGCATCGACATGGTGGTCGGCCTGCTGGGCATCCTCAAGGCCGGTGGCGCCTATGTGCCGCTGGACCCGGCTTACCCGGCGGATCGCCTGCAGTTCATGCTGCAGGACAGTACGCCGATGGCCATTCTCAGCCATCGCGATCTGCACCACCGATTGCCGAACCTGAACCTCCCGCTACTGGCACTGGACGCACCGCTGACCGGCGCCGAGCACAACCCGGACATCGAAGGCCTGACGGCACGGAATCTGGCGTATGTGATCTACACCTCGGGCTCGACCGGCAACCCTAAGGGGGTGATGATCGAGCATCGCGGGCTGGTCAACTACAGCCTGGACGCCGCGCGCCTGTTCGAACTCGACGCGCACGACACGGTGCTGCAGCAAAACTCGCTCAACTTCGACCTGTCCGTGGAAGAGACCTTCCCGACGCTGCTGGCCGGCGCGACGCTGATGCCGACCCGAGAGATTTTCGGCAGTGAAGGCTTGCCCGGTGATCCGCAGGCAGAACCGAGCATGCTGCACATGACCGCCGCGCACTGGCACACCCTGACCGGCGACTGGCATCAGCAGCCGCAACTGGCGGCGCAGGCGCTGGCCGGCGTCAGGCTGATCAACGTCACAGGCGATGCGCTTTCGGCGCAGAAACTTCAGTGGTGGGACGCGTTGCGCCCGGCGCATACGCGACTGATCAATACCTACGGCCCGACCGAGGCGACGGTGTCCTGCACCGCCGCTTACGTGGACAGCGACCCGCACACCCACAACGTCAGCATCGGCAAGCCGATGGCCAATACGCGGATTTACCTGCTTGACGCCTGGCAGCAGCCGGTTCCTCAAGGCGTGGCCGGTGAAATGTACATCGGTGGCGATGGCGTGGCCCGTGGCTACCTCAATCTCGACAAGGTCAACGCCGAACGCTTCCTGGCGGATCCTTTCAGCGCCGAGCCAGGCGCGCGGATGTACCGGACAGGCGACCTGGCACGTTATCTGGACGACGCAAGCCTGCAATACCTGGGGCGTAACGACTTCCAGGTCAAGGTGCGGGGTTTCCGTATCGAGCTGGGCGAAATCGAAACCCGTCTGGGCGAATGCGCTGGCGTCAAGGAAGCCGTGGTCATTGCCCGCGAGGACATACCGGGCGAGAAGCGTCTGGTGGCCTATGTGGTGCCACACACCGGGCACAGCCTGTCGGCGGCCGGATTGCGTGACACACTCGCGCCGCAACTGGCGGAATACATGCTGCCAGGCGCTTTCGTGATCCTTGAATCACTGCCGCTGACCCCCAACCGCAAGCTGGATCGCAAGGCGCTGCCGATGCCTGAAGGCGATGCGTTCGCCAGCCGTCTGCACGAGCCACCGCAGGGCGCGACCGAAATCGCGCTCGCGCAGATCTGGCAGGACTTGCTGAACATCGAGCAGGTTGGCCGCTGTGATCACTTCTTCGAACTGGGCGGTCACTCTCTGCTGGTGATGCGTCTGATCTCTCACGTTCGTCAGCGTCTAGGGGCGGAGTTGCGGCTGATGGACGTGTTTGCCCAGCCGACCCTGGAAGCGATGGCCAGAGAGCTGGCGCAATCGGCACGCACCTCGCAACCTTCGGTGGTTGCGGTGACACGGGATCAGGCGTTGCCGCTGTCGTTTGCACAGCAACGGCTGTGGTTCCTGGCGCGACTGGAAGGTGACAGCGCGGCTTATCACATCCCGGCGGGCTTGAGATTGCGCGGCGAACTGGATGCCGATGCCCTGCAAAGCGCCCTGGACCTGATCGTGGCGCGCCATGAGTCGTTGCGAACCACCTTTGCTCAGCAGCCAGGCCATGAGGCCGAACAACGTATTGCGCCAGCAGACAGCGGTTTTGAACTGCGTTTGCAGACGCTCGAGGGGCAACCCGACGCCGAGCAGGCGCTTGCGGTGCTGATGGCGGATGAAGCCCGTGCGCCGTTTGACCTGGGCACCGGTCCGCTGGTGCGCGGCAGGCTGATTCGCATGGATGACGAGGACCATGTGCTGCTGGTGACGATGCACCACATCATTGCCGACGGCTGGTCTTCGGACATCTTCACGCGTGAGCTGGGGGTTCTTTATGAAGCCCTGCGCAACGGCGATCCCGACCCGATGCCGGCCTTGGCAGTGCAGTACGCCGACTACGCAATGTGGCAGCGCTGCTGGCTGACCACCGAGGTGCTGCAACAACAAAGCGGCTACTGGCAACAGGCGCTGTCTGGCGCCCCGGCCTTGTTGAGCCTGCCTACTGATCGTTCGAGGCCTGCACAGCAGGAATACGCGGGCGATGCGGTCGGCGTGGTGATTGATCAGGCACTGACCGAACAACTCAAGACACTCAGCCAGCGGCAGGGCACTACGCTGTTCATGACCGTACTGGCGGCCTGGGCAACGGTACTGGGCCGTCTTGCCAGCCAGGATGACGTGGTCATCGGCACACCCGTCGCCAATCGCAGCAGGGTCGAGGTCGAAGGGCTGATCGGGCTGTTCGTCAACACCCTGGCCTTGCGTGTCGATCTGGCGGCCGACCCGACGGTCGAGTCGCTGCTTCAGCAGGTCAAGGCGCGTACGCTGGAGGCCCAGGCCCACCAGGACTTGCCGTTCGAGCAGGTGGTGGAAGCGGTCAAACCGGTCCGCAGCCTGTCACACAGCCCGATCTTCCAGGCCATGCTGTCCTGGCAGAACGGCGCAGGTGAATCGCTGGCGCTTGGCGACATGAACCTGCAGGCCATCGGCGTCAGCAGCCGCACGGCGAAGTTCGACGTGTTGCTCGACATGGCGGAAGTCGGCGGTTGCCTGTATGGCTCGCTGGAGTATGCAACCGCGCTGTTCGACCGCAGCACCGTTCAGCGTCATCTGGGTTATCTAGAGGCCGTACTGCGCGGCATGGTGGCTGACAGTCGAGCGGTCGTGACCCACATTCCGCTGTTGCAGGATGACGAGCGCCAACAGTTGATCGAAGGCTTCAATGCAACCGAGGTGAGCTACCCGCAAGGCCTCACCTTGCACGGCCTGTTCGAAGCGCAAGTGCAGCGCACCCCGGACGCGATAGCCGTGACGTTCGAAGATGCATCCTGGAGTTATACGACGCTCAACGCCCAGGCCAACCGGATCGCTCACCGTCTGACGAGCATGGGCATTCGGGTGGATGACCGTGTCGCCATCTGCACGCAACGCAGTCTGCAAATGGTGGCGGGCCTGCTGGGGATTCTCAAGGCCGGTGCTGCCTACGTGCCGCTGGACCCGGATTACCCTGCTGAACGACAGGCGTACATGCTCGAAAACAGCGCGCCTGTGGCGATACTGGCCCAAGCCGCGTTGCAAGACAGCCTGCCGCCTTGCCCGGCGCCTGTGTTGCTGCTCGATGGCCAAGGCGCAGACGACCTGTTTGCCGGCCAGCCTGACCACAACCCGGTGATCGACGACCTGACCGCCAGGCACCTGGCGTATGTCATCTACACCTCTGGCTCTACCGGCCAGCCTAAAGGCGTGATGAATGAACACGCCGGTGTGGTCAACCGCTTGCTGTGGATGCAGGACGAATACGGCCTGGATGAAACGGACGTGGTGTTGCAGAAAACCCCGTTCAGTTTCGATGTGTCGGTCTGGGAGTTCTTCTGGCCGCTGTTTAATGGCGCCCGTCTGGTGATGGCGCGTCCTGGCGGCCATCGTGAGCCGGCGTACCTGTGCGAAGCCATTCAGGCTCAAGGAGTCACGACGCTGCACTTTGTGCCTTCGATGCTGGAAATCTTCCTGGCCCACGGCACACCGGCGTATTGCGACAGCCTGAAACGGGTGATGTGCAGCGGTGAAGCATTGCCGGGGCATCTGGTGCGACGCTTCAAGGCGCAACTGACCCGTGCGGGGCTGTTCAACCTGTACGGCCCGACCGAAGCAGCCGTGGACGTCACTGCCTGGGACTGCTCAGGGCCAGAAACGCCGGACAACACGCCGATCGGCAAGCCTGTCGCGAACACGCGAATGTACGTGCTCGACAGCGTCGGTCAACCCGTGCCGCTGGGCTGCACGGGCGAAATCTACATTGCAGGTGTGCAAGTGGCGCGCGGCTATCTGGGGCAACCGGAGCTGACCGCCGAGCGCTTCCTGCAAGACCCGTTCAGCGATGTCCCGGCCGCCCGCATGTACCGCACCGGCGATGTCGGCTGCTATCAGGCAGACGGCACGCTGATGTATCTGGGCCGCAACGATGACCAGATCAAAATCCGCGGTTTCCGCATTGAGCTGGGGGAAATCGCGGCCCGCCTGAGCGATCACCCGGGGATTCTCGACGCTGTGGTCGTGGCTCGCGAGGATGCGCCGGGAGACAAGCGACTGGTTGCCTACTACACCTCGGCAGAGGATCAGAGCGACCTGGGTGTGGAGCAGCTGCGAAGTCACCTGGCGGCCTTGCTGCCCGAATACATGGTGCCTGCCGCCTACGTGCGACTCGCCAGCCTGCCTCTGACAGCGAACGGCAAACTGGACCGCAAAGGCCTTCCCGCGCCGGATCGCGACAGCATTGCCAGCCGGGCTTATGAAGCACCGCAGGGTCCGATTGAAATGGCACTGGCCAGCCTTTGGGCCGACCTGCTGCAGGTCGAGCAGGTCGGGCGTCACGACCATTTCTTCGAACTGGGCGGGCATTCGCTGATGGCGGTCACGCTGATCGAGCGCATGCGTCAGATCGGGCTGAGTGCCGATGTTCGTGTGCTGTTCGGTCAACCGACGCTGGCTGCTCTGGCTTTGGCGGTAGGTGAAAACCATGAGGTGGCGGTGCCGGCCAACCTGATCGCTGCACAGGGCTGCACACGCATCACCCCGGCCATGCTGCCCTTGCTCGACCTGACCCAGGACGAAATCGACGGGCTGCTGTCGGCCGTTCCCGGGGGCGTCGCCAATGTTCAGGATATTTACCCGCTGGCGCCGCTACAGGAGGGGATTCTGTATCACCACCTGGCCTCCACCGGCCCCGGCGATTCTTACCTGCAGCAGGCACTGTTCACCTTCGAGGACCAGGACCGACTGGACGCGTTTGTCGCGGCGCTGCACGGGGTGATCGCCCGCCACGACATTCTGCGCACCGCCGTGTTCTGGGAAGGGCTGAGCGAGCCGGTGCAAGTGGTGCTGCGTGAAGCGCCGCTGCCCATCGAGGTCGTGACGCTGGACCCACGCCACGGCGAGCTGGAGACGCAATTGCGCGACCGCTTCGACCCGCGCCAGTATCGTCTGGACGTCCGTCAGGCACCGTTGCTGCGTCTGGCCTACGCCTATGACGACGAGCAGGCGCGCTGGGTCGGCATCCTGCTGTTCCATCACATCGCACTGGACCACACGGCGCTGGACATCGTCCAGGCTGAAATGCAGGCGTTCCTCACCGGACAGCAGGCACAACTGGGCGCTGCGGTGCCTTATCGCAACTACGTTGCTCAAGCCCGGCTGGGTGCCGGCGCACAGACGCACGAAGCGTTCTTCAAGGAAATGCTCGGCGACATCACGACCCCCACGCTGCCATTCGGCCTTCACGATGTGCAGATGGACGGTAACGGGATCGAGCAGGCCCGTCAGGTGCTGGATGAAACCCTTTCGGAACGCATACGTACCTGCGCCCGACAATTGGGGGTCAGTGCGGCCAGCCTGCATCATCTGGCGTGGGCACAGGTGTTGAGCCTGCTCAGCGGCCGCGACGATGTGGTATTCGGCACGCTGCTGATGGGCCGCATGCAGGGCGGCGAAGGTGCTGATCGGGCGCTGGGTCTGTTCATCAACACCTTGCCGATCCGCATCGACACGGGTGAGCAAAGCGTCAGTAACGGCGTGCGCTCGACCCACACAGCGCTGGCGTCCTTGCTGCTTCATGAGCATGCGTCGCTGGCAATGGCTCAACGCTGCAGTGGCATCGCGGCACCCGCGCCGTTGTTCAGTGCGCTGCTGAATTATCGTCACAGTGCGGCGCAGGCCGATGCCCATACCCAGGCGGCATGGTCTGGTATCCAGGGGCTTGGCGGCGAGGAGTGGAGCAACTATCCGCTGGCGCTGAACGTGGATGATCTGGGCGAAGGCTTTGCACTCACCGCACAGGCCGTTCCAATAGCCGGGGCTGCGCGCATCTGCGGCTACATGAGCCGGGCGCTGTACAGCCTGGTCGAAGCGCTGGAGCACACACCGGACAAGCCGCTGCATGAGTTGCAGGTGATGCCGCTGGCCGAACGTCGTCAGGTATTGCTCGAGTTCAATGACACCGACACGGACTACCCGTCGGATAACGCGGTGCATCAGCTGTTTGAAGCGCATGCGAAGCTGACGCCGCAGGCCATTGCGGTGGACCACGCCGGCATTCAGACCTCGTATGAGGTTCTGAATGACAAAGCCGAGGCCCTGGCCCTGCGGCTCAGGCATGAAGGCGTCGGGCAGGGTGATTGCGTGGCCATCCTGCTGAACCGCTCGCTGGAGTGGCTGGTCAGCGCCTTGGCCGTGCTCAAGTGCGGAGCTGTTTATGTGCCGCTGGATCGCCAGGCACCTGAAGATCGCCTGCGCTTCATTCTGCAGGACAGCGCCGCAGTGCTGACGTTGAGCCTGGCCGGTATGCCGATTCCGGAAGGCACCCGCTGGCTGGACCTCGCGGCACCTTCAGAGCCGGCGTTCGAAAGTCAGGTGACGCCAGTCGAGACGGACGCTGAAGCCCCGGCGTACATCATGTACACCTCCGGCTCCACCGGCACGCCAAAAGGTGTCGTCGTGCCGCACCGTGGTATCGCCCGACTGGTGGTGAACGCCGCTTATGCGCAGTTCCGGGCCGATGATCGAACCGCCTTTGCGTCGAACCCGGCATTCGACGCCAGCACGCTCGAAATCTGGGGCGCGCTGCTGAACGGCGGCCGGCTGGTGATCATCGACCACGAGTGCCTGCTGGATCCGGCGCGTTTCGCTTCCACGCTGGAGAGCAGCAGGGTGAGCGTGCTGTTTTTGACCACCGCCGTGTTCAATCATTACGCGGACCTGATGACGCCGACGCTGGCCGGCCTGCGCCTGCTGATTTCCGGCGGCGAGCGTGCCGACCCGCAGGTGTTCAGGAAGATGCGCGAAGCGGCACCGGCGCTGAAACTGATCAACGCCTATGGCCCGACGGAAAACACCACGCTGAGCACCACCTACAGCGTGGAGGATGTTTCGTCTGACGTAGACAACCTGCCGATCGGTCGTCCGATCTCGAACACGCAGGCGTACGTACTGGATCAGCGGCAAAAACCGGTTCCTGTCGGCGTTGCCGGGGAGATCTGCCTCGGTGGCGACGGCGTGGCGCTGGGCTATCTGAACCGTGCGGACCTGACCGCCAACGCCTTCATCGAGGACCCCTTCGGCGCTGGCGACGGTGCGCGTCTTTACCGCACCGGTGACATGGGCTGCTGGAGAGCGGACGGCACGCTCGACTATCTGGGCCGCTCCGACAATCAAATCAAACTGCGCGGCTACCGAATCGAGCCGGGCGAGATCGAATCAAGGTTGAATCTTCATATGTCTGTCAACGAAACCTTCGTGGTCGCACGGCAATCAGCGGCGGCCGGGCACTACCTGGCCGCTTATTTCACGGCTCATGGCGAGGTGGCCATTGATGACCTGCGAGCACACATGCAAGGGCAACTGCCCGATTACATGGTGCCGACAGCCTTTGTACGGCTCGAACGCCTGCCACTGACCCTGAACGGCAAGGTGGACACCAAGGCCTTGCCTGTACCGGACGAACTGGCGCTGGTCGGTCGGGGTTATGAAACACCTGAAGAAGGCCTGGAAACAGCCCTCGCACAGGCATGGGCGCAGGTCCTGCACGTCGAGCGAGTGGGGCGCCACGACCGGTTCTTCGAGCTGGGCGGGCATTCGCTGCTGGCTGTACGACTGGTCGGCGCGCTGGCGCAGATCGACCCGGCGGTCACCCTGTCCGAGGTGTTCGAGCACGATAGCGTCGCAGCAATGGCGCAGTTGATCCAGAACCGCACGGCCACACAGAACGAGCGCGATGCCGCAGTCCCTGTCCGTCGCAGCGGCAGCCGTTCACCGATCTTCCTGGTTCATGAATTCAGTGGTCTGGACGTGTATTTCCCGGTACTCGGCAAGCACATCGACCCGGACACCCCGGTCTACGGGCTGCCCGCGCTGGCGTGGGGCGAAACGCAGTTGCAGACGCTGGAATGCATGGCGACCCGGCTGCTGGGGTTGATGCGCAACGTGCAGCCGCAAGGGCCTTATCGTCTGGCCGGGTGGTCGTTTGGCGGGGTGCTGGCGTATGAGATCGCCAATCAACTCATCGCCCAGCAGGAGCAGGTCGAGTTCCTCGGGCTGATCGACAGTTACTACCCGCGCTGTGTGGATCAGGGACGTGAGCGCTGGAACCCCGAACGCGCGCATGCCTTGCACCTGCTGGACCGTTGCGAAGTGTTGAACACGGCCAGTACGGCTGAAGGTGCCGAGCGCGCCCGAATCGGTGCCGCACTGTCAGCATTGCACTCGAACGCCAGCGCAACGGATTTCGACACGCTGTTGGCCGCCTGCCGTGAGCAGCGCGTCTTGCCGGCCGAAATGACCACGTTGAGTCGCGATGAGCTGTGGGCTTACCTGGACCGCGAAGTGGCACATGGTCGTGCGCTGGCCAATTACACGGTTTACCCGATCCCGGTGGCCGTACACCTGTTCGTCGCTGCCGAGCGCGCTGCGGATGCTCCGGCCCATGAGGGCTGGCTGGGCTGGGAGGCGGTCATGCCCGCTGCACAGCTACGCTGCGTCTCGGTGCCCGGTGATCACCAGACCCTGATGCAGGTGCCCCATGTCGAGGTGCTGGGTCAGGCCATCAGTGCAGCCCTGGCTGAAGGCAAAGCGCCGATGACAGCGACCTCTTTCAAGCCTTTGCTGACGATTCAGTCGGGCCGTAGCGATCATGTTCCGGTGTTCTGTGTACCGGGCGCCGGGGACAGCGTGACCGGGTTCATAGGATTGGCGGACGCGGTCGGCCCGCATTGGCCGCTGCATGGGCTGCAGCCGCGAGGCCTGGATGGCGCGAGCGTTCCGTTCGGGCTGGTGGAGACCGCTGCGCAGGCTTACCTGGCCGAGATCGAACAGATCCACCCGCGAGGTCCGGTGCATCTGCTCGGGCATTCATTCGGCGGCTGGGTGGTGTTTGAAATGGCTAACCGCCTCAAGGCCGAAGGACGCGAAGTGGCGTCGCTGACCCTGATCGACAGCGAGTCACCCGGCGGCAACGGCGTGGTCGGCAGGCCTTACACGGGGAGCGGGGTGCTCAGGCGCCTGATCGAGGCGATTCAGCTGTCGTCCGGCAAGTCGCTGCACATCGACGCTGCTGCATTCGCCACTCAGGACGACGCTGGCCAGATGCGCATGCTGCACGCCGGCATGGTCCGGGCGGGCATCCTGCCAGCCCGTTCGCCGGTCAATTCGATGTCGGGTCCGGCGCGTGCCTTCGGCATGGCACTGCGTACCCGCTATCAACCGGTTCACCAGTACGACAGCCCCGTCAGGCTGGTGCTGGCTGAAGACCCGACGCTGGATGCAGCGAATAACCAACGTGAGCAGCAGGCAATGATCGATGGCTGGAAGGCACGGGTACCCAACCTGAGCGTCTGGTATGGCCCAGGCAATCATTTCACGATCCTCAAGGAACCCAACGTACGACGCCTGGCGCAATGGTGGCGCGAAGGACTGGCGGCAGAAGGCAGGGAAGTCAGCCATGACTCGGTCCCTCAGTAACAAAGGGATGGATGTATAGCCGCTTTAACCTTGTCCCGGCTGCCGGCCAGCCGGGTTTGTCCTAAACCTATTTGTGGTTCTTTATGCCAAAGTTCAAATTTCGCAAAACCGTCATCGTCCTGGGTCTGCTGACTCTTGTCGGGCTGGTCTACGCCAGCACGCGTTCCGAGGACGCTCCACCGCAATACCTGACGGCCAAGGCCGAGCGCGGCGACATCGAAAACTCGGTCCTGGCCACAGGCATTCTGCAGGGGGTCAAACAGGTCGATGTCGGCGCCCAGGTGTCCGGTCAGTTGAAGTCGCTCAAGGTCAAACTGGGTGATCAGGTCAAGAAAGGTCAGTGGCTGGCAGAAATCGACCCGGTCGTTCTGCAGAACTCGCTGCGCCAGGCCGAAGTCAACGAAGAAGACCTGATCGCCAAGAAGCAGGCCACCGCCGCCCAGCTCGCCAAGGCCAAGGCCACTTATGAAAGGGCCGTCAAATTGCGTCCGGACGATGCCGTCTCGAAACAGGATTTCGAGACCGCCGAATCGGACTATCAGGTCGAGGCGGCCAATCTTCGCTCTCTGAATGCGCAGTTGAAAGACGCGCGCATTCAGGTCGAGACGGCACGGGTCAATCTGGGCTACACGCGCATTGTCGCGCCCATCGACGGGGCGGTGGTCGGGATCGTTACTCAGGAAGGCCAGACGGTCATCGCTCAGCAACTGGCACCGGTTCTGCTCAAGCTGGCTGACCTGGACACCATGACCGTCAAGGCGCAGGTCTCCGAAGCCGACGTCATTCATATCAAGCAAGGCCAGGAAGTCTATTTCACGATTCTGGGTGAAGCCGATCATCGCTATTACGCCCAGTTGCGCGGCATCGAGCCTGCACCACAGAACTTTCTGGAGACACAGGCCAACAATGCCAGTCGCCAGAACACGGCGGTGTTCTACAACGCCCTGTTCGAAGTTCCCAATCCGGACCACAAGCTGCGGATCTCGATGACGGCGCAGGTGCGCATCGTGCTGTCCAAGGCCAAGGACGTGCTGACGGTGCCGGTCGCGGCGTTGGGCGACAAGGACAACGAAGGCCGTTTTGCGGTTCGCGTGCTGGATGCCGAAGGGAAAGCCCAGGTTCGTCAGGTGAAGACCGGCATCAATAACAACGTCCGTGTGCAGATCGACGATGGCCTGCAGGAAGGCGATCAAGTGGTCATCGGCGAACCGTCGACTGCAACCGCCGCCACCACGACGGGAGCGGGGGCATGACGACCACTCAACCGCTATTGGAACTGCAAGGCATCACTCGACGCTTCAGCGCCGGCGACAAGGATTTTCTGGCGCTCAATGACATCAATCTGACGATCAACTCCGGTGAACTGGTGGCGATCATCGGGGCTTCAGGCTCGGGCAAGTCGACATTGATGAACGTGCTGGGTTGTCTCGATCAGGCCGATGAGGGCAGTTACAAAGTCAGTGGCCGTGAAACGCACGCATTGGCCGACCATGAACTGGCCGCGTTGCGCCGCGACCACTTTGGCTTCATCTTCCAGCGCTATCACCTGCTGAGCCACCTGAGCGCCGTCAGTAACGTGGAAATGCCCGCTATTTATGCCGGCGTCGGCGAGACCGAGCGCACAGATCGTGCAAAGGAGCTGCTGTCCCGTCTAGGACTGAGCGATCACCTGAGCAACCGCCCCAATCAGCTGTCCGGCGGGCAGCAACAGCGGGTCAGCATCGCACGCGCGTTAATGAACGGTGGTGAGATCATTCTTGCCGATGAACCGACCGGCGCACTGGATACCGCCAGCGGCCGGGAGGTGATGAAGATCCTGCTGGAGCTCAATGCCGCCGGGCGGACCGTGATTCTGGTTACCCACGATGAAAAAGTCGCGGCCTATGCGGAACGTGTCATTGAAATCTCCGATGGCAAGATCATCAATGATCGCGTCAACCCCGCACGCCCCTCGATGGAGGTCGAAAAGCAAAGTGCCTTGCCGGTGAAGAAGCCACAGGGTAACCGTCTGGTGGCCAGCTTCGAACTGTTCCGCGAAGCCTTCACCATGGCCTGGGTCGCGCTGATATCACACCGAATGCGCACGCTGCTGACCATGCTGGGGATTGTGATCGGCATCACCTCGGTGGTTTCGATCGTGGCGGTGGGGGAAGGCGCCAAGCGTTATGTGCTCAACGATATTGCCGCCATCGGCAGCACGACCATCGAGGTGTTTCCAGGCACCGACTGGGGCGACAGCCGTTCTGCGGCAATCGAAACACTGTCGCTGGGCGATGTCGCTGCGCTGGGGGATCAATACTACATCGACAGCGCCACGCCGAATGTCGGGCGCAACCTGCTGCTGCGTTACCGCAACCTGGACGTGACCGCCACCGTCAACGGCGTGGGGGACAATTACTTCCGGGTACGCGGCATCAAGATGGGCGAGGGCGTGGGCTTCAGCAAGGAAGACAGCGTCAGGCAGGCGCAAGTCGTGGTCATTGACCACAATACCCGCACCCGGTTGTTCGGACCGAACGTCAACCCGCTGGGCCAGGTCATTCTGGTCGATAACCTGCCGTGTACGGTGATTGGCGTCACCGAAGACAAGAAAAGCGTGTTCAATACCAGCAAGAACCTCAACGTCTGGATGCCTTATGAAACAGCGTCGGGCCGATTGCTGGGCCAGCGTTACCTGGACAGCATCACGGTGCGCGTGAAAGATGGCCAACCCAGCAAGCTGGTGGAAGAGAACGTCACGAAACTGATCGAGAAGCGCCACGGCACCAAGGACTTCTTTACTTACAACCTGGACAGCATCATGCAGACCGTCCAGAAGACCAGCCAGTCGCTGGCGCTGCTGCTGTCATTGATCGCGGTCATTTCCCTGGTAGTGGGCGGCATCGGCGTGATGAACATCATGCTCGTCTCCGTCACCGAGCGAACGCGGGAAATCGGTATCCGTATGGCGGTAGGCGCACGACCGTCCGACATTCGGCAGCAGTTTCTGGTCGAGGCGGTGATGGTCTGTCTGCTGGGAGGCCTGATCGGGATCGGCCTGTCCTTTGCCATCGGCTACATCTTCTCGCTGCTGGTCAAGGAATGGCAGATGGTGTTTTCGATGGGCTCGATCATTACCGCGTTTGTCTGCTCGACCCTGATCGGCATCGTGTTCGGCTTTGTACCCGCCCGTAATGCTGCACGGCTCAACCCTATCGATGCGCTGGCCCGGGACTGATACAACCTGGCGCCGCACATTCCTCTGAACGCGCTCTTGACCGCTGGCCCTCGGGCCGGCGGTTTTGCATTGAAGCCCACGGAAAAAACCTGAACCTGATGGACGAGAATGCTCCGCGCCCCCGAACGGGACGAACAGTGCATTGATGAGAGGTGGCGAGTGCCGGATGGTGCAGCGGTCGCGGATCGAGCCCAGTAACAATCGGCCCAGACACCGGTGCCGCTGCATAATAGAAGAGTCTGTCAAGCGTTAAAAAATGAAAACAGGCGTCTGCTCAGACGGCCTTCTGAAACACCTCCATCGGACGTTGCACTCTGTGGGCTGCATGCAACCAGCGGAGCAGCGCACTGCGACCACCGATCCCCATTTTTACTGCCGCGCGTTTGAAGTAGCTCTCGACCGTGCTGACCTTCAACGCCAGCCTTTCCGCCAGCTGGGGCACCGTAAGACCGGCCAGCAGGCCGACGCAGACTTCGGTTTCGCGCAGAGACAGGCTCAGCCCTGATGCATCCAGGCGGCCGAGAAACCGCTGACGCAGACCTTCCATCGCATCACGGTCTTCCGAGCCACTGGAGACCGGCGCGGGCCGGGAGGAAACGAGGGTAGGGGTGACGGTCGCAATATGTTGCTTGACGATGGGCAGCACCACCCAGGACAAATCCTTGAGTTGAGCGCGTTCCTGGGGAGTGAATGCTTTGGCGGAAGGTGATCGATACACCGAGAGTACGTAATGCCCTTTCCCCGGATCAGCAAGGTGGACCTGAGGCGGTGCGGCGTGAGAGTGGATCTGGTTCGGATGCTTCTGCGAGTTGTAGGCCGGCGACTCGAACCTGATGGATTTATCGACTCGGGTATCTGCCAGCTCGGTAGGGCTCAGCAGAATGGGCTCAAGACGTCGGATGTCGATGCCTGACGTCACCGACGGATGAAGGTTTTTGGCGAGCGAGCCATTCGAGGAAAGGCCGGTGGGTTCACCGGCGGATCGCGTAAGGCCCTGAATGACATGCGTGGCATCCACGGGCAGTGAGGCGGTTATCATTTCGTGAAGCAGACGGGCGAACTGGCGGCTTCCAATACCAGAGATGACCTTGCCAAGGTGCGGAAAAAGTTGTTGTACGTTCATCGGAATTCCTTTTTCGTTTTATGAAAGAGACACGCTGAAGTAAAGCCAGGCACCGCAATGGTTCAGCAACTTAATTAATGGGCGCATGGGTTTTTTCCCAACCCTGCGGCTGCACAGATTACATGTCGACATTAATATGACTTTCACCCCCCTGAACAAGAGATTAAAAGTTGGACACTCGCGGTCCCGAAAAACATTCAACATTGAACGGGTCACGGTGTCACGTGAAACAAGTAGATTAAGCACACTCGGTACGCGTCCACCCTCAACAGTTATCGAGTCTGGCGTTAAGCGGGCACTCAGGAGCGGCGTTCATCTATTCCCGAATGACTGAATCAACACCCACAGGCCGCTGGCCAGTCGCCAGGACGCGCCGAGGGATTAAGAGGCTTTTCGATATCATTCAAGAGCATAGGCATGAGGCATGGACCTTATCAATATCCCTGTCGTTGGTGCATCCGAACACGTCGCTGGCTGTACAGAGTTCACGTTTAAAGCGCGAGCGTGTTTATATTAAGGTGACCATATGAGTGACAGAAACCGGTGACTAATCAACGCTGCTGTGTGACCGGCAGTCACCAACATAACCCAGGATCCGAACGCTAATCTCCCTGCCAGATTCCACTAGTAGAGCGCTTGCTCACACCGCGATTTTCGCGACGGCCTGATCTTCACACGGCCAGGTTTCAAAAACATGACAACTAAATTGGTACGGCAGTACACACAAGTAACGGAGCACGGGTTTCTTGTTTGTTAGTGTATGCTCAATTTTTTATTCTTCGATCATCTTTTGCTATGGCGTCTATTGTTTAATTCTATCCCTGCACAACCGATGTCTCGGTTGGTTTAGCCGTTCGAGGGCCGAACGGCCTGGTGCGAGAGAGAAGGGGTGAGCTCGGTCCAGCCTCCGCCGAGCGCTTTGTACAGATTGACCTCAGCCGTCAGTTGGGCGAGGCGATCAGCGATGAGGCTGCTCTGAGCAGTAAAGAGTGAGCGCTGGGCGTCCAGCAGCGTGAGGCTGCTGTCCAGACCGTTCCGGTAACGTGCCTCTGCCAGTCGATAGTAATCTTCGTTGGCTTTCAATGAGTCACGTTGCGCAATGAGTTGCTGCCTGTACGTCTGCCTGGCCGCCAGACCATCGGCGACCTCTTTGAAAGCGGTCTGTATGCTTTTTTCGTATTGCGCGATGCGAATGTCTTTCTGGATTTTTGAGTAATCCAGACTGGCTCGCAGGTTACCTGCGTTGAAAATCGGGATATTGATCTGTGGTTCGAAAAGCCATCCGCCCGAACCGGCCTTGAACAGGCCGGACAGCTCGGTGCTCGACGTACCTGCGCTTGCCGTCAGACTGATGCTCGGAAAAAAAGCGGCACGAGCCGCTCCGATATTGGCATTGGCGGCTTTCAGCAGGTGCTCGGCTTCCAGAATATCCGGACGGCGCTGCAGCAGTTCAGAAGGCAACCCGGCAGGCACGCCTCCCAGCAGCTCTTCACTGAGGGCGGTGGCCGGCAGGTTTTCCGAAACATCGGCGCCCACCAGCAATGTGAGGGCGTTCAGGTCCTGAGCGACCAGCCGCTCAAAATGAGCCGCGTTGGCCCGGGCACTTTCAACCGAGGTACGCGCCTGACTCACGGCCAGCGCAGAGGCTGTGCCAGACGAGTTTTGCAGCGAGGTCAATTTCAGGCTTTGCTCATAGGCTTTCAGCGTATCAAGCGTCAGCTTGAGCTGCTCCTGATCTGCACGCCAGGTCAGGTACGCCGTCGCCACATTGGCCACCAGACTCAGGTGCGTACTGCGCCGGGCCTGTTCGCTGGAAAGATACGTCTCCAGGTCTTCTTGAGCGAGGCTGCGATTTCGACCGAAAAGATCCAGCTCGTAAGCACTGATGCCCAACGATACTGAATAGGTGCTGCTGATCGCGCGCTCATCAAGCAATGACACATCGGTGGGCAGACTTTGCCGACTGCCCGAGCCACTGACCGACACCGCAGGAAACAGGTCACTGCGCTGGATGCGGTACTGCGCTTGATAGGCTTGTATGTTGAGTACCGCGACCCTCAGGTCACGATTGTTCGAAAGGGATTGCTCGATCACCCGGGCCAGAACCGAGTCCCGAAAGAAACTTCGCCAGCCCGGCAGTTCTGTCGCCTTATCGGCGGTGGTCATCGGCGCATAGGCTGATCCGGTCGGGTAGCCGGAAGCTACCGGGGAGGGAGGCCGCTCATAGTCAGGAATAAGCGAACAGCCACTGAGCAGTGATGTCGCCATTGCGCCTAGCACAAGATACTTCATATAAGATGCCTTTAAGGTCGTGCAGCCAAAGCTCAAGCCGTTTGAGTCACACCTGTCATCCACTTGACCAGACCGTGCCGCCCTTTGACGCCCAGTTTGGCGGCGGCGCGCTTCAGGTAGGTTTCGATGGAGCTGTTTTTAACGTGAAGCTTGTCGGCAAGTTCCGGAACGGTTGCCCCGGCAAGCAAGCCCAGGCAGATTTCCTTTTCGCGCAGCGACAACCTGACCTCCGAATGGCTCAGCTTTTCGTTGAACTCCCGTTGAAGCTGCTGACCGCCCTGGGTAACGGCATCGTTGTCGGCGTGTGCGGTACACAAGGTCCGCGTTGCCTGGGCATGTCGCTCCAGCAGCGGCAACAAAGCCTCTGAGAAATTCTTCAGAAATGATAATTCGTGCAGCGAAAAGTCACGCTGGGGATGCTGGCGGTGCAGGGAAATGACACAGCGTCTATTCGACTTGCGCGACACCAGGTTGCACTGATAAGTCACGGCCGAGCAGTTGCTGACCGGGGTGCCGCTAAACGGCGGCTTTAAGTGAATCAGCAGAAAGTCATCAACATTGACCATCCGGGCGAGCAGCATCTCGTTGTCCTGCGAGACGGGCGACGTCGCCGGCTTTTGCTCTGAGGTCTCTCGCCCAAGGGGCTGAATGCTGATGATGCTTCCTTCATGCTCATCAATCGTCCACTCACTCAGGTCCAGAAAATCAATGGGCACGGTGGCCGCGATCATCTGATACATATTCGAAGCGAACCTTGCATCGCCCACACTTGAGATCAACCTCCCCAGCTCCAGAAAATACGCTGACTGATTCCCCGTCATTCGTAAATTGGCTTTCATCACACATTCGCCCCCATGGCAATAGTCTCCAAATGATCCAAAAGCGACCTCACATAAAGGGCAGCCCTCTCGACGTTAAGCAGTGAGCATAATGTCCGATTGTAGGACAATATTACTAACGTATTAGAGAATTTACACATAGCGATCATTCCTAGTCTGTAAGGGAAATCGGGGACAAGCGTCCCTCTACAGAACGGGATGCAACTTTCAAACGCATGTTCCACCCCCTCACAAGTTCGAGAACGCCCGCCTGGCAAGGCCTCCGGGACAATGTCCCCGAATGCGGGGACAGACGCCCGCTCGCCCGGATGCTTCCATTGGCACAAGGCAGCAGGCTGGGTCCTGCTGGAAAATAAAGTCCTGGCAGCGAGGTGCAGACGCTCATGTACGCCCTTTATTCCAACGCCGCAAACTTGATCCGCCCAGGATCCGGACCGAATGCTGAACGGGATGTACGGTGAAGATCTTCCGATTTTTCAGAAATTTGAATTACCGCAAAATCATCTTGAGGATGATATTCATCGACCTGCTGGTCTCGCTGGCCGGCTATGCCTTCTATAAAGGCATCAGTGGCGAAGACGAGCCTGCTTTTCTCTCCGCCGCGGTTGAAGCCACGAACATTGAATACGCCGTGCAAGCGCAGGGCGTTTTTCAAGGAAGTCATCAGGTCGACGTGGGTGCTCAGGTGTCGGGGCAGTTGCAATCGTTGAAAGTCGCTCCCGGCGACAAGGTCCGAAAAGATCAGCTGTTGGCCGAGATCGATCCGCTGCCGGCGAAAAACGCACTGCGCCAGGCCGGCGTCAAAAGCGAGCAACTTGCCGCTGAAAGGGATGCAACGCTTCATAAACTGAAGCTTGCCGAGTCGACCTACCGCCGGTATCAAGCGCTCGAATCAACGGTCGCCGTCTCCAAAGAAGATCAAGACAAAGCGCGATTTGAATACGAGGCCGAGCGCGCCAACCTCACTTCGCTTTCCGCACAATTACACACGGCCCGGATCAAAGAAAAAACCGCGCAGATCAATCTCGATTACACACGCATCCTCGCGCCAATGGATGGCCGGATACTTGCCATCGTCACTCAAGAAGGCCAGACCGTTATCGCCGAGCAACTGGCCCCGGTCATTCTGAAGATGGCCCAAATCGACACCATGACCATCAAAGCACAGGTGTCCGAGGCAGATGTAGTGAAGATAAAACCCGGTCTTCCGGTGTACTTCACTATTTCGGGAGCCCCGGACACACGCCAAACCGCTACTTTGCGGTCCATAGAGCCAGGCCCTCTGGATGCAGCAAGCCAATCCAGTGGGTCAGGCAAAAACAAGGCCGTCTTTTATAACGCTCTTTTCGATGTTCCCAACCCTGATGGCCGGTTCTACATCAACATGACCGCCAACGTCAGAATCGTGCTCGAAGCGAAAGAGGGTGTGCTGACGATTCCTGTCTCGGCGCTGGGTGAGCGGAGCAAGGACGGACGCTACAGTGTGCGGGTGCTGGGGGAGGGTAATGAGGTCACAACCGAACAGGTGGGTGTCGGTATCAATAATCAGGTCCGGGTCGAGGTGCTTTCAGGGCTGAAGGCGGGGGACAAGGTTGTGATCGGGGAGGCGGCAGGAAGTAGCAAAGAGGGTTGATGTCCTTCGCAGGTAACATGGCTCTTTATGCCGGGAAGAGCTGACGCAATAAATTTGAAATATCCTGAAACATTCATCCGGCGACGCGGGTCAATGGGGTATGTCTCCTCAAGGTTTTCCGATGAAAACGCCTCGACCCAATGCACGGCTTCCCTCCTTGACCCACCTGCGCAATCTGAAGATGGCCCGCTCTGCGCACGCGTTCGTTCGAGGCAATACCGCTCAATTCTACGAGTGGCTTCACAGTCAGTCCGGCAGGCGCCTGCCCAGCGGTCCGCCGGTATGGATCTGCGGGGATTGCCATGCCGGTAATCTGGGGCCAACCGGGGATTTGAAAGGCCGTATCGACATCCATATCCGCGACCTGGATCAATCGGTGATCGGCAATCCTGCGCACGACCTGGTCAGGCTTGGATTATCGCTGGCCACGGCTGCCCGGGGCTCGGATCTGCCTGGGGTCACAACCGCGCGGATGCTCGAAGAGATGATGCAGGGCTATGAGCAGGCTTTCATGCACAAGCGCGATGAAGAGCCCGAACGCCCTGCACACGTGAAAGCCGGTATGCGCAGTGCGGTACAGCGCACCTGGAAGCATCTTGCCCAAGAGCGAATTGAAGACATGCGACCGAGCATCCCGCTGGGTAAACATTTCTGGGCGCTGTCTCGTGCTGAACGCGATGCGCTCAAAACACTCTGTGCCACGCCAGAGATTCATGCCTTGGTGACATCGCTCAAAGGCCGCTCCACAGATGATCGAGTGCAACTGATCGACTCTGCTTATTGGGTAAAGGGATGCAGTTCTCTGGGGCTGCTTCGCTACGCGGTGTTGATGGGCGTTGGCGATGAAGATGATCAAGAATTCTGTCTTCTCGATATCAAGGAAGCAGTCGCGGCAGCAGCTCCGCGAACGGCCAGGGCGCGCATGCCCAGAGACAACGGCAAGCGGGTGGTGGAGGGCGCCAGGCACCTTTCGCCGGGCCTGGGGAGCAGAATGGTTGCCGCACGGATGCTGGACCACTCGTTCTTCATACGTGAGCTGCTTCCTCAAGACATGAAACTGGAACTGGATGAGCTCACTCAGCCTGAAGCCATGCAAGCAGCGGCCTACCTCGCGAAAGTGGTTGGCATTGCTCACGCCAGACAGATGGATCTGGCGACACGCACAGCGTGGATCCGAGACTTGCAAACCAATCGATCACGGACACTGGACGCGCCTTCGTGGTTATGGTCGAGCGTTGTACAACTGGTAGGCAGTCACGAGCAGAGCTACCTGGAGCATTGCCGGCGTTATGCGCTCTAGCGTTTGATGCTGTCTGAATCGAGAAGGTGCAGGTAGATCCACTTTCTCGGATGGCCGTTCGTACACAGGCGTCGCTGTACGGATCGGCCAGCCGGATGATCTACCTTGGCAGGGTTCTCAGGGTCTGCGTCATTTATTGTGACGCAGAATATAGAAGTTCAGTGCAGCGGCCACCGAGAGCCACACCAGGTAAGGGAATAGAATCAGCCCTGTCACGATGTCCATCTGCAAGGCCATCACGACCATTGCGGCCACGACAATCCAGAGCACAACAAGCACTGCCATCGCAGTGACAATGCGGTTCGCTCCAAAAAACACGGGCGTCCACAATGTGTTCAGTGCAATTTGTGCTGCCCAAAGAGCCAGCACGGTCTCATTGCCAGGGAGCAGGGTCATGCGATACCCGGCCCAGGCAAGGAGCAGGTAGATCGTCGTCCACACTACCGGAAACGCCCAGTCAGGTGGCGTGAAACCGGGTTTTTTAAGCGCTTTGTACCAAGCCCCCGGTTTGAAGATGATGCCAGTGGCGGCGGCGGCGCAGCACGCCAGAAGAAAGATGTAGAAGGTCATGTGTGGTCCTTGAGTGAAGCAGTCCGGGTACGTAGAGGCAGTGGCTATCGAAGGTTGGACGTCTGCGCGATGAAAAAGTCCATTGTTCAGGTGGACAGTTCATCGAGAGGACAAACGAAAGACCTCGGAATGCACGCCTGCTAAGGCCCGTTGCGCAGGACTTTCTCCTCCGCTTCCATGACCAGACGAGCACGGTCTTCAGGCAGCAACATCCGCGCGCTGACCAGCGCGTCTGCCGCTGCGCGCACGGCCTCGACATAAGCGTCTTTGGTCGGGTAGCGCTCTTCAAGGGACGCTCGAGGGTCTCCAGCATCAATTCGTTCAGCCTTGGTCGCGGCGAACGGAATGAAGCTGCCCTGAAAGTTACAAAACCCACCATCGAACAGCTCGGGCCGGAAAGTGTTCCAGCCGGTATAGGTGCCAATAGGGGCGCCCAGGTACACATTGCGCACGCCGCCAATATCGATGCCGTCTGCGTCGACTTGCGGGACTAAAAGGTTGTAGCTGCCGACGCCTGCTTGCGGTGGTTCGCGTGTGAGTATCCCGGAACTGTCCTCCGGGCGGAAACGCGGGCCGAAATCAAGCACGTGGAGGCTATTGACGGCGCCGGTATAACGCAGCTCTGGCCGCGAGACACCGGCATAATTCGTCGCAGGAATCAGAGGAAAACGTACTTGATCCGCCGGCACGAGCGTGCCATCCGCCACCGACGGCTTTAGCGAAGCGGGCGGGGCGACGTCGTCGCGGACCCAGCTAATGAGGTCGGTGAGTGCGGCACGCATCGTCCAGGTATGGGGGTTCGGGTTCGATTGAACCTGGCACAATCCAAACACAGGAGTGACGGGTAATGGCAAAGGCGGCGGCGCGTGCTGCGTACTCGCCATGATAAATGTCCGTACGTTTTTCGGCTCATCAGCATCGCGCAAGCCCAGTGGGTCGGTAAGTCCGAGCGACTGGCGCCCCTCCCAGAGTTCGAGGGCCGTCGCCATATGAAATATAAGCGGGCAGGTGCTACTGGCGTCGCAGCGATCAAGCAGCCCCTGCGAGCGTCCGGTGATCGGATCTGTTTCGCGACCATAGGTAAACGGAAAATCGTACGCCGGGTAGTCATGGTCAACCTGCTGGCCCCAGGCACGACCGGGCTGAGCGAAGCGAATGTTGAGCGGCATCAGGCCGCCGCCAATATGTGGCATCGCGCCATCATAAACCTGATGTCCCTCCTCACTACGGTTGAACCCCAGCGCGATCATGCTGCGAATAAAACGCCCGGCTTGCGAAGAGCCGGTGATGATTGATTTGACCTCAGGCCCATGAACTACAGGGTTGGAAACCCCTGTATCGTCGTGCGCAGCGTGCTGGAAAAACGCGCCGACGTCCCGCGCAATCGCGAAGCCGATTCCCATGACCATCGGGTCTCTGGCGCGATAAATCAGTTCGTAGAGTTTTCCGGGTTGAAAGCCGGACGGCAGACATATCTGGGTTTCATTGGGCGTGTCACAGTCACCGAAACGCCAGTCGTTCGCAGGTATTTCCTGCCGAGGTGCATTCGCGCGCGGCCGCACCGTCAGGGTGGGACGGAAACCGTCCGCAAGCACCTTGGTATTGTCGGTTTCGACAGGTTTGTAGGTCGTGTGAGGAGGCGTGGAAGTAAACCATCCAGCGGACAGGCCAAGCCTGGTAGTCGGCGACAAGGTGGTCAACTCGCTCCGCACCACGCCTGTCACCGGCGAACCGTCCTTATTGATTGCGATCGGCAGCTGCACGATCATACGATTGTCGCCAGGGGCAACGTCCCCCTGCCAGGCAAACGAGATCAGCGTTGTACCGAGCCGTTGCAGAAAACCGTCCCCGGCGACTTCGAAATTGTTAAGCGCGCCAGGTTTACCTTGCATGTCAGCGTTAAACAACGACATCGCGCGCTTGCTGCCCCGATTGGGCACGTCGAACAGCAGGATGTTATTCGCCTTTGCCACGTCAGCGGGACGCAAGATTGCGATATCAGTCGTGTATTCGACCATCCCGTTTGCGTTACGCGGTGCGAGCTCAAGGTCCTGGATGATGCTGTTGGCGGCCTTTTCCGGATCCAGCTCTCCATAAGCACGCGCGAAGACACGCTCATAGGCACCGGTATTACCGAAACTCACACCATCGAAGGCGGGCTCGGTCCGCAGGATCTCAAGCCGCGTGATATGCGCGTGGGCCGGTAAGGCGACGATCATCATGACGCTGGTAAAGGTTATAGCCTGGAATAGACGGACCATCTCAACCCCCAAGTCTTTTTTGCGCCGAGGTTATCACAACCAACCTTCAGAGCTTTAAGGGAGGGTCGCCTTCACATCAAGCTCCAGCGGGAGAGGGCGCCGAAGACTGCCATTTCAGAATCGAGACGGTGATCATCGCCGCCTCTCGAAGTTCGCACGTAAGAGCTTTGTACTCAAATCTTCCCAGTGTTCGACAAACGCAGCCCGAGCCGTTTCGAAATCCCGGCTGCGCAAGCACTCTATCAAGTGCTCATGGTCGACAACGATATCCTTGGGGTCTTCATAACAGGGTTGCTGCAGCACCAGCAGCAACTCGATTTCGCTTTCCAGCATGGCATAGCTTCGCTGCAAACGCGGACTGCCGCTGGCACGGATAATTGCGCGATGGAAGTCACCGTCGGCAACCACAATGTCTGAAACAGGCGCATCGTCAGGGGCATTGCGCAGTTTTTCCACAGCGCTCAATGCCTCGGGAGGAACGACACCCCCCAGAATGATCAAGCGCACGGCCTCGGTTTCCAGTACCCCTCGCAATCTGGCGATGTCCACGATGTCGTCCGGCCCGAACTCGGGAATGCAAAACCCTCGATGCGGCACCTTCACCAGCAAACCCAACGAAACAAGCAGCTGCGCAGCACTGCGGAACGTGTTGCGTGCAACCTCGTATTCGTCGGCCATTTTGACGTCGCGCAGGAACTCACCCGGCTCGAAATCGCCATTCAGGATCCTGAGCTTCAGCTTTTCAGCCAGCACCTCGACCGCCGAAAGCCTGACGGGATGGGGCTCAATGTTCGTGCTGGGAAACGTCATTTCATTCAGGACCTGGGGCACTCAGCGGAGACGTGATTCTAATACAGCTGTGCGTGATGACACCAGCAGTGAAGCGTCGCCACTAAAAGATTGTGCAACAATTTTATCCAAAGAGTAAAAACAGAAAAATTAAATATTGATTAAAAACAAATAGTTAAATTTAAATATTGAGAAAACTCAAAAAACACACAAGGATCCCCTTCCAATATTAAAAGTTGTAGCACAATATTTGTCGACCAAAGGCGGGTGATGCACAAGCTGCCCAAAGCCAGGAGCTCTACGATGCGTGTGAATCAAGAACACCGGCTCAGTGAAGAGCTCGGGGTGCTGCAGGGAGATTTGGCGGCCTCTTTCACTTCAGTTTCACTGGAGGAAGGTGCGCGGATTCTGCAAGAGCAATTCGGGGTCGACGCTGACCTGACACGGTTTGCGACGGAAAAAGACGATACGTTTCGATGCGACAGCTCGAATGGCCAGTCGTATGTGCTCAAAATCGCCAACCCGCAAGAAGCTCCCGTGGAGCTTTCCCTGCAAATCGAAGTCATGCGGCACATCGAGCGCACATCGCCACAGCTTCCGATTCCCAGAGCCTATAAAGCGCTGGACGGTGAGTACCTGACTCGAATCGAAACCAGTCATGGGGAATCAAGGCAAGCGCGGCTGATAAGTTTCCTGCCAGGCACCCCGCTGGATAAAGCCAGCGTGAACTCGGTGGGGCGCGAACACATCGGAGAGTTACTCGCCCGTCTGAGGCTCGCCACCGCTGACTTTTCCCATCCAGGAGAGTCGCGCAAGGTGTGCTGGGACGTGCAAAACCTGAGGACGCTTGAACCGTTGATCGCGTGTGTGACTGACCCAATGCGCCGTACGCTGCTGGAAAGGGCACTTGAGCGTTTTTTTGCCATTGAAGGCTTGATCGACGGCTGCAGGAAACAGGTTCTGCACAACGACTTCAATACGTCAAACATTGTGGTCGACACACACAATCCGCAGGTTGTCAGCGGCGTCATTGACTTCGGCGATACCGTCAAGACGGCCATCGCCATTGATGTGTCCACCGCCATGATGAACCAGCTGGGCACAGTGGGGGCTGAAAGCGAGACCGATATTTTCGCTCCGGCAAAAGATGTGCTCAGGGGGTATCTGCGTGCTGCCGACCTGACCACCGAAGAGCTGGCTCTCATCCCGCACCTTGCCATGGCGCGCTTGACTACGAGGGCGTTGATTACCACGTGGCGCTCGCAGCTCTTTCCGCATAACAGTGCCTACATCTCAAGGAATGCCGCACCAGGATGGGGGCAGCTCGACTGGATGCTTAGCCGATCACCGTCACACATGTCAGAACTTCTGATGCCCTTCGCAGAATGATTCGTCCTTATTAAAGGAGCGTTAAATGAAGCACTCAAAAATCGAGGCTGTTCGCGGCGACATGCCCAATGGCTTTAACCCTGCCAATATCGATCATCTGGACGAATCCACGCGCGAGCATATTCGACGCCGGGTCGATCTTCTGGGGCCTGGGTATCGGTTGTTCTACAACGAGCCGGTGGGCGTTGTCCGTGCCAAGGGCGCTTATCTGTACGACAAAGCCGGGAATGAATACCTGGATGCTTATAACAATGTGGTGTCAGTGGGGCATTGTCATCCGCGGGTTGTGAATGCAATCACTGAGCAAATGAATACGCTGTGCAGCCACACCCGGTATATGCAGGACGGGATTCTGAATTATGCCGAACAGCTGCGCGCGACAACCGACGGCGAAATGGCTGCTGACGGTCAGATGATGTTCACCTGCAGCGGTTCGGAAGCCAATGACCTGGCCATCCGCATTGCGCGTCATCACACCGGCAAAACCGGTGTCATTGTGACTTCCGAGGCGTATCACGGAAACTCGGCAACCGTCGCGGCCTTTTCACCCTCGCTCGGCATCAATGCCACGCTGGACCCCTATGTTCGCCGGGTGCCGGCTCCGGACTCTTATCGAATACCGCGTGAATCACTGGGACGCTACATGGCAGACCAGGTCGCTGCACAGATCAAGGATATTCAGCGCCATGGCGGTGGCCTGGCAGCGTTCATTGCAGATTGCCTGTTTTCGTCCGACGGACTGTTCTGTGAGCCGGTCGACGTGTTCGGGCCGATTGCCGAGGTGGTCCACAAGGCCGGCGGCTTGTTCATTGCCGACGAGGTTCAGTCAGGTTTTGGCCGCAGCGGCACGCATTTCTGGGGCCATCAGCGTCATGGTGTTGCTCCGGACATTATCACCATGGGCAAGCCTATGGGTAATGGCTATCCCGTCGCGGGGCTGATGGCAAGACCGGAAGTGGTGGCCGGCTTTGGACGTGACATGCGGTATTTCAATACCTTTGGCGGCAATAGCGTGGCCATTGCCGCCGCCCAGGCAACCCTAGACGTCATTCAGCAAGAGCAACTCATGCTTAACGCCAATCGTGTGGGCGGCCTGATCATGGCCGGTCTTGAAAACCTGTCTGATCGATATGAGCAGATAGGCGACGTGCGAGGCACCGGTATGTACTTCGCTGTGGAATTGGTCACCGATAGGCAGAGCAAAACGCCTGATATGAAATCGGCCCTGAGCGTGGTCAACCATCTGCGTGAAAAACGCGTACTCATTTCCGCCACAGGACCCGATGCGAGCATCCTGAAAATTCGCCCTCCATTGATCTGGGCTGAAAGGGAAGCGGGGCGGCTGCTTGATGCGCTGGAGAGCGCCTTTGCCGCGTTATAAAACAGACGTCTGCTTCATCGAAACATTGGCCTGACCAAGTCTGTCAGCTGGCTTGTTTCAGGTTTGCCCCGTAATGATCTTAATGCCCATCAAGGAGCGCACCCATGAGTTTTCTTCGCCCCAAGTACATTACGTTCGACTGCTATGGCACGTTGACCAATTTCAAAACCGCAGCGCTTACACGTGAGCTGTTCGCTGATCGCGTCCCTGCCGAGCAGATGGATCAGTTCGTCAAGGACTATGCTGCCTACCGACTGGACCAGGTGATGGGCGATTGGCGACCTTATGACGAGATCCTCAAGACCGCCTTGGCGCGAACGTGCAAACGCTGGGGTATCGAATACCGCGATGAAGGCCAGCATTACTACGACGCCGTGCCGACCTGGGGCCCACACCCTGACGTACCGGCTGGGCTGGCAAAAATCGCCGACAAGATTCCCCTGGTGATCTTCTCCAACGCGATGGACGAGCAGATCATGTCCAACGTCGAAAAGCTCGGCGCACCGTTCCATAAAGTCTTCACCGCCCAACAGGCTCAAGCCTACAAGCCACGCCTGGCTGCGTTCGAGTTCATGCTCGATAGCCTGAACTGCGGGCCGGAAGACGTTTTGCATGTGTCCTCAAGCTTTCGCTACGACCTGATGTCGGCTCACGACATGAACATCAAACACAAAGCTTTCGTTGCACGCGGGCATGAACAGCCGGCGAATGCCGCTTTTGGCTACCACCAGATCACGGATATTGGCGGGCTGGCAGCGCTGGTCGGGCTTTGAGTACTCATTGCGTTTGAGGGGTATCACACCGCAGTAGGTCCCGGGCGAAGATCGCTCACCCAGACAGCGCCTGCAGCGCGCTTAGGGTATGTGAAACTTCGCCCGGGAGGCGTGCTGCGCTGTCGGCGTTTTGGTAGGCTCGGTCTTTATTTGGGGATATCAAATGACAGTCAACGCCCAGCTGAAACTGGCCGCCCGCTATGGCACGTCGGACGTCTCGCCGCTCAAACCATGGAACGAGACAATCGATCAATTGCTCGATCATCGCAGCGTTCGTGCCTTCACTGATCAGCCGCTGCCCGAAGGCACCATCGAGACCCTGATCGCCGCGGCGCAATCAGCCTCAACCTCGTCAAACCTGCAGGTCTGGAGCGTTGTTGCTGTTCAGGATAGCGATCGGAAGTCGCGTCTCTCGGCATTGGCAGGAAACCAGGCCTACATCCGCCAGGCGCCTCTGTTTTTCGTCTGGCTGGCAGACCTTTCCCGGGTGGCTCGAGTGGCTGAGCAGCAAAAGGTGGAACTGGAAGCGATACCCTACCTTGAAAGCCTGCTGCTCGGAACCATCGACGCCGCGCTGGCGGCTCAAAATGCAGTGGTGGCGCTGGAGTCGCTTGGGCTCGGAAGCGTTTACATAGGGGCCATCCGCAACGACATTGAAGGGGTGGCCAAGGAGCTTGGCTTACCTCCCCAGGTCTATCCCGTTTGCGGCCTCTGCGTAGGGTATCCCTCTACGGAACGACCAGCGCAGGTGAAACCACGGCTGCCTCAAAGCGCAGTGCTGCACCACGAGATCTATTCGGCGGCGGCAGATGTAGAAGCAGTTGCTGAATATGATGAGCGCCTGGGTGCGTTCTATCAACGTGAGGGAATGAAGGCTTCCGGGTGGTCGGAGCAGGTGGTCAACAGACTTCGCAGTGTGTCGAGCCTTCATGGCCGGGAAGAGTTGGTTGAGGAACTGAAGCGGATGGGGTTTGGATTGCTCTGAGCCAAATGCGCCATACATGATGTTGGACGCGACATGGATTGCGGATGGGAAGAGGGCATGCAGAACCCGATTAACCTGGTCGACAACCTCCCTCATGGCCGTGCCAGAAACGATGAGATGAGCGGGTTCAGTGCTGATGCGCATTCCTCCGGAATCCAGTGGCCGCATGCTGGCAACACGTGCGCTTCAACGTCGGTAGCGTAGCGGCGGATGTTCTCCGGCTGTTGGGCACCAAACCCACCATGACCACCACCGCCAACGGCAAGGACGGGCAGGGTCACCTTGGTCTTCGCCAATTGCTCGTTCTGCGTAATTGACCGGGGGAGAGCGCGATAATATTCAAATGCGTGGTGGAAGGTCCGGGGCTTCGAGTATGACCGGACATACCAACGGTGATTCAAAAGGCGAAAGCGGCGATACCAGATGAAGACGTGGTGGGGTTTCTTTTATGCGCGCTGTATCAACCTCCGCGGATGACCGGGTTGATCTTCTGTAATCGCATAAGCCTCTTACCCCCGGGTCTGCCTGCCCACACGCCGCCAGTCGTAAGGCGGTTTCACCGCAACGGTTACCTGGTGGTGAGGCGGACACGGGCGGATTGTTCGTGGTGGCCCACCATTACTTCGAAAACGGTGCTATCAGGCCTTTTTTCGAAGTGCATTGAACACAGGTCATCAACACAGGACATCACGCTGGGACAGATCGAGTGAATTGCTATGCCTACAGACTATAAATCCTTGAACAGCTTGCAGACCGCCGCGGAGGTCAAGCCGACCTCGATTCCCGCGAGTGTCGAGCGTGCTATAGCCGTGCAGTTTCAATTTTCGGCCACCGCTTACATGTGCTGCGCGAGCGTGGATCACGAAATCAACTGCCTGGTAGGTGTGGTTTACCAGGAACAACGCGGGCGTTTTCGAGATGGAGCGACCGTTCGGACGTCCTCGCTACGTCGAAGGTTCGAGAGTCACGGATACCACGTCTTCGAAACAAGCAATGGCAGCTCATACGTTGTTTGCGAGTGGGCACCTGACGGAATGAGCCCACGATTTTCTGGCGTACGCCACTAGGCATTGGGACGCGAATCCCGCAAGCCAAGCCGTTTAAGGCCACATGAACTATCAAGCGTATTCGGAAACAGCAAAGCTCATAACGGTGCCGGCGAGGTGGTCAAACAGGTGTGGAACTACTCCCACCCTGCAACGTGAAAACCACATTGATACACAGCAAATTCCAAAGTGACCGACCGATGAAGCTACGAATCTACTCAGACCTGCATAACGAATTTCACCGCTTCGATCCGCCGGCGCTCGACTCCGACGTCGACCTGGTCATTCTCGCGGGAGACATCGACAAGAAGGCCCGTGGCGTGAAGTGGGCAAATGACACATTCCAGTGCAGGGTCGCTTACATCAGCGGCAACCACGAATTTTATGACGGCCACATCGATCGAACTCTTCAAAAAATGCGAGACGCCGCTGAGCCCCACGTCCATCTGCTCGAGAACCAAAGCATCATCATCAACGGCACTCGCATCTTGGGCACCGCAGCGTGGACGGACTTTTCCGCAACGGGCGACCAAGTGGCTGCGAGCAGGATGGCTTGGGAGTGGATGAACGACTTCAATTACATCCGGGCTGATGCGGGATACCGACGCCTTAGACCCGATGACCTTGTCACTCGCAATCATGCCGCCAAGGCCTGGCTGACCCAGCAGCTTGCGCAGCCTTTTGAAGGCAAAACGATTGTCGTCACTCACCACGCCCCATCACCTGTAGTTGTAGGAACGAAGCATGACGGGCATCTGAATGCGGCTTACACCAACGACTGGCCCAGGCTCATTGAGAAAGCGGATTTGTGGGTCTTCGGCCATACCCACCAAGCTGTGGACGTCGAGCTTGGCGGCTGCAGAGTGGTCTCCAATCCCCGGGGTTATCCCAACGAGCAGACTGGTTTTGACCCATTTTTTGAGATTTCGATTTGATGACCAATTTTTCCCATAAGCGTGTCGCGGAGAAGGAAGCCGTCGAGCATCAGAGCCAAGAGGTTCCTGGTGCGGTCATCCGAGCTCAAGCCATGGATTGGGGTGTAACCATTGATGCATACCTATACGATGCGGCAAGGGTAGGGCAGCGATATGCAGCGATCGTGTATGGGGACAAATCCGGGGCTAGTCTCGACGGCATGACCGTTGCCACCCCAACGCTTGAACTTGTGAAAGCCCAGTCGGGATTTCAGCTGATGCGTACTCCCAACGGGGAGCATCACTTTCTGATCGTGAGTGAGCTCGGCGCCGAAGGACATACTGATGACATTCAGCATTGAGGTTCCTAGAGAACTTGTTCAAGCTGCATCGCTGAGCTTCAAATCTAGGATCAGTGGATTTCTATGGCGGGCGTTCCCTCACGGGGCGTGCCTGGCTGGTGAGATCCATGGAGATTTGAGCGAGCGCTTCTTGGAGGGTGGTCTGATACAGACCTCAGCCATCATGCAACTGACTAGCGAGCATGGGTGTTTGCTCGCCCATACGTTTACGGGCAGCTGTTATGTGCTCATCCAGCCGGCCGGCGCCGTGGAACAGAATTTTGGACACCTCTATAGGCACGAGGTACCACAAGGATTGGAGGATTGATGCATCTACTACATATCGCGGAAGCCATCGCGCTCGACGGCCAGCCGCTGCCTGGGGCGTCCGAAGCGGAAGGCGAGCTCATCAAGACACGTGTCGCAGAAACGGGCAAAGCATACTGTGCTGCGGTTGCTTGGGTCATAGTTGATGTACTCGATGTGGATGCCGAGCCATTGGCTGCCCTAGGAAGTTTACCCATTGTCTTGTTTAGCCATAGCGTGCTGCTTCACAGCACCGGAGACTATGAGAACAACGAGCGCATCAAGACCGGCTACGCGACCAGCTACGAGGGCCGGGGCATCTTTGAAACCAGTGACACGATCTTTGTGCTTGTTGGTCAGGGCTTCAGAAAGTCTGTCTCGATCAAGCTCCTGAATCAGGTTCCCTCCAGATCTTGGGCTCCTTAACTCAATTGCCTTCCTCCGGCGTCTCAGGGTCGAAGGACGAGATGCCCGAGTAGCCCCCACAGAGCTGCTGCTTTAAAGGTTAAGAATAGCGATACGCAAAGGAAGACGTCCCAGTGAGGTCAATATGAATACGGATATTCTCGATGCTCTAAAGAAGCTATGGGAGCTCCAGCAGCTTGGGCCTGAGGGGCTGTGGAAGGAGCCTGCCTTCGACAAGCTGCGAAAGGCGTGTGCGGCCAAATATCAGCAAGGTAAGGTAACGTTCGGGCTCACATTCGCCTTGGATCATGCGCTGAAATCGTTGGGCGTGGCGTGCTTGTCTCCATCGTCAAGGCAGTCTAGCTCGTTTGACCCAACCCTCGCCTCGAGCATGCTTGAAGCCGCGTTCACCCAGAAGACGATACGCCGTCGTTACCTGTGCCCGCTCGACCTGGCTGAGCAGATACCACCAATGACTTTCGGAAATGCTAGGGTCGCGGTGCTCACTGCTGCGGAGCTGGATGTGCTCTTCGATAGGTCGCGACTCGCCAGGTACTATCCCAATCAGGATCTCAATTTCGACGGTTTCTCTCAATTTCACTGGCTCATAGTTGAAGAGGGCATTGCCTTCGCCGATCCGCTGAATCGAATACTGATCAAGTCGTCGATGCCGCATGCGCTAATAGCTCAGCCTTGAGCTCGTCGAAGAATGCCGTCACCATGGCTGAATACGGCTTCTCATCACCCTGCAGATGCCGCAAGCCCTCGATTTCACGCAGCGCATCGCGTAGGTAGTCTGCCTCAGGATCGAGAGCGTCCTTCTCTAGCGCTCGAAGAATTTTGTCCTTGTGGTATCGCAGCTCGTTGAGTCTGCTCGTTCTGCTTTGAACGAGTCGGAGGCGATTGAGCGCAAAAACACTGATGTTGCTAAGGGCACGAGTACGGTCTGGCTGGTAGTCAGGTTTGGCCAATACGATGCTGTAATGTCCCCTGGCTGACCACATGAAGAAAGGGTCTGGATCTTCTTCGGTTGGATTGATCAGGTGCGCACGCTCAGCATTCAGATCCTGAGCGGAGTAGGTCGCGCGGGCTCCGTCGATAGGAAATTGGTTTAGCTTCCCGTACGCCACTTTGGCTTGCGTTGATTGAAGCTTAAGAAACTCAGCCTCCGTTATTTCTTCGGTGATCAAATGCTGTCGACGAGATTGGTTGCAGTGCTCGCAGGACGCGAGAAGGTTGTCCCAGGAATGCGCGAGCCACCAGTATCCCGGGTGATTGGGATCATCTGTTACCGCCCCTTTAGGGCGAAAATGCTCGACATCGACATCGCCCAACAGCTCCCCCTCACAGTAGGCGCATTTGTTTTTGAACAACGCCCTCAGTGTGCTTTGTACGTCGAATGCTTTGTACTCCTCAAAGACGAATGCTTTGCTGCCGGCGGCCCCAGGGACATAGGTCTGATAAAAAACTACAGCGGCATCCATCTCCGCCTTCACAACCGCTGCAGGTGTAGCGAGCGACGCTGGGATTCCGACAGTGCCACGATCTACATATCGCATACCTTAGCCATCCCTGCGCAACAATGCTGTCAGTACTTCTTCTACTGCTTCTGCGCGCAATCTTGGCCGAAGCTCGCCATTTCGCGCCTCTCGTTTTTCCAAATACTGCATAAGCGCATCCTGCACAATTTGGCTAGTCGGAGAATCCCCAATCGTCAGCCTATGGACAAGATCTACTGTCGACTCAGATAGCGCGATTTCTAGCTCTCCGGTTTCCACGGAGCGACGGGCGACATCTCCTGCTAGCGTTGCGAGTTCAATTTCTGCACCCGGATCAGTAGTGCTGGCCAACCCAAAATAGTCCGAGGTGAGCAGTTGCTCCGCAGTCATTCCGCTAACGGGAGGCAGCTCACTCAGTGATACTATTTTGTTTTGCATATCGCGCTGGAGTACGACCACTTCTCCGTCATCCATCCCTCGAAGGCAGAGAGGGTCGTGAGTTGTTACTATAAATTGAACTTTTGGAAACACCCTGCGCAATGAGGTCATTACCTGCATTTTCCACCGAGGATGGAGATGCGTTTCCAGCTCATCAATCAGGACGACCGCTTGGGCTTCTTCTAGATGATCCCAATTATCGATCAGCTCCCGAATGATGTCGACAGTCATTACAAACACAGAGCGATAGCCTTCACTCAGAGCGTCAATAGACGTCACTTGGCCGTTGGCACGAACGGCAAGCCGTGTTGGTTCGACAATAAGTTCGTCATCATCATTGAGAGCGAGAATTGTCCGAAGCGCAGATGAGATGGTCGCCAGACGCTTCCCCGTTTGCGCCCGTAGCCATTCCCCTGGATACGGGATTGTAGCCAGTGGATCGAAAAGTGTTCTTACCCGAGCAGCTGCGCCACTTCTACGATCTTTTATATTGGTATTGAAAAAACGCCGGGCTCCGTAGCCTAAGACAATGACTGCAGGCTCATCGCCTCCCTTTGCGCTACGGTGCACTGGATCATATTCGAACCACGCAGAAGCTTTTTTGAAAAAGAAGTCCACCTTCACCGATACCCGCTTATCATCAAGTTGATCGAAGGTGTCGGTGTCAGTGCTTTGGACTAGGCCTGGGAAATAATTTTTCAGTTTTTCGGCTTCGCGATACCCGATCAAAGCGAGGGCAATAGAGCAGAGCACGCTAGATTTCCCCATGGAATTTTCACCGAGAATTATCATCGCAGGCATACCTGCTTTCTTCGCACGGCTTGTTGGGAATCTGAGAGTCAGCTCTTCAACAGCCTTGAACCGAGAAATGCGGATCCTAGAAAGCTCGTGGCTATGAATCGTGACAAATGGTTCTACGGCTGTTTGCCTTCGAAACGCCAACGGCGCGCTCGTGTCCTCAATTTGAACAAGCCGACCACTAACTTCTGCTTCGGTTGCGAGTCGTAATCTACGAATCTCCTCGTCGCTGGCAAACCGGATCGCTGACATCAAATTGTGTACGAATCTCTCGCCGTTTCCACGTATTGGTGATTCTGGCCGCCAATATCTGGTGATTCGTTTCAAGACCTGGAGAGCGGCTCCTAGATGTGCTGAATCATCGTTAAGCAAATAATCCAGCCGTCTCAGCTGCACAGGGTCATCAAGGTATGCAAGCATGTCTGCAATGACGCGCTGTCGCTCAGTAACCAATTCAATCCGGTTCAGGTAAAAGATGATTACTGTCTCATCCCCCTCCTCGGATATGGACTCGATGGTACCGTCCACTAAGAATCTAAAATGTTTATCCGGATTCTGAGCTGTGGGGTCGACAATTAAAGATGCCTCTTGTTTGAGAACCTCATCGAAGGTCGCCAGGTAGTCAGCGCGGTCGCCCGCCACGGGGAAGCGGTTGCCCTTGGCTTTGATGCAGGCATAACAGGCGTAGAAAAGGTTGCGCCATTCGAATGCGAGCCATAAGTAGTAGTCAAGCTGCCCATCATTAGCTCCGTCGACGTACCGTTGCGGTCGGAAGTGGAGGGTGCGGCCTTGACCATCCAATTTAGTCTCGCAAAAAGCACATTTCCCTTTGAAGGCTCGGCCAATTTCGGAGAGCCATTCTGAATCGAAGAAAAGATCCTCGTTTAAGCCATCCCGTCGCTCACGCCTCTCCGATTCACCGCGTCTGAGGTAAGTCAGTAGCTCTTTCCGATGCGACGTCACGCGATCGGAGGTGAGAAACGATGGTGGCTGCTTGGGCCTAGAAATGCGTATCATTCTGTTCCTTGCTAATGTTCCATATTCTCAACGTGAGAGCACATGACCGCGTCCCTACGAATACAAGGTGCGAACGGTTGCGTCCATAGAAGCGAAAAGTAGCCTAGTGCTACTATGGCTGTCCAGATGGATACAAACGTCCTCACCTGAGTTGCTCACACGCACATCCGACGAACCATTCGATAGCGCTTACGTTCGTACCCTATTGTGAAAGCTGCCGGCACCGGACTAGAGCGCTGGCGAGTAAGTTGGGGTTCAGTTACATCTGATAACCTACCTGCTTGTCGCAGTGTGGTCGACGGATAGCAATGGAGTGGCAGCGTTCTTCTCTGTCACGGCTTTCCAGAAGAGGAGAGCCGTGTCGGTTGGTGATCGAGAACGATGAGCTGAGTGGCACGCTGGCCGGGCAGAGGTATCCGATTCAGCAGCTCATCGTACCGCACTAGTTACCTATTTCCGTCGCAACGCCACCCTGTAGGATGAGGAGCGGAGTGACGACATGCCTGCCGACTGCGACATCGGTGATTCGATGGGTCGCTTGCATAGACAAGCCCTGCCGGCCTAGACCCAGGCAGGGCTCCACCTTCATACCCCTAACTATGCGGGCTGGCGTGAGCCGGTTAACCAACAGACGAATCAACCGATTCGCTGGCTGATTATCGGAGTGGGATCAGTAAGCTACCTCAGGCCATGGGCGATTCCTTCGTCCCTGAGCTTGTGAAGATCAATATCCGAGACACCTGCCGGAAAAAGTATTACAAAAGCAAATCCTCGTACTCCGGCGTCTGCCTTATGACCTTCGCTTCTTCTCCACCTCCTGCCATTCGGCGAACCTTCTGCGCCATTCCTGAATCCGGAATGGATGATATTGAGGCTTGGTTGGTTCGAGATCACCTCGGGTTTCTGCCGTCAATCACTTGGGACGAGGTTTCGGAGTCGATGCGTGTGTTGATCGTGTCGGAGGCCGGTGCCGGAAAAACGTACGAGTGCAAGACTCGACAAGAGCTCCTGTGGGATCGGGGAGAGCCAGCTTTCTATCTGGAGCTGTCAGAGCTGGCGATGGCTTCCCTCGAAGACCTGCTGACGTCTGAAGAAGAGTCTCGTCTAAAGGTCTGGCTTACATCGCAATCAGATGTTGCAACATTTTTTCTTGATTCGATAGACGAACTTCGTCTTACATTAAAGTCGTTCAAAACGGCACTGAACAAGCTGAGCAAAGCTTTGAGCGGCCATTTGGCTCGGGCACGAATAGTGATCACTACTCGCCCGATACCCGTAGATCTAAAGCTAATCAGTCGCTACCTCCCGCTTGAATTGGTTCCGGAGCAAGACGTAACGCCGAGCGCCGAAGGTTTCGCGCAGGCTGTAATGGGTAAGGCCGTAGAATCTCGCGATGCCGATTCGGAGGTAGCCAGATCAGACCTTTTGGTTGTTACCCTTTTGCCACTCTCAGACCTACAAATTCGAGGAATGGCAGCGCTGGAGAGTGTCACAGAAATTGACGACTTTCTCTCCGCCATCCATGCTCGAAATGCTCAAGATTTTGCCCGGCGACCGCAAGACCTCATTGAGCTCTGTGTGGATTGGAAGGAAAGCCGAAGGATCAGAACTCACGCTGAACAAGTGCATCATAATGTGCTCGTAAAGCTCAAACCCCGCGTTGAGCCACCAGAACTCATCGACCTGTCGCCAGAACAGGCCTATGAAGGCGCCAGCCGGCTAGCTCTAGCGGCCTTACTCACTCGAAAACTTACAATTAAACACAACACCCAGTCAGACCTGAAGGTAATGTCTGCCTCTGTCGCATTTGATCCTACCCGCGTCTTGGCTGATTGGGAGAATGACAAAGTCCAAGTACTCCTTGAACGAGGACTGTTTGGGTTTGCAAATTATGGCAGGGTGAGGTTTCACCATCGGTCGGTAGTTGAATACCTAGCCGCTGCACGCCTAGAGAATCGTCTGGCGCAGGGCATGTCTTTCAAAGCCGTAAAACGCCTGCTTTTCGCCGAAACTGCCGAAAATGTGCCTGTCATTAGACCATCCATGCGACCAGTGGCGACTTGGCTTGCACGGTCGCATCGGAGCATTTTCGAGGAGGTAAGGAATCGCGAACCAGAGCTTCTTTTCCTTCACGGCGATCCAGAAGTGTTGACTCTCGAACAGCGAAAAGAAGCGCTGAGCGCTTTCGTTTCGCGATATCGCAACGGTACTTGGCGAGGCATCAGGATTCCGGCGCTGCAAGCTAGTCGTTTCGCATCCACTGACCTGTCGCCATTGGTCAAAAAATTTTGGGAAAGTGGGGTCGAGAACTTTGAGGTTCGGGAACTCCTGTTGCAATTGGTCGGCGCTGGCCGGATGAGTAACTGCGCCGATTTTGTGTTGTCGGCTGCTATTGACGTGTCGCTTTCCTCGGACGAGCGGTGGGCTGCAATCGAGACCTTGGTGCAGATACAGGACACGCGGGTTCTAACGATAGCGCAAAGCATGGAAAAAGAACCGAAGCTTTGGACGGAGAGGTTGATTCGGCTCGCGCTCCCTGAGTTCTTTCCTAATCTCATTTCATCTGACCAACTTGTGAAATTGTTGGTGGCACAGCCCGCCGACTCTAGAGACTCTAGCGGGCTCATGCGATATCTCTGCCGGATGATCAGAAATGTAAGTATCGAAAAAGAGGCTATTCGAAGGCTGCTTGAGCTCCTTCTGGAGGTTGTGGAGGCCGAACTCACATGGTCGGAGGGCTGGCCTCATATCAAAACTTCGCGTCCTGACCTGTTGCCCTTGCTGGCTATTACTTGTTTCCGATCTTTAAGCTCTAGTGCAACTGATGAGGTCGTGATCCGTGCCTCTATTGTACTGTTGTCGATAGTCTCCGGTCAGCATTCTGACGACGACAACTCCAACGAGTTAAGAAAATTTTTTGATGAGGCACCAGCTGTTCTCCGTGAGCGCGTCTTCTGGTGTGAGGACGCTTGGCGTCAGAGGCTCAATCATCAAATTGACCCTTGGCAGCGTCTGTTTCCAACTGCTCATTATGGCTCGCTGCACCTCGATTTTAATGGTGATCACGCCTGGATGTTAGCGTCATTGGCACAGACCCAAAGGCGCCTCGATGAGCGCCAACTAGTTTTAGAAGCACTGCTCCATGCATTACCAAATAGACCATCAGAGGAAAGTTGGGTCGGGTATGTCGAGTCAATCAAGCCAGCCACGGGTAATGATCCAGTCTTGCTTGCAAGGTTGGAGGAGGCGTTGATGCCCGTGATCAAGTCTGCGCAAATGGTTGCGTTTGAGGAAAGGGGCCTGCGAGCTCGTCGAGACGCTGAACTTCGCGCTGAACAAGATCGGCGGTATTGGACTGAATTCTGGGGGCTGATCGTTGAAAACCCAGAGCAAATACTCGAGTGCAATAGATTCGAAGATCTTTGGGATGTCATGGGTAGGACGCCGGGCCAAAACCAAGCCTCCGGTTGGAATCGACGTTTTCTGGAACGGCATTTTGGCAGGGCTGTAACGGATCGAATCAGGGATAACATCAAGGTGCTGTGGCGCCAGCACCCCCCGAAGTTGCCGATGAATCGCCCACGAGATGAAGTTGGATGGCACTACACTAGCTGGCGAATCGGGCTGGCGGCTCTCTGGGCAGAGGCTGAGGATCCTCTCTGGGCGACAAAAATCAGCGAGGACGATGCCCGGATAGCTGCCCATTACATTTGTGTAGAGAATCTTTCGTCACCTGCCTGGTTTAATCAGTTAGTGGATAGTTGGCCTTTGATTGTTCAAGATACGCTGGGCTCTCAACTGCGCTGGGAGCTGACCAAGACAGCCGAACCAGGTGACCAATCTTGGGTATTGCATGCCCTCCGGCGCTCACCGACATCAGTGATGCAGCCTTTCATTTCCGTTTTCCAGCATTGGATAGTTAGCTTCATCGAGCCGCAAGTTGATACTGGGGAGCACCACGCTGCGTGGGAGCGTGCAAACGCGGTGCTAAAGATCCTAGTCTCCCTTAGAAATGAAATAGGGCCTGATTTTCTATTGACCACTGTGGGGGACAAACAGCGCGCCGCGACGACTTCTGCATTTTCGCAGCTCTGGCTTTCAGCTTACTTGGCTCTCGATCACGATGCGGCCATCGTTGAGATTACTCGTATTCTTGCCTCCGAGGCTCCGACTCCAATGGGAGCGGGCGTCGTGCTTTTTGCCAATCTGTTTGGTGGGAGGTGGAATAGCTTGCCGTTCGATTTGGACTTTGGTCGTTTCTCTGTCGATCAGCACGTCCGCCTTCTCAAGCTAGCTTACCAGCATATTAGGGCCACCGACGATGCGAGGAGGGAGGGCACATTTACCCCAGATGTTAGGGATGATGCTCAGCAAGCGCGTAACACCTTGTTGGGAAGCTTCTTGAGGTTAGAGGGGGCCAAGGCATGGAAGGCGAAGATGGCATTGGCGGCTGATCCACGTTTCTCCCATTTCCAAGATAGGCTCCGTGCACTCGCGGTCGAGCGTGCCGCGGAAGAAATGGACAAAATGGAGCTGACCGAGCACGAAGTTCGCTTGATAGACACCATTGGTGACGCTCCACCAAAAACGCGAGATGACATGTTTGCGTTGATGAGGGACAGGCTCGACGACATCGATGATTTCCTTCTGCGAGACACATCCTCCCGCGATACCTGGGCACTGATCAACCTGGAGAAACTGATGAGGCGCGAAATTGCTCGTTGCCTTTCCGATTCAGCCTATGGGCTCTACACCGTAGATCAGGAGGCCGCCACGGCAGATGAAAAAGAGACCGACATTCGAATGCGCGCAACATCCGGCCAGCAGGCCACGATTGAGTTGAAAGTTGCCGAGAAAGGGTGGTCAGGCTCTGCCCTTTTTGAAACCCTTCGCAAGCAATTAGTGCAGAAATATATGGCAGCTGTGACCTGCCGAAGCGGTTGTCTGATAGTAACAGTGTCGAGTAAGACGACTTGGCAGCATCCAGTCACTGGCGTGCTCATTGGTATTCAGGAGCTCCGGACACTTTTAGAAGCAGAAGCCGAGGCCATCATGGAGGAAATGGCGCGCGAGGTGAGGTTGCTCGTCAGGGTCATTGATCTGAGACCACGCCTTAAAAAAGAGAATTTCTGACCAGCCCTTTGCCACGGCGTATACGTTCTCGCTCTCTGCTAGTCGTAAATTTTAGGAAGGCTTCAGTCATGTAGCGCTCAACGTCGATGACGTTCCCGCACCCGAAATAACGTTTCCGGCTCCGGGCGTACTTGGTGGCGGGGCGGTCGTTCGCAGGAAAATGGGGCTTCCATGAGTGAGCTGGTATGCGTCGAATGTCTCAGTGACAGCTATTTGTAGGCGAATTTTGCGGACAATGATTTCGACGAATGCGACTATTGCAACGAGGAGCGGCCGGTCGTAACGCTGGTAGTGGTGGTTGAGGAGCTCGAAGAGGCAATTCAGGCTCATTTACCTGTGCTGAGCAACCTCCTGCAATTATTCATCATGGATACCCCGAGGTAGGGTATTAGATCTTTGACGTGCTGCAAATCGTGCTCGGCGCTGATGGCATGGATTTGCTCAGCGATCTTGACCCAGTGCAGGTTTTGAACACCTCCAGGGGGAATGGCAAGGCCCGGATCCAGTGATCGAGGCCTTACTTCCGTGGCGACCTTACGTCAAACGCGGACGATTGTACGAAGGCTCGGGGCTCAAGAACTGCGGCACCTTCGACAACATAAGGTCGCATTCAATCAATGCTGGCCCGTGCCAGAAAAGCGTCCAGCGCTGGTAGTCTTCCTCCGTCTCGATCACGTAAAGCGTTTCCTCCCTGGATTCCCTGAAAAAACGGATAAACCAAGCGGGGTTGACCTTGGATGGCACTCGAAGCTCATACCCATCGTCCGACCACCCCACCCAGTGACTGAAGCAGCTGCGCTCAAAGTAGTCATGCATCTGAACGAAGTAGTACGAGTGACCCTCGTCAGCCGGTGCTGTTGCGCAGAGGTCTTTTCCATGGTCACGCCACGATTTGAAAGCTTCCTGGAATGACTTAAGGCAGGTCTCCCATGACTCGAAACCATAGCGTCGCGCGACTATGGCCAAGCAGGCTCTGTGTCGGAGAGTCTTTTGGCTTTTACGCTTCAGAATCTTGGCTTCGCGTTTGATTCTTTGCATAAGCTGAGGAGTGAGGGGGTGCGAGGGAGCAAGAGATTTAGACATAGCTATCCCATAAATCCAATACGGAACACTGGCCCGCTCAGGCCCTAGATTTTGGGAAGTCGTCAGATTTTTGCTTACAGTGTTCTCACTTGGCCAGCGGGCGGCTTAGGCACCTGTAGTCGTACCTGTGGCCGAAATGGTGCTGCAAGTCACTCGAAGCTGTCAAGGCACAGGGTAGGCACAGATCCTCCGTAGCGGTCACCGTGATTTCGCGTCCGTAGCGCGGTTCGCCAATCCGTCAAAACGGTGCGATTCGCTCTCAAGGTAAACTGTACTCATAACAGGGCTGTGTTGGTGATCCGCATTTTCGGGCGCCTGCCCCGATCGCAGACGGCCGATCGTAATGATGCGTCGTGAGAAACGACTAGCGCGGGGTGGCGAATGCAAGATGTTGACGTGGTGTGGCAGAAGGCCGAGCAGGTGTTTGGTGACAAAGCCAAGGCAGTTGTGTGGCTGTCGACGCCCAAGCATCAATTCGGTGGCGCGGCAGCCATTAGCGTTCGGCAGTTGCTATTCCTCTAGAGAATTGGGGAGAGAGGCTTGCTGATGTCGGTGATCTTGGCAGATGATAAGCATATGCTTTGACAGCCTACGGCTTCATGCCACGCTGATCACTTGGTGCTTTGCGCCGTTAAAATCCCCATTCAGGGTTTTTATCCAGGGAAGGTTCAAACCATGGCGCCAAACCATGAGTACAGTCTGCTCGGCGGCATCAACCGAGCCTCGGTAGGCCGTTATCTCTCGATCTTGGCAAGTAGTATCTCTGCTGCCCTTGTTTTCGCGATTCTCACTCTCGTCGACTTGGCAAAGACCTTCGGTCTAAACGCTAATGTCCCCCCTACCATTCTCTCCCTTGTTGGGGCCGGTGCTGTTTTCGCTGCGCTGTACGCCGTTTTCGACAAAGCGATGTGGCGTTGGTCGTGGGCATCCAAATTTCTGAAGGTGCCCGATCTCTCCGGTGAGTGGGAGTGCGCAGGTACCACGCTAGATAACGATGGGAATGTAGCCCGTACGTGGCAGGGAAGTGTGGTCATAACACAAACGTGGGACAAGATCCGCGTGCGCTTGGCTACGCATCAGTCTTCGTCCTACAGCATCACTGCGGCCCTGGCCTACGACGAGGCAGATGGCTACACGCTCCTCTACAACTACAAGAATGAGCCGCGCCCAGGGGAGCCTGAAATCAGAGGGCATTCAGGGAGCGCTAGTCTTGTGTTTGGTCAGGCTTTAGATACGGCCTCAGGGAACTACTTCAACGGCTACGGGCGGCCCACCTATGGGCGAATGGAGTTGAGGAGAAAGCATGAGTAACGGAGTAAGTGACCGAATCAGCCGACTGCGCTCACGGCGCAATGGTCTCGATCGAGCCTCGGTGGTCACCCAAGATGCCAGGGATCTGATTAACAATCGTAGCCAGCAGCGGGAAACGTGGGAGTCCAGAGTTGGGGATAAGCCTTTCACAACCTATGCATTGGGTGCGATGCAAGAGGTCGATCCGACATACACACGGATCAGCATTGAAACGGCGGAGCGCGTCAGTAATCAGCTGGAAAAACGTCTCAGCGCACCCCTCGAGTTCAAATTACAGGGCTCCGTCCCGCTGAACGTTCACATTCGAGGTGTCAGCGATGTGGATTTACTCGTGTTGGACACTAGCTTTCTGACTTACGCGAGAAGCGGGGTTAATAGCGTAGCGGGCCACTATATCGCGGCGCCTGGGCGTACCTCTGCTGAAGTGCTGCGCGTCCTCCGTAATAACTCACAATCCGCCCTAGGTGACGCGTTCCCAGCGGCAACTGTCGATGCCAGTGGCGCCAAAGCACTGAAAATATTTGGTGGGTCGCTGGCCAGACCCGTCGATGTGGTGCCTGGACATTGGTATGACACGGCGGCATACCAATCGTCCAAGCAGCAGCATGATCGCGCGGTGACAATCCTCAACGCCCACACGATGAGCACAATTGATAACTGGCCATTTCTGCACATTCAGAAGATTACAGACCGATGCAACACTACCTACGGAGGCTTGCGAAAGGCGATTCGTTTGTGCAAGAACCTCAAGGCAGAGCGGGAAGCTGAGGGGCGATCGATCAATCTTTCCAGCTTTGACCTTGGTTCGATCATGTACCACGCGGAAATGGCAAATTTCACCGCCGGAATCGTTTACGAACTCGCAATCCTTGCCGAGGCACAGCGCTACCTGGATCACCTCTGGATCTACAAGGAAGAGGCAAGGCGCCTTATGGTACCTGATGGCTCTCGCGCCATTTTTGACTCGGAAGAAAAGTTCGATGGACTGCTGGCGCTCTCGGCCGCCATGGATGACTTGCTCCGTAATGTAGCTCAAGAGCAGAGCGCTGAGCTGAGCGTCGTTTCCCAACCTGACCTCGGCGCGAGCCGTAGCGCGGTCATGCGCTCGATCATCGTATAAGCGCGTTGAATTTAATGAGAGCCCGGTGAACACAGTCTCCAAACTCTGGGATGGAGTGCCACGCTGTCCACCTGTTTAATTGGACACCGTGGCCTCCGGCGATGGCGTCAGGACGTTCTTTATGCCGTATATGTACCTTGAAGGCTCTTGGCGCTGGTGGGACACCTTCCGCCATACTGTTAGAATCAGGAGAGTCAAATGTGGCTCCCATCGAGACATTGCATGAACCCCGATCTAACTGAAGATGAGATGCGCAGAGCGCTTTTTGGCGACGCCGAGCCCTTAACGAAAGTGGCTGTGCTACCGGAACAGGAATTGGCTCCTGAAGTGGTATTCGTGAAGCCTGCTCCGCCTGTGGCAAAGAAGAAGACCGCTAAAGCTTTCACACCCAGGCTGCAGGTGACCCTGCGTGTCGGCAATGAGTTCGAAGGCAAAACGTTTGAGCTGATCCACGAAGCCGACACGCTCAGCAAGCTTTTAGCAGAGCAAGACGCAGTGAAGGTCGCCAGAAAGAAGTACCGATATGTCGAGGTGGTTTCAGTCAAGTCTATGTAGGGGCTGGTTCCGCTCACCGCAACGGTGGCAATCGAGTGTAAACAGCATCTGGCTGCGCAAGCTTGGCAGGGCGAAACGCTCTGAATGCTCATATCTAGGGCAGACGGCGCGGCACTCTGTGCCAGCTGTTATCAGTTTTGGCAAACCCTTACGCTGATTGATCAGAAAAGGAGAATTGCTATGTCCCCATTTGCTGCAGCTCTGATGAATTCCAGAATTGCGCATTCAATGTCCAGGTTCAGAGCCGCAGAGTGCGCCGGGGTAAGTGAGCGTACCTGGAGGTCTTACGAGCAAGGCCAGCGAGCACCTCGCAAAAGCGTTGTTCGAAATTTCTATGACCGATCAGGTATCCCGATGACGGAGGATACCGCCAAGATGTTGAGGGCTTCGCACGTAGCCCGCGTGATGAGTATCACTTCACTGAAGGGAGGCGTCGGTAAGTCTCCGATCACTGTAGACGTCGCAGCGTGTCTAGTGGAGCGAGGTAACAGGGTGGCCGTCATTTCCCATGATTGCTGCTATGAGGACGGCTTATCACAAGGGGGACGCCCCAGAGCCGGCGGCTTAACGGCAAGCGTCGATTTTTTTGGCTACTCAGATGTGTTCTTCTCGGTGGCCGAAAAGGAAACCTTTACCAAACGTTTGAGACACATCGTGGATCATGGATCCCTCATGGATCGTAGCGGGCTTGAGTTCGAGATGGGTGGGACACTGGGTTCGATGGTCGAGCGGATTGGATCATGCAGGATGTTTAAAGACCTGCACGCTGATTACGACTACATCCTGCTCGACCTCAATCTCAAGGTAGATTTGATTCGTACTCACTCAGAGCTTGTTGCGATCGTCATCGACAGCGCCTGCCCTCAATCCGTAGCCAGTGCCGAGCGACTGAATCAGCGATTGCAAAGGAGCAAAGGAGGGCGCCGGACACCCAGCTGTTTCGGATTGATCACACGCAACGATGTCGGGGGGAAAAGCCGAGAGCTGGAGGAGTACCTGGGCAGTTTGGATTTACCTCCTGGCACGGCCGAGGCGCTTGAGGTTGCGAGGCTTGCCTCCAGTAAATTCCGTGAGCATATTCTCAGCGACATAATGGCGCTTCCCTTGACACGTCTTATGACCCACTTGACCAATGCGCACGAGATCGTGATCGACAAGTACAATTATGAGCAGCAGTTCATGGAGGGCTATTCGTATTTTGACTCCGTTCTAGATATCGCTCCCCATTCGCACGCAGCAGACGAGATACGTCGCCTGACCATCGAACTCGTTGATCTGCGGCTGTAGGCAATATGGCAGTGTTGGGTCATTGAGAAGGAGCCGCGACGAAACATGACACGAGAACAGGCGCTCACGCTTGAGGAGTTCGAGACGATGATGCGTGAGTTTGACGAAGCCGGAGAGTGGATGGCGCGGGAGCTGAAAACTCGCTTGGGTAACCGCCCGGGGCTACAGCCCAACTCGCCGAGCTGTCCCCAAGGCGGTGTTTTATCTAAAGGTGCTCAGGTCGATCACTCCAGGCAAATCATGCACCCGAAGGCTCCAACTTCTGTACAGCCGGCGAATAAGAACGATAGGAACCAGTAAAACTGGACTAAGCAGCGGTCGCCCTGTTGGCGCTGATTGAAAACTGACCCACCCTGCCGATTGAAAATTGACCCAGGACGGATTGCTGATTTCTGTCCCAGCAATTGTGGATAAGCTTAGCAGCAGTGGGCCGATTCAAGACGCATCAACCCCCACCGCATGTAGGCATGCAGCAGGGTATTTATGGTGCGGATCAAAATGGCTCATCGTCCTCGACATCATCTCCGTCCTTGCGCTTTCGTTCCCGTGACTTGATCTTTGTCTGGGCGGCCAAGGTGCTGTGTTGTAGGCGGTAGGACTCGTTGCCCGTTTCGACGATGTGGCAGTGGTGTGTCAGCCGATCCAGCAACGCGGTGGTCATCTTGGCGTCGCCAAACACACTCGACCATTCCGAGAAGCTCAGGTTGGTGGTGATGACCACGCTGGTGTGTTCGTACAGTTTGGACAGCAGGTGAAATAACAGGGCACCGCCGCTTTGACTGAAGGGCAAATACCCCAGCTCATCCAGTATCACCAGGTCTGTTCGTAGCAGTCCCTGGGCGATTCGCCCTGCCTTGCCATCGTACTTCTCACGCTCCAGCAGATTCACCAGATCCACCGTGGAAAAGAAGCGCACGCGTTTGTTGTGGGCCGTGATTCCGGATACAGCCAAGGCACTGGCCAGGTGTGTTTTCCCGGTTCCAGGGCCGCCGATGAACACGACATTCTGCGCGGTTTCAGTGAACGCTAAGCTGGATAGATCGCTGACCAGCCGGGCATCAGCGCTGGAAGCGCTGAAGTCAAAGCCAGCTAAGTCAAGGTGCATGGGGAGTTTTGCCATGTTCATCTGATGATTCACCGAGCGTACCGCGCGATCCGCATGTTCCTGCTGAAGCAGATGTTCCAGCAGCCATTTCGATGAAGCCGTCGACGCTGTTCCTTGAGAGACCAGTTCTTCCCAAGCACTGGCCATGCCGTGCAGGCGAAGTTCTTTGAGTTCAGTCATTAGGTCACGCATTGCGATTCTCCTCATCGGTCGCACGGAGCCGGTCGTAGCGTGCCGTATTGGCAACAGGCGCGACCTTGAGTTGCAGGCTGGTTTCTACACAGGGAGGTGGTGTGGTGGAGGTCAGGCGGGCAACGACATTGAGGATGTGATCGGCGCTCAGACTTCCCGATTCAAGTACCAGCTCCACCGCCACCAGCACTGGTTCGAGACCCGCAATTGGCACAGCAGAGCTCCCTGTCATGGACATGGAAGAGCTGGTGGAACTCTGCGAAACAGCAATCCATGCCTCGTTCCGGGCTATCCAACAACCCGGCTCAGTGATTCATCACGGCTATCCTCCAGTCGGTGTCAGTTTGTATGACATTCTGGAGCTCATGTTGGGTGCCGATCAGGCCCTAATTTCTGATATCCATGAACGCCTGCTCGATTCCTGGAGCTACACGGGGGGCGATGACGACCCTTATTTTGTCGAAGAGACGGAGGCATCGTCGGAGCTGACGGTAGGCTGGCGAAAAATGGAGCACAGCCTGCAGTTTGAATCCCGACTAGCAAATCCCTTAGTGGGGTCAATTCTGACTATGGTCTTCGACGGCATAGAAGATTTGCGCTCGAAGGATGACAGGTCAGCCATTGTGATCGCAGGCCAAGGGCATCAAATCTCATCATTCCAACGGGGTAGGGTGTTTCAGGATGAGCAAAGCATGGAGGAAGCGCTGAGTCACCCTGAAAAGCATCTCGGCCCGGTACCAGGAGGCAAGGGATCTCCTGGCCGAATGAACGCCAAGGGAATTTCGGTTTTTTACGGCGCAACAGATGACCACACGGCAATTGCGGAGGTGCGCCCACCCGTTGGCAGCACGGTGGTTACCGCACGGTTCGACGTAATCCGGCCTCTGAGGCTTCTCAACCTGAACGACCTGGCTTCAATGCGTCCGCACCGGGGGTTGAGCTATTTCAATCCGATTCGCAGGAGCCTCACTGAACGCTGCGCGTTTCTGAAAGACTTACAGCGCCAGCTGACGATGCCAGTTATGCCGGACTCGGCGGAAAGCGGGTATCTGATCACGCAAGCTATTGCCGATTTCCTAGCAACCCATGAAAAGCTGAACCTCGACGGTATCTTATTTCCCTCTGTGCAGGTGCAACAGGATACGTCACCGGGGCAGAACGTCATTCTTTTCCACAAGGCCAGTGGTATAGAAAGGCTCGAGGACACACAAAAGGCTGAGTACGTGAGTCTCTGGGAGTCGGATGAGGATAGGTGGGTGTATTACCCAGAGTTCTGGGAAGCCGAACCCAAAAACTCAGATCAGGCCTCCCAGTACGTCCCTCTGGTACCTCCGCCGGAGCCAAGCCTGCGTCTAGCTCGAGACGGCATCGTGATCCACAAAATCCAGGGAGTTCGGTTCAGCACCGAGATCGACCCAGTCCGCTACGTTCCTTGGTCGAAGGATAGGAAATACCATGAGTTTCGATAGCCTGGCTGCTTTCTAACGAGAGCTCGGATCTTGTAAGGGATCTCTAAACCCATCGGAGTTTGGCGGGCCATTACCAGCCGTACCGTTCATCGGCAAAACCTATATATTGGGTTAAGCACAGATTGAAAGCACTACATATTGGGCCGGATTGTGCTTGAGAGCCTACATCTGGTGTTTTGCCATGAACGAAGCCCATATCGAGAAAGCAGCGACTGATCTGCTCATGCAGATTTACCGTGATCGCCGTTAGTGGCGGGGGTTGTAGGGTCGCCTGGAAAGGCATCCACTTTTTGGGTAAAAAAAGGGCCTTCACGAGGCCCCTTATCTTTGCTTCTGAAGGGTTACTTAGCTAACCAGCTCTCGACTTCGTCAGCACCATGCTGGCTTTTCCACTCTTTCAAGGTCTTGTGGTTACCACCCTTGGTCTCGACGCGCTCGCCTGTGTGAGGGTTCTTGTAGACCTTGAGCTGACGGGGCTTGCGGCTGGACTTTTCAGCCACAGCGGCTGGTGCACGTCGACTGGCAGATTGTGGGTCAAGAATGGCTATGATGTCGCGCAGGCTGTAGCCGTACTCCGAGAGCAGGCTACGGAGCTTTTTTTCAAATTCGATTTCGCGCTTAAGGCCATCATGGTTTTTGAGGGTCTCAAGTTCGGCCAGCTGAGCAGCCAGTTTTTGCTCCAAAGCACGGAATTCGGCGAGTCTGGACATTTGATGCTCCTGTATATGGTGCCTCGAGTATAGGTGTGGGGCTACAGGCCATCAATGTGCGGATCGTGCAGAGGTAAACTAGGGCCTAGCTCTCGCCTGGTGAATAAAGGGTTCGCAGGCGAAGATGGCGGTGAGCTATCATCCCAAACGCCTTCGTCTTAAGGCCGGCCATTTCTATCAGCTGCCATCGATTACCAGCTCTACAAAGCTAGTCATTTGAGTGGGCTAGTGCATTGACCAGCACAAGTGTACGTCTTGACCGGCAGAAATCGACCCAAAGCTGCCCTTCACGAAGGGCAGCAATCGGCCAGGAGCTGCCAGTCAGGTCATCCAATTTTCGGCATCATGTGGCGGTAAGGAGTAAATCACCGAGTCGTATTTCGCCGCTGTACGTGTCCCTGTTACGACCCCGCCAAAGGCCTCGGCGATCAACCGACTAGGCTTATTGTCCCTTGCAACAGGATAGATGAAGCCGGATGGGGCCACGTGTTCACAGGCCCATTGCACCACCGCGCCAACAGCTTCCTTGCCAAAGCCTCGCCGATGTTTGTCCTCTCTTATCCATATCCCCAACTCCGGCGTTCGATCATTAACATTGTGCAGCCCGACCAGGCCTAGAAAGCTCGCATCGTCCAACTGTCGAATCGCGAAAACAATATCGCTGCCATCGGCTATAGACGGTAGCCACTGGGCCCACACTTGCGCGTACTCCTCGCGGGACGCTGGCGGCTCCCAGGACATATAACGTGTTAACGAGGTCGTGAGGCTATCGAAGGACTCGATAGCGTCTGCGGCGCAGAAAGGCTGGATCGAAAGGCGTGATGTTCGGATTATGAGTACGCGCGTATCAACGGACATAAAGACTTCCTCCCTAGCAGTGGTGCTCCTATTGGAGATGACAATAACTTATTGCTCGCTGCTGCGGGATATCGAGCGTCCGCTTCGGGTCGATAGCGGTCACACTCGGCCGGCAGCTTTCGACCCGAAGCTGCCAGCCGGGAGCATGCCGTAGACAGGCAGAATTGGCCGCTCATCGGGGCCACTCGTTACACCAAATTCTTCACTGCGAAAGGTCGAATTGGCCAGGAAAACCATGGACGCTGCACAAGAGACCGCAGTAGTATACTTGGATAATATCTTTCCGAGCTCTGTTTGTGGCGAAAGCGAATAATTCCGAAGCTGATTATTACAAGGAGGTTTTATGCCCATTCAGTGTCAATGTGGACTCTAGAGACTCAAGCCCAAGGCTAGTCACCTAGGCACACCAAAATAAAAATATATAAAACCCTCATTCGGATTACGGGGCGTAACAATTCATGGATTCAAACGCTAAGCCACAAAAGACTGAGTATGCGAATCAACACTTCGTCCCCAGGCTGCTCCTTAAACGATTCTCGCATGAAGACAAAATTAACATTGGCCTTATGAGTGCTGCGAGTGGAGAGATAAAGTCGTCGATCCCATATAAGCCGCAGTGCGCAAAGCACTATTTTTACGGGAAGGACTTAGTTATAGAGAAAAAGCTGGGAGAGATCGAGGGCGAGGTTGGGAAAATTATCGATCTAATAAGTTTAGTTCCCATCCCTAATATAGAGCGATTGAGTCGCGCTCATATTTTGCTGACAGTATTTTCTGTTTATCAGTACGTACGAACTGACAAGGCATTGAAACTGGCTGAGGAGGTTGTCACAAAAAACTATTCCATTATCAAGGAGCATGCAAGGCCTGAGCTTATGCCTAAGCTTGCAGAGGTGGCGAATGGGCAACTCTCTGAGCAAGAACTGCATGAGTTCTACGATAGTGTAGCTGTATCTATGACCAATCCGCACTCCATTCTATTTGAAAGCGCCAATAGCATCATGGTTCCTAGCTTGAAGCTTGAAATGAAGCTGCTCATAAACGAAACAAGAACGCCTTTCATTATTAGCGATAACCCCCTGATCTACATGGATGCAGAAAGTAATAGCTGTTTCTATAGAATGTTACTACCACTAACGCCAAAGCTTTTACTTGTCTTCTATGATAAGTGCAATCACAAAATAGGACTAAGAAAGACTAGCTTTCACAAGCTAACAAACGAGGTTGATGTGTTTTATCTCAATGCTCTTCAATATCTAAATTGTCAAAAAAATATTTACTTTGGGCCGGGCACCTCTAGAGCACATCTCGAATCTCTTGATAAGTCTTTTAAAAAAAATCGATTTAAAGAGTCAACGACAATGACTGAGTTGAATGGGCAAGCGTTTCTAGAAACCAATAGGCCTAGAGTAAATTATAAATTTAGCTTTGTTAGAAGGATTGCTTCTTAGGGTAGCGTGCCAAAATAAAGGCCGCCTGCAATCGGCTGTGAAAGCCAATTCTTTTGGGCGGCAGTTATGGGACGATACCTGCGGGTCAAGGCGTACCGTGCGCTGGTCAAGCCCGATGCAAATGGCTGGTCAAGTCGAATGCAACCAAGTGGTCAAGTGGGATGAAAACGCTTGGTCAAGTCAGGTGCAATTTCCCAGGTGGCCTGCCAAGTGTTGAATGTGATCGTGCGTGCAGGCTTTCCGTGACTGCTATCCGATCATTTCGAACCGGTGGGATCACCTGGATCGAGCGCGTCCCCGGTCATGAACTTGCTCGACCGAGGCTTGAGCGCTCAGGAGAGTAGCGGGCTCGTATTTTTCAAAGTGGCTCGTCAGTGACAGGTGACCGAGCAAGCGATCTACAGTGCGTCGCCTTCAAGCCCAGGCGATCCAACGCTCCATCTTCCCTTCAAACCCATCCGCGCAAAACTCCAGATTTGGCCAATAGTTCTGGTACACCTCATAGTCGAGCGCCGTTGCGATCCCGCGGTTCTCGGCGTTCAAAACGCTCCATGCTCGATACATCCGGTGCTGCCAGTCGGTCTCTGTCACCAACCGGTGCGATGTGTTCGATGACCAGCCGTCCTTCATAAGCGTTGTAACGAAGAATTCCGCAGCCGCATTTGCACAGCCGGCGTCGTGGGCAATCATCCCGTCCAGGATCGAATAGGAATACCAATCGCCTGGAAGATCGATACCACTTGGCTGTCCAGCTTGTCGCTACATTGGGGAGCTTTCGAGGCAAGAGTCTGCTGCGGAATGAAGCGAATACGGTGGCGATGCTGAGCTAAGATTCTTCAATCTTATGACCAAGTGCAGCGAGGGGCTATGGCAGTTGTGTTCTTTCTACCGTGGGTATCTGCTACCAAAGAGGTGCGAATAGCAGATCTTCGTTTGATCCCTTACGAGCGAGGTCGACTTCCGGGTGAGTTGCTGGGCATACCGCAGGAAGCTTTCGACGGCGTACTAGGCAACTACGACGACCGAGGGTACGGCTCTCAGCCTTCACAGCCGATCCAGCAAGCCGCTGTAATCATTTGGGACGAAGACACACCGGGCCTTGAAGCCTCGGATGCCCAGATCCAGCAGCGACTGGTTCAGTGTTCGTATCTCGCATTCTCTGCCTTAGTAGGTCGGTCGTTGTGCTCAACTTCCGACTATTGCAACGCCGACACACTCCAGGTCGTTGCGCAGCGGTTTGATGCCGCGTCACCGGCTCATTCCTGTGTGACCACGCGCCGGCGTGACGGTGGAACACAAATCATGCTGGCGGGCAGGGCAGGGCTCAAGTTCATTCGGCCGTACCACGTCGACAACAGCTCGCGGATTACGCTCGACACCCCACTGCTTGAGGCACTACTCAAGCTACCTGCTGGGGAACTTAAGGAACGTATCGACGAGGCGGTCGTTTCCTTTCTCAGAGCCAATACCGATGCGTCATCCATAGATGAACGATCCGAACTGATCCTGATGCGGGTCGCCATAGACACGCTGCTTGACGTTCCTCATGACAAAGCTGCCTTCCGCAGAGCCATCAACGAACACTTCGACGAGCTACCGAACCCGCCCATCTGGCATAAAGGGAGACTGGACGAACAGTGGTGGTGCAAGCACTGGGACAAACACGTAAATCGCCCGCTCGACGCCTGGGTACACGATTTCTGTGCCGCTCGTAACGCGGCAGCTCATGGCCCCGCAAATGGTGAGAAGGGAAGCATCTGGCCTCGCCATAACCACCTCATTTTCTCCGCCTGGTTGCTGCCGCTGATCGTCAAAAAGCTACTTGTCCAAGCAGGGCTCTACGAGTTCACCGCCGAAGATAAGGTCGCGAGGGCGGGCTTTGAGGTCTTTCTGGCGCACGATCTGCTGGCCATGACCGACAAAGATGAGAACAAGGTTTGGTGGCAAATAGCCGAGTCTGAGCTTTATCTGCCTCTGTTTGCTGAGCGATTGCAGCGAGCATGCGAATGACGAAAACATGGTGTTGTGGACTTGAGTCAAAGCGTGCTGATACGCAGTGGGATACGGGGAGGGAATCCGGGTGAGAAGAGAGGATCTAGCTTGAAACAGCCCTTGCCCCGGTGTGTTAACCAATTTTTTGATGTGTAAACCACCGCGCTTTACACGTCAAAAAGCTGGTTTACACCTTTTGTGAGACGCCAGCCTCAGGCCAACGTAACCTCCTGCCGGGATCGTAGTAATAGGCACGCCTGAAACTGGCGCCAGGCTCGCCTATAAGGAGGGACATTGAGCGGATGGCGATGGTGTAGTCTAGGATCAGACCGCAGAAGGAGCGTACTCATGAGCACTTTGCCCCCCGATCAACAGGCGCGTTATTTAGAAGTTCTCGACGCCGCTAAGCGCTTGTATGGCGGCGATATCGACGCAGCGATGAATTGGATGTCACGTCCGGTAAAAGCATTTGGCGGCAAAGCCCCTGCCGCTATGATCGCAACCAGGCTGGAGACGGACACGGTTATCGAGTTTATCAGGCGCTTGGAGCATGGATTTGTCGCCTGATTGTTAGTGAACAACGTTCTAAAGGCGTGTCAGATCTCGAGCCTGATTCGGTTCAGGGCTGCCAAGCCAGCCACACCCTGATGATGTAAACCTCCATATGCCCATCGGGCGAATTGGCCGTGCGCCTCCTGAGCGGCCCTGGGTGAGGTTAGTTCCTTCTCGATCTATGCTGAGTGCGGGGCGTCTAGGTGTCTCTCAGCAACTTTTCTAACGTGACCTGCCCCCTAGTGCTCAACAGCTCCACAGGGTCGGTACTGTACGACTGCAGCGAGTCAAAAACGTAAGCACGTCACTCGGGGCTGTTGCAGCTGTCGCAATAATCGAGGGTGTCTCAGAACACCCAAGGAGCGAATCAGAATGGTGACATGGGCTTGGCTAACTGGTAAATGCGCCCCTGCGCAAGCCAACGCCTCGATGGCTCGGGCGCATGGTCAAAAGCCTGTGGAAATCGCTGGCGGTTTCCTTGCGGCGCCATCCATCAACTACCACGGCCTGTGTAAGCATTCGCCATCGAAGGCTTGAGTGGCTTCTCTACCTTGCACCAGTGAAGATTACCCTCTGTCACGCATACCGATTTTCTTGACGGATCGACTGCGTTCTTGGTCGTGCGAGTGGTAATAGACATTCTGAGTGGTGCTGAGATTACTGTGGCGCAAATCCATCTGCAGATCCTTGGCACTACGCAGCGGCGCATCAAATGTGGCTGCTGTGTGCCTCAGCCAATGGGCAGAAGCAGCCTTAAGGCTATTCATCTCATGCTCTTCGCGCTCCTCATCGCGCATTCGCGCCAAAGCGTTGTCGAAGACTGATTGGAGGAGGGCGCGTACTTGTCGCCCTGATAGTCCTGAGCGACCTCGAAGAGTCATCAGCAGAGGTGTCTGCTCGTTCCATTCTGGCAACGGCGGAAGGCCAACAAACCGGCGGTAGCGCTTCAGGTACTTGGAGACGTACTCATCTCTGACTGCGACCTTGCCGGCTTTGTTGCCTTTGCCGATGACGTGGTACCACCAGTTTCCTTCTTCGTCCTGTCGAAAATCGCCCATGACCGGGTGCCAGTTGGGCCTGCCGACGATATCTGAAACCCGAAGGTACATGGCGAAGAGGGTAGCTAAGATGAACAGCGTCCGCTCGTGCCGTTCAGGCTCGGCGAGCGCCATCTGTTCAGCGGTTTCCAGAACGTAGTCCCATTGAAGAGGCGTCAACGCGCGATGAGCGCCTTCTTCCTGCGGGGTGCTGCGAGTCTGCCCCTTTTTTTTGATCATCCGAAACGGATTGGCAGCGGCGGCTCCGTCTTCGACCAGATGCTCGAAAAAGCGGCTACTGATTGAGTACACCTGATTGATGGTGCCTTGGGACGCTTGGTAGCTCGCGGGTACTACCACCCCTGAGGGCTGATCGCAGCATCCCTTCTCATGATGAGTAGCTTTGGAAGATTTCAGGCTGAATGGCCTCCATTTGTCGTTCGGCATAACCAAATCGCCCCACGTTGACTCTGTGTGGCTGCTGGAGACAAACCGTCCGCGAACAACCGGGCCAATCCAGTCCGCCGGCGGGTTTCGGCAGAATTCAAGATAGTCCTCAGCGTCTTGGCGCTTGAGCTGAGCGAAAGGTTTGCGCTTAACAAGCATCGACCATAGGAGCAAACGTTCCACATGCGTGCGGTAAGACGTAAACGTGAAACTGTTGTCCGAGAATGACCTCAGAAAACTACGTGCCGTCAGGTAACCCTTGTGTGCCTCTACCTCGGGTTCGAATGAGTCCAAGTAAACTCGGACACACACCATGCCAGGCTCAGGCAAACTGAAGTCCTGATCAATAAAGATCTCATAGGACTCGAAGATGGGCCGTGGCAGCTGAGGCATTAGAAAGATTTACCAAGTGGTTAGCTTTGCGAGAAACTTCCAGTATTGGCAGTAACTGGAAGTTGGAAGGGTGCGTATCACAACCCTGCTCTCGCCATCCGCTGATTAATAGAATGATTGTTTAACAATGGGCGATAGTAGCGCTCTACGTACTGGCGCGCAACTCCACTCTTGAAATTTCATGACGCTTAGATGGTTGATAGAATTCGACAGCAAGCCTTGACTTGCATCTTTAGCTGTACTAGCTGTATGGCCTGATATACTCAATTGTTCGGTTTAAAACTATATTGTCGATATGGTTATTTATTCGTGGGCTCAGTTTTGCCAAGCGTTTTTTAATTGCAGGGTTTACTTGTTAATTGAGCGTATCAATTCGGGTGTCTGCATTACTCTACTTTGACGTAAATTGAGTACCGGGACTGCCGGGAGGTTGGGGTTGGCTTGGGAGCACGCCTACGGGTTGGCTTGCCTATGCGGACTCCGGGTGCTGGCTGGCGGCTGGCGGGGACAGCCTAAGCGTTACGCAGGTTCTATCGACAAAATTGGAGCGGCCCGCCGCGTAAACCGACCGCAGTATCAGCGAGCATTCGGCTATGGCCGGCGAGGCCCATTGCAGATAAATGCAGTGGGTTACAGAGTTGAATTTCGGCTTTCAGTGCACGACGGTAAATTGTGCAGGCTTATGTGCTTTAAGCGTATTTACGTATGTTTACGTTGATGGATCTGTAGTGACTCTCACTCATCGGATATTGCATCGGCCGCAACTGCAATGGGCTCTTGATGAGTAAAGGTGTCGAGCAGGTTTTCTTTGCATTGCGAACAGCTCAATCACATTTCACCGGAATGAATTTCTACAGGTTTTCGCAATTAACGTTTCTACAGGTTTGTGAACAATAAACTTTTCTACAAGTTCTTGAAAAAATGCCGTTTCTACTTGTTGTTGAATAAACAGCCCTTAACTACCCAGATTCACTAGAGCGCGTGCGTGGAAACGAGGTGGTCGAGCGGTAATCCTGAGCTAACTCCTAGCGTGAGAATGTTGATTGAGCGCGTCAGTACTTACTGGGCTGACGTAGCTTCGGAGGTGGCGCTGTCAGCGCAGAAAAACAGCCTGTAGCCCCGCACAGCGAGGCTTCCGGGCGCGAGGGCTGCTTGGATACCAATCCAGCGACTGAACCAGCTGACGTTTCTCCGAGTAAGTGAAAGGTGGGCGTTTATCTTCGTTTGTGAAAATCGGGCTGGAGGCCATGAAATACGAGCCTTTCAGGCTATTTTGGGGGAGTAGATGCGGGCGCGACCATTCTGGTAGTTTTTGCAAAAAAGGGCTACGCCGCAACTCGGCGTAAATTCGGACTGAAACCCGATAATCTTCATGTATAACAACAGGATAGCTCGGCTTTTGGTGTCTACAGGTTTTTGCAAGATTGACGCGCTGTGCAAACACATCAAGACCGCTGGAGGTCACGTCTGACGCGGGGTTCAAGGAAGGCCGGGGTGGTTTTCTACTAGTTTCGCGAACGCTTCAGCGTGCTCGGCAAGAAGCCAGGAAGGGGATCATTTGTTCGGCGATATGCGGCGCTAACTGCGAGAAAGTTACAAACAGATAAAATTTAACATAATATACATTATGCGTACCTATGGGTTCGCATGCTGCGTCGTTATGCTGATCAATTGATCGTGCGCGCTGTGCGGCTGCTGTCAGAAACCACAGTGAAGCTGGCGCCTTTCGAGGCTGGCGTTTGTGTACCTGGGGTTGATGTGGACGAATGAGAGGATGAAGGATTCGGTCCAGCGGCGGCGGCTCGTCGCTCTGCACCGAGCCACTTCTCGCCACCGCCGCTGGACGATGAGAAAAGACAGGCAACGGTACGTTGCTGACCAGGGTAATGCAGTTCAGCCACACAGCCGCCATTGTGATGTGGATCTAGGAAAATACAGCGACAACGGTTAAGGCTGAAACAGGTACGTATTCATCGTCTGAACCATCATCAGGACGAAGAAGTAGCTGAGATTCAATACCATGGCCTATGGCACCGACTTGAAAGCCAACAACAACAGCATCGTAAGATAGGCGCTGGACTGAATATTGCTGATCATGCTGGACATGGACATGCCTGCCGAGCAAAGCAGACGGATCAAGGCCAGAGAATGGCGAAAACGAACATGATATTTTTTCACTTTGGAGGGCGGAAAATAGAGGGTGTGAAAACAAAGGGGAGCCCAATAGGCAAGACGGAGCTGTAGTATGTGTATTAGCCATTTTTGATCCTCCACAGATCGGTAATGGTCAGCAGGTATGGGGAGGTGCTACTCCCCTAACCTGCATATCGGCGGGATTGCCAAATATTAAATAAGCGTTTGAGTCCTGACAGCCTCAGTAATGTAGCGCTTAACTTCACGACTCAAAGTCGTATGCTCGGACTTACACAACTCCTCAAAATGAGATTTAAGACGACTGTTGATGCGTAAGGTCAATGTCGTGTCTAAATCGCCAGAGTTTTGAGCCTCACGGACCTTGTAAGGGCCTGTAGATCGATCCTTATCCTTGATGCGATTAGCCTTATCTCGAAACGGAATGATTGGGCTGTTATCGTCTTCGCTCATGTGGAAACCCTGTATGTATTTTGTATAAACAAAGATAATACACGGTAAAAACAAAAAGGCAATTTTTTAAAAAAAGACGAATTGGCGGGGAAAAAGAGCACTGTTTTAAAAGGGAAAATACAAAAAGTATGCGATTGCATACCAAAGTGGGGGTGTTACAGCACCCCCACCCGGCCGGCAAAAATCGCAGGAGGCGTGATGCACTGGATACTGGCGATAACGATGGCAGGATCAAGCACAGCGACCGTAATGAAGACCTACAGCACGGAAAGCGAGTGCAGAAAAGCACAGGAAGAGTTTTTCAGGGGAAAAGACGGAAAAACGCAGTACAGCGGCGGATGCTTCCGAGAGGACAGCAAAGTACTGAAAATCCTGCAGGACTGAGACGATGCAAAAAGCAAAGGCAATACTGGTGTACAGAATCGGCGAAACGCTCTCAGAAGAGCTTTGGGAGTCGCCGCAAGACGACGTTCTGCGCCGGTTCGGGGAAGAGCTGATGCGCTTGAGCGGAATCTGCGTGCATTGCGGTGGTGAAGACGATGAATGCCAGGCTTGCAACGGGACTGGCATCGAGCGCGACTGAGGACGTGCTGCAAGTACGAGCCTCCGGGACCTGACCACCTCAGTGCTGTGCGTTATTGGTCCGTTGCGGTAAAGCATAGTGATCATGGCGCGAAGTCAGATCAGGCGGGGCCTGAGAGCATCACACGCGATCAGGAGAGGTGGTGCCACGCATAATTGACGTTATGGATAAATCGATCGCCGGGGGCTGCGCAATGGTCCCGACGATCGATTCTGGCCGTTGGCCGCAAGTACCATAACGTCCACACATTATGCGTACCTATGGGTTCGCATGCTGCGTCGTTATGCTGATCAATTGATCGTGCGCGCTGTGCGGCTGCTGTCAGAAACCACAGTGAAGCTGGCGCCTTTCGAGGCTGGCGTTTGTGTACCTGGGGTTGATGTGGACGAATGAGAGGATGAAGGATTCGGTCCAGCGGCGGCGGCTCGTCGCTCTGCACCGAGCCACTTCTCGCCACCGCCGCTGGACGATGAGAAAAGACAGGCAACGGTACGTTGCTGACCAGGGTAATGCAGTTCAGCCACACAGCCGCCATTGTGATGTGGATCTAGGAAAATACAGCGACAACGGTTAAGGCTGAAACAGGTACGTATTCATCGTCTGAACCATCATCAGGACGAAGAAGTAGCTGAGATTCAATACCATGGCCTATGGCACCGACTTGAAAGCCAACAACAACAGCATCGTAAGATAGGCGCTGGACTGAATATTGCTGATCATGCTGGACATGGACATGCCTGCCGAGCAAAGCAGACGGATCAAGGCCAGAGAATGGCGAAAACGAACATGATATTTTTTCACTTTGGAGGGCGGAAAATAGAGGGTGTGAAAACAAAGGGGAGCCCAATAGGCAAGACGGAGCTGTAGTATGTGTATTAGCCATTTTTGATCCTCCACAGATCGGTAATGGTCAGCAGGTATGGGGAGGTGCTACTCCCCTAACCTGCATATCGGCGGGATTGCCAAATATTAAATAAGCGTTTGAGTCCTGACAGCCTCAGTAATGTAGCGCTTAACTTCACGACTCAAAGTCGTATGCTCGGACTTACACAACTCCTCAAAATGAGATTTAAGACGACTGTTGATGCGTAAGGTCAATGTCGTGTCTAAATCGCCAGAGTTTTGAGCCTCACGGACCTTGTAAGGGCCTGTAGATCGATCCTTATCCTTGATGCGATTAGCCTTATCTCGAAACGGAATGATTGGGCTGTTATCGTCTTCGCTCATGTGGAAACCCTGTATGTATTTTGTATAAACAAAGATAATACACGGTAAAAACAAAAAGGCAATTTTTTAAAAAAAGACGAATTGGCGGGGAAAAAGAGCACTGTTTTAAAAGGGAAAATACAAAAAGTATGCGATTGCATACCAAAGTGGGGGTGTTACAGCACCCCCACCCTCGCCGCTCCAAAATCGCAAAAGGGCACACAGCATGGCAGACGCAAAATCGGTACGAATGTACGCAATCGGAGAAACGCTCTCAGAGGAGCTTTGGGAGTCGCCGCAGGATGATGTTCTGCGCAGGTTCGGGCAGGAGCTGATGCGCTTGAGCGGGATCTGCGTGCATTGCGGTGGTGAAGACGATGAATGCCAGGCTTGCAATGGGACTGGCATCGAGCGGGACTGAGAACGTGCTGCAGGTACGAGCCTCCGGGACCTGACCACCTCAGTGCTGTGCGTTATGGGTCCGTTGCGGTAAAGCATAGTGATCATGGCGCGAAGTGGACTCACAGAGGGCCTGAGAGCGTCACACGCGATCAGAAGAGGTTGAGCCACGCATAATTGACGTTATGGCTAAATCGAACGCCGGGAGGCTACGCAATGGTCCCGGCGATCGATTCTGGCCGTTGGCCGCAAGTACCATAACGTCCACACATTATGCGTAACAATGTGTTACGCATTGAGGGCGCCACCTTTCAGATTTCTACAGCTAGAAACCATCTTTTCCATCACCTGGGTCAGCCTTGACTTAAACCTGAGCAAAACCTCCATCCGCGAACATTCCGCTACCCGTTACAAGCCTCTTTCATCTGACGCCAAAAAAAGCTGCCGTTACGACATCTTCTGGCTTGCTCATACGCCCAAGTGGCAAATGCGCGATCATTCCGTCGACACTGACATCGTGCAGACCTGTCGTTGCCGACACCAAATCCAGACCCTGGTGCCGAGATCGGTCCAGGTGAAACCACATTGATGTGGACGCCTGTACCGTTGAGATTGAGTGCCCAGTTCCTGACGAAGTTCGTAGCCTGGCCTTTGAGGCGCTGATGAGGATTACCGAACCCGCAGCCTGCATCAACGGCAGCGCTTCTTAGTGGTGAACAGCGTGCCTTTGACATGGGCATCAATGGAGCGATGAAAACCCTTGGCTATTTATGACCTGACGCATAACACCCATCGTTGCTGCAAATCAAGGCTTGCGATTGGCAACGTCACGAATACGGTATGATCCAACAGTTCAAGGCGTTAGGGCGTGATGACGTTATCGGGTGTGAAGACTTTCAGGTAATACCGTCCCCCTACATCATCGTTTAAACAGTCCTTCGCAATCGCACAGGGACCTTATGTTTAGAGGCTTCAACGCCTGGGTAGGCTGTTGAACGCCTCAATGAATGTCGTGCATTTGCCCTCTTCCATCTTTAAGACCCTGCCTGATATATAACTCAACTAAATGACGATTTAGTTGAGTTATATATCACCCTCTGCAAAAACACTCTTCTGGTCAATGCCCTGCTTGCTGTCTGATTCAACAGCAAGCAGGCAAGCATTTAAAAGTCTGCAACCTTGCCCCAAGCCGACGCCTTGAAGCGATCAGGGTGATACGGGGCGGGATCGACAAGAGGCGTAACGCCGCTGACGATGTCGGCAATCAGGTGGCCCGCTCCCGGTCCGATGCCAAAACCGTGGCCGCTGAATCCGGCTGCCAGCACAAGGCCAGGCAAGCTGGCCATTTCACCAATGCCGGGAACGCCGTCCGGCGTGCTGTCCACGTAGCCCGCCCACGAAGCCTTGACCGATGACTCTTTCAGCAACGGAATCAGCTCCACCGCACGCTTATAGGTGAGCTCTACAGCAGACGCGTCCGCCTTGGGATCGAGGATTCGCATCTTCTCCATCGGCGTTGGCTCGTCCAGACGCCAGCGTTTCCAGCTTTCATGGCCCGCGCGCAGACCTTCAAATCCGCCAGGCGCCAGATTGCGCCACCTGCGTTGAAACATCGGCAGGAAATTCATGGCGAAGCCCAGCAATTGCGGCGTGATGTCCACGCGCCCTCTCCCACTGATTGCCAACGTATAGCTGCCATCGAATCGGCGCGTCATGGACACGCCCGCTGTGTGCAATGCGCTGGGTATTTCTTGGCGCGGAGGTGAAACCGAGAGCACGGTCTGGCGAATAGTGGCTTGCGGGAAGCGGATGCCGTACTGGCGGCAGAACGAAGATGCCCAGGCACCGGCGGCGAGGACTGCAACAGGGGTACGAATGGTGCCTTTTTCGGTGACGACCGCGCAAAGTCGACCGGCTTGGGTCTCGATTCCACGGACAGCGCAGCCCTGATGCACCGTGCCGCCCAAGGCCATGATGGCGCGAGCGACTGCCGGGGCTGCTCGTGAAGGGTCGGCAATGCCATCAGAGGGTGAAAACACCCCTCCTTTCCATTGTTTGCCCGTGACTTTGGCTCGCTCAGCGGCTTGTTGCGCGGTAAGCATATAGGTCTCGACGTTGACGGTGCGTGCAAACTCACCCCAACGTGCCCACCCGGCAAGCTCTGCTTCGTTATTGCTGAGGTAAAGCAGGCCGCAGCGCGTGAAGCCTGTCTGCTCGCCTGTATCTGCGCCGAACTGCTCCCACAATTCAAGGCTTTTGGTGGCCATCGGAAGCTCGCGGGCGTCTCGATTCTGCTGCCGGCACCAGCCCCAGTTACGACTCGACTGTTCAGCCCCGATACGGCCCTTTTCGACCAAAGCGACCTTCATGCCGCGTTTGGCAAGGTAATAGGCAGTAAACGCACCAATGATACCGCCGCCAATCACGACCACATCTGCGTCTGTCGGCAGATCGGGAGAGGTTTCCACAAGCGTCAGGGGTGCTGGCATATTCTGAATATCCGTTGAGGGTCGGGAAGCGTCACTCGATGCGTGTGCATCATGGGTTTATTACAACACCATGACGCCATACAAAACGGGTTAATCGCAGGCCTGCGCTGGCACAAACCACTGTTTGACGCGCCCGCCCCGGCAAACTATGCCGATGAAAAAGCTACCGTGTAAGGCACGCGGCGCTTGTCAGGTGGGCAGCCGTGTTCCGTTGACGGCCCGGCCATCCTCACACTTTTAATACAGCCAATACACACTCAGTAGTATCACGACCAACCTGAACTTTAGCTGTCCACACCTAATGAGTTAATTTAAATTAAAACGCCACATTAATAATTTTACATAGAGCCACTGCCACATTGCCACCGATATAAAATCCGCCCTACCCTACGGCCATCGAACGGTAACGCATTACGAAAAACCAACCTATTTTCAACGCCATTTTTATAGGGTGCCGACTAACTTCGCGGTGTCCGTTTTCGCCACACGTTGTTTCTGATGTCTGGCAATGACGCTCTATATTCGCCGGTCCGTTCTATTCACTGTTCATGCAGTATTCATACAGCGTACATGAGGAAGAAATAAATGCGTCAGGCCTTTCTTGCTTTTTCGCGACCGTCCGTGGGCGATGAAGAAATTGCTGCGATGACGCGCGTACTTCGTTCCGGCTGGATCACCACCGGCCCGGAATGTCAGAAGCTCGAGGAGCAATTCGCTGAACGGGTCGGCGCTCGACATGCTGTGGCACTGTCGTCAGCCACCGGGGCGATGCATGTCGCGCTGCTGGCGCTGGGCGTGGGGCCAGGTGATGAAGTGATCACACCGTCGCAAACCTGGGTATCGACGGCGAACATGATTTGCCTGCTGGGGGCCACGCCGGTTTTTGTCGATGTGGACCGCGACACACTGATGACCAGCGCTGCGTTGATCGAGCGTGCCATCACCCCGCGAACCAAAGCCATTGTGCCGGTCCATTATGCGGGCGCAGCGTTCGACCTGGACCCGCTTTATGCGCTGGCCAAACGGCACGGCATAGCAGTGATCGAAGACGCGGCCCATGCCGTTGGCACCGGTTACAAAGGCCGTCCGGTGGGGCGTCAGGGCACGGCCATATTTTCGTTTCACGCGATCAAGAACATGACCTGTGCCGAAGGCGCAATGTTCGTCACCGATGACGCACTGCTGGCTGATCACGTGCGTCAGCTGAAATTCCACGGGCTGGGCGTGGATGCCTACGATCGCTTGACGCTGGGCCGAAAACCTCAGGCTGAAGTCATCGAACCAGGCTTCAAATACAACCTGGCAGACATCAACGCCAGTATCGCGCTGGTGCAATTGCAGCGCCTGGACGCCATCAACGCCAGGCGCCAGGTACTCGCCAATCACTATCTCGAGCGCCTGGCCACAAGCCCCGTGCTTCCTCTTGGCCTGCCGCGCTATGCACAACAACACGCCTGGCATCTGTTCATCCTGCGCATTGATCCCGAACGTTGCGGGCTTGATCGTGACGCGTTCATGCAAGCCCTCCAGGCCCATAACATCGGCACAGGCATTCATTTCATCGCCACTCATTTGCACAGTTACTACCGCCAGCGCTTTCCCGATGTTTGCCTGCCCGACACCGAATGGAATTCATCGAGGCTGTGCTCCATCCCCCTGTTTCCCGACATGACCCTCGATGATGTCGATCGGGTTGTCAGGGCCATTGAATCGACCGTGGAATCCAGCCAGTGAGACCGTACCCCATCAACTTCGTGTCGATCGTCATCCCGGTCTACAACGAACGGCAAAGCCTGCCAGAACTGCTGCGTCGAACTGAATCCGCGTGCCGGCAATTGAACCACGCGTTCGAAATCGTGCTGGTGGACGACGGCAGCCGCGACGACTCGGCCGACATTCTCCAGCAGGCCGCCGAGCGCGATGACAGTCCCTTCGTTGCGGTGATCCTGAACCGGAACTACGGTCAGCACGCCGCGATCATGGCCGGATTCGAGCAGTGCAAAGGCGATGTGGTGATCACCCTCGACGCAGATCTGCAAAACCCACCCGAGGAAATCCCGCGGCTGGTGACCCTAGCCGAACAAGGGTACGACGTTGTCGGCACGGTGCGCAGCAATCGTCAGGACTCTGCCTGGCGACGCTGGCCTTCCAGGCTCATCAATCTGGCCGTGCAGCGTTCCACCGGCGTTGCCATGAGCGATTACGGCTGCATGCTGAGGGCTTACCGGCGCACGATTGTCGACGCGATGCTTGCTTGCCGGGAACGCAGCACCTTCATCCCGATTCTGGCCAACAGTTTCGCGCGGCACACCACTGAAGTGCTGGTCGAGCATGCCGAGCGTGAGCACGGGGATTCCAAATACAGCCCGATGCGGCTGGTCAATCTCATGTTCGACCTGATCACCTGCATGACCACCACGCCCCTTCGCCTGCTCAGCATCATCGGTTTCAGCATGGCGTTGCTCGGCGGTCTGTTCGCGACCCTGTTGATTGTCTTACGCCTGATATTCGGTGCGACATGGGCTGGCGACGGCACCTTCGTACTGTTTGCCGTGCTGTTTGTGTTCACCGGAGGCCAGTTCATCGGCATGGGACTGCTGGGTGAATACCTCGGCCGGATGTACAGCGATGTGCGCGCACGTCCGCGCTTCTTTATCGAAAAAGTGGTGCGCAGTTCATCCGAGATTGCGACCCAAAGCGTTGATTCTTCCGTCACTCCCTACATGAACAAGGTTGCGCCATGAGCCCTAAAGCTGTCGTCTTTGCTTATCACGATATTGGCTGTGCCGGTTTGCAGGCATTGCTGGACGCGGGTTACGACATTGCGGCGGTGTACACCCATGCCGACGATCCCGGAGAAAACACCTTCTTCGGTTCAGTGGCCAGACTCTGCGCGCAGCACGGCATTACCGTGCATGCGCCTGAAGACCCGAACCATCCGCTGTGGGTCGAGCGCATCGGCACGCTGGCGCCGGACTTCATCTTTTCCTTCTATTACCGACAACTTCTCGGTGATCCGTTGCTGGCCTGTGCGAAAAAAGGAGCTTTTAATCTTCACGGCTCGCTATTACCCCGCTACCGAGGACGGGCGCCGGCCAACTGGGTGCTGGTAAACGGCGAAATCGAGACCGGCGTGACCCTGCACCAGATGGTCAAACGTGCCGACGCAGGCCCGATTTTCGCGCAACAACGGGTCTCGATCAGCGACACTGATACAGCGTTGACGTTGCATGGCAAACTGCGCGAAGCCGCCACTGACCTGCTTTCCGAAACACTGCCATTGCTCGCCCAGGACAAGCTGTCCGGCACCCCCCAGGACGAATCCCGGGCGACCTGTTTCGGTCGACGCACCCCGGCTGACGGCCTGATCGACTGGTCGCTCCCGGCCTCGCGCCTGTATGACCTGATTCGTGCCGTTACGCAGCCTTACCCCGGCGCGTTCTACCCGGTGGGCGACAACAAGCTGATCATCTGGGCCGCCAGAGTGGAGCCGCATAATGGCGGTGAAGCGCCAGGCACCGTCATCAGCCATGATCCTCTGCGTATCGCATGCGGCAAAGGTTCGCTGGTGATCAGTGCCGGACAACGTGACGACAACGGCCTGTACCTCAGCGGCGCTCAATTGGCTCGCGAGTTCGGGCTTGTGGAAGGGTCCCGGTTACTCGACACGGAAAAACGCCGCCCGGTTCGCCGCACTCGCGTGCTGATACTGGGTGTCAACGGTTTCATCGGCAACCACCTGTCAGAGCGCCTGCTGCAGGATGATCGTTACGAAATCTACGGCATGGACATCGGTTCGGACGCCATAGAACGTCTGCGTGCAAAACCGAACTTCCACTTCATCGAAGGCGACATCAGCATCCATACGGAATGGATCGAATACCACATCAAGAAGTGCGACGTGGTATTGCCGCTGGTGGCCATCGCAACACCCATTGAATACACACGTAACCCCTTGCGGGTGTTCGAGCTGGATTTCGAAGAGAACCTGAAGATCGTCCGCTACTGCGTGAAATACAACAAGCGCGTGATTTTCCCGTCGACGTCCGAAGTCTATGGCATGTGTCAGGACGAAAGCTTCAACGAGGACACGTCAAACCTGGTGGTCGGCCCGATCAACAAACAGCGCTGGATCTATTCGGTTTCCAAGCAACTGCTGGACCGCGTGATCTGGGCGTATGGGCAGAAAGGCCTGCAGTTCACGCTGTTTCGTCCGTTCAACTGGATGGGGCCGCGTCTGGACCGGCTGGACTCGGCACGCATCGGCAGCTCCCGGGCCATTACCCAGCTGATTTTGCACTTGGTGGAAGGTACGCCGATCCGGCTGGTGGATGGCGGCGCGCAAAAACGCTGTTTTACAGATGTCGCCGACGGCATCGAGGCGTTGGCGCGAATTATTGAAAATCGCGCTGGGCGCTGTAACGGTCAGATCATCAACATCGGCAACCCGGACAACGAAGCCAGCATCCGGCAATTGGGTGAAGAACTGTTGCGTCAGTTTGAAGCGCATCCGCTGCGTGAACACTTCCCACCGTTTGCCGGTTTTCGAGATGTCGAAAGCCAGTCGTTCTATGGCAAGGGTTATCAAGACGTCAGTCATCGCAAACCGAGCATCGACAATGCCAGACAGTTGATCGATTGGGCGCCGGGTATCGAGCTGAGCACAACCATCGGCAAAACCCTGGATTTCTTTCTTCGGGAAGCCATGACTGAAAAGGCGGGCCAGCGCTGATGCAGGCAGGCCTGAGAATTGATGTCGACACTTATCGTGGCACGCGAGAAGGTGTGCCAAGGCTGCTGGAAATACTCGACGAAGCACAGGTCAAGGCGACGTTTTTCTTCAGTGTCGGCCCCGACAACATGGGACGCCATCTCTGGCGTCTCGCCCGGCCGCAGTTTCTCTGGAAGATGCTCCGCTCTCGGGCGGCCAGCCTGTATGGCTGGGATATTCTGCTGGCAGGCACTGCCTGGCCGGGCAAACAGATCGGCCGAGACCTTGGCCCGCTGATGCGCCGGGCTCTGGATGCAGGCCACGAAGTCGGGCTGCATGCCTGGGATCACCACGGCTGGCAGGCCAATGCCGGGCACTGGAACGATACGCAACTGACGGCACAGATACACCGAGGCGTCGATTGCCTGAGCCACATTCTGGGCCATCCGGTGACGTGCTCCGCAGCGGCCGGCTGGCGTGCCGACCAGCACATTGTGCAGGCCAAACAGGCGTTCGGCTTTCGTTACAACAGTGATTGTCGCGGCGCCTCCCTGTTCCGCCCGGTGCTGGCAGACGGCAGCCTCGCCACGCCGCAAATCCCCGTGGACCTGCCGACGTTCGATGAAGTGGTCGGCCCTCACCTGCAGGCCGACGCGTTCAACGACTACATTCTGCAACGCTTTGCCGAGCATCGGCTTAACGTCTATACCCTTCACGCCGAAGTCGAAGGCATCATCATGGCCGACGCCTTCAGGCAGTTGTTGAAGCAGGCCCGGAGTCAGGGTATCCACTTCAGACCGCTGGGCGAGTTGCTACCCGCCTCCCTCGAACAACTGCCCCCCGGGCGAGTCGTTCGAGGTGTGCTCGCAGGCCGTGAAGGCTGGTTGGGGGTGCAGCAATGATAGAGCGCAGAACGCGTGACATCGCACTGCTCATGCTGTTTTTTGCGTTGGCCTACCTGCTGCCGCTCGGCTCCCACGGCCTGTGGATTCCCGATGAAACCCGCTACGCCCAGATCAGCCAGGAAATGCTTCACAGCGGAAACTGGGTGGCCCCGCACTTCATGGGCTTGCGCTATTTCGAAAAACCCGTTGCCGGTTACTGGTGGATCGCTTTCGGGCAAGCGGTGTTCGGCGAGAACCTGTTCGGTGTCCGGATCGCTTCGGCATTGAGCACCGGCCTGAGTGTCGCCCTCGCCTACCTGCTGGCGGCAAAGATGTGGAACGACCCACGCAAAAGCTTCGCCAGCGCGCTGCTGTTGATGAGCTTCGGTTTCGTTGCCGGTCAGGCCGGCTATAGCAACCTTGATCCGCAATTTACGCTCTGGACCAACCTGACCCTGGTGTCGTTCTGGTACGCCATCCACAGTGTCGGTCGGGCACGTCTGACGGCTTGGACGCTGATCGGTGTGGCGTGTGGCATAGGGTTCATGACCAAGGGATTTCTGGCCTGGGTGTTGCCGGTGATCGTCGTCCTGCCTTACATGCTGTGGCAGAAACGTCTGGCCGAGCTGTTCAGGTTCGGCCCCCTTGCGGTATTGATCGCCGTCGCGATCAGCCTCCCGTGGGTCTGGGCGGTGCATCAGCAAGAGCCTGACTACTGGCACTACTTTTTCTGGCACGAGCACATCCGGCGCTTCATCGGGAACAACGCGCAGCACGCCGAACCCTGGTGGTTCTACCTGCCACTGCTGATCGTCGCCTGCCTGCCGTGGGCCTTGCTGCTGCCGACGACGCTGAAACAGGCGTGGCAACAAAAGCACCAGACCGACACCGCTTTCCTGTGCCTGTGGTTGTGGGTGCCGCTGGTGTTTCTGAGCCTGAGCAAGGGCAAACTGCCGACGTACCTGCTGCCCTGCCTGCTGCCTCTGGCCTTGCTGATGGCGGATGCGCTGGTTACCCGCCTAAGGCACGGCCGCAGTACAGCGCTGCGTGCCAACGGAATAGTCAATGCAGCGGCAAGCCTCATCGCTCTTCTGGCGCTGTTGTACCTGCAATGGAAACAACCGGTGTATGAAAATGAACCGTCGCACCTGCTGTTGGCGGTTGTCGTGCTGGTCGGCTGGATGCTCGCCAACGCCCTTCAAGGGCTTCGTCCGCTGACTTTCTGGGCAGCGCCGGCCATCGGCAGCTGGTTGCTGATTGCCACGCTGCCGGCAGCGTTGCCCGATGACGTGGTGTACAACAAAACGCCAGACTCGTTCGTGTCCAGGCATCAGACGGAGCTGGCAGCCAGTACGCATTTACTGAGCAACGACCTGGGCGCCGCCTCGGCTCTGGCGTGGCGCCTGGGGCGGCCGGAAATAACCCTGTTCAACACTTGGGGCGAACTTGAGTACGGTCTCGGCTATCCGGATGCAGAGGGTCGCGAGGTACGTCTGCAGGATATCGATGCCTGGATGACCAAGGCCCGACGCGAAGGTCAGGTCGGCGTCATCATGCGTGGCAAAAGCGACGAAGAGCTGAGCGAGCTTGAGTCGTTGCCCGAAGGGGCCACACGCTATGACGAAGGCAACCTGGTCATTCTGATTTACGGGCAGTCCGCGTCATGACAGGGCTGCTGCTGATAACGGCGTGCCTGCTGACGTGCCTGGGCCAGATTGCACAAAAAAAAGCGGTAGAGGACTGGCGTGGAAGGTTCCCTGGCGCGCTGGCCGCACTGTGCTCGAGATGGCTCTGGCTGGCGGTTGCCTGCCTCGGCCTCGGCCTGCTGACCTGGCTGATAGTGTTGCAGCACATGGAAGTCGGCGTCGCGTACCCCATGCTCGGCGTCAACTTCGTGCTGATCACCCTGGTGGGCCGTTTTGTTTTCAAGGAGCCGGTGGACCCTCAACACTGGCTGGGCATTGTGCTGATTATCGGCGGCGTGCTGTTGCTGGGGCGTCAGGCATGAGCCGCCGCGACGCAACACTGTGCGCCATGACCAGTGTAGTGCTGGTCAGCTCGGCGCAATTGGGTATGCGCTGGGGCATGAGCCACTTGCCACCCTTCCTGCACTGGGCGGCCCTGCAGGACGACGCACCGATCGACCTCAATGCAGTCGTTGTGATCATTGCTTCGATCATCGCGTATGCACTCTCCATGCTTTTCTGGCTGCTGGCGCTTCGGCATCTGCCCCTGAGTCGCGCCTATTCATTACTGAGCATCAGCTACGCACTGGTTTATACCCTGGCCGCCGTTCTGCCATTTTTCCATGAGGCATTCACAGTATCGAAAACTGTGGGTGTCACGCTGATCGTGGCAGGTGTCTTGACCATCAACCTCCGGCGCGTCCCCACCCCACAACATCAGGATATTTCTCATGAAAATCAGCGTTTTCGGTAGTGGATATGTCGGCCTTGTACAAGCGACCGTGCTGGCCGAAGTCGGCCATGATGTTGTCTGCATGGACATTGATCAGACCAAAATCGATCAGCTACGCCAAGGCCAGGTGCATATTTTCGAGCCTGGACTGGCCAACCTGGTGCGTGAAAACCTGGATCACAAGCGCCTGCATTTCACCACCGACGAGCAACTGGCAGTTGAACACGCAGACGTGCTGTTCATTGCGGTAGGTACGCCCTCGCGGGAAGACGGCTCCGCCGACCTCAGCGGCTTTTTCGCGGTGGGCGATGCAATTGCCCGGTATCGACGCGAACCGCTGATCATCGTCGAGAAGTCCACCGTACCGGTCGGCAGCGGCGACGCCTTGCGCGCCCATATCGACAAGGCCCTGCGTCAGGCCGGCAGGTTGCTGCAGTTCGATGTGGTGTCCAACCCTGAATTCCTCAAGGAAGGCTCGGCGGTCAACGACTGCCGTCGCCCGGACCGGATCGTCATCGGTTGCGAAAACGACGCAGTGCGCAAGGTCATGCGCGAGCTGTATGCGCCGTTCAACCGCAACCACGACCGGATCATGTTCATGGACCTGCGCAGCGCCGAACTGACCAAGTACGCGGCCAACTGCATGCTGGCGACCAAGATCAGCTTCATCAACCAGATCGCCGAACTGGCGGAACACTTGGGCGCGGACGTCGAGTCCGTGCGCCTGGGCATCGGCGCTGACTCACGCATTGGCTACGATTTCATTTATCCCGGCTGCGGTTATGGTGGCTCCTGCTTCGGCAAAGACATTCGCGCGTTGATTCACAGCGCCAAAGAGGCCCATTGCTCAAACGACCTGTTGTCGGTGGTCGAAGCCATCAATGAACGACAGAAGAGCAAGCTGTTCGAGCGGGTCAACGCTTTTTACCAGGGTGATTTGCGTGGCAAGACGTTTGCGCTGTGGGGCCTGGCGTTCAAACCCAACACCGATGACATGCGTGACGCGCCCAGCAGAGTATTGATGGAGGCCCTCTGGGCAGCCGGCGCTACCGTTCGAGCATTCGACCCCGAAGCCATGCAGGAAACCCAACGCATTTACGGTCATCGCAAGGACCTGATCCTGCTGGGCACGCCGGAGGCGGCGCTTGATGAGGCCGACGCGCTGATCATCTGCACGGAATGGCAGCAGTTCAAGGCCCCGGATTTCGAGTTAATCCAGCAACGACTGGGCGCGCCGGTCATTTTCGACGGGCGCAATCTGTATGACACCGACCGCCTGGCAACCCACGGCTTCCACTATTTCCCCATCGGCCGCGGGGAGTCTTGCGACCTGCCTATCCCGCAGAAACAGTGGACGCCTTATAACCCGTTGGTCAGCAGCCAGGTCGTGTAAGCACGCTCGTCTGGCTGCCTGCTCAATGGCTGGCAGCCAGTGGCCCCTGACTGACAAAATAATAGACACGGTCTCCGACCTTGACGCTGTCAACGATCCGCAACGGTGGCTCAGGCGCAGACAGGCTTTCCATGATGGCGATGTTGTCGCCGGAGCGCGTCAGGAACGTATTCAGCTCAGCGCTGGTATTGAACGTGTCCAGCAAACTCTGGCTATAGAACACGCTGGCACCTGCAAGCCGCTCGCTGGGCTGGAACAGCACGACATGGCGACCTTCAATCTGCAGGGCATGGACCTTGTCGGTCAGCGGCACAAATGACAACTGCCTGTCCGCTCGGGGTGCCAGCCACAGCGCTGCCCCCAGATACCCGGCAACCACCAGCGATACACCTGCCGTGGCCATCAAGCGTCGATTTCGCACCATAAAGGCGGCTATCGCAGAACGCACAGACAGCGCCTGTACCCGCTCGGCCAAAACAAAAACGTACTCCGCTGCAATCACCGCTGCTGCGGGTGCCAGCGACATCAGATAAACCATGCGTTTACTGGACGCCAGCGTCAGCAGCAGGAACTGCGCCACCAGCCACACGCTGAAAAACAGCAGATAGCGGTTCGTGAGGAGCTGTCTGCGAAAGTGCCACAGGCCCAGGTAGACAAGCATATTCCACGGCAAAAATGCCTCGGGCAGCTTTGTCAGGTAGTAATAGAAGGGTTCGTAATGACCAGCGTCCTCAAACGAGCCGCTGAAACGCCCCACGCTGTTGGTCCAGAGCACCTCTTTCAATAAGGGCACTCCGCCCTGCCCGTACAGAAAATACAGCCATACAAACAGCGGCACCAAAGCCAGAACAGTGAACATTGCCGGACGTAACCAATGGGCTGGCACGACACGCCGTTGCCGCACGGACTCACACACCAGCCAGGCAAAAATCACCACACCGGGCATCGCAAGCCCCAGCACGCCTTTGCTCAAGGTCGCTACGGCGATGCCCAGCGTGAACAGCCACCAGAGACCTGTTGAAGAGGTGTTTGCGCGCGAACGGTCGCTCGCATGAAAAAAGGCCAGCAACGCCATCGTCACCCCCAACGTCAACAAGGCATCTTCGCCCACTTGCCGCGAATTGCTCCAGAAACTGGCCTGGGTCGCGAGCAGAAAGGCTGCTGCCCAAGCCACGCGGGCCGGGCGTCCGAAACGGCGCAGTTGGGTGTAAAGCAGCCATATACTGAACAGCCCCGCGAAGGCAGAGGCCAGCCTGACCGCCCAAGGTGTTGCGCCAAACTGGCGAATAGCCGCAGCGTCCAGCCAGACACTCAGCGGCGGTTTCTCCAGAAACGGCTGATGGTTCAGTGTTGGCGTTACCCAGTTACCGCTGAGTTGCATTTCCATGGCGATGCCCGCCACCCGAGGTTCCGTCGAATTTTGCAGTTGGTGATTACCCAGCGCGAAGAACAACAGTGCAACACTCAACAGCATCAACGAAAGAGCACGGGAAGTGATCAAGGCGCATACCGATGTTTAAAAGAGGTCAGGTCCGGAGGGAGGTTTGGCTGTCGGGAGTATAAGCGGCCAAGTGTTGAAGAATTGTTAAGCGCCAGGCGCATTACCGCACTCACGCTCATGACAAAAAATGGGGAGCCATAAGGCTCCCCATTCCTGTGCTTCAGTTTACGAGTGACGCCCCGGTATCAGACCGCAGCAACCACCTTGGCTGGCGGCTGAGTACGACGACCCAATACACCGGCACCCGCTGCAACCAGACCCGAAATCACCAGCGTGATCAGCAGGATCCAGGCACCTTGCGAAACGCGCTTGGCAGTCACTTCAGCCGCTTCGCGAGCTTTCTGTTCTGCCTGTGCTTTCAGCTCCTGATACTTGGCATAAGCCTGACGGTAGCTGGCCTGAGCCTGGTCAACAATCTGGTTGGCCTCGGCATCGGTTTTATTGCCACGGGCCTTGATCAGATTGACCAGCGCCTGACGATCGGCAGCATCCCAAGCCTGGTCGCCCTTGGCTTTGATACGGTCCATCAGGCCGCCCAGTTGTTCATCGGCTTGCTGAGGGTTTTGAGCGCTTTGCTTGGCAGTGTTCTGCGCGTCTTGCTGAGTGGCCTGAGCCTCTTGCTTGACGTTGTCCGGGTTTAGTTCAGGCTTGCCTGTCTGGCGCATGGCTGTTTCGATCTCGCCCTGAATATCGTCCAGGTTGAAGTCGATGCCTTGTTCGCGCAGTTGGTCCTGAATCTTGCCGCCCACTGCCGGCGCGACCTGAGCAATACCGCTGCCCAATGCCGACATACCGCTGCCGGCCAGATTGAGGCCACCACGAACCACACCGGTCACGGCGCTGGAAACCAGATAAACGGTGATCAGCGACACCGACGCCCACACCAGCAGACCGTGAAAAGCACCTTCACGCTGAGCCAGACGTCCTGCCGCCCAACCCCCTACGAACAGCGAGATCACGGAACTGACCACCACCCAGATGCCTGCGCCAGTGCCGATTCCGGAAAGCGGATTGGCTTCCTGCATAGGATCAATACTGGCGGAGCCAATAGCGGTACCCAATAGATTCAGCAAAAGCGAAACAACCATGGCCAATACAACACCGGCCAGAATCGCACTCCAGGATATACGTTTAAGCAATGGGGCCATTGCATGAGTGTCTTGATAGATAGGGGCGCCTGGGGCGATACGGTCGTCGCGAATCATAGTAGTGGTCCTTTGAGTCATTGGCAGAGAACGCAGAGAGGTCCGCGTTCTAATTTAATGACCTGATCAGCACGTCAGAAGTTTAAAACTTTTCATCACTTTTTTTGAGCGATTAAAAAAACAGGTCAACGGCTGAATATTCAAGGAACGTCATGTCTCATCCTTGTTCCAACGGCGTCACTGTTTGGCAGCACCGTAATAAACAATGTGCCTGTAAAGAACGTTGTCAGTTGTCTGTTAATACAACCCACGGTCAAAAGAGTCTGCCGGGCCGCCCACGTGGAACAGACCGTCAGTTGATATTAAAACGCAGGAATAATGAAGGGAGGAGCCGAACAGCGTGTCCGGCTCATTTCACAGGCTCAGGTAACCCCGTTCGGCCCGTCCAGCACTTGCCTGACCTTCCGGGCGAGGTCATGAGGCATACAGGGTTTGGAGACCACATCAAACTCGGCCCCTCCGATATCCGTTCGCTCGATAGAACTTTCGGCATAACCGGTCGTCAACAACACCTTTACTTTCGGATAACGGCGTTTGACTTCACGCGCCAACATCACGCCGTTCATGCCACCCGGCATGATCAGGTCGGTAAACAGCAATTCGTACGTGCAACCGGATTCAAACTTTTTCAATGCCTCTCGTGCATTGAGGGCAATGTCGGAGACATAACCGTAATCATCCAGCACCATCTTCGCCAACTCGGCAACGTCCGGCCGATCTTCCACAATCAGAATGCGCTCACTGCTGCCAAGACGCTTCTCTGTTGCTTGAGGCGATTCGGTTTTTGTCAGCCCGGCTTCGTCGACCGGGAAATAAAGCCGTAGCGTCGTGCCGATACCTTCTTCAGTATAAATACGTGCCGCACCGCCCGACTGTTTGGCGAAGCCGTATACCATCGACAGGCCAAGCCCGGAGCCTTTGCCCTCTTCCTTGGTGGTAAAGAACGGGTCCATCACCCGGTCTCGGATGCTGGCAGGCATACCGATCCCGTTGTCGGTCACGGCAATGCTGACATAACGGCCAGGCAGCAAACCGTCGTAGGACACATTGGCGAGTTCATCGACGACCAGGTTGCGCGTCTCGATAAACACCTTGGGGTTGGACCTGCCGATCAACGCATCCCGAGCGTTGATGAAAATATTGAGCAACGCGACCTCTGCCTGGGTCGGGTCAATACGGCAGTTCTTGAGGGCTGGTTCAAGATCGGTTTCGATCATCACTTCCGGCCCAAAAGTGCGCTCCAGAAGCGATTCGGTGGTGGACACCAGGCCGTTGAGGTTCAACACCCGCCCTTGCAGCTTCTGTTTACGGGCAAAAGCCAGCAATTGCTTGGTCAAGGTGCTGGCCCGCTCAACAGCAGACTTGGCGTGATAGACACTGCGCCGCACACGCTGCACATCAATGTCGGATTTCTCCGCCGCACTGCCGATCAGATCGATATAACCGCCCATGACCTGCAGCAGGTTATTGAAGTCGTGGGCAATACCGCCGGTGAGTTGCCCCAGGGCTTCCATTTTTTGCGCTTGACGCAACGCTTCTTCCGCGTCCTTGCGACGGCTGATATCCAGCTGTGACGCAAAGAAATAGATCAGATCACCGGCGTCGTTATACACCGGAGAAATGAACAGCGCATTCCAGAAAGACGAGCCGTCTTTGCGATAATTGAGAATCTCGGTGGAGATATCCGTCCGATCCCGAATGGCTTCGCGAACGGATTGCACCACCGCCCGGTCGGTGTCCGGCCCTTGAAGAAATCGACAGTTGGTGCCGATGATCTCGCTTGCCGAATACCCGGTCATTTCCAGAAACGCACGATTGGAAAAGATAATGGGATTGTCCGGACGATTAGGGTCCGTCACGATCATCGGCATACGCGTCGTTTCTACCGCCGCGAAAAAAATATCCCTGCCTTCATGCTGGATATCTCCCGTCGCAGTATTGTCGACACGGGCTTTATTTTCCGACACGCCAGAAACTCCAGAACGATTGATAGAAGCAGAGGTAATCTCCAAGGCTAGGACTGGCAAACACTCAAAAGGGTTCTCGGCTTTCTGACAAAAAGCGGATTATATTCCTTTGAATTGCAAAAAAACCCGAAAATGGTCGTTTGGCAGGGTCATTGACTATCTGTTTGACCGGTTGAGTGCCGCGAACGCGGCGGCGGTAATGCGCAATTCCCCCTGCAACGGGCTGAAAACAGTCCGCTGGCCTTGACTGTCGGCGTACCCCAAAAGCCCTGCAGGGCAATGACGATTATTATCCCAGCCGGGGTAATCAAGAATCGGATACCAGCACAGCCCCTCGACAGGTACACCGGCCATCTGTGCCTGCATCACCTCGCCGGTGACGTACTTGCACCAGCTCAGGCGCTGTTCGTCCTCCGCGCCGGTTTCGGAAATCAATAACTGTTTCCCGTAACGCGCATGCAGTTCCTTCAACATGCCTTGAAAAGGCCGGTATTGCGGCTCACCAGGCACCAGACGCCGCCCGTTGAACACCCACTGGTTGTGCGGGTAAAAGTTGACGCCGAGCACATCCAGGTAGTCGGGGTGCCCACCCAGCCCAGGCCACAGTTTCCCGGCCAGCAGGTCCCAGGCTTCAAACTGTGCGCGCCGGTAATTTTCTGCGGCCTGCGCATCACGGCTTTTGCGCGTCCCTGGCACCACATGAATCAGCGGTTCGGCCTGAACAAAGCGTGCATTGGGCTCGACTTCGCGTATGGCATCAATTGCTGCGATGCTGGCCCGCACCAATTGATGTTTGAGTTCCATGCTCCGATGCTCGGCGCAAGGGTTGAAGTAAGCGACTTCTCCTCCCGCCCAGCTCCAGAATGAAATCTCGTTGATGGGTGAATAGACTGGCGCGCACTCCCCTTCATCCTTGACCACTTGGGCCACCGCCGCCGCGAAGCGCGCGAAACGCTCCACAAACTCCGGCCTCCAGATGTCCAGATTGTCGGGGTAGCCGTAATGGCACAGATCCCAGATCACCTGGGTCTCGCGGTCCCGTGCCGCGCGCAACATGGGCAGAAAGCTGCTCCAGTCGTAACGGTTGGGGATCGTCTCTATCAAGTGCCAACGCAAACCGTCACGAACCGTGCGTATTCCGCAGGCCGCCATCGCCGCAAAGTCCTTGTCGGCCCAGCGGTCATGGCCTGTGGAATCAAGCAGGTCCAGTCTCACGCCGTCGCAACGGCGTTGACTGGAACACTCGAAGCCGCCCATGAGAAAGCTATCGAACAGCCGTGGCGTGCTCAACGTCTCGCAGGCCGTGCAACGGAATCGTCCGGCATCGACTCAGGTACCGGGGCCATGCTTGCTTCCAGCAAGCGTTGATACGCCGCCAACGCCTGACCGACCACCTGATCCATGTTGTAGTACTTGTAGGTGCCCAGCCGACCGAGAAACGTCACGTTGTCCAGTTCGTCAGCCAGCAACGCATAACGCTTGTACAACTCGGCATTTTCCGGGCGGGGAACAGGGTAATACGGATCGCCTTCAGCGCAGGGAAACTCATACGTCAGGCTGGTCCGGGCATGTTGCTGGCCGGTGAGATGCTTGTACTCGGTGATGCGGGTATAGGGCACCGTCTCATCCGGGTAATTGACCACGGCCACCGATTGAAACTGTTCCTGATCAACGGTTTTATGCTCGAAACGCAATGATCGATAGGGCAAGTGCCCATAACAGTAATCGAAATACTCGTCGATCGGACCGCAGTAGACCAGGTGCTGGTAGTTGATACCTCTAGGTAGGCCTTTAAAGTTCGTCCCCAGCGAGACATCGATCAATTCGTGATCCAGCATCCGCTCGAACATCCGGGTATAGCCCAGCAAGGGCATTTTCTGGAAGCTGTCCGTAAAATACCGGCTGTCCGTGGTGGTCCGGGTCGGCACTCGCGCCGTGACGGATTTGTCCAGTTGCGACGGGTCCAGCCCCCATTGTTTGCGGGTATAGCCACGAAAGAACTTCTCGTACAACTCGCGGCCTATCTGATTGATCACCACGTCTTCAGAGGTTCGTATCATCGCCACCGGTTCGGCCCGGCCAGTAAGAAACGCTTCGGCTTCCTGCTCATTCATGTGCAACCCGTACAGACCGTTAAGCGTATCCAGGTTGATCGGCACAGGCAGTAACTGACCGTCTACCCTGGCCAGCACGCGGTGTTCATAGTCGCGCCACTCGGTAAACCGTGACAGATAGTCGACAATGCGCTGAGCGTTGGTGTGGAAGATATGCGGCCCGTACTGATGAACCAGCACACCGGCATCGTCGAGGTGATCATAGGCATTGCCCGCCACATGTGGCCGACGGTCGATCAACAGAACGCGCTTCCCCATGCCGGCGGCCAGTCGTTCTGCCAGCACACTCCCGGCAAAGCCCGCACCGACGATCAAAAAGTCGTAGTGCTTAGGTTTGAAAGAGTCTGGTTCAAGTGTTATCCGAGGCATTGGATCTGCTCCTGAACCATCACGCGGGTGATTTGCGCTTTCATGGCTGCACAGGTGCTGTCCCAGGACTTGCCGGCGAGCACCGCATCGGCTTTCTGCAGAAACCCGACAGTACCCTTTTGGCTCAAGGCTTCGATAACGGCTAGCGCGAACCCTTCTGCATCTTTCGCAATAGCCACTGCACCGCAGTCACCATAAGTTCTGACCACATCGGTAATCGGCGTAGAAACGACCGGGCATCCGCCGGCCAGGTATTCCGGCGTCTTGGTGGGGCTGATGAAACGGGTCGATTCGTTCAAGGCAAATGGCATCAGCGCAACATCCCAGCCGGCCAGATAAGTGGGCAGTTCGTCGTAGGTCTTGCCGCCCAGATAATGAATGTTGGCCAGCCGTGGCAGGCTTGCCGGGTCAATCTTTACCACCGGGCCAATCAATACGATATGCCAGTCGGGCCGGGATTCGGCCAGCTGTCGAATCAGCTCAATATCAAAGCGCTCGTCGATGACACCGAAAAAACCGAGTCGCGGATGCGGGATGTGTCGCTGATCGACCGGGTCGTGGTCGTACGGCGCGTGACGGGCGGTAGCGAAGTGTTCGATATCGACGCTGCTGGGCATGGCATGGGCATTGGCGTGCTGCAAACGCTTGACCTCCCACAGGCTGATGCCTCCGGTGAACACCACATCCGCGCGCTTCATCAGCGCTTGCTCCTGCCCCACCAGTTCGGGCGGCGCACCCTTGAAGGCGGACAGCTCGTCCATGCAATCGAAGATGGTTACCTGCGCGTCCAGATGATGAGTAAACGCCAGGCTCATGGGCGTGAAGTACCAGAGCAACAACTCGTCGAACGGTTGCGTTTCGAGAAAATCATCCAGCAGCTTGCGCTGACACACCGTCACGTCATGGGCCGGCATCCCAGAAGGCAGGTGCGGTACCAGCACGGTTAGCCCGGCAGTGTTCTGAGGGAGTCGTTCAAGCCAGACACGGGCAGAATCCGACAGAACAGGCTCTTCCAGAAACAGCACCTCATAATCCTGCGCCATGCGCGACATGATGTGCTGCGGACGCTGGTACACAAATCCCCACCGCAGGTGGGAGAGGCACAACAGCAAAGGCCGTGTTGCGGTTCCGGCTCGGGTCGAGGCCGGCACAGTGGAATGAATCGTCTGAACACCGTTCATACAGTTTCCCTTCTGTTAAAAGTTTCGGATGAAACTGAAGGGCGCCGCGGAGGGCTGAGCTTCGACTGCATTCATGGTGATAGATACGCGGTGACCCGCCATATAAGCATTGAGATGCCATTGGCGGCAACCTGTTCAAGGGTTCCGATGAAGGGTCTGTGCCATCGGGAACAAATCGTTGAACTCCCCCGCGCAATCAAGCCCTTAATCTTGAGCGAATGCTTTTTGGCACCTGCAGTACGGCATGCCCACAGCGTGGTCTGGTCCTGATTTTCGCAATGAACCCCTTTTTTAATCGGCAAGGGGCTATCAGTTCGCCTCTTGCGAGGCGGCGAACATCCAGGAAGGACAGCCATGATTCTGGTTACCGGAGGTGCGGGATATATCGGCGCTCATGTAGTGCTTGAGCTGCTCAACGATGGCAGCGACGTGTTGGTCCTCGACAACTTGTGCAACAGCACGCGAGAACCCTTGAAACGGGTCGAATGCCTCAGTCGTCGCCACGTTGATTTGCAGCCGTGCCACGCTGCACAGGGTGTTCGCTCACTACCCCATTACGGCCGTGGTGCATTGCGCCGGGCTCAAGGCCGTGGGTGAAAGTGTTCGGGAGCCGCTGCGCTATTTCGAAACCAATGTCAGTGGCAGCGTCAACCTGTGTCAGGCGATGGCCGACGCCGGTGTATTCAAGTTGCTGTTCAGCTCATCGGCGACCGTGTACGGCGACGGTGGACGAATGCCGCTGAACGAAGGCTGCCCGGTGGGTCTTCCGACCAATCCCTACGGGCACTCCAAGCTGATGGCCGAGCATGTCATGAAGAGCGTTGCCCTTTCGGACCCTCGCTGGGCCATCGGTCTGTTGCGCTATTTCAACCCGATAGGTGCCCACCCTTCAGGCCTGCTGGGTGAATCGCCGCGTAACATCCCGAATAACCTGCTGCCATTTTTACTGCAGGTGGCCAATCGGCAACGCCCGGCCCTGCACATTTTCGGCAATGACTACCCGACACCGGACGGCACAGGCGTGCGCGACTACCTGCATGTCATGGATCTGGCTGACGGTCACCTGAAAGCGCTGGAGCGGATTCGTAGCACACGTGGCGTATCGATCTGGAACCTGGGAACCGGACGGGGTTACTCGGTGCTGGAAGTGGTTCAGGCGTTCGAGCGGGTCTCGGGAAAAACAGTCCCCCTGGTGTTTGAAGCTCGACGCGCTGGCGATATCGCGGCGTGCTGGTCCGACCCGTCAAAGGCGATGCACGAACTGGACTGGCGCGCCCGATACGACCTTGACTCGATGCTCACGGACGCCTGGCGCTGGCAATGCATGAACCCGCAGGGCTACACGCCGACGGCGCTGGTGGGTTGAGTTGTACGGCGGTCGTTGACTTTCAGCGGCTGCCTAGAAGTTGGCGGGCGTATTGGCACTGACAATCTCGGCTTCATCCTGGCCGATGTTGCGGAAGCGATGCGGGAGCGTGGTCGGAAAGTAGTAGCCGTCTCCCGGACCGAGGATGTTGACCTGACCGTCAATGGTCAGCTCCACGGTGCCTCGTGTGACCAGCCCGCACTCCTCGCCTTCGCTATGCACGATGGGCTCTTCGCCAGAATCTGCACCGGGCGCGTACTGCTCGCGCAGAAAACGCATCTGCCGACTCGGCAGGGTCGCGCCGACGAGCAGCAATCGCACCCCGTTGCGGCCCAGGTCAGGCTGGTCACCGGCCCGGAAGACATACTGATCCGGCCCCGGAGGCTGATCAAAAGTAAAGAAATCCGCCAGCGTCATGGGGATGCCTTCGAGCAGCTTCTTCAGTGAGCTGATCGAGGGGCTGACACGGTTCTGTTCGATCAGGGAAATCGTGGCATTGGTCACACCACTGCGTCTGGCGAGTTCGCGCTGCGACAGCTTGTAGCTTTCACGCACCAGCTTGAGTCGTGCTCCCGTATCCATAGAGGCCTTATGCGAAAGATATCCGGTGAATAACGCAAAGCCCCGGCGTAATGAACCGTCATTTGCCGAGGCCTTAAAGCCGGATATTAAATCACGTTTGCCGGCAACACTCAGCCGCTGATCACTTCGTCACGGTGTCGGGCATACGCCAGGCAGGCCTCACGAAACGCAGTGAACATGCGCAAAGACACCGGGTTGTCCCTGAATGCCCACTCCGGGTGCCACTGCACACCCAGAACAAACCCCGGAGCACCGGGCAGTGAAACCGCTTCTACCAGCCCGTCAGGCGCCAGCGCCTCCGCGCGCAAATCCAATGCCAGTCGATCAATGCCCTGGCTGTGCAGGCTGTTCACCTCGAACCCCGGTGCCAGGCCGAGCGACTCCAGCAGGCCACCGGGCTGCACTTGCACCGCATGCTGCGGCGCGTACTGCACAGACAGCACCTCGCTTTTTGGCTCGCGGTGGTCCAGATAGCCCGGCAGTTCCTGCACGCGCTGATGCAGGCTGCCACCCAAGGCGACATTCAGCTCCTGAAAACCACGGCAGATGCACAACACCGGCACACCGCGAGCAATGGCGGCCCTGAGCAGCGGCAATGTCGTCCGATCCCGAAACACGTCATGGACGGTACCTTCCAGGCTCGGCGCGCCCTGATAATGGTGCGGTTCAACGTTGGACGGTGATCCCGTGAACAGCAAGCCATCGAGCGAAGCCAGCAACTGTGCAGGCTCGGTGGGCACGTCGAGCGCTGGCAGGATCACTGGAATGCCGGCAAAACCGGCAGCCTCGACGTATTTGTCGCCTGCGGTATGAGACGAGTACTTGCCCAACTGCTGGCGGCAAGCGGTGACACCGATCAAAGGAAGTCGTGACATGGTGAACCCTTCATGAAATCAAGCACCCGGACAGCACAGAGTCGGCTATCCGGCAACGATGAAACCAGTCTAGGATAGTCACTGACGCAAACGACATGGGCATTCTGGCAAGGGAACATTGCAGCCATGCAATATGAAATCAATCACGCTGACCTTTCACTGGTATTGGCGCTGGTTCGGGGCCGGACGTTGGCGCGGGCTGCCGAACTTCTGCATGTCGATATTTCCACGGTATTCCGCTCGATCCGCCGCCTGGAAGCAGCGCTCGGCGCAGCGCTCTTCGAAAAAAATCGTCGCGGCTACATTCCCACCGACACGGCCCAGGCAATGGCCGAGCAGGCAGAACAGGCAGAAATGGCGCTCGCCGCTGCACGGGTGGCCTTGCAACAAGGTGAACACGTGGTCAGCGGCACGGTTCGCCTGACCTGTACCGATGCCGTACTGCACAGCCTGCTGTTGCCGGCGCTCGCGACGTTCATGCCGCAGTACCCTGCCCTCACCCTTGAACTGGCGACCTCCAATGCGTTCGCCAACCTCAGTCGCCGGGATGCCGACATTGCGCTGCGCCTGACCAACTCGCCGCCCGAGCACCTGATCGGACGATGCCTGGGCAGTGCCGACTACCTCATCTGCGGTCGCGCCGACTACCGCGAGGCACTGGCGCAGAACCCTGCCTCGGTGCCGTGGATCAGCCCGGACGACTCGATGCCGGACCACCCCTCGGTGATCTGGCGCAAGCAGGCGTTCCCGGCCGTCATACCGCGCTACCGCTGCAGCAGCATGTCGGCCGTTTCTCAATTGGTCACTGCGGGGATGGGCGTGGCGGCGATAACGGACTTTACGGCCCGAAGCCTCACCGGCGTGGAGTGCCTGAGCGAACCACTGGCGGGTTGCCGCACCGACTTGTGGCTGCTGACCCGCCCTGACTGCCGGGCACTGCGCTCTGTCCAGACGTTGCTGGAAGCGATGGCGCCCTTGTTACGAGCGGCGCTGGTGGCCGACGCAGCACGCTGACCAGGTCGCTGTGGATCCATTAAATAATAGTTAATCAAATTAATCATTGGATTAATGCCTTTCCTGTGGCATTAATGAACTCAAGGAAATCAAGTGCTCATCCCTGTGGATCCATAAGACCAATAACCGAACCGTGGAGAACCCTCATGCACCCGAAAAATGCGTGGTATGTCGCTTGCACTGCTGACGAGATCACCGACAAGCCGCTCGGCCGTCAGATCTGCAACGAGAAGATGGTGTTCTACCGTGATCAGCACCAGCAGATCGTCGCCGTCGAAGACTTCTGCCCGCACCGGGGCGCTCCGCTGTCGCTGGGTTATGTCGAGAACGGGCAGTTGGTGTGCGGTTACCACGGGCTGGTGATGGGCGGCGACGGCAAGACCGTCTCGATGCCTGGCCAGCGGGTTCGGGGTTTTCCCTGCAACAAGACCTTCGCGGCCGTCGAGCGTTATGGCTTTATCTGGGTATGGCCGGGCGACCGGGAAAAAGCCGACCCCGCCCTCATCCACCATCTGGAATGGGCAGTCAGTGATGAATGGGCCTACGGCGGCGGTCTGTTTCATATCCAGTGTGACTACCGCCTGATGATCGATAACCTGATGGACCTCACTCACGAAACCTACGTGCATGCGTCAAGCATCGGCCAGAAGGAAATCGACGAAGCGCCACCTGTCACCACCGTCGAAGGCGAAGAAGTCGTCACCGCACGGCACATGGAAAACATCATGCCGCCGCCCTTCTGGCAAATGGCCTTGCGCGGCAATAACCTCGCAGATGACGTACCGGTTGATCGCTGGCAGATTTGCCGCTTCACCCCGCCCAGCCACGTCATGATCGAAGTGGGTGTGGCGCACGCGGGCAAAGGCGGCTATCACGCGCCGCACGACGTCAAGGCCTCGAGCATCGTCGTCGATTTCATCACCCCCGAAACCGATACCTCCATCTGGTACTTCTGGGGCATGGCACGCAACTTCAACCCCGGTGATGAGCAACTGACAGCCACGGTCCGCGAAGGCCAGCGCAAGATTTTCAGCGAAGACCTGGAGATGCTCGAACGCCAGCAACAGAACCTGCTTCAACACCCTCATCGCAACCTGCTCAAGCTCAACATTGATGCGGGCGGCGTGCAGTCACGCAAGATTCTGGAGCGCCTGATCGCTGCCGAACAGGCCAGTACGGGTGAACAGATTCCGGTCATGGCCACCAAGTGACCGGTGCGACCAGGGCCACAAGCCTTGAAAACAATCAGAAGTGACCCTGCGGCGGTCACCCGAGGAACCATCATGATCGACGTGACCGTGTCATCGCGCAACGACGAGGCGCTGGATATCTGCAGTTTTGAACTGGTGCGCACCGATGGCGAGCCGCTACCGCCTTTCACGGCCGGCGCGCACATCGACGTTCACCTGCCTGACGGTCTGATTCGACAATATTCGCTGTGCAACGCCCCCGACGAGCGTCACCGTTACCTGATCGGCGTACTCAACGACCCGGCCTCACGCGGCGGGTCGCGCAGCCTGCATCAACAGATCCAGCCGGGCGCATCGTTACGCATCAGCGAACCGCGCAACCTGTTCCCACTGGCCGCGAACAGCCGTCGCACGTTGTTGTTTGGTGGTGGTATCGGCATTACGCCCATCCTGTGCATGGCTGAGCAACTGGCAATGGACGGTGCGGATTTCGACCTGCACTACTGCATACGCTCCGCCGAACGCGGCGCTTTTATCGAGCGTTTGAAGCAGTCACGCTTTGCCGATCGGGTAACGCTGCACCTCGATGAACAACCGGGCACGGCACTGAACGCCGCCCAAGTGCTGGCCGACCCACTGCCCGACACCCACTTGTACGTCTGTGGCCCGGGTGGCTTCATGCAGCACATCCTCGACAGCGCCCGTGCGGCGGGATGGTCTGAAGACAACATGCATCGGGAGCATTTTTCCGCCGAGCCGATAGACACCAGCAACGACGGCAGCTTTTCAATCGAGATTGCCAGCACTGGCCAGGTGCTGGCCGTGCCGGCCAACAAGACCGTGGCTCAGGTGCTTGAAAGCCACGGTATCGACATTCCTCTGTCCTGCGAACAAGGCGTCTGCGGCACATGCCTGACACGGGTATTGAAAGGCATCCCCGATCACCGGGATCTGTTTCTGACCGAAGACGAGCAAGCGCTCAACGACCAGTTCACGCCCTGCTGCTCGCGCTCCAGAACGCCCCTGCTGGTACTCGATATCTGATCAGTCGGCGGGCTGGATGACCTTCATGCGATCAGGCACGCCTGCGCCGAATATCTCGGCATAACGCAGCGTGGCATTGGCGTGCTCACGCATGATGGCTTCAGCGCGGGCACTCTGGCCATTGATCAGCGCATCCACCACAGCGTGATGCTGCATGTGCGCGAAATTGAAGCGCCGGTATTCGCGAATCAGGTTGTTGCGATCCACAGCCAGTGCCGTGACCGACGCAAAAGGCAGGTGATCGTTACGTGCCAGCGCATCGGCAATGGCCCGGTTGCCGCTGCCTTCCACAATCACGCGGTGCAAGCGCATGTTCAGGTCGTGATAGACCTCAAGATCATCTTCGGTGACGTGGCCCTTTTCGAACAGCGAGTCCCCCAGATCCAGACAGGCCTGAAGCTCCTCCCGGGCTTGCTGCGTCAATCCGCGCTCGGCCAGCTGCCGTGCCGCCAGCCCCTCCAGCACACCGCGCACATCCACCGCGCCGGCGATCTCTTGCGGGGTGATCGAGCGTACCTGAAAACCGCGTCCGCCAAAGGGCACAAGCAAGCCTTCCTGCTCCAGCGTGCGGAACGCCATGCGCACCGGCATGCGAGAAACGCCGAACAATTCGGCAGTCGGCACTTCCATCAACCGTTCGCCAGCCGCCAGCTCGCCTGATGCGATCATCTTGCGCAGTGCGACAAGCACGGTCTGTCCGGGTTTGCTCATGAAAAGGGTCCGGTAGGCATCGAAAAATGCATCTTACCCCACTCACGCACCGGTGAACGGTTCAAGCACAGCCGATCAGATACGGCACGAGGCTGCATAGCCAAACGTGCGCTCGTCATCCGGCGTTTCAATCCAGACCAGGGTCTCTTCAAAACTGATCGGCGGACTGTAAAAGTAGCCTTGCACCATCGTACAGCCCAGGCTCGTCAACGCATTCAGTTCATCCTGCGTCTCGACGCCTTCGATCACGCAGCCCAGCGACATGTCCAGACTCAGGGCAACCAGCGACTTGACGATCTTGTAACTGGCCGGGTTGTCATGCACGCCGGTCACAAAGCTGCGGTCGATCTTCAGCTTGGTCAATGCCAGGGCGTGCAACTGACTGAGGCTGGAGTAGCCGGTGCCAAAGTCGTCCAGCGAAATGCCGCAGCCCAGTTGGCGAAACTGGGCAATGGCTTGTTGAACCTGGCCGATGTCCTGCATAACGGCAGTTTCAGTGATCTCCAGATCAAGACGTGAGGCATCGAACCCGCTGTTTTCGATAATCTCGACAATGCTGTTGACGCTTTCCCAAGTGGCGCAGTCGTGTGCCGACAGATTGAACGAGAGCCTGATCGGTGATGGCCAGGACAGCGCTTTCTGCAACGCGTGGGTCAGTAAAGGCGCTGTCAGTTTGTTGATCATGCCGATCCGTTCGGCAATCGGGATGAAGTGCGCGGGCGACACCGCCCCGAGTTCAGGGCTGTTCCAGCGAGCGAGCGCTTCGAACGCGACCGTTTCACGCGTACAGCTTTCAATGATCGGCTGAAACAGGACATGAAACTCGGTGTCCAGGTTCGCCCGCCGCAACGCCTGTTCGGTCACGCCATCAGCGTGCAACTGCTCACGGTGACTGGATGAAAACAGGCACGTGGACCCCGGGTTATGGTTCTTGCCTTGGTAAAGGGCGTAATCCGCGTATTCAAACAGTTGGGTGGCATTATCGGCGGTGGCCGGAAACGTCGCGAAGCCCAAAGTGGCACCGATCTGGATCGGCATGTCCGACAACTCGAAACTTTCATGCATCAACGCACAGAGATGCTTGCCGAACATCAGCAATGCCTCGTTGCTGATGTCGCCTTTGATGACCAGCGCGAACTCATCGCCCCCCAGTCGAGAAACATGCACTGTGTCGCTGGCGGCAGTGGTCAGACGCTCGGCAACCAGCATCAGCATCCGGTCGCCGATACGATGGCCGTAAAGGTCGTTGACCGGTTTGAACCCGTCCAGGTCCAGCACGCCCACTGCCAGCCCGCTGCCCTGCGCCAGCGCCTCGTTCATCGCAGCGTCCAGCGTCTGGAAAAACTGCCGCCGATTGGGCAGCCCGGTCAGGCTGTCCTGATTGGCCAGCAACAGGTTTTCATTGCTCAGTTGTTCAGTTCTGACCTGCACGTCCACCAGACTGGTGAAGTCGCGGTATTGATAGCGAAGAATGATCAACATACCAATCGACACCAGCACGATATTGGCCGCTGTCGCAATGAACGTGATGTTGTGTGTCGAAGCGAAGAAAATAACGAACGCTGTATTGACGATCACAGCCGTGGTCAAGGCGGCGGGTTGCAAATGCATCATGCAAAAGATGCAGACAATCACCGTGATCCCCATGAAGAACGCAACGTGCGCCTGGGTGTAAGCATCGCCATAGGGATAAAGCGACAATGACCATCCCGCAAAAGCGGCGGCGATAATACCCGCCAGCACATTAGTGCCACGCAACGTGGCCAGAATCGTACCGGGGGCCGGCGCGGGCCTGTTTACTGTCAGTAGCCACTTGCGCGCGCGGATACCGCACACCACCGTCAGAACGGTCGGCACTAACAACGTCAGCCACACGGGAGCGGTTGCCCAATGCGTAAACGCGAGCGCCCAGGTGTTGACCAGCAGCACGAAGTACATCAGGGGCAATTGTCGGGACAATGCAACGTATTGGGCCTGCAACAGCCTCGGGTTACCGGAAGGCACAGACATCAGGGTGCGCAAGGCACCCGGGAGTTTTCTCAGCATCGCAAGGCTTCTCTGTCACTACAGTCAAAGCGCACGTGGCTTGCTGCTCATCATGCGAGTCAGGCCATAACCTGCTCACCTGTCATGCTCTCGGCAGGTGTGATTAATTCTTTACGGTAAAACCGAACCACGCATCGGTTTTAAATAAAATAAACAGGCTGTCACTCGTCCAGCACCTGTTCGACCCTGATGTCTGGCGCAGGTAAAGAACAATAAAACTAAGACAGCCGGATCTCGCAGACATTCAAAAACGGTATAAAAGACCGCGCAAGGCGTCAGACAACGTTTCATTCGACGCCTTTATAACGTTTGTCCGGTCATCACACAGGAGGCACACAGCGCCGTGAAATACATGCCAACGTGAAAGTTGGCACACTTATCAACCGGGTTGGTATTAATCGATAAACACGCGCTCAATTAGCCGCCACCTGCGCCTGGTCGGCTTGCATCACCAGCGACTTGAGCGACACATCGAACTGCTTCAACGCATTCACCTGAAGTTCACGCTGTTGATCGATCTGCGCAGCAATCTCGGGAGCGGCCTTGCCTTTCACCCAGACTGACGTCATTTCCTTCACCACTTCGCCTTCCGCCTTGCCGATATAGCGCAGATTGCTGTCGTAAAACCGCGCCATGAAACGCGCTTCGACCTGACTGTTGCGCTTGCTCACCAACCGGTTATAAGTGTCGAGCATCACCACCACGTCCGGGCGCGCCTGCATCAATGCATCCAGGTTGTCGTAGACCGTCACCGAAGCAAACTCTTTCTTCAGCGAACCCACTAGCCAGTCGGTGGCCAGTTCAGGATCTGAACTGCTGATGAATGCATTGCGGATGCGTGAATCAAGCTCGCCGTTCTTCCCGCTTCTGAGCGCAACCGAGTGGTAGTTGTTCAGGTACTGAAGATTGCTGACGGTGTTTTCGCTGTACAGCACACCCACCGATTGAGTGTGTTGAAGGCTGGCGGCACTGTCGACGACGGGCGCGAAATGGCAAGACTGTTCGGAGGTGGTAGTGGCGGAAGAGACGGCCGCACCGGCAGGTGCCGTGAAGGCAACACTGGTGCTTAATACGGCAGCAAGCGTCAACAGAGTGAACATTCTCATCGCGTCGTCTCCCTTGGAGCAAGTGGCTATGACGCCATCCTCCTCCTTTGCCGGAAAAACAGAACTTGCCTTGCTTGATGATGACTATCGACTGAACAAATGATAGTTGATGCCCACCACCTGCAAGGTGTTTCAGACTTATTTTTCATCCGGCCTCACGGCCGCACGAATCGCTTCAAGCAGCATCCTGCAAGCCGGATTGTCATTGTCCGAACGCCAGACCAGATGCAGTTCGCTTTGCACCCCCTCGCCCAGATCAATGCCACGAAAAACAACATCCTTGAACACCACATTGGTCGCGCAACGCGGCACCAGTGCCAGGCCCATGCCAGCATTGACCAACGCCAGGATAGTCAGTGACGACCCAAGCCATTGGACATACTCCGGAGCCACTCGTGCCGAACGAAACATACCGGTCAGCAGTTCGTTGAACGGCGGGTAGGCCGAGTGCGAATACATCAGAAAAGGAACGCCATCGAGATCTGCAACGCCCACAGCGTCGGCACGGGCCAACGGGTGGTTGCGCGGGACCGCCAGTACAAAAGGCTCACGCACCAGGCACTCGCTCTCATAGCCCGGCTGGAACAGTGGCGCACGGACAATGCCCAGATCGATGCGCCGCGCCCTCAACGCTTCATGCTGCTGGTAGGTGTTCATTTCCGTCAGGGAAATTTTCACTTGCGGCTGCTTGAGCCGCGCTTCGGCGATCACTCTCGGCAGAAACTCATACACCGCGCTTCCCACAAAGCTGATGGTCACCGAACCGATATCCCCCTCCGCGAAGCGCCGGGCAGAAATGGCCGCTTGCTGCGCCCGCTCCAGCAGGGTCTGGGCTTCGATGAAAAACGCCCGGCCTGCGGCCGTCAATGCCACGCTGCGGGTGCTGCGCGTGAGCAGTTCGACGCCGAGGTTATGTTCCAGCAACTGAATCTGCCGGCTCAGCGGTGGCTGAGTCATGTTGAGTCGTTCGGCAGCACGGCGAAAATTCAGCTCTGTCGCCACCGTGGTAAAGCAGCGCAATTGCGAAAGCTCAAACATTGATCCATTCCGGGTATCAATCAAGTCAATAACTAGATTAGACGGGAATAATCAACGCGTCCATGATCGGCTCATCCCTCAAAAAAACAATGAATGGGAGTCGCCTCTTGAATACCGCCCCTTACACGCCGGACGTCACGGTGCTTGCCCGTGCAGCCTCCAAAGTGAAACGCCACGTGTTGCCGCTGTTCGTGGTGATGTTCATCGTCAACTACATCGACCGGGTCAACATTGGCTTTGTGCGCAGCCATCTGGAAACCGATCTGGGCATCGGCGCTGCGGCTTACGGGCTGGGTGCCGGGTTGTTCTTTGTCGGTTATGCGCTGTTTGAAGTGCCGTCCAATATGCTGCTGCAGCGCTACGGCGCCCGCGCCTGGCTGACCCGCATCATGTTCACTTGGGGCGCCGCAGCAATGGCCATGGCCTTCGTGCAGGGCGAAACCAGCTTTTACGTGTTGCGCTTCATCCTTGGCGCGGCGGAAGCCGGTTTCTTTCCGGGGATCATTTACTACTTTACCCAGTGGCTGCCCTCCAGTGATCGTGGCAAGGCGATGGCGCTGTTTCTCAGTGGTTCAGCGATTGCGTCGGTCATCTCCGGCCCGGTATCGGGCGCGTTGCTCAGCGTGGAAGGGTTGAACCTGCATGGCTGGCAATGGATGTTTCTGATCGAGGGCTTCGCCTCCATTGCCCTGTGCGGCTTTGTCTGGTTCTGGTTGCAGTCGCATCCGCATGAAGCACGCTGGCTGAGCGATGAAGAAAAAACCGTACTGATCTCTGCCATCGCTGAAGAACAACGTCTGCGGGAGGCCAGCCAGACCGTCAGGCCATCGGTCTTCAGGTTGCTGGCTGACCGACAGATTCTGCTGTTCTGCTTCATCTACTTTTCGGTAGCGCTGACCATCTACGGCGCAACGTTCTGGCTGCCGAGCATGATCCGCAAAATGGGCAGCTTCAGCGATTTCGAGGTCGGCCTGTTCAACTCGGTGCCGTGGATCATCTCGATTGTCGCCATGTACGGTTTTGCCGCCCTTGCCGCGCGCTTCAAACACCAACAGGCATGGGTTGCGGTCACGCTGGTGATTGCCTCTGTCGGCATGTTCATGTCGACCATTGGCGGTCCGGTATTCGCTTTTGTCGCTATCTGTTTCGCGGCAATCGGCTTCAAGGCCGCCTCCGCTCTGTTCTGGCCAATCCCTCAAGGCTACCTGGATGCACGCATCGCCGCAGCGGTGATCGCGCTGATCAACTCCATCGGCAACCTGGGCGGTTTTGTGGCCCCCACCACTTTCGGTTTCCTGGAGCAGACCACCGGCTCGATTCAGGGTGGGCTGTACGGGCTGGCCGCCACGTCACTGCTGGCCGCCATCGTGATTTTCTTCGCCCGCACCACTCCGCGCGGTGACAAACGCCTCTCTGACACCGAGCCAGCCGCGTTGCACAACGCCGGTCCACTTGGCACCCCTTCCAGCCTCAAACCCTGACCCTCGGGAGACAGCCCTTTGAAAATCACACGTGTGACCGTCACCCCTATCGCCTTTCGCGATCCGCCGCTGCTCAACGCCAGCGGCATCCATGAGCCCTTTGCTCTGCGCTCGATCATTGAGGTGGAGACCGACAACGGCTACATCGGCCTTGGCGAAAGCTACGGCGACGCTCCGGCACTGGCGATTCAACAACAGGTGCAACATCAGTTGATCGGCGTCGACCCGTTCAATCTCAATCTGTTACGCAATATTGTTCAGGCAACGGTAGCAGCGCACAAACCGGTCAGCCTGGCCGGTGCCGAACTGGCGCCGGGTTCACATGCCAGCAAGGCTGTCAGCAATGCCTATTCAGCGTTTGAAGTGGCGTTTCTGGATGTGCAGGCCCGTTCCCTGAACAGGCCTCTGGTGGACCTGCTCGGCGGTGCAATTCGCGACCGGATTCCGTTCAGCGCCTACCTGTTTTTCAAGTACGCACAGCACGCCGACACACCTTATGCGCCCGACAGTTGGGGCGAAGCGTTGAATGAGGAACAGATCGTCGCCCAGGCGCGACGCATGATTGACGCCTACGGTTTCAAAAGCATCAAGCTCAAGGCCGGGGCACTGGACCCCGAGCATGAAGTGTCATGCATCAAAGCGCTGAAAAAAGCGTTCCCCGGTTACCCGCTGCGTATCGACCCCAACGGCAACTGGTCGCTGGAAACGTCGATTCGCATGGCCGAACTGCTGGGCGATGACCTGCAATATTACGAAGACCCGACGCCGGGCCTGGAGGGCATGTCTGAACTGCATAAACGTACCGGCCTGCCTTTGGCGACCAACATGGTCGTGACCGATTTCGATGAATTCCGCCGCAGCGTGGCGCTCGACAGTGTGCAGATCGTCCTCGCCGATCACCACTACTGGGGCGGCCTGCACGACACTCAAGTGTTGGCGAAGATGTGTGACACGTTCGGCCTTGGCGTGTCGATGCACTCCAACTCTCATCTGGGCATCAGCCTTATGGCGATGGCTCATGTGGCAGCGTCAGTGCCTAACCTGGATTACGCCTGTGACACCCACTACCCGTGGCAGGAACCGGACGAAGAAGTCATCAAGGGTGGAAAACTGCCGATTGTCGACGGTTGCGTCAGCATCACCCGCGCGCCCGGCCTGGGGCTTGAGCTGGACTACGACCAGCTAGGCAAGCTCAACGACCAGTACCACAGCTGCGGCATCCGACAGCGCGATGACGTGAGGCAGATGCAGAAGTACAAGCCAGAATGGAAGGCGGTGAAGCCGAGGTATTGAGGGCGTCCGGTCCGAGTCAGTCAGCGCTGAAGGGAGGATTGACCTGCTAACGTACCGGGGAGTCTTCACACTGACACTGGCCCTGCGTACCTGGCGAGGGCCTAAAGCATGTGAAAGGTGGCACGCCAGATAAGCAATCGGCTTCAGGCTGCACGTCCGCAGCCTGAAGCATTACCCAGTGCCCGCCCCGACTCAGTCCGATACCGGGTCAAGAAATATCAACTGCGGCGCTTGCGCAAACAACTCACCGCCGACGGCAGCAAACTGCTGATAGTGTGCCGTGGCCACATGGGCGTCCAGCGCTGCCTGGTTTTCGAAGCATTCACGCATGTAGAACGTTCCGGCCTCATCGCGCTTTTCGAACAGCACGTACTCGATGTTGCCCGGCTCTGCCCGGGTCGGCTCCACCAGTGCCAGCAGTGCTTCTTTCAATGCCGCTTCTTTGCCCGTCTTGGCGTTCAGAACGGCGATCAAGACGATGGGCTTTGCCTGTGTGCTCATTTCCAACTCTCCACGGTTCAGTTCGATCCTGTTAATGCGTAGGGGCCGGCGCAACGCCGACTTTCACGCGCAGCAAGCTGTATGGTTTTTCCCGCTTGTCCTGGCCTGAATTGAAACCGGCCTGACGGTGCAACTGGTTGACGATGAAATACAGGTAGCCATCCGGGCCTATCGACAAGGTATCCGGCCACAGCATGCGAGGATCGTGCGCCACGGTCTGCCAGACACCATTCGACAGACGTTTGCGAATGGCATTGTGTTCGTAGTCACCTGCATACACGGCCCCGTCGGCATCGGACTCCAGCCCATCCGAAGCGCCTTTTTCGCCCAGATCCTGAACCGCCGCGGCCAGTTGCGAATCGCTTACCCGGCTGTCGTCCAGCAGGTCGGTGGCGACGGAGTACAGATGGCGGCTGGACAATGGCGAGAAATACAGTGTCTTGCCATCTGCCGACAACGCAATGCCATCGGCTGCAACGCTCACGGGTTTGCGCGTGCCATTCGGACCATCGCCCAGAACCGGCACGCCCTCGACGACGGGCACGAAAGCCGGATCTGCGGACGTTGCCTTCGCCCCGCTCAATCGCCGTACCGCATGCCCGGTGGCGATGTCCATGACGATGATCGCGCCCGGACCGCTCACCGACGAGTCGGTCACATACACCGTCCCCTGCGCCCCTTTGCGGAAATCGAAGCGCATGTCGTTGACATAGGTGCTGGGCAAAATGACGTTATCCGGAAACACCAGTCGCTTGACGATCTTATTGGTGGCCAGGTCCACCGCGATCAGCTTGGCCCCACGGGGACGCGGAGCCGCAAACTCGGGCGCTGCGGTGTCAAGAAGCCAGACGCGGCCTTTGCCGTCAGCCACCACACTTTGTACGCTGATCAACCCGTCAGCGGGGTCTTTGGGGTTCTCCCGGTTGACTGCCAGATCCGGATAGGCAACCACCTTGCCGTCGCGAATCTCGCCCACGGTAAACGGCACCTTGTCACCCCAGCGCGGGAAGTTGACGAAAATTCGCCCGGTTTCGGTCACCGTCACGCCGGTAGGCATCGCGTCGTAGAAGGCATGAACCTGTTCAAGCTTGCCAACGGCTTTGTCGGCCGGGGCGCCGGCAGGCAACTCGATGGCATTCATGCCATAGGCCAGCGAGGTGGTGAGTGCGGCTGCGGAAATGATGGCACGTGCTGCGTAAATTGATTTTCGATGCATGGTGCTCTCCTGACGAGTCAGCCAACGCTGCTCATCGGTAATACGGGCTCAGCGCACAGTGGCGTGAAACGCTCATTGCAACGTGCGGCCAAGGGGGAAACAGAACGGCGGGTATTCTGGTCTTTTTTGTTACAAAGGAAAACGCCAGTAACCGGTAAACACTTTCAACGTTACGACGAAGATCCGCAAAATCGCCTGCACTTTAATGACGTTCAGCATCAATGCTATATTCCCCGTCTGTCGAACGGAGCAGACGAACGAGGAACACACATGAGGGTCACCAAGGCGCAGGCGCAGGCCAATCGGGCGCACATTGTCGAAACGGCCTCCGTGCAGTTTCGTGAGCACGGTTTTGACGGCGTGGGGGTCGCGGACCTGATGGCAGCCGCAGGCTTTACCCACGGCGGGTTCTACAAGCACTTCGGCTCCAAGTCAGACCTGATGGCAGAGTCGGCCGCCTGCTCCATCTCACAGACCGTGGAACAATCGAAGGGCATCGATCCTGCGCAGTTCATCGACTACTACCTGTCCAGAGAGCACCGTGACAACCCTGGCACCGGCTGCACGATGGCGGCGCTGGGTGGCGACGCCGCGCGTCAGTCGGACGATGTCAAAGCGACTTTTGCCGATGGCATTGAGCGCATGCTGGCAGCACTTGTGCCTTCAGGCGAACACACCGATGACGCAGATCAGCAACAGGCGCGGGCACACACCCTTGACAGGTTTGCCCATGCGCTCGGCGCGGTGCTGCTGTCGCGCAGTTGCCCGGACAACTTGCCGCTGGCCGATGAAATACTGAACGTGTGCCGCACAAAGATGCGGGCGCAACTGACGCCCGCACCTGCCGACTGACGGCCCTTCTGACTAGCGAACAAAACGTAAACGCCCTGCCCGCTCTGTATTTCAGTAAGGAAACAATTTGCTCAGGCAGGCCAGTTTCTTCTTGTAGGATTTTCGTGCCAGCAAGGCATCCTCCAGCGTCACGGCCACGAATCGGGCTTTCTGGTTGGGCTGCATCTGACCGATCAGGTCAAGGTCGGCGCTGATCACGGTGCCTATCATCGCGTAGCCTCCGCCAGACACCGCGTCGCGGTGCAACACGATCGGCTCCAGACCGGCAGGGACCTGAATCGAGCCGATCGGATAGCAACTGTCGACAATGTTCGACGGATCGGAACCGGCACCAAACGGCTGCTCCCGTGGCTGAAAGGTCAGTGCCCTGCCACCCTTGAAGCGATAACCGATACGGTCTGCCTCCGAACCGACCGCCCAGGACTCGGAGAAAAAGCTGGTCGCCGCAAACTCGGTCAGACGCTCGTAATACAGCCCAGGCACCACGCGCAGGTAGACTTCGCCGCCCAGAGACTGGCGCAGCGCCATCGGCAGACTGGCGCCTGCACGGCCTTTGCCGCTGGCGGTGCCGATCGGCAGCAGATCATCGGCCGCCAGCCTGCGTCCCTGTAAACCGCCGAGCGCCCCCAGCGTGTAAGTCGACCGACTGCCCAATACCAGCGGCACGTCAATGCCGCCCGCAACGGCCAGATAGGTGCGCGCGCCGTCCTTGGGGAAATCGAAACGCAGCACCTGACCGGTTTTTACCGAAAATGCGGTGTCAGGGTGCATTTCCACCCCGTCCAGCCGTGCGGCCATGTGCGCACCGCAGACCGCCACCAGAGCGTCGCACTGAAATTCCAGCTCCGGACCGACCAGGGTGCATTCAAGTCCGGCGGCGCCGGGCGGGTTGCCGACCAGATGGTTGGCGGCGCTGAGCGCGTACTGGTCCAGCGCACCGGAAGGCGGAATACCCAGATGATAGTAGCCCTCGCGGCCAAGATCCTGAACCGAGGTTGCCAGACCGGGTTTGAGTACCTTGATCATGCCAGCACCTCCTGCAGCGATTTTGGATAGCCGGCGGGATCGGCCAGAAAGGCATCCAGTGAAAACTCGACCGGACGGATCCGCAGGTCGAAACGCCCCGCCTCCACCTCGGCAACGGCCTCATCGTAGCCTTCCCGATCCAGCGGTTTGAACTGCACGATGTCCCCCGGACGGAAAAACACCATGTGCTCTTTCAGGTACGCCAGCCGCTGTTGCGGGTCGTAGATAGGGGCCGGGGTGACGCCGAACATTTGATAACCGCCAGCACCGCGCACCGAATAGATACAGCCAAAGCAACCGCCATGCCCCAGGGTCAGTTTGGGCGTGTCGGTGCGCGGACGCAGGTATTTGGGCACCTGCAACTGCCGCTCACGCTCGACCATCTGGAACATGAACGGCAGACCGGCAACAAAGCCGACCATCGAAACGAACCACGGCGCACCGCTGTGCGCCGCAATGAACGCATCGACGTCGGCCAGGTTATTGATGCGCGCAGCGTATTCCAGGTCTGTGGCATTCGGGTCCTGATGACGGTCGCGAAAGCGCATCAGGGTTTCGTGGGTCCAGGGATCGTTGTAAAGCACCGGGATCTCGATGATACGGGTTTGCAAGGTGCGCTCGGCGACAGCCCCCGCCTCAGCCTGCCTCACCGCCTCAAGCAGGGCCTGAGGCGCAATGCGGTCCGGGTCGAAACGGATCTGGAAAGAGGCGTTGGCCAGGCATACATCCAGCACGCCATCCAGCGCCAGGCGCTCGACCGCGCGAGTGACCGCCAGACCCTTGAAAAAGGCTTCCAGCGACATGCTGTCACTGACCTCGGCAAACAGGTGTTCATCGGCGCCAAAGCTGTAGCGAATCGGATCGGCCATGTCTGTTCCTTTTGGAATCGTTATAGAAAGGCAGGCAAAGATCGTTGCGGCGGCCCAAGGGTCTTTGCCCCCGGTGCCGCGTACCGGCTAACGTGGCGTGCGCACGGCTATTCCGGCATCGTCCAGTGCCCGGCGCGTCGCTTCGGCCAGGGCCAGCGCTCCCGGCGTGTCACTGTGCAGACAGATCGAATCGAAGGCGATGGCCAGATCCTCACCCTCGACCGTTCGCACCACACCTTGCTGACAGGCGCGAACCACCCTGGCCGCCACCTCGGCGGGGTCATGAGCCCTGACGTTTCGGGTAAAAACAATAGAGCCACTGAGGTCGTAGTCGCGGTCAGCGTAGAACTCGCGAACCACCGGCTGCCCCAGTTCCACAGCGATTTTGCAAATGACCGAGCCGGGCATGCAGTAAAGCAGCAGGTCAGGCTCCAGACGCTGAAGGTTTTCCACCAGCAACCGGGCAGCCTCTTCGTCACGGGCCAGGTGCATGTACAACGCGCCATGAGGTTTGAAGTGCTGCAGTGCAACACCCTGAACCTTGGCCAGTTCACGCAGCGCGCCCAGTTGGTAAAGCATGTCGTCGACCAGCTCCTGAGCCGGCGAGTTGATATGCCGCCGGCCGAAGCCGACCAGATCGCGGAACCCCGGGTGCGCGCCGATGGCGACACCCAGGCGTTTGGCCTGCTCGATCGTGCGGCGCATGGTGCCCGGGTCACCGGCGTGGAAACCGGTGGCGATATTGGCCGAACTGATAAACCCCATGAGTTCGGTATCGACACCGTCCCCGATGGTCCAGGCGCCGAAGCTTTCGCCCATGTCCGAGTTGAAATCCACTTGCATGGCATTTGCTCCTGAAGCTAGGTAACGGATGCAAACCACGTTAAATTCTCGCTCCCCCCTTGGGTAGATCTATTATCAGATACGCTATCTTCTGAAAAACAGATACCCCGCAGACCGGAGTGCTTATGTCCCTGACCTTGCGCCAGGTTCGTTATTTCGTCGCCACCGCCGAGATCGGACAAATCTCGCAGGCGGCCATCCATCTCAACATTTCACAGTCGGCGGTCACCACCGCGATCAAGGAACTGGAGAGCATGCTCGGCTCCCTTCTGTTTCAGCGCTCGGCACAGGGCATGAGCCTGACCGAGGCCGGTCGACACTTTCTCAACCGTGCGTATGTGATTCTGCGCAGCGTCGATGATGCACTCAACAGCCCGCTGCCGGACCTTCGCGCCAGTGGCGTATTGCGCCTGGCGGCAAGCTACACCGTCATTGGCTACTTCCTGCCGCACCATTTGCAACGTCTGGAGCACTGGCACCCGGACGTCGCCATCGAAGTGCATGAACAGGAGCGGCAATCCATCGAACAGGGCCTGCTGGAAGGCCGATTCGACATGGCGGTGGTGCTGACAGCCAACATCACTCACCCGGATATCATTTCGGAAACGCTGTTCAATTCAGAGCGCCGCTTATGGCTGTGCAGTCACCACCCGCTGTGCCAGCGCGCATCGGTCAGCCTCGCCGATGTGGCCAAGGAACCCTACATCCTGCTGACCGTGGACGAAGCCGAGCAAAGCGCGATGCGTTACTGGGAAATGGCCGGTCAACAACCTGGTGTGCGCGTACGCACCAGTTCGGTCGAAGCAGTACGCAGCATGGTCGCCAACGGCAGCGGCGTGGCGATTCTGTCGGACCTGGTGCATCGCCCCTGGTCGCTGGAAGGCAAGCGAATCGAAACCCTGACCGTCACCGATCAGGTAACGCCCATGAGCGTCGGCCTTGCCTGGCACCGCGAACGGGAACCCAGTCCGGCGATGCAGGCGTTTCGTAACTACTTCCACGACGCGTTTCTGGCACCGCAACAACTGTCGGCGCGACGTTGAGGGGCATGCGCTAACCCCGGCCAAGCCTTTGATGCCCGCCAACCGGCCCATGCTCGGCCATCAGCTCGGTGACCCAGTCGATAAACACGCGCACTTTGATGCTGACGTGCCGGTTCGGGGGAAAGGCTACGTACATCGGCATGCTCTCCAGTTGCCAGTCCTCGAACAGCGGGACCAGATCACCGCGTGCCACGTGAGGTCGCGCCATGTAATCCGGAAGCCAGAGGATGCCCATTCCGGCAAGTCCGGCGGCAATGTACGCATTGCCATCATCCACCGCCAGCGTATAGCGGCCCTGAACATGCACCTGTTCGCCCTCGCGCTGCATGGCATAGGGAAGCGCCTTGCCCGTTCGCGCCCACAGATAGCCGACGATACGATGGGACGAGTCTTCAAGCTCCCTCGGGTGGACGGGCGTGCCCGTTCGCTGCAGATAACCGGGGGCGGCGTAGACGCCCAGTCGCAGGTCGCCCACCCGGCGCGCCATCAATGACTGATCGGTTATCTCGCCACCGCGCACGACGCAATCCACATTTTCGCCGATCAGGTCGACGATACGGTCGCTGACGCCCATGTCGATCTGAATGTCCGGGTAACGGGCATGAAAGGCAGGCATCGCCGGCATCAGCAGCAGGCTGGCGAACGGGCTGGGCACGTCCACACGCAATCGGCCTCTGGGCAGAGAGGCGGCACTCGACAGGCTGGTCTCGGCGTCATCCATGTCCGCCAGCAACCTGACGACCCTTTCGTAATAGGCAGCGCCGTCAGCGGTTACATTGACCTTGCGCGTGGTGCGATTGAGCAGCCGTACCCGCAGACGGGCCTCCAGTTGCTGCACCAGCTGCGTCACACTGGTCTTGCTCATGTGCAGCGTGTCGGCGGCCTTGGTGAAGCTGCCGGTTTCCACCACCCGGGCAAACGCCTGCATCGCGTCGAAACGGTCCATTCTCACCCTGCCTGACAGTTGAATTGTTTGGTTTTCCCAAACAGTGCTGATCAAGGTTGCGCGTTTATCGGTCCAGTGCAAGCGCTTAAAGTCGCTCCATTACAGAGTTTCAGGTCGCCCCGACCTCTTGATGGAGACAGCCATGACACAGCGTGACGTTGTATTTCCTGCCGGCCGCCAGGCGCTTTACGAGCGCAACCATTACTCCCCGGCGATTCGCTCGGATGGCTTTTTGTTCGTGTCGGGACAAGTCGGCAGCAGAGAGGACGGTTCGCCTGAACCCGACCTTGAAAAGCAGGTACGCCTTGCATTCACCCACCTGAACGCGGTTCTGCTGGCGGCGGGCTGCACCTTCGAGGACGTGATCGACGTGACGGTGTTCATTGTCGACCCCGAGACGACGTTCGAACGGGTATGGAGTGTGTTTCCGGAGTTCTGGGGCAACGCGCCTCACCCGACCCTGACCGGTGTGGGTGTCACTTGGCTCTATGGCTTCGATTTCGAAATCAAGGTCATTGCACGGCTGCCGCAGGCCATCGGGTCATAACCGTTGCGACATCGACCCTTCAGCGGCTGCGGATCGGTACCACGCAGTCGCCCGCCTCGAATGTCAGAGGGGCTTCAAACTGCTGAAAGAACTGTCCGGAAACAACCTGCTCGAGAAACTGCGCCTGGTCTTCAGTCACCAGCGTCACCGGAGAGTACCCATCGGCATCGGGCAAGGCCAGCATGCGCGCCTTGCGCTCATGCGCCACGGCGATGAACGCCCTTTTTTCTTCATCGGACATGGCGGAAAAATAGTCCGACAGATTCTCCAGCGAGCGTACCGCCAGATCCTGATCGAGCTGATCGTCATCCGTGAACATCAAATGCCAGACGAAATCGAAAGATAGCTCAGCGAGGGCACGCATAGACGGGGTTCCGTAGTGTTTCAGAGGCGCGAGATTCGCCTTTCATCATGATTCGGTCAAGCGGTAAAAATTGACCTGCGTCATGCCCAGTGCTTATCGCCATCGAAATTCGCTTTCCGCGAGCAAATATTGAGCTAACGGGTGGCTCGATAGAAAGGATTCTCGATCAGCAGTGCCATGCCCTGCCCTCCGCCCACGCAGGCGGCGGCAATGCCGTAACGCAGGTTTTCTTCGCGCAGTTGTCGGGCCAGGGTCATGACCAGACGCAGTCCGGTGGCGGCCAGCGGATGACCCAGGCCCAGAGAGCCGCCCTGACAGTTAAGCCTTTCGATGCCCACTTCCAGTGTCTGCGCCACGGCAAGCACCTGAGCGGCCTGTGCTTCGTTGATTTCCAGTCGATCGATGTCATCCAGCCTCAGCCCGCTGCGCTGCAACAACAGCTGGATGGCGGGTGTCGGACCGATGCCCATGAACTCCGGAGCGACACCGACCACCGCGCTGGCCAACAGGTGCGCGATGACCGGCCGGTCTGACTGCGAAGCACGCCCCACCAGCGCTGCCGCCGCACCGTCGACCACCGCGCAGCTGTTGCCCGCGGTCTGCACGCCATCGGCGTGGATGGCGCGTAAACGCGACAACGCCTCCAGGCTGGTCGCGCGGGGATGGCTGTCTTGCGTGACGCATTCAACCCTGCGCGGCAACTCTATGCAGCGCGGCTGGAACACTGCCAGTTCAAAGCACTCGTTGCTGACCGGAACAATTTCCGAAAGCCACCGGCCATCCACCTGAGATTGCAGGGCTCGCTGATGGCTGAGCAAAGCGTATTCATCCACCGCTTCGCGGTTCAGCCCGTAACGTCTGGCCAGGTTGTCCGCGGTGGCGATCATGTCCATGGCCGGGGCCGGATCGTAAAGCGCCTCCCAGAGAAAGTCCTTGAACTGCACGCCGCCGCCCAGCGCGAAGCCGTCCCGATGGGTGTACGCAGCAATCGGGTTGCGTGACATGGACTCGGCCGCCACACACAACGCCATCTGGCCTCCATCGCCCACATGCAGCGCCGCTTGCCGCAACACCTCGAAACCGGTGGCGCAGATTCGCTGCACACCCAGTGCCGGCACGCTTTGTGGCACGCCGCTGTACAAACCGATGTGCCGGGGCAGCAGATACGCATCGAAACTGGCCTGTGCCATCGAGCCGGCCAGTACGCTGTCGACCCTCGACGGTGAGACCGCGGCGCGCGCCAGCACTTCCCGCGCAACCTTGATACCCAGGTCAATGGGCGAAATCTTCGCCAGTGCCCCGCCGATGTCTACCCAGGGAGTGCGCACTGCATCGATGATTGCGACATCACTGAACGCAGAATATTGACCGCCGCTCACGCCTTCGGTCCTGCATCCAGCCTGTCAGGATCGCGATTGCCATACAGTGCGTCGACTCTGGCCGCGCGCCACTGCAACACCGCGCGCTGATTGATCGACCCCTTGTCGGTGATCTCACCCCGATCAATGGACGCGGGTTCATCCAGCAACGCGATCCACTCCAGACGACTGGCGTTGCCGTTGGCGCCCTGATTCAGGCCTGCCAGCCATTCGGCGAACCACTCACGCACCGGCGCGCTGGCCAGTACTTGTGCATCGGTCGCCTGCGCGCCAAGACCGGCCAGTTGCCGACACTCGTGCAAGCGGGGGAATACCAGCGCACCCAGGCATTCGCGATCCGGTGCAGTGATGACGACGTCCTGAACGTACGGTGAGCCTTCCAGCACCGCACGGTTGCGCATCGGGCCGACGCTGACAAACACGCCCGATGACAGCTTGAAGTCCTCGGCCAGACGCCCGTCGAACATCAGCCCCAGCCCTGGAGCGGAAGGATCGGCCAGCTTGATCGCATCGCCGGAACAATAAAACCCGTTCTCGTCGAACACCTCGGCAGTCTGCTGCGGCGAGCGCCAGTAGCCCGGCATGATGTGCGGACCGCGAAAACGCCCTTCCAGCTTGCCGTCCACCGGCACCAGGCACACTTCACACCCCGGCGCAGGCAGGCCGATGTAACCGGCCATCGACAGCGGTCCGGTGGTAAAGGTGCAGGACGGCGCGGCCTCGGTCATGCCCAGCCCGGCCATCATGCGAATGCGTTCGCCACAATGCTGCTCGGCGACCCGGTCAAGGCGATCCCAGATGCTCTGCGACAGCCCGGCCGCAGCGAAGAAGAACAGCTTCATGCGCGAGAAGAATCGCTCACGCAGGTCCGCATCCTGCTCCAGTGCATTGACCAGCTCTTCCCAGCCCTTGGGCACGGTCAGGTAAGCCGTGGGCGAGATTTCCTTGAGGTTGCGCAGCGTCTCGGCAAAGCCCTGTGCGGTCGGCTTGCCGTTGTCCAGATAGAACGTGCCGCCGTTGTACAGCACGATGCCAAGGTTATGGCTGCCACCAAACGTGTGATTCCACGGCAGCCAGTCCACCAGCACCGGCGGCTCCTCGCCGAACACCGGGAAGGTCTGCAGCAGCATCTGTTGATTGGCGCACAGCATGCGCTGAGTCGTCACCACAGCCTTGGGCAGCTTGGTCGAGCCCGAAGTGAAGAGGAACTTGGCGATGCTGTCCGGCCCGCTGGCCAAGAATGCTGCTTCGGCTTCAGGACCGCCCGGCTGTTCGAGCAGGCTGGCAAAGCTCGACTGACGCCGACCGCTCACCTGTCCGCGTACGGTGATCATCGGTGTGTCGACCGGGATAACAGCGTCGATGGCGCGCTGGAACGGTGCGGCATCGCTGACGAATACCAGCCCGGGTTGCAGCACGTCGCAGACATGCCGCAATTTGGCGAAATCCTGGGACATGACCGAATACGCCGGCGACACCGGGCAATAGGGAATCCCGGCGTACATGGCGCCGAGGGCGATCTGCAGATGTTCGATGTCGTTGCCCGACAGCAACGCCAGCGGCCGCTCGGCTGAAAGGCCGTACGCCAGCAAGCCCTGCGCGATGGCGCGGACATCAACCAGCATGTCGGCGTAACTGACCTTGCGCCAGCCTCCCCGGCTGTCGCGGGCGGCAATAAAAGTCTGCTGCGGTCTGACATGAGCCCAATACACCAGCCGGTCAAGCAGCCGGTGGGGCAATTCGGCCAGCGGTTCGAGGGCACGCATGTGCAGAATGCCCTGCTCTTCGCGCACCTCGATGGGCGGATGACCGATGGAAACCTGACGATAGCGCGGCGAACCGGCTTCACTCTGCAACAACGATGATCTGATATCGGAACTCACGGGCGTTCTCTCCATCAAGGCACGCAGACGCCAAACAGTCGGCAGCGGTTCGGGTCAGGCGTGGCAGCGTCGGGCTGCAGCCTTGTTATTGTTGTACCTGGCTCACTGACGAAAACGGCGGTATGCAACAGGCCGTCATCGCCAGCGCGAGAGGGTTCAGATCGGGTAATGCCGAGGTCCGTTTTGCAAGGTCACCCAGCGTAACTGGGTAAAGTGCTCAATCGACGCCTTGCCACCGAAGCTGCCATAGCCACTGGACTTCACTCCGCCAAAAGGCATGTGTGCCTCGTCATGCACAGTAGGCCCGTTGATGTGGCAAATGCCCGACTCGACCCGTTGCGCCAGAGCCAGCGCACGGCCGGTGTCGCGACTGAAAATCGCCGCAGACAGGCCGAATTCCGAATCGTTGGCCAGCCGCAGCAGGGCTTCGTCACCCTCCCCGCGGATCACCACCGCCACCGGGCCAAAGGACTCTTCGCGGTACAGACGCATGGCGTCCGTCACCCCGTCGAGCAACGTCGGTTGCAGAATGCTGCCCTGCAACTGACCGCCGATCACCAGCGTGGCGCCCAGATTGACGGCGTCGTCGATCAACGCCTTGATACGCGTCCCGGCACCGATGTCCACCAACGACCCCAGCACCGACTGGCTGTCCGCCGGGTTACCGGCACGCAGGGTTTTGATCTTGGCCGTCAGCCTGGCCACAAATACATCGGCCACCTTCTGATCGACGATCAACCGTTCGGTGGACATGCAAATCTGACCCTGATTGAAATAGGCGCCGAATGCGGCTGCTTCCACCGCGGCATCAAGGTCGGCGTCGTCCAGCACCAGAAACGGTGCCTTGCCCCCCAATTCCAGCAGTGCCGGCTTCAAGTGCCGGGCTGAAAGCTCACCGACGATGCGCCCCACATGGGTCGAACCGGTGAAATTGACCCGACGCACCGCCGGGTTGGCAATCAGACGTTCGACAATCGCCGGCGCATCCGCAGGCGCATTGCTGATCACATTGACCACGCCATCGCCCAGCCCGGCGTCCTGCAATACCTGGCCGATCAATCGATGCACCGCCGGGCTGAGTTCAGAGGCTTTCAGCACCACGGTGTTGCCGCAGGCGAGCGGCATGGCGATGGCGCGTGTGGCCAGAATCACCGGGGCATTCCACGGCGCAATACCGAGCACGACGCCGCAGGGTTGGCGCAGGGCCATGGCGAAGCTGCCGGGAACGTTGGAAGGAATGACATCGCCGGTGATCTGCGTGGTCATCGACGCGGCTTCGCGCAACATGTTGGCGGCCAGTTGCACGTTGAAACCGTACCAGTTGGCCATCGCTCCGGTTTCTCCCGCCGCAGCGATGAATTCGTCACTACGGGCCTGTAATTGCTCGGCAGCCTTGAGCAGGCGCGCCCGCCGTTCGCCGGGCGGCAGCGCCGCCCAACCGGGAAACGCAGCCTGAGCGGCGGCGACTGCAGCGTCCGCGTCTTCCAGCGTCGCAGCCGCTACCCGCGAAACCACTTCGCCGGTCACCGGATTGCAGCGTTCAAAAGTACGACCATCTCGGGCGGGGCACGACTGACCGCCGATCAGCAGGGGCACGTCCAGCATGTTGATTCCTCTTTATTATTGTTTAACAACAGCTAACAGCGTGACAGCTACCTTTTATAGGCTTCCAGCCCCGGTTTGATGCTCTTGTCGTCGAGGAATTGCTTCATGCCTTGTTCGCGGCCACCCTCCTTGTCCAGCAGGCGAGACTGATCGAGCTTCGCGTACAGGTAATCTTCGTTCTGTTCCCAGGTCAGTTCGCGGCAACGCTTGAAGCCGTGTTTGGCCGCGCGCAACACCACCGGATTCTTTTCCAGCAGATTGAGCGCCAGATCGATTGTCACCTGACGCAATTGCGCCAACGGCACGCTTTCGTTGACCAGGCCCATTTCGGCGGCTTTCCGGCCATCGAAGGTCTTGCCGGTCATGATGTAGTACAACGACTGGCGATGGCCCACGGTGTCGGCCATGGCCTTGCTCACCAGGTTGCCTGGCGGAATGCCCCAGTTGATTTCCGACAGCCCGAAGGTAGCCTCATCGGCACAAATCGCCAGGTCACACGCCACCAGCGGACTGAACCCGCCACCGAAACACCAGCCGTTGACCATTGCGATGGTCGGCTTGGCGTACATGCGCAGCAACTTCCATTGCCACTGCGAGGCTTCACGGCGAATCTTTTCCTGAAGAATTTCCGGACCCGCATCCACCTCGCGAAAATACTCCTTGAGGTCCATGCCGGCAGTCCAGGCTTCGCCAGCACCGGTCAGCACCAACACACCCGCATCAGGGTCCTGTTCGAGTGTTTCCAGCACATCGATCATTTCCCGGTTCAGGGTCGGGCTCATGGCATTGCGCTTTTCGGGACGGTTGAGGATGACCCACGCGATACCCTGCTCAATCTCGACCTTGACGGTTGTCCAGCGACCTTCGTAATTGCTCATGGCATGCTCTCTTGTTCTTGATCGGAAGATGACTCAAAGCTAAACCGCAAATATAGTTATGTCAATTAACCATTATCGTAGTTAATCAATATCTTTGCACTCCGCCCGAATAGGCTGGTCACAGTCACGTATGCCCCATAGCTATCGTTCGCCAACCTCGGCAAACTGATCGGCTGATTGACCCACACCATCAAAAGGACCGCATTTTCAATGGCCAAGCCCTCCGACATCGCCGACGCTTTTCAGTCTCCTGCCCAGGCTGCCGAGGCACCTTTGCCCACGGACTCTGCGCTGGATGATCTGATCGGTTATGCCATGCGCCGGGCACAGCTCAAACTGTTCCAGAACCTGATCGGGCGCCTTGCTGTTCACGATCTGCGTCCTGCCCAGTTCTCGGCACTGGCGATCATCGAGCAGAACCCAGGCCTCATGCAGGCTGATCTGGCCAAAGCGCTGGCGATCGAACCGCCTCAGGTTGTGCCATTGTTGAACAAGCTGGAAGAACGTGCGCTGGCCGTGCGTGTTCGCTGCAAGCCGGACAAGCGTTCGTACGGCATCTTTCTCAGCAAGACGGGCGAGACGTTGCTCCGCGAGCTGAAGCAAATCGCGGTGGACAGCGATCTGGATGCCACCTCAGCGCTGGATAACCAGGAACGCCGGGACTTGCTCAGGCTGCTGAAAAAAGTCTATCTGACGTAAGACCATTGCCTGCGGCAACGCATGAACGTTGCCACTGATGCCGCCGACCTACCAGAGCGGCAAGCTGTACTGCACGATAAAGCGCGTCTGGTTTTCATCACGAAAGGCTGCGCCTGCCGGGAAGTCATTGCGGTAGATGGACTTGCGTGCCAGCAGCGCGACGTTCTTCATTGGGCCGCTTTGAACGACGTAGCCCAACTCCATCTGAAACTCGCGCTCTTTTCGATCATCGGCATTGAAGGCGGTCAGCTCAATGTTGTCACCCCGCACATAGCGCAGGCGGCTGCGCAGCCCGACCAGGCCCAGCGCAGTGAAATCGTAGTCATAGATGGCTTGCCAGGTACGCTCTTTGGCGTTGAGGAAGTCGGAGCTCATGGTCATTTCGCTCAGCCCCATCAGCTCGGTGCCCGACACATAAGGTGTCGCCGTGTCGCCGCTGGAATGCATGTAGCCCAGGCTGACACTGTGCCCTCCCCACTTGTAACCGAGCAGGGCCGACAGGTTCTGATTATCGACCTCTCCGGCTTTTGCACTGCCGGTGTCGCTGCTGAAGAAACTGCGCAGATCGGTGGTCAACACGCCGTTGCCGATGTCCAGCTTGTGCAGCAGTGCCAGGGTGTTCTGGGTGTAGAGGTCGGCCACTTCGGCGTGATAGACACGTACGCCCAGCTCTTTGGTGAGCTGATAATCACCCCCGGCATAGGCCATGTGCGATGAGGTCGCCGCACCGTTGAAACGACGGTTCGGTGCGGCAATGGTGATGGCCTGGTAGTTGGTGGAGTCACGCTTGTTGACCCGGTCGATGTAGCCAGCGTTGAGTGTCAGGCCGTCGAACTCCTTCGAGGTCAGTGCAGTGCCGCGGAAGGTCTGCGGCAGCAGACGTGAAGGACTGGCAAAGGCAAACGGCAGAAAAATCGACACATCGCCGGTTTTGATCGTGGTCTGGCTGAATTTCAGCTTGCCGGTCAGCGCCAGCCGCGAATACTCGTCAGCGGCGCGTCCGTCGCTGGCGGACACGGGCAAAAGCTCGGTGCCGCTACGGTCCGGCGCAGAGTCCAGCTTCATGCCGACCAAGGCGCGTGCATCAAGGCCGAAGCCCACCGTCCCTTCGGTAAAGCCCGACTCGGCATTCATGATGAAGCCCTGCGCCCATTCCCGGGTAGACGTTTTGGCGCCATCGTCCTTGTAATCACGGTCCATGTAGTAATTGCGCAGCGTCAGCGTACCGTGGCTGTCATCCAGAAAACCCTGAGCCCACGCAGGATCAGGCAGCACACTGATACCCAGCAAGCCGAGCACAAGGCTGCGGTTTATTCCACGACAAAACGGGACCGACACAGCGGCGGCTGCATCACGAGCGTGCATTGGCATATTCGGTTACCACTTATTGTTGTTGTTTTTGGGTTCGGTCCGGCGCTTGATGGCAGACCTTGAGCAGAGAATTGAAAGATTACGCGCTGGCGTCAATCGAAAATGACCGATAATCGAACGTTAATATTATTAACCACTTTCCATAAGCGTCTCCACCTCAAACCTAAGCTCATGTTTCTCAATGAATAAATGCGCTTTTTCTCAGGATATCTGCGCGGATTCTTTTTTTAGTTATTTTTGTTACCTTGATTGGCACTTGTCCTGACGCTGGTTTGGTGGTCGGGAACAGGCTTTGCACACAACAAAAACAACAATGAGGCTTGCCATGAACAGTCCGCTGCGTCGTTCGACGCTGACCATCGTCTTGTGTTTCATCGTTGCCCTTATCGAAGGATTTGACCTGCAGGCCGCCGGTACGGCCGCAGCAGGATTGCGTCAGACCTTCGCCCTGGACCCGAAAATGATGGGCTGGGTGTTCAGTGCCGGCATCATCGGGTTGCTGCCAGGTGCATTTTTCGGTGGCTGGATCGCTGATCGCATCGGCCGCAAGAAAATCCTCGTGGGCGCGGTGCTGCTGTTCGGCGTCTTTTCGCTAAGCACCGCCTATGTACAGACCTTTTCCGGGCTATTGCTGGTGCGTTTTCTGACCGGCCTGGGCCTCGGCGCCGCCCTGCCCAACCTGATCGCGCTGTGCGCCGAAGCGGTCGGCGAACGCCATCGCGGCCTGGCCATCAGCGTCATGTACGCGGGCGTGCCACTGGGCGGTGCGTTGGCGGCGGTGGTCGCCGTGTTCACCAGCGAGCACTGGCAGACGACGTTCATCATCGGAGGGCTGGCGCCTTTGCTGGTTGTCCCTTTGATGATCCTGTTGCTGCCCGAGTCCAGCGCGTTCAACCAGCAGACGTCCGCCAGCACCGTTAGGTACTCGGCCACTGGCGCGTTGTTCGGCGAAGGCAGGGCGCGTACCACACTGGCCCTGTGGATCGGCTACTTCTTTACCCTGACCGTCATGTACATGCTGCTCAACTGGTTGCCTTCGCTGTTGATGGCTCAGGGGTTCAGCAAGCCACAGGCGGGGATGGTGCAGATGCTGTTCAACATCGGCGGTGCCTCGGGCTCATTGCTTGGCGGGCTGCTGCTGGATCGTTGCAACGGCATCAAGGTCGTGTTGTTCGTGTATGCCGGTTTGCTGGTGGCGCTGGCGGGTGTGGGCGTGTCGGTCGGGATCGTACCGATGGCGATGGCCGGGTTTGCTGCCGGGGTGTTCGTCATGGCTGCGCAACTGGTGCTGTACGCTTTGGCGCCGCCGTCCTACCCCACTTCGGTGCGCGCCACTGGCGTGGGGGCTGCCGTTGCAATCGGACGCCTCGGCTCGGTGGCCGGTCCGTTGGCCGCCGGGCAGTTGCTGGGGGCCGGTGCAGGAACAGCCGGCGTGCTGCTGGCCACATCGCCAGGCCTGGTGATTGCGGCTCTGGCGGCGATCACCGTGCTGTCGCGTTCGACACCTCCCGAGAAGCATCAAATCAAAGTTGCCGGCTGAACAGGCTGGCACGCGCCGCACATCAGAATCGGACGCAGAGCGTTGGAACGAGAGCAAGGCCAGGCCTCTCTCGTTCCGCACGCTCCAGTGCGTTGACACAATGGTTCATCAGTCCGGTCGCATCACGCCCTACAACTTGTGCAGGAAGTTCAGCACCAGCTTGTTGCCTTCAGTACGGTTTTCCGCACCCTGTTCAAAGTAACTGTTGACCGTCAGCACGTTCTCTTTATTGAAGCTGTAGAGAACGCCCGGCCCGATTGCCCAGACTTTTTCCTTGCGACCGCTGACGTCGTGACCGTCCACCTGAGTGTCGGTGAACTGTTTGAGCCAATAACCGTTGAGGCCCAGCGAGAGCTGTTCGGTGACGGCATATTGCAGGGTCAGGTTGGCGTGCAATGCCTGACCGGCCTGCGTGTCGGAAACGTTGCCGAATCCGGCTTGCGGGTCATCATTCTTGCCATTCCACAAGTACATGAAACGCCCACTGGCGGACCATTTCGGCGAGAACCACCACGTAGCGGCGTAATACGGGTTGAACGACCAGAAGTTGCTGCCGGGGTTGATCGAGCGGTTGCGATTGTAGGCACCCACCGGAACAGACACATCGGCTTCAATCCGCTGGGTCAACAACGGGCTGCCATCGGCGCGGGTCAGGGTCGGCAATTGCAGAAAGGGCCCGATGACCACATCGCCAAAACCGGCACGTGAACTCAACACCGTGTTATCAAGGCCATCGTCCACGCCCACATGCGCCAGCGAGGTATTGATCACGGTAATACCCGGCATCGCACCATTGGCCAGCGGCTGGCCGACGTAAATGATCTGCGTAGTGACGGCCAATGCATCGACGTCTTGTCTGGGAAGTTGCAGTTTGTCGCCATTGACGTCATTGAAACGGTTGGCTTTGGAGTAATTGAGGTATTCCTCCAGGTACCAGCCCGGCCCCGCAGGTGCCGGTGATCCGTCGTAGAAGCTGGTGTTGCCCAGATTGAGGCCCGGCAGGTCGTACGCCAATGCTGTCGATGACAGCGCGACGAGTGAAACGGGCACAACGGTACGCAAGATAGACGTGAGCATCTTGGGATTCCTGTACGTATTGTTGTTGTTTTTCAATAGCCCCGGCTTCACGACCGTGTCGCCGGGGTTGCACCGTGTTCCCCCGTCAGACGTAAGAGGCGGCGAGCCCTCCATCTACCGGCAGGTTGACGCCGTTGACCCAACGCGAAGCATCGGAACAGAGAAACGCGATCACGGCAGCGACTTCATCGGCCAGTGCCGGTCTTTTCATGTGCAGGCTGTCGCGTGCCACCCGCGCCTCCCCGACCATGCTCACGAAGTCGCCCAGGATGGGCGTAAACACCGGCCCCGGCGCGACACAGTTGACGCGCACCGACTGGTCACGAAACCACGCTTGAGATTGCTGGAAGCTCCAGACAATCAGCGCCTCCTTGAAGTACTGGTAACAGGTGTCCTGCGCGACCGGGTTGGCCGCCAGCCACTGCTGCCCTTCGCTGTAGCTCTCGGTGGCGGCCAGCGCTTTGTGCAGTTCCAGCCGTTCAGCCCACTGGGAACCCAGTACGGACGCCACATTGACGATGCTGCCACCTTCAGTCATGCGGGGCAGCAGGCGCTGGGTCAGGTGGCGCAGCCCCAGGTAGTTGACCTGCGCCACGGCCTGAACCGGCGCCGTGCCGGGCACGCCGGCAATGTTGCACAGGCCGTCGATCTGCCCGGGCAGACGCTCGACCAGCGCGTCGATGCTTTCAGGGTCACCCAGATCGGCCTGAAAAAACCCGTCCACGGTGAGTTGCGGTTCATGGCGATCAATGCCGATGACGTTAGCGCCCTGAAAGCGCGCCAGACGCGCGACCTCAGCGCCGATGCCGGACGACACGCCTGTGACGATCAGTGTTTTGTTAGTCAGGTTCATGGTCACGCACTCTTATTGTTATGGGATTACGTCATTGATGTCTGAAAGGCTGAAGCGACTGGCCTTGCCTCAGAATGGATAAACCGGTGGCTGGTTTTTCACGGTGACCCACTGCCACTGGCTGTATTCCTCCCAGTCGGCGGGGCTGCCTGCGCTGCCGCCATTGCCAGATGCACCTCGCCCGCCGAACGCGTTGATGCATTCGTCGGCCACTGTCTGATCGTTGATGTGCAGCATGCCGCATCGGAGCCGGTCGCCAAGCGCCGTTGCGCGCCCGACGTCGGGCGAAATGACCGCCGCAGCCAGGCCATACTCGGAACGATTGGCCAGTTCGATGGCCTCCTCATCGGTGGAAAAACTGACCACCACGGCCACCGGACCGAATATTTCCTCCTCAAACGCACGCATGCCCGGTTTGACACCGCTGAGCACGGTCGGCCGGTAGAACAAACCTTCGTATTCGCCGCCGGTTTCCAAGTGCGCACCGGCTTGCAGGGTGTCACTGACCACTTGATGCACGTGCTGCAATTGCCGGCTGTTGATCAGTGGCCCCAACGCAGCCTCGCCCCGTGCAGCGTTGCCCACCGTCAGGGCTCGGGCTTTGTCCGCCAGTTTGCGGGTCAGGCTGGCGGCGATGGACTCGTGAACCAGAATCAGGCCAGTCGCCATGCAGATCTGCCCCTGATGCAGCCAGGCGCCAAAGGCTGCATTGCTCGCGGCCAGATCAAGGTCGGCGTCTTCAAGAATGACCAGCGGATTCTTGCCGCCCAGTTCCAGCGAAACCTTCTTGAGGTTGCGCCCGGCCACTTCGGCGACTTTACGCCCGGCCCCGGTCGAACCGGTGAACGTGATCATCTGCACGTTGGTGTCGCGGCATAACGCTTCGCCAGCGTCTGCCGCCCCCGGTAACACGTGCAGCAGGCCCTTGGGCAGGCCGGCTTCCTCAAACAGCCGGGCAATCAGGAAACCGCCGCTTACCGGCGTCTGCGGATCGGGTTTGAGCACCACTGCATTGCCGGCAGCCAGCGCAGGAGCGACCGAACGCAAAGACAGCACCAACGGGAAATTGAACGGTGAAATGACCCCCACCACGCCGTGCGCGACACGCCGCGCGTACGACAGACGACCCGCCGCACTGGGCAATATCAAGCCGTGGCCGTGAGCCTGTGACAGCATGCCTGCGGCCTGGCGCAGCAACACGATGGTTTCATTCACCTCATGCTGGCCCTTCTGCAGGCTGCCGCCGGTCTCGCGGGCGACATACAGCGCCAACTCGTCAAACGCGCAAACGGCGTGATCGGCGGCCAGAAGAAAGATTTCAGCTTTCTCTCGAGGTCCCATCGCCGCCCATGCAGGCTGGGCCTGAGCGGCTTCCCGACAGGCGACGGCAATGTCTGCCGCGTCGGCCATCGCCGTGTTCATGAGCCGTTCGCCGGTCGCCGGCTCGATAACGGCTTGCAGCCGCGCCGAGGCAGTAATCCAGTCGCCATTGAAGATGCATTCAGCTTCAATCGCACGTTGCAGCAGAGGGGTTTCATTGGAGGCAGACATTTCAGGACTCCGGCTTTTATGGTTGTAATCGCCTGTACCCAGCAAGTGGATAGCACGCGCCGTCATAGGGCCGGAGCAAAGCCTGTGCCGGGTTTGCCATCAATCGTTCATATGCCGGGGCGACCGCTCTGCAATGAGGTTCTTCAGGCCTCGTCATTTTCCGGTGACCGTCGAACGCCACGTGGCAGCCTTCAAGGCTTGTTCATTTGATCAAGTTATGTTTAGTAACTAACTTAAGGATTGATCATTTCGATCATGCAGGTCCCAGGTACACGCATGAAAAACCCTGACCACAGCATCGCCACCGAGCACTTCTCACCCAGAGGCGACAGCACTCACCTTGATATCGGTGACTCGCCCACTGCAGAAGAGCTGACCGGCTGCCTGTTCTTTTCCCCTGACGATGGGCGTATCTGGCTCAATGACCAGCGCATGCTGCTGCTTCACAGCTCATCGTTCGGCACCTTGCGCCGCGAAATCATCGAGCGTCTTGGCCAGGAACAGGCACGTGGCATGTTCACCCGCGCCGGTTATCTGTCTGGCGCACGGGATGCCCGGCTGATCCGCGAGCGCTGGCCATTGGCCGATGCCACCTCGGCATTCAGGGCCGGTACGCACCTGCACACACTGGAGGGCATGACCAAGGTCGAACCGCTGCACTTCAAATTCGACGCAGAGTCAGGCTTTTACGAGGGTGAGTTTCTCTGGCATCACTCCTGCGAAGCCGACGAGCACGTTGCGGCCTATGGCATCGGGCAGGACCCTGTGTGCTGGACCGAGATCGGTTACGCCATCGGCTTTGTCAGCGGTCTGTTCGGGCAAATGGTGGTTTTTCGCGAGGTGGAGTGCCGTGGCATGGGCCACGCCAACTGCCGGGTCATCGGCAAGACCGCCGAACAATGGGGGGACGTCGAACGCGACCTGAGTTATTTGAGCGTATTGAAATCGGCGGAACCTGTTCATCCGGCGCCACTCGCTGGCACTCGCCATGAATCGGTGCCGCCTGCGGGTACTGATCAGCCGCTGATCGGCGCCAGTGCGGCGTTCAATGCAGCCACTCAGGCCCTGCAACGTGTGGCGATGACCCCTGCAACGGTGCTGATCAGCGGTGAATCGGGTGTCGGTAAGGAAATGTTCGCCCGTCAGTTGCACCAGCTCAGCAAACACAGGGATGGCCCGTTCGTAGCCCTCAATTGTGCCGCCATTCCAGACAACCTGATCGAAGCGGAATTGTTCGGTGTGGAGCGCGGGGCGTACACCGGGGCGACCCATTCTAGGCCCGGGCGCTTCGAACGCGCCAATGGCGGCACCTTGTTTCTGGATGAAATCACCTCGCTGAGTCTGGCCGGGCAAAGCAAGCTACTGCGCGCGCTGCAAGAACGCGAGATAGAGCGCGTGGGCGGCGGACACGGGATCAAGGTCGATGTGCGGGTGGTGGCGGCCACCAACGTCGATTTGCGCAAGGCGGTGGCCAGCGGCGATTTTCGTGAAGACCTGTTCTACAGGCTCAACGTTTATCCGATTGCCCTGCCCCCACTGCGTGAACGCCGCGATGACATCCCGCTGTTGATCAATGCCTTTCTGAAGCGGTTCTGTCAGGAATACGGCAGAACGCCTGCGGGGCTGACCATGCGCGCCTTGAAAACCCTGTTGCGTTACGACTTCGCCGGCAACGTGCGCGAATTGCAGAACCTGATCGAGCGCGGGCTGATCGCCAGTGATGAAGGCCAGGCGATCGATCTGGTGCATATCTTCCGCAACGAGTCGCTGCCTGTGAATTCCTACTCGTTGAACCACGATGGCGTGCTGTCGCAGGCTTCTTCGGCCGTGGGAGACACGGCACCCGAGGCGGGGCTGCTGGATTCGCTGGGGCGCAACGATCAGGCCTTCTCCATTGACGAACTCGAGCAGCGCCTGATCCGCGAAGCACTGGACAAGAGCGAAGGCAACCTGGCGGCCGCCTCACGCCTGCTGGGCCTGAGTCGCGCCCAGTTTGCCTACCGCGTCAAGAAACATCAGCTCAAGCAGGCCTGATCGTTACACCCTCCGTCAGCGACCGACACGCAGCCAGGCAGGCTGCGCGTCACACCGACATCACATGGGCAGCGCGCTGACCACACGCAACGCGAGGCCTTCGTAGGCATCCAGGGTGATGGTGAACTCGCCCTGTTCGGTCAGATCGCCTTCCACCCGCTCGTTGATGATGTCGACCACCGGCCCCGGCGCGATGCCCGGCAGGTGCAGCGTCTCGACAATGGTCTCGGAACTGAAGTTGAGTGCCGTGATCTGCGTGCCCTTCCCGGCTGGCAACTCGTGAACCATGACCAGCAATCCCGGATGCTCGACATCCGGGATCAGAATCTGGCGGCTGGCGGCAATGTCATAGGCACGGCGCACGGCGAGAATCTTCTTGAGCTGCGACGCAAACGAATCTGGTCGTTTCAACTGACTGACCAGGCTGCCGTACAGCGTCCTTGGACGCGGCATGTCGCCTGCAGAAAACTCGGCTTCCGGGTCCAGATCGGCCAGGTCGTAAGCACCCCGGTGAATCCAGCGGGTATCGCCGTCCTGCATCAGATGGTCGACCTGCTCGGCAGGCAGGGTCAAGGCACCGACAAGGTCCCAGCCAGACAAGGCAAACACACCTGGTTGCATGGCGTTGTACATCGCCAGCAGCAAGTGAATGTGCTGGATCTGCTGAATGTCGGCATCGGTGATCGCGTCCAGGTCTCGAATGCCCAGCGCTGCCGTGATGATGCTCGCCGTGGTGCAAGACACACCATTGGTCACGAACTTGAGGTTGTAAGGCGCATGCTCGCCGGACAGTTTCTCGTACATCTCTTCGCGGATGTGCTCGCGCAGGATGTTGCCGGGGAACGTCTGGCCTTGGTAATGGAACGTGTCGTGGGCGTGCAGCGTCCAGAAATGCACCAGCTCCAGCGTCAGCTCATCGTGGTTCTGCAACGCGTGAATAAGCGAAGCCGGGTCAATGCCATAAGCATGGACCTGACGCAGCATCAAGCGCAGGAATTCGGTGGTGCCGGTCAACAGCGCGTGCTGATAGGCCGGTCGGGTGATGAAGTCGTAGGACAGGTCGGCACCGCCCTGGCCCATGGACGCAATGTCATCAATGGTCAGGTTCAGTTCCTGAAAGCTGAAACCGCCAGCCTTGCGAATGGCCCCGGCCAGAAGCTGGTTGCCGGTGATCGACAGCGGATGGCTTTCCGACCAGGCCGTGCCCTCGGCACGACGTTCCACGCCCAGGAAGCCGTTGGCATCCAGACGCAATACGCGGGCGCCCATGACATCAATGGCGTGCAGCGCATCGCCGATGATCATCTGCTGGGCGGCAAAGCTGGGGTCCAGCCAGTTCAATGAAGGCTGGCCGTCCTTGAAATAGTGCAGGTAGACCCAGCGCCGGGCCTTGCCGTCGACGCCTTGCACAACGTCGGTGGCGCTCCAGTCGGTTTCCTTGACGCCCGGCTCGAAGAAGATGACGCGCTGCAACTGGCCGACGATGTAATGCTTGTCGCGCAACTGATCGACCACATCGGGCATCAGGTTGACCGCGTCCCGGCCCGCCGCAACATCGGGCAACAGTGACCAGTCTTCTTCACGGATCTCGACCATGTGAAACAGGCCGGGATAATCCTCATACGCCATCTCGGCCAGGCGGAAATCCGCGCCTTTGCCGGTGTGCGACGGGATGATGTCATCAATGATCACGGCATTGTGCGCCGCGGCGATGCGCGTCAGGCTCAACAGTTGCGCTTCGGTACCCAGGTCCGGGTCGATGCCGAAACTGATGCGGTCGAAGTTGCCGTCGATACTGGGCGTGCGTTCGCGGCCTTGCAGCCCGCCGGACAGTTTGAGCGGCCCGTTGTGGATACCCTGAATGCCGATTTCGGACAACGCATGCCACAGGGTTTCATCGCCCAGCGCTTCAAGCACCGAGCCGCCTTCACGGGTGACAATCGATGCCGGGTAGGCGGTAAACCAGACCGACGCGATAGCGGATGCATCTCTGGGACGTGCCAGTGCGAATGGACGCTGCCACAGCCTGCCCTGCCCCGAATAGGTCTTGGCGCGCTGTCTTGCGGCATTAAGCATCGATTGCTCGACCAGCCAGTCCACGTACTGCTTGTCCGGTATCGTCATAGCGTCCAGTCTTCCTCTTGAATCGGCGACCTGAGGCGCTTCGTGATGAAGCGCCCTGAATGTATTACCTACGAATAGGAGCGCACGAGGCCCGATTCGTTGCATTCATGTTCCGGCCAGGCCACGTTCAGGCGCACTGCGACGGGCGTTTTTTCGACTCAATATTGCGGGGCGGCAGCGATTGACGGTTTTTTCAGTGCCTGAATCACGGCGTTGGCAGCGCTGGACAGCAGCGAGGCCGGGCGGGCCACCACACTGATGTGACGCATCACCGTCAATGGCAGCGCAATCTGTTCCAGTTCCCGGACGCCGTCCCGCACCAACATGCTGGGCACAATAGAGATGCAATGGCGCTTGGCAACCAGATCCAGAAGCGTGTCCACACAGGTCAGTTCACCACGATGGCTGAGGCGAACCTGAGCCGATGCCAGTTGCTGGTGCAGACGTTCCATACCGGGATGTCGCCAGGCCACATAACGTGACACCTGGGAAAGCTCGACAAAGCTCTGCGGTATCGCCTGCTTGCCGTGCGCGGCCACCACGACGTAATGATCCGACCACTGATGATGCTCCATGTAGTGTTCGCTCAGTACCGTGCCCGGCAGGATGAGAATGTCGGCCGTTTCCTTGATCAACGCCTCCAGCGACGGATTCTGGACGCCGGGGTGCAACACGTTCAAATGAATATCGGGGTAATGATGGGCGAGGAAGTCCAGCGATGCGGACAGGCTGGTTTCACGAATATGAGTGTGGTAGTGGATGGTTACGCTGCCACTGACCCCATTTTTTTTAGTTGTTCGAGGGTGGCCATCACGGTCCCGAGTGTCTGGGTGATGACTTTTCCATCAGGGGTCAGCGTGCAGCCTGTGCGGCTGCGGATGAACAGGCGCTTTTCGAAGAAGTCCTCGACTTCTTTGATGGCATAACTGATGTTCGACTGGCTGCACCCCAGAATGGCGGCGGCCTCCGAGAACGAACCATGCTGGGCAACGGTTTGAACGACTTTGAAGAAGTGGGTTTTCATGTGTCCTGAACTCTGTTTTTTGCAAGGAGTGGGCGCGGGCCTGTCGCATGGCTGGAGGCTGCGGAACCGGCGAGGCGCCGGGAACTATCGGGAATACAGGAACCCCCACTGATACACCGGATTGCCCGGCATATCGGCAACTCGAAGCGATGTCTCAAGTGGGGGTAATGCGATTGCTGGCTGTTGCGTGAAACGTTCGCTATGCAGGTTTCGGGCACATAGCGCCATCCGTGGCAGCCCGAGGCTGAATGTCCCGGGTAACGCTGGGTGTCTTCACGTCAATAGAGTCGTCATGATCGTCAAGCCGTCCGGTTTTCCGAAGGCGCCTGGCGTGCCGGGATCGGCCTGACTGTGGTGAATGACGGGATCTGGTTCAGTCGTTCTCGGTCCAGTCAAAGTCCATTTGCAAGGCAGTGCGCTCGGCGAGTTCACGGCTGTGCAGGCGCTCGACCAGGTGAAGGCTCATGTCGATGCCGGCGGAGATACCGGCCGATGTCACAAACGAGCCTTCATCGACCCAGCGCAGGGTGCTGAGCACGTCCACAGACGGAAACATTTCCTTGAGATCGTTGATGTCTTCCCAGTGCGTGGTGACCTGCTTGCCGGCCAGCTTGCCGGTTCTGGCCAGCATGAACGCCCCGGTACACACGGCGGCGACAACCCGGTTCGGTTCCGACTGGTCACTGATCCAGCGAATCACGTCAGGTTTTTCCATTTCAGCGGTGATCACACCGCCCGGAACGATCAGGCAATCAATGGCCGGGTGGTCGTTGATCGAGAAGTCCGGATCGACCTTCAACCCGGCCCGGGCACGTACCGACTCTGTGCTGCGACCGATGGTGAACACGTTGAACAATGGGTGATCGTCACGGCTGTTGCGCGCGTGCATGCGTGTGGCTGTGGTAAACACTTCGTAGGGGCCGGCGAAATCGAGAACCTCGACGTCGTCATAAACGTAGATACCGATATTGAGTGGCACGAATTGGCTCCTGGGTCTGCTTGCCAGACCGCTTGCATGTTAAGGTTTTACCCGCGCAGATTACGCAGTGGCACCGATACAAACTACTGGCTGAAATGCCAATATCCGGTAACATCACGCCATGAAAAATCATCTTGTCGTCGCCCTCATCTACAACCAGCTCTGCACCTTCGAATTCGGCTGCACGGTCGAGGTATTCGCCCTCAAACGACCCGAACTGGGCGTCAGTTGGTACGAGTTCGCGACCTTTCCGGTGGATGACGGTCCGATCACCGCGGCCGGTGGCATCACCATCGTGCCGACGCCTGGCGAAGTGTTGCTGGAAAACGCCGACACCATCATCGTGCCGGGCTGGCGCGGCGTGGAATCCGCAGTCCCGCAACGCCTGATCGAACAGCTTCAGGCCGCTCACGCACGCGGCACCCGGATCTGCTCGATCTGCACCGGCGCCTTTGTGCTGGCGGCGGCGGGCCTGCTCGACGGGCACCGGGTCACGACCCACTGGCGTTACACCGACTTGCTGGCCACCATGTACCCGGGGCTGACCATTCAACCCAACGAGTTGTATGTGGATCAAGGCAACATCGTCACGGCTGCGGGCTCGGCGGCCGGGCTGGACATGATGCTGCACCTGGTGCGCAACGATCACGGGTCGCGGGTGGCCAATATGGTGGCGCAACGCATGGTGATCCCGCCCCATCGCGAAGGCGGACAGTCGCAATATGCATCCCGGCAACTGGTGGCGGCCAGCGACGGGCCGATTTCCAACCTGATGGACTGGATTCGCAGCGATCTGCAACGCCCGCACACCATCAAGGAAATGGCGTCGCGAGCGTCGGTCAGCACCCGCACCCTGCACCGCAGCTTCATGGAAAGCACCGGGCTGACACCGTATGACTGGCTGCTTGGCGAACGCGTGGCGTATGCCAAGGAGTTGCTGGAATCTTCGAAGCTGCGCCTGAATGAAGTGGTGGACAGGGCCGGTTTCGGCTCGGAAGAGTCGTTCCGCCGACACTTCCGCAACCTGGTAGGCATCAGCCCGAGCAGTTACCGCAAGCAATTCGCCCGGACCTGACATACACCGCGTCGACAATCGACTCGGCAAATTCCCCCCACGCACCGGTGACGGCGGTATTGGTCATCGCGACCATGCTGATCGCTGACACCGGATCAACCCAGTAATGGCTGCCGTACAGACCGCACCACGACCAGGTGCCTGCACCCTGCCGCTGCCCGGCAGCCGCTGGGTCGGTCAGAATCATCGGCCCCAGCCCGAATGCCCAGCCCGGCCCACGATGTGCGACAGGCGTCTGGCCGATGGCGTTGCCCAGCAGGCGCCCGGTACTGGTCGGGTTCAACAGCGGTGCGCCGCCCAGACGCAGGCACTCCAGCAGCCGAAGGTAGTCATCCGCCGTGCCCAGCAGGCCCGCCCCGCCCGACTCATAAGCGTGTACGTCATGGGCGCGCGTCGAGGACAGCCGCGCCTGCCCGCTGTCCAGCAACAGAACATCGTCGTGGCCTATTCGCTCAGGCGCCCGAGCACCCTGCATGTAAGCAGTGGCGAGCGGTCGTCGCAGCTCGTGGCGGAACGATGTCGACTGCATGCGCAGCGGCACCGTGACCCACCTTGCGACAGCCTCCGACAAACGCAGCCCGGTGGCCTGCTCGACCAGCGCGCCCAGCACATCGGTAGCCAGCGAATACCCCCAGGCGCAGCCCGGTTCGAACAGCAATGGCAGCGTTGCCAGCCGGTTCAGGTTCTCCCGCAAGTCGAACGAAACGCAATCCAGTCCGTCCGACACCCCGCTTCGCTGGTAAGCGTTGCCGCCCGGCTGTTCGAAGCCGTAACTGAGGCCGGAGGTGTGCGACAGCAGATGCTGCACCGCAATGACCGGCTCGCGACCGTCAGCCAAGCGTGGCCGAAAGGTCGGAAGCCAGTCTGTTACCGGCGCGGACAGGCTGATCACGCCCAGCTCGCAAAGGCGCAGCACGGTCACTGAAGTCAGCAGTTTGGTCAACGACGCCAGACGAAAGCGCGTGTCACGAGTGACCGGAATCCCCAGCTCGCGATCGGCCCAGCCCAAAGCGCTGGCATAGCGCAGACGCCCGTGCCGGGCGAGCAGCAACACGCCGCCGACTATCCGGCCCTGATCGACGAAACGACGCCAGACCTCCTCCACACGCTGCACAGATAGGTCGTCCAGTTGCACCATGCCTCAATGCCCCGCCACTGCACGGCGAAAGACCTGCGCATACTCTTCAGCCGAATGGCGAATCGGGTTGGTGTGCGAACAGCCGTCGGCAAAGGCCATGCGTCCGACCAACTCGGCATCGCGGTCATCGATGCCGATGGCACCCAACGCAGACGGAATGCCGATCTGGTCACGCAGGCTCAACACCCACTCCATCACGCCGTTGAAGCCCGGTCGCGGCAGGCGCAGGTAAACCGCCAGATCATCCATTTGCGTCAACAGCGCCGGACGATTGGCCTCCAGCACGTAAGGCAGCAAGATTGCATTCAGCAAACCGTGGTGATGGTCATAAAGAGCGCCCAGGCTCTGAGCGATGGCATGCACACCGCCCAGCCCGCGCTGAAAGGCCGCTGCCCCGAGGCTGGAAGCCACCAGCATCTGTTGACGCGCCTCCAGGTCCTGCCCGTCAGCGACAACCCTGGGCAGGAACGTCTTGATCATCTGCATGCCCTTGACCGACACCGCTTCGGCCATCGGGTGCCAGACCGGCGAGCACCAGGATTCCATGCAATGGGTCAGCGCATCGGCCCCCGTGGCTGCGGTCAGGTGTTTGGGCAGGCTCAGCGTCAGCGTGGCATCGAGAATCGCGATGCGAGGCATCATGCGAATGTGCAGCAGGGTGCGCTTGACCTGCGCCTGTTCATCGGTAATCACCGACGCCCTGCCCACCTCGGAGCCGGTACCGGCCGTGGTCGGCACGGCGATCACCGGGGCAATGCCTTCGGGGTCGGCACGCAAGTGATTCTGCCCGATGTCCTCGAAGTCCCACAGCGGTCGGTTCTGGCCAGACATCAGTGCGACAGCCTTGGCGGCGTCCAGCGCAGAACCGCCGCCAAACGCGATCACGCCGTCATAGCCGCCAGCCCGGTAAACCTCCAGACCGTCCGCTACATTGGTGCCGGTCGGGTTGCCCTTGACCCGGTCAAACAGGCCGCAATGGCCCAATTGATGGCGACAGTCCTCGAGCGCAGCTGAAATCATGTCGGTGCCACCCAGAACGCTGTCGGTGATCAACAGCGGGCGCTTGATGCCTGTCACCCGGCAGGCGTCGGCCAGCTCATTGACGCGTCCTGCGCCTGCGCGAATGGATGTCGGGTAGTGCCAGTCGTTGTGATGCATGGGTTTATTCCTTTAAAAATCGAGTAGGCGGACGCTTCAGTGAAAGAAGCCCGTGGGCAGCAAACCGATCAGCAGGCGCAAGCCGAACGCGATCATGAACAGACCGGTCACGATGTCGATTGCCCTCTTCATGCGCTGATAGCGGGCTTGCACGGCAGGAATCGAAAACAGCGTGGCCAGCAGCACGAACCAGGAGATCGCCAGCACCGCGATGATCGATACCCCGGCGGTGCGCACCCACAAGGGCATGCCCGGCGTGGTGACGGTGGTGAACATGCTGGTGTAAAACGCCAGCGCCTTGGGATTGGTCAGGTTGGTCAGCAGGCCGAAACGGTAGGCACGCCCGAGGCTGCCAATGCCCAATGCGCCGATGTCCCGGGGTTTGGGCTGGCTGCCGGCACTGCGCAGGCTTTTGGTGCCGAGCCAGGTCAGGTAAGCACCACCGAGCAGTTGCAAGGCCGGTTGCAGCCACGGCAATTGCTGAAAGATCAGCCCCAGCCCGGTCGCCGCCAGCAAGGCCCAGAGGATGCTGCCAGACGCAACACCCAGGCCGGCGCAGATTCCCTGCTGCCTGGACTGACTGAACGACAGTTGGGTGATCACCAGAAAGTTCGGTCCGGGGCTGATGATCAGAACAATGAACGCGCCCGCCAGCGCCGTCAGCAACGTGATCTCATACATACTGTTAATTCCTTTTTAATCATTTGGTTAAATGGTTTTATTCATCTTGAATGTGATGCAGCTTTAAGAACGGTCTGCCAGTGTTTCCAGACAGGTTTTCACCGCTTCATGCGCTTCGATGAGCGCCCGGCAGGCCGGATCGGGCGTGGGAACGTAGTGGTTGTAGAACGTGCAGCCCTCGACGGCAGGCCCCAACGCCCAGAGCCGTGACTGAGCGTGACCCTCGCGACCGATGACCCGACCTGCCGGGTCAGTGTCGATGCCATCGGCAGGCCACGCATGCGCTGGCCGAATCAGGCCGTGCTCATGCAAATCGTTGATCACGTCACTGCACGGCCCCGAAAGACCGCTACCAGCGACCCGAGCGCAGATGACGCTGTCGAATCGACGCTCTGCCCGCTGCGCGTCATCCATCGGCGCCAGAACAGTCACCACCCCGGCGTCGATCAACGCCAGCAGGTCTTCATGGCGCTCCTTTTGCGGCCCGCCAACCAGACGGTTCGAAAGCCCGGCCCACACGCCGTAAAACGCCTGCGTCGAAGCCTCGGTTAGGCCGTTGCGATCCGCGACCCTACGCAACAGGTCGCGATAGTCGCGCCAGACCTCCAGCGCCTGGCGAATCGGGCTGTGCGCCGTGCCCAGGCGGCTCAGCGCCAGGTCTTGCCTGATCCACTCGGCGAACCATTGGCCGTACGTACCCGCTTCGCCTGACCAGCGTCGGGTCGTCAGCCAGTCATCCGGGTCGAATGCCCCCCACTGTTTGGCCAACCGAGCAAACAGTGCGGGCCTGGAAACGGCTTCACGGAGCATGTTCTGCACGGACTCCAGTTGCCGTGGCGCATCGAGCCTGACCCTGGCCTGATAAAACACAGCCCGCATTTCGTCCTTGATCATGGGCAGCACATCGGTCTGGAAGTCGAGCTTCCCGCCGCGCTTTTGCTCGCGCAGGCAATCAATGGCCGCCGCGTTGAAAAACAGCCTTGGCAGCGCGGCATGGCCGGATGGATACCACTGCGGCCTGGCGTGGAACGGCAGCCCGCTGCGCGAATACAGAAACACCCTGGGCTCGCGTCCTGAGGGCAGGTAGCGCCAGCCGGTAAACCCTGCATCGCGCACATAACGCCCACCACGGCCCTGAGTGAGACGGGCCAGCGTGTCCATCGCCGTCAACCCCAGGCCTTCGATCCCTACGGTTTCGCCAACCGTCTGATGCCCGACGGTTTCAGAGGCGTGCCCGCCCGTGAGAAAGACCGCGTCGACATCCCGCGCCTGACTCACGCTACTCAGCCTGAAACCCGCGGCATCGGGCCGTGAGCGACAAGTGATGACCTGCTCTGCGTGATAACGCACCTGCACGTGGGCCGGGCAGTGTTGCAGCAGGAATCGATAGCTGTACTGCAAATAGCGCCCCAGCAAGGCGCGCGGCACGAAGTCGCCGAAAGCCACCGGCCTGCCCTGCCCGTCTTTGCTTGTATGACCACGCTCGTCAAGCCGTACCTTTTCAGCGTGACACCACTGCAAAAAGGTTCGGCCCGACGGCTCACAGGCCGGGAACGCTGCAGAGAACGCCGACAATTGGCCTGCGATGGTATTCAGCATCAGGTAGTCCGGCTGCTGCGCGTGGTGCAAGCCACTGCCCGGCGTCTGCGGATCGAACACCTCGATCTGCAGCGCCTGTTGTTCGGCGTGACGGCTCTGGCCGATCAACTGCTCCAGAACGCTGAGGCCACGCGACCCCATGCCGATAATGGCGATGATTGGCGTCTTCACGGCCATCACCAGCGCTTCGACTCGAAGAAGAACCGAGGCACCGACAACGCAACCCCCTCCGCCAGCGCCTGACGATAAATGCGCTGGCCCACGGCCAGATCAAGCACCCCGAGGCCGAACGGCGAGAAGATCGATGCCCGATCCGGGCTCAGCTCGACCTGCCCGCTCATCAACTGAGCCAGGGTGCCGGTAATGAACGAACGATCCTGATAGTGCCGCACTGCAAGGTCAGGAGAGGTCTGCGCCTTGAGGCAGTGCTCAACGTCATCGAGGATGTTATTGGCCTGGGCAATGACCTCATGGCCCAGGTCACGCAGCGAAATGTTCAGGACCAGTTGGCCTGGCCGGAACACCGGCTCCAGCACGTACGGGCTTGGCGCAGTCGTGGCAAACACCACGACATCGGCCTGCAGACTCCCGGCCAGGTCCGTCTGCACGCTGTTCAATTGATGCCGGGTGGCAGCGTGCCGGATCAGGGCCAGCGCCGAATCCTCGTGTTGATCGAAGACGCTGACCGTGTCCATGCTCCAGCCGTCGCTGATAAACATATCGAGCAGGGTTCTGGCGATGAAACCGGCCCCGACAAACGCCATTCGTCTCACATGACGCTGCTGGCGGTTCATCCAGCGCGCTCCGAGCACCGCCGACGCGGCCGTGCGCACCGCGCTGATTCGCGAGGCTTCCAGGCAGGCGAAGGCATAGCCGGTCACAGGGTCATTGAGAATCAGCACCGCCGACGCGCGTTGCTCGCCGTTGGCGACATTGCCGGGGAAGCTGGAAATCCACTTGATGCCGCTGACCGGTTGCGCCCCCGTCAAGCTGGCCGGCAAGGCAATGATGCGATTGGCCGGGGCTTCGGGAAAGCGCAGAAAATAGCTGTCGGGGTTGATCGTGCGGCCCGCGTCATGGGCCAGATACGCGGCCTGCACATCATCGATGCAAGCCAGTGGATCAGCCGCCAGCAGGCGCGCCACCGTTTCACCGTCGATCACGTGAAACGGTGTCTGTTGCCTGAAAGTTGAATCGACAGCCTGTGAGGTGTTGCGGATCGGGTTTTCAAGGCTCGATTCTGACGACGCGAGGTCCGCCAGGGTCATGCTCAGCACGTCACGGCCAAAACGCTGCTCGACCCACTGATCGTCGTAAAGCGTATCCAGATAGCGCTCGCCCCAGTCCGGCGACAACGCGACCACCACCGAACCGGGTTCGATGCGCTCGCGCCAGGCGTGTACCGCTGCGATCACCGTCGCCGTCGAACCGCCAACCAGCATGCCCTTGCTGCGTGCCAGAATGCGGCACATCGCAACGCTGCGTGCTTCCGGGACCATTTCCAGTGCATGAATGCCCTCGGCATTGAAAATCGGCGGACGCTGACTGGTGCCAAGACCCGGTATAAAACGTCGACCGGCGGGTGTGCCGAATGTCACCGAACCGACGCTGTCGACGGCGATGATTCGGGTGGTCGGATGATGCCGGCGAAAATGCTGCAGGCAGCCCATCAGCGTGCCAGTGGTTCCGGCCCCGACAAACAGGTAGTCCACGTGACCAAAATGCCGGCTGATCGAACTGGCCGTCGTGCGGGCATGGGCTTGCGGGTTGGCGGCGTTCTCGTATTGGTTGAGCCAGACGTAACGCGAATCGCTGGCCACCTTTTCGCGAATCAACGCAATGCGTGTCCCCAGAAACCCGCCATTGGCATCCGGGATGTCGACCTGAATGACTTCGGCGCCATAGCTGCGCATCATGCGGATGTTGTGGCTGGAACTGATGGGGTCGACCACGCAGGTAAACCGGATCCCGCGCTCGGCGCAAATCATCGCCAGTGCGACGCCAAGGTTGCCTGACGACGACTCGATCAGCACCGTGTCAGGCCCCAGCAGGCCGCGCGCCTGTACGTCGTTGACCAGCCCGACGGCGGTTTTGAGTTTGATCGAGCCGGCCGGGTTGAACGACTCCATCTTCAGGAAGAAATCGTGGCCGATGCCCGTCACTTTCAGGAAGGCCTGATCGTGAACAATATCGCCCAGGCTTTGGTATTCGGCAGCGTTGTTCATAGAGGTCATGTCCACTGCGCCAGCAAGGCTGCATCAGCCAGCGGTTCGACGGCCTGCTCAAGGGCAACGGCAATTCGTTCGGCACGCAACGCCATCAGCGAAAACGACTGGCTGTCGCTGATCCCGTGACTGCGCTCCGAGAGGCCGTTGATCCAGATGCTCACCTCGCACTCGTCCTGCATCGCGACGCGGTAGTCGCGATCAATGGCCAGGCCACCCTCCAGGTCTGTCTTGAGCCAAGGCTGCAACCCGCTCAAGAGCGGTGGTATCAGGTGCTGCTGATAACCGGTGCCGAGCACCACCGCATCGACCTCCAGCACCTGAGTGCGTTGGCTGAAAGTGTCGGTCAGCACGACACGGTAGCCATCGTCGTTATGTTCGAGGGCTGTAATCACGCTGTAGCCATAGGTTTGCAGACGTTTGCGGCCCGCGATGGCGTCCTCGTAGATCAGCGAAAACAGCTTCTGGCTTTCATCCGGGTCGATGCCGGCGTAGTTGGCCGAGCGGCTGCAGTCGAGAAAGCGCTGCCGCGCTGCGGGGTCCAGGCTGTGGAAATAATCGACATGCTCCGGCGCGAAGACCCGGTTGGGGAACTGCCCCAACTGAGTCAATTTGAAACCGGCGGAGCGATGCACTGAATGCACCTCGATGGACGGGTCGCGGCCGAGCAGTTCCAGCACAGACTCACTGGCGCTCTGCCCCGACCCCAGCACCAGCCAGCGCTTGGGCAACTGCTCACCGAAGGCTTGCAACCGGGTCAGAAACTGTGACGTGTGAAACAGCGTCGGGCCGAGCAACGCCTCGAACGCCTGCGGAATACGCGGCGCACTGCCGCCGGACAGCACGACATTGCGCGTGGTGAAGCTCGCCTCCGGGGTGTAAACCCGAACCTCGTGCAGACGGCCGTTGCGGATCACCGGGTCGATCTCGGTGACCGGTGAGTTGAACAGGGTCTGGCTGTCCACCTGCCTGGAGACCCAGGCCAGGTAATCCGACCATTCATGGCGGCTGGCCGGGCGGCCCAGCAAGCCAAAATCGAACATCCGCCCCTGATCCTTGAGGTACATGGCGAATGAGAAACGGCTGCGAGGGTTGCGTGGTGTCACCAGGTCACGAAACACGTGATGGTTGATGTCAGTGCCGCTCAGCAGCAGCTCGCGGTGCCATTGAGTGTCCGGCGCAGCTTCCAGATAACGCATGGAAAGATTGCCCAGCGGCTCATTGGCTTCCCGGGCGTCTTCGACGGCGCAGGCCAGAGCGATGCCGGCTGGACCAAAGCCGATACAAATGGCGTCCGAATGCAACGAGTGAGGTATCAAGTTACCCATGAAATTCCTGTCCTTAGAGTTGGCGTGAAACGCTGTTCTTGGTGTGTCCGGTCAAGGTTGTGCGGGGGTCAGCCCTGCGGGGCCAAGCGCCCAGATACGGGTCAGCGCGCTTCGACACTCACCGCGGTCAAAGCTGACCGCGCCCAGCGGGGTGTCGAAAACGGTGCAATGCAACGCGTCCGGCAGGGGGCCGTTGCGCCTGCCGCTGGCCAGCCCGGCCAGCACGTAAAGCATCAGCAGGCTTTCGCGGAAATAGGTATGTGGCTCGCTGGCGAACAGCGCCCGATGCAGCGCGCTGGCGTGACAGCCCTGAGCGGTGCTGTCTGGCGTTCCGAAACCGATGACGAACGTATTGCGGTCCTGTTCCGGGGCGCAGCCCAGATGCGGCGAGGCCGCGTCATCGGTCAGTACCAGCGGTCGAGTGCTGCCTGCGCTTCGTCGCGCCCGCCAATGCTCGCGGCTGGCCTTGAGGCGACCGGCAAACACCTCTACCTCGGCGTGTTCATCGCCCGGTTGCAGCCCTTCGCGAGACAGCGCCTGGCTGATGGCAGCGGCCAGCGCTTGCCCGTGCGCACTGTCATCGGCCTTAACCTGCACACGCCGCCATCCCCGCGAAACCAGCCAGTTGACCAGATCGCCAGCGAGTCGCCGGTCCGAGGGGCAGCAGCGAAACACGTTGTGATGGTCCATTGTCAGGCGATCAATCGTTGCCGCAGGGGTCAGCAGCGCAATACCGGCCTGCTCATAAAGCGGCGCAGCACCGATGGCCGCATCCGAAGAAAAATGGCCCACGACGATGTCGGCCTTCCAGTCGATCATCTGCCGCGCGACGGCCGCGCCACGAATGGCGTGGGCACCGTCATCGAGAAAGCGCCACTGCACGTGCTTCAGCTCCGGCATGCCATTTCGCGCGACCGCCAGGGCCCGCATGAAAGTCCGTGCATGGGGCGTGTCTTCGGGGTCGAACAGCGCACTGACGCCGACCCGCAGAGCCGCAACAGGGGGGGTGATCGGCGTCATGGCTGCACGCTCGAGGGGGTATAATCCGGCATCAGCCGTTGCGGCGACAAGCCTGACCAGCCGGGGCCGGAGCGGTCTTTTCCGGCCAGATGACCACGCAGGTGTTCGAAAGCGATCCGGGCGATACCTGGGGCAAACTTGAACCCCAGCCCTGACAGGCCGGCAGCCAGGTACACCGGGCTTTGATCGCTGCAAAAGCCCACCAGTGGACGACCATCGGCGCTGTAGCTGTCAAAACCCGGCAGCACATCCAGAACACGGGCGTCCATGGCTGAACCACACAACCGGGTGATGCGCCGACGGGCGTCTTGCGCATGCCGCGCATCGGGCTGTGCCAGGTGCTCCGGCCATAACCCGCTGTCGCGCAGGCCGCAGCCGGTCTGCACAATCGTGCGAGTCAGCGGAATGGCATAGCTTTGGGTGACGGCATCAATGACCGGCATGGACCAGTCGCCGTCCGTCAACACCCGTGCCAGCGGGATCGAACGCGCTTCAAGTCCCGCGTGGGGCAGCAGATGCTGGCTCCAGGCGCCAGCGGCGACCACCACAGCGCGACAGCGCAGCGTCGCATCGCCCAGCTCGATGTACGCAAGATCGGGAGCGCGGCAGTCGATGGACTTGACCTCGCGGTGCTCCAGCAACAGGCCCTGCTCGCGCACCACCTGACACAACCCCGCTACCGCCTGGCGTACATTGCCGACGCAAGCGCGAGGCTCGAACAGGTTGGCCCGCGCCTCCGTCGGGCCATGCGGGTAGCGACGACCGTCGAGTTCATGATCCGGCAACAGGCGCATCGGGTAGCGCTCGCTGCCATATTGCTCGATGGCTTGGCACAGAGTGTCTATCTGATCAGTCGCGGCCCGGTAGACCACCCCGGTGCGCCGCAACGCAGTGGCGTAGGTGGTGGCAAAAATGCCGTCGTCCATCAGCCCGATGGAGTACGCCGCCAGCGCCATCAACAGCGGATCGCTGTCATACAGGCGCACCAATCCGCCGGAATAACCGCTCGCCCCCAGGCTGCCGGCCGCCCCTTTGTCGACCAGGGCGACCGACACACCGGCGCTGCACAGCTTCGCGGCAATGCTGGCGCCTGTGATCCCGGCGCCGATGACCGCTATTTCATAGTCGATGAACATGTGGGGTGCGTCCGTTCAGATGGAGTACTCGGCGGCCGAGCCGTTCATGAGCGTGGCGGTGATGCGGGCTTCGGGCAGGCCATAGGCGTCCATGAGCTGCGCCGACATCTGCGGAATCAGCGCCTTGCCGGCCACCGCGATGAACGCTGCCAGATGGCTGACCGGGCGACCTTCTGCCAGACGCCGGCGGGTGATGGCGATGACATCCAGCAACACCTCAGCGATGCCCTTCATAGAGAACTGCGCCGGGTCGGCGGCTTTCGTCCATTGCAGGCGAAAAGCTTCCAGCCACCCGGCATCCGTGCCGCAGAGGCCGCTCCACCAGCTGCCGCCTTGCTGTTTGCCCGCTTCCAGCAACGCGGGAAAGAAATCGTTGAACAGCGTGTCCCGCCATTCAAGGAAATGCGCCAGCCGGAAATCGCCTTCCGCGTCTTCGGGTGCAATGCTGGCCAGGTACAGACGTGCGCTGTCGGCGCAGGCCTGTCGCGCCAGGTCGGCGATCCAGATGGCATGGTTGCGACTGGTCGACAGGTTCAAACCGTCCAGTTTGAGAAACTGGTTGGGCACAAAGCGCTGCCGCACCTTGATGCCCCGCAACGCCGACAATTGCGCCGGGTAGACGATGGCGTGGCTGAACACACAGTCAAACCCGAGGAAATGCACCAGCGTGCCCTGCCCCGACTGCCAGTACTGGCTGAACAGCTCCGGGCGGCCAACCGAGTCGGCGTACTCGCGAAAAGCCGCCATGTAACCGGCCAGGCCCATGAACCAGGTATGCACCCGACACGAACCGTCAGTTTTCAGGTCCAGCCCGCTCTCCCCCGGACGCGTCACACCCCAGTCATGCAGATGCTCCAAGGTGTCTCGCAGCCAGCCGCTCAGCGGCTTGCGCCACGGCTGGCCCAGCAGACGATCACGCAATTGCGGTTCGAAATCAGCCAGCTTGAGAAACGCGCGGTGCGCGGTTTTCCATTGCGACGGCTGCTGACAGCGCTTGCAGTGCAGCCCGGTCATCAATTCGGCATCCGGCGCTTGAGCGCAGTTTTCGCACTGGCTGGCGTCGGATTCGGCCCCGCAATAATTGCACTGGCCCCGGGCAAACGCCTCGTAGCCCCAGACATCGCATGCCGGGCAATAAGGCTCGCTGGAATCACGAAAATCGATCGAGCCTGCCTCACGCAGCGCGCCGAACACTTCGCTGACCGCTTCGGCAAACCAGGGGTTGTTGTAGGGGCGCATCCAGTTGTCGGGCTGAATACCGATGGCCGCCAGTGACGCTTCTATACGGTCAGAGTTGCGGTTGGCAAGCGCCACCGGGTCAACACCGAGCTCCAGCCCTTTGCGCAGCATGTAGGACTGGTAGTCGTCGGAATAGGACACCAGCACGCAATCATGACCGCGCTGGCGCTGAACACGGGTGAAAACGTCTGCGGCCAGAAACGGGCCGGCGATGTGGCCGATGTGCAAGTCGCCATTGGGCGTGGGCGGCGTGATGGTGACGATGTACTTAGTCATCCAGGCACCCCGTGGTCTCGGTGTGCTGCGCAACGAAGGCGTTCACGTGGTTCATGTCCCACCAGATCACGTAAAAGTGAAAGTCCTCGGCAGAATCATTGATGACGTAATGGTGAGTGTGTTTCGGAATGGCCGCGATGTCGCCGACGTTGAAATCCATCTGTTTTTCGCCCACCACCAGACGGGCGCTGCCTTTGATGGCAATGAAGATTTCCTGATCGATCTGCGTGTGCGCTTCACTGCTGGTGCCCGGGCGAACCACGCACCAGCCGCCTGCGAACGGCATCGGGTAGCCTTCCCACGGCAGCAGGCGACTGCCCTCAAGCCCATACTCATGTACCAGGGCATCGAATGCGGTTTTACGGTGTATATCGAACTTTTCCATGCTCAGTTCCGTACGTTTCAAGTGCGGCAAAGCATGAAAGTGTTGCCCGGTGTTGGCTATCTGATCGCTGGATAGCTCAGGGCCGAGAAATCGATTTTTCGGATAGCGGACGCCGCCAGCGCCTGGCTGTCCTATCTTTTATGACGATGACGAGTATCAATAACGCTGATAATTGAATCGGGGGTGACGGTGTTACCGTTGGCGGCGATGAACGAACACGTCTCCCGGCCTTGCGAATCCGCGTCGCAAGGCCAGTGAATCACTGCTCTGCTTCATCACTCCTTTGGTTAGATCTTTAAGCCACCCCACCTTGCGTGAGGTGGCTTTTTTTTGCCCGGTGTCGGCTACAGATCAAAGCCATCCACTACGTTGCGGCGCTCGTTGTCGTTGCGCATGTCGTAACTGGCCGTGGTCGATATATGCGTGTGGTGCGCCAGTTTCTGCGCAATCGACAGGTCGTACTCTTCGATCACACGGGTAATGAACGAACGGCGGAAATCGTGAGGCATGATGTTAACGCCCACCTGCCGCCCACGCTGCTTGGCAATGAAGTAGATGGCGTGCTTGGTAATGCGGTCGCGGGTGATGTGGCTGCCGCGTCGTATCCGGTTGAACAGAAACGGGTCGTCGCCCTGCCCCGGCTGAAGGCACGAGCGGCGTAGTTCCAGCCAGTCACCCAGCGCCTTGAACGCCCACGCCGGGGCATATTTGATCAACTGCTTGTTGCCTTTGCCCATGACCCGCAGGCTGCGCTCGGCGAAATCGACCTGCGAAAGGTCCAGATTCACCGATTCTGACTTGCGCATGCCCGATCCATACAGAATCGCGATGATCGCGGCGTCACGCCGTCCCTGGGGCCTGGGGTCGGCAGCACAGGCCTCCATCAGTTCACGAATCAGCGTACGGCGGATGTTGCGACCTTTGACCAGCCGTGTGCCGCTGACCGGTTTGATCGAGCGAATTTTCAACAGCTGGTCATGGCTGATCAGGTCATGTCGCCAGGCTTCGTTCATCACCCCGCGAATGGCGTTCACATACAGCGAGGTGGTATTGGGGGCGTAATCATCTTCACGCAGTGTGGCGACCAGCGCCGTGACATGGCCCGGCTGCAATGTGTGCCAGGGAATGTCATGGATATCCACGTCGGCCATGCCCAGCCGGTCAGCGGCATCTTGCAGCACATAGGTCATGGTCAATCGGCTGGAAGGGGCAAGACGGTCGAGGTAGAGGCGCAGCGGTTTGTTGACATCCGGTAGCGATGGGCGGCTGGCGGGACGTTCAGCCTGGTCGGTGTGAGGGTCTTGCGGCATGTGGAGCAGCGCCTTTTCGGGTGCAAGTGCAAGCAGGCGGTGCCTGCACTTCTGATTCAGTTTCATGCGTCTGACTTTAGCACGCTCGCTTGGGCAATCCTCAGTAACAACCCGGCACTTGATGCAGCCTTGCTCTGGGTTAGCCTTTCGCGTGTGTTCACTCTCACAAACGAGGCCGCTCAATGTTGTCCGCTGCTACCCGATCATCAAGCCGCCGCGAGGCGGCAGCCCGTTTCTGGCTGCTTGCCCATCAGGTCAGTCAGCGCAGCGAAGCCGAAAGGTTGGCGCATATTCGGGCCGGATTTGCCCCCGACTGGGTCCGCATGGTGCGAGAGGCTCTCAACCCGGGGCCTCAGCAGATCGAAGCGCTGTTCAATGCCTCCATGTCCACGCTGGAACGTCGGCAGCGTCAGCAACGGTCACTGGACCCGGTGGCCTCTGAGCGTCTGGACCGGGTTGCGCTGATTGCGTGCCACGCCTTGCAAGTGTTCGAAACGCCCGAGCGGGCCGGCCAGTGGATGGTCTCCCTCGACCAGGCGCACGGCGGGCGCACACCGCTGCAATTATGCGAAACCGGAATGGGCGCCGCCCAGGCGCATCGGTCATTGTCCGAGCACGAGGGCGTCTCAGCGATGTGCTCAAACACGCCTGTCGAGCCGCTTTAACGCCCGGTGTCCACCACTACTCTCCCGCGGACCTGCCCTGCGATCAGTTGCGGGGCGAGGTCGATCACCTCACTCAAGCCGACTTCCCGGCTGATCAGCGGCAACAAGGACAGGTCAAGGTCGGTCGTCAGCCTGGACCAGGCTTCCAGCCGGTCAGCGCGCGGACGCGTCACGCTGTCGATCCCCGCCAGCGTGACGCCGCGCAGAATGAAAGGCGCCACCGAGCCCGGAAAGTCCATGCCTTGCGCCAGACCGCAGGCCGCGACCACACCGCGATAGCGAATCCCGGCGCATACGTTGGCCAGGGTGTGGCTGCCCACAGAGTCAATCGCTGCCGCCCATTGCTCCTTGGCCAAGGGCCGCCCCGGCTGCGACAGGGCTTCACGATCAACGATCTGCGCAGCACCCAGCCGTTGCAGGTACTCGCTTTGCGCCACACGCCCGGTGGACGCAATCACCCGATAACCAAGCCTGGCGAGAATGGCGATGGCAAAACTGCCCACGCCGCCATTGGCACCGGTGACCAGCACATCGCCGTGATCGGGCGTCACGCCGTGCTTCTCCAGCGCGATCACGCTGAGCATCGCCGTGTAGCCTGCGGTGCCTATCGCCATCGCCTGCGCCGGGGTGAAGGCCTGCGGCAACGGAATCAGCCATTCGCCCTTCAAGCGGGCCTTTTGCGCAAGGCCGCCCCAATGCCCTTCGCCTACGCCCCAGCCATTGAGCAGGACCATGTCACCGGCCTTGAACGCGTCGGTATCGCTGGCTTCAACAGTGCCCGCCAGGTCAATACCCGGCACCATCGGAAAACTGCGCACAATCGGACTTTGACCGGTGATTGCCAGCGCATCCTTATAGTTGAGCGTGCTGTGCGACACCCGCACCGTCACGTCTCCTGACGGCAATTGCGTTTCATCGATATCCGTCAGTTGGACGCGATAACCTGCCTCGTCCTTGTCGATCAAGATGCCCTTGAACATGTGTGCCTCCAGTTTAGACCGATCGTCTTTAAATGAGCCTGAAACGTCACTGCGGCAACCCGCGAAGGTAACCGGCAATGAATGTGTTCAGGGGAGTGTCGCTTTTGACCAGCCGGGCACGAAGCACAGCGCCCTCCCAGCCGATCCAGAAAAACGCCGCCAGCTCGTTGCAGTCCGCGCTCTTGGACACTTCACCGCTGACTTGCGCTTCTCGCAGGCAGCCTGCGAGTTTCGACTGCCAATCGAGCAGAATCTGCTCCAGAGTGTCGCGAAAACCGTCCGGCAACAGGCCGACCTCTTGCCCTAGATTGCCGACCATACAGCCGCGCCGGTAATCATGGCGCGCCATGCCGCCTTTGGCGCTCTGGACAAAACCCACCAGCCGCTCCAGTGGCGAACAGGATTCATCCAGCAGCCAGTGATCCAGACGTTGCGCGAAGTAACGGGCATATTCGTCCAGCACCGCCCGGCCAAAGGCCTCTTTGCTGGGAAAATAGTGGTAGAACGACCCCTTGGGAATCCCGACCTCCTTGAGGATGTAGTCCAGACCCGTTGCCGAGAAACTTTGTTCGGTCAATACCTCGAGGCCACGGCGCAGCAGCACCTTGCGGGTTTCGAGGGGGTCCCGGTCCACTTTGGGTGGACGTCCGGGGCGTCTGGTCTTGATCAGTGTCTGAGTCATGCAGGGATATTAGACCGATCGTCTTTTATGTCAACTGCCCGCCATGCCCCAGTCAAAGAGACGGCAAATGACGATTGCCAATCACGCCCGTCTCACGCTCAATGAACGCATCGTTTCACTGCCAGAGAACCGGAGCACACATGCCTCATTGGCCAGATACCCGCCTTCTTGAACTGTTCAACATCGCGCTGCCCATTGTGCAGGCGCCAATGGCCGGAGCCAGCGGCTCATCAATGGCCATCGCCGTGGCGGCGGCTGGCGGTCTGGGCTCATTGCCTTGCGCAATGTTGACCCTCGACAAAATCGACGAAGAAGTGGTGCTTTTCCGCCGACACACCGGCAGCGCTCCACTGAACCTCAACTTCTTCTGCCATCAGCCTCCTGACGTTGACCCCGAGCGGGCGGAACGCTGGAAACAGGCGCTTGAACCCTATTACAAAGAACTAGGCGTCGATTACGATGCACCTACGCCGGTCTCCAATCGCGCGCCTTTCGACAGCGACACCTGTGCCCTGGTCGAGCGCCTGAAACCCGAGGTCGTGAGCTTCCACTTCGGCCTTCCCGAACAGGCGTTACTGGACCGGGTCAAGGCCACCGGCGCAACCATCCTCTCGTCGGCCACCACGGTCGAGGAAGCCGTGTGGCTGGAGCAGCGTGGCTGCGACGCAGTGATTGCCATGGGCTATGAGGCAGGCGGCCACCGTGGGCTGTTTCTCAGCGATCAACTGCACACCCAAGTCGGCACCTTTGCGCTGGTGCCACAGATTGCTGACGCCGTGCGTGTCCCGGTCATTGCGGCGGGCGGTATTGCCGACGGTCGAGGCGTTGCAGCGGCGTTTACCCTGGGGGCTTCGGCGGTCCAGGTCGGCACGGCGTACCTGTTCTGCCCGGAATCCAGCGTCAGCCCGCTTCATCGCCAGGCGTTGCAAGACGCGACGGACAGCCAGACGGCGCTGACCAACCTGTTCAGTGGCCGTCCGGCGCGCGGTATCGTCAACCGGATCATGCGTGAAATCGGCCCGATCAGCGCCCTCGCTCCGGCCTTTCCGCTGGCAGGCGGCGCGCTGATGCCCTTGCGTGCAGCGGCCGAGAAACAGGGTAACCGCGACTTCATGAACCTCTGGGCTGGACAGGCGGTCGGCATCAAACACCGGCTTGGCGCAGGCGAACTGACCCGGCAACTGGCCGAAAACGCGCTGAACATTCTTTCTTCACGATGAAACAGTGCTTTCAGAACCAAGGGGCGTCGCTATATATTTAGCTATATAGCGAAACGTCTCTGCGTCAGCGACGTCTGTTCTACCGTCAAGGAACCTGTTTTCATGCAAAAGACCACGCTGCACGCCCTGCTCAAGCTGGCGACTCTGACGATTGCCCTTCCTGCTGCCGCCTCCGCATTTGCCGACGACGTGCAGGTGGCCGTTGCGGCCAATTTCACGGCGCCTATCCAGGCAATCGCCACTGCCTTCGAGAAAGACACCGGGCACACGCTGGTCGTCTCCTCTGGTGCTACAGGCCAGATCTACGCACAGATCAAGAACGGCGCGCCGTTCGAGGTGTTCCTGTCGGCTGACGACATCACCCCGGCGAAACTTGAACAGGAAGGCGACACCGTCAAAGGCTCGCGCTTCACTTACGCCATCGGAACGCTGGCCCTGTGGTCGGCCAAAGAAGGCTACGTCGACAATACAGGCGAGGTGCTCAAGGCCAATCAGTTTCAGCACCTCGCCATTGCCAACCCCAAGACCGCACCTTACGGCGTTGCAGCCACTCAGGTGCTGAGCAAGCTGGGGTTGGCTGACGCGACCAAGGCAAAGATTGTCGAAGGCCAGAGCATCACTCAGGCTTATCAATTTGTTTCCACCGGCAATGCGGAATTGGGCTTTGTGGCCCTGTCGCAGATCTACAAGGACGGCAAGCTGACCAGCGGCTCGGCGTGGATCGTGCCGGATTCGCTGCATGATCCGATCAAGCAAGACGCTGTGATGCTCACCAAAGGCAGGGACAACGCCGCTGCCAAGGCTCTGGTCGACTACCTGAAAGGTCCGAAAGCCGCTGCGATCATCAAGTCGTTCGGGTACCAGCTGTAAATGCCGCTGGGGAGTGCCGACATCGCGGCGATCTGGCTGACGCTCAAGCTGGCGTCGCTGACCACTGTCATCCTGCTGATCATCGGCACGCCCATCGCGCTGTGGCTCGCGCGTACCGATTCATGGCTCAAAGGACCCATCGGCGCGGTGGTCGCGCTGCCGCTGGTGTTGCCGCCCACGGTCATCGGTTTCTATCTGTTGTTGCTGCTCGGGCCCAATGGCGCGGTGGGCCAACTGACCCAAAGCCTTGGCCTGGGGACATTGACGTTCAGCTTTGCCGGGCTGGTGATCGGCTCGGTGCTGTACTCGATGCCTTTTGTCGTGCAGCCGTTGCAGAACGCGTTCGCGGCGATTGGCACCCGCCCCCTCGAGGTGGCGGCCACCTTGCGTGCCGGCCCGTGGGACACCTTCTTCCATGTGATCCTGCCACTGGCCAAACCGGGCTTCATCACTGCATCGATTCTGGGCTTTGCCCACACGGTCGGCGAGTTCGGCGTGGTGTTGATGATCGGCGGTAACATTCCCGAAAAGACCCGGGTGGTGTCGGTGCAGATCTTCGATCACGTCGAGTCAATGGAATACCTGCAAGCGCACTGGCTGGCCGGCGCGATGCTGGTGTTTTCCTTTCTGGTCCTGCTGGCGCTCTATTCAAGCGGCCGATCCAGAACGGGATGGAGCTGAGTCATGGTGTCGCCCATTGAAGTACGCCTGGAAATGGCCTACCCCGATTTCGCCGTCAGTACCGACCTGACACTGCCCGGTTCGGGTATTACCGCGCTGTTCGGGCCGTCGGGCTCGGGCAAGACCACCTGCCTGCGCTGCATCGCCGGCCTGGAGAAGGCCGCAACAGGGTTCATCCGCGTCCACGACGAAACCTGGCAGGACAGCGAAAAAGGAATATTCCTGCCCCCCTGCAAACGCGCCATTGGCTATGTGTTCCAGGAAGCCAGCCTGTTTGCGCACCTGTCGGTCCGCGACAATCTAGAGTTCGGGCTGAAACGCATCCCGCGCCAGCAGCGCCGCATCGGGTTGCCGCAAGCGGCTGAATTGCTCGGTATCGATCATCTGCTGGAACGGCGTCCAGACACGCTGTCAGGCGGTGAACGTCAACGGGTGGGCATCGCAAGGGCCTTGCTGACCAGCCCCCGTCTCATGCTGCTTGATGAGCCGCTGGCGGCGCTGGATGCCAAACGTAAAAGCGAAATCCTGCCCTATCTGGAGCGTCTGCACCGAGAACTGGACATTCCCATGCTGTACGTCAGCCATGCCCAGGACGAAGTCGCGCGCCTGGCTGACCATCTGGTGCTGCTTGAAGCCGGCAAGGTGCTGGCCAGCGGCCCGATCCACGAAACACTGGCGCGTCTGGATCTTCCGCTGGCGATGGGTAATGACGCGGGGGTGGTCATCGAGGGAACAGTGATCGCCTACGACCCACATTATCAATTGCTCACCCTGACGCTGCCCGGCAGCGAACTTCGCATGCGCGTCGCACACGCCGAGGTGACCATCGGCACGTCACTGCGCATCAAGGTGCAAGCCCGCGACGTCAGCCTGAACCTGCAACCTGACGATCACAGCAGCATTCTCAATCGGCTGCCGGTCGTGGTGACAGAAGAAATGCTCGCCGACAACTCAGCGCATGTGCTGGTGAAGCTGGACGCTGGCGGTACACCCTTGCTGGCGCGCATCACCCGCTACTCGCGGGACCAACTGAGCCTGCACTGTGGCCAAGCCCTTTGGGCACAGATCAAGGCGGTTGCGGTACTGGCCTAGGGCTTCAAAAAAATTCACCCGCCATAAAATAGACGGCACCACCGCCAATGGCCGAGGTCAGTGTTTTTAACTGCCTCTGGAAATTAGCCATGCCTGACTCGACTGCCATCAGCCAGCCTGCCAGTGACCTGCATTACGTAGACGACACTCAGCCGGGCCTCACGCGCAAAATACTGCGCGGCAAATTTGCCTACTTCGACACCCAGGGCCAACGCATCAAGGACGAGTCGGAGGTCAAGCGCATCAACGCCTTGGCGGTTCCGCCCGCCTACACCGATGTGTGGATCTGCGCCGACCCGCTGGGCCACCTGCAGGCCACCGGCCGTGATGCACGCGGGCGCAAACAGTATCGCTATCACCCACGCTGGCGGGAGATTCGGGATCAGGACAAGTACTCGCGTCTGATCGAGTTTGGTCACGCGTTGCCAAAGGTTCGCAAACAGATCGAAGCGCAGCTCGCGCAGCCTGGCATGGGCCGCGAAAAGGTCATGGCGACGGTGATCTCTTTGCTCGATGCGACACTGATCCGTATCGGCAACAGCCAGTACGCCAAGGAAAACCGCTCTTATGGCCTGACCACCTTGCGCAACAAACACGTGGAGGTCAAAGGCGGCCAGATTCAGTTCGAGTTCCGGGGCAAAAGCGGCGTCGAACACAAGGTCAGCGTCAAAGACCGCAAGTTGGCGGCCGTGATCAAGCGCTGCATGGAGCTGCCGGGGCAAAACCTGTTTCAGTACCTGGACGAAGACGGCGTACGCCACGCCGTGACCTCTTCCGACATCAACGCCTACCTGCAAAACCTGACCGGTTCCGATTTCACCGCCAAAGACTATCGGACCTGGGCCGCCAGCGCGCTGGCTCTGGCCACCTTGCAAAAACTGCATTGGGAGCCGGAAGCAGACGCCAAGCGGCACATTGTCGACATGGTCAAAGCGGTCTCCAAACAACTCGGCAATACCCCGGCCATCTGCCGCAAATGCTATATCCACCCTGCCGTCCTGGAAGGCTTCCTGCTCGGCAACCTGGCCAAACTCCCCCGCTCACGACAACGAAAGGGCCTGAGGCTTGAAGAGGTCGCGCTGGCCAGCTATTTGCGAATCCTGGCGGATAAAGTCGAAACCGCAGTAAAAGAAAGCAAAGCCTGACCGGCGCAGGCGCAACAATTCAGCCTTTGCGTCAGGCATTTTTTGTAGCCTCATGATTTGCCAAGCATTTCTGACAGACGGGAAAGCGGCACCTCATGGCATTTGAGGTGCTTTCAAGCTTGCTTCATGGGGGCCGGGTGTATATATTCCCTGCTCTTGGCGCTACCGCCCCGATGGCGAAATTGGTAGACGCAAGGGACTTAAAATCCCTCGTCCTTTGGACGTGCCGGTTCGACCCCGGCTCGGGGCACCACATATGTATCGAGGGCTTACAGGGCAATCTGCTCAGTAAGCCCTTTTTGTTGGGGCGCCCAAAACAGTCGTGGTGCGCAATGCTTGTTCTAATCGCCTGCGGCATCCAGCCGACGTCCCCTCCAAAAACCCAAATACTGTTGTCGACCACGTAAGCACAGCCGCTGATTTCAGGCTGGTAAAGGTGGGGACGACTGGCTGTTTTTCCAGCACGTTCCTGTGGAACCCACCTGCTCTTGTCGACCACACAGGTCATCATGCTATCGCCCAAGGGCTGAAAAAACATGAGAACAAACGCGGATCGATGAGCGGTCGCGAGGGCGTATTACAAGTGGCTTAAAGACCGTGCCAACGAGCATAACATAATCATTCGACGTTAACGTTAGAGGTTGATTAATTATGTTTAATCATACTCTGCCACCCAGTGATTACACTCTTGGCCTGACCCGTGACACGCCAAGCGCGAACACGCTTGCGTAAACACCATATAAGCCTGACGCGACAGACTCCCCCTGAAACATGAGGAACTGCAATGAGTGATATTCTGAATAAAATAAAACATTATAAACTTCAAGAAATCGAAACAGCAAAAGCAACGGTGCCGTTGAACACCATTAAGCAACGCGCCCTGGAGCAGCTCAGTCCTCGAGGCTTTTATAAAGCTCTGAAAGCGAAAGAACAGCAGGGTTTAATAGGATTAATTGCAGAAATAAAAAAAGCCAGTCCATCAAAAGGTCTGATTCGTGAAGACTTCAACCCCCCTGCGCTGGCTCAAGCCTATGAAACAGGTGGCGCCGCCTGTTTATCCGTTCTGACAGACACTCCAAGCTTTCAGGGATCCCCGCAGTTTCTCATTGACGCGCGAAACGCGTGCTCTCTTCCTGCGCTGCGAAAAGACTTCATGTTCGACACTTATCAGGTGTACGAAGCACGTGCCTGGGGCGCAGATTGCATACTGCTGATCATGGCCTCATTGACTGACGACAACGCTGCGGAGCTTGAAAATGAGGCCATGGCGCTTGGGATGGACGTCCTGGTAGAAGTGCATGATGAACGTGAAATGGAGCGTGCGCTTAAATTGTCTTCTCCGCTGATCGGCGTTAATAATCGCAACCTGCATACCTTCGAGGTCGACCTCGGCGTGAGCGAGCGTTTGGCATCGATGGTGCCCGCCGGCAAACTTCTGGTCGGTGAAAGTGGGATCGCTAACCATAATGATTGCCTTCGACTTAAAAATGCCGGCATCACCACCTTTCTGGTCGGCGAAAGCCTGATGCGCCAAGAGAATGTTGTGGCAGCGACAAAAACATTGCTCACAGGTCGTGCCGACTGAACAACCCGTAAACCTCTGTTCAGAGGGGCGGCCCTGCGCCCCTCTGACGCGTGATGAAACACACGATTCTTGTTTATATGAGGACTGTTACCTTTAACGGGATGGCGTCGTAAGTACGTCGCAGACTCTATCTGCCAAAGAACTTACCTCGCCTTGCCGACGGTTCGTACAACGTCTGGAGGGCCGCGGAGCCGTGCGCTCAAGCTCAGCCCTTTTTCGCAAACCCGCGGGCTGAATATCGTGTGTTGTTGGACAACCCGACGGGAACTGAATAACCATTTATCGCCACTCAGCCACGCTTGATAGGCGTTATAAAACACGGATCAGGGAAGACTTCCAACTGACGATGTGAGGCAATGTATGTACCTTCAAGAACATTTCATACAGGTGCTCGATGAAAGTTACCGACATTGGACCGGCCACGGACTATCGTCCCCTCAACACCTGGACCCGCAACAACGCCTGACCTGGTTACACACCCACGCGCCCTACAGCCTGTTGGCCCACGACGGCGCCGCAGACCCGCGTTTTACCTACGCGAACGAATGCGCACTGCAATGCTTCAAGTACCCGCGCGACAGTTTTATCGGCATGCCCTCACGTTTAAGCGCCTCGGAGCTTGATCGCGCTGCGCGCCAGATTTTACTGGAGCACGTCACCGCCAATGGCATCGCCGAGGGCTACAGCGGCTGGCGCGTGGATGCGAATAATCAGCCGTTCATGATCTACGCCGGCGTGGTGTGGACCTTATTGGACCCGCACGGGCAGGCGTGCGGGCAGGCCGCGTTGTTCTGGCCGGATGAGCAGCGCATCGGCGTGCTGGATTAGGGCATGCGTACTCATGTGCATTCTTGCTTGAATCCTTTTGTGGCCTCCGCGTGGCGGTGCCAGACTTTTCGCTGCTCACGATAGGGAGCAATATCCAGTGAAAGCGCTTATTTTGGTCGGGGCTTTGTTGCTGAGTCTGCCGTTGTCCGCTGCTCAACTGGAGTTGCAGTTGGACCGTAACAACCGCACCTGGCAAACAGAAGAATTACTTACCCACCCTCAACGGCAAGTCATTACTGTTAAAAATGATGTGGCCTACAAGAAGGACATGGTCTACAGCGCCGTGCCCTTGGCTGCGCTGCTGACAGGTATCAAGCCCGGCGATCACCTGCAGGCAGTCGCTCTGGACGGGTTTGCCGCAGAGTTGGCCGCCGCGCCGTTGCTCAACGATAAGGGTGCGCGAGCGTGGCTGGCGATTGAAGACCCTGCCCATCCGTGGCCGCCTCTGTCTGCCGGCAAACCCGGTGCAGGGCCTTTCTATCTGGTATGGACGGACCCTCAGGCTGGAAATATCAGCCCGGAGCAATGGCCGTTTGAAGTGGCCAGCATTAAACGTATGGCTTCGGTTTCCGAGCGCTTCCCCGCCCTGCTGCCGGACCCGGCGCCCAAGAGTGATGATCCGGTCAATCAGGGGTTTGCGCTGTTTCAGAAAAACTGTCTGGCGTGTCATCGCTTGAACGGTGCAGGCGATGCGCAGTTCGGGCCGGACCTGAATATTCCCTATAGCCCGACCGAGTATTTGGGAATGGACTTCCTCAAGCGCTACATTCGCAACCCTCAGGACTTACGCCAGTGGCCGCAAGCGAAAATGCCGGCGTTTTCGGAAACGGTATTGCCGGATGCAGACTTGGAGAAGTTAATGGCCTATTTGCACCATATGGCTGGACGCAAGACAACGCCTTGACCTCTTCAATCATGCTGGACGTGACAGTACAGGCTGATGTCATTGTCATGCACGCTATAACCTATCCCTGATAGAGCTGGACGTGCCGCTGCGGCACCGGCTTGAGGCATCGCATATGTATCAAGGGCTTACGGGGCAATCTGCTCAGCAAGCCCTTTTTGGTCCGCAAAAACAGTTCCGATCCGCAACGCCTAAACTCCTATCTAGACGCCCTGCCGTGCCCTGCGCAAGATTGAAGACGGGCCTCAGAGATCTTAGCTGTCATCCTGAGACCCTCACTGATCAAAGTCGACATCAATCACTTGGTAGAACGCTTTGCTGGTCTCGGCCACAATCCAGAGAACGAGAAGTACATGATGTCCGTGCTTGTCATCGGGCAATGTAATAGACATTGTTGTGACCGGCGCAAGCTCTTCTCGATGCTCGCTGAAAGGACTCAATGTAGATATCTGACTCCACAGCAGCCCATCGTTAGAGTGTTCTGTAAAGTGGTTATCGTCTTTGACGTAATTCTTGCCCTTGAAATCATCGCGTGTGATTCGATGGTTTTCATTCCAATTATCTTTGGTAATAAAGCAGCGGTAGCCACGCGTAACATGATCCGCAGAATAACCCCAATTCACTGCAATCTCTTTTTCGCCTTTCACATTAATACGAGGCCAGCCTTGAACTGTTGTATTTTCGTCTTTTTCCTTTAATTTTTGAACCAGCTCAGCGTCGGTAAAGTTTAAGCAAATACGCGCATCGCTCATGCCGCCGCTCAAGATAAGTCCATCGGGGGGAGGCGCTTCACTTTTGTAATCACTTTCAGGAAAGTCGTGGGCGGGACCACCCATAATATCGGGAAAATTTTTGTCTCCCTCACACGCGTCACGGTGCCAGTCCAGCATCATGTTCACATTCACGGCATACTGCGCACGAGACAAAGGGGATTTCACCCACCCGTGTTTGCCTTCCCCGGGGGAAGTTTTTTTGTCGTTAGATTTACTCATTTCCATGCCCTCAGTTGTTGAATCAGGCATTCCTTGCCTGTCACACAATTGAAGACCTGCTTTCACGCGTCTGATAGCTAGCAGACCAACCAGTAGACGTTGACGCAGAACTCTGAAGTGATGCCTCTCTGAGACCAGGTTCTGCTCCGGACTGCTTTTCAGAGCATCATCACGTCAAAGCATGTAATTGATCCGAAACACATTTCCCTCCGGGTCCAGCATAACCGCCTGGTACCAATTGTAATACGTCAGATACGGCGCCTTGACCGCCCTCGCCCCCAGTGCCACTGCCAACGGTACCAGCCTGTCCACCTCGGATTGCTCCTCGACATCAATAGTGAGCAAAAACCGACACCCGCTGCTACCGATAAACTCATCCAGACCCAGCAATGCGTACGCATCCAGCGCGTTGAAGCCTATACAGGATTTGCCCGTGTCCAGCCCACGAAAGATCGGCGACCTGATTGCCTCTATTTCGCTGAAACCGAACAGCTCCGAATAGAAACGACTCAGGCCGACGATGTCCTGAGCAAACACGTTGACGTAGGACAGTGTGTTCATATCAGGCCACCTTGCTGCCGCCGAAAGTCGTCTGTTTGACGAACTTGGCCAGTAAGTGGTCGCCCGACGTGACCGGCGCGTGACGCGGCGTTGTGCCTGGCAGCAGGCAACCTGGCAGGCATTCGATCAGCGCGTCGTAGTTAGGCTGGTGAAAAAACACCAATGACTGACGCCGGTTATCCTGCTCGCTGGTCATCGGCGGGTTGACCACGCGGTGCAACGTGGAAATCCACTGGTCGTTGGTCCACTGCATCATCAGGTCGCCTATATTGACCACGAAACCGTTCTCGACATAGGGCACATCGACCCATGCGCCTTGCTGATTGCGGACCTGCAAGCCACCCAATGCATTGTCAGGACGCACGATGGTCAGGCTGCCGTAGTCGGTATGCGCACTGGCCCGCAATTGCCCCACTTCGACCTCGGTCTTGATGTCCGGATAACTGAGGCTGCGAAACATGCTGATATGGCGATCAATCTTGTCATCGAAAAAGCGCTCGTCCAGTTCCAGCGCCACTGCAAACAGGCGCATCAACGATTGAGCCAACTGGCTCATCGCGTCGAAGTATTCCTGATAAGCCTGCTGAAACCCCGGCACCCGCTCTTTAGCAGGCCAGACGTTGGGGGCGAAGTGCGGGCCAGCCTGGGCGTTATGGTAATAGTCTTCATTCGGCACATCGCTCGGCCCGATGGAAAACGACTCCTTGAGATCACCAGGCGCACTTTCCTCCAGCGAATACGACAGACTTTCCTCGGCCACTGCACTGTAACCACGCACCATGTCCGGACTGGGACGGTCGACCTTGCGCTTCTCAGAAAGCGGCAGATCGAAAAACTGCCGGGTCACACGTGAGACCCGCTCAATCAGTTCGGTGGGAATCCGGTGTTCGGTAATGACCAGAAATCCGATGTCCTTACACGCCTGGTTGACCGCCTGCGCCACGGCGGCCTTGCCGCCAGGTTCTCCTGAAAAATAAGGGGCCAGGTTGATAATGGGCACATATTGCAGAGTCATACGGCTGATTCCTCTCGCAGACACGACGCGGAAAAGTTTCACCGCCAAGGGTGAAGGTCAGCGGGGCAAGAGCAGAAACTGTGCCACCCGATGAATCCGTTCGATATACAAAGAGTTAGCCAAATCACACCACGCAATCAGATCAAACAGTCTGAAACAGAGCGCATGGTTTGAATGCGCAAACACCGGAAACGGGCCATAACTGCGCACGGTCGAGCAGCGGCCGCTATGCGTTTTCGATACGCCGGATGACGTCTGCCGTGGTAGCCACTTCACCAAATTCGTAGGCAATCGTTGTCATCGATATACGCTGCACGTCTTCGGCCGAAACAGCGCCAAACCCCACATCCGGATAATCCATCGCTGCGTTTGCGTCACTCAGCGCAATGACCTTGTATTCACGATGCACACCGTCTCTGATCGTGGTTTCGCAGCAGACATTGGTCACCGTGCCGCAAACAACAAGGGTGTCGACATCGCGCGCACGTAATACCGTGTCCAGGTCAGTGTTGTGAAAACCGCTGTAAAACAACTTGTCGACGATGACATCGCCCGCCTCGGGCGCCAGTGCTTCGATGATGTCAACGTCCGGGTCGTGGCGCGCAAGGATCTGGTCAACATTCGGATACAGGTCACGCATGCGCCCGGTATCCGAGCCATCGCCGCGCACTGTGTGGCGCAGATAGACCACCGCCACCTGAGCAGCACGGGCTACGCCAAGCAGCGCCTGGATGGGCTGGACAATGTCAGCCGTGCTTTTCACGTACAACGCACCATGCGGCTCGCAGAAGACCTTTTGCATGTCCACAACGATGACGGCGGTTCTGTGCGGGTTGATCGGCCATTGGACAAGGGGTTTGCTCATTGAAATATCCTCGGTCAAGCCTGACGATACAGGCGGGCTTGCCAAGCAATAATCGTGCTGTAGCGATGCCGTCCTTATCCTGAAGCGCAAGACCGATGGTCTGGCCGGACATGAGCGCTGTGCATTTCGGTCACCAGCGCTTCGAGAAATAAAACATGACCGAACCTGACCCCACAGCCACAACCCCTTTGAATACGGGATAGCCCGGCCCGCCGCAGGCTGCATAGACATAAAGACTCTCGGCCAGGAAGAGCCCCGCCACGCTCAGCAAAAAAATGGATAACCCGCGCTGAAGCTTGAATCGCCGCGCTTCTCGTTCAGACAGCATGGCTGCCTCCATTCATGAGGCTCCGTAGAATGCGGAACCTGCTTTTCTTTCAGAACTGATTTTAACCCTCTCCGGCGTCTTGCCGACGAACACCACTCCCTAACCCGAGGAGCTCGACAACTCTACAGCCCTGTAAATGATCCTATTCGGGCCACTCGTTCCAGCGTAAGCGCACCCAGTGACTGGCTCATTCATTTTCTTCAGACAGAAAAAAACCGCCGCAGCGGTTTTTCTTAATGAGTGGATTCAGCCTCCGGCATATTTACTTTTGAGTTCCTGCAATCTTTTCTGCTCACGCTCAGTTAACCCCGTAGCGTCGTACAAAGGAGCATTATCCGGGCTGTCGACCCTAAGAACCTCAACTGTAAAAACAGCGTCGTTAGTAGCCCTTATCTTGGCCCAATCGCTATACACGGTAGGCGCCATCACCCAAATCGCAGTTTCCCCAGACTCCAACCCGCCGCTAATCGCGTAGTTAAAGTCACCGACGTACCAAGGGACAGACCTACCGGGCGACGCAACCGTGCCTCTGAAATAAGCATGCGAAATAGCCTTGCCGGTGTCATTTTTGACCATCAACTCTATGATCGGCTTGGGCGTGGTGGAGTACTTCTCTTCACGCAGGTAGAAGATAGATTTCACCACTGTAAACTTTGAAAGCTGAGCCTTGGCTGCCTCCGAATTTTTCTGCTTCTCTGTCAGATCGTTTATTTCCAAATTCGCTTGCGTCCGCTCCCGCGCCTGGCGCTCTTCGACTATACGTTTTGCTTCCGCAGCAACATCGTCAGCCGTTTTTCCGTCCAGCACGGAAAGCATGTTCATTTTTGCTGTAGTACCGTTACTTTCGCCTTTCAGAACGCGCCCCATGTCCAACTGGCTTAAGGCAACTAATTGCACATTGCTTTTAAATTGCTCCTTTTTTTCGCCTGAAAGACTATCCGACACTTTAGTAATGGACTTTTGAAGCGCTTCATCTGAGCTTGCATCTAGCTTAGGCTGCCCGCAACCGGATAGAGCCAACGCTGAAATAAGCAATACCGCTGTCCTGCGCATAAATGATCCCTCGTGGTCGGTGAAGCGCAGGATATCAGTTCGCCACATCTCGACAAAGCCTATGTTCATCGTTCCATAGTCTGCTTTTGGAGAGGACATCGTCTTTACCTTCAAAGATGAGAAAGTGTCGGAACCCCTCACTTTCCAGCGCCCAATAAAAAACCCCGCAGATGTTAGTCTGCGGGGCTTTGAATAGTGGAGGCCGAGGTCGGAATCGAACCGGCGTAGGCGGATTTGCAATCCGCTGCATAACCATTTTGCTACTCGGCCTCATACGTCGGATGCTTTACCGCTGCATCAAACGTGTTGAACTATATGGGAAACCACTATTTCTTTGGCTTCCAACCCATTGAATCTTAAGGGTTTTTTTAAATTCCGCGTTCAGGAATGGACGCAATTCTCTACTGGTTCGGATGCCATGTCAAGAACGACGCGAAAATAATTCGCCTGACAGGCACCCGCTTTGCAAAGCTTCGAGCCTAAAGCTCCCGAGCGGTGTAGGGCTGAAAGAAACTTGAACCCATCCACTGCGGGGTCTTTTCCGTGGTCAGCGGCTCTGCGCGCTGATAGCGGTTTGCGCTTCTCGAATAGCCTTTGTGGTCGTACTCGGCCATGAATGGATACGGAAAAACCCTGCGTGTGCGGCCACGGTTGGCAATGTTTTCGTTCACCAGAAACGTGGGCAGTGGCTGCTGCGTGCGGGGCCGGTCTTTAGCGGTTTTGTCTGGCCAGGCCTGCCGGGCAACGATTGCATTCGGCGCACGGCCACCTTCGACCCAGGCCATCATGGGCGTGAGCAGGTCGACCACGCTCGGCCCTTCCCCGCTGCCGCAGTGATAAACACCGGGCAGCATGTACAGGCGCTCAAAGGACTCAGTGCGGGCTTTGCCCATCTTTGCTTCGACAGCTTCGTGATACGCCAGGGTGTTGAGCGGCGAGACATTCGGATCGGCCCAGCCATGCCAGAGGATCAGTTTGCCGCCACGGCTGGCGAAGGGCGAAAGGTCGGGGTTGGTGGCGTCATACAAAGGATGCAGCGGGCGCAGCTTGTCAAAAATGCTTTTGTCGAAGCGCAGCGTGCTCAGATCAACCTCCGCAGAGGGGTTTTCCTCGAACACCAGGTTGCGAATAGCCTCCGTCGCTGCCGTCTTACTGTAGACCGTCTGATCCGCAGTCACGGGCACGAACACGCCTGCCCAGGCCAGTTCCGATCCGGGTTGCGGGCCACCGATGATCAGGCGTTCGCCACTGGCCGGATCCTTCGGCCCCGCGTAGAAACGTTTGACCGCAGCGACTTCCGGCTCGCTGAGGCAATTGGCGGTATCCGCAGCGGCCTTGCACTGCAGCACCGAAGGATCGAAGTCGCAGAGGCGCGGATCAGCAATAAGCCCGTCGATCTGCCCGTCCAGCACGTCACACTGGGCCAGTACAGCCTTGTGCAACAGCGGTAGCTTTGAGGCCAGCAGAATCGGCTTGCCGTCTGGCCCGGTATTGGATTGCGCCATCCAGCCGTGGTACAGCGTTTTCTGCACCTGAAAGTTCAGTGCAGGCGCTCCGGCGGTGATGCCGTTAAAGTCATCCGGGTAGCGCTGAGCCTCGATCAAGGCCTCGCGCCCGCCATCGGAACACCCCGAGAAATAGGCGTATTCAGGTTTCTGCCCATAAAAAGCAGCGATCAGTTTCTTAGAGGCCAGCGCGGTCAGATGCACGCCGCGATAGGCGAAGTCGACGCGCTTCTGTGGGTCATCGCCGAACGTCTTGTCGGACGCCTGATGGCCCATGTCGGTGGAAGCCACGGCGAACGCTCCGGTTTTCAGCGGTTTGCAGCCTTCTGCAACACGCACCTTCGTACTGATATTGCCGCACAATCCACCGCACCCCACTTGCAGGTAACGTTGTGCCCAGGTACTGACGGGCAGCTCCAGCTTGAAACCGATCTCGGGTGCCAACCGGCCTTCAACCGCACACACCGCGACGCCTTCACGGGTGGATTCGCTGGCCGACAACACGCTGCTGCCCTGCCCGCCGATATCGTCGAGTGCGACCTTGGCCAGCTCGGCGCACGCGGTAACAGGCTTGATCACTGGAAGTCTGGCAACCGCATCAGCGGAGCCAGCTGCCAGCGGTTTGGCCTGAACCTGTAAAGTGACTGAACCGGTCAGCAGCATCAGGGCGCACACGCACCTCGGTAGGGTTGGTTTCATGAGAACTCCTGTTCATGAAGGATCAAAACGGCAGCACGCCCCACTGATGACCGCACTGCCGACAAAGGTTAAACGGTTAAGTGGCTGATTTCTTAAGGCTAGTAGAAAAAACCGTCAAGGGTTCCACCCGCCGCCCATGACTTTGTAGAGCGTGACGCGGTTGCTCTGCTCGGTCAGGCGCAGTGAAATCAGGTCCTGTTCGGCGCTGTAAAGGGAACGCTGAGATTCGAGCGCTTCGAGGTAACTCTGCGAACCACCGCGATATAGCGCATAGGCGAATTCCTTGAACGCTGCCTGGATTGTCTGCTGACAAGTCTGGATCTTGGCAGAGCCCAGCGTGGCCCGATTGGAACCCCCGGCGAAAAACACCAGGCGCCGGTTGCTGATTTGAACAGCCCGGACAGACGCGAACGGGAAGAACCTGCGCTGGCAGTCAACGTAATACCGGGAAAGAACGCTACGCGCGCAGCGCCAACGTCGATGTTCGCCCACTTCAGGCTGTGCTCTGCGCTCAATACATCAGGACGGCGTTGCAGCAGGCTGGAGGGCAACTCGTCCGGCACTTGCACACGTGCGCAGCTTAAGCTGCGCGCGGTACTCGTGACGGGTCGACTCGCTACTACTGGACTTGTGTATGACGATAATCACCGGTTACGGCGATCAGGCACTCTCTGTCTCGCGACGGCGATTCAGCGCGGCCAGGTCCCGAAACCCGGCCCCCGGATGGCCGGCTTCCAGGCGCGGGCCATCGCCAAACAACTTCTCACGCAGGGTGCCTTTGGCGTATTCGGTCTTGTAGACACCACGTTTCTGAAGCTCCGGCACCAACAGTTCAACGGCATCAATGAAGGTTTCATGGGTCAGTGCATACGCCAGATTGAAGCCGTCGACATCGGTGTCTTCGACCCACTCCTGCAACAAGTCCGCAACGGTCTCCGGGCTGCCGACAAACAAGGGGCCGAAGCCGCCGATGCCGACCCAGTCGGCCAACGCCTGCGGGGTCCATACGGTATTGGGGTCGGCAGTGGAAAATGTCTCGACTGCCGACTGGATGGCATTGGTATGCACATGCCGCAGCGGCTCGTCAGGCTTGAACTGGCTGAAGTCGATGCCGGTCCAGCCTGAAATCAGCGCCATTGCCCCTTCATAACTCACCCAGCTTTTGTACTCCTCGAATTTGGCTTTGGCCTTGGCGTCGGTCTCGCCAAGGATCACCGTCTGCAAGTTGAATATCAGCACCTTTGAGGGGTCGCGACCGGCCTCGGCGGTGCGACGGCGAATATCGGCGACGGTCTTTTTCAGCAGGACTTTGGAGGGGGCAGCCACAAAAACGCACTCCGCGTGCTCGGCGGCAAACTGCTTGCCTCGGCCCGAAGCCCCTGCCTGATAGAGGACCGGTGTACGCTGCGGCGAAGGCTCGCACAGGTGAATGCCGGGAACCTGAAAATGCTTACCGATGTGGTGAATCTCGTGGATCTTGCTCGGGTCGCTGAACAACCGCCGTTCACGGTCACGCAGGATTGCGCCCTCTTCCCAACTGCCTTCCCACAGTTTGTAACAAACCTCCAGGTACTCCTCGGCATAGTCATAGCGCGCATCGTGCTCAGTAAGCGTTTTCTGGCCCAGGTTTCTGGCACCGCTTTCCAGATAAGACGTCACGATGTTCCAGCCTGCCCGACCCTTGGTCAGATGATCCAGCGTCGACAGGCGCCGGGCAAACGGATAAGGATGTTCGAATGACAATGACGCCGTCAGCCCGAATCCCAGGTGCTCGGTCACCAGCGCCATCGGCGTAATCAACTGCAACGGGTCATTGACCGGCACCTGCGTGGCTTGGCGGATCGCTGCGTCACCGTTGCCACGGTAGACATCGTAGATGCCCAGCACATCGGCAATGAACAGGCCGTCGAACTTGCCGCGCTCGAGAATCTTCGCCAGATCAGTCCAGTATTCCAGGTCCTTGTACTGCCACGACCGGTCACGCGGGTGCGCCCAAAGCCCCGGCGACTGGTGACCGACGCAATTCATGTCGAAGGCGTTGAGGCGTATTTGACGAGACATGCGCTTACTCCTGAAGCTGCGGCGGTACTGCACCGTTGAGGCGTTGGTTGCCGATCACCTGATAGTGCCAGCGCAAGGGTTCGCGTTCGGTCTGAGCCGACAGCGACAGGCGTTGCCCGGTCAGTTCGTACTGAATGTTGCCGACAGCCTGAAGCGCGTCGGCACTGGCAATGACCGCCTCGCTACTGGCGATCAGGCGCTGCTCGGGCGAGCCGTCCAGACCCTGAGCGCGCTCAAGCAACGCCGCAGCGACTTCCAGACGAATTTGCAGGTCGCCGACTTTGCTGATCACATAAGGGTCATCGACGATGCGCTTCGGATCACCGAGCGCCCAAGGCTGGCCCTGCTCGCGAAGGTAATCGAGGGTGTACAGAAACCCGCGTCGGGCATGACCCAGGTCTTCGCGGGCGACTGCCAGTTGCGCGGTAATAGCAGGATGAGGCATGAGGCGGTTCCTTGATCAGTTCCAGGCGTGACGTGGCGGCGGGATGTTGTTGAGCACCTGATTACCGATCAGGTGGTACTTCCAGCGCGCCGGGTCATGCAGCGTGTGGGTACGGGCATTGCGCCAATAACGGTCGAGGTTGAGCGTGCCCGTTACCGAGCGGGTGCCGGCCAGTTCAAACAGCTTGCTGCTGGCGAGCAAGGCGATCTGCGCCGACAGCACTTTGGCCTGCGCGACAATTACCGAGGCGCGCGCAACACTGGCTTCGCTCGGTTCGGCAAGCGCCTGATCGATGGCCTCCCCGGCTTTGGCAAGAATCGCGTCGGTGCCGTGCAGTTGCCATTGCAGGTCACCGACGATGGCGATGCTGAACGGGTCCTGCCAGCCGAAATCCTGTTTGCTGTCGATCCACGGCCGTGCCAGACGTGCGTACTTGAGGGTTTCTTCGAATGCACCGTGGGCGATGCCGGTGTCCACCGCCGCCTGGATGATCTGCGAAATCGGGCCATGAGCGGTCGGCTGATCAAACGCCTGATGCGCCGGAATCACCGCGCTGACGGGCACCCGTGCCGCCTTCAGAACGGCGCCGCCACTGGCCGTGGTGCGCTGACCGAAGCCGTCCCAACTGTCGATGATGGTCAACCCGGGATTGTCACGCTCGACAAAGGCAATGAACGCCTTGTTCTGCTCATCGACACCCACCACCGGCACGATGTGGGCAAACAGTGCGCCTGTGCAGTAGAACTTCTCGCCGTCCAGCCATGCCTGCTCACCCTCGAACCGAATCCGGGTCTGAAAGGCTCCGGCGTTCTTGCTCTTCGACTCGGAAAACGCATTGCCGAAACGGTAGCCCGCCAGAGCCTTGGCGAAGTAGTGCCGTTTTTGCTCCTCGGTGCCGGTTTGCAACAGGATATCGAGCACGCCCAGATGGTTTTGCGGGATTTGCCCGAGGGAAGAATCGGCGGCAGAAATGATTTTGATCACCTGCGCCACGGTGACGTAGGAAACGCCGGCGCCGCCGTAGGCCTTCGGAACGGTGATGGCCCACAGGCCGCTGGCAGAGAATTCATCCAGCTCGGTGACGGGCAGACGGCGTTCGCGATCCCGAAGCGAAGCTTCTTCGGCAAAACGGCCGGCCAATGCTTTGGCGACGTCTATGGCTTCGGCATCCGAAGCAATCACGTGTGCCTTGGGCGGAATGGGAGGCGGGATGCTCATGGGCTGACTCCTGATCGTTGGCGACAGGTTGAGAACACTCAACACGCGTAGCCTCGAACATTGCACAGCCCATGCCGGAAAATATTTTTCTTTTAAAACATAAAGTTAAATACACATCCTGATAATCGGCAGGATCACACCGCACAAAATGCCTAAACGCTGTTGCTGGTTGAACAGTGATTCAAAGTGCCCGGTGCTGAATGTGCGGTTTGCTGACAGGCTGTTGCACAGCTGTTGCGTGTTCAACAGAAGCGCCTGAGCCATAAAAAAATAACCAGCAAACTCATGGCCTTACATTCAGGCACAAAGCATGCACTGAGCTGAACGACCCCATTCATTGGCCCGACCTGCTCAGGAGCATTGCATGACTCAATCCACCGGTTCAAACCCACTGTCGCTGGGGACGGATTACGAAACCCTGGCCAACCGATTCCGGCCGATCTTTCGAGAGATCAGCGCTGGCAACGTCGAACGGGAGAAAGCCCGCGCCCTGCCCTATGAACCTGTCGAATGGCTCAAGAAAGCCGGCTTCGGCGCCGTGCGTGTTCCCACCGAATACGGCGGTGCCGGCGCGTCGATTGGCCAGTTATTTCAGCTATTGATAGAACTGGCTGAAGCCGACTCGAATATTCCGCAGGCGCTGCGGGCGCATTTCGCCTTTGTCGAGGATCGCCTGAATGCGCCACCAGGCGCAGACCGTGACAAATGGTTCGCACGCTTCGTCGCCGGTGATCTGGTCGGTAACGGCTGGACCGAAGTCGGCGCAGTCAACATCGGCGACGTCATCACCAAGGTCAGCCGTCAGGGCGATGGTTTCGTGCTGAACGGCACCAAGTTCTACAGCACCGGCAGCATCTTTGCCGACTGGATCGACGTCTACGCCCGGCGCGCCGACACCGGCGCCGATGTGATTGCGGTGGTGGACGCCAGGCATGCGGGCGTACGCCACAGTGACGACTGGGACGGATTCGGCCAGCGCACCACCGGCAGCGGCACATCGGTCTACGACAATGTGCCGCTGCCTGCTACCCATGTCATCCCGTTCGAGCAGCGTTTCAAATACCAGACGGCGTTTTATCAGTTGGTGCTGCTGGCCGTGCTGGCAGGCATTGGCCGAGCCATCGAGCGTGACATTGCCCAAGAGGTGCGTGACCGCAAACGCATCTTCAGCCACGGCAATGCCGGCAGCGTCAGCCAGGATGCGCAGGTGCAACACGTGGTCGGGCAGATCGCCGCGCAGGTGTATGCCGCCGAAGCCGCAACGCTGCGGTCCGCCGAACCCCTGCAACGTGCCTATGTGGCACGTTTCGGCAACGACGCCCGACAGGAACACGACGCCAACATCGCAGCGGAAATCGAAACGGCCAAGGCGCAGGTGATCGTGTCGGAATTGGTCCTGCGTTCTGCCACCGAGCTGTTCAATGCGCTGGGCGCGTCGGGCGTGAGCGTCAACAAGGCGCTGGATCGCCACTGGCGCAATGCACGCACCGCGGCGTCGCACAATCCGCTGATCTACAAGGCGCGCATTGTCGGCGACTGGCGCATCAACGGCACCGAGCCGCCCTTTGTATGGCAGATCGGCAGCGGCACCGGTAAAGCCTGAAACCTCATTCAGACCGCGTTACGCAGCAGGTGGCGGCTGGTAAAACTGAACGCCAGCACCATCAGGATCAGCACCCCGGTCGCGACCTGCTGCCAATAGAAGTTCCAGCCGATCAACAGCAGGCCATTCGCGATTACATTGATGAGCAGAACGCCCAGCAGTGTTCCAACGATGTTGGGCCGTCCCAGGCGACTCAGCGTTGTGCCGATGAACACGGCGCCAATCGCATTGATCAGGTAGGCATTGCCGGACATAGGTACGTAGGCGTTGACGGTGGAACTGAGCAGGATGCCGGCGACCGAGCAGGCCAGCGCGGCGCCGAGGAACACCAGCGCGGCGATGCGCCGGGTGGAGAGGCCCGAGTAGTAGGCCAGTTGCGGTTGCGTGCCCACGGCCAGAATCTCGCGCCCCAGACGCCCGCGAGCCAGCAGCAGCCCGTAGACACTGGCCAGCAGCGCCATGACCACCAGCGGCAACGGCACCCCCAGAATCGACACACTGCTGATGCCCGGTAATGCACCCTGGGCGATGTAGATCGGCTGGCCGCCATCGGACAGCAATTGCTGCACGCTGGTGCCGATGAACAAGGTGCCCAGCGTCGCCAGAAACGGCGAAATACGCAGCCCGGCGATCAGCAGTGCATTGAATACGCCTGCCGTCACACCCGCCAGCAACGCAATCGCAATGGCCACGCCCAGACCGTGACCGGCGTTGAGCGCCACCACAAAACCGAGGCTGGCAAAATCCAGTGCCGTGCCCACCGACAGATCAATCCCGCCCACGGCCACCGCCCAGGTCATCCCGATTGCCACGATGGCCAGCAATACGAAATTGTTCAGGACCAGGCTCGACAGATTGCCCCAGCTCAGGAAGCCAGGCGCATTGAGGGCGAAAAACAGCAGGATGATCAGCACCAGTAACGGCAGAACCGCAGGCAACAGGCGCGGCAACACTTTCACCAGCGCGGACGGGGTATTCAGAGCCAACGTACTCATTGTTCACCTTCCTGTCGGGCAAGCACTCCGGAAAACGCAACCACCACCAGAATCAACACCCCTTGCACGCCGTTGACCCAGAAGTTGGAGATGTTCAGCAACTGGAACCCATTGATCAGGAACCCCAGTAACAGGGTCGCCAGCAGAGTGCCAGGAATGTTTGCCGTCAAACGGCGCGAAAACACCACACCCAGGAAAGCAATGGCCACCACCGACAGCAGCATGTCGCCGGAACCGGTGGTGCTGCCGCTGAAAAACGCCGCAGAACAGAACGCCGCAATGGCCGCGCAGCCACCGGCAATCAGGTAGCTGGCGAACACATAGCGCTGCAGGCTCAATCCGGCAGCCTTTGCGGCCTGGGGGTATTCACCGATGGCGTACAGGCGCAATCCGAAGGCACTGTGCTGAATCAATAGCCACAACCCTGCCGCCACACCCATCAATACCCACGCCAACGCCGGGATACCGAGCCAGACACCCGACGCCAGGCTGTCAAGCAGTTCGGAATCGGTAGCCAGCACGGTGTTCTGGGTCAGCACCAGCTCAAGCCCTGCAATCAGGTTCATGCTCGCGAGGGTTGCCAGCAAGGGCGGCAAACGCACGAGCACCACCGCCAGCCCGTTGAAAGCGCCAACCAGCAGGCCGCAACCAAACGTCAGGGAAATCGTCTGCCAGGCTTCAAACCCGGCATTGTTCAGGCTGCTGTAAACCGCTGCACATAACCCGAGATTGGCCGCCAGCGACAGATCCAGCCCGCCGCTGACTACATTGGAACCGCCGCCGATGACCACGCAGGTCAGGCCCAGCGCCAGAATGCCCAGTACCGCCGACTGGGCGAACACGTTGCTGAGGTTGGCGGTGCTGAGAAAATTCGGTGCGCTAACGGCGAATACCAGCAGAATTGCCAGAAACACCAGCACAGACCCGCGCTGAGCCAGGCGCACAAGCATTTGTGGCGCAGGGTCAACGTCAAGGCTGGCAATCACTTCATGCGTGGACATTGCCAACCTCCTCATCACGTAGGGTTTCGAGAGGCCGGCGACGCTCACTGGCGTCGGTGGCACAGGCCAGCAACTCATCGCTGTCCGTGGCGTGTGAATCGAATTCGCCTGCAATACGGCCGCGGTGCAGGACCACAATACGGTGAGTGATGCCGATCAGTTCGGGCAGATCCGACGACAACACCAGCACCGCCGCACCGGCCTCGGCGAGCCGCGCGATCAGCCGGTAGATTTCTACTTTTGCGCCGATGTCGACACCTACGCTGGGCTCGTCCAGCAAGTACAGCGAGGAATGTCGACTCAGCCATTTCGCCAGAGCAACTTTTTGCTGGTTGCCGCCGCTGAGCAACTGGACCGCTGCATCGTGGTCAGGCGTCTTGATCGCCAGTTCGTCGATCAGTCGCTCGCTCTCCCGGGCCTGGGCAGGGCCATCCAGGAACCCTCGGCGGCTGAATCGTCCCAGGCTCGCCAAGGTGATATTTTCCAGCACGGAAAGCGCGGGGGCCACACCGTGAGTCCGGCGCTCTTCGGGAACCAGCGCAATGCCGTTGCGCACGGCATCACGGGGCGACTTCAGGCGCAAAGGCTGGCCGTTTACCCGTAACTCGCCACGATCAGGCTTGAGCAACCCGAACAGGCTTTTGAGCAGCTCTTTCGCGCCAGAACCGACCAGCCCGGTCAGGCCGAGCACTTCACCACGCCGCACGCGCAGATCAATACCGTCGTAGTAACGCCCTGCCCCCAGCCCGCTGAGCTGCAGAACATCGTCACCGGGAACAGCCTTCGAGCGAATGTACTGCTCACCTACATCGCGATTGACCATCAGCCGGGCAATCTGCGCCGTGCTGGTCGTTGCGGGATCGACCACTGCCACATCGCGACCATTGCGCAGAACTGTAACCTGATCGCACAGCGATTCGATTTCCTGAAGGTAATGGGAGATGTACACAATCGTCAGCCCTTCATCGCGCAAACGCCGCACAATGGCCAGCAACCGGTCCACCTCCTGCTTGACCAGCGAAACGCTTGGTTCATCGAACACCAACACTTTGGGCCTGGCCAGCAGTGCCCGAGTGATCTGTAATATCTGCCGCTGGGCACTGTCCAGATCGCGTATCAGCGCACCGCTCGGCAAGCGCATGGCAAAGTAATCGTCCAGCAACCGAGCGGCCTCGCGGTCCTGAGCACGTCGGTCGACGAACAACCCACGCTTGATCTCCTGACCGAAAAACAACGCTTCCCCAACCGTGAAACTGCCCGGCAGCAAGCGTTCCTGATGAATGAAATGCACCCCCAGTGACTCGACCTGGCGCGGCGTCAACGCATCGAATGGCTGGCCGTGGATGCTGAGGCTGCCCGCGTCAGCGCGATGAATGCCTGCCAGCACCTTGATCAAGGTTGACTTGCCTGCGCCGTTCTCGCCCACCAGCCCGTGAATCGTTCCGGACGCCACTCTCAGGTTGACCCGGTCCAGCGCCTGAGTGGCGCCGAACCGTTTGCTGACTCCAGTCAGGTGTAACGCGGGCACATCCGCTGCCTTGGCTATCGATGAAACCATGAGCCACTCCCCCGTCAGTTATCGCCCCGAAGCTTTTGTACTTCCGGCAGGTTGGCTGCGGTGGTCAACAGGGTCGACACCTGTGTCTCTTTAGGCAGATCGCGCTGTCCGGCCAGGTAGCGGGCGACGTTCTGCACAGCGGTCTTGCCGATCAGCACCGGCTGCTGGGCGACCACGGCGCCTATCGGTGAGTCTTCACGACGCATCAGTTCCAGCACTTCCGGGGTGCCGTCCACGCCATAGGTCTTGATCTCGGTGCGTCCTGCATCGATCAATGCCTTGCTGGCGCCCAGTTGCGGAATATCCCAGGCTGACCAGATCGCCGATACGCTGCCTTTGGGGTATTTGTTGAGCAATGCCGACACCTGCGAATAAGCGTCCTGAACCGTATTCGGAATCACATCTCGCAACTCGGGCTCGATGATTTTCAGCTCCGGGTAATCCTTGAGCGCGAGCTTGAGCTGGTCATAACGAATGGCGCAGACCGGCACGCCATAAAAGCCGTTGAACACCAGCACATTGCCTTTGCCTCCGGTGTCCTTGATCAACTGCCCGGCAAGCGCCTTGCCCGTTGCAACGTTGTCGGACGTGGTGTTGTTGAGGCTGTATTGCGAAGGCGCGTCGATGGTGAACAATGGAATGCCCGCCTTGCTGATGCGCTTGAGCCACGGGTCGATCACGCTGAGCGTGCCCAGGGTCTGAATGACCGCATCGGGCTTTTGCGTGACCACCGTCTGTAACTGATTGACCAGGTTCTTGTCGTTACGACCGGCGTCGAGGGTGATCGGCGTCCCGCCCAGGCGCTTGACCTCATCGACCTGAGCCTGAAAAGCCTTGATATCAAAATAGTGACTGGTGCCGGTCATGCTGATAGCAATGCGCTTCCCCGCCAGCGACGGCACGTCACTGTCATCGGCACAGGCTGGAGCAGCAAGGCTGGCGGCAACCAGGGTCAGCGCAAGGGCGCGCCCTAGCGCATACACGCGGGGTGGCTTGGAAGTCGAAACGGCATCAGGCATTCGGGTAGCTCCGCTGGCTCGAGAAAACATTCCCGATCAGCACTGCACAGGTCATGCCCAAAGCCCCCAGGCCGCCTGCCCGCCTTGGCAGCAGGCGCGTTCCCGTCATTGCGCCGAGTGGCATGGGCACCGTCAGCGGAGGTGTTCAGGCAACGCTGTAAAGCAGATTGCCGATTCGCTGTTGCCTGACCAACAGCGAATCGTGGCCCACTTTGAAAAGGCCTTGTGCTACGGTTCGCGCTGCCTGTTTAACCTGCCCCGGACCTGACTGGCAGTCATCAAGCCAGTCTGCATTACTGGAGAATCCATGAAACATTACTATGCCGCGCTGCTCGCACTGTCACTGCCCGCCCTTGCTCATGCAGGCGACGCTTTGGTCAGCTACCCCGCCCTCACTCAAGCGTTGAATACCGGCGAGTCGGTCGCCGTGGTAATTGATCTGGGGCAATGCAAATCCTCGGTCGAAGGTGCCGAACCCTCCAGAACCAAAGGTGGCAAACGCATAGAAACCTACCTCATCACCCCGGACGGCACACTGGCCTTTTCCGACACCCACTTCACCCTGAACCGCGATAACAAACCCATCGAGCAATTCATTCGCTATCAGGTACGGTCCAACGGCACGGCCAGTTTCAGCATGACGACGCTGAGCGTTCCTGACTATCAGCCGGTGGGCAAAGCGGTGAGTTATGAGTGTGCGATCGGCAAAGGGATGAGCTTTTTTGCCGGAACCTGATGACCCGTCGCGAAGTCTTGACGAGGCCTCGCTGGGTGCTCCAGCAAGCGCCTGAACCTCACCGCTTTTCGATTACCGGCGAAGCCTGGCGCACGACAACAGTGATTCGGATTATTCGAATCACTGTTTAAAAAACGTGTGGGTAGCACAGTGAGCGTTTGAGGGTGGCTGATTGAATGCGATATTTAGCCCACTAAGCACTAAAAACATCTTCATCCCTTGCCATCGGGAAAACTGCTTACATAGCCTCAGGCACCGTGATGCGATGCACGTGACCGGGTGCCTGTCAGGCAGTCCCTTTTGCATGGAGACAGACGATGACCTACACCGTCAAACAGTACGGCTGGATTCGCGATCTGCCGGATCATCGCGATCATTTGTATGCTGCGCCCGTGGCCGCATTGACAACACTTCCGCACACGATCGATCTGAGAAAGCACTGCCCTCCCGTCTACGATCAGGGGCAACTCGGCAGTTGTACAGCCAACGGCATTGCCGCCGCCATTCAGTTTGACCGGATGAAACAGAAACTGAAACCGGGCTTCGAACCCTCGCGTCTGTTTATCTACTACAACGAGCGGGTCATTGAACATACCGTCGACTCAGACAGCGGCGCGATGATCAGAGACGGAATCAAAACGGTTGCAACCCTGGGTGACTGCCCTGAAAAAGAGTGGCCTTACGACATTGCCCGGTTTGCTGTAAAACCTCCGCCTGCCTGCTACAAGCACGCCACGAAATACAAAGCCGTGTCCTATCAGAAAGTTGCGCAACACCTTAATCAGATGAAAGGCTGCCTGGCTTCAGGGTATCCGTTCGTTATCGGCTTCAGTGTGTACGAAAGTTTTGAAACCAAAAAAGTTGCCGAAACCGGGCACGCTCCGATGCCTGCGCACGGCGAAAAGCAGCTCGGCGGGCACTGCGTACTGGTAGTGGGTTATGACGATGCCCATCAGCGCTTCATCTTACGCAATTCATGGGGTGTTTCCTGGGGCATGGAAGGCTACTTCACCCTGCCGTACGGATACCTGATGGACGCGAACCTGTCCTCGGACTTCTGGACGATACGGGTTATCGCCGACTAGCCGTTGCAGATCAGTTGACCAAGGCAGCGTTAGCGCTGCCGCCCTGCTGATACTCCCGGGGCGTACACCCGAACTCACGACGAAACACCGTATGCAGGTACTGCGCTGACTTAAAGCCGCAGGCGCGGGCAATGTCTGCAATGGCCGAGTCGGTTTTTTCCAGCCCGCTGGCGGCGGCAGCCAGTTTGAAGCGCAGGATCTCGTCGTGAACGCTGCAGCCCCTGTCCTTGCGAAAGTGCGACTCCAGCGATGAGCGCGAGATGCCCACGTAGGCGGCGACTTGCGCCGTCTTGATGCCCTGACACGCGTATTGACGGATAAACAGCAGCGCTTGCATTACATAGGGATTACCCAGCGCTTGATGCAGGCTTGAGGCCTGCACATTGATTGCGTCCGGGGGGATCAGAATCTGTGTACCGCTGGCGGGCATGCCGTGCAACATCTGGTGAAGCAGGCGCGCAGCCGTTCTTCCCATGGTTTCGGTGCCTTGAATCACCGAACTCAACGGTACTCGTGTGAGGGTTCTGGTCAGCGGATCGTTATCGATGCCAATCAACGCAACCTGCTCCGGCACGGCAATCCCGGCGGTCAGGCAGGCCTGCAACAACTGCCGCGCCCGGGCGTCTGTCACGGCGATGATACCGATGGGTTTGGGCAGGCTTTGCAGCCAGGCAATCTGCTGTTCCACGGCACTGTCCCAGAGCGGTGCGCTGGTGCCCATGCAGCGATAGACCTCGACGTGCAGGCCATCACGCTGCAACAACCGGCGAAAGGCTTTCTCGCGCTCCTGCGCCCAGCGGTTGGCCTGGGCCTCGGGCAGGCTGAAGCAGGCAAACCGCGTCAGCCCCGCCTCGATCAAGTGTTCGTAGGCCGCCTTTATGAGCGCGTGATTGTCGGTGGCAACGTACGGAATGCCTTTCGGATAGGCGCGCTCATCCTGATAGGAACCGCCGACCGCCACGACCGGCAGTTTGATCCCGGCCAGCGCCTCGCCAATCAGCGGGTCATCGAAATCCGCAATGATTCCGTCGCCCTGCCAGCGCTCGATGCCTCTCAGGCGGCACAGAAAATCTTCCTCGAGAAACAGGTCCCAAGACACGCGAGTGCTGCTGAGGTAATTGCCGATGCCACTGATGATGCCGCGGTCGTAGATCTTGCTGCCGTTGAACAACAGCGCGATGCGGTGAACGGGAGGTACGGTTTTCATTGTTTTTATGCCGATCCGGAAAGCGTGGCGCTTTTCAACAGACTAGGCGTGTGAAAGGCGAATCTCAATACTCAAAATCGCACTCGATGTTGATGATTTTCATAATCAGCAGCCTTTAGGCCGTTGCTAGTATCGAGGCATCGCCAAGAACAATAAGGAAAATCGTCCATGCCTTACTTCCCCACTGTCGACAAGGTTATCTACGAAGGCCCCGACAGCGATTCACCCCTCGCCTTTCGCCACTACGACGCCGACAAGCTGATCCTCGGCAAACCCATGCGCGAACATTTGCGGATGTCTGCCTGTTACTGGCACACGTTCGTCTGGCCGGGGGCTGACATGTTCGGTGTGGGCACGTTCAAGCGCCCGTGGCAGCGCACGGGTGACCCGATGGAACTGGCCATCGGCAAAGCCGAAGCGGCGTTCGAGTTTTTTTCCAAACTGGGCATCGATTACTACAGTTTCCATGACACCGATGTAGCCCCCGAGGGCAATTCGATCAAGGAATACCGCAATAATTTTGCGCACATGGTCGATCATCTGGAGCGCCATCAAGAACAGACCGGGCTCAAACTGCTGTGGGGCACCGCCAACTGTTTCAGCAACCCGCGCTTTGCCGCCGGTGCCGCCAGCAACCCGGACCCTGAAGTGTTTGCCTATGCCGCCGCACAGGTGTTCAGTGCCATGAACGCGACCCAACGCCTGAAAGGCGCCAACTACGTACTCTGGGGCGGTCGCGAAGGTTACGAAACCCTGCTCAATACCGACCTCAGGCACGAGCGCGAACAATTGGGGCGCTTCATGCGCATGGTGGTCGAGCACAAGCACAAGATCGGCTTCAAGGGCGATCTGCTGATCGAACCCAAACCCCAGGAGCCGACCAAGCATCAGTACGATTACGACAGCGCCACGGTGTTCGGCTTCCTGCAGCAATACGGCCTGGAAAACGAAATCAAGGTCAACATCGAGGCCAACCACGCCACGCTGGCCGGGCACAGTTTCCATCACGAGATTGCCACTGCTGTTTCACTGGGCATCTTCGGCAGCATCGATGCCAATCGCGGCGACCCGCAAAACGGCTGGGACACTGACCAGTTCCCCAACAGCGTCGAAGAGATGACCCTCGCCACCTACGAAATCCTCAAGGCCGGCGGTTTCACCCACGGCGGTTACAACTTCGATTCCAAGGTCCGCCGTCAGAGCCTGGAGGAAGTCGATCTGTTTTACGGCCATGTTGCCGCGATGGACGTGCTCGCTCTGGCGCTGGAGCGCGCAGCGGCGATGGTGCAAAACGACAGGCTTCAGCAGTTCAAGGATCAACGCTACGCGGGCTGGCAGCAGCCCTTTGGCCAGTCCGTGCTGGCGGGTGACTTCAGCCTCGCCTCACTGGCCGAGCATGCGTTTGCCAACGAACTGGACCCGCAGGCGGTCAGCGGACGGCAGGAATGGCTGGAAAGTGTGGTCAACCGGTTTATCTATACCTGAAACCGGCAGAGAGGGACGCCGCAGTGACATTCTCATGACAAATCTGTACCTGCGACGTCCGACAACGTTCTACAGTTCTACAGTTCTACCGGCATCACGCTGCACCTCATGAAGTGTCTTTCAAACAACAATAAAAGGACGCACCCTATGAACACCCTGAAACGCACGCTGCTCGCCAGCGCCCTGGCATTGCTTTCGCTGCCGGTCATGGCCGACTCCGCCCACCCGAAAATCGGTTTTTCCATCGATGACCTGCGTCTGGAGCGCTGGTCACGAGACCGCGACTACTTCGTGGCGGCGGCGGAGAAACTGGACGCCAAAGTCTTCGTGCAATCGGCTGATGCCAATGAACAGAAGCAGATTTCACAGATCGAGAACCTGATTTCCCGTGGCGTCGACGTGATCGTCATCGTACCGTTCAACGCCACGGTGCTGACCAATGCCGTGGCCGAAGCCAAAAAAGCCGGGATCAAGGTGGTGTCGTATGACCGGCTGATCCTCAATGCCGACATCGATGCCTACATTTCCTTCGATAATGAAAAGGTCGGCGAGATGCAGGCCAGTGGTGTGTTGAAAGCGGCACCAAAAGGCAATTACTTTTTGCTTGGCGGCGCGCCCACTGACAACAACGCCAAGATTCTGCGCGAAGGTCAGATGAAAGTGCTGCAGCCGGCCATCGACAAAGGCGATATCAAGATTGTCGGTCAGCAGTGGGTCAAGGAATGGAACCCCACAGAAGCGTTAAGCATTGTAGAGAACGCCCTGACCAAAAACAGCAACAAGATCGATGGCATCGTCGCCTCCAACGACGCGACTGCCGGCGGTGCCATTCAGGCACTGGCTGCCCAGAAACTGGCGGGCAAGGTGCCTATTTCGGGTCAGGACGCCGATCTGGCAGCGGTCAAACGGGTCATTGACGGTACTCAGACCATGACCGTCTACAAGCCGCTGAAACTGATTGCCACTGAAGCCGCCAAACTCTCGGTGCAACTGGCACGCAACGAGAAACCCGCGTTCAGCTCGCAATACGACAACGGCAGCAAAAAGGTCGACACCATCCTGCTCACGCCGACGTCGCTGACCAAGGACAACATCGACCTGCTGGAAAAGGACGGGTTTTACACCAAGGCACAGATGGGCGGGCAGTAAGCTGTCGAACGTCAACACGTCGATGAGCGCCTGAGCATGGCCCTGTGCAACGCGGTTGCACAGGGTCTGTCTCACGCCAGCCCTGATGCCTGTGTATGAGCCTTTAGCCATGTCCGACTAACTGCTGCAAATGAACGGCATCGTCAAAACCTTTGGCGGTGTCAAAGCCCTCAACGGCATTGATATCAAGGTCCGGGCCGGTGAATGCGTCGGCCTGTGCGGCGAAAACGGCGCGGGCAAATCCACCTTGATGAAAGTCCTCTCGGCGGTCTATCCCTATGGCACCTGGGAAGGCGACATTCTCTGGGAGGGGCAGCCACTAAAGGCGCAGTCCATCAGCGAAACCGAAGCCGCCGGTATCGTCATCATTCATCAGGAACTGACCCTGGTCCCGGACCTGTCGGTGGCTGAAAACATCTTCATGGGCCACGAACTGACCCTGCCCGGCGGGCGCATGAATTACCCGGCGATGATTCACCGGGCCGAAGCCCTGATGCGTGAGCTGAAAGTCCCTGACATGAACGTGGCGCTGCCGGTTTCGCAATACGGCGGCGGTCATCAGCAACTGGTGGAGATTGCCAAGGCGCTGAACAAGCAAGCGCGCCTGTTGATTCTCGATGAGCCCTCCTCGGCCCTGACCCGCTCGGAGATCGAGGTGCTGCTGGACATCATTCGCGACCTCAAGGCCAAGGGCGTCGCCTGCGTGTACATCTCGCACAAGCTCGATGAAGTGGCTGCGGTGTGTGACACCATTTCGGTGATCCGCGACGGCAAACACATTGCCACCACCGCCATGACGGAAATGGACATCCCGAAGATCATCACCCAGATGGTCGGGCGCGAAATGAGCAATCTGTACCCCACCGCAGCGCATGACATCGGCGAGGTCATTTTCGAGGCGCGAAACATCACCTGCTACGACGTCGACAACCCCAAACGCAAACGGGTGGACGATATTTCGTTCGCGCTCAGGCGCGGAGAAATCCTCGGCGTTGCCGGGCTCGTGGGCGCTGGCCGCACAGAGCTGGTCTCGGCGCTGTTCGGCGCCTACCCAGGCCGCTACACCGGAGAAGTATGGCTGGACGGCCAGATCGTCGACACACGCACGCCGCTCAAATCGATCCGCGCCGGCCTGTGCATGGTGCCTGAAGACCGCAAGCGTCAGGGCATCATTCCCGACATGGGTGTCGGCCAGAACATCACCCTCGCCGTTCTCGACAATTACTCGAAAATGACTCACATCGATGCCGAAGCCGAACTGAGCAGCATCGACCGGGAAATTTCGCGCATGCACCTCAAGACTGCCAGCCCGTTTCTGCCCATCACCAGCCTGTCCGGTGGCAATCAGCAGAAAGCCGTACTGGCCAAGATGCTGTTGACCCGACCTCGCGTACTGATTCTTGACGAGCCTACCCGAGGCGTCGATGTGGGCGCCAAATACGAAATTTACAAGCTGATGGGCGCACTGGCCGCCGAGGGTGTTTCGATCATCATGGTGTCGTCGGAACTGGCCGAAGTGCTGGGGGTTTCAGACCGCGTGCTGGTGATCGGCGAAGGCCGGCTGTGCGGCGACTTCATCAACCACGAGCTGACCCAGGAACAGGTGCTGGCCGCGGCCCTCAGCCAGCCCGATGAACATAACAACAACGAGCGGAAGACCGAGTAGATGAATCAGGTCAAACAGTTCTTCACCCGCTACAAAATGCTCGCACTGGTGATTGCCATTGCGGTTATCTGGCTGTTCTTCAGTTGGCAGACAGAGGGCGGGTTTCTGACGCCGCGCAACCTCTCTAACCTGCTGCGGCAGATGTCCATCACCGGCATTCTGGCGTGTGGCATGGTGCTGGTCATCATCAGTGGCGAAATCGACCTGTCGGTCGGTTCGATGCTTGGCCTGCTCGGCGGGCTGGCGGCCATTCTCGATGCGGTCTATCACGTGCCGCTGCTGGCGAACCTGAGTCTGGTTGCACTGTGCGGACTGATGATTGGCCTGGCCAACGGCTACATGACGGCTTACCTGCGCATTCCTTCGTTTATTGTCGGGTTGGGCGGCATGCTGGCCTTTCGCGGCATTCTGCTTGGAATCACCGGTGGCACGACCATCGCCCCGGTCTCGCCTTCGCTGGTCTATGTAGGTCAAGGGTACTTGCCGCACGCGGTGGGCACAGGGCTTGGCGTATTGCTGATGGCGCTGACGCTGTTCCTGACGTGGAAACAACGGCGCAACAGAGCCCTGCACGGCCTGGTGGCGCACTCGATGATTCGCGACGTGTTACGGGTGGCGCTGATCGGCGCTGTGCTGGGCGGGTTTGTCTACATCCTGAACAGCTACGACGGGATCCCTGTGCCGGTGTTGCTGTTGCTGGTCCTGCTCGGCGTGTTCAGTTACGTCACCAGCCAGACGGTATTCGGGCGGCGCGTCTACGCCGTCGGCAGCAACATGGAGGCCACACGCCTGTCCGGCATCAACGTACAAGCGGTGAAGCTGTGGATCTTCGGCATCATGGGCGTGATGTGTGCCTTCGCCGGGCTGGTCAATACCGCGCGCCTGGCCGCAGGCTCGCCCTCGGCCGGCAACATGGGCGAACTGGACGCCATCGCGGCCTGCTTCATCGGGGGCACGTCCATGCGAGGCGGCTCCGGCACCGTTTACGGTGCCCTGCTCGGCGCGCTGGTGATTACCAGTCTCGATAACGGCATGTCGATGCTGGACGTCGACAGTTACTGGCAGATGATCGTCAAGGGCGGAATCCTCGTACTGGCGGTGTGGGTGGACGTGAGCACACGCGCCGGGCGGAGGTGATTCGGCGGTGCGTTGCGCACCAGGATCGCAGACGACAGAAGCCACTCATCGAGTGGCTTCTTCTTTGAGCCTGCAACAGTAACCAGGTCAGTAGCCCGATGCGTCGACAGACGCTCCGCTGACAATGCTGACGCCGGAACTCGTCCCCAGGCGGGTGGCGCCGGCCTCGATCATGGCCAGCGCAGTTTCATAATCACGCACACCGCCCGACGCCTTGACGCCGATATCGGGGCCTACGACGCTGCGCATCAACGCAACGTCTTCTACGGTGGCGCCACTGCGGCTGAACCCCGTTGACGTTTTGACGAACGCCACACCCAGTTCGCGGCACAGCTGGCACGCGAGCGTCTTTTGCGCATCGTCCAGCAGGCAGGTCTCAAGAATCACCTTGAGCGGCACCCCGCCGCATGCCTGTTGCACCGCGGCAATGTCGTCGCGCACGGTGTCTGACAGCCCGTCGCGTAGCGCGCCGATGTTGAGGACCATGTCGATTTCGCCTGCGCCGGCTGCAATTGCCTGGCGTGCCTCAAAGGCTTTACTCTCGCTAAGCCCGGCGCCTAGCGGAAACCCGACCACCGCGCAGACCTTGACGGCTTGCCCTGCCAATAGGTGTGCGGCATAGGGCACTTGGCCAGAATTCACGCACACCGAATAGAAGCCGTATTGCTGCGCCTCGGCACAGAGCGCGGTGACTTGTTGACGAGAGGCGTCAGGCGCCAGCAAGGTGTGGTCGATGAACCTGGCAAGTTCTGACGGTTTTACTGAGCTCATGATTCAGTCCTGATGATAAGTCATGGGAGGTTGTGGTTGAAAAACCACGCACCGTGCATGTTAGGATAATATCAATAAATGTTTAAATCACAACAATACTAGTCAATGGAATGCCTGTGGAAAGCAAACAGTCAGAACGCATCAAACTGATCCAGCAAGCGCTGCAACATCAGAAAGCGATCCATTTACGCGAGATGGCCGAGTTGCTTGATGTCTCGGAAATGACCCTGCGCCGGGACCTGAGTCGCTACCCGGAAAAGCTGCACTTGCTAGGCGGCCACATCACGCTGGCGTTCGAGCCCGCCGACGCCCCCGATTACAAAGTGACGGAACAGGGCACCCGGCACGTCGAGGAAAAGCGTCGTATCGGCAAGCTCGCGGCGAAATTCATCAACCGTGGAGACACGGTGTTCTTCGATTGCGGAACCACCGTGCCGTATGTCATTGACTTCATTCCCGATGAAATGGAATTCACGGCGGTGTGCAACTCGCTGAACGTTCTGCTCAAACTGCAGCAAAAGCCCAACTGCACCATCGTGCTGTGTGGCGGAATCTTTCATCGCAAAAACCAGGTGTTCGACCACGCCCACGAGCACAGCATTCTCGACAGCCTGCGCTTGACCTGGGCGTTTCTTTCGGCGGCTGGCGTGAGCGACACGTTTGGTGTGACGTGTTTCAACTTCAATGAGGTCGAGGTCAAGCAAAAGGTGCTGCGCCAGACACAACACAGTGTTCTGCTCGCTGATCACAGCAAGTTCGACGCCGTGCGCACCACCCATTTCGCCACGCTCGAACAATTCAACGTGGTGATCTCCGACAAGAAACTGCCCCGGTCCTACCGCGACTTGATCGCCAAAAACGGCGCCCGATGCGTGGTGTGAAGTGCTCACGGGTTCAACCGGTGCAGCTCTTTAGCCGACAGGTATCCGGTGGTGACATTGAACACCGCAGTTTGCCCGCCCGCCAGTAACCGCACATTGCCTTTGGCTTTTTCCGCCTTGTAGCCTTCCGGTTCACAGGTGGCGGGCAACACAAATGCAGCCACTCGCTGATCGGCGTTGTGAAGAATCCAGCGAACAGCACGGGGAAATTGCTCAGGCGAGTAACGCGTATAAAACGCAGGCCCCGAGGGGTGCTCAAGCAGAAAGTGTGCATGGCCTGCTGCATCCACAGGTACTTCGTCAAAGAAGCACACGATCTCCGGATCATAGAACGCAGGGGCGTCCAGCCGGCTCAGACGAGACGGGTCTTCACTCAGTTGCGCCATGTAAGCCGACCATTCCGGCGTCGGCTTCACGTGGGCGGGCACGCTTTGTCGTACCCGCGCGCCGGCACGGCCAAGTGGCTCGACCAGACGCCCGTCAGGCACGTAGGCGTAGTTCATATGAGCCATGTACATCAGCTCCATCGGACTGCCCGCCAGGTTGGTGACCTGCATGCCAATGTCGAACACAGCGGAGCCTGCGCGCAACGTGACCGAGGGTGCCGCCCGGTAGTGATCACCGAACCCTTGCACGTATTCATATTCCCCGCAGAGCCTCAGGTACGGGCCCGCAGCGTCTTCACCGACTTCAAGCCACGCGAGGTCCATCGGGGCGCAGGGCATTTCGCCATGCAGCGGGTGGTCATCGTCCGGTCCAGGGCAGCCGTTGCGCAGCAGTCCTGCGTGAAACATGAAGCAACCGTAGGTGCCGATAATCGTTGGGCTGGGTCTTGGCCGGCTGAACATGTTGTGCATGGTCAGGTCGCAGCCATCGAAGATCGCCGACCAGATCATCTGCCCCTGGTATGGCAAGACCACCAGGCGCCCGCGCGCGTTTTCCAGTGCCAGCGCCCTGACCCCTCCGGGATAGGTCCAGGCCAGCACCCGGAAATCGGCAGACTCCGCCAGGGTTGTCTCATTTGTGGTGAATTGTTCGGGCGTCAGGGCGATGGAAATTTTTTTCATGACGCGACCACCGCATCATCAGCAGACTGCGGCGCGCGAGTGTGGCGCATGCACGAGTAGGCGTAGGCAACGATCACCACAAAACAGAGCAACGGTACGACGTACGCCAGTTGCATGTTGCCGTGGGTGGCGTCGGAGAGCAGGCCCTGGAAAACAGGCAGTACGCCCCCACCCACAATACTCATCACCAGCAGCGATCCGCCGACACCCGTGTCTTCGCCAAGCCCGTCGATGGTGAGTCCGTAAATGGTCGGCCAGCACGGTCCGAGAAAAATACTGACGCCTACCGCGGCATACACGGCGCTGATATTAGGCACAAGAATGGTGTAGACCAGCAAGATAATGGCCAGCACCCCGTAGATCATCAGCACTTTGGCCGGGTGTGATTTACGCATCAATAGGTTGGCGATCATTTTGCCGATGAAATAGGCAGCAAAGGTGGTCAACAGGAACCATGAAGCACTGCGCTCGTTCATTCCCCCCATCTGCATCGCCAGCCGGATAGTGAAACTCCACACGCCCACCTGAGCGCCGACATAAAGGAACTGCGCCAGTACGCCAAAGGTAAAGCGCGAGTTGCGCGACAGCCGCGAAAGGCTCTGCAGCAGGCTGCGCTTTTTTTCAGTGGTCTGGGTGTTGCCACGGCAGGCAGGAAACCGGGTGATCAGGATCAGGATGAACATCAGCACCAGCACGGCGATCATCCATTTGTAAGGTAACAGCGTCGATTGAATCATTTCCAACTGCTGCGCAGCGGCTTCCGATGCGCTCATTTGAGCAAGCTGCTCATGCGTCGCGTCGGTGTCCTTGAACATGACGAAACTGCCGACGTACACGCCTGCCATCGCACCAAACGGGTGAAACGTCTGCGAGATGTTCAGGCGGCGGGTGCCGGTTTCACGCGGGCCCATCAATGTCGAATAGGTGTTGCAGGCCGTTTCCAGCAAGGACAGCCCGCACGCTATGACGAACAGCGCCATCAGGAACATGCCGTACGTGGCCGTCGACGCGGCGGGAAAGAACAACGCGCAGCCCAGCATGTAGAACACCAGCCCGATCAGAATCGTGCTTTTGTAGCCGAAGCGCCGCACGGCCATCGCCGCTGGAATCGCCACGAAAAAATAGCCCAGATAAAACGCCGACTGCACGAACGCCGTTTGAAAATCGCTGAGCAGAAACGCTTTTTTGAAGTGTGCGATCAGCACGTCATTCATGCTTGCAGCGGCCGCCCACAGTGCGAAGATACTGCACAGCAGCAGGAACGCGAACCAGGGTGTACGGTTGAGGTAAAAACCATCAGGTGTCTGTTGGAGCGGGACTTTTGTCATTGTTATTCTCCGGGAGTAAAGGGATTAAATAGCGCCGCGCGGCATCCACCGTGGATCAGGCTTCACCAACGAAGTGCGCGAAAGAGGCCGCGTCAGGGTAAGAACTCTGCGTACCGAGTGCGGTGACCGAACAAGCGGAGTAGGCCACCGCCTGAGTGATTGCCGCACGCATATCACCTTCTTTGGTCCAGTAGTGGGCAAAGCAGCCAATGAACGCATCGCCGGCACCGCAGGTGTCTCGTGCAACGACAGCGCGCCCCGGCACATGGAACTCGCCCTGCTCGCCGACGTACAAGGCGCCCTTCTCACCCAGGGTAACGATGACGTGGCGGATGCCTTGCGCAGCCAGCTCAAGTGCAGCGATCAGCGCGGTTTCGGGGCCGTCGACAGGCTTGCCGGTAATCAGCGCAAGCTCGCTTTCGTTTGGAACGATGAAGTCCAGCTGTGCCAGATGATCACGGCTCAGCCCTGCCAGCGCAGGTGCAGGATTGAGCAACACCTCAATGCCATGACGTTTTGCAAATTCGATGGCGTAGTAGACCGTCGTCAAATCGACTTCCAGTTGAAGGACGATAAGGCTGCATTCAGTCAGTGCTGTCTCGGCGCAATCCACATCCGCAGGTTTCAAATGCGCGTTGGCGCCTTTGACGATGAGGATGCTGTTATGCGAATCACTCTTCACAAAAATCGGCGCCACGCCGCTGGGCACACCGGCCACACGTGTGACGTAGCGAGTATCAATGCCATGCTGCGTGAAATTGGCGATCGTGTTATCGGCGAACATATCGTCGCCCACCTTGGTCAGCATCAACACCGGTGTGCCGAGTTTGGCAGCGGCCACTGCCTGGTTGGCGCCCTTGCCTCCGCAGCCCATCGCAAAGCCTGGCGCCTCCAGGGTCTCGCCCTGGCAAGGCATTCGGTCGATGTAGGTAATCAAATCCACCATATTGCTGCCGATGACCGCGATCTTGTTCATGAATATCGTTACCTTGTGAACGCCGTGGAGGGCACCGCGACGTTATTATTTTTGTTATTTAAATAACATTCGGTGTGATTATTCAACCTTTTTTTATGGCGACGCGCGCAAACGTCCTCCACACAGCTGGCAGGCCAGGCGCAGTAAAAATGATTGCAGGGGTGGTGAGTCAGGGTGTACGGCGCAATCCAGCCAGTGCAGGCTGCCCGCAATGATCGGATTACCCAATGGCGATTCCTGCCAGTCGACACCGAGCCATTTGTCCGTCCCTCGCCGGGCAAACTGGTTGGAAATATCGACCTGCTCACCCGACAGGATGTTGACCGCGAATCGACCTGCCTGGCGAATCTTGGGATAACTCGCTGAACTGGCCATGACGCTGAAAGATACCAGTGGCGAGCTCATCGACACGCTGTAGAACGACTGACAGTTAAAACCAATAGGCTCACCATCAACGTGTGACAAGGTGACTGTGATACCCGATGCGTAGTGCCCTAGCGCCTCGCGAAAGCTCAAAGGCTCAGTGGCATTACCAAGAAGTGACATGACAGCCCCTAAATAAGGCGTGCGGCTGGCATCTTCGAGAAAGTGGTGCGTTGATCAAACAGACCTGTATGCTCACATAAGCTGTGTATGCCACCGCGCAGTGCGGATTAGCGTCCGCTCAAAAGCTCTCTACGGACGATCTCTGCGCCGGCACTCAGCGCATTCAGCTTGCCGCTCGCCACTCGACGAGGCAGGGGCGCCATACCGCAGTTGGTGCAGGGATAAAGTTTGTCGGCATCGACGAATTGCAGTGCATTTCGCAAGGTATTGGCCACCTCTTCGGGCGTTTCAATAGCATGGTTGGCCACGTCAATGGCGCCGACCATTACTTTCTTGCCTCGGATGAGTTCGATCAGATCCATGGGCACGTGGGAGTTGTGACATTCCAGCGAGACGATATCGATGCTGGATTTTTGTAGCTTGGGGAAGGCTTCTTCGTACTGCCGCCACTCTGAGCCCAGGGTCTTTTTCCAGTCAGTATTCGCCTTGATGCCGTAGCCATAGCAGATATGCACGGCAGTCTCGCATTTCAGCCCTTCGATTGCCCTTTCCAGCGTGGCAACGCCCCACTCGTTCACTTCATCGAAAAACACGTTGAAGGCCGGTTCATCGAACTGAATGATGTCGACGCCAGCAGCCTCAAGCTCCATGGCCTCCTGGTTGAGGATCTTGGCGAATTCCCAGGCCAGTTTTTCACGGCTCTTGTAATGAGCGTCGTAAAGGGTGTCGATCATCGTCATTGGCCCTGGCAGAGCCCACTTGATAGGCTGTCCGGTTTGCTGACGCAGGAATTTGGCGTCTTCAACAAAGACCGGCTTTTTCCGAGCAACGGCGCCCACCACTGTCGGCACGCTCGCGTCATAACGATCACGAATCCTGACAGTCTCGCGGTTTTCGAAGTCAACGCCGTCGAGATGTTCGATGAAGGTCGTCACGAAATGCTGACGAGTTTGCTCGCCGTCGCTGACGATATCGATTCCGGCCAGCTGTTGTTCATGCAGCGACAGGCGCAGGGCATCTTGCTTGCCTTCAGTCAATTCGTCGTCTTGTAATTTCCAGGGTGACCAGAGGGTCTCAGGTTGAGCTAGCCAGGACGGTTTAGGCAAGCTTCCAGCGGTCGAAGTGGGCAACAGTTTTTTCATGTGTGAAAACCTTGATTTCTAAATATTCAGAGAGCGCAGCTAAGCGACCACTGTTCAAGCACGACGTGATAGGGCTTGATGAATTGTTCTTCCGCAAACTTTCCTTGCTCGGCAGCCAGCCGACTACGTTCCTCTCGGTCATACACAATTCGAGTCAGCGAGTAGTCCTGATTCTGCAAGCTCGGCTGATAGGATTTTCCAGCCGCCGAGTTAGCGTTATAAATCTCAGGCCGATAAATTTTCTGGAAGGTGTCCATGGTGCTGATGGTGCCAATCAACTCAAGGTTGGTGTAGTCACCTAGCAAATCGCCCGAGAAATAAAAGGCCAACGGTGCAGCGCTGTTGGGCGGCATGAAGTAGCGAACCTGCAAACCCATCTTCTTGAAATACTCATCGGTCAGCGAGTAAGCGTCTTGCTCGTATTCGAAGCCCAGCACAAGATGCTGATTCTCCGTGCGATGGTAGGTTCGGGTGCTCGACACGCTCAGGCAGATCACAGGCGGCTTGTCAGAATGCTCTTTGTAGGCATTTGAGTTGACGAACGACTTAAACAGCTTGCCGTGCAATTCGCCAAAGTCTTCTGGCGTACTGAACCCGGACTGGTTCTTGTTGTGCTCCAGCAACCGCACACTGAAATCATAGTCCCGCACGTAGGACGAGAAGTTGTTGCCGACGATGCCGTTGATGCGCTCACCGGTCTTCTGATCAACAATCGTGGTCTTTAGCACCTCAATCAATGGAATCGCAGGGTCTCGACTGTGCGCATCGATATTCATTTCGGCGGAAATGATATCCAGCTTGACCGTGTAACGATCACCCGTAGGGTTGTCCCAATGCGCAAGGGCATTAAAGCGGTTATCAATCATCTTCAACGTATTGCGCAAATTCTCCTCACGGCACTCTCCCCTGGCCAGATTGGCAAAGTTAGTCGTCATTCGCGTACTGTCCGAGGGAGAGTAATTTTCATCAAAGCAGATGCTCTTGATAGAAAAGGTGAGTTCGTTGTTCATCGTGCCTGGCACCCTATTCATCGTGCCAGATCTGAATCTGCTGAGTGCTTTTCAGATGTGGCCATTGTCCCGTTTTCTCACGCCGCAGACTCTAGATCGCCGGTCGTAAAGAACTGGGCGCATTTTATGCGGGGAGCGTGTATGAATAAAAACGAATTGATTTCAATAAAAATATTAGGAACGCTCATGATCACGCAGCGAGCGGCGCCAAGGGGAATGGGAAATGGGGAATGGGGAATCTTAGTCTGGTGTTACAGCTGCGTTTGCCGAGTGGAATCGCTGAAATCCCTCTTTTCGATAAGCGTGAAAAATATCGCTGCGTACCCGTATGTTTTTTGGGCTCGCCCGTAAAGTATTTGTGCTCGGCAATGGTTACCGGGCCATACCTGCGTGCAACCTTGTAGCGGGTTTGCCTGACTGATTCGACGACCGGAGGTGCTATTGACTAATTTTGCGGAGTCAAGCCGTTACTTTCTTGGCTCAATGCCTGCCGCGACTTCGACGTCAATCGGATGTCCCTCTGGCCTGGCCGCGTCAGCATCAAACCATCGAGGCCAAGAGCTGCTATGGCGGCTGCCCTGTTCAACGCAAGGAATCAGTCGATCCGCGATAACCTGAATTTGGCGAACCGATTTTGCAGTAGAGTACTTCACGCTATGGATGCACTCCCGACCTTCGAACTCGCACCTGTTGAGGTGGGTGCCGCCGCAGGGGCCATTGGACAACCCTTTCGGGCATGTCTGGCGTGACGCTATTGCACTCCTGCTGAAGCTGGTTGCCCCAGCGGCGTAGCGCGGATTCGACAATACCGAGCGAGCGGCAGTCTTCGATATGGCTATAGCCCTGATCAAGCACGAGGCCTGCGGCCTCGCGTTTGAATTCTGCGCAAAGGTACGGCTTTGCTTGGTCATCAGACATCTCTATCTGACGAGCATTCTCGCCTACAGCCACGTCAGCATTGGCAGCTACAACCGAGAGTAGCGTGCGGATCCAGACTTGATCGTAATCACGACAACTTTACCTGTACATGATCGCCACGGCGCGAACGAAACCTGCCGAGGCATGCTTGATCTTATACGGAAAGCAGGACACCTCGAATCCGTGGTCCGGCAGGCTCTCCAGGTTAGCCAGCTTTTCCATCTGGCCATAACCGATGTCACGACCGGCCTTGTGTCCCTCCCAAATGATCGAGGCATCACCGCTGACAAGAAAGCGCTCGCGGGTTGACTTGAAGGGAGCATCCCAACTCCAGGCATCAGTGCCGACCACTCGCACGCCACGTTCGAGCAGGTATAGCGTGGCCTCGCGGCCCATCCCAATGCCGGCATCCAGGTAACCCGGTTGGCCGAAGATTGCCCCGGCACGGGTATTGACCAGCACGATGTCCAGCGGCTGAAGGTTGTGGCCAATGCGGGCAAGTTCCGTTTCGACTTCAAGCGCGCTGACCACATGGCCATCCGGCAGATGACGAAAGTCCAACTTGACCCCCGGTTGCAGGCACCACTCCAGTGGCAGTTCGTCAATGCCGTAGGCCGGTTTTCCGCCATCGGTCGTCGAGGCGTAGTGCCAGGGTGCGTCCATATGCGTACCGCTATGGGTGGTGATCTGCAGGCGCTCCGCAGCCCAGGCTTCATGGCCTGGCAAATCCTCCAGGCGCAGGCCAGGGAACATCGCCAGCAGTTCAGGGGCGCCGCTCTGGTGATCGACATAATCGATCTTGGGTAACAGCGGTGGCGGGTCAGTATGAGGGTTGTTGTCCAGAGTGACCGACAAGTCGATCAAGCAGCGTTTAGGTTTATGCATGGCGAACCTTCTGGGCAACGATACGTTGGTCAATGGCGCCGAACAGGGTGTCGCCCTCTTCGTTCAAGGCCTCGATGCGCACGCGGTCACCAAAGCGCATAAAAGGGGTACGCGCCTGGCCGCAGTCGATCATTTCAAGCGCGCGACGCTCGGAAATGCAGGCTGAACCTGCCTCAGGGTCGCGATTGGATACGGTGCCGGAACCAATGATGGTCCCAGCCCGCAGACGCCGGGTTCTGGCCGCATGGGCGATCAGATCAGCAAAACTGAAGTTCATCTCGGCGCCACTGGGCTGGCCAAACCACTCTTCGTTAAGGCTTATCCACAACGACAGGCAAACACGACCGTCTCGCCAGGCACTGCCCAGCTCATCCGGGGTCAACGCCACGGGCGAAAAGCTTGAAGATGGTTTGGCCTGGAGAAAGCCGAAGCCGGACTTGATCTCCCTCTGGATAAAGCCCCGCAGGCTGACGTCGTTGACCAGCATGACCAACCGCACGTACTGCAGCGCTTCATCGACCGGGCAGCCCATGGGCACCTCGTCGACAATTACCGCGAACTCGCCTTCGAAATCGATACCGTCGTCCTCGCTGGGCAACACCACATCGGCGCAAGGGCCAAGGAAGTCATCCGAGGCGCCCTGATACATCACAGGAATATGCTCTTGCGCCTGCTCGGGCAGATTGAAGGCACGCTGGATCAGGTGACCATGATTGAGAAAGGCCGAGCCGTCACACCACTGCGGTGCGCGTGGCAGCGGCGCTGCGGCCTGCGAGGGAATGAACGGGAAGCTGTCACACGCTTCGCCGAGGTTCAAGCTCTCGCTCAAACGCTGTAGTCCGGGAGAGACGGTGTTCCAGTTTTCCAGGACCTGCAGCAGGTTGCGGGCATGTGAAGACGCATATACAGCGTGTCGTAAATCCCGGGAAACCAGCACCAGCCGGCCGTCCCGGCTACCGTCATCGAGGGTAGCAAGCTTCATGATCAAGTCCTCTTGAACAAAAATCAGGGCAAACAGCTCCCCGGGACCCGTCAGGGGCCGGAGGGGAACAGTTGTCAAAGGATCAGTGCAGCGGCGCGTCGCCAGAGTTCTGTATCGGGTCACGCAGGCGCAAACCCGCCAGGCGCGGTGCAGCAAGGCAAAAGACAGCCGTGAACAGCAGTCCGAAGCCAATCAATTCGACCGCCTCGGCTCGGTTACCAACCAGGCTGATCGCCGCCATGACCAACAGCGGGCTCGCGAACTGTCCACCGAAAAAGCTGGCGTTAAAGCCGCCCGTGCCCCGGCCACGATTCTGGAAGCTGAGACTCGACAACGCCCAGTTCACCACCGTCGGCAGCATCAGCCCGCAGCCCAGACCGTTGACCACCATCGCGATCAACACGGTGCGGTAGTCGTGAGCGCCGGCCAGCAGCACCAGGCCGAGACCTGAAATGAGGAACGCCACCGCCAGCAGAATTCCGGGCCCGGTACGGTTGAGCCAACGGAAGCTCAGCGCGCCGACGAGGACTGCGGCGTGGCTCAGGCCAATAGCCAGGCCGGTGCTTTTCGGCGAATCGATGCCAATACCTGCGAGCAAATAACCCGTTTGCACCGGTATCACGAAAAAGCCCAGGGTAGCGATGCTCGTCAACAGGTAGATCACCAGCAGCGTACGCCAGGGAAAGGCACTCGACGGGGTGATCGGTGCTACAGCCGCCATCACGTCAACCGTTTTCCGTAGCGGTTCCCAGAGGAACACATGCATCAACGGCACGAACAACAGGCCCACCATGTAAATCACAAAAGGCGTACGCCAACCGTTTTCCCCCAGAATGCCGCCGACCATGAAGAAAGTCGCTGCCGACAGCGCAGTGGCAATGGTTTGCCAAGACAACAGCCGGGCACGCTCACTGCCACTGTAATAGTCGCCGATCAGCGTGGTGCAACAGGTCATGATCGCGGCCTCGGCCAGGCCCAGCCCCGCCCTGCTCAACAGGATCAGCACGAGGTCGTCGAGCAGCAGCGGCAATGCCCCGCAGCAGCCGTACAGCCCCATGGCCAGGACGAGCAAACGCTTGCGCCCGAGCCGGTCGGCGAACCAACCGGCAAACGGCGAGAACAAAGCAATCATCAGTGCCGGCAAGGTCAGAACGATGGGCACCAACAGCGCGACATTGGCACTGCCGGCGAAATGCGCGGCGATGCGTGGCAGTACCGGGGCGATCAAGACCCCTCCTAGAATCGGCAGGCAACTGCCCAGTAACAGCAGCAACCCTGCCCATGAGCGCCGTTGGGTGCCGCAGGCGTTCTCAAATATCGGTGGGTTCATTGGGGTTGCCTCACTTCTGTTGTGGTTGGAATACACGTAGCGCGCTCGTCATCGCCAGTGCGCTGACCCTTGGCAGGGCTCGCGGGATTGCCGGGCCCAGGGGTATCGTCATCGCGCTGGACGGCATTCCAGGCCCAGCGCCACGTACGTGCATGGGGCAACAGGAAGTGCGCCAGAGCGGGTAGCAATACCAGTGCGCCGATCATGTTCCAGAGGAACATGAAGGCCAGCAGGACGCCCATGTCGGCCTGGAACTTGATCGGTGAAAACGCCCAGGTCGACACGCCTACCGCCAGGGTCACGCCCGTCAGCATCACCACTTTGCCGGTGAACAGCAGCGCGTGATAGTAAGCCTGTGACAGGCTCTCCCCGGCTTTCAGACGTGCCAGCAAGATGCTCATGACGTAGAGCGCATAATCGACGCCGATCCCCACACCCAGCGCAATTACCGGCAATGTGGCGACTTTCACGCCGATCCCCAGCCAGACCATCAGCGCCTCGCAGAGTATGGAGGTCAGCACCAGCGGCAGCACCACGCAGACCACCGCCAACATCGAGCGAAAGGTCACGAGGCACAGCAGAATCACCGCGCCATACACCCAGAACAGCATGTCACGGTTGGCCTGCTTGACGACGATGTTGGTTGCGGCCTCAATGCCCGCGTTGCCAGCAGCCAGAAGAAAACGCGCTTGCGCCGTATCATTGGCGGCGGCGAACGATTCCACTTCGTTGACCAGACGACTGAGGGTCACAGCCTTGTGGTCGCTCAGGTAGGCATAAAGAGTGATGGTATTGCAGCCCTGGTTGAACAGCTCGCGGGGCGCACGACTGGTGATGGAGTTGAGCAGCGTTTGGCTCTGTGTCAGGTCGTACCATTTGAGGTTGCCCTCACTCATCCCCACCAACAGCGTTCGGTTGAGGCTGGCCAGCGAGGCCGTCGATTCCACCCCAGGCAACTGGCGTAACCGCCATTCCAGTGCATCCAGGCGCATCAAGGCGTCGTAGTTTGAGCAGCCGCCATCGGGGGTGCGCACGATCACCGCAAACACGTCGCTGCTGGCGCCGTAGTGCTGAGCGATGAAAGCGTTGTCGCGGTTATAGCGCGAGTCGGCGCGCAGTTCGGGCGCCCCAGGGTCCAGGTCACCGACCTGCAACTGCAGGCTGACGAGGAAACCGCCCACGCCCAGCAGCAGGCTGACGATAAGGGTGACCGCGGCCCAGCGGCGTTGGGTGAAGAGGTCAAGCCAGGCCCAGAGCCGGTGCTTGCGCCCCTGCTCGGCTTCTTCCTCGCTACGCAAACTGCGTGTCGCCGCCTCGGCGCCGACACCGACATAGCTGAGCAGGATCGGCAGCAGGATCAGATTGGTGAAGATAAGCACAGCCACGCCGATACTGGCGATCAGCGCCAAGTCCTGGATTACTCGGATCTGGATCATCATCAGTACGGCAAAACCCACCGCATCGCAGAGCAAGGCCGTCAGGCCGGCCACAAACAGGCGACGGAAGGTGAAGCGCGCCGCCACAAGGCGGTGCATGCCCCGACCGATGTCCTGCATGATGCCGTTCATCTTCTGCGCGCCATGACTCATGCCAATGGCCAATACCAGAAACGGCACCAGAATCGAATACGGGTCCAGCTCGAAACCTAACAACGCTACCAAGCCCAGTTGCCACACCACCGCGATTAGCGAACAGGCCATCACCAGCAGGGTGCTGCGGATGCAGCGTGTGAACCAATAGAGCATGGCCGTGGCAATCAGCATGGCAGCGGCGAAAAACAACAGGATCTGGCGCAAGCCATCTATCAGGTCGCCGACCACCTTGGCAAAGCCGGTGATGTGGATGCTCAGCCCCTCGGCCTGAAACTCGCTGCGCAGTGCTTCGAGCTGCGCTGAAATCGCGGTGTAATCGAGTGGTTTACCGGTCTGCGGGTCTTTTTCCAGCAGTGGCACGAAGATGATGCTGGAGCGGCCGTCCAGCGCGATGGTCTGACCTATTTCACCGGAGCGTGAAACGTTGCGCCGAACCTCGGCCAGGCTTGCAGCGGAGCCATCGTAGTTATCGGGGACCACGCGCCCGCCTTCCACGCCCTCCTCGGTCACCGCCATCCAACGCATATTCGGTGTCCACAGCGACTTCATGAACGGCCGATCCACGCCCGGCAGCAGGAAAACCTTATCGCTGAGCTTGGCCAACAGCTCAAGGTAGCGGGCCTCGTAGATCGACTCGCCGGGCGCCTGCACGGAAATGCGCAGGGCATTGCCAATGCCCGTCAGCTCGGCCTGATTTTCCAGATAATTGGCGATGTAAGGATGACTGGTGGGGATCATCTTCTCGAAACTGGCGTTAAGCGCAAGGCGCGTGGATTGCGCCCCCAAAAACAGGCTTAGCAGCAGGCACAGCAGCACTATCCAGACATGGTGATTGAACAGGCTGCGTTCTATCAGTGACCCGGAATTCGGGTCGAACTCGCGCAGGCTTCGCTCAGGGTTCGTCGCATTGGCGGCAAACGTTGTCTCACTGATCATTGCAACACTCCTAGACGTTTCACGCCGCGTGGCCCAGCCACCACCAGGGCGCCGTCAGCGGCTTGCACCACGGCCGCAACGGGAAAGCCTTCGGCCTGCGACAACACGCGCAGGCGCGCGGCCGCGTCATCGACCTGCAGCAGCCGGCCGTTTTGTTCGGCAAGCACAGTGCGCCCATCGCTCAAGGTCACGATGCCCACCAGCGCACTCTGCGCATCCGTGTCCAGACGTTGCCATCCGGGCGCTTGGCCGGTGGAGCGCCAGGCGTTGCCACGCAAGCCCGCCAGTAACGGTGCGCCGCCTGCGTCCAGTTGCAGGGCAAAAAAGCTGCCTTCGTAAGGGCTTTGCAGACGCTTGAAATGCTCACCGGCATCCGTGGACTCAAGCAGAACGCCCTGCTCGCCGGCCACATAGATATGTGACCCGCGCCGAGCAATGGCATACAGGTGGTAGCCGTCCGCGTTATCAGCGCGGTCCACCCAGGAGACCCAAGTCTGGCCACCGTCGGCGGTGTGCAGCAGCAGCCCGAATGCACCCGCGACGATGCCGTTCTGTGCGTCGCTGAACTGCACGGCCAAAAGGGGTTTGTCAGGTCCTTCCTGAACGAAGCGTTCGGCTACCCGTTGCTGCACAAGCAGCGCGGGGTCTGCGGTGGTGTCCTTCGGCACTGCCGCGAGCACACGCTGGGCGGCTGCCCGGCCATCGAGCTGCAACTGCCAGCTCTCTCCGCCATCACTTGTATGCAGGATGCTGCCGGCATGCCCCACAGCCCATCCTTCGTGAGGCGTGGCAAAATCCACTGCGGTGAGCGTCACACTCACCGGTACCGGCACCTGGCGCCAGGCCTTCCCTCCATCGTCAGAAACGATGATCAAGCCCTGCGCCCCGACAGCCACCAGCCGGGGCCCGGCGCGGCCCAAGCCGATCAGCACGGCATGTTCGGGTTCGTCCACTTTGATGGCTGGGCGCAACAGGACATCCCCCACCGGCGCCTCGACCGCCAGTAGCGAACCACTACAGAGCAAGAGCCCCAGCGCCAGAACATGAGCGGCGCGCAGCATCAGCGAACACCCTCCGACGCCATTGCATCCGGGCTGAAATCGCTGTCGGGGAAAGGCTTGACGATTTCGTTGTGGACGCGCTTCTCGGTGACCACGTTATTTGCCATCCAGGCCCCGGTCAGTAAGTCGTACTGGGCGAACATCCCGCGGACCAGACCCGGCAACTCCGGCATCGCATAAGGCAGTTGCAGGTAGGTGCGCCATAATTGACCGTTGGCATCCCAGCTGTCGCCGAGCATGGCCATCCAGGTGTCTTCGTCTACATATAAGCGGCGCTTGGGCATACTGTGGCGTTTGCCGGCGACGAGGTTGCCTTCGATCACCCACACGCGGTGCTTTTCCCAGCGCATGTAATCCGGGTTGAGGAAGCGTTCCTTGAGGATCTCCTCGTCCTTCTTCGGCTGCAGAATTTTGTTGCTGTTGTAGGGGATCAGCATTTCCTGTTTGCCGACGATCTTCCAGTCGTAGCGATCCAGAGGCCCGGTGAATACCGAAACCTCGTCGAAATTGGCCACCCCCGAACTGGTGGGTGTCGGGGTGTCGTAAGACGAGACCGGCAGCTTGCGCACCCGCCGCTGCCCGGTCAGGTAGACCCAGGACTGTGCGCCGCCTTTGGCGTAATCCATCGGCTCACGCCCGAGCAGTGCTTCGCCGACACGCAACGGCGGGCCAAGGTTGACCAGCTTGGTCATCCAATAGATGCCTTTGTAGTCGCTCTTGGCGTCCTTGAAATAATACGGCATCTCGCGCTGCGACTGAATCACGCTGGACAGGATGCGCTGGCCATTGGCTGTAATGATGTAGACGTTGAAGTCGTTCTTCCACGCCTCGCCGCGCCAGCTCAACTGGTGGTTCCACACCACCTCGGCGCCGGTGGCAGGAATCGGAAACGGAATGCCGCCGCTGGCACCTTCAAGCGTGTTATTTTCGTTGATCAGGCGGGCATTGGTGGCGTTTTTCAGTGTGTTGTCATAAACCCACTGTGGGGCGGCGGCGGTGCGACGAGTCGGATACACGTCCATACGGTAGTCGGGGTACTTGGCAAACATCGCCTTCTGCCCTTCGCTCAACGTGTCTCGATAGTCGCCAAGGTTCTGTGCAGTCACCGAATACAGCTTGGTATCAGCGGCAAAGTAATCGGGAATACGGGGACCGGGGTTGACACCGGCGGGGACCTGGGTCAGCCCTCCATTCCAGGCCGGAATGCTACCGTCGGCATTGCCCGCGCGTTCACCACCCAAGGGCGTAAGGGTGGACGTGAGCTGCGCGGCCTTGTCGGCAGTTACAGCCCAAGTGGGCAGCGACAGCCCGACAAGCACGCCGGTCAAAAGCAATTGACTGAGCGGTTTTGATGTCATGACAGATTCCTCATTCTTTTATTGTTATTGCACACGCACTCAAAACGAACGTTGGGCGGTCAAGGCAACGAAGTCGCGATCTTTCAGTGGTTGGCCGAAGGTGTTGGCATTACCGGCGTCGAGAAAGTTGTCCGCCCCGCCTATATAACGGGTGTAACTCACACCGACTTTCCACGTTTGCAGGTAATCGCCCTGCACGCCAACCGTGATGTCGCCGCCCTTGTCACCGACCCCGTTGTTGAACTTGGTGATCACCGAAGACTTGCCTTTAGGGTTGTAGCCAATACCCAACGGCACACTCAGGTCGAGTCCTGGATAGACTTGGAAAAAATTCTGCGTAAACGTCATGCGCAGTCCCCAGGCGTCACGCTCGCTGTTGGGATCGAGTGCCTGAGGGTTCTTGGTGATGCTGGTACGCCGGTGCCAGGCGACCTCCGCGGCCAGGTTGGCGGAGTCCCAGATATCGTTGCGCGAAAACGAATAGAGCGTGGAGAGTTGGGCATGCAGTGAGTTGCCTACGGCATACAGCGGATTGCCGGAATTGTCGCCCGCACCGCTGGGGTTTGCCTGAGCCACGCTGACCAGCGGCGTATTGCGCCGTACCGATACTTCACCGGCGACGTTTGCATCGCCGATCGCGGTGCTGAAACTGGCACCGAAAGCGCGAATGGCCTCGCCATACACCAACTGATACTCACCCAATTGCCCGGTCAGGGGGTTGGGGCCGGTGGCGAACGGCCGGGTATATACCATCGGATCCTTGGCGTGGTAACGGATGACATACAGGCCGAAATCAGTATCCCAGTCCTCTGGCGAGAACCGCAATGAAAGTCCGTACTGCCCAGAGTTCCTGGCCTTCTGATCATCGCCCCGGAAGAACGCCAGACGCTGCTGATTGGGACCAATAGGCCCACCGGCAATCAGACGCTCGCCCCCGTCTCCAACCACATCGGAAGTAGAGAAATAACTGCCCACGGCCGGGATAAGATTTTCTTCCCACTCGAACTGGTAATACGCCGCCAGAGACAGGTTGGAACGCAGTTGCAACTGCCCGGAGAACTGGTTGACCGGACGGATCAATTCCTTGAACGGTGTACTCGGCACCGAAGTTGCCTTAATCACATCGACGGGCGCCTGGCCGCCCGCTATGCCGTTGGCCCCGAAAAACAGGCTTTCGCCCCACAGAACGGTATGCCGACCAAGACGGAAGCTGCTCGGTATCTCACCGATTCGGCCCTGACCGAATACGAATGCATCAAGAATTTCAGCCTTGCCGCCATGCAAGCGACGGGTGTCGTCAGTGAACGCGTCACTGGCAACGGAACGCTGGTTGGCGGTGAACGGCGAATCATTGTCGTTACTTTCCTGGTAGACCGTGTCATACCAACCGGCCGCGCTGACACGGGCGCCGAGATTCTTGTAACGCGCATCGAATTCGGACAACAGGTTCAGGCGATTGGAAATCAGCCCCTTATTGAAGTTGCGGTCCGCGTCGTCCTGGTTGACCGAGCTGGTTAGCTTGTCGTCCGCCTCCTTCAAGCGCCAGCCCGCGTTGTATTTGACGGTGTTATCCCAGCGCAAGCGCAGGTCGGGGTTATCGGTTTCAATTTCGAACGCATTGACCTGGGATCCGCTGGCCACACCTATCGCCACTGCAACAGTGGTGGTAAGGCGCGGCAGCCGACTGGCAAACGCGATACAAGTATCGGCACAACGACGATTGAGCATGATTGCGACCTCTCATTATTGTTTTTGTCGTAAAGGGGTAATCAACACCTGTCCGTGACATCGGCATGGGCCGATGCCCTGGGGCAAAGATGAACTCAGGACACCACAGTGCGTGAAAGCGGAAACGGTGGGATGAGATGGCGCCGACCTCGACACGGGAAAACAACTCGGACGATCTCCATGACCCACTCCTGCGTTTTATTTTTATGGGGGATTGATGTTCAAAAAAAGGCGGCATCTCGCGACCGCGGCCTATCGACTGTCCGCTTTTTTCCTCGATTGAACCTGTCGTGTGATGCAATCATAGGTATAAAAAATGGGCCCGAGAAATCGTTTATCCGGACCCAACCTATATAAATTTTTATATTTGAAAGTACCCTTGGAATCGGGAGTCATGCATGCGTTTCCATCACCTTGACCTCAACCTGCTGGTAGCGCTCGACACCTTACTGCGGGAACAGAGCATCACGCGGGCAGCCGAGCGCCTGAACATCAGTCAATCGGCGGCAAGTGGTCATCTGGCCAAACTGCGTGAGTATTTCGACGACGAACTGCTGGTATCGATGGGGCGTAAAATGATACCCACGGCGCTGGCCCAGGACTTGGCCGACCCGGTACGCCTGGTCCTGCTCGATATTCAGTCCAAGATCGTCAACCGCCCAGCCTTTGATCCGGGGACTTGCAGCCGGCATTTCAAGATCATCGCCTCGGACTTCGTCACCACCGCCTTTCTGGCGCCGCTGACTCAATACCTGCAGATGCACGCACCCAATATCTCATTGGATATCCTGCCCAATGGTAACCACTTCAATGAGTTGCTCAGCCAGGGCGAAGTGGACTTCGTGATTATGCCGGGGCAGTATCTGTCTGCCGACCACCCCAAGGAGTTACTGTTCGAAGATCAGTACGACTGCGTGTTGTGGCGGGACAACCCCTTGGTCGGGAAGCGCCTGTCACTTGAGCAATACCTGCAATTGGGGCATGTTGCGGTGAGTTTCGGTAACGCCCGGGCACCCAGCTTCGAGGAAGAGTTCGCCCGCCGCTTCGGCAAGGAGCGGCGTGTGGAAGTCACAACCAGCAACTTCAATACCCTGCCTCACCTGCTGATCGGCACTCACCGGGTGGCCATCATGCAGTCACGGTTATCGAAGCTGTACGCCCAGTTCCTGCCCCTGAAGATTCTGAAAATGCCGGTCAGCATACCGCCGTTGGTCGAGTACATGCAGTGGAACAGCGTCATGGACAAGGACCCTGCGCACCGCTGGATGCGCTGTGCGTTTCGCGAAGTCGCCCAGCAGCATTGAGCGCCCGGCCCTGAGACCCGATCAGTGCATCGGGCATGTCATCAATCCCTGCAATACAGCTTGTGCAGCAGCGTCAGCAACTGCTCGCGCTCCTCGACAGCGAGTACCGCGGTGCTCTCAAGATCGCTCTGCAACGCGATCTTCTGCAGTTGCTGAACCAAATGTTCTCCGGCATTGCTGAGAAACAATCCATAGGAGCGCTTGTCCGGATTACCGCGGATACGCATCGCCAGGCCCCGGCTTTCCAGCTTGTTGATCGTCCGTACAGCCTGGGGTAGTTCGACCACCAGCGCCTTGGCCAGATCGGCCGGCATCAATCCCGGGGACTGCTCGATGATGCTCAGCGCGGTGAATTACGCTGGGCGAATATCGTGCTCTTCGAATGGTTTGCTCAGAGACTGAGTGATATTCATCTGCGTGCGGCGCATCAGATAGCCGACCAGATTACCCAACCCGAGCAAGGCGCTAAAAGCGCCGATTCATTCGCTACAAAATCACTTGATCAGCGGACAGCGTCATCCGGTTCAGCACTAGCTGAAACTCAGCCAGCCGGGTTGCGCAGGCTGCGCTGACTCAGGACGCGCGGTGGCTAGTGAGCAAGGCGGCACCGATAAGCTACGAAGTTATTTGCTGTCGCAATCAATTGAGGGCACTCCCTCATCCAACATCGCAGTGTTCGACGAGCTGCAATCGCATGGAGTGGTTGAGTCTCCGCCGGAAAGCAATGCCGAACGGTCGTATCCGAGAGTGCAATCGCGAGCGCCTGAACAGAGTCAGGGCCAGATGCTCGTCTCGCTATCCAAGCTGCTCCAGCAAAAAACCGATTCAGTGCATATCCAGATCCAAGATCCTCATTCGGGACTTAAATCGGGACTTAAAAGCACTGGATGGAGCTGGATTTCAGTGGTTCTCGCTGGGACGAAAAAAGGGCCTGAAGGCCCTTATTTCAATCACTCACAGAATTCATTGGAAGTCTGTAGCGTAATATTTGGAGCGGGAAACGAGACTCGAACTCGCGACCCCGACCTTGGCAAGGTCGTGCTCTACCAACTGAGCTATTCCCGCATTGTCTTGATGACGGGCGCTATTCTAGCCTTTCAAATAGCGGCGTCAAGCCTTTGATTCAAAAACTTATTTCTTTTCTGCAGTGGTCTTGAGGTGTGGCCACGCAGCCCTGAGGTATTGCACCATCGACCATAGAGTGAGCCCCGCTGCGATCAGCAGCAATGCGTAGCCGAGAATCACCCAGACGGTAATGGCCGGCGGATTGCCCAGCAGAATGACCAGCGCCAGCATTTGCGCGGCGGTTTTCCATTTGCCCATGTTGGAAACGGCGACCTGCGCGCGTGCGCCTATTTCCGCCATCCATTCACGGAGCGCGGAAATCACGATTTCGCGACCGATGATCACTGCCGCAGGCAGCGTCAACCAGAGGTTGGCATGCGCTTGAACCAGCAGCACCAGTGCAACCGCCACCATCAGTTTGTCTGCCACCGGATCAAGAAAGGCGCCAAACGGCGTGCTTTGCTCAAGACGGCGTGCCAGATACCCGTCGAGCCAGTCGGTCGCCGCGGCGAACGCAAAGACTGCACTGGCCGCCATGTAGCTCCAGTGATAAGGCATGTAGAACAGCAGAATGAAGATCGGAATCAGTAAGACGCGTAATACGGTGATCAGATTAGGGATATTCATCGGCACAACTGGCTACGAGGTGAGCGGGCATTCTACTCGCTGTGCAGGTTTGCATAAATCGACTCTGCCAGCTTTTTACTGATTCCGGGTGCTTTTGCGATTTCATCGATGCTTGCACGGGACAATTCCTGTAATCCGCCGAAGTGTTTGAGCAGGTCTCGACGCCGGGTCGGCCCGACGCAGGCAACGCCCTCAAGGGTCGATGTGCGCCGGGTTTTGCCACGACGTGCGCGGTGACCGGTGATTGCGAAGCGGTGGGCCTCGTCGCGAATCTGCTGAATAAGGTGCAGCGCCGGAGAATCACCGGGCAGCGTGAACTCGTGCGCGGCGTCATTCAGATAAAGCGTTTCAAAACCGGCCTTGCGCGTAGTGCCCTTGGCCACGCCCAGCAGGATCAGGTCCGGGACCTGAAGCTCGTTGAGCACATCGCGCGCCATCGACATCTGCCCCTTGCCGCCGTCCACCAGCAGCACATCGGGCAACTTGCCCTCCCCGGCTTTTATGCGGCTGTAGCGCCGGGTCAACGCTTGGTGCATGGCGGCGTAGTCATCACCTGCGGTCACGCCTTCGATATTGAAACGGCGATAGTCGGACTTTATCGGCCCCTCAGGCCCGAATACCACACAGGATGCGACCGTCGCCTCGCCACTGGAGTGGCTGATGTCATAGCACTCGAGGCGCATGGGCGGTTCATCGAGATTGAGGACAACAGCCAGCGCTTCGAAGCGCGAAGCGACGTGTTGACGATTGGCCAGACGCGCTGCCAGCGCCTGCTCGGCATTGGTGACAGCCATTTGCTGCCAGCGGGCACGAGTACCGCGCACCCGATGGCTGATGACCATTTCAACACCGCGCAGCTCTTCGATGGCATCGATCAAGGCGGGAAAATCTTCGTTGACCACGTTGACAATGACTTCGCCAGGAAGCTCCCGGTCGATTCCGCCAAGAAAGTACTGGGCCAGGAACGCCGACATCACTTCGCCGACCTCCTCTTCTATGCCCACCTGCGGGAAGAAGTTCTTGCTGCCCAGCACCCTGCCGCCGCGTACGCTGATCAGATGCACGCAGGCACCACCGGGGTTCACGAACGCGGCGACCACGTCGACATCGCCCGTCCCGCCGTCCATGCTTTGCTGGTCCTGGACACGGCGCATCAGCGCCACCTGATCGCGAAGCTCGGCAGCACGTTCGAAATCCAGCGCCATCGCGGCTTTTTCCATCGAGGCGTTCAGCTCATCGCTCAGCGCGTTGCTGCGACCTTCCAGAAACATCACTGAGTGACGCACGTCTTCGGCGTAGACCTGCGGCTCGACAAGGCCGACACAAGGCCCTTTGCAGCGTTTGATCTGGTATTGAAGACAGGGCCGGGTACGGTTCTTGAAATAACTGTCCTCGCACTGGCGGACCTGAAAGGTCTTCTGCAACAGGCTGAGGCTTTCGCGAATCGCGCCCGCACTCGGGTAAGGCCCGAAATACCGGCCCTTGGCCTTTTTGGCACCCCGGTGGATGCTCAGCCGCGGAAACGCGCTGTCGGACAGAAACACATAGGGGTAGGACTTATCGTCACGCAGCAGGATGTTGTAGGGCGGTCGCCACTCTTTGATGAGTGTCTGCTCCAGCAACAACGCCTCGGTCTCATTGCCCGTAATCGTGGTTTCGATCTGAGCAATGCGTGCCACCAGCGCACCGGTCTTGGGCGCGTGCCCGGTCTTGCGAAAGTAACTGGCAAGACGCTTTTTGAGGTTCTTTGCCTTGCCGACGTAAAGCAGCATGGCGTCGGCATCGAACATGCGGTAGACGCCGGGGCGACCGCTACAGGTCGCGAGAAAAGCACTGGGGTCAAATGTATGGGTCATGTTCAGGCGCTGGCATCCACCATGCCGTGGCGTACAGCAAGCAAAGCCAGTTCGACATCGCTGCTGATCGAAAGCTTTTCAAAGATACGGTATCGGTAGGTGTTCACGGTTTTTGGCGACAGGCAAAGCTTGTCCGAAATGGTCTGGACTTTCTGGCAGCCGACAATCATCAAGGCGATCTGGATCTCGCGCTCAGACAAAAGATCGAATGGCGAGTTGTTGACCTGCGGCTGAAACGATTTCAACGCAAGCTGCTGGGCAATCTGCGGGCTGATGTAACGCTGACCGGCGAAAACCAGCCGGATGGCCTGAACCATCTCCGCCAGCCCTGCGCCCTTGGTCATGCAACCCGCAGCACCCGCCTGCAGCAAGCGAGTCGGAAACGGGTCCTCTTCACAGACGGTCACGGCGACGACCTTGATGTCCGGGTGGCTGCGCAACATCTTGCGAGTCGCTTCCAGGCCACCGATACCCGGCATCTTGACGTCCATCAGCACCACATCGGGTTTGAGTTCCCTGGCTTTTTTCAGGGACTCTTCACCGGAATCGGCCTGACCGACAACCTGCAGACCTTCTATGTCGGCCAGCATGCGCGTGATGCCTGTCCGCACAAGATCATGGTCATCGACAACTAGCACCTTAATCAAGCAGACACCTCGCGCAACGGTCATAACGAATGCCAATCACCATAACAAAAACAGTGAGGGAGACCTAGCACTGCGAACTCCGACACTCGACAATCTGACAATGACGCGCACCGCGCCCCTGCAAAAGCCTCTCGCCTCAACTGCCCGGAGAGAGTTTTTCCGGCGTCACACGAAAACCGGCATGCTCGGCAATGGTCGTGGTCAGGCGCCTTATTGCATCCTGATCTTCTTTTTCCAGCACCCGGTAGTTGCCCAGAATCTTTTCCTCGATGACGCTTAGATTATCAATCGGCACAGGCGTGTGCGTGCCGGTCAGCACATAAAGTACATCTACACCCTTGGCCGCAACGGCAGCCAGGTAATCAGCCTTTGGAGCACGGTCGCCGTTCTCGTACTTGCCTTGCGCATTCGCTTCAACGCCCCCGATTTCACCGAAGGTGCGTTGAGAAAGTCCCAGACGTTCTCTTTCTTTCCTTAGTCGGTATCCGATTCCACTCATTTGAATGTATAACCCTGTTGACACACCCTGACGGGTGGTAGAACCCAGCTGAATTAAACTGATTTGAACGGTTTTAAACTATGCCCGGAATACGCACCGCAGCACAAGCCAAGGCCTGGCTTGAACAACAGGGCAAATCTGTTCAGGAATTCGCTCGTGAAAACGGTATTGATCGGGCGACAACTTACCAGGTGCTGGCAGGCCGCAAGAAAGGCAGGCGCGGCGAAGCGCATAAAGTGGCGGTAGTGCTGGGCATGAAGAACGGGATTATCCCGACTGCAGAACCCCGGCAGAAAGAAGGCAACGAGTGACGGTCATTCATCTCATCAAGTGGAAGCTGACGGGCACAACGCTTCCAGCGGTATAAACAGGCTGGCAAGATACCTTGTTCCGCCCCCTCCTGTCATCCACCATCGGGCAGTTCGTCTGCCAGGCGTCGGTTCCTTTCCAAGGTCGAATTGATGAGCATGATTGAATTTCTTCATTGAACGCGCCTCAGGTCCTGAAGTAAGCTTCAGCACATTCAACGGAGACACACCATGCTGCAATCCATCTCGCCTGTGCTTCAAGTTCCTGCCGGCATCCTTTGCCTGGTCAGTGCTGTGGCCGTGCGGATTGCGTCGCTGAGCCCGCGTCTTCAGCTTGACTCCTACTATGGGTATTGGTTTAGCCACTGGCGCGCCTGATACCCATCCGGCGCCCACTTGAAGGGGACGCCAACCAGAGAATTCTCTAACCCCCGGTCGGCTTCCCGATCGGGGGTTTTGTTTTTCAGGCTCGACACTTTTTAACGCTTCATAAAAATCACGCTACCTACCGAGGATCACCCCATGAACTACGCCACTTATTACCGCAACGACATCGACTTCGCCTGGCGATTTAGCCACCTCCGTTCGGGACAGCCTGCCGCCTCCGTCCGGTCACTGCCAGGTGGCAACCCTAAACGCCCGGCCCACACGGCCCTTTGTCGAACACCCCGATAGGGTTCGCGCGGGATTGCCCCGCCAACCCAGGAAGACTGAAAAATGAATTCGTCCGTTGCCGTAACACCGTCCGACCTGTCCAGCCATGCACTGACACTGCCGGACAGCAGCCCCACCTCAAAACGCCTGCCGAGCACCCTCGAATTGAAGATGCGGCTACCGCTGACTGCGGAGCTGACGGTACAGGTCGCTGCACACCGTCGTGCCGTACGGGCCATTCTCAATGGCGAAGACTCCCGGCTGCTGATTATCGTAGGCCCCTGCTCCCTCCACGACCCGCAATCTGCTCGCGAATACGCCGAGCGCCTGGCCAGTCTGGCGGCAGAAGTCAGTGATCAGATGCTGCTGGTGATGCGCGCCTACGTTGAAAAACCCCGCACCACTGTCGGCTGGAAGGGTCTGGCCTATGACCCGCACCTGGACGGCAGCGATGACATGGCTGGTGGCCTGGCGCTGTCCCGCCAGTTGATGTGTGAAATACTTGGCATGGGCCTGCCGATTGCCACCGAAATACTCCAGCCAATGGCTGCAGGCTATTTTGACGACCTGGTTGGCTGGGTAGCGATTGGCGCGCGCACCACCGAATCCCAGATCCACCGGGAAATGGCCAGCGGCCTGCCCATGCCGGTGGGCTTCAAGAACGGCACCGATGGCGGCGTGGCCGTGGCCAGCGACGCCATGCGTTCAGCCGCGCACCCGCATCGACATTTTGGCATGGACCCTCACGGGCACCCTGCAATCATCGAGACCCAGGGAAATCCGGACACACACATTGTGCTGCGTGGCGGGCATGGCGGCCCTAATCACGACCGCCAGAGCGTTGCCCAAGTGCAGGCCAGCCTGAGCAAAAACGGGATCACGTCACGGATCATGGTGGATTGCAGCCACGCCAACAGTGGCAAGGACCCGGCACGGCAGCCCCACGTATTCAACGATGTTCTCGAGCAGCGCCTGTCGGGCAACTCATCATTGATCGGCATGATGATCGAAAGCCATGTGTTCGACGGCTGCCAGCCAATGAGCGAGACGCTGAAATACGGAGTGTCTGTCACGGACGGCTGCCTGGGCTGGACAGCCACCGAGCAATTGCTGCGCGACGCGGTTGACCGCCTGCGCTACCGATAGGCATGGCGAAGGAACTTTGTCAGGAAATACCGCACTGAATCCGGTACGCTGTTTCTTTTTTTTCACAGGAGGTTATTACCCATGGCTAAAGCCACTGCCCGCCACATCCTTGTTTCGAGCGAAGAGAAGTGCAACGAACTCAAGACCCAGATCCAAGGCGGCGCTGATTTCGCAGAAATCGCCAAGGCCAATTCCAGCTGCCCGTCCAGCCGTCAAGGCGGCGATCTGGGTACGTTCGGTCCAGGCCAGATGGTCAAGGAATTCGACACCGTCGTATTCAGCGCACCGGTCAACACTGTTCAGGGTCCGGTAAAAACCCAGTTCGGCTACCACCTGCTTGAAGTAACCAGCCGTCAGGACTGATCCTGCCGCGTTGAGTGCAAAACGGCTCATCTTCGGATGGGCCGTTTTCGTTTATGACCGTTGTATGATCCTTGATACAGCACCTGCCGACACTGGCTTGGCGAAACAGCCATTTATCTGTAGAAGATACCGCGACACCGAGGCTTTGCCCCTGTATGAATGCCCTCATGTGTTTGATCGCCCGTCGCCTTTAACCCTGATATTCGCTTGCGGACGTCACTCAGGATCCGAGTCATGCGTTTTGCCTGTTCATCATTGCTCGCTGTGACGCTGACCCTGTTCGGCGCTGTACCTTCCCTGTCCGCCGCACCGCAACATGCATTGACCGTGTATGGCGAGGCGCCGCGCTATGCAGCAGACTTCACGCATTTCGATTACGTGAACCCGCAGGCCCCCAAAGGCGGCAGCATGCGTCGCTCAGCCATCGAAATCGGTCAGTACGATCACCTGATGCCGTTCACCGACAAAGGCATGGGCGTATCGCAGATCAACGGCATGCTCTACGCGCCCCTGGCCGTGCGTTCGCTGGATGAGCCGTACACGGTGTATGGCCTGGTGGCCGAGAAAATGGAGCGTGGTGAAGACGGCCTGTCGTTGCGGTTTTATCTGAACCCGAAGGCACGTTTCACCGACGGCACGCCGGTCACTGCCAATGACGTCAGGTACACCTATGACCTGCTGATGACTCAAGGCAGTCTGCAGTACCGGACCCAGTTCGAGGCGGTCAAGGCCGTAGAGGTCGAATCGGCGACGCAGATTCGTTTCGACTTCAAGGACAGCGACAATCGCACCCTGCCCCTTGATCTGGCGTCATTGCCGGTATTCCCCGAGCACTGGTGGAAATCCCGCGACTTTGCCAGTGGCGCAGGGTTTGAGGTACCACCGGGCAGCGGCCCCTATACCATCAGCCGTGTCGATCCAGGTCGCACCATCACCTTTGAACGCAACCCCGACTGGTGGGGCAAGGACCTGCCGGTGAGCAAAGGCATGTACAACTTCGACAAATTCAGTGTCGAGTATTTCGGCGATATCGACGTGGCACGTACGGTGCTCAAAGGCGGAGCCTACGATTACAACCGGGAATTTTCAGCAACCGGCTATTCGATCCGCTATGACGGCCCGGCGCTCAGCGACGGACGACTGCAGAAGGCGCAACTGGCCAAAGGCGCGATACAGAGTTCACAGGGCTTCGTGTTCAACCTGAGCCGGCCGATGTTTCAGGACCGCCGCGTGCGCCAGGCACTGTCGATGCTCTGGGACTTCGAGTGGACCAACCGGCAGATGATGCGCAACATGTACATCCGTCAGGACAGCTACTTCTCGAACTCTGAACTGGCTGCCAGCCAACCGCCCACACCCGCTGAACGTGCCATCCTCGAACCTTTGCGTGGCCAGGTTCCCGACGAGGTATTCAGCACTGTGTTCAAAACGCCGAAGACCGATGGCACAGGCTTTATTCGCGATAAACAACTGCAAGCCCTGGCACTGATGAAGGAAGCCGGCTGGACACCGAAAGGCGATGAACTGGTCAATGCTCGGGGCGAACCGTTCAGCTTCACGTTTCTCAATGCCCAGACAGGTTTCGAGCGCATGCTGCTGCCCTACAAGCGCACCCTGGCGCAGATCGGCATCCACTTCGATATTCGCCGCATTGACGCTGCGCAGTACCTGAACCGCCTGATGGCGCGCGATTACGACATGATCGTGGCTGGCTACCCGGTGTCCACATCCCCTGGGGCCGAGCTGTACAACAGTTTCGGTTCGAAAGTGGCAATGGACCCCGGCTCCGGCAACTACATGGCACTGCAGGACCCCGCCGTCGATACCTTGATTGCGGGCCTGCTCAAAGCCGACAGCAAGCAGACCATGACCGACTATGCGCATTGCCTGGACCGGGTGCTGCAATGGAACTACTACTGGATTCCCAACTATTATCCGCCAGGCTCTTCGACCGTCTGGTGGAACCGTTTCGGCATTCCGAAAATCCAGGCCAGCAACAGCGAAGCCATCGAAACCTGGTGGGAAATCAGCCCGACACCGCTGACCAACGAGCAGTTCGCCGAAAAGCGCGGCGCCTCGGCCCTTGCTTCGGAGATGCAGTAAATGCTCGGTTACATCGTGCGGCGGCTGCTGCTTATCATCCCTACTCTGCTGTGCATTTTGCTGGTCAACTTCTTCATCGTTCAGGCGGCTCCGGGAGGCCCGGTCGAACAGGCCATCGCACGCTTGCAGGGGGTTGGCGGTGCAACCGCGAGCGCCGGAGCGAGCGAGTCGGCCAGCGCCGGACACTCCAGAGCATCACGAGGCCTCGACCCCGAACTGATCAAGCAGATCGAACGCCAATACGGCTTCGACAAGCCTTTGCATGAGCGCCTCTGGCTGATGCTGAAAAACTACGCACGGCTGGATTTCGGCACCAGTTTCTTTCGCGGTGCCACCGTGACCGATCTCATTCTGCAAAAGATGCCAGTGTCCATCTCGCTGGGGCTTTGGGCGACGCTACTGACCTACCTTGTGTCAATCCCGCTGGGTATTCGCAAAGCGGTCAGGCACGGCAGCCAGTTCGATATCTGGAGCAGCACCGCGATCATCATCGGCTACGCCACGCCGGCCTTTCTGTTCGCCATGCTGCTGGTGGTGGTATTTTGCGGCGGCACGTCCCTGAACTGGTTTCCGGTGCGCGGACTGGTCTCGGACAACTTCGATCAAATGACCACCGTCGGCAAGATCGCCGACTATTTCTGGCACCTGGTGCTACCGGTTTCCGCACTCGTCATTGGCGGGTTCGCGACACTCACCCTGCTGACGAAAAACTCTTTTCTCAACGAAATTACCCGCCAGTACGTGACCACGGCGCGCGCCAAAGGCATGAGCGAGCGGCGCGTGCTTTACGGGCATGTTTTCCGTAATGCCATGCTGCTGGTGGTTTCCGGCATTCCGCAGGCGTTCATCAGCGTGTTTTTTGCCGGATCGCTGCTGATCGAAGTGATTTTCTCGCTCGACGGCCTGGGCCGCATGAGTTACGAAGCGGCCGTCTCGCGGGATTACCCGGTGGTGTTCGGCTCACTGTTCATCTTCACGGTCTTCGGCCTGCTGATAAAACTGATCGGTGATATCTGTTACACGCTCGTCGACCCGCGAATCGACTTCAGCGCGAGGAATGCCTGATGCGCACCCTCTCTCCGCTGGCACGTCGCCGTCTTGAACGTTTTCGCAGCAATCGCCGCGGCTGGTGGTCGTTATGGCTGTTTTGCGGGCTGTTCGCTCTGAGCCTGGGCGGCGAACTGATCGCCAACGACAAACCGCTGCTGGTCAGCTATCAGCACTCGCTCTACTTCCCGGTGTTCAAGCGCTACACCGAGCAACAGTTTGGCGGCGAGCTGCCCTTCCAGCCGGATTACCGCAGCGACTATGTGCGCAAACTGATCGCCAAGGGTGACGGCTGGATGATGTTTCCGCCCATCCCGTTCAGTGACGACACGCCCAACTATGAACTGACCACCCCCGCGCCCAGCCCGCCCTCGGCGAGCAACTGGCTGGGCACTGACGATCAGGCGCGTGATGTGCTGGCCCGGGTCATCTTCGGTGCGCGCATTTCGATTCTGTTTGCATTGGTCCTGACCGTCATCAGCGCGTTGATCGGCATCGCCGCTGGCGCGCTGCAAGGCTATTACGGTGGCTGGGTGGACCTGTTCGGCCAGCGGCTGCTCGAAGTCTGGTCAGGGTTACCGGTGCTGTACCTGCTGATCATTCTGTCCGGCTTTGTCGAGCCTGATTTCTGGTGGCTGCTGGGCATCATGGCGCTGTTCTCCTGGCTCACGCTGGTCGACGTGGTGCGTGCCGAGTTCCTGCGGGGCCGTAACCTGGAATACGTCAAGGCCGCGCGCGCACTGGGCCTCGGGGACCGAAAAGTCATTCTGCGGCACATCCTGCCCAATGCCATGAACGCAACATTGAGCTACCTGCCGTTCATCCTGACCGGTGCCATCTCGACCCTGACTGCGCTGGATTTTCTCGGTTTCGGCATGCCGGCGGGCAGCGCTTCGCTGGGCGAACTCATCGCTCAGGGCAAGCAGAACCTGCAAGCGCCCTGGCTGGGCCTGACGGCGTTTTTCGCCCTCGCGCTGATTCTTACCCTGCTGGTATTCATAGGCGAGGCACTGCGTGATGCCTTCGACCCGAGGTCCTGACATGCCGGAAACCCTGATCGAAATACGCGACCTCTGCGTCGCCTTCAACGGGCAAAACGTGGTCAGCCACCTGAGCCTGGATGTTCGGCGTGGAGAATGCCTGGCGCTGGTCGGCGAATCGGGCTCGGGTAAATCCGTCACCGCCCACTCGATCCTGCAGCTCTTGCCGCGCAATGGCACGCAGACCACCGGCAGCATCACTTACCGCGGGCAACAATTGGTCGGCGCGGATGATCGTACCCTGCGCGAATTGCGTGGCAATCGGATCGCCATGATCTTCCAGGAACCCATGACGTCTCTGAACCCGCTGCACAGCGTGTCGCGACAGATCGGTGAGACGTTGTTGCTGCATCGCGGGATCAGCGGTCGTGAGGCCCGGAAACGGATTGTCGAATTACTGGAGCTGGTCGGCATTCAACAGCCGGAAAAACGCCTGAAAGCCTACCCGCATGAACTGTCCGGCGGTCAGCGCCAGCGAGTGATGATCGCGATGGCACTGGCCTGCGAGCCGGAACTGCTGATCGCCGACGAACCGACCACAGCGCTGGACGTGACCGTGCAGCGCAAGATTCTCCTGCTGCTCAAGGAATTGCAGCAACGCCTGAACATGTCGCTGCTGCTGATCAGCCATGATCTGAACCTGGTTCACAGCGTGGCGCAGCGGGTGTGTGTGATGCGCGCCGGCGAGATTGTCGAGCAGTCGGATTGCAAATTGCTGTTCAAGTCACCACAGCATCCCTACAGCCGGCTGCTGCTGGACGCCGAGCCTGCCGGCGAACCACTGCCCCGCGACACGCGGGAAACGGTGCTGCAGGTCGATCACCTGAAGGTCTGGTTTTCCCTCACCGGGGGCATTTTACGGCGGCATCAGGAGTACCTGAAAGCGGTGGACGACGTCAGCCTGAGTATCGAGCGTGGCAAGACGCTGGGCATCGTCGGCGAATCGGGCTCCGGCAAATCGACGTTGGGCCAGGCGATCCTGCGCCTGCTGGAATCGCAAGGCAGCATCCGCTTTCGAGGCCAGGCGCTGGACGGGCTCAGCCAGAAACAGATGCGGCCGTGGCGCAAAGAGATGCAGGTGGTTTTCCAGGACCCTTACGGCAGCCTAAGCCCGCGTATGTCCGTGGCGCAAATCATCAGCGAAGGGCTTGAGGTACACAGCCGTCTGGACTCTGCACAGTGCGACGCCGAAGTGATTCGCGCACTGGAAGAAGTCGGCCTCGACCCACAAAGCCGCCATCGCTATCCCCATGAGTTTTCCGGAGGGCAGCGCCAACGCATCGCCATTGCACGGGCCTTGGTGCTGAAACCTGCGCTCATCCTGCTTGACGAACCCACCTCGGCCCTGGACCGCACCGTACAGAAACAGGTCGTCGCACTGCTGCGCGACCTTCAGCAAAAGCACGGCCTGACTTACCTGTTCATCAGCCACGACCTGGCGGTGGTCAAGGCTCTGGCCCATGACATCATCGTCGTCAAGGACGGCAAGGTGATCGAGCGAGGCGCCAGTCACGATGTGTTCGAGTCACCGCAACATCCCTACACACGCGAACTGCTGGCCGCTGCGCACCCTGGCTAAACCGGTGTGCAGCGGAGCGCAGGTGCGAACGTGTTCGCGAAGACGGTTGTTCAAACGATGCGTGTCTAAAGCCTGCAGGCGCATGTCTGCTTAACTTACGCCTGCGGTCCCTGCTCGTCGTCGTCCACCAGGCCCCATTCAGCCGTGCTCGCGGTGCGGCTGCCGGTCGGTGCCGGGGGCGGCGTGGTCAGCGTGGCAGCCCCGCCTTCGCTGTGTAACTTGAGGCGCAAACGCACGTTGTTTTGCGAGTCGGCGTTTTTTAACGCTTCTTCTTCGCTGATCGCCCCTTCCACCGCCAGATTGAACAGCGCGGTGTCGAACGTCTGCATGCCAAGGCTGCCGGATTTCTCCATGATGCCCTTGAGTTCGGTCAGTTCGTTACGCTGGATCAAGTCGCGAATGGTCGGCGTCCCCATCATCACCTCCACCGCCGCGCGACGCTTGCCGTCAGGTGTCTTCACCAGCCGCTGAGAAACGAACGCCTTGAGGTTGTTGCCCAGGTCATGCAGCAATTGCGCACGTCGCTCTTCCGGGAAGAAGTTGATGATCCGGTCGAGCGCCTGGTTGGCATTGTTAGCGTGCAGGGTCGAGATCACCAGGTGCCCTGTGTCGGCAAACGCCAGCGCGTGCTCCATGGTTTCGCGGTCACGAATCTCGCCGATCAGAATGACATCCGGGGCCTGGCGAAGCGTGTTCTTCAAGGCAGCGCGAAAGCTGCGGGTGTCCACGCCGACTTCGCGCTGATTGACGATGGACTTCTTGTGCCGATGGATGAACTCGACCGGATCTTCAATGGTGATGATATGCCCGCTGGCATTGCGGTTGCGGTAATCGATCAGCGCGGCCAGGGACGTCGACTTGCCCGATCCGGTGGCCCCGACGAACAGCACCAGACCGTGTTTTTCCATGACCACCTCGAGCAGCACGGGCGGCAGGTACAACTCCTCGAAACGCGGGATATCCAGCTTGATGTTACGGGCGACGATGGACACTTCGTTGCGCTGCATGAAGATATTGATCCGGAACCGGCCGATGCCTGCCAGCGACACCGCGAGGTTCATTTCCAGCTCACGCAGAAACTCGAGCTTTTGCTCCTCATCCATCAGACCCTGAGCAATCGCGGCCACGTCACCGGGCTTGAAGGTTTCGCTGCCCAGCGGCTTGAGCACCCCGTTGAACTTGGCGCACGGCGGTGCTCCGGTGGAGAGATAAAGGTCCGATCCATCCTGGCTGGCCAGAATCTTCAACAACGCCGGGAAATCCATAATCAATACCGTGCAAATAAAGTAAAAACGGAAAGCCGTAACGACGGCACGCATGACGCGGGACACGGCTGCCAGCCGCGTGCGACCTGTCTGGGCATCAATTGCCAATGGCAGGCATAATGGCAGCCTTTTGCGACAGGTGATATTGCGACATGAAAGCCCAAGCCCGCCATATTCTGGTGAAGACCGCCGAAGAGGCCGAGCAGCTCAAACAGCGTATCGCCAAGGGTGAGGCATTTGACGTGCTGGCCAGGAAACATTCTAGCTGCCCGTCCGGAAAACGTGGCGGCGACCTGGGGGAAGTCAGGCCGGGGCAAATGGTCGGCGCTATCGATCAGGTGATCTTCAAAAAGCCGTTACGCGTCGTACACGGGCCGATCAAAAGCAAGTTCGGTTACCACCTGGTGCAAGTCTTCTATCGCGATTGACCCACCTCAAACGCTGAAAAACCCCGAACCTTGTGAGGTTCGAGGTTTTTCAGGCATTTGACCAGAACAGTGATTACTTAGGCGAAATAGCCCCGTCTACCAGCACCTGAGCTTCTGCCACCAGACGCTTGAGGTGATCTTCGCTGACAAAACTCTCGGCGTAGATCTTGTAGATGTCTTCGGTGCCGGACGGGCGCGCTGCAAACCAGCCGTTTTCAGTCATGACTTTCACGCCGCCAAACGCCTGATCATTGCCCGGTGCATGGCTGAGCACTTTCTGAATCGGCTCGCCTGCCAGCTCGGTGGACGTGACCTGCTCCGGCGACAGCTTGCTCAGCAGTGCCTTCTGCTGCGGGTTGGCCTTGGCGTCGACACGGGTCGAGAACGGCTCGCCGAGCTGTTCGGTCATGATTTTGTAGATCTCGCTTGGGTCGCGACCAGTACGGGCGGTCATTTCTGCGGCCAGCAGCGCCGGGATCAGACCGTCCTTGTCGGTGGTCCAGACCGAACCGTCGCGACGCAGGAACGAAGCGCCGGCGCTTTCCTCACCGCCGAAGCCCAACGAACCCTCGAACAGCCCCTGAGCGAAGTACTTGAAGCCCACCGGCACTTCATAGAGGCGGCGCCCCAGGCGTGCGGCGACACGATCGATCATGCCGCTGCTGACCACGGTCTTGCCGACCGCTGCATCAGCGCGCCAGTCAGGGCGGTTCTGGAACAGATAATCGATAGACACAGCGAGGTAGCTGTTGGGCGTCATCAGCCCACCGGTCGGGGTCACGATGCCGTGACGGTCGTGGTCAGGGTCACAGGCAAACGCCACCTGATAACGATCCTTGAGGCCGATCAGGCCCTGCATGGCATGGCTGGAGGACGGGTCCATTCGAATCTGGCCGTCCCAGTCCACCGTCATGAAACGGAAGGTGGGGTCGACAAATTGGTTGACCACGTCCAGATTCAGGCCGTAATGCTCGCCAATTGCCGCCCAGTAATTCACCCCGGCTCCGCCCAGCGGATCGACGCCCAGACGCAGGCCCGAATCACGGATGGCCTCCAGATCGATGACGCTTTTCAGGTCAGCCACGTAGGTGTTGACGTAGTCATGGCGATGGGTTGTATCGGCCCGCAAGGCTTTTTCATGGCTGATGCGCGATACGCCCTTGATCTTCTCGGCCAGCAGTTCGTTGGCCTTGTTCTCGATCCACTTGGTGATATCGCTGTCGGCCGGGCCACCATTGGGCGGGTTGTACTTGAAGCCACCGCTTTGCGGCGGGTTGTGCGAAGGCGTGATGACAATACCGTCAGCCAGGCCCGATGTGCGACAACGGTTGTAGCAAATGATGGCGTGGGACACCGCCGGAGTCGGCGTGTACTCGTCACCTTCGGAGATCATCACCTGCACACCGTTGGCAGCCAGCACTTCAAGGGCAGAAGCGGCGGCAGGCGTGGACAGCGCATGGGTATCGGCACCCAGGAACAGCGGGCCATCGATACCGTTGGCCTTGCGGTACAGGCAGATTGCCTGACTGATGGCCAGTACATGCCATTCGTTGAAGCCCAGTTCGAACGAGGTGCCGCGATGCCCGGACGTGCCAAACGCCACGCGCTGAGCAGGCACGGATGCATCGGGCTGGCCGGTGTAATAAGCCGTGACCAGTCTCGGAATATCGACCAGTAACTGCGCAGGTGCCAGCTTGCCGGCGAAAGGACTGAGACTCATACCACCTCCATGAACACATCGAACATCGAAAAAATAAAGAAAGGCTGCCACAGCCAAAACCATGATCAGTGCGGCAGTTTACTGGCAGTTCGACAGCGACGCTCGGGTATCGATCCCTAAGCCTCTGAGGTTTCGGGCCGCCACCACGCCGGAAACAGCCGTGTCACCTTGGCTTCGGCAAAGCGGTCATCGATCAGCATCACCACACCACGATCACTCTGGCTGCGAATCACCCGCCCCGCGGCCTGCACAACCTTCTGTACGCCGGGGTACAGGTAGGTGTAGTCGTAGCCCGCGCCGAACAGTGCAGCCATGCGCTGCTTGAACTGCTCATTGACCGGGTTGAGCTGAGGCAGCCCCAGCGTGGCAATGAAGGCGCCGATCAGGCGTTCGCCCGGCAAGTCGATGCCTTCGCCGAAAGCGCCCCCCAATACCGCAAAGCCGATGCCCTGACGGGTGGGGGTAAAACGCTCCAGAAACGCCTGCCGTTCGCCTTCGTCCATCCCTCGTGCCTGTTGCCACACGGTGATGTGCGGATGCGTGCGCGTCATCAGCTCGGCGACTTGTTGCAAGTAGTCGAAGCTGCTGAAAAACGCCAGATAATTGCCCGGCAGCTTCTTAAACTGCGCTGCCATCAGCTCGACAATCGGCGCCAGCGACGCCTGACGGTGCGTGAAACGGGTTGAAATACGGCTGACGATGCGCACGTCCAGTTGATCGTGATGGAAAGGTGACTCCACGTCGATCCACGCCGTATTGGCCGGCAGCCCCAACAGGTCCGAGTAGTAATGCCGCGGATTGAGTGTTGCGGAGAACAACACCGTGCTGCGTGCTGCGCTCAGACGCGGACGAATGAAGCGTGCGGGCACCACATTGCGCAGGCTCAGGCGGGACAGCACGCGCTTGCCGCCCGCCTCGCGCCGGGCGATATCGAAGATGAAATGCTCATCGAACAGCTCGGCGATCCGCGCAAACCCGATGGCTTCCAGATAAAACCCCTGCAACGTGCCATCTACCGCCTGCGGGTGCTCGTTGAAATGATCACCGATGGTCGAAATGCACTGGTTCAGGCTGTTGATGAACTTCTCCGGTGCCGCCGGGTAAGCCTGATAGGCACCCGGCTGCGCCTTGTGCAGGGCATTCCATTGCCGATCCACGCGCTGCAGGCCTTTTTTCACCGGTTCGGGCGCAATCTGGATCAAGGCTTTCAACTGGCTCTGATCCAGGCTGGCGCTGTACATCTGCCGTGCTCGCTCGACCATGTTGTGCGCTTCATCGACCAGCACCGCGACACGCCACTGGTTGAGCTGACCGAGGCCGAACAGCAGCGCACTCAGGTCGAAATAATAGTTGTAATCGGCGATCACCACGTCGGCCCAACGCGCCAGTTCCTGGCTCAGGTAGTAAGGACACACCTGATGCAGCAAAGCCGCGCTGCGAACACCCGCCTGATTCAGCCAGGGCGACGCCAGCGCAGCCGAGCGAGCCGCAGGCAGGCGGTCGTAAAACCCTTTGGCCAGCGGACAGGACTCCCCATTGCAGGCTTTGTCGGGGTGTTCACACGCCTTGTCCCGCGCCACCAGCTCCAGCACCCGCAGTTTGAGTTCAGGCGCACTGTGTCTGATCACCCCCAGTGCATCCAGCGCCAATCGACGTCCCGGGGTCTTGGCCGTCAGGAAGAAAACCTTGTCGAGCTTCTGACCGGGTACCGCTTTGAGCAACGGGAACAGTGTGCCCACGGTCTTGCCGATGCCCGTGGGTGCCTGAGCCATCAGGCAACAGCCGGTGCTCACCGCCTTGTACACCGACTCGGCCAGCACCCGCTGCCCGGTGCGAAACGCGGCATGAGGAAACTTCAGATCACCCAGCGCCTCATGAAGTGCTCGGGTGTGCGCCAGCTCTTGTTGTGCCCAGCCAAGGAATAACGCGCACTGCTGTTCGAAGAACTGTTGCAGGGTCGCGGCGCTGAACGGCTCACGAATCAGGGTTTCCTGCTCACTGACGATATTGAAATACACCAGCGCCAGCGTCACTTCCTCAAGCTGCAAACGCTGGCAAAGCAGCCAGCCGTAGACCTTCACTTGCGCCCAGTGCAATTGACGATGGTTGGCCGGCATGGCGTCCAGCTCGCCGCGATAAGTCTTCACTTCTTCCAGCTGGTTGCGGCCTGCGTCATAGCCGTCCGCCCTGCCGCGCACCGTCAGCTCGCGGTAGTCCCCCGTCAACGACAGCTCGGCCTGATAATCGGCGCCACGCCGCGAAGCCACCGTACGGTGCCCGGCAATACCTTCCTGAGCGGTCGGCGACGGCGTGAAGCGCAGGTCAAGATCGCCTGCCTTGGCCGTGAACTCGCACAACGCGCGCACGGCTACCTCATAACGTGTGGGCGAATGGCTGCCGACGTCGTGTACGCGATCAGGATCTGGAGGGGCAATAAGGGTCACTGCAGAAAATAGCCGTTGATGTCAGTACTGGACAGGCGTCCAGTTAACAGCCTTGAATCCTGTCTGGCAAATACAAATGGATCGACGGCCTGTCAGACCACGGGTCAAGACAGACGCGCACTCCTCAAGGCCTGTGCCAGCTCAGTCAGCAATATGGCCGGAGCCTCACTCCAGTCAATGGCGTAGCTGATGCGCAGATGTTGCCCGTAAGTGTCCTGGCGGCTGAACAGCTCACCCGGCGTCATGACGATGCGTTTGGCCAACAGCGTATGGCACACCTGGCGCATATCAACCCGATGCATGCTTTCGGCCCAGATTCCGCAGCCACCTTCAGGCACCTCATAGCGCAGCAGCCCGTCCAGCCGCTCATCCAGTTGCCGGGTCATGGCCTGCATGCGCATGACCAGAACATGCCGCAACGCCTTAAGGTACGCATCCAGACGTCCATTGCCGGAGAGCCTTGCGATGGCCCGCTGGCGAACCGGGGGCAGCCTGAACGCCCGCAGCAGAAAATACCGCTGCCATTGCACGTCAGGGTTTTTGCACAGCAGATAACCATAAGGTGCTTCAGGCCCCAGACTCTTGTCGAACGCACCGATGATCACCAGGCGCTGTGGGTCAATCAGGTGACGCAAATGGACTGGGGCTGGAACAAACCGCAGCGCGCTATGGCTGTCATTTTCCAGCACCCATACCTTGTGGCGATTGAGCACGTTGGCAATCGCCTGGTTATTGTTCGGCAGTCGAACGCTGCCTCGAACCGGGTTCAGCACCGAAGGCAACACAGCGAGACGGATGGGGTGCCTCTGCAACAATTGATCAAGCTGCTCCGGATCGAGGCTGCCCGTCTGACTCAACGGCAATTCGACGACCTGAATGTCAAATGATTGCAGCAAATGCAACAACGTCCAGGCACAGGGCGATTCCACCAGTACACTCGCGCCGCGCAACCCCAGGGTTTCGAGGACAGCCTTGAACGCCCCTGGCAGGTCAGGCGTGATATAGACGTGTTCGGCGTGCCAGCAGTGCTGCGCATCACGGGTGTAACGGGCCGCCAGTGCGGTGCGCAATTCCGGTTCGCCGAAGGGCTGAAAGCCTGCCGCCCGAGGGCGTGGATAGTGCCGAATCAACTCGCGTTCCATCGCCACCAGCGGGCTGTCCAGTGGATGCAGCAGCGTAGGCTCATCGCTGCCCAGCAGCACCATGCCCGGGTGCCAGGCGTTATGTTGCAAGGCATGCAACAAGTCGCCTTCGTCATCGCGCACTGCATGCCCTTCCTCGCTACGCGGTGCAGAATAGTAGCCAGACTTGGGCAGCGAATAGACCCGCCCTTCTTTCTCCAGCAGCGAATACGCACTTTGTACCGTGGAGATCGAAACACACAGCCGCTGTGCCAACTGGCGAAGAGACGGCAACTTGAACGCCTGCCCGCCTTGCTCCTGGTCAACCAGACGCACGAGATAGCGATACACCGCCTGATAGGCGAAATCCGGTTTATTGTTCATGAAAGGCCATCCGGCGATCAGCCCCAACAGGCTTCGGAAAATTCAACATGGCGTACAGCGGATGCAGTCAATGGTCGTGGTCTGACCCGGCTCAGCGTCCGGAAAGCACTTCGGCCACGGCCTGACCGGTAGACGGGTCAACGGTCATGATTCGCCGTTTATCAGGGTCGGCAGCGCGTATACGGGCAATGATCGAGTGATCGTCAGCGAAGTCCACCCGCTGCTTGCCGTAGAGATTCTGCAATGATTTGAGACTCAAGCCGCTGATTTCCACCAGCCATTGCATCACCTGATCCGGGGCAGTCGAGCCTGACAGCGCTTTGTGCAGATCCGGCAGCGCGACCAGCATGCCGGGATGACAGCGACGCAGAAACGACTCCAGGCCGTCGCCCTGATTCACAAATGGCGAGAACAGCATGCAGACCAGTTGAGCCTCGTTCAGACCGAACCCGTCCTGAGCGAAGCTGGACGCCAGCTCGCGACGCGCGTCGATACGCGCTCGACCGGCATAAGCGCCAAGCGCCTGATCGACCAGTCGTTTCGGCATCTGCTTTCTGCGCATCAGCGACGTTGCCAGTTGCAGGTACTCGGCTATCCCGTCTGCGTAATGACGCCCTTGCACATGTTGAGCGTTCAGGCCGCGCATGTGGGCCATGAGCAGAGGGTTGGCGCAATCCGACTCACTGAAGCTGAACGACAGATCGTCGAAGCGGAAATCCAGAAACTCGGTGAGCAGGGTCCAGTGTTCGTCTGCCTTGCAGCTGACCAGATCGGCAATGGTGATAAACGCGGGTGTACTGACCTTCTCCGGGTAGGCGTTGGGGCGCGGCGCTCGCGGGCCTTCATCGCCCTCCCCGTACAGCTCGTGATAATAGGCCTGGCCGATGGTGTCGATTACCTTGAGCACGCCGCTCAGGGTCTGGCTGCCCCAACTGCCCGAGTATTGCCCGGTGCGCTGGGCCAGCCGCATGATCCAGGTGATGTACTGCTTTTGCTCCCTGCGCGAATCGCCACTGACCACCGCATCGACACCGTTGCCCCAGCTCAGCGCACGCCCTAGAAACTCCGCCCTCCCCAGATAACAGGCGTTACAAAACGTGGTGCGGGCGTCTCCTGCGGACAGATGACCGCCCAGCAACATGTCCAGGCGATTCTGCTCCCGGCCTGCGCTGGAAAAAGGCAGGTCCGGCTCGAAGGCCTGGGTGTACTGATTGTCGATCACCAGCATTTCGACACGGGGGTCGTCATAAAGAAACAACGCGGAATACGTACGGTGGATATTGTCCATGACCGCTGGCGTCATGCCCGCGTGACGCCGATTGGCGACCCGCAAGCTGAACGTACCCGGCGATCGACAGGCAATGCTCAACTGAGCAGCGCGTAAAAAAGCCAGCGTATAGGCGCTGTCTTTGCCACCGCCAAAGGGCACCAACACCTTGAAACCGGAAATCCGCTCGATCCCGCCAGCCGCAACAATCAACCGCTGAATCAACAACTGCAGCGCTGTTCGTTCCGCACGCGTGAAATACCCCAAGACACGTTGCAGCACTTGTTGGTAGACGTAATTCATGGCTTGTTCGTGAATGGAGCTCATTGTGCGTCACCTGCCTGTCGTTCAAAACACAACAAGGCGCGGGCACAGCATCGAACATCAGGCTGACAATCAAGTGTGTGGTCGGGCATGACTCATTCCCTGAGTAATAATGACCGAAGTATTATCAGGACCCTCAGGATAATTACAATATACAGTTTGCTTTTGAAAAGCGTACACGCTTGCGATTATTATACTTATCTTAAACTTGCTGTTTATCCGCGCGATGAGTTCATTAACATCCCGGTTATTTAATATTTGTCAGCTTGCGCCTTGCAGGCAACCCAGCCAAGGCTTTGCGGCACGCTTTATCATTTGTCCAGTTCAAGTCTTCGTCATGACCTGTAGGAAACGCCTACTGCACAACACCCTCACTGACAGACTTGATAAACCCGAATAAACCCTCCACCTCAACTGAAAAAACGATACAACTTCATGCCCCTCGGAACTCTCCAGCCCCTGACGCCTGGCCCGCTGAAAATAGTGATTAACAGTGGTTTATTCCGACGCTAAATGCAAAAAGCCTTCCGGACGGAAGGCTTTCAAGACAACAACTGCGACCAGGACGGCGTACCGATTCAGACCGACTCGACTTCCAGCACCGCACGCCCGCCAATCGGGCAGACATCCATGTAACGGTGCGCTTGCACCACGTGCTCGAACGGGAAGCTGCGTGTTTGCAACGGCTTCAGCACCTTGTCGGCGGTCATCTGGTTGATGTCCTGCAATGCACGCTGCAGTGCTTCTTGATCCTGCGTAATCCCCAACTCAGGCTTACCGGTGAAGTTACCCAGGCAATGCACGTAAAACTGGATGTTCTTCTGAAAGGCGGCACAGGCCGGGAACGGCGTTTGATTGCCGCCTTGCAGGCCATACAGCACCAGGCTGCCACGGGGTGCAAGCACGTCGCCCATGATCGACATCTGCGGGCCGCCGAGGCCGTCGAAGACTGCGTCGACACCACGGTTGTCGGTGTACTTGTTGATCGCCATCAACAGGTCCTGCTCTTCAGTGACCACAACCTTGTCGGCACCCAGCGACAGCAGGTACTCACGGGCATCGTCCGTTTTGGTGGCCGCAATGACGCGGACGCCCAACGCCTTGCCCAGTTGCACGAACGCCGGACCAGAACAATGGCTGGCGTCGGTGACCAGCACGGTCTGGCCAGCCTTGATGCGCGCCAGATCGACATAGGCGAAATACGCCACCAGATACGGCGTGTAATGCACGCTGGCCTGGACCGGTGTCAGGATGTCCGGATAACGAGTCAGCGCACGACGCGGTAACACGATGGACTCGCCGTAGACCGGGTGCTGGTTGGCGTCGGCCGCCGGAAAGCTGGCCACCTTGTCGCCGACCTGCAGGTCATCGACCCCATCGCCAAGCGCGGTGACCACGCCCGCCATCTCATAACCCAGACCGGCAGGCAGCCGGGCCTGAGTGGACGCGAGATTTTGCCGCCAGAGAACGTCGTACCAGCTGACACCGATGGCCTGGACGCGCACCTGCACCTCGCCGGATACAGGCGACGCGACAGGCTGCTCTTCGAGCTTGAGCACCTCGGCCGGGCCAAACTGGTGAAAACGGATCGTGCGGGACATTTAGAACCTCGCCTGGTGAACCTTGATGCCACAAACTTTATCCGGGCATTGCCGGCAACACCATCGGTGGCTATTAATAGTCGACATGCCTGTCATCGATTGTGTCCTGTGAGCTGGATGTCGCGGCCAGACAGCGTCTTGACGCCTTAGGCATAATGGTCGCCATTGTTCGCATGTCGACGAAACATTGCAAGCCGTGCGCAAATTCCGCGACCTGATTGTCAATTTTCGCTGCGCCTCGGCAGCATTTGCTCGTACTATCGCACCCTGCTCACGTCCTCAACCGACAAATGGCCCGAGATACTCCGCATGAATCGTAACGACCTGCGTCGCGTCGACCTCAACCTGCTCATCGTTTTCGAAACCCTGATGCATGAACGCAGCGTCACGCGTGCGGCGGAAAAACTGTTTCTCGGCCAGCCAGCCATCAGCGCCGCGCTCTCTCGCCTGCGTGGGCTGTTCGACGACCCGCTGTTCGTGCGCACCGGTCGCAGCATGGAGCCGACCGCCCGCGCTACGGAAATCTTCGCCCTGCTCTCCCCGGCGCTGGACTCCATTTCGACAGCGGTCAGCCGGGCATCGGAGTTCGACCCGGCCACCAGCACCTCGGTGTTTCGCATCGGCCTGTCGGACGACGTCGAATTTGCATTATTGCCGACCCTGCTCAAGCGCTTGCGCTCCGAAGCGCCGGGAATCGTGCTGGTCGTCAGGCGGGTCAATTACATCCTGATGCCGCCGTTGCTGGCCTCCGGGGAAATCTCGGTCGGTGTCAGCTACACCCAGGACCTGCCCGCCAATGCCAAACGCAAGGTATTGCGCAGAAGCAAGCCACAACTGTTGCGCGCCGACTCGATACCCGGCCCGTTGAGCCTCGACGACTTCTGCGCACGCCCCCACGCACTGGTGTCATTCGCCGGCGACCTCAGCGGCTTCATCGACGAGCACCTGGAGAAACTGGACCGCAAACGTCACGTCGTCCTCGCCGTGCCACAGTTCAACGGCCTGGCCACACTGCTCACCGGCACCGACATCGTCGCCACCGTTCCGGACTACGCCGCACAAGTGCTGACCGCAGCAGGAGGCGTACGCGCTGAAGACCTGCCGATTGAAACCCGAACCTTCGAACTGCACATGGCCTGGCGCGGCGCGCAGGATAATGACCCGGGGGAGCGTTGGTTGCGGTCGCGGATTCAGATGTTTTTTGGCGACCCTGAGAGTCTGTAGGCGTCGTCGGGCAGGCTGTTCAGTTTGATCATTTCTGCCTTTTCCACAAACCATGGAGCTCCATTCACTTCCAGTGTATTGCTACATTGGGGGCATATCTGAGGGCATGCTTGGGATGGTTTGAAAGGATGCCCCCAGCCTTGGGCCAAGTGGGCTATTGATGAGGATAGCTCCGACCGGACACTCTGCGATTCGATAGACCGGCCTGAAGCTTTCAGCGGAACGGTGGACACTGGAATCGATGAGCGAACAACACCACCTCCGTACAGACTCGTTTTCCACCCAAGGAATTAATCGTTAAAAATCAATTAGTTAATTAGCATTCTCGCGTTAGCTCTGTCCGAGCAACTCAAAATCGGAGGGGCTGACACTTCCCATGCAAACCAGGAACCGAACTTCAACGGCAACGATGAAGTGATCGCCCCAGAGTTGGTAAAACTAGCCTTTCATCTGACAGTCAAGGCTCCGGAAAAGTTGATAATTCAAAGATGTTCCAGCGTTCAACGCGACCTTTATTTCCAAGGGCAAGAGATCTCAAAATTACGGTTGAGCAGCGCAGCTTTATCGAAAACTTGAGACCTAGATCTGACCAGGCAGACCGGAGACTCAAGGAGCCCCACCTTTACGAGGCTATTGAGGATTGGTTAGTCGGTACTTGCCGGCCTCAATCTTCACCATGAGCTTCTGCCCGCAGAGACTGCCTATTGTTCGGCCCGCAAGGCTCTCGATGGAGTCATCTAAATCACTGGGTACCAACCCTTCCCGCAACCATTGTACTACTTGGGATTTGGTGGCAACGGTCGCCTCGTTGCGCATCCGAAACTCGACGATCGTAGTGGCGAGGAATAGGACAGGGACTTCAGTAATCCCATACACAGGGTCATTAGAGCGCGGAAATTCAAAATTGCCGACCAGTGCCGCCACCTTGATTAAAGATTGCCCCCGCTTCATTGATCGCGCAGCCCCCAATTCAACCGCCTGCTGGGCGATCTCAAAAACATTGGCCTCGTCCAATGGTTCTGCGAGGCAAGTCAGACACGCACCGTACATGTTATGCGGTGTCATCGTATTGCATTCGGTGCAGGGCTTGAGATAGCCCTCTGTCAGTTCATTACGCACAAAGTCGATTCCAGCTATGGAAAGACCTGTCGATAGCGATATCCACCAGCCCCAAAGCTGAACTCCGCGATTGCTCCATCTGGCGCCGCCTTCATATACCCATCGCCTCCATCGGCTTGCGTAAACAAATCCTTCGCCGAAGATTTCGTGTCTTCCGCCCAAGTCGGCGTATTTCCGCATTCTGTTAACGATAAACCGTGGGGCCGGAGCACGGGCATCCTGATCGAGCACTGATTTGCGATCAATATTCTCCAAACCTTTGCGAAGGAAATCTGATTTTACGCTGCTCTGACCCACAAGCAGTTCAATAGGCACGATGATATAGGCACGGGTCGTGGCTCGTCCGAGAGCGCAAGCCAATGTAATGTCATCCATTTCGAAGCCTGCTACGACGATGACGACTGGCGCCTCCATACCGCGATACGCCGAGATAGTGGAGCGTGGAACACCGATCTCCTCAAGCGACGAGGAGAACTGACTGAGCACGATCAAGTCCTCGTTCATGACACCGGATTTAGCGAGGTTCGCCGTCATGGTCTGGATTGTCTTGGAAACATCCCAGCTAATGCTTCTGCACAAGTCCTCCACGGAGATCGGCCGAGGGCAATTCACCTCATGTCGTGGCGGTAGCATCTCCATCATCGTCTGAGTGATGCCTCCGGGATTCCGGTAGACCGTTGTCAGATAGAAGAATCGCTCGCCATAGGTATCCTCCAGAAATCGATAGGAACTGCCTTTTTCGATCCCGGGTAGTACCTGGAGCTCATCAGCAAAAACGAACTTGCGTGCGTTGGCGAAATGGTCGCGCAGCGCCAAGTGATCGGCCTCATTGAGCGCCTGGGCCTCATCGACGATCAACGCCGCGTACTGATCATCTACCGACCCATGCAGGGCCAGGTGATGCTCGTCATAGTTGGGCTCGCCGGAGCTGTTTTCCCTGTTCCGCTTGCCCTGGGACTCGCAGTAGGAATGAAAGGTTTGAACTGTCACGGCCCGGCCAAACTGGCTCAATTGAGCGGCCACCTTATGCGTAATCTGGCGGTTCTTCAGAAGGAACAGTACCTTGAGGTCCCGAGCGACAAACTGCTCAGCAAGAGAACGCGCTATCAACGTCTTGCCGCTGCCCGAAAACCCCGCGATCAACCTTCGATCAGAGTCGACGCACAATGCCACCTGATTCGCCTGCTTTTTGTCTAATTGAAGCCACAACTCGCTGTCCGCAACGATTTTCCGGCCAAGAGCCCCTTCCCGTAATTCCCGCGGCCAGACGGAGTCGAGAAATTGTTTGATTTCATGGCTGAAATTATCCTTGATGTTGTAGTTCAGTGCGGACTTCCAGTGCGCCATCAATTGCACGATGCGCGAAGGCATGTCCTGACGGTGCTTTTGGAGGATTAGAATACCGTCGGGCAACTGCCGGTCGAGCGGCACGTATGCACTGGCGATTTGCGAACTCTCCAGATCGAAGTCTGGAAAATGCACTGCGTAACCGACTGGGCACTTCATCTGCCACGATTGCAACATATCGACGAGAACGAAAGCGTTGTCCTTGACCTGATTCAGAGGATCGATTTCATAACCGTCACGTTCGTGAATAAATCGAACGCCCGACGGCTGATACAAACCTGACTTCGTCTCTATGCAAAGCATACCCAGTTCCGCATGTAAGATTACGAAGTCCACCTCGCCAGACAGGTGCATCCTCTCTAAGGAAACTCGCAGGTAGTGCTGCAGATCCTGCGAGTACACCCGCTTTGTCCGGCCGCGTAGCCAAGGTAGCGAGTGGATGACGACAAACCCATCGTCAAGTGCCGCTAGTTCCTGAAAAAGCGTAAATTCGCCTTTGCTGCGGAATTCCGCATGATCGAGTGCTGGAAAGAATTTGGCCATGAATGGAAGAAACGCTATGTCAGTTGGGGCATAGTAAGGCACTGGATGCACCCGTGTCCTCTCATCCACCAACCTATCAATGGTACCGCTCCGATCAGCCCAGACCGGGCGGAAATTACCGAGTCGATAGTCAAGTTGTACCCTACCCACCTACCAGGCGCTTGGTGCCCTGCCCTAGGCGACCAATCATCCAGGCATCCCCCGTGCAAGCCGAGTCTGACGTACATTGAAAGCCATCGACGACCACCCTGCTCCGCCTCAGAGATCGCCAATCTCGATCGCCCGCATATCCCGCGCTACTGGGGGCAAAACTGGGGGCACATTTGAATTTTTCCGCCTGAAAACACCGTCCTAGAGCCAAGTCAAAATGTTTTTTGGGGATCCGGATAGTCTTTAGGGGGCGTCGGGCAATCAGCTTATCTGATCGTTTTTGTCTTTCTATAAGAACGTGGAGTTCCATTCACTTCCAGTTTGTGGGCGTATCTGAGGGCACGCTTGGGATGGCTTTAAAAGGATGCCCCAATCCACAGTCCACCAGCCTCTCACGACAAATCACACGCTGCCGATTCCAGAGAGGATGAAACCAGTCACCCCGTGCGCCGATGCGTCGCATCGCCGGTTGGCATGCAAAAAGACCTTGCATTCAGGTCCAGACTGGCTCTATAAAATGTACATGACTAGACAGGTTCGATTCGACAAAAAAACCCAGGTTGTCACCGAGCTGATCCGCCGTATCGAAAGCGGTCAGATGAGCTCCGGTGCCCTGCTGCCCGGGGAAAATCTTCTGGCCCAGGAGTTTAATGTCAGCCGAGGCACGCTGCGCGAAGCGTTGTCCGAGCTCAAGCGGCGTAACTTCATTGCCACCCAGACCGGTGTGGGCTCGATTGTCACCTACGATGGTTTTAGCCTGGACCAGCACGCCGGCTGGGCCCAAGCCTTGGCCGACACTGGCGCCAGCGTGCGTACGGAAATCCTGCGTCTGGTAGCGGTGCAACGGCCAGACCTGGAAGTGCGCCTGGGCACCTCCAGCCTGGTGGCTCTGGACCGCCGCCGTATCGCCGCCGATGGCAGTATCGTTTCCTTGGAGCGGGCCTTGATTCCAGCGGTCGATGGCCTGGAAAATCTGCCGCAACAGGGCCTGCTGGAACAGTCACTGACGGTGACCATGGCCGCTCATGGTTTTATTGGCGACAAGGGCGACCAATGGATCGGCGCAGAGCCTTTGAATCGCGAAGACGCCAGGCTGCTGGCGCGGGACCCGGGCACGGTGTTTCTCAAGGCCGTGCGCACGACCTTTGACCGCCGTGAACGGTTTATGGAGCACGTAGAGAGCCTGTTGGATCCCGTGCATTTTCGCCTTCATCTCGCCTTCGGATCCTCCATATGAGCACAGCATTTCTGCAAGACCGAGGCCTGGGCGCTTTTTATGGCCTGGCCCTGGGCGACGCTTTGGGCATGCCGACGCAATCACTGCCGCGCGCGTTAATCCTGCAACGCTATGGCCGTATCAGTACGCTGATCGGCGCCGATGCCGACCAGCCGATAGCACCCAATATGCCAGCCGGCGCCATCACCGATGACACCGAACAGGCCATCCTGGTGGCTCATCTGCTGGTGGCTGGCGGCGGTAGCATCGACCCAACGGCGCTGGCTCACAGCCTGATCGAGTGGGAAGCCGCGATGAAAGCCAAGGGCTCCCACGACCTGCTGGGGCCTTCGACCAAACGTGCGATTGAAATGATCCTTAATGGCCACAGCCCTGAAGAGGCCGGCCGCTTCGGCACCACCAACGGCGCGGCCATGCGGATCACCCCGGTAGGCATCGCGGCCAATGTGGGCAACCGCGAGGCGTTTCTGACGCAGGTGGTGCAGGCCTGTCAGGTCACCCACAACACCACGCTGGGCATCTCCAGCGCAGCCGCGGTCGCGGCCGTGGTGTCCGCCGGGATCAATGGCGCGTCCCTGGCTGACGCTTTGGAGACAGGCGCGGAGGTGGCCCTGAGTGCCGAACGCCATGGCCATTGGGTTGCGGGTGGACGTATCGCCGCGCGCATTTACTGGGCCAAGGCGCTTTGCGCCGACTGCACGGACGAGCAACTGGCCGACCGAGTGCATGATGTGATTGGCACTTCGGTCGCCTCACAAGAATCGGTGGTTGCGGCCTTCACCCTCGCCCACCGAGTGGCGAGCAGCACGCTCAGCCCGTTCGACGCGGTGTGCATGGCGGCGAGCCTGGGCGGCGACACTGACACGATTGCCGCCATTCTCGGTGCCATGCTGGGTGCCTGTAACGGCATGCACGCCTGGCCGGCAGCGTTGATCGAGCAACTTGATGCGGTCAACACCCTCGACCTCGCCCCCTTGGTCGAACACTTGCTGGTGCTACGCACCGATTGATGGGCCGAGCGCTGCTCGCCCACTGAAACGAGATCACCCTCGCCCCCCGGCTCTCCGGGTGGCCGTCAGGCTGACCCGGCTTTGGATAGCCTATTTGCACTGGATTGCACCTGCTTACGTACTGCCACAACCAAAATAAAGGCAATAGGAGCAACGCAAATGAACACATCGCCCACCTCGCAAGGTGCAGGTCAGCTGGAAACCCGTGGCATCGAGCCGGTCCCTGAAAATGAATGCAACGGCCATCCATTGCAGTTGTTCTGGGTCTGGTTCGCAGCCAATATCAGCATCCTCGGATTGCCGCTCGGGGCTACTCTGGTCGCGTTTCAGGGGCTGGCCATCTGGCAGGCAGTTATCGTCGCTATCCTCGGTGCCGCTGGCTCGTTCGCCGTGGTGGGCGTTATCTCCATTGCCGGGCGGCGCGGTCGTGCGCCCAGCCTGACGCTGTCCAGGGCCATCTTCGGGGTGCGAGGCAACATCGGGCCTACCCTGGTTTCGCTGATGTCGCGCCTGGGCTGGGAAACGGTCAATACCACAACCGCCGCGTTCGTCTTGCTGTCACTGTTCGCGATCCTTTTCGGCACCCCCGTGGAGGCGAAAAACTCACCTGGCCTGACCCTCGTGTTCATCGCCTTGTTCGTGCTGCTGACCTTGAGCGTCTCGGGCCTGGGCCATGCCACCCTGCTGGTCATCCAGAAATGGGCGACGTACCTCTTTGGCGCTCTTAACCTGGTGGTCGGCGGCTTTCTACTCACCCACATCGACTGGAGCCTGGTCTTCAACGCGCCTGCCGCGCCCCTGAGTGCCATGATCATTGGTGTAGGCACCATGGCCGCCGGCACCGGTATCGGCTGGGCCAACGCGGGCGCCGATATGTCGCGCTATCAGCACGCCAGCGTAAAGGCCACCCGGCTGGTGGCCTCAGCGGCGTTTGGCGCAGGGATCCCGTTGGTTTTGCTGATCACCCTCGGCGGCCTGCTGTCGGTGGGCAACGATCACCTGGCTTCAACCACTGACCCGATCATCGCCATCCGCGAAATGTTGCCCACCTGGATGGCCGTGCCCTATTTGATCACTGCGTTCGGCGGCCTGTTACTGTCCAACAACCTGTCGGTTTACTCGGCCGGTCTGACCACCTTGACCCTCGGCCTGAAGGTCAAGCGAGTACACGCGGTAATCGTCGATATCGTCGCGATCTTTGCCGGTTCGATCTACTTCATGCTGATCGCCGACAGCTTCTACGGCCCCTTCATTACGTTCATTTCGATGCTGGCGGTGCCCATTACCGCGTGGGTCGGCATCTTTGTCGTCGACCTGCTGCACCGCCACGTCTACTCCCCCAATGACTTGCTGGACCAGACTCCACGCAGCGCTTACTGGTATCGCGGCGGCGTCGAATGGCGCGCGCTGGGCTCGTGGGCATTGGCCATCGTTCTCGGCTTCAGCTTCACCACTGTGGCCACTACCCCGGAGCATGTGCTGTTCAAAGGCATGCTCGCCGATTCCTGGCTGGGCCATAACGGTCTGGGCTGGATCGTGACCTTCATTGTCGCCGGAGGCCTTTACGCGCTACTCGGCGGGGCGCGTGATCGCCGTGTCTTTAACAAAGAGGCTGCCCATGCCCGCTAAATTGTTCTACACCGGCCAAGTGGTGGTCGACCTCGTCATGGCAATCGATCACCTGCCGTCTTCGGGGGGCGACGTACTGGCCACCAGCGCGACATTCGAGACTGGAGGCGGCTTCAATGTCATGGCCGCTGCCTGCCGCAATGGCTTGCGCACGGTTTACCTGGGCCGCCATGGCCAGGGCCGCTTCGGCGACCTGGCTCGCCAGGCCATGCGCGACGAGGGCGTGGAGATTTCCACGATGCCCGTCCCCGGAGAAGACACCGGTCTGGCCGTTGCCTTGGTGGAAGCCTCGGCCGAGCGCTCGTTCATCTCCTACGTGGGCGCTGAAGGCGGTTTGTCCACCGATGACCTGCACGGGGTGCGGGTCAGCCCCGAGGATTACGTATTTGTCAGCGGCTATAGCCTGATACACAAAAACAAGGTGACCGCCTTGCTTGCCTGGCTGAGCGGATTGCCCAGCGGCACTGCGGTGGTATTCGACCCAGGCCCATTGGTTAATGCTGTAAATGGCGCCGAGATAAACGCCGTACTTCCATTGATCAGCGTATGGTCCAGCAACCGCGAAGAAGCCCTGCGTTTCACGCAAACCCAGACACCCGCCGACGCCCTCCACAGCCTGGCCGCCCTTCTGCGCGACGATGCTCTCATAGTGATTCGTGACGGCCCCGCAGGTTGCTGGATCAACCATGCTGGACAGACGCGACACATACCCGGCTTTGCTGTGACGGCACTCGACACCAATGGCGCTGGCGACGCCCATGCAGGTGTGCTGCTGGCCGAGTTGGCCAAGGGTAGCAGCGTCGACCGGGCGGCCCTGCGCGCCAATGCGGCAGCGGCGATTGCGGTCACACGCCGGGGGCCGGCGACGGCTCCCGGCCGTGAGGAGGTAGATGCGCTGATAAACCGGCTAACACCGTGAAAGCCTGGTCAACCGAACGATCAGGCCGTTGAAGAAGCACCAGGAAAATGACTCCAGCCTGACGCTTATCGGCCCCGTTCTCGAAAGATAACCCGTTGCAGCCCCCAAACCTTCGCAGAGCGCTAACCGAGCGCTCGGTTCATGGTTTCAGAAAACCGATCCGACCCGAGGCCCTTGGCTGTCCCGGGATTCGCTGCCGACCTGGGACAGGCTTGCCGCAAGCTCATCCTTTCGGAACGGCTTGGTAAGCCGCGGTAGCTCCGGGTCGATCCCTTCACGTTCGGCATAGCCAGAGACGAGAAGAATCGCAGTGCCGGGCCGGGAAGTACGGACCACCCTGGCTAGGTCGGTCCCACTGATGCCAGGCATCAGGTGGTCCGTGACAAGCAGGTCAAATGGCTGCCCGGTGTCCAGCAGGTGCAACGCCTCCTCGCCTGAAGCGGCTTCGATCACGTGGTAGCCCAGTTCGGCCAACATGTATGAAGTGCTTGCACGTACAGGCTCCTCATCGTCGACCAACAGCACGACTCCATGCGCCGATTGTCGCTCCGGAACGTCGATAATGCGCAAGGCCACTGCCGGCAAGGCCATGCTGCGCGGAAGCCAAAGCTCCACGTTCGTTCCCAGGCCGGGCGAGCTTTGAATCGTCAGCGCGCCGTCCAGTTGAGATGCCAGCCCATGCACCATCGAGAGGCCGAGTCCGGTCCCTTTCCCGACACCCTTGGTCGAAAAGAACGGTTCCACCGCCCGGGCAAGCGTGGCTGCGTCCATCCCCGCGCCGGTGTCTGCAACTGACAGACACAGATATTCGCCTGTCGGAAGCTTCGAACGGTGACCGTTGAAGACCGCTTCCATGCTTGCAGATATCCTCATCGTGCCTCCCTCGATCATCGCGTCGCGCGCGTTCACGGAGAGGTTCAGGAGAGCCATCTCGAGCTGGTTCGGATCCGCCATCGCCGCCGGCAGATCCAACGGGGCATCGACGACGACCTTGATTTGCGGGCCGGTGGTGCTGGCCACGAGATCGCCCATATCACTCACCAGCTTTGCCACGTTGACCGGGACCGCCTGGAGCGGCTGACGACGGGCGAACGCGAGCAACCGCTGCACGAGCGTCTTTGCACGGTCGGCCGATTGCAAGGCCCCGGAGATCAGCCATTGCTCCCGTTCGCCGCCCACACCTCTGCGCTGGAGCATGTCGAGCGTGCCAACGATAGGCGTAAGCAGGTTGTTGAAGTCGTGAGCCACGCCGCCGGTCAACTGCCCCATGGCTTCCATCTTTTGACTCTGGCGTAGGGCCTGTTGGACCTCTTCGCGTTCGGCGATGGCTTGGGCTACTCGGGCTTCAAGCGTGGCGTTGAGCTCTCGCAACTCTTCCTCAGCCGCCTTGCGGGCGGTGACATCAACCACCGTGCCGGTGAAGCGCAGGCAGCGGTTGGCCGCATTGAATACGGCACGGCCCTTGGCCGCGACCCAGCGAACAACGCCGTCCTCCCTGCCAATCGTGCGATAGTCCACCTCATAGAGCGCGCGCCGTTCCGGGTCGACGGCTGCCGCGAAGGCCATGATCGTTGCTTCTCGATCTTCGGGATGCAAACCGTCGTAGAAGTCCTGAATCGTGACCGGCACGTCAGCCCGGATGCCGAACATCGCTTTGGTCAGTGGCGGCCAAATGAGCGTGTTATGAACGAGATCCACGTCCCAGAAGCCGATATCGGCGTTTTCTACCGCAAGGCGCAGTCGCTCCTCGCTTTCGCGCAGGCGCATTTCGGCACCTACCCGTTCGACATGCGCCCAGCAACGCTCGACCACTTCCTTGACCAGCGCGATCTCGGACGGTGACCAGTCTCGAGGCTGATCTTGATGAACCGCCATCATGGCCGTCAGTCGGCCGTCCTTTACAAGCGGGCAACAGATGATTGCGTCGACACCGATGGCTCTAAAGCTCTCAAGACCTCCGCCGTGGCTTATCTCTGCCGTCATGTCGCGGATGATTAACGTACAGCCAGCGCGCATGTCATCCGCAGTCCGGGGGCCGAAAAGGTCCAGGCTGTACGTTCCGACCGAGCTCTGAATGCCGGGCGCAGTGTAGTCACTGCGAATCCAGAACCGGTCGTGATCGACGTCGACATCCGCGTAGGCGCAGCGTGACACGCTAAGCTCCTGCCCAAGCAGCCGGGTCGCGACGCGCATCGCCTCTTCGGCAGAGCGGACGTTAACCAACTGGCTGTCGAGCTCATCAAAAAAGCGCAGTCGCGTGGCGCTCTCTTGCAGCGCCGCTTCCGCCTGGTGCTCGGCCGTACGGTCGCGGAAGATTTTCACGAAGCCGCCATGGTTCATGGCGAGCGGCATCATCAATCCGGAACCCCAGAAGCGCGAGCCGTTCTTGCGAAGGTGCCAGCGCTCGTTGACGGCCCGGCCCTGATCCTGGGCGATGTCGAGTTCTCCGTAAAACACACGCTCGGTCTGGTCCGCGTCTGTGTAGAAGAGGTCGCCTGTGCGACCCACTACCTCCTCGGCGCTGTAGCCGACGACACGCTGGGCACCACTGTTCCAACTCGTCACGGTTCCCTGCGCATCGAACGTCATGATCGCGAAGTCCTCCGCGCCTTCGATGATCTGGCGGTAGCGTGCTTCGCTGACCCGGATCGCGGCCTTGGCCCGGGCACGGTGTACGACGAGTCCGACCGTCTGAACAACAAAATCGACGATCTCGATGTCCGCCGACAGTGGCTCGCGCGGTTCATGGTGGTACATCACAAACGTGCCGAGCACATCGCCCCGCGCCGAACGGATAGGCGTTGACCAGCAAGCGTGCAGGCCATGCCCGATGGCCAGCTCGCGGAACCCGGCCCAGAGCGGATCGTGCGCGATGTCGGACATGACCACCGGCTCGTCCTGAAATGACGCGGTGCTGCTCGAGCTTGCGCTCGGGGCGATGACAAAACCTTCGACGGCGTCACGGTAGGCGCCGGGAAGGCCAGGTCCTGAGCAATGCTGCAGTTGCTGGCCCTCCTCGCTCAGGAGCAGGATGCTTCCCAGGAAACGGGACGTGGACAGTGCTTCCACCTCGCGGACGATTGCATCCAGCGCGACGTTGAGGGGCGTCTCTTCGACGGCCAGTTTCAGGATGCGGTTCTGTGCAGACCCAAGGGCCGCCGCGCGGTTGCGTGCCTGGGTAAGGCGGGCATTCTCAAGGGCAATCGTCGCCAGGCGCGCCAGGCTTTCCAGCCGTTTGATCGTATCCTGGTCGTGGGTGCGAACCTCCGACCAGTAGGCGCCGAGCGCTGCGACCGCCACAGGCCTGCCTATGGGCACCATGACGAGGCTACGGACGAAAGTCGGCGCATAGGCGTCCTGCGGGATACGTGGATCAAGCCGGACGTCGCGGATGGAAACCGTCTCACCGTGATGCATCACCCAACCCGAAATGCAGTGGTCGGTCGGGAATGTCTGACCTTGCCAAAGCGGAGAGACAGCATCCTCCGCGACATAGGAACAGCGCCCGCCATGTTCAATGACCACCGCGACGCCCTCCGCTTCGACAGCGGCACGCGCCGTGTCACGAAGCACAGCGACGACCTCTTCCACCGATGTTGCCATGACCAGCCGCTCACTCGCGCTCAGCACATGAGACAAGCGCTCATCACCGCCTTGAAACACCGGAACAGTATGCAAACGGATCTCCCGACAACGGCCACAGAATCTCTTTTCTACGGACGGGTTCAAAATGAATGAGGCAAAAGAGGATTATGCAGGGCTTTTGACCTGGACACGGTCCTGATCCAGTTTCTCAGAAATACGCCCGATGAGCATCACTTGCGCCACGCTGACTGATGAATTGACGGTCTGATGACCTTACGCAGGCTATTAAAATCGTGAACTACGTCACCAGTAGGCTTTAATGCCAGAATATTTGGATTGGTTTGTTTGGAGATCACCATGCTTCGCGCATTTGAAAAATGGCTCGACCCCTTCCCGCCCGACGAAGTACCGCCGCCACCTGAAGGCCTGATTCGGTTTCTCTGGGCCTGCACACGGGGCGCCCGCGGTTATGTGCTTGCGCTTGCGCTGCTCAGTGCCGGTGTGTCGATTTACGAAGCCTGGCTGTTTTCTTTCCTCGGGCAGGTCGTGGACCTGCTGTCGACCTGGCAGGCCGGCGGTGACGCGGGCATGCAGGAAAGCCAGGTGCTGTGGAGCATCGGCATCATTCTGGTGGCCAGCATCGGGCTGGTCGCGTTGCGCACCATGGTTCAGCATCAGGTACTGGCGATCAACCTGCCGCTGCGGCTGCGTTGGGACTTCCATCGCCTGATGCTGCGGCAAAGCCTGTCGTTCTTTTCCGATGAGTTCTCCGGCCGGGTCACGACCAAGGTGATGCAGACGGCGCTCTCCGTGCGCGATGTGCTGTTCACCCTCATCGAGATCGCGCCGGGAATCGGGGTGTATTTCATCGCGATCATCGCACTGGCCGGTGGCTTCGACCTGAAACTGATGCTGCCCTTCCTTGCCTGGATCGCACTGTTCGGGTTGGCCATGCTGTATTTCGTGCCTCGCCTGGGCAAAGTCGGGCAGGAACAGGCCAATGCACGGTCGTCGATGACCGGGCGTATCTCGGATGCCTACACCAACATCACCACGGTAAAGCTGTTCTCTCACTCCAAACGTGAGGCGCATTTCGCGCGTGCTGCGATGGAGGATTTCAAACTCACCGGCTTACGCCAGATGCGCCTGGTCAGCCAGTTCGAAATCGTCAACCAGGCATTGGTGGTTGCACTGATCATGGGGGCAGGCGGTTATGCGCTGTGGCTGTGGCACCAAGGCCAGGTCGGTACGGGTGCTGTGGCGGCGATTACCGCGATGGCGTTGCGTATCAACGGCATGTCGCACTGGATCATGTGGCAGATGACCTCTCTGTTCGAGAACATCGGCACCGTGCAGGATGGCATGGCCACCTTGACCCGCGGCCCCAAAGTGCAGGATGCGCCAGACGCCACCGTCCTGAACACCACGGGTGGCGCGGTGACTTTCGACAATGTAGGTTTCAACTACAACGGCGAACGTCAGGTACTCGACGGCCTGAACCTGAGCATTCGCCCGGGTGAAAAAATCGGTCTGGTGGGCCGCTCCGGAGCGGGAAAATCCACACTCATCAACCTGCTGTTGCGCTTCTATGATGTGGACGAAGGTGAAATACGCATCGACGGGCAAAACATCGCGCACGTGACTCAGGACAGCCTGCGCAGCGCCATCGGTATGGTCACTCAGGACACGTCCCTGCTGCACCGGTCCATTCGCGACAACATCGCCTATGGCCGCCCGGATGCTACCGACGAGCAGATCCGTAGCGCTGCGGTCGATGCGCAGGCCGATGGGTTCATCAGCCAGTTGAGCGACAAGCAAGGCCATAGCGGTTACGACACCCTGGTGGGTGAGCGCGGCATCAAGCTTTCGGGCGGCCAGCGTCAACGTGTCGCGATAGCCCGGGTGATGCTCAAGAATGCCCCGATCCTGTTACTGGACGAAGCCACCAGCGCACTGGATTCGGAAGTCGAGGTGGCCATCCAGGAAAGCCTTGATGAAATGATGGAGGGCAAGACCGTGATTGCCATCGCCCATCGCCTGTCCACCATTGCTGCTATGGACAGACTCATCGTCATGGACGATGGGCGCATCATCGAACAAGGCACCCACGCAGAACTGCTTGGCAAAAACGGCACCTACGCGCGGCTGTGGCATCACCAGAGTGGCGGATTTCTGGGTGAGGATCAGGGCGTGACCGACACTGAGGAATAGGCATGGGCGGTCTGCTGGCGGGTTCCCTGCACTCCAGGCTGCTTTGGCATTGCACAGCCTGTCATCGACAGAATACGGCAATGCAGAAGACCCGGTGTTCCCGGAACATCTCTCAGCAATGCACGGAAAATCATGGCGGGCATCACTAGACGACCGGTCGGTTTACATTTAGGATGCTCGCCATGAAGAAACCCGCCCAGGACATGCGCCAGCACATCATTGATGTCGCCAGGTCGCTGATGACGAACAAAGGCTACACCGCAGTCGGCCTCGCTGAAGTGCTGAGTACGGCCGGCGTACCCAAAGGTTCGTTTTACTATTACTTCAAATCGAAAGAAGAATTCGGTCAGGCGCTGCTGGAAGAGTATTTTTCCGAGTACCTGGGCCGGGTCGACGCACTGATGGCGCGTCCCGGTACTGGCGCGGAACGGTTACTGGCCTATTTCATGTACTGGACAGAAACCCAAGGCACCAGTCTTCCCGAAGGCAAGTGCCTGGTGGTCAAACTGGGCGCGGAAGTTTGTGATCTGTCCGAGGACATGCGCAGCGTTCTGGAAACCGGCACTGCACAGATCATCAATCGCATCACCGCCTGCGTAGAACAGGGTGTATCCGACGGCAGTGTTCACCCCGAAGGCGATCACCGCGGTTTTGCGGAATCCCTTTATCAACTCTGGCTGGGTGCCTCCCTGCTTGTGAAGGTCAACAAGTCCACCGCACCCTTCGATAGAGCACTGCACATGACAAAGCGCCTGCTTAAGTAGCGGGCGTTTTTTTAACCATTTTAGTAGACGACCGGTCCACTAACGAGGTATTTCCAATGAAAGACTCCACCCCAAACACCGATCTTTTCTCTCCGATGCGAATGGGTTCGATTGATCTGGCGAACAGAATTGTCATGGCGCCTGTGACACGCAGTCGTTACGCCGAGGACGGTGTGCCGAACGACATGCACGCGACCTATTATGCGCAACGTGCGACGGCAGGCTTGATCGTGGCCGAGGCGACCAACATTTCGGCGCAAGGCCGAGGCTATGCTGCAACGCCCGGGATCTGGAACGAAGACCATGTCGCAGGCTGGCGGAAAGTCACGGACGCCGTGCATGCCGCCGGTGGCAAGATCGTCAGCCAGCTCTGGCACGTAGGCCGGTTCTCCAGTGTCGACCTACAACCCGGTGGTAAAGCGCCGGTAGCGCCCTCCGCCATCCAGGCTGAAGGCAACACCTACACCGTCGACGGCTTTGTGCCTGTCTCCATGCCGCGCGCGCTGGAAACCGACGAAATTCCCGGCATCATCGAGCAATACCGACAGGCAGCTGAAAATGCCAAACGGGCCGGTTTTGATGGCGTTGAGGTTCACTCGGCCAACAGTTATCTGCTCGACCAGTTTCTGCGCGACTCGACCAACCAGCGCACCGACCGGTACGGCGGCTCGATAGAGAACCGGGCCCGTCTGACGTTGGAAGTGACCCGGGCCATCGTCGACATCTGGGGCAATGACCGTGTCGGCATTCGCCTGTCGCCGGTCACGCCCGATGCCGGTAACACTGCACCGGACAGCAACGTCATGGGCCTGCATGGCTATCTGATCCAGCAGTTGAACGCACTCAATCTTGCCTATTTGCACTTTGTCGAAGGGGCGACGGCCACTTCCCGTGAGGTCCCGGAAGGCGTCGATATGGATGCCTTGAGCGCTCAGTTCAATGGCCCGTTCATTGGCAACAATAACTATGACCTCGAGATGGCGGTCGAGCGCCGGGCGCAGGGCAAGATCGACGCCGTGGCGTTCGGTCGCCTGTTCATCTCCAACCCCGACCTCGTCGCCCGCCTGTTTCACGGGGCCGAACTGACCATTGCTCCACGTGAGTCCTACTACGGCGGCGGCGCCAAAGGTTATACCGACTGGCCGCTGGGTCAGTACTGAAACCTGTTTGAGCTTTGCCGCCTTATCGACGCGCCCGTTGCAGCCCATACGATCACGTGAACGACCTGATCATCTCGCCAAGCCGCCAGGACTGGTGATCGGCCAGGTGCTGTTTATTCACCCACACAATGTGTTCGCCACATCTGCTGTTCCCCCAAGGAGTACTGTCCCATGAGCAAGAACATCAAAGCCGTACCCACCCGCGATTACAATGCCGTCATCGCCACCGCCAGCCAGTATGTAGAAGGCTTGCGCATCGGCAGCGTTGCGACTATCGAGGAAGCCTTTCACAAGGATGCGGTGATGTATGGCTTCACCAACGGTCAATTGCTGGGCGGACCGATCAGCAATCTGTACACGTTTGTCGAAACCAACGGTACTGCACCCGATATCACCACGCGGCTGGACATACTCGCCATCACTCCAACCACGGCGGTGGTACGCATTGACATGGAAAAAGATGCGATCGGTGCTGACTACAATGACTACCTGACGCTGATCAAAATCGATGGCACCTGGAAAGTGATTGCCAAGGTTTACCACCAGTTTGAAGGTTGATGCGACAAAGGAGCGCCGACATCAGAGCGTGCCGGCACCCCACCCACAGAGGAATATCTGATGCCCAGAATTTTTGTCATCGGGGCCGCAGGCAAGGTTGGCCTGCGCCTTATAAAAAACCTTGGCAACAGCGGTCATGAAGTGATCGCACTGCACCGCAAGGAGAAGCAGTCGGCGCTGATCAAGGCAACGGGTGCCCTGCCCTTGCCTGGAAACCTGGTCGAGATGGATGCACCTGCGCTGGCCAGTGCAATGGCCAGCAGTGACGTGGTGGTTTTCACCGCCGGGGCTGGCGGTGCAGGCATTGAGCTGACCAACGCCATTGACGGCGAAGGTCTGAAAACTTCAGTAGCAGCCGCTGAGCTCGCTGGCGTTCGACGCTTCCTGTTGGTGTCGGCATTTCCCGAAGCCGCACGCGGTACAGACACTTCCGCTGGTTTCGAGAACTACATGAGGGTGAAGAAAGACGCCGATGTATGCCTGGCCTCTTCCGCACTTGACTGGGTCATTCTCAGGCCGGGCACCCTGGTCGATAGCGCAGGTTCGGGCAAGGTCAGCGCAGGTCCGGCCATTCCGTACGGCGACATCCCGCGCGATGACGTAGCGGCTTTTCTGGCAGCACTGGTCGACCAGCCTGAAATATCCCGACAGATCATCGAGCTTACCGAAGGCACCACGCCTGTCGATCAGGCGGTAAAAGCACTCGGCCAGCGCTGATACGGGTCAGCAATGGCTAGCCAAGCTCACTGTCTTTGATATTGGCAATCGGTCCAAGGATCGCCGGATCAAACTCCCGGACTGCCCCGCCTTCAAGCAGCAACCGCGGCAGGTCCGGGTTGGCCAGCGCGCCCTTGCCCACTGCAATGATGTCTGCGCCCTCGCAAAGAACCTGCTCGGCCTTTTCCGGGTCGTGCAGCCCGCCATTGGCGATCAGCGTAATATTCGGGGCGTAGCGACGGGCCAGTTTGACCAGGCTGGCCTCTCCTTCGGCAAAAGCGGGCTGCCATGCCTGATGCTCCGTCACATGGATGTAATCGACGCCGGCATCGGCCAAGGCACCAAAAATGATTTCGGCATCACGCTCGCCTCCCGCCCACTTATGTTCAAAATCGTTGACCTTGCCTTGTGAAAGACGCACGCCAACGGGTACAGGTCCGGCAACTTTTTTCACCTCGGCAATGACATCGAGGGTAAGGCGCAGGCGCTGCTGAACATCACTGCCCCATTGGTCTGCCCGCTGATTGGTGTAATCGGTCAGGAACTGATCGAGCAGGTATCCGTTCGCGCCATGAATTTCGACGCCGTCAAAACCCGCAGTGCCGATAGCCAAGGCCGTCGCGCGGGCGAACCCGTCAATGGCATCGGCAATATCCTTGTCGCTCATTGCCTGCGGAACCCGGTAACGACCCTCGCCGTAATAAAACGCCATCTGTTCGCCTTTCGGGCGAATGGCAGAAGGTCCCACCGTTTCATTGACGAAGCGATTTGACTGACTGAGCGCGCCCGCATGCATGATCTGCGCAATCACGGCACCTCCATGACGATGAATCGCATCCGTCGTGGCACGCCAGGCCTGGGCCTGCTCGTCATCGGTGAGGCCCGGCTGAAACGGGTATCCTTGAGAAAAACGGCGATCAGTGTAGTTGCCTTCGGTGATAATCAGGCCGAAACCGCCTTTGGCGAAACGCTCGTAGTACCGCGCCATGTTCTGTGTTGCGCAGCCCTGTTCAGTCGCGCTGACGCGGGTCATGGGCGCGAGTGCGAACCTGTTCTTCAGCTTCAGATGCCCTTTATCGAACGGACGTGAAACGTGCGTGATCTTGCTCATACTTCAAACCTCACCCTGCAGATTGCCTGCGAATTGCCCGCAGCCATTGACGGAATCTGCATGACGGTAAGTCCTGAAGCAGACCATGGGAACCCGGCCGCTCAGATAAGCCGCTTTAACGAAAAGGGATAGAATCCGTGCAAATCGCTGACCTAGAAGTGTTTGCAGCTATTGCTTCCAGCAGGAGCCTTTCCGAAGCCGCACGCCGGCTCGGGGTATCTCCGATGGCGGTTTCCAGGCGTCTGGCGGTACTGGAAAACGACCTGGCGGTGAGGCTGGTTCATCGCACAACCCGTTCGGTGTCACTGACCCCGGAAGGCGAAGTCTTTCTGCCGCACGCCAAAACGATGCTGGAAGCGTGCGAAACCGCCCGCGCCACGCTGAAAGCCGATGCAGGCTCTGCCAGCGGCGTGTTGCGAGTGACGGCGCCAAGCGTATTTGGTCAGACCGTCATCATGCCGCTGCTGCCCCTATTAATGAGGGAAAACCCGGCACTGAGTATCGACCTCACGCTGTCGGACAGCATCGTGGATATCGCCGGGCTGGGAATCGATGTCGCCATCCGGATTGCCACAATACGTGACTCGGCTCTGGTGGCCAGAGCGCTGGCGCCCAACCCTCGGGTGGTATGTGCAAGCCCTGAATACCTTGCGCGGCACGGTAAACCGGTGGTGCTGGACGACCTCAGGCGCCACCCGTGCATCGCCTTGCATGGAATGCCTTATTGGTCGTTCACCCGAAATGACGAACCTGTGGCCATTAGGGCGCAGGGGTCGTTTTCTGCCAACAGTGTCGAGGCCGTCCGCACGGCGTGCAAACAAGGCCTGGGGCTGGCCATGCTGACGTATTGGGATATTCGCCATGAAATCCACGACGGCAGCCTTGTGCAGATCGACTTCAAGGACGGCCTTCCCGAGCAGTTGTCTGTGACCGCAGTGCTGCCGACACGCCAGCGCGTTCCGCACAGAGTGCGCCTGTTTGTGGACCGCCTTGAAGCCGAGCTTCGCAAAGAAACAGGTTCAACGGGCGCAGCCTCGTAAACAGACAAACCGGCCTGAAGCCGGTTCGTCATTCATCCGCGGCAATCAAACGCCGATCATCAAGGCTTCCAGCTTCCGCCCTCGACGATCACCGCATTGGGGTCGGTGCCTTCGGCCAGTTCCGGACGCACGTACTGGTCGTAAAGCTTGAGCAGGTATTTCTCTTCGCCCAGCCTGGCCAGCTCGGTATTGACCCAGTCGCGCAATTCGATGTTGCCCTTCTTGACGGCAGGCGCGATGGGCGCTTCGTCGCCGAGTTTCTGATCAAGCACACGGTAACCGGGGTTTTTCTTTGCCCAACTGAACAGCACCAGGTTGTCCTGCGCATAAGCGTCGCCTCGGCCATTGGCCAGCGCTTGTAAGGACTCGGAGTTCTTTTCGAACTTCAGCACTTTCCAGTCCGGATGATTTTTTGTCAGCCAGATATCCGCCGTGGTGCCAGTGGTGACGATGGTTGTTCTGCTCGCCAGATCATCCAGGGTCTTTACCGGGCTGGCCTCCGGAACCAGCGCCTGCACGGCCACGCGCAGGTTGGGGTTGGTGAAATCCACCGCTTCCCGGCGTTCCGGGGTGACGGTCATGTTGGCCAGAATCAGGTCGACCTTGTCGCTTTGCAAAAACGGAATCCGGCTGGCGGGTTCAACCACTACGAACTCGACTTTCTTTTCGTCACCCAGCAGGTCCTTGGCAAAACGCTTGCCCAGGTCGGTGTCAAAACCGACGTATTGGCCTTGTTCGTTGACGAAGCCAAAAGGCGGCTTGTCGCTGAACACGCCGACAATCAATTTGTCACGGGCCTTGATGGTGTCGAGGTAACTGGCAGACGGTGAAGGCGCAGCCTTGGCGACGGGCTTCTGTTCGGCAGGTTTGTCGCAACCGGCCAGCAGAGTCAAGGCAATCAGCGGTAAAACGAGGGCAGTCTTGAAGCTCACGATGCTTTCCTTTTTGGCATGTTTTCCACGTAGGAGAACCTCTCCAGGAACTGCTGCGCGCGTGCGGTCTGCGGGGCGCTGAAGAAAGTTTCGGGGTCGTTCTGTTCCGCGATCACGCCGCGGTCCATGAACAGGATTCGGTCAGCCACCGCGCGGGCGAAGGCCATTTCATGGGTGACGATCAGCATGGTCATGCCGCCTTGTGCAAGGTCGAGAATCACTTCCAGCACCTCCTTGACCATTTCCGGATCGAGGGCTGCCGTGACTTCATCGAACAGCATGACGTGGGGGTTCATGCACAGCGCGCGCACGATGGCGATACGCTGTTGCTGGCCGCCGGACAGCTCGCGAGGATAAGCGTCGCGCTTGTCGGCAAGCCCCACCCGCGCCAGCAATGCTTCTGCCTGCTGACGGGCCTCGCCCGCAGCACGTTTTTGCACGCGCAGCGGGCCCAGCAGGATGTTGTCGAGCACGGTCATGTGCGGAAACAGGTGGTAGCTCTGAAACACCATGCCGATCCGCTGCCTGACCAGCCGCCAATCGGCATTGGCAGGCAACGCCTGACCGGCAAAGTGCAGGCTCCCGGCGTGACCGAGTTCCAGGCCGTTGAGGCAACGCAGCAGAGTGCTTTTGCCACAACCGCTGGGGCCAAGAATCACCACGACTTCACCCTCTTCCACCTTGAGGTCGATGTCTCGGAGCACTGGCGTGTCCCCGAAGTTTTTGCTGAAGCCGGACAGTTCGATCAATGTGCTCATGTGTGATTCCAGCGCCGTTCAAGCACGCGCGACGCGGCCGACAGCGGATAACAGACGATAAAAAAGAACAGAAACAGGAAGCCGTAGATCAGCACCGATTCATAAGTGCGCTCGATGATCTGCTGCCCGACTTTGGTCACGTCGATGACGCCGATCAGCACCGCCAGCGAGCTGGTCTTGATCAGGCGGGTGTAGACGTTGATCACCGGCGGAGTCAGCCGCTTGAGTGCCTGCGGCAAGAGCACCAGTCCATACAATTGGCTCAGGCCCAGACCGATCGCCAGACCTGCTTCGCGTTGTCCGCGTGGAATGGAACGCAGCCCGCCGCGCACCACCTCGCCGACTTCACTGGCGCCCCATAACGACAACACCAGCACTGCGCACCAGAACGCCGGAATGCTCAGGCCGAAGAAGATCGGTAAACCAAAGAAGAACAAATACAGCCACACCAGCACTGGAATCGCCCGGAACAGCTCCAGATAGATGCGCAGCGGCAGCTCAAGCCAGCGCTTGCCGAGGCTGCGCAGCACGCCGTAGCAAAGTCCTCCTACGCTGCTGAAGACAATGGCCAGCAGCGAAATACCTAATGTACGGCCTGCCCCCGTTGCCAACTGCGGCGCAGACACCCACAACAACTCAAGACCCGAACTGGCCATGCTGGAGCCTCCTTTCCAGAAGGCCAAGCAGCAGCGACAGCGGCAGAAACAACAGCACACAGAGGCCGGTCATGACCGCCAGCATCTCGTAGGTTTTGTAGTAAAGGGCAATGTAACTTTTGGTGGTATAGAGAATTTCCGGCACCGCCACAGCGGAAACCACAGTGGTTTCCTTGAGCAGGAAAACAACATTGGCAAACAGCGCCGGCAGGCTGAGGATGCCCGCCTGCGGCAGAATCACGTGCCGCAACAACTGCCAGCGGGACAGCCCGATGGACAGACCGGACTCGATCTGCGCCTTGGGCACCGCTTCGATTCCCGCCCGCAGGATCTCGGTCAGGTAAGCCCCGCCGAGGAAGGTCATGGCAATGACGGCCGACGCAAAACCCGAGACGCGAACCCCCAGTGTCGGCAACGCGAAATAGATAAAGAACAGCTGAATCAACAAAGGCGTGTTGCGTGCCAGCTCAACGTAGACCGGCACCAGACGGTGCAAAACCGGCACACGAAATGTGGCAATCGCCGCATTAATGATCGCCACCGTCAGCGAGGTCAGAATTGCAATCAGCCCTACCTGCAGGGTGACGCCTACGGCGTTGAAAAAGGCAGGCAATGTGGAAATCGCAAAGGCGTAATCGAAGGTCATTGCCGGCCTTCTACATCGGAATGAACAAACAGGGTATGCATCAGGCAAAGCCTTGAAATGGCGGGATTACATATAGCTTAACCATCTGTTTTATTTAAATTTAATACCTTTTTCGCATAAGCATAGAGCGAACAAGGTCCTGATCTTGTGCTCCCTGCCTCGCTGTATTAAGCACCAAATGGAATTAACACATACCAACTCAGTATTTATGGGTCTATGCAGATTCGCAGTAGTGTGAGCCTCACCAAGCCGCCCGTCCCACGAGAACGACCTCATGCCAGAATCTGCAAACATCATCGATTTCAACCTTTATCGTAAACGCCGCCAGGCACGGGCTACTGCCGAGCTGATGTGGGCGATGTACGTTGCCAGGGCCAGCGTCTGCGGCTTCACCTTTGTCGCTGCAAGCACCTCCAGTGAGACCCGCCAGGCCTGAATCAATGAATTTCCTACACACCGTTGACGGTCAGGAAGATGCACCATCAGGCGCCCGTGACGGCACCCACACCGAGGAAGACCTGATCGGCCCCAGGGTCGCGCGCAACCTCCAGCGGTTGCGCAGTAAACGCTACTTGTCGATGGATGCACTGGCCCGCCTGACGGGTGTCAGCCGGGCGATGCTTGCGCAAATCGAGTCCGGCCGCAGCGTGCCGTCGATCAAGGTGCTGTGCAAAATTGCCAAGGGTTTGAAAGTCTCGATTGCGGCGTTCCTGGAAGACCGCGCCTTTGAAGGGGTGGAGCTGTTACCTGCACAACACAGCAAGCGACTGGTGAGTGCCAGTGGCGTATTTGTCAGTCGGGCGTTGTTTCCATTCGATATGGCACGCCAATCAGAATTTTATGAGATCCGTCTGGGCGCTCTGGGAGAAGAAACCTCCAAAGGGCATGGTCCCGGCGTACAGGAAAACCTTGTGGTGGCACAAGGCGTACTGGAGGTCAGCGTCAATCAGGAACGTTATCTGTTGTCTACCGGCGACTCGATTCTGTTCTACGCCGACCAGCCGCACCGCTACCGAAACCCCGCAGACAGTGAGGCTCTGGCGTTTCTGGTGATGACCTATCCAGAACGTATGGACTGAACCCTTGAGCAAGTGCAAAGCCCCCGCCTCGGGGGCTTTTTCGTTTTTGGAAACCATGATCTCTGTATTTGCACGCGTGGCTGGCCGAAATAAATACTTTTTACGCATAATAAAATATCAAATAAATCATGAAAATCTATATTAGCTTAGAATAAAAAATACTTTTACAGCGGCTTTTCATAAGAATACGGTCTTTAAACCCGCTGGAGCGCGGCGCCCGACTTGAAGAGGATTTTTCATGCATTGCACTCGACCTTCGATATTTCCCAACGTATTTGTGCATCGGAGGGCAGCGCGATGATCGAGCGCCCTCTCCTTTTGCGCCTGCTGTTCGCCGCCCTCACCGCCGTCGCCCTTTTCGGATGCTCGCCCTCGGGGCAGGACAGTCAGGCGCGCAAAACGCTCAAGGTCACTTTTTTCAGAGACAACACCACGTTGGTCAGCCTTGACCCGTTTCAGGTCTACTGGCTGGAACACCGGGTGGTATTGCGTAATGTCGCCGAGTCCCTGACCGATCAGGATCCGCAGACCGGTAACATCATTCCCTGGCTGGCTGAACGCTGGGAGGTCAGCGAAGACGCGCTGGCGTACACCTTCCATTTACGCAAAGACGTGACGTTCAGCAATGGCTCGCGTTTCGACGCCCAAGCGGTAAAAACGGCCTATGACGCCGACAAGTCGTTTGCTGCGCAATTGCCTGCAACCTTCGGCGCTACGTACCTCAAAGGTTACGACCACGCCGAGGTGCTGGATGACTTCACGATCAAGCTGGTGCTGGCCAGACCCAATGCGGGCTTCTTGCAAGCCACCTCCACCACCAACCTCGCCATTCTCGCCCCGGAGTCCTACGCACTCAGCGCCAAGGAGCGTTCATTGGGCGCGATCATCGGCACCGGACCGTTCGTACTGGAGCGCTATACACCCGAAAGCGGTCTGCGTCTGACCAAGCGCAAAGGCTACGCCTGGCCGTCGGCCAACGCGCAAAACAAAGGCGAGGCCCATCTGGATGCGGTCGACGTCAGTTACGTCCCGGAAGAAAGCGTGCGCAACGGCCAGTTCGTCCAGGGCCAGGTCGATATTCTCTGGCCGCGCAACCCGTTCTCCGAAATTGACCTGAATCTGTTCAAATCCAAGGGCGCGACAATCCAGAGCCGCTCGCTGCCAGGCCCTTCCCTGAATCTGTACCCCAACACCCGTGGCGCTCGCATCCTTGCCGACCGCACGGTGCGTCTGGCCCTGCAAAAGGCAATCGACCGCACCACCTACGCAGCCACGGTCTATAACCCTCAGTTCCCGGTGGTTTCGGGCATCTACGACGTCACCACGCCGTTTTACAAAAGCCAGGCTGGCAAACTGGCCTACGACCCTCAAAGTGCCGAACGCTTGCTGGACGAGGCTGGCTGGCAGAAAAACGCTGACGGTTATCGCTACAAGGACGGCAAACGCCTGAAACTGGCCTACAACCTCTCGCCTGCCGAAACCGCTGGCGACGTGCTGATTCAGGATCAGTTGCGCAAGGTCGGTATCGAGCTAACGCTCAACGTTGTCACCACCGCCGAGTGGGCCGCCAACAACGCCTCGGGTAACTACGACCTGACCTCTACCTACATGACCCGCGCCGACCCGATCATTCTGCAGACCATCATCGACCCGCGCAGCGCCAACAGTTCGACGCTGGCCACCAATCTTTACGCCCCGGAAACGCTGCCCAAGGCGCTTGAACTGTTCGACGCAGGGCTGACCGCCACACGCAGCGAGCAGCGTGCAACAGCCTATGGCGACTTGCAGGACTTGCTGATCGACGAAGGCTCGGCATTCCCGGTCTATGAGCGGGTCTGGCAAGCCGCCACGGCAAAAAACGTCCGTAACTTCCACTGGACTGCCGAAGGTTTTGCGCTGTTCAACGACATCGAGATTGCTGCGCCATGAGCCGTTATATCCTCGGTCGGATCGCGCAGGCGTTGCTGGTGCTCTGGGGCGCCTACAGCATCACCTATTTCATTCTGTATCTGCTGCCCGGCGACACGCTGTCGATCATGCTCAGCGCCTCGGGTGTCGAGATTGACTCCCTGTCCGCGCAGGATCTGGCCAAGGCCACGTCGTATTACGGGCTGGATCGCGGGGTGTTCGAGCAGTACTTTGATTTGCTGTCGGGTGCGATTCACGGTGATTTCGGCAACTCGCTGACACTCAATCGACCGGTCTCGGAACTGCTGGTCGAGCGTCTGCCGCACACCCTGAGCCTGGCGGGTCTGGCCATTGTGCTGTCATTGATCGGCGGGATCGGTCTGGCGTACCTCACCGCCTATGTGCGCTGGCAACCGCTGAAAGTGGTGTTGTCGCGCTTGCCTTCGCTGGGCTTTTCGGTGCCGGTGTTCTGGATGGGCCTGCTGTTCATCCAGCTGTTCGCATTCAGCCTTGGCTGGTTCCCGGCGACCGGCAATCAGGGTTTTATCAGCCTGATACTGCCCGCCGTCACCTTGGCAATCCCCAGCGCTGCGGTGTACGCACAGGTCCTGCAACGCGGCTTTCAGGGCGTATGGAAAGAACCCTACATCGTCACCGCCTACGCCAAAGGCCTGACCCGCGCACAGGTCCAGGCCCGTCATGCGTTCAAGAATGCGGCGTTGCCGTTGCTGACGCTGATCGGCCTGCAAGTGGGCAATACCGTTTCCGGGGCCGTGCTGGTGGAAACCATCTTTGCCCGCGCCGGGATCGGCCGCCTGGCTCAGGAAGCCGTGCTGCGCCAGGACATTCCAGTGGTACTGGCCATTGTCGCGGTATCGGCCGCGGCCTTTGTTGTGGTCAACCTGATCGTTGACCTGCTGTACCCCGCGCTGGACCCACGCATCGCCCACACGCCAAAGGTGTCCTGACATCATGACCATTTTCGACAACCGTCTTGCACGCCTCGCCCAGGCTGTCATCACGCCTAAGCCTCGATCAGCCGTGCAGTGGCGACGACGCAGCAACCTGAGCCGGATTTTCGAAACGCTCAGCCCGCTGCTGCGTCGGCCGGGATTTGTGCTCGCCGTGGCGTTGGTAGCTTTTGCGCTGCTGGCGGCGCTGGCACCCGACCTGCTCAGCCGTTACGCGCCCTATGCCACCTCGCCCACCGACAAACTCACCCCGCCGAATGCCACACACTGGTTCGGCACCGACGAACTGGGCCGCGATCTTTATACCCGCGTTGTGCATGGCTCCAGCCTGTCGGTACAGGCCGCGTTGCTGGCGGTGGGTATTGCAATGACCGGCGGCCTGAGCCTTGGGGTTGTTTCCGGTTTCGCGGGTGGGCGCATCGATGCCGTGATCATGCGTTTCATCGACGTCTTGCTGGCGCTGCCCGGCCTGCTGTTGGCGCTGGCAATTGTCACCGCCATCGGTTTTGGCACCCTGCCTGTCGCCATCGCGGTGGGCGTGGGGATCATCCCCGGCTTCGCCCGGACCACGCGCGCCGAGGTACTGCGGGTCAAGACGCTACCGTATGTAGAAGCGGCACGGCTGGGCGGTGCCAGTTGGACCCGCACGCTGCTGCGGCACATTTTGCCCAACGCCTGGGGACCGGTGGCGGTGCTTGCCACGCTGGATTTCGGCGCGGCGATTCTGGCCACCGCCGGGCTGAGCTTTCTCGGCTTCGGCGCAGCACCGCCAGCCGCTGAGTGGGGCACGTTGATTGCCAATGGCCGTCACTTTCTGATGACCGCGCCGTGGGTGTCATTGCTGCCTGGCCTGTTTCTGGTCGGCGTAGTGTTCAGCTTCAACCACATCGCCCGCACTCTGGAAGAGGTTCAACGATGAATGAAGGTGCTCAACTGATCGATGTCCGTGGTCTGAGTGTCGCTTACCGCTTCGACGGCCAGATCAATCAGGCCGTGCGCAGCGTCTCGTTTCAGGTGACCAGAGGCGAGACCGTGGCGATTGTCGGCGAGTCCGGCTCCGGCAAATCGACAATCGCCAACGCAATCCTCGGCCTGCTGCCGGACAACGCGACCATCACCCACGGTGAACTGCACGTAGACGGTCAAGATCTGAGCCAGGCTTCCGAGCGCGAGAAACGCAGGGTTCGCGGCAGCGTGATCGGTCTGGTGCCGCAAGACCCGATGGTCAGCCTCAACCCGACCTTGCGCATCGGTCGACAAATTGCCGAAGCGCTGATTCAGGCCAATGGCCGTCGCTACCCGGCAGTCGATGCTGATGTGCTGGAGCTATTACAGCACGTGGGTCTGGACAAGCCCGTGCTGCGCGCCCGACAGTACCCGCATGAATTGTCCGGTGGCATGCGCCAGCGCGTTTTGATCGCTATCGCGCTGGCCGGCCATCCGAGGCTGATCATCGCTGACGAGCCCACCAGCGCGCTGGATGTGACCGTGCAGCGCAAAATCCTCGACCACCTGCAACAGCTGGTGGCCGAACGAGGCATTTCCCTGCTGATCATCACCCACGATCTCGGCGTGGCAGCCGACCGTGCTGACCGCGTGCTGGTGATGAAAAGTGGCGAGTTGGTCGAACAAGGCGCGCCGCAACACATCCTCATCAACCCGGCCCATGCCTACACCCGCGCACTGATCGCTGCGGCACCGGCTTTCGGACAGCGCAAAAGCCCGGTGGCTTCGCGCCCGATACTGGCCAACGACACACCATTGCTGACGCTGAGCAATATCGGCAAGACCTACCGCTTGCCTTACGTAAAGGGAGAAGAGGCCGAGTTTCAGGCGCTGCAGGACGTTAACTTCAAGGTGTTCCCCGGTCAGACCCTGGCCATCGTAGGTGAATCCGGTTCGGGTAAAAGCACCGCACTGCGCATCGCGCTGGGCCTGGAAAAGCCCACCCACGGGCGAGTGCTGCTTGAGAACCGCGATGTCACGGACCTCGGCTGGCGTGAGTTCAGACCTTTGCGACGGCGCATTCAGTTGGTGCAGCAAAACCCGTTCGCAGCGCTTGACCCACGCTTCACGCTCTTCGAAAGCATTGTCGAACCGCTGGTCTCGTTCGGCCTGCTGAAAGGTCGGGAGCTGGAACACGCTGCCCGTCGACTGATCGAACGAGTGCATTTGCCGGTGGCCTACCTGGACCGCCTGCCCCGCGAGCTGTCGGGCGGACAGCGGCAGCGGGTAGCCATTGCCAGAGCGTTGGCGCTGCAGCCGGACCTGCTGCTGCTCGATGAACCGGTGTCGGCGCTGGACGTGTCGGTGCAGGCGCAGATTCTCGACTTGCTGGTAGAGCTACAAGCTGAATCCGGCATTGCATACGTGCTGGTCTCTCACGACCTTGCGGTGGTCGCCAGCGTCGCCCATCAGGTGCTGGTGCTCAAGCATGGCAAGACCCTCGAACAAGGCCCGGCCAGCGACGTTTTCGAGCGGCCGGAAGCCGCCTACACTCAAGAACTGATTGCCGCGATACCTGGCCGCCGCCTGGAGCTTCAGGTAGCAGCACAGCAGTACAAGCAGCTGGCAAACCACTGAAAACACAAAAGCCCTGACGCGCGAACGTCAGGGCTTTGCATTGCCGAGCTGGCAGCAGCGGCTCAGCGCTGCGCTACCGAACCAATCAGCAGGTGCAGCACATCATCGGCATGCCGTTGCAGCTCATCATCATCGGCATGGCGCAGTCGTTCATCATTTTCATCATCAATGCGCAGCAGTTGCTCATCATTTCCATGCTCATACCAGGCATCGGCATCATCATGCACTTCATGCAGTCCGCTTCGACAGTGCAGGTCATCATGCACTTCATCATCGGCACAGGCATGCCCATCGGCATCATCATCGGCATGTTCATGCCAGACATCATGTTCATCATTGCCATGCCGTCTTCCGACATGCACATCATCGACATGTTGCCGCACTGCATCATCATCGGCATGCCGCAGGTCATCATCATCGACATCATGTCGGCGCTGTTCTTGAACAGGGTCATGTCCATGCCTGCAGCCGGCTTCATGGTACACATCATGCCGTCGGCCATCATCTCGCACTGCAGGGTCGCCATCATCATGGGCATGCCCATCATCGGCATCATGGGCATGGCGTTGTTCATAGGCATCTGCATTGCATTCATCATGTTCGAAACTCCGTAATCGAAAGGGATGTTGAAATTCATGGGCGGATTCTAGAGATACGCAGACAGGCCGCAAGACGCTGGTCAGACGGTCGGAATCAATGCTCAAGACCCTTGATCCCCCATGAAAGCAGCGTCCGATTCATGCATCACAGCAGCATCAATAGTGATAGCAGCTGCCGATGACGCTGTAGCGTCGATCTGATGAATATGGATATGCCTTTTGAATCTATCCATACAACCAGAAGAAATAAACGGTCTAAACAGCTGCCATTTTGATGAAGTAGAAGCGCTGCAATTTGGCGCTGCTTATTCTTTTCAGTCGCAAAAAGCGGTTTTTTATTATTTCATCCCGTACACCAAGCTTCTTATAGTGAGCCTTCACCCTGACCGCTGTTATGTGACCCAAGGAATACCTGATGCCCGCACGCCTCCTGTTACCTGGCCTGTTATTGCTGCTGGCCGGGTGCGCCACCGCCCCCGCCCTGCCGGTCCACACAACCAACCCATCCAGCGCAACCCTGCAGGGTGACAGCAGCCGCCCGGCACAAGCGCAGTGGCTGCGCACCGAATTGTATTTTTCAACAGGGTCGCTGGACGATCCACGGCACCAGGTCAATGCGGCGCGCTGGCGCGAGTTTCTCGACAAAGAAGTCACGCCACGCTTTCCGGACGGTTTCACCGCATTCGATGCCTATGGCCAGTGGCGTGACAAAGGCGCTGCCCAGCCAGAACGGTTGAGTACCAAAGTCATCGTCATCCTGCACGAAAACACCGCCAGCCATCGCGCAGACATTGAAGCCATCCGACTGGCCTGGAAACGGGTGACGGGCGATCTGTCGGTGTTGCGGCTGTCGCAGCCGGCGGAGATTTCTTTTTGAGTGTTGAATGGCTGATCCGCCACTGAACATCGCCTGTGCCTGAGGGGCCATTGCCTCACAGGTTCGGCGTTTGATTGCCCACGTGAGCCACGTCAGCCGCTTAGCGTACACAATCAGAATCACGCCAAACTTCGTACCGGAGAACCGCGCGCTGCGTCAGTGGCTGACGCATGAGGTGCTGACGGTTTTGCACGATCAACAGAACCTGAGCCTGGACAACCCCAGGATGAGCCAGCTGCAATGGCCAGGCACGTCGCTGAGCGTGCTGCACTGGCGCAGCGAAACCTGGATTCGGGTGCGGGACATGCCGAATGTTGTGATTGAGGCGGCACCCCGGCCAAAGCGGACACTATGGCGCAGGGTGTTGACGCGGATGGAATGCAAAAGCGCCGTCGATTGATACCCCCCACCCTCAAAAACCGTAAGTAGCCCGCGCATAGTAATACGCACCGTTGGTGCCAATCGGCGACAGCACGTCATACGGCAGGTTGCCGCCATAGCTGATTTGCGAGTTCGAACGCTCCGGGTAGCGGTCCGTGAGGTTGTTGCCGCCCAGGGCGATGTCGAAGGTCGGTGTGAATGTGTACTGCACTTCAGCGTCCAGTTGCCACACGGCGTTGTAGGTCTGCTCGGGCTGTGAATCGCCGAAGTCGAACACGCGGGTGGTTTTGCCCTGTCGGGTCAGACGGCCGAGCAAGCCCCAGTGCTGGCTGACCCAGTTGGCAGAAAACACCAGGCGGTCCCTTGGCGCGGCGTCGGTCAGTGTGTTGCGTTCTTCGACGCCCACCAGTGCATCGTCGCCAATGCCCAGCGCGCTGAGTGGCGAGGGCGTGCCTTTGGTCCGGGTGACTTTGGTGTGGTTCCAGGTGTAGGCCGAGGTCAAACCCAATTGCCCGTCGAGCCACGGCTGGTGGTAGTTGAGGACCAGCTCGGCCCCGTGGGTGCGCGTGTCGGCAGCGTTGGTGAAGAAGTTGACGTCGTGGACCCCGGCAACCCCGAGGTTGTTGTTGATGTATTGCTCCAGGGCGTCATTGCCGATGCGCTGGGACAGAGTAATGCGGTCCTTGACGTCGATGCGGAACACATCCAGCGAGGCATCGAAGCGCTCGCTCAATTGCGCGGTCAGGCCGAGGCTGACGTTTTTCGAAGTTTCCGGTTTCAAGTCTTCAGCGCCCAGTGACCGCGCAATCGGATCGTTGACCGACAGCACGCGGATATCGGTCAGCGCGCCACCCGTGCCGAAGTTGCTGGTGGTGTGCTGAAAGCCGACCTGGGCCAATGAAGGCGCACGGAAGTTGTTGGACACCGCACCGCGCAAGGCCAGTTGTTCGGTCAGGCGATAACGCCCGCTGAGTTTGCCGGTCAGTTTGCTGCCGGCATCGTCATAGTGTTCCCAACGCGTGGCGGCATCGACAAACAGTCGGTCAGTCAGGTCGCCGGACAACTCGGCGTACGAGCCGAACACATTGCGGTCCAGGTCCACCGCCTCGCTCGGGCGCAGGCCATTGGCACCATCAGCCCCGGTGCCAAAGTACGAGGCGGCATCACCGGCGTAGGTCAGGTAGTTTTCGTAACGGTATTCACTGCCCACCGCGAGCACGAAAGACCGCGAGCCGAGACGCAGCTCGCGGGTGAAATCCAGGTTAGCCGTGGTCTGGCGCAACGCGTAGTCACCGGTGTCGAAACGGGTCGGCGAATCGGCGCCTAACGCGACGTTGAGGGTGCGTTCAGTGGCCGACTCGAAACGGTTACGCCCGTGGGTGAGGCTGCTGTCGAAATCCCAGTCTTCGCCAATCAGGCCCTTGAAACCGGCGGTCGCCGACAGGTCGGTATTGTCGCCCAGCGATTGCGGCAGGTAGCCGTTCGGGTAGAACTGCGGCTGATCAGTGGGGTAGCGATAGAACTCGGCACCGGTGGTGTGTCGCTCGTTGTAGGTCCCAAATGAATACGCCTTGCCATTGCCCAGCGGCACTTCACTGTTGAACCAGAAGTTGACGTCGCGTGCCACACCGTCGCCCATCACATAGTTTCGCTGACCGGCGGTGTCGGCAAAGCCGTCGAACCCGGCGCGGTTGGTCGGGTTGCGGTCCTTGTATTCAGTACCGCCCCGGATAAACCCGCCCTCTTCGCCCAGCCGCGTGCCGATCCTGGCGGTGGTCAGGCTGTTCTGGCCATCGGTGGTGGTTTTGCCAATAGCGTTCTGCCGGGTGTGGTAAGCGCCGTAGGTGGTGGAGACTTCGCCGCCTTCGGGGGCGTCGTCGAGGATGATGTTGATCACGCCGGCAATGGCGTCGGAGCCGTATTGCGCACCGGCACCATCGCGCAATACTTCGATGCGCTTGATCGCACTGATCGGAATCGAGTTGAAGTCAACCGGTGCAGTGCCGCGACCGATTTTCGACGAGTCGTTTACCAGCGCCGAGGTGTGGCGGCGCTTGCCGTTGACCAGCACCAGTACCTGATCGGGGCTCATGCCGCGCAGTTGCGCTGCGCGCACATGGTCTGCGCCACCAGAGTTGGACTGCCGGGGAAAGCTGAACGACGGCAGTAAAGTCTGCAACGCCTGGCCCAACTCGCCATTGCTGGCCCCGGCAGACTTCAAATCATCAGCCGTCAGTACATCCACCGGAACAGGCGAATCCAGCACCGTGCGCGCCTTGCCTCGCGTCCCGGTAACAGTGACTGCGCCCAGGCGCGTGTCCTCGGCGCTGGCGGATGTTTCTTCGGCCTGCGCAGGCAGTATCGCTGTCACTATTGCGGCGGCCAATAATGAACGTGATCGGTAGTACATACGGCGCTCCTTCGAATCGCAGGTACGGACCGGCCTTGCCAGAAGCAAACCCGACAGGACGCCCTGCTCACAGTTATATGTTGATACCGACAGAATGACGGCTGCCCCTTCCACAGCACGTGTGAGCAAGGCAACTGTGCGATGCAGCTACTTGGCGAGCGGTATCCACGGTGGATTGGCCACGTTTGCCGCGTCGGCAAATGCAGGCACCTTTTCCGCGAGATCACGTACGTTCTTTACATCGAGGTCCAGTAATTGTTGGCGGGTAATCAGCGCGGGGGGCACTTGCACCCGACTGCCAGGGTCTTGACCGGCAATACGCATCGCCAGGCTGCGCACGCTGATCGCTCCGATCACTTCCGGGTTGACGGCGGCAGTCGCCACCCAGGCGCTGTCGGGCTCTTTCATGATCTGAATATCGGAAGTTGATATGTCTGCGCTGTAGATTTTTATCTGCTTGCCAAGGCCCGCTTCGTCGACCGCTATCTTGGCCCCTTTGGCAAACTCGTCGAACGGCGCGAAAATCACCTGCAACCCCGGATTGGCGCGCAGGACCGCACTTGCCTGATCTGCCACCGAGTTGGCAATCGGCGGGTTGAGCGTGCCGAAACGGGCCTTCTCGACGATACCGGGGTTGGCCGCTTTGACCTCACGCCAGATATCGTCGCGGCGCTCCATCGGGGTAAAGCCGCCGATGAACACATAGCCTGCCTGGAACGTATTGCCGTTGTCCTTCAACGCTTGCCCGAGGGCCAGACGTGCCAGCTCATGGTGATCCTGTTCCACCTGCGTCACCTGCGGGTTGCCTAGATCAACGTCGAACGCGACCACCTTGATGCCTTTGGCGACGGCCTTGGCCACGGTATCCTTGAGGGTTTCTGCCAGGCCCAACTGAATGATGATGCCATCCACGCCGAGGTCGATGGCCTGTTCGAGCATTTCCCGCTGGGTGGCAGCCTGCTGCCGTGCATCGAACAGACGCAGATTGATGCCCAGTGCCGCCGACTGTTTCTCTACGCCGCGCAGATACGCTTCCGGGAAGTCACCGGAGAACATGTAGCCCACCAGCGCGATATTCACGCCGCCCTTGTCGAACGGCGCTGGCGCATCTGCAATTCCTGCCGCATGGGCACCGCCAGCCAGTGTAAAGACCAGTACCGCAGCAAACAGTCGGCGCAGCCCGCCGTGGATGATTCCGGACATCAAGTATTCCTTTTGTGAGAAGGCTCAGCGCGCCCGTTGCGCGAGACCGAAAGTAAACATCAAGGCCAGCACCAACACCGTACCTTTGACGAAATCCTGGGTGTAATAAGGAGCATTGAGCATGGTCAGGCCGTTGAGCAGCGTGGCGACCAGCAGCGCGCCCACCAATGTGCCGAATGCATTGGGCCTGCGTGCCCCGAGCACAGCGAAACCGATCAATGCTGCGCCTAGCGCGTCCAGCACCAGACCGTTGCCGGAACTCACGTCGCCGCGCCCCAGCCGTGCCGCCAGCAACAGGCCACCCAGCGACGCGAGCAAGGCCGACAGTACGTAAGCCAGCAACTTGTATTTTTCCACCGGCGCACCGGCCAGGCGGGCCGCACGTTCGTTGCCGCCAATGGCATAGAACACCCGGCCGAAGCGGGTCAGCTCCAGAAAGCCCCATACCAGCAGCGCCATGACGGCCATGATCAGCACCGGAACCGGCACGGTGTCCCACAGCCTGGCGCGACCCAGCGCCAGGAATCCGGTGCTGAAGCTGCCACTGGCTTCGTCGCCGTCGGGCAAGGTCATGCCGACCGAAATGGAACGCCCGCCGGTAGGAATCAGCTGCACGCCGATGATCAGGAACATGCTGCCCAGCGTGGCCAGAATGTCCGGAATGCCCATGCGCACGATGAGAAAACCGTTGAACAGGCCCACCAGCGCAGCGCAGCCAAGGCTGATGAAAATCGCCCACAGCGGCCCCCAATCGAGCACGACCATCACGTAGCTGGCGCACATCACACTCATGGCGGCCACCGCGCCAATGGACAGGTCCATGCCGCCCACCGACATGCTCAGCGTCACGCCCAATGCCAGTAAAGCGACGATGGACAACGATTGCAGGATGATGAACAGGTTGCCGATGCGCAAAAATGCAGGCTCGGCGATTGAAAACAGCAGCACCACCAACACCAGCACCAACAGCAGGCCGTAGTGAATGATGAAGCGCAGAACGGCATCGCCACGCGCAGGCTTCAAGGCGATCGAAGGAATGGACTCAGACACGCAGGGTTCCTCGGTGCAGTAAAGGCGGATTGACCGGCTGCGGCGCTACGCCTGCCAGTTGCGCAAGCAGTTCGTCACGTTGCAGGCCGGCGCGTGAGTACTCGGCCACCACGCTGCCGTCGCGAACCACCAGGATGCGGTCGGCTATTTCCAGTGCCTCATCGGGGTCGGTGCAAATCACCAGGGTGGCGCGCTGTGATGCACTGGCGCGGATCTGTGTACCGATCTCGCGGCGGGCGCGAATGTCCACGCCCTGAAAGGGTTCGTCGAGAATCAGCAAGCGGCCGTTGCCCAGCAACCAGCGCGCCAGCACGACTTTCTGCTGGTTACCGCCGGAAAGCGTGTCCATCGGTGCATCGACGCCTGCGCACTTGATGCCCAGCGACCGAACCTGGTCCTGTACCGCTTCACGCTCTTTGCCCTGATGAATGAACCCTGCGCGAGTGAAACGCGACAGGAACGGCAAGGTCAGGGTTCTGCTCAACGAAAAGCCCGGCACCAGCGAACCTCGCGCACGGTCTTCACTGGCCATGAACACCCCGCCCGCGATGGCCTGACGGGGTGATGGCGGCGCCCACGGCAAACCCTCCAGTTCAAGGGTGCCGGCCAATGGCTGGCGCAGGCCGTAGAACAACTCGGCAATCTCGCTTTTGCCCGCCCCCAGCAAACCCGTCATGGCAACCACCTCGCCTTCGTGCAGGCTGAGGTCAAAGCAGGCGCTGCGCGTATCCAGCTGGCAACCACGCACCCGAAGGACTTCGCGACCACGTTCGCTGCCTTGACGCAGCACCGGAGCCAGCTCACTGCCCAGCATGGCGCGCACGGCAGCGGCGAGGTCCAGGGGCGCCGCGAACTCGCCACTCACGCGCCCGTCGCGCAACACAATGGCCCGATCGGCAATGCGTTGCAGATCAGACAGGCGATGAGAGATGTATAGAATGCAGACGCCTTGCGCACGCAGCGCGTCGATCAACTCGAACAAGCGATGCGCCTCGGTCGCCGACAACGAGGCTGTGGGCTCGTCCAGCACCAGCAATCCGGGCTTCAGCGCCAGTGCGCGCGCCAACACCACCAGTTGCTGTTCCGCCGTGCCGAGGCTCTCGATGGGCGCATTCAGCGGCAGGTTCAACTGCAGGGTTGCGGCAATTTGCGCCGCCCGTTGATGCAGACGCTGAGGTTGATTCCAGAACGGTGCGTCCTGCTGGCACAGTTCATCCAGCAACAGGTTTTCGGCCACGCTGAACCCTGGCACCAGCGCTTCGTCGACATGCTGATGCACCGCGACTATCCCCGCCTGTCGGGCCTCCAGCGGAGAGGTAAAACGTACCGCCCTGCCCTCGACCAGTAGCTCGCCAGCGTCATGCCGATGGCTACCGGCAAGAATCTTCACCAGCGTGGATTTACCTGCACCATTGGCCCCGAGCAAGGCCACCACCTCACCCGGAAAAAGACTCAGATCGATGTCTTGCAGCACACGGCTCGGACCAAAGGATTTGCTCAACCCGGTGACGCGGACCCACGCATCTTTGAGAACAGCTGGCGGTACTTTCATGGGCATCTCGGCACAAGGAAAAAACACATGGCCACAACACAAACCCACAACAACGTGAGGGGCTGTAAGCACTGTGCGATAGAGCCTAATGGACTAGCTCGCAAGCTATAAATAACCAATAAGCATATCAATAGACGGGGCTGGCCCGTCTGTTTTGAGGGTTGGCGAGCCGCTGGATAACGCATATGCATATTCATTATTGATATTTAGATTTATTTTTTAATAGCTATAAGGTGCTCGCTTATGCAAAACGCGAGGCGCTTTAGAACAGACTTCTACAGCAGACGTACCCGCCTACCTTCCCCTGACTTCGAGCACACGCAATGAAAGGCATCAAACCCCTGTCGTTCTCAGCCCTGACAGGCTCAGCGTTGCTGCTGAACGCTGTCATTTCGTTCCCTGCGCTGGCCGGGCTGCTGGAAAAAGGTCGCAGCGACGGCCTGACCGCAGGCATCGCCAACGAGCAGCCTTATGCGTACATCGGCACCGATGGCAAGGCGACCGGGGCCAATGTCGAAATACTTCGGGCGACTCTCGAGCCGCTGGGCATCAAACAGATCGAGACCCCTATCACCGACTTCGGCTCTTTGGTGCCGGGCCTGGCGGCGGGTCGTTTCGATCTGATTGGTGCCGGCCTGTTCATCAACCCGAACCGCTGCAAAGTCATTGCATTTTCCAACCCGGTCACGCGGTCCGGCGGTGCGTTCATCGTCAAGGCCGGTAACCCGCTGAAGCTGCACAGCCTCAAAGATGTCGCCAACCACGGCAAGGCGCGACTGGCCACACAGCCTGGCAGTAATCAGGTGCAGGAAGCCAAAGACAGCGGTATCGCCAACAGCAATGTGGTGCTGTTCGACAAGGACACCGAAGCATTGGCGGCCCTGCAGGCTGATCGGGTCGATGTGGTGTATTTCCCGGATGCTGAAGTCATCAGCCTGATCAAGAAGGCCAATAGCCCGGACATCGAGCGTGCGTTGCCGTTTGAGCAGATCCCGGACGCCAGCGGCAAACCGGGCTGGAATTACCATGCCTACGGCCTGCCAAAGAACGACCCGGCCTTCCAGCAAGCCTTCAATGAGCAGTTGGCCAGGCTTCGCGCGTCAGGCCAATTGCTGAAGATTCTCGAGAAATACGGCTACACCGAAAACGAACTGGCAGACCCTTCCATCACCGCAGCTCAGCGCTGCAATCCATGACCTGTGGCGCCCCGCAAGGGCGCGCAGTAAAAGGCCCTGACCCACACGAGTACGGCCATGCCTGTTGATGCCGCCACATTGGAAACCGCCGGTTTCATGGCCAGACAACTGGCCCACGGTGCGCTGGTTACGTTGCAGATCACCGTTCTCGCCGAGTTGCTGGTACTGGTGCTCGCCTTCGTGATCGCCCTGATGCGCCTGTCGCCGTATAGAGCGTTGCGCTGGTTCGCGACGCTGTACGTCGAAGTGCTACGGGGCATCTCGGCGCTGGTGCTGCTGTTCTACCTGTTCTTCATCCTGCCGTTGTTCGGCATTCGCCTGTCGCCCATGACCACAGGCGTGTTGGGCCTGGGCCTGACGTTTTCGGCATACGGTGCGGAAATCATTCGCTCGGCGCTGGTCAACGTCAGCCAGGGTCAGCGCGATGCACTGCGGGCGCTCGACTTCGATCCGCTCAGCGCATTTCGACGAATCATCCTGCCGCAGGCCCTGCCCTTCATGATCCCGCCGATGGGCAATCAACTGGTCGAGCTGCTCAAAACCACGTCGCTGGTTTCGCTCATCACCCTGACCGACCTGACCTTTACCGGCAGCCAGTTGGTCACCACCCTGGGCCAGCAGACGCTGATCTGGAGCATCGTGCTGGTCTGCTACTTCATGATGGCCTGGCCACTGAGCTGGCTGGTCCGGCGTTATGAACAGCACGCCACCGCGTGGCGCACGGCAAAGGGTTGAATGATGGACTTTGATCTCGCATTCGCCTGGTCGATTCTGCCGGAGCTTTTTCAAGGCTTGCTGGTGACCGTACAGGTCGTGCTGCTGGGCTTTTTGCTGGCGGTGGTGCTCGGTTTGATGCTGGCACTGGCATTGCGCTCGCACCTGACGCTTGTGCATCGCCTGAGCAAGGGCTACCTGAGCTTTTTCCGTAATACGCCGCTGATGGTCCAGTTGTATGTGCTGTTCTTCGCGCTACCGCTGGCCGGCATCACTTTCCCGGCCATCACCACGGGTGTGATTGGCCTTGGGTGCTATTACGCAGCCTACATTGCCGAAGCGTACCGGGGCGCAATCGACGACATCCCCAAGGGGCAATGGGAAGCCGCACGCGCGCTGGACTTCAATCATGGCGACACCTGGCGACGCATCATCCTGCCGCAGGCGTTGAAACCCATGCTGCCGGTGCTGGGCAATTACCTGATCGGCATGTTCAAGGAAACGCCGCTGCTGGCGGTGATCACTATTCCCGAGCTGTTTCAGGCCGCCAAGCAGATTGCCGGCATGACCTATCGATACAACGAGCCTTACACGGTCATGGCGTTGATGTTTCTGGCAATCAGCGTACCGACCTCGTTGCTGTTCAAATACCTGGAAAGGCGCCGTCATGTCTGATCTCGCACACCCCGCACACTCGCCCATCACGAGCACGCAGATACAGCTGAAACAGGTGGTCAAGGACTTCGGCAGCAACCGGATTATCGATCACCTGGACCTGACCATCCCGCAAGGGCAGAAAGTCGCACTGATCGGCCCCAGCGGTTCAGGCAAGTCCACGGTGCTGCGGCTGATCAAGGGGCTGGAAAACTATCAGCACGGCAGCATCGAAGTGGCGGGCGATGCTGTGCCGGCGCGCAAGGCTCGCTGGCACTGGCCCGGCTCGCGCAAGCCCCCGGTGATTCACCGGGTGGGCATGGTGTTTCAGCAGTTCAACCTGTTCCCGCACCTTACCGTGCAGGAAAACATCACTGAAGCACCGCTACGTGTGCTCAGACTGTCTCGCGAAGAGGCCTTGGAACGCGCGCATCAATACCTCGGGCTGGTCGGGCTTGCGCACAAAGCCGATGCCTATCCGAGCCAGCTTTCCGGAGGCCAGCAGCAACGCGTGGCAATTGCCAGAGCCTTGGCCATGCGCCCACAGGTCATGCTGTTCGATGAAGTCACTTCGGCGCTCGATCCGGAACTGGTCGGTGAGGTGCTGGCCGTCATTCGCTCGATTGCCCACGAGTTTCAAATGACCATGTTGCTGGTCACACACGAAATGAAATTCGCTCAGGACATCGCCGATCGAGTGTTATTCATGGAGAGCGGGCGCATCGTGACAGATGGCACGCCTCGCGAGGTGCTACTGAATCCGGAGAATGAACGGACCCGACGCTTTCTGCAGTTGGTGGAGCAGCGCTGACGTACAGCGCTGCTCGTTGCTGCCACACGCTGAGCGGGTCAGATCCGAAAGCGCGCAACCATACCTTGCAGATCACTGCCCAGACGCGCCAGTTCCACGGTGGAGGCCGCGCTTTGCTCGGTGGCCGCGGCAGACTGGTCGGCGATGTCGCGTACGCTGATGACGCTGCGATTGATTTCATCGGTCACCGCGCTCTGCTCCTCGGCGGCGGCGGAAATCTGCTGACTCATTTGCTCGATGGTGGAAATCGACCGAGTGATTTCCACCAGTGCCTGTTCGGCCTGACGGGCCAGTTCCACGGTGCCCTCGGTGCGTTGACGGCTGGCGTCCATCAGGTCCGATGCCGCGCCGGTGCCATGCTGCAATGCCTGAATCAGCGCTTCGATTTCCGTGGTGGACTGTTGCGTACGCTGTGCCAATGAACGCACTTCATCGGCGACCACGGCGAAGCCGCGTCCCTGTTCCCCGGCGCGGGCAGCTTCGATGGCTGCGTTGAGCGCCAGCAGATTGGTTTGCTCAGCGACCGCCTTGATGACGTCAATCACGCCGCCGATCTTGTCACTGTCCTGAATCAGGCGCTGCATGGCATGACCCAACTGCCCTACTTCGCCGGCCAACTGGCTGATTTCACGCGTGGCATGCTGCACCACGCTGCTGCCGTGGGCGGCACGATCACTCGCCAGCCTGGCGGCCTGCGACGCATCCTCGGTGTTCTGGGCCACTTCCTGCACCGTAGACGCCATCTGGTTCATGGCCGTCGCCACCTGATCAACTTCCATTTTCTGATGAGTGACGCCAGCGCTGGTCTGTTCGCTGACGGCTGACAGCTCTTCGGATGCCGTGGCGATTTGTGTCACACCGTTACTGATGCCGCCAATCAATGTGCGCAGCGATACGGTCATGTGCTGCATGGTGTTTTGCAGCAGGCCCAACTCGTCTTGGCGCGTGGTGCTGATATCGTTGGTCAGGTCGCCGTCGGCAATACGTCGTGCTGCGATGACCGTTGCATTGAGCGGACGCGTGATCTGACGGGTGATCAGGATGGCGGCGAAGATACCCAGCAACAGTACGATCAGTGCGACCGTGAACACCTGCGCCACTGCGCTGCTTTTTTCCTTGTTGGCACTGACTACCTGACCGGCCATCAGCGCTTCGGCACTTTTGACGATGTCCAGCGACTGCTGGCGCAGCGTGTCACGGACCTGATCGTTCTGCTGCATCATCTGCGAGATGGACGCCATCAACGCCTTGTACTGTTGCAAGGCCGCAAGGGCTGCGTCGACAGCCGGGCCGGCCTCGTTCGGCAACCGGGTACGCGCGCTGATGACCTGCGCAATCAGCGAGTCTGCGGCATCAAAGGTAATCTGCCTGTTTTCGGTGGTAGGAATGCTGATGTAGCGGCGGAATACCAGCCGAAAGTTGGTCATGCCATTACGCAGATCGCCGGCAATCTTCACTTGATCGATAGCGTTCTGATCCAGTGCGCGTGAGGCGTCTTCGAAAGTCTTGTGCAGAAGTGTTTCGAAACTGCCACTGACCTGCTCGGAAATACTGATCAGCGGCTGCATGGCCTGATCGATTTTCTGATTGTTGTCCACCAACTGGCTGAATGTCTGCCTCAGGGCGCCTGCCTGATCGCGAATACCTCTGAGCAGATCGGCGTTGGCCGGGACGGTCAGAATCTTCAGGCCGTCCTCAATGGTCTTGCCCAGGTTGTCCAGCGCAGTGCCATAGCTTTGCGCATTGCCGGCATCGGGTTTGGCAGCGTATATCTGCGCAGCGATCCTGATGCTCAACGCATCGGCTTTGACTTCAGCGACCTTGGCCGCCTTGCCCAGCCGTTCGATCAGCAAGTTGGCGCTGAGGTAACCCATCGTGGTCACCGTCAGTACACCCACCAGTATGAGGCCGAAGCCAATGCTCAGCTTTTTGCTGACGTTCAAATTGTCCAGCCATGTCGATTTCATCAAATTGTGCCTTGGTGTTTGTCGTGATATTCAAAGATCGACGCTCGGCGGGACAACTTGACGGGGGTTCCGATTGCATGAATTGATCGTCTGTATAGCGAGATAACATGGGCTTTTCACGGAGGCAGGCGCAACGCGGCATACCGATCATCTGGTGCGCGTAACACGCATTGCGCACCTTCACAGGCAGCCATCGAAACCCTGAATCGTCTCCCGGTTTCAATGCCTGTGGGGATGCATCATTGTCAGTGATAGTAACCTTCGATTTATTCGATTCGTTAATGACACCCCTCGCCAACAGACTCCGCCCATTCACTATTCCCGGCGGAACTTCCCATGCCCCAGACAATCAGCCATCTGCGTTTTCCCCTCACTGCTCTCGCACTTATCGTGATCAGCGCCTGCGGACGCGCTCCGGAGGCCACCACGGCGCCGGGCGCAGCCAAGGTCAGCGTGGCCAAAGTGCTAGAGCAGCCGGTCAACGAGTGGGATGAAGTGACCGGGCGCCTTGAAGCACCGGAAACTGTTGAAGTACGCCCGCGGGTTTCCGGTCAGATCGATCAGGTCGCGTTCACCGACGGCTCACTGGTCAAGAAAGGTGATCTGCTGTTCCAGATCGATCCCCGCCCGTTCCAGTCGGACGTACGCCGCCTCGAAGCGCAATTGCAGCAGGCACGTGCCACGGCAGCGCGGACTGACAGCGAAGCTCAGCGTGGTGAGCGCCTGCGCGCCAACAATGCGATTTCCGCCGAGCTGGCCGATTCGCGTACCACGTCGGCGCAGGAAGCCAAGGCCGGTGTCGCGGCGATTCAGGCGCAACTGGACCTGGCCCGACTGAACCTCGGTTTCACCCGTGTGACGGCACCGATTTCGGGCCGTGTCAGCCGTGCCGAGATCACCGCCGGGAACATTGTCACCGCTGATGTCACCGCACTGACCAGCGTGGTTTCCACCGACAAGGTCTACGCCTATTTCGACGCTGACGAACGCGTGTTCCTCAAGTACACCGAACTCGCTCGCAAGGGCCAGCGTGGCCAGACGACACCGGTCTACCTGGGGCTGTCCAACGAAACCGGCAACCCGCACCTGGGCCAGATGAACTTCGTCGACAATCAGGTCAACCCGCGAACCGGCACCATCCGGGGTCGCGCCGTGTTCGATAACACCGACGGCAGTTTTACACCGGGCCTTTACGCGCGTCTGAAGCTGGTCGGCAGCGGCACTTACTCGGCCGTGTTGATCAACGACGAAGCCGTCGGCACCGACCTGGGCAAGAAATTCGTGCTGGTGATGGACAAGGACAACAAGCCGGCCTATCGACCCGTCGAGCTTGGCCCGAAAATCGAAGGCCTGCGGATTGTGCGCAACGGTCTGAGCAAGGACGACACCATCGTGGTCAAGGGCTTGCAACGTGTGCGCCCCGGCCAGCCGGTGGACCCTGAAGTCACCCCGATGGCCAGCGCCGAGACCCTCGCCGCACTGCTCAAACAACGCCAGGCCCTAGAAGCCAGCAACCCGCCAAACGTGACGCCCAAAGCGGCCGTCAATATCGCCAGCGCTACTGCGCCACGCGGCTAAGGGACTTGTCCGATGAACTTCTCCAAATTCTTTATCTCACGGCCGATCTTCGCCGCGGTGCTGTCGCTGCTGATCCTGATCGCCGGTGCCATCTCGCTGTTCCAGCTGCCGATCAGTGAATACCCGGAGGTCGTGCCGCCTACTGTTGTCGTGCGCGCCAACTTCCCCGGCGCCAACCCGAAGGTGATCGGCGAAACCGTCGCTTCGCCGCTGGAACAGGCCATCACCGGTGTCGAAGGCATGCTGTACATGTCATCGCAAGCCACCGCCGACGGCAAACTGACCCTGACCATCACCTTCGCGCTGGGCACTGACCTGGACAACGCGCAGGTGCAGGTGCAGAACCGAGTCACTCGCAGCGAGCCCAAACTGCCCGAGGAAGTGACCCGTATCGGCATCACCGTGGACAAGGCCTCGCCTGACCTGACCATGGTTGTTCACTTGACCTCGCCGGACAAGCGCTACGACATGCTGTACCTGTCCAATTACGCGGTGCTCAACATCAAGGATGAGCTGGCACGACTGGGCGGTGTCGGTGATGTGCAGTTGTTCGGCATGGGCGACTACTCGCTGCGGGTCTGGCTCGATCCGAACAAGACCGCATCACGCAACCTGACCGCCACCGACGTGGTCAACGCCATTCGCGAGCAGAACCGTCAGGTCGCCGCCGGCCAGTTGGGCTCGCCGCCTTCGCCAAATGCCACCAGCTTCCAGATGTCGATCAACACTCAGGGCCGTCTGGTCAGTGAGGAAGAGTTCGAGAACGTGGTGGTTCGCGCAGGTGCCGATGGCGAAATCACCCGCCTGAAGGATATTGCACGCATTGAACTGGGTTCCAGCCAGTACGCGCTGCGCTCGCTGCTCAATAATCAGCCCGCGGTGGCGATACCGATCTTCCAGCGCCCCGGTTCCAACGCCATCGACATCTCCAATGACGTGCGGGCAAGGATGGCCGAGCTGAAGAAGAGCTTCCCGGAAGGTATGGATTACAGCATCGTCTACGACCCGACGATCTTCGTGCGCGGCTCCATCGAGGCGGTGATCCATACACTGTTCGAGGCACTGATTCTGGTCGTGCTGGTGGTGATTCTGTTCCTGCAAACCTGGCGCGCCTCGATCATCCCGCTGGTGGCCGTACCGGTTTCGCTGATCGGCACCTTTGCCGTGATGCACATGTTCGGGTTCTCGCTGAATGCGCTGTCATTGTTCGGTCTGGTACTGGCCATCGGTATCGTCGTGGACGATGCGATCGTGGTGGTGGAGAACGTCGAACGTAATATCGAACTGGGGCTTGAGCCGGTCGCGGCCACTCACAAGGCGATGGCCGAGGTGACCGGCCCGATCATCGCTACGGCGCTGGTGCTGTGCGCCGTTTTTGTACCGGCTGCGTTTATTTCCGGGCTGACCGGACAGTTCTATAAACAGTTCGCGCTGACCATTGCCATTTCGACGGTCATCTCGGCGTTCAACTCGCTGACCCTGTCGCCGGCACTGGCTGCCGTGTTGCTCAAAAGTCATGATGCACCGAAGGATCGCTTCTCGCGCTTTCTCGACAAACTGCTCGGCGGCTGGTTGTTCCGTCCGTTCAATCGCTTCTTCGAGAAAGCCAGTCATGGCTATGTGGGCACCGTCGCCCGGGTCATTCGCAGCAGCGGCATTGCACTGCTGGTGTATGCGGGCCTGATGGTCCTGACCTGGATGGGTTTTGCCAGCACACCCACCGGTTTCGTGCCCAGCCAGGACAAGCAATACCTGGTTGCATTTGCCCAATTGCCGGACGCCGCGAGCCTGGACCGCACCGAAGACGTGATCAAGCGCATGTCGGAGCTGGCCCTCAAGCAGCCTGGCGTGCAGGACGCAATCGCTTTCCCCGGTCTGTCCATCAACGGATTCACCAACAGCCCCAACAACGGTGTGGTGTTCGTGACCCTCAAACCGTTCGATGAGCGCAAGGACGCCAGCCTGTCGGCCAACGCTATTGCCGGTGCGCTGAACGGCCAGTTCGCGTCGATTCAGGAAGCCTACATGGCGATCTTCCCGCCCCCGCCGGTACAAGGCCTGGGCACCATCGGCGGCTTCCGCCTGCAAATCGAAGACCGTGGCAACCTGGGGTATGACGAGCTGTACAAGGAAACCCAGAACATCATCGCCAAAAGTCGCAGCGTGCCGGAACTGGCCGGCCTGTTTACCAGCTACACGGTGAACGTGCCGCAGGTCGACGCAGCGATTGACCGCGAAAAGGCCAAGACCCACGGCGTGGCGGTCAGCGATATCTTCGACACCCTGCAGGTGTACCTGGGCTCGCTGTATGCCAACGACTTCAACCGGTTCGGCCGCACCTACCAGGTCAATGTTCAGGCTGAACAACAGTTCCGTCAGGATGCCGATCAGATCGGTCAGCTCAAGGTGCGCAACAATCTGGGGGAAATGATTCCGCTGGCGACATTTGTCAAAGTCAGTGACACCGCAGGCCCAGACCGGGTCATGCACTACAACGGTTTCATCACCGCCGAGATCAACGGTGCAGCAGCACCGGGATTCAGCTCGGGCCAGGCTCAGGCAGCAGTGGAAAAACTGCTTCAAGAGGAGCTACCCACCGGCATGATCTACGAATGGACCGACCTGACCTATCAGCAGATCCTTTCGGGCAATACCGCGCTGTTCGTCTTCCCGCTCTGTGTGCTGCTGGCGTTCCTGGTGCTGGCGGCTCAGTACGAAAGCTGGAGCCTGCCACTGGCGGTGATCCTGATCGTGCCCATGACCCTGCTCTCGGCCATTGCCGGGGTGATGATTGCCGGCAGCGACAACAACATCTTCACCCAGATCGGCCTGATCGTACTGGTAGGCCTGGCGTGCAAGAACGCGATCCTGATCGTGGAGTTCGCCAAGGACAAACAGGCTGAAGGGATGAGCCCGCTGGATGCGGTACTGGAGGCGTGCCGTCTGCGCCTGCGCCCGATCCTGATGACGTCGTTCGCGTTCATCATGGGCGTGGTCCCGCTGGTGCTTTCCAGCGGTGCCGGTGCCGAGATGCGTCATGCAATGGGTGTTGCGGTGTTCTCCGGGATGCTCGGGGTCACCTTCTTCGGCCTGCTGCTGACGCCGGTGTTCTACGTGCTGATCCGTAACTACGTCGAGCGCAAGGAGGCCCGCAAGGCCGCCCGGGCGCAGCCACTGCACAACCTGCCTGCGGAGACGCATTGATGAGCGCGCTTAAACTCTTTGTCCCGAGCCTGCTGGTCCTGGCACTGGCGGCCTGCGCTGTCGGCCCGGACTACAAGGCGCCCGACACGGCACCGGTAACGCTTGAGTCCGCTTCGCAGGGCAACTACGACCGCAGCAAGATGAATACCCTGTGGTGGCAGCAATTCGAGGACCCTACCCTCAATAAGCTGGTCGCCCGATCACTGGACGGCAACCGCGACCTGCGCGTCGCATTTGCCCGGCTCAAGTCTGCACGGGCCATTCGCGACGATGTCGCCAACGACGTCATGCCAGTCGTGACCAGCCGTGCCAGCAGTGACATCGGCAAGGGTCAGCAACCCGGCATCACCGAGCGCCGGGTCAACAGCGAGCGCTATGACCTGGGCCTCGACATGGCATGGGAAGTGGACCTGTTCGGACGTATCCAGCGCCAACTGGAAGCCAGCGATGCCGATCAGGGCGCGGCAGAAGCCAACCTGTATCAGTTGCAGGTGACGTTGATCGCTGAAGTGGTGGATGCCTACGGGCAACTGCGCGGCGCGCAATTGCGTGAAGCCATTGCTCGGGACAACCTGACCAACCAGCAAAAGTCTCAGGACATCACCACGCAACTGCGCGATGCCGGTGTTGGCAACGAACTGGATGTGGTGCGTTCCGATGCGCGTCTTGCCGCGGTTGAAGCAACGATTCCGCAACTGCAGGCCGAACAGGCTCGCCAGCGCAACCGTATTGCGACGCTTTTGGGCGAACGCCCGAACACCCTCAGTGTGGACCTGAGCCCGAGCAAGCTGCCCGCGATGGCCAAGGCCTTGCCCATCGGTGACGCGACGCAGGTGCTGCGCAATCGGCCCGACGTGCGGGCGGCCGAACGTCAGCTCGCCGCTTCGACGGCACGGATTGGCGTGGCCACTGCCGACCTGTTCCCGCGGGTCAGCCTGAGCGGCTTTCTGGGCTACACCGCCGGACGTGGCTCACAAATAGGTTCGTCCGCCGCCAGAGCCTGGTCACTGGGACCAAGCATCACCTGGGCCGCGTTTGACCTGGGCAGCGTTCGTGCGCAGATTCGCAGTGCCGACGCCGACGCCGAAGGCGCGCTGGCCAACTACGAACAGCAGGTACTGCTCGCGCTGGAAGAGTCGGAAAATGCGTTCAGCGACTACAACAAGCGCCAGCAACGCCTGGTGGCGCTAATGCGTCAGAGTGAATCAAGCCGCGCCGCCGCCAGACTGGCGTCGGTGCAATACCGTGAAGGCACCGCGGACTTCCTCGTGCTGCTGGATGCAGAGCGTGAGCGTCTGGCGGCGGAGGACACCCAGGCTCAGGCTGAAATCGAGCTGTACCGTGGAATTGTGGCCATCTACAAAGCACTCGGCGGCGGCTGGCAACCTCAGGCCTGATATCACCCGGTCGGTCATCACGCCCCGCGCCCCGCCAGGACGCGGGGCTTTTTTTGGCCTGAACCCGGCTCCATCCGGATTGCCGTTTGACAGCTGCCAGCCACTCCCCGAAGCTGCAACCCGTCACGCATTGGAAATCGATATGCCCAGACTGGACTCACAGGCGTTATCGCCACACTCCTTTATTCGCCGTCGCTGGAAAATCGGCGCCGCGCTCGCTGTCTTGCTGACGCTTTTGCTGATGTTCTGGTGGTGGCGCGCCCCGGTACAGCCGACGCCCGCCAGATTGAGCCACACCTATGCCGAGGCACTGGAGCAGGCACAGGCTGGCAAGCCCGGCGCTGCGCGAGTGCTGTATCAGCAATTGGCCCGCAATGATCTCTCTGACGCAGAACGCATCAGCTTGCTCGCCGAACTGAGTGACTACCCCAGCCCGCAAGCACTCAAGTTACTCGACGCAGGCCTTGGCGATGCGTCGGCGCAGGTCCGCAAGGCCGCCATCGACGTCAGCGTGAAACTGGTTTCCAACAGTCAACGCAGCCTGCTGCTGGGGCCGCTGCTGGATGACAGCGACGCTTCCGTCAGGTATCACGCCACCAGCGCCCTGCTCGGCCTCTCGCCAGACGAGCTGGGCCTTTACTTCGCTGTGCTGCAACAAAGCGCAGAGGCGTTTCAGGAGTTCCTCAAGAGCCAGCCGCAAACGGCCCAGAGCCAGTTGCAGCTTGCCAGGCTGTACTTGCAGACCGGCGACCTCGACCCGGCGGTGGCGGCCCTTCAGCGAGCGACCTCACTTGATCCGGGCAACATCGAAGCGGCACTGGCCCACATCGAGTTGCTGGATCGCAAGGGACAGGCCGAGCAGGCACGCAGCCTGTTCGCCGGTTTGCTGGAGCGCAATCCCGGTTCATCCATGCTTCAGCACGCCTTGGGAATGTGGTTGTTAAACCACGGGCAAGCCGAATTTGCCGTACTCAGCCTCGCAAAAGCCATCGAGCTGGCGCCCGACAACAGTGATTATCGCTATGACCTGGCGGTCGCTCTGCACTCATTGAACGAGCTTGAGGCGGCGCAGAAGCAACTGACGCAGATCGTTCAAAACCAGCCCGCCAACCGCAAGGCACGGGTTCTGCTGATCCAGTACTGGAAAGAAAACGGCCAGTTACAAAATGTTCAGATTCTCCTGGCAGAGCTGGAGCAGCAGAATCCCGATGACCCCGAGCTGCAACAGGGGTTGTAGGACCCAAACGGAGGCCAAAAGCCACCCTGTGCGCTGCTGCATGCCTCACAGCCAACGGCCTTCAGACACGCCAGGGATTTACGCATCTGACAGTCTTCATGCCTGTCAGATGTTTCTCTTTTTATGCCAAACGGCCTCGTTTGGCACGTTTTCAATCCGCGCCTAATATCAGAAATAACTTACAAAACACCGTGCGCGAACACACGGGCACCCTCGCCTATATTCAACAGCGGGCAGTGCCTGCATTTAATGAATTTGAAAAATACTATTTTCTAACTGGCAAAAAAGGTGCATTATTTGCGAGCTACTGAGTTATAAGCACCCTCTATCTGCGCAAGGATGCCGGAAAGGCCTAGTTTCACCATAGAAACCGCAGGTATCGGGCAACACCGAATGAGCTCATCCGCCAGACCATTGTGGCTCATCGTTTTATTGGGCTGACAACAGCCATTACATTGTTGGAGTGTATTACTTGTCCAGACTTGCCGAGTTTCGAGCAGCAGAGAAAGCCCTTCAAGAACAGCTTGCACAGCTGGAAACGTTGAAGAATGACGCCGGATTGAAAAAGGAGATTGAATTCGAGCAGAAGCTCCAGGACCTGATGGGCACCTATGGCAAAAGCCTGCGTGACATCATCGCCATCCTCGACCCGTCCAGCGCAACGTCGCTGGTTGCGCCTGCCGGGCCAAAGCGCCGCCGTGCGCGCGTCGTCAAGGTTTATCAGAATCCGCACACCGGTGAGCTGATTGAAACCAAGGGCGGCAATCACCGTGGCCTCAAAGCCTGGAAAGAGCAATACGGTGTCGACACTGTTGATTCATGGCTTCGCGCCTGATTGCAACTCCGTCATCTGAAGCCCTGCACTTGCAGGGCTTTTTTTATTGGCCCCGGCATTCGATGAGTACACGCACCGTGCAACCGCGAGATGAAACAGGGATGAACGGTGACCGTGCCGGAAGACGCCGTATTCATATGGACGACTCCGCGAATTGCCCGACACCTCTAACTTTTCGGCTCAAGCGTATTAATCACGCGAAAATAATGACGCCAATAAACGGAGGGCTTAAGCGATTCAGTCCACAGTTACAAAACTGAACATTTCCTGAATCAGGGTAGAGTAATTATTCAGTTTGTCTAATGTAACGAAATATAAAACCCTGTATTACACGGCACGTCGACACCGCGAAACTGCCTGTCGACCCTGCCGCTCAAGCTTCACACTTTTTACACATGCATTCTTGGATGATGAAGACCGCTAAAGGAATAGCGCCCCATGCCCGCCTCGGCGGGCTTCTTTTTGTCTGCGAAAAAGCACGCCTTACTGCACGTCACCGAGCTGCAGGCTCTCGCGGATACGCAACGCTTCATCCTTGTTGGCGGCATAGCCGTCGGCCGACCCTGCATAGGACAACGACCAGGCCATCTCTTTGCTGGCTGCCGCCACCAGGGTCTGGGTCAATACATGCACGCCGTTCTGGGTAATGGTGCAAGTGGTCTCCAGTGCAGGAACAACGCTAAGCCGGCTTTTACGCATATGGGTACAGGCGCTTTGTAGGCCGCTGCGAGCAAAATTGACCTGAATCGACTTGCGCATCTCCAGCAACACCCCCGAGACATTCACCTCATGTCCGGGCGTGAGGCGCGTCTGCGTCAGCTCCATCACCATCAAGGGATTTCCATTTTGATCGTTTTTCACCGCACGCTGTCTGACCTGCACGGAAGGCTGAACGGCCTCGGTCGGCAGTGACTCGACTTCCCAGCCCGCTGGCCAGGTGATCATTGCATCGGTTGCACTGGCTGGCGCAGCGCCCAGCAACAGGCAAAGACACAAGCTTGGCAAAACATGTCGGCAGTGCGCAAAAATCATGATCAGGTCGCCATAACAGGTGACCGCGAATTCTGAGCCTGTTGCCGGCTACGAGCAAGCGCGTCGCCGCGTTAACCGAGCCAGGGTTTGGCACTCACTGCCCTGCCCCGTATCATTTGGCACTATTTGTACATTCGTTGGAGAAACAGTCATGAGCTTGCACGAACTCAACACACTACCGGGCGTCACGGCCAATCCTGAAGAGGCTACCCGGCAATTTGTGTTCAACCACACCATGCTGCGCGTCAAGGACATCCAGAAATCACTGGACTTCTACACCCGCGTACTCGGCTTCAGCCTGGTTGAAAAGCGTGACTTCCCGGAAGCCGAATTCAGCCTGTATTTTCTTGCCCTGGTGGACAAGGCGCAGATCCCGGAAGACGATGCTGCGCGCAATGAGTGGATGAAGTCGATACCGGGCATTCTGGAACTGACCCATAACCACGGCACTGAAAGCGATGCGACGGCGTCGTACCACAACGGCAACAGCGACCCGCGTGGCTTTGGTCACATTTGCGTGTCCGTGCCTGACGTCAAGGTCGCCTGCGAGCGCTTCGAGGCCTTGGGGGTGGACTTCCAGAAGCGCCTGTCGGACGGCCGCATGAACAGCTTGGCCTTCATCAAGGACCCGGATGGCTACTGGGTAGAAATCATCCAGCCGACGCCACTCTGAGGCCTCATGTGAAGCGCTCCGGTGCGGAACGATAAACAAAAAAACCCGTGATCGCTCACGGGTTTTTTGTTTACCGCTGTTCCGTCAGGCTGGCGCGGACGTGCGGATCAGGTGGTCAAAGGCGCTCAGGGAAGCCTTGGCACCCTCGCCCAAGGCGATGATGATCTGCTTGTACGGCGCAACCGTCACGTCACCGGCGGCGAAGATGCCTGGCACCGAGGTCTCACCGCGAGCATCGACCACGATCTCGCCGCGCGGCGACAACTCGATGGCGCCTTTCAGCCATTCGCTGTTAGGCAGCAGCCCGATCTGGACGAAGATACCTTCCAGCGCAATGGTGACTTCTTCGTTGTTGGTGCGGTTCTTGTAACGCAGGCCGTTGACCTTCTGCTCATCGCCGGTGACTTCAGTGGTTTGCGCACTGGTGATCACGGTGACGTTTGGCAGGCTGTGTAGCTTGCGTTGCAAGACGGCATCGGCACGCAACTGCACATCGAACTCCAGCAGGGTGACGTGAGACACGATACCTGCCAGGTCGATTGCCGCCTCGACACCCGAGTTACCGCCACCAATCACAGCCACGCGCTTGCCTTTGAACAGCGGACCGTCGCAGTGCGGGCAATAAGCCACGCCCTTGTTGCGGTATTGCTGCTCGCCCGGCACGTTCATTTCCCTCCAGCGAGCGCCGGTGGCAAGAATGACCGTCTTGGCCTTGAGGCTCGCACCGCTGGCAAATTTCACTTCGTGCAATTCACCGGCCGCGCCAGGAATCAGCTTGTCGGCACGCTGCAGGTTCATGATGTCGACTTCGTACTGCTTAACGTGCTCTTCGAGCGCAACAGCCAGCTTCGGCCCCTCGGTGTGTTGCACCGAGATGAAGTTTTCGATGGCCATGGTGTCAAGCACCTGACCGCCGAAGCGTTCAGCTGCAACGCCGGTGCGGATGCCTTTGCGGGCGGCATAGACCGCAGCCGCCGAACCGGCAGGACCGCCGCCGACCACCAGCACATCAAAAGCCTGCTTGGCGTTGAGCTTTTCTGCCTGACGCGCACCGGCACCCGTGTCGATTTTGGCCAGAATTTCTTCCAGGCCCATACGGCCTTGGCCGAACAACTCGCCGTTCAGGTAGATACTCGGGACCGACATGATCTTGCGGTCGGTCACTTCGTCCTGAAACAGCGCGCCGTCGATAGCAACGTGCTTGATGCCAGGGTTCAGCACTGCCATCAGGTTCAGCGCCTGAACAACGTCAGGGCAGTTCTGGCAGGACTGCGAGAAATAGGTTTCGAAATGGAATTCGCCTTGAAGAGCGCGAACCTGTTCGATGGTTTCCGCACTGACCTTGGGTGGATAGCCGCCAACTTGCAGCAGCGCCAAAACCAGCGAGGTGAATTCGTGCCCCATGGGGATACCGGCAAAACGCAGGCTGATATCGTGACCAGGGCTGTTCAGCGAGAACGACGGCGTACGGGCGTCGGTGCCGCTGTCATTCAGGGTGACGTCTTTGGAAACACTGATCACATCATTGAGCAGTGCAAGCATTTCCTGAGACTTCGCGCCGTCATCAAGGGACGCGACGATCTCGATGGGGCGAGTGACCCGCTCCAGGTAGGATTTCAACTGGGCTTTAAGATTGGCGTCCAACATGTGGCGACTTCCTGTTTACAAAGGGTAGAAATAACAACGCCCAGGCGATGACCGCCCGGGCGTTTTATGGGGCGATGCGGTTTACTTGCTCAAGAGCTCAACGCCCCCAGCCGATTCATGCGAATCAGATCTTGCCGACCAGGTCCAGGGACGGAGCCAGAGTGGCCTCGCCTTCTTTCCACTTGGCCGGGCAAACTTCGCCCGGGTGAGCAGCCACATACTGAGCAGCCTTGATTTTGCGCAGCAGCTCGGAAGCGTCGCGGCCAACACCACCGTCGTTCAGCTCGACGATCTTGATCTGACCTTCCGGGTTGATCACGAACGTACCGCGATCCGCCAGACCGGCTTCTTCAATCAGCACGTCGAAGTTGCGCGAGATGGTCAGGGTCGGGTCGCCGATCATGGTGTACTGGATCTTGCCGATGGCAGGCGAAGTGTTGTGCCATGCTGCGTGGGCGAAATGGGTGTCAGTCGACACGCTGTAGATTTCAACGCCCAGCTTCTTGAACGCGTCGTAGTTGTCAGCCAGGTCTTCCAGTTCGGTCGGGCATACGAAGGTGAAGTCAGCCGGGTAGAAGAATACGACAGACCATTTGCCTTTGAAGTCAGCGTCCGAAACGTCAACGAAAGCGCCGTTCTTGAACGCGGTAGCCTTGAACGGTTTTACTTGGCTGTTGATGATAGGCATCGGTATATCTCCTGATGAGTTGGATGGGTTGTGAATTCGATGGAGTGAAGCTTACGCATGATCGATGACAATCGCTCATTGGCAAACCTGATGTCACTGATTGCTTTTCACTATGAAGGCTGCTTATCAATAGAAGAAACCTTCAGGCCGCTTCCCACTCCAGGACTGCTCGGAAACGGCGCGGCCTCAATGTAGCGCATCGCTGACTTGATGTCCCTCCAGCCGACATAAGCCATCAACGACTTGAAGTCCCAACCGTTGCTGTGCGCCCAGCTTGCGAAACCGCGACGTAAGGAGTGGCTGGTGTAATGCTCGGCAGGCACGCCCGCACGCTCGAAAGCCTGACGCAGCAACGGAATGACGCTGTTGGCGTGCAACCCGTGCTCATTCAGATTCCCCCAGCGATCGACCGCCCGGAACACAGGCCCACGAACCAGCGCGGCACAGTTTATCCACTCTATATATGCCTGCACCGGACACAACCGCTGCAATGCAGGCGTCTGGTAAGTTTTGCCCAGATTGTCGCGATCCCCCTTGCTGCGCGGCAGGTACAGGCTGATACCGGAATGGGCAACGGCCCTGACGTCCTGCACCTGCAGGCGGCACAACTCGTCACTGCGAAACCCTCGCCAGAAACCGAGCAGGATCAGCGCCGAATCTCGACGGCAACGCAGCAGCCGCGGCTGATCGTGTTGCGCGCTGGCCTCGTGAGCCTCGACCTCCAGCCAGGCGATGACTTTTTCCAGGTCTTGCAACTGCAAGGGCTCGGCCTGTTTTTCCTGCACCGGATGCAGCGCACGGATGCCTTTGATGACCTTGCGCACCATAGGCGCCTTGGTGGGATCGACAAAGCCCTGACTGACATGCCACTGAGCCAGCGCTGAGAGGCGCAGCTTCAAGGTGTTAACCGACAGCGTGCCTGCGTAACTGGCCAGGTAGCGCGCCACGCTTTCACTGGTCGCCGGCAGAAAACCGCCCCACGTCACCTCGAAATGCTCGATGGCCGCCCGATAGCTGCGACGCGTGTTGTCTCGGGTCGCGGCATCAATGTAGCGATCAACATCATTCATGGCTCAAGCCTGCGGGTGTACTGGGGAAACCGTTGAAAAGGCACCTGACAGCGCCTGACACGGGATAATACGCCAATATCCCGTGTTAATTAATTCAAAAAACACCAAATCATTTCAAATAATATAGTATGTAATTACAGGGTACATACCACAGTACGAAATCGTAGGAGACAGCATGGCTCGGGGCGGTGTAAACAAGGCGTTGGTTCACAAGGCAAGGGCTTCCCTGCTGGCCAGAGGCGAAAACCCGAGCATTGATGCGGTACGTATCGAAATGGGTAACACCGGCTCGAAAACCACTATTCATCGCTATCTGAAAGAAATAGATGGCGCGCACACGCCAGCGCCGGACATCAACGAGGAATTGAGCGAGTTGGTGGCTCACCTCGCCCAGCGACTTCAAGAGCAAGCCCAGGAACGCATAGACCAGGCGCACGACGAGTACCAGACCGGTCGCAATAGCCTGCTGCAACAACTCGACACCGCCCGGCAACAGATCAGTGAATTGCAGGAACACCTGCTGCAGCGCAACGAGACCATTGAACATCAGGCCGCCGCCCTGCTCCAGACCCGACAGGCGCTGCAAGAAACCCAGACCGAACACGCACGACTGCACCAGGCCAACCTGGACCTGCAATCACGCCTGCAAGACAAGGACAGCCAGATTCACTCGCTTGAGGAAAAGCACTTGCATGCTCGCGAGGCGCTGGAGCACTACCGCGACTCGATCAGGGAACAACGCGAACAGGAACAGCAGCGCCATGAGGGCCAGGTTCAGCAATTGCAGATGGAGCTGCGCCAGGCACAGCAAAGCATTGCCATGCGCCAGGAAGAGATCACGCAACTGAACCGCGATAACGAACGAGTGCTGGCAGAAAATCGCAGCACCGCACGTGAATTGCGCGACCAGAAAGACCAACTGAGCCGAGCGGCTAGCCAGGCCGTCGCATCAGCGGAACAGCACCAGCACACCCATACGCAATGCGCACTGCTGGAAGAAAGGTTGCGCAGCCTGCAGGAAGAAAGTGCCACGCTTAAACAGAGCATGACCGACACCCGACAGCAAAACCGGATGCTGGAACTGCTGCTGATCAAAAAGGAAGTGGCGCTGGAAAACCTGCAACGACAGATCGAGCCGCCTGACGAATCCGCAACCAGCAAAAAGAAGCCGCAACGCAAAACGTGACAGACCTGCCTCAGTCGCTCGTCGACTCACACTGACACGACACACAAGGCAGGTACAAATCAACGCGAGCACCCTGACCCAGCACGCTTTTTACCTGCACATGCCCGCCGGTCTGCTTGATGAAGCCATAGACCATAGACAAGCCCAGCCCCGTTCCCTGACCCACAGGCTTGGTGGTAAAAAACGGATCGAATACCCGGTCGATCACGTCCTGAGCAATGCCGCAGCCATCGTCTTCGACACTGAGCTGCACATAGTCGCCTGCCGCCAACACACCCTCCTGCACAGAAAGCCTCAAGGCCTGACTGCGAACCTGGATCCGGCCATCTGCCGACACCGCATCACGCGCATTGATCACCAGATTCAACAACGCATTTTCCAGCTGATGCTCGTCAGTCTGAATAGCGCTCAACCCTTCCGCCAGCTCGATATGCAGGCGGGCCTGATGGCCGACCGTGCCTCGTAACAGTTCTTCCATCGAGCGCACCATGCAATTCACGTCGACCGCACGCACACTGAGCGGCTGACGACGGGCAAATGTCAGTAACCGTTGAGTCAAAGCAGCCGCCCGATTGGCGGAGCTCACCGCCGCGTCCACGTAACGATCCACCTCGCCGAACCGCTCAGCCCCCATGCGCAGCCTGATCATTTCCAGCGCACCCAGCACCCCGGACAGCATGTTGTTGAAATCGTGGGCGATGCCGCCCGTCAATTGACCGATGGCGTCCATTTTTTGCGCATGGCGCAGCACCTCTTCCGCCTGAGCGCGCTCCGCGATCTCGATCTGCAACCGCTCATTGGCCCTGGCCAACTCACCGGTACGCTCGGCAACGCGCAACTCCAGACTTTCATTGAGTTCGCGCAGTGCCTCTTCGGCATTGACCTGAGCAGTGATATCGGTGTGAGTACCCAGCCAGTGGGTAATGTGCCCCTGCGCATCGCGCATGGGCAGTGCGCGTGACAGAAACCAGTTGAAGGCGCCGCCCTTGCTGCGCAGCGCAAAGGTGTCTTCCCAGACGGAGCCGGTTGCGAAGCAGTATTGCAATCGTGCTACCACTCGCTCGCGATGCTCGGGGTGCAGGACCGAACGCCAGCCCAGCGCGTTCATGGCTTCCAGCGTAGCGCCGGTGTAGGCGTACCAACGCTCGTTGTACCACTGGATCTGGCCGCCGGGGCTGGCAGTCCAGGCCAGTTGACTCATGTTGTCAGCCAGCGTCCTGAACTGACGCTCGCTCTCACGCAGCACATCAACGAGCTGTGCAGCGTCGCGGTGTTGTCTGGCCGGATGCAGAGGCATCTTCGCCGAGGGGTTTTCTCTATTCACTCAGGGATCCGTCCTCTCAAGCGTTAACCCCGGCGCCCATCCTGAGCGCCGGGTATGCACCGTTTAGCGCCTGGCGGGCGTACGCATGGTCACGAACTCTTCTGCCGCGGTCGGATGCACACCGATGGTGTCGTCGAACACCTGTTTGGTCGCGCCCGCCTTGATGGCGATTGCCAGGCTCTGCACGATTTCCCCGGCGTCCGGCCCCACCATATGGCAGCCCAGCACACGGTCGGTTTTCGCATCCACAACCAGCTTCATCAAGGTGCGCTCCTGATCATCGGTCAGCGTCAGCTTCATGGGCCGAAAGCGGCTCTCGAAAACCTGCACGTCATGACCCGCCTTGATCGCATCTTCCTCGGTCAACCCCACAGTGCCGATGTTCGGCAGACTGAAGACCGCCGTCGGAATGTGATTGTAGTCCACCGGTCGATACTGCTCCGGCTTGAACAGGCGACGCGCAACCGCCATGCCTTCCGCCAGCGCCACCGGGGTCAGTTGCACGCCTCCGATAACGTCGCCGAGAGCCAGAATGGACGGCTCGCTGGTGTGATAATGCTCATCGACCTTGATGTAGCCATGCTCATCAAGCTTGACGTCAACGTTCTCCAACCCGAGGTTATCGAGCATCGGCCGACGACCCGTCGCATAGAACACACAATCAGTCTCGATCGTACCGCCCCCCCTCATGGAGAGTAGCAGACTGCCATCAACCTGCTTGTCGATGCGCTCGATGTCGCTGTTGAAGCGGATCGTCATGTGGCGCTTAAGCAGCTCCTCATGAAGATGGGTACGCACACCGCCATCGAAACCGCGCAGAAACAGCTCGCCTCGATAGACCAGCGTGGTATCGGCGCCCAAGCCGTTGAAAATCGAGGCAAACTCCACGGCTATATAGCCACCGCCGACCACCACAACCCGCTTTGGCAGCGTCTTGAGGTAGAACGCCTCGTTGGAAGTGATCGCATGCTCGCGCCCAGGCACGTCAGGCACTTGCGGCCAGCCACCCGTCGCAATCAGGATGCGCTCGGCGCTGTGAGTCCGACCGTTGATCTCGACCTGCTGCGGGCCGACGATCCGGGCGTGCCCCTCCAGGAGCGTGACACCGCTGTCGACCAGCAGCTTGCGATAGATACCGTTGAGACGATTGATCTCACGGTCCTTGTTGGCAATCAACGTAGACCAGTCGAAACTCGCCTTGCCCAGCGACCAGCCAAATCCTTTGGCATGATCGAAGTCCTCGGAAAAATGCGCGCCGTACACCAGCAGCTTCTTGGGCACACACCCCACATTGACGCAGGTGCCGCCCAGATAACGACTTTCGGCCACCGCCACACGCGCGCCGAACCCGGCTGCAAAGCGTGCCGCCCTGACACCACCCGAACCCGCACCAATTACAAACAGATCAAAATCGAAGGCCATTGATATCTCCTAGGCAGAGGCACAGCATAACCGCTTGGCGGTCTGGCAGAAATGACAAAGCCACCCGAAGGTGGCTTTGTCCGAAACGTCATCAATCAATAATCAATGCGCTTTGCCAGACTTGTAGAAATGCTCGAAGCAGAAGTTGGTCGCCTCGATATACCCTTCAGCACCGCCGCAGTCGAAACGCGTGCCCTTGAATTTGTAAGCCAGCACATTACCTTCCGCAGCCTGTTTCATCAGAGCGTCGGTGATCTGGATCTCGCCGCCCTTGCCTGGCTCGGTCTGTTCGATTTTCTCGAAGATGTCCGGCGTCAGGATGTAGCGACCAATGATCGCCAGGTTAGAAGGTGCATCTTCAGGCTTCGGCTTTTCGACCATGTCGGTCACGCGGAACAAGCCTGGTTTGATCTCTTCACCAGCGATCACGCCATACTTGTTGGTTTCCGACGGATCGACTTCCTGAATGGCAATGATCGAGCAGCCATAATGCTTGTGCAGTTTGACCATCTGCGCCAGCACGCCGTCGCCTTCAAGGTTGACGCACAAGTCATCGGCCAGCACCACGGCGAACGCTTCGTTGCCGATCAAAGGACGACCGCTGAGAATGGCGTGACCCAAGCCCTTCATTTCGGTCTGACGCGTGTAGGAGAAGCTGCACTCGTCGATCAGCTTGCGAATGCCGACCAGGTATTTCTCCTTGTCAGTGCCCTTGATCTGATGCTCAAGCTCGTAGCTGATGTCAAAGTGATCTTCAAGAGAGCGCTTGCCGCGGCCAGTCACGATGGAGATTTCAGTCAGGCCAGCCGCGAGTGCTTCTTCAACACCGTATTGGATCAGTGGCTTGTTGACCACCGGCAGCATTTCCTTGGGCATGGCCTTGGTCGCCGGGAGGAAGCGAGTGCCGTAACCGGCTGCTGGGAACAAGCATTTCTTGATCATAAAAGTCCTTGGTAAGGGCTGATGGTGTTAACGAGCCAGTCTAATCAGGCGGCGGCCACCTTACAATGACCCGCCACGGGCCGTCCAATGCCATCATAGAGGAATACACAGCCAGATAGTTCCGCACTTTCTTGCATATCGCGCGCATTGCCCGAGGGAAACAGCCCGTAAAACAGAGCATTTCCACATGCCTCAGAACACCGCCCCCTTGTGTACAAAGGCGATACAGCATTGTAAAAACATGGCGGAACGATGGCACCCGCTTTCAGTCCAACGCTCACATTCGTTAATTCTCTGAACTTATCCTGAAGCGAAAACCATGATCAGACTTCTGTCCATTATTGCTGTGCTGGGCCTCACCGGCTGCGCGACCGCCTCAAACACCTACCTGAAGAACGGAAAACAGGGACTGAGCATCGATTGCTCAGGCGAAGCCATGTCCTGGGCCAGTTGCTACGAAAAAGCCGATGCATCCTGCGCGGGCACTGGTTACGAAATTGTGGGAACGGACGGAACGCCGCAGCCTGCTGAACGTGACAAGACCCTTGGCGTGGATGTCGGCAATTACAAAAGCCGCAGCGTGCTGGTGGTCTGCAAATAATTCACGCCTGTCGCCCCGTCCGGACAGAACGGGGTGACGTGATTCGTGTACCGGCGATCAGCCTGAAATGCAGGCCTCGGCAGCATTCTGAACGTCCCGGAAACGAATAGGGACGTTGGACAGGCGCTCGTAAACCTTGATCGTACTGCCGCCCGAGCGGGTTTCGACATCAACGACCGCCGCCGGGGACTTGCTGAGCTTCTGCGCCACAATGATCCGCAAACCGTCGTGACGGGGCTCTATCAGTGGCGGCTTGCGGCTGCTGCTGATCTTGCTGGCGAAGCATTCCGCATACTCCTGAGGGTTCTTGCCCGACATCACGCTCATGGTGGGGAGTGTATGCTCGATGTCATTCACCGTGGCACAGCCAGTCATTGCCAGAGCCAGGACTACTACAGCTGCCAGTTTCATACAAAGCCTCCGAATAAAGGTCCTACGACAAGCCTGTGCGCAATTAAATCCCGAGAAGGACACTTTTTACGAGAAACACGGCAAATTAGTCGCTGCATACGTCAAATCAAGGGCGTCACATGCTATCGTTTTGATTTTTCAGAAAAACCCCTGCTTCGGAGCCCGTCATGAAATTCGTACACCAGCGTGAGCATCTCAACGAGGACGACCTGGTCGTTATCGAGTGCTCTCAGACCTGTAATATTCGCCTGATGAACGACGCGAATTTTCGCAGCTTCAAGAATGGTGGCCGACACACCTACCATGGCGGCGCATTCGACACATTCCCAGCGAAGATCGCAGCGCCCAGCACAGGGTTCTGGAACATTACCATCGACACCGCAGGTCGCAAGGTGGACACCAACGCCGGGCGCAAACCGGCTTTCACTCACAAGATCAAAATTGTCCGGCGCTCGACCTCACGACTGGGATGATGCAAGGAGTCACTGTGAACAATCCAGCACCACGCACCACCAAATTTGCTGTCAGCTACAAGCTCAACGGCGAACGTCGCTTTGAATTTGCCCAACTGCAATCGGCTTCTGTCGAAGAGGCAGAGGCCGCATTGAAGAAAATGCACGGTCAGAGTGACGATCAGATTACCGACGTGAAGGTCAGCAAGGCACTTTGACGCTCACCGCTACCCGAGTTGACCATGCAGCGCAAAGGTGACACACCTGCCAATTTCGACCTGTTTGCCGACGCAGTGCCGCAGCCCTGCAGCGACGAACAGATAGGCCCCGGTTCATGGCTGTTCCGGGGTTTCGCGCTGCCCGTCATCGCCCGGTTGCTGGCGGACCTTCAAACCACCGTTGGCCTCGCCCCCTTTCGCCACATGCTGACACCCGGCGGCCTGAGCATGTCCGCTGCGTTGAGCAGTTGCGGGCAGTTGGGCTGGATTACCGACCGTCATGGCTATCGCTACAGCGAAACAGACCCGCAGACCGGGCAACAGTGGCCGGCAATGCCGGACGCTTTTATGCAGCTGGCACAACGTGCCGCACTGGCCGCAGGCTATCCAGGGTTCACGCCTGACGCCTGCCTGATCAATCGCTATGTCCCCGGCGCAAAGATGTCTCTGCATCAGGACAAGGATGAACACGACCACCGATGGCCCGTGGTATCCGTGTCACTGGGCATCCCGGCAACGTTCCAGTTTGGTGGGCTGCAGCGCAGCGACAAGGCTCAACGTATCTCGCTGTTTCATGGGGATGTGGTGGTCTGGGGTGGCGAAGATCGCCTGCGCTTTCACGGCATTCTGCCGATCAGACAGGCTGCTCACCCACTGCTGGGTGAACAGCGTATCAACCTGACCTTTCGCAAGGCCGGCGCGGATAACTGATCAAACGCTTTCGAGCGCTCCCGAAGTCCGCGCAAGCGCAGGGCACACAACCCGGTGCAGATTCAGTGCGGTGTTGATGATCCCGATATGACTGAACGCCTGAGGGAAATTGCCCAGCATGCGGCCACCCTTGGGATCATATTGCTCCGCCAACAGCCCTACGTCATTGCACAGCCCGCACAGCCGCTCGAACAGCCGCGCAGCATCATCGGCCCGGCCCAACAGCACGTAAGCATCCGCCAACCAGAACGAACACACCAGGAACGTGCCTTCACGGCCCGCCACGCCATCAACGCTGCGCTCATTGTCATAACGCAATAGCAGACCGTCCTGCATCAACGTGCGCTCGATTTGCGCGACGGTCCCGACCACACGCGGATCCTCGGGCGGCAGAAACCCGGTCAAGACGATCTGCAACAAGCTGGCGTCAACTTCTTTTGCACCGTAGGTTTGCACAAAACTGCCCAGCTCGGCATCGAACCCCTTGCGGCAGACATCGGCATGAATCTCATCCGCCACCTTGCGGTAATGGTTCGCCAGCGCACGATCTTCATCGTCTTCGGCAGCTTGGGCGATTTGAGTGGCGTTGCGGTCGAACGCCACCCAGGCCATGACTTTCGAATGGGTGAAATGACGTGGCTCGGAACGAATCTCCCAGATCCCGGCGTCTGGCAAGTGCCAGATCTTTTCGAGATAGGGCATGACCACTTTGGAAATCGCCACGCTGCGCGGGTGCGGCGTCATGCCGCTTCTCAGCGCCTGGATCATGGCGTCCGCAACTTCACCGTACACGTCCAGTTGAACCTGATTGGCCGCACCATTGCCAACCCGCACTGGCAGCGAATGTTCATAGCCCGTCAGCCACGGTAATTCGTATTCCTGCAGGCGGCGCTCACCGCCCACGCCATACATGATCTGTATCTGCTCAGGATTACCCGCCACCGACCGTAACAGCCAGTCGCGCCAGGCCGTAGCCTCCTCGAAATAGCCCAGATTCATGAAGGCCAGCAGGGTCATGGTGGCGTCGCGCAGCCAGCAATAACGGTAATCCCAATTGCGCTCACCGCCCAGTTGCTCCGGCAATGACGTGGTCACTGCCGCGACAATGCCGCCGGTAGGCGCGTAGGTCATGGCCTTGAGGGTGATCAACGACCGTTTGACCTGGGGCGTCCACTGCCCTACGTCAGGGCACCGGTCAGAAAACTCGCGCCAGTAGACTTCAGTGGTCTCCAGCGCCTGCTCGGCATCGATACCGGCACACAAAGGCTCGAAGGATGGCTGATACGCCAGGGTAAACACCTTGCGTTCACCTTCGCTGACATGAAAATGGCTGGCGGTATGGTGATCCTGCGGGTGCAAGGCGACCGGGCTGCGCAGCACCAGCATTTCCGGCCCGGCCACTGCGGTCAATGTGTGCGCATCCCTTTTTTCGACCCACGGCACATTGCTGCCGTAATCGAAGCGGATGGCCAGATCCACACCGAACTCGACCTGCCCGCTCAACCCGACCACGATTCGCACCACATGGCCGCTGGTGTTCATGGGCATGAAATCGATCAGCATTGCGCGACCGTCGCAGGTCTCGAAAAGGGTTTCCAGAATCAGGGTGCCTTCGCGGTAGCGCCGCTCTACGGACGTCACCTCGGCGGTGGGTGCGATCTTCCAGCGACCATGATCCTCGCTGCCCAGCAGGGCGGCAAAACAGGCAGTGGAGTCGAAACGGGGGAAACATAGCCAGTCCAGCGAACCGTCACGGGCGACCAGCGCCGCCGTCTGACAGTTGCCCAGCAACGCGTAGTCTTCGATCAGTGCAGCCATTCAGAAAGGCCCGTCTTGATGATGGTTCGTTACGGCCCGGCCACCGCCATTCCTGCCGCTGGCAGCCGGTACACGGCGCGTTCAGGCTGGCAGAATGTAACGTTCGATGGCGTTGGCAACACCGTCCTGCTCATTGCTATCAGTAACATGGTCAGCCTGTCCCTTGACTGTCTGCCCACCCTGCCCCATTGCAATCGACACACCGGCCTTGTGAAACATCGCCACATCATTGCCGCCGTCGCCAATGGCCGCCGTGCGTGAAAGGTCTACCCCGAGGTACTCCGCCAGCGCCACGAGCGCCGAGCCCTTGTTGGCGTCCAGCGCCGTCACGTCCAGATAGTACTTTTGCGAGCGTGCAGCCAGGGCCAGCCCTTCTATCTGCGGGTTGAGCCGGGACTCCAGGGTCTTGAGCAGTTCAAAGTCGGCGCTGGCCGCAACGATTTTGTCTACGCGATCCAGATAAGGCTCAAAGCTTTCGACCTTAACGTAATCGTACCCGAGCGCATCGCGCTCATGATCGACGTAATCGGCTTCAGGGTCGAGCAACAGCCATTGATCATCGGCGAACACCCAGATGCCGACATTCTGCCCTTTGAACAGCTCAAGACAGGTCCTGACCGCAGCTGGATCAATGCGATGCGCCGCAAGCAGGCTGCCGTCGGGGTGAGTGATGGTGCCGCCATTGAACGCCACGGTCGGCAGATCGACGCCCAGCGCCTCGATGAACTGGCGCATCGCCCTTGGCGGGCGACTGCTGGCCAGCGTGAAATGGATGCCCGCTTCGCGCAGACGCCCGATCGCGTCGATGTTGGCCTGGCTCAGGCTATGGTCATGGCGTAACAAGGTGCCATCAATGTCGGACATCAGAAATTGCACGGGTAACGAAGATGCTTCAGACATTGAGCGCCCTCCATTCGCGTCCATCGCGGGTCAACAGCTCTTCCCCGGCAACGGGTCCGTCTTTGCCAGCCTCGTACAACTGCACATCGGGTTGCTTCGCCCAGGCGTCGAGAAACGGTTGCACCGCACGCCAGCCGTTCTCGATGTTGTCGGCACGCTGGAACAGCGTCTGATCACCGGTCAGGCAGTCATAGATAAGGGTTTCATAGCCAGTTGAGGGCTGCATTTCGAAGAAATCCTTGTAGGCGAAACCCAGTGCGATATCTTCCATGTCCAGCGTAGGGCCGGGGCGCTTCGCGAACAGGTCGAACCACATCCCCTCATTTGGCTGGATCTGGATGCGCAGGTAGTTGGGTTTGAGCCGGTCTACTTCTGTGTCACGAAATTGCGCGTAGGGTGCCGGCTTGAAGCAGATGGCAATCTCGGTGCTGCGGGCACTCATGCGCTTGCCTGTCCGCAGGTAGAACGGCACACCCACCCAACGCCAGTTGTCGACCATGACTTTGAGCGCGACGTAGGTTTCCGTGGTGCTGTCAGGCGCCACCCGGTCTTCCTGACGGTAGCCGGTAACGTCCTTGTCACTCATCTGGCCTTTGGCATATTGGCCACGCACCGAATTGGCCAGCGCTTCTTCCTCGCTCCAGGGCCGAATTGCGCCGACCACTTTGGCTTTTTCGCCACGAACGGCGTCGGCGCCGAATGCTGCCGGAGGCTCCATCGCAACCATCGCCAGCAACTGGAACAGGTGATTGGGCACCATGTCACGCAGCGCCCCGGTGTGTTCGTAAAAACTGCCGCGCGTCTCGACACCGACTGTTTCAGCCGCAGTGATCTGCACGTGGTCGATGTAATGGTTGTTCCAGAACGATTCGAAAAGACCGTTGGAGAAACGGCTGACCAGAATGTTCTGCACCGTCTCTTTGCCCAGATAGTGATCGATTCGGTAGATCTGTTTCTCGCTCATGACTTTGAGCAGGCAGCCATTGAGTTCGACCGCACTGGCAAGGTCCGAGCCGAACGGTTTTTCTATGACGACACGGCGAAACCCGCCATCGGTTTCCTGCAGCAGACCCGAAGAGCCCAGACGCTGAGCGACTTCACTGAAAAAGCGAGGTGCGGTAGCGAGGTAGAACACCGCATTCGCGGTGCCCGTGCTCTCGATCTTGCTGGCGATATCCTGATACGTCGAATCATCAAGAAAGTCGCCCTGCACGTAGCTGATACGCTCGGCCAGTTTGCTCCAGAGCGCGGGGTCGAGCGGGTCCTTGCCACCCTCGGCGACCTTGCCGGCCGCTTCGTCGCGAATGAAATTCTCGAGTTTTTTCGCAAAATCGGCGTCGCTGATCGCGTTGTGATCGACGCCGACAATGTGCAGGCCTTCATCGACCAGGCCGTCGCGTGACAGGTTATAAAGCGCCGGCATCAGCAGCCGCTTTACCAGATCGCCGTGCGCCCCGAACAGAAACAGGGTCGTGGGCGGCGCCACTTCAGGCTGGTGCTCGGCGGTGCCCCGCGACAGGCCCATTACTTGGGTTCCTTGTGGCCACCGAATCCGAAGCGCATGGCGGACAGCATCTTGTCTGCATACGAACTGGTCTGACGAGAACGGAAGCGCGCAAACAAGGCACTGGACAGCACCGGGACCGGCACGGCCTGCTCGATGGCAGCCTCGATGGTCCAGCGCCCTTCACCACTGTCGGCAACCGAACCGGAGAACGCATCCAGTTGCGGATCCGTTGCCAGCGCATCGGCGGTCAGGTCCAGCAGCCAGGACGAAACCACACTGCCACGACGCCATACTTCGGCAATGTCCGCGGTGTTGAGGTCAAAGCGCTGCTCGGATGGCAGGTGTTCGGAGTTCTTCTGCTTGAGAAGATCGAAGCCTTCGGCAAAGGCCTGCATCATCCCGTACTCGATGCCATTGTGAATCATCTTCACGAAGTGACCGGACCCGGCAGGGCCTGAGTGAATGTAACCACGCTCCGCACGGTCATCTTCCGAGACTCGCCCCTTGGTACGCTCGATTGAACCCAGGCCCGGCGCCAGTGTTGCGAACAGCGGGTCCAGACGCCGAACAACGGCATCTTCGCCACCGATCATCATGCAATAACCGCGTTCAAGCCCCCAGACGCCGCCGGAGGTGCCGACATCGACGTAGTGCAGGCCTTTTTCGGTGAGTTCCTGCGCACGACGGATATCGTCTTTGTAGAAGGTGTTGCCGCCGTCAATGATCACATCGTCGGCTTCAAGCAACTGGCTGAGGGCCTGAATGGTGTCTTCGGTGGGAGCGCCAGCAGGGAGCATTACCCAGATCGCACGGGGCTTGTCGAGCGCGCCGACCAGTTCGGCCAGGTCAGCGACAGCAGTGGCCCCGTCATTGGCCAGGGCGCTGCGTGATGCCTCATCACGGTCGTACACCACGGTAGTGTGGCCGTCCAGCATCAGACGCCGCGCAATATTGCCGCCCATGCGGCCCAGCCCAATAATCCCAAGTTGCATGAAGGTGCTCCCAAATCATAAAAAGGTGCCTCACCTGCCGTACAGCGCATCGACAGAATGTGAGCATGCTGGTTAGTCAAGCGAGGCGGAACGTCGGTTCCCTTGAAGGAACGGCGAAGACGATAACGCCCTCCGTTGGTGCATTTTGTCGTGATCAAGAAACATTCGCGACAATTAAAAAGAAAAAAGTTCCAAAATCATGCAAAAGAAATCAAAATCGGTGCCGATAGAGAGGGTAAGCAGCGACGCTCACGGATCGAAAGTCATTGCCACGGACCTCTCTGAGGTTGAATCCGCCATTTGCGAGGTGAGCAATGGGTACTTTACTGCCAGCAGTTGCACCACAAACCCTGTATGTCACGATCCGTCGCGACGAGTTGCGTTTACTGAAAGAAGAGCGCGATCAGCTTCAGCGAAAGGTCGCCCACTTGAACATGATGCTACAGCAATCCCAACTGTCCGCGCCCGGCGCAATGATTCACGCCTGACCACAGTTGCATTGCGATTCAAACCGCACCGCGGCAAGCCTCGATACGCTGGCTTGCCCGCCTGACCTGCTTTAAACGCCCCCGCCCTTCCCCTTGAAGAAAACGCCGCCGCAGCCCTCTATTCTCATGCCATGCAGTTCATGCGACGGCAATGGCTAAAGCGACTTTTGCCAGAACATTGCACGGCCCATTTCCGGGTTCAACTGATAATTGTCAAAGCCGAGCTTTCTGTAGGCACCCTGGGCAACTTCGTTACCTTCCAGGACCTCCAGCGTCAATTTGCAGCAACCCCGCTGACGCGCAATTTCCTCAACCTTGAGCAACATCTTCTGGCTGATGCCCAACCCCCGGTATTGCGAGATGACCGCAACGTCGTGAATATTGACCAAGGGACGGCAGGTAAAGGTTGAAAAACCTTCAAAACAATTGACCAGCCCCACAGGCTCTCCGGAAATGAAAGCCAGCACGCTGAAAGCATGCGGGCGCTTGGCGAGTTCTATGGCCAACTGTTGCCGGGTGTCGCTCGACAGAGGCCGCCCCGTACCCATGACATCCATCGAATATTCGTTCAACACAAACCCGATCGCTTCCGCGTGTACGGGATTTGTGTAACTTGCTTGCAGTACCAGTACCTCGGGGGCTTCCATTTCCATCCTCGTCAATTCGATCAGGGTGAATCAGTAAAATCAGTCAAAAGGCGATGTATCAACACAAGCTCAATGGCTGACAGGTCTGGCCGATTCTATCCTGCCCGGACCTTAAATGTTCCAACACAGGCGTAGGAAACCTCTCACAAACCCCAGAGATTTACCGCCAGACGCACTCAGAAAAGGCGCGACGCACCGACCATGCTCATTCGGCCTTTCTTCCGCTGAAGGCATGCACCGAAAACGACCCGGCCCACGGTAATTGTCGAACGATCCGACGACCGGTCATGCCTGCTGCCGGCCCGGGATTCTGCCCTTAAAGTGCGCAGCGCCCCTCGGGCCGCCTCTTGCAGCACGCCTTCCGCGTCGGCCACAAAGCCCGTTCCAGACATTCTCGGATAAAAAAGTCGAAACTTCTCCAAAACGGCCCTGTCAGGTGAATAGAGCATCTATGCTATTGGCTGACATCCGGTTATGGCGACATCACGCCGCTTTGTCACTACGCATGATCGAAACGGGTATTGATCTTGCGTAGTGTACGTATGTGTACCCGGCCATAGGAAATGGCCAATAAAAATCAAAGTGATGCACCAAGACTGTTTAAGGGGAAAGATCGATGATTAGCGCCGCTGTCAAAACCCAGAAGGGAGAGAGTTTTAACCAGCCGGTTGGCGAGCTGACTCATCTGCCTATTTTTACTGCCAGCAGCCTTCCATCGCTGCAGTTGCCTGCCTCGCCTGTTCAACCGACCTTGTCTCAGGTCAACAGACGTAAAGTGCTTTTCGTGACATCGGAGCTGGCTGACCTGGTGAAAACCGGTGGGCTGGGTGATGTGTCTGCTGCATTGCCGCGGGCCATGCGCCACTTACATGACGTGCGCGTACTGATTCCTGGCTATCCGCAAGTCATCAACAGTGGCAACCCGATTCATATCATCAGCCAGCTGGGCGGACATGCCGCGCTGCCACCGTGCAAGGTGGGTCGCATGGACATGAAAGACGGCCTTGTGATTTACGTGCTGATCTGCCCGGAACTGTACGAGCGCGAAGGCACGCCTTACGCCGACAGCACAGGTCGCGACTGGGCAGACAACCACATTCGTTTCGCGCGCCTGGGCCTGGCGGCTGCAGAGTTCGCGGCCGGTGAAGTGAAAAGCCAGTGGTGCCCGGAGCTGATACACGCCCATGACTGGCCGGCCGGCCTTGCGCCCGCCTACATGCGCTGGCGCGGGCAGGCAACGCCAAGCATTTTCACTATTCACAATCTGGCCTATCAGGGAACAGTGAGCACCGCTTCGAGCCGTGAACTGGGCATTCCTGATGAAGCGATCACCCCTGAAGGCATGGAATTCTACGGCCAGCTGTCGTTCATCAAGGCCGGCATGGCGTTCGCCAGCCATATCACCACCGTCAGCGCCACCTACGCCCATGAGATCACCACGCCTGAATTCGGCTGTGGCCTCGAAGGCTTTCTGCAAAGCAAGGCCGACAAGGGTCAGCTCAGCGGGATTCCCAACGGGATCGATGAAAGCTGGGATGCCGCGACCGACGAACACCTGATCTGCCACTTTGCGCCCAACGAATGGACCCGCAAGGAAATCAATGCTGACTACGTTCGCGAACTGTTCGAACTGGACGCCTCTTCAGGCCCATTGTTTGCAGTGGTTTCACGGCTTGTTTTCCAGAAGGGCCTGGACCTGACCATCGGAGTTGCCGAGCACATCGTCAACAATGGCGGGCAGATTGCGATCATCGGTCAGGGCGAGCCAGAGGAAGAAGAGGCAATGCGCGAGCTGGCTGCCCGCTTCCCGGGACGTATCAGCGTGCGCATCGGCTTCAATGAAACCGATGCACGACGCATGTTTGCCGGCAGCGATTTTCTGCTGATGCCTTCCCGCTACGAACCTTGCGGGCTCAGCCAGATGTACGCCCAGCGCTTTGGCTCGTTGCCCGTCGCGCGGAACACGGGCGGCCTGGCGGACACGATTGAAGACGGTGTCACCGGCTTTCTGTTTAACGAATCGACGGTTGAAAGCTACATCGGCGCTCTGAATCGCGCCTTTCACGTCTTCAAATACCCCGAACTGCTCAACGCCATGCGCTGCCGCGCGATGGCTGCACCCTTCAACTGGCGCCAGGCCGTGGAGCCCTACGCAGAGCTTTATCGTGACCTGTTGAAGAAAAACGTGAGTATTTCCAGCAACTACTAGGTTAAGGATCAACGGATGCCCCCGCGTACAGAAGAGAACTGGCGCCACGGCGCCCTTTTGTTGAACTCGGAAAACACCCGGTTTGCCCTCTGGGCGCCGGATGCCTCACATGTAAGCGTTGAATTGCAGGACGGTCAGTCTCTGGCCATGCAGCAGAAGCCGGAAGGCTGGTTTGTTCTGGAAGCTCCCTGCAAGGCGGGTACGCGGTACCGCTTTAACATTGATGGAAAGCTTGAGGTGCCAGACCCGGCATCGCGTGCGCAGGTCGACGATGTTCATTCCCAGAGCCTCGTCGTCGACCCCAACGCTTATTCGTGGCAACACACCGCCTGGAAAGGCCGCGCTTGGCATGAGGCCGTTATCTACGAGCTGCATGTCGGTGCAATGGGCGGTTACGCCGGCGTCGAGAAACACCTGCCCCGCCTCGCTGCACTGGGCATCACTGCCATAGAACTGATGCCACTGGCGCAATTCCCCGGTGATCGCAACTGGGGCTATGACGGCGTTCTTCACTACGCGCCGCAATCATCGTATGGCACGCCTGAACAACTCAAACACCTGATCGACACCGCTCACGGCCTGGGCCTCATGGTGATTCTGGACGTGGTGTACAACCACTTTGGTCCGGACGGCAATTACCTGGGCAGTTACGCCAAAGAGTTTTTCCGCAGCGACCTGCACACACCGTGGGGCGACGCCATTGATTTCCGTCGCCCGCAGGTGCGCGACTTTTTCGTCGACAACGCACTGATGTGGCTGCTCGAATACCGTATCGACGGGCTGCGTATGGACGCCGTTCATGCCATTCGCGACGAGACCTTCCTGCCCGAATTCGCAACCCGCGTGCGTGCGCAGATCGAACCGTCTAGACACGTCTGGCTGAACCTGGAAAACGAATTCAATCAGGCTAGCCTGCTCGACAAAGGTTTTGATGCGCAGTGGGACGATGACGGGCACAACACTCTGCACGTACTGCTGACCGGCGAAACCGACGCCTATTATTCGGATTTTGCGAAAGAGCCGACGCAGAAACTTGCACGTCTGCTCAGCGAGGGTTTTGTCTATCAGGGCGAAGCGACTCGTCACGGGCATACCCGGGGCGAGCCCAGCGGTCATCTTCCGCCAAGTGCCTTTGTGCTGTTTCTTCAGAACCATGATCAGATTGGCAACCGGGCATTAGGTGAGCGCCTGCCACAGCTCTGCTCGCCCGCCGCACTCAAGGCGGCCACCACCCTGCTGTTGCTTTCGCCCATGATTCCGCTGATGTTCATGGGTGACGAGTGGGCGGCGAGCGAGCCTTTCCTGTTCTTTACCAGCCATCACGGCGAACTGGCCGATGCGGTACGTGAAGGCCGTCGCAAGGAGTTTGCCGACTTTGCAGCGTTTGCGGACCCGGAAAAGCGCGAGCATATTCCAGACCCTAACGACATCAAGACCTTCGAGGCGTCACGCCCTGCTTTTGCGGCAGTGGACCTGGAAACCGACAAAGGACTGGATCACCGTCACTGGGTCGATTTCTACACCCGGCTATTGGCCCTGCGCCACCAGGAAATCATCCCCCGGCTGCCCGGCGCACGCTTCCTGGACACCCGCGTGGTGGGCGACAAGGCGGTCAGCGCACGCTGGACGCTGGGCGATGGCAGCGTGCTGTGCATCGACCTGAACCTCAGCGAAAACGCCGTTACCGCGCCGCGTTCCAAAGAGGCCCGGGTGATTTTCTCCAGCGCCGGCAAATCGTCCGAACTTTCCTCGTCAGGCATCCTCAATCCTTACACGGCCGTTGTCAGCCTGAAAGCAAGTGATGTTCTGGAGGAACAGGATGAACAATGAGCAACTGGAGAGGCTTGCGACCGAGGCCGGTTTGTCGGTGCATTGGGTGGACGCCAACGCTCGTCCACAGACCGTCAGCCCTGACGTGCTGCGCAAAGTGCTTGATGCGCTGGGCTATCCGGCTGAAAGTGGCGAGGCCATTGACGCCAGCCTGCAACGTTTGCAAAACGCCAGTCATGGCACCAGTGCCCCGCCACTGCTGACGGTGGACCAGGACAGCAACCTGAATCTGTCGGAATGGTTTGCACCGGAAACGCCTTTCACCCTGCACCTTGAAGACGGCTCTTCACTGGACGCAAAACTGACGGCAAATGGCGAGTTGCCTGCGCTTGCGCCTCCGGGCTATCAACAGCTGGACATTGCCGGACAGCACCTGACCATCGCCGTCGCACCGAAAACCTGCTTCAGCATGGCCATGGCCACCCAGGCAGCGACGCCGCGCGGCTGGGGCCTGACGGCTCAGTTGTACAGCCTGCGCCGCGACGGCGACGGTGGTTTCGGTGACACCGAAGCGCTGGAAACGCTTGTGCGCTCTGCCGGCGAGCGCGGTGCTGACGCGCTGGGCATCAGCCCGATCCATGCGATGTTCGCCAATGATCCGCACCGCTACAGCCCGTATTCACCGTCCAGCCGGTTGTTCCTCAACAGCCTGTACGCCTCCCCTGGCGCCATTCTCGGCGAACGGGCCTGGCGCCAGGCTATCGAGGACGCGGGGGTTGGCGAAGAGATAAAGCGTCTGGAGTCAGTGCCGCTGATCGAATGGCCAGCCGCAGCCGAGGCCAAATGGAAAGCGCTTCACGCGCTGTATGAAGTGTTCAGTGCCAGTGCTCACCCCTTGCACGAAGACTTCAACAGCTTCCGCCACAGCGGCGGCGAAGCGCTGGAAAATCACTGCCGCTTCGAGGCGCTGCGTGCGGAGTCCGCGACGCTGGCGATCAGCGACAACTGGCATGAATGGCCGGAGCATTTCAAGGACCCGCGCAGTAACGCTGTGGCCGATTTTGCCAAAGCGCACGGCGAACAGATCAGCTTTCACGCATTCGCCCAGTGGCTGATTGCACGAGGCCTGGAGCGCGCGCAGGTGGCTGCGCGCAGCAGCGGAATGCGCATCGGCCTGATCGCCGATCTGGCAGTGGGTGCCGACGGTGCCGGGAGCCAGGCCTGGAGTCGTCAGGACGAATTGCTGTCGGCCCTGACGGTCGGCGCCCCACCCGATATCCTCAACCGCGCCGGACAAAGCTGGGGAATCTCTGCCTTCTCGCCTGATGGACTCAAGCGCAATGGTTTCCGGGCATTCATCGAGATGCTGCGTGCCAATTTCGCTCATGCCGGCGGCTTGCGTATCGACCACGTGATGGGCCTGCAACGTCTGTGGGTCATCCCGCAGGGTTCGCCTCCCAGCGAAGGCGCTTACCTGAATTTCCCACTGGACGACATGCTCCGTCTGCTGAGCCTCGAATCGTGGCGGCACAAGGCAATTGTGCTGGGTGAAGACTTGGGCACGGTGCCTGAAGGCCTCAGTGAAAAACTCAGCGCACGGGCCATTCTGGGCATGCGCGTGCTGTTGTTCGAACAAAACAACGGCCAGTTCAAACCGGTTCTCGACTGGTCCGATCAGGCGCTTGCCACCACCAGTACGCATGACCTGCCGACGCTGGCGGGCTGGCTCAGCGAGTTGGACATCGAATGGAATGCCCGACTGGGCCACATTGATGAACAGCACGAGTCGCAATGGCGTGAAGAGCGCCTGCGCGAATCCCAGAGCCTGCGCCGCGCGTTGAGCCAGAACTCCGACAGCCTGCCAGCGGACAGCGAAGCGCCGGATCAGATCATTGATGCGAGCATTCGCTACATTGGTCATACCCGCGCGCCTTTGGTATTGCTGCCGATGGAAGATGCGCTGGGCGTCGAAGAACAGGCCAATCTGCCTGGCACCATCGACAGCCACCCTAACTGGCGCAGGCGCCTTCCCGGCCATGCGGCCTCTTTGCTCGATAACCCGAATGCTGCTCGACGACTGGAATTGCTGTCCCAATCCCGGCTGCAAGCTGCGGAGCGTGACCAATGAATCGTCCACTACAGCCTTTGCGCGCGACCCAGCGTCTGCAATTTCACAAGGATTTCACCCTGGATGATGCGGTGCCGTTGGTGCCGTATTTCGCCAGTCTCGGTATCAGCCATATTTATGCGTCGCCGTTGCTCAAGGCACGTGCCGGCTCGATGCACGGCTATGACGTTGTCGACCCGACGGTGATCAACCCGGAACTGGGCGGCGAACCCGCCCTGTTGCGCCTGGTCGCGACCCTGCGTACACACGGCATGGGGCTGATCCTCGACATCGTCTCCAACCACATGGCCGTTGGCGGTGCCGACAACCCGTGGTGGCTGGACCTGCTGGAGTGGGGACGTCGCAGCCCGTACGCAGACTTCTTCGACATCCAGTGGAATTCGCCGGACCCATTGCTGGAAGGACAATTGCTGCTGCCGTTTCTGAGCAGTGACTACGGCACGGTGCTGCAGGCCGGAGAAATTCCGCTGCGCTTCAACGCCGAGCAGGGCTCGTTTTATATCGAGCACTATCAGCACCATTTCCCGGTCTGCCCGTTGACCTACGATGCGTTGCTTGAGGCGGTGGACCACCCGCAACTGAAGGAAATGAACCAGCGTTTCACTGCACTGGCTCAATACCCACAAGCCTATGAACGCGCGCGCCAAGCCAAAGCCGAATTGGCCGAACTGGCAAATGACCCGCAGATACTCAAAGCCATCGAGCACATCCTTGCGCGGTTTGACTCCAGCCAGCCTGAGGGCTTCCAGCGTCTGCATCAATTGCTGGAGCGTCAGCATTACCGCCTCGCCAGCTGGCGCACCGCCGGTGACGACATCAACTGGCGGCGCTTTTTCGACATCAATGAATTGGGCGGACTGCGCGTAGAGCGCCCGCAAGTATTCGAAGCCACCCACGGCAAGATCTTTCAACTGGTCGCCGACGGCCTGGTCGATGGGCTGCGTATCGACCACATCGACGGGCTGGCCAACCCGCGCGGCTATGGCCGCAAGCTGCACCGCCGGGTCAAGAGCCTGTTGAAGCAACGCCCTGCCGAAGCGCAGATCGAGCACTTGCCGATCTTCGTCGAAAAAATCCTCGGGCCTGACGAACCGCTGCGCGAAGACTGGAGCGTCGACGGCACGACCGGTTACGAGTTCATGAATCAAGTCTCGCTGCTGCAACACGACCCCAAGGGCAAAGAGCCACTGGGCGAGCTGTGGAGTCGTCTGTCCGAACGCACCGCCGACTTTGATCAGGAAGTACTGGTTGCCCGGGATCTGGTGCTGCATGGCACGCTGGCAGGCGACTTCGAGAACGTTGCGCAATCCCTGCTGCAGGTCGCACGCAGCGACCTGATGAGCCGAGACCTGACACTGGGTGCGATTCGCCGCGCCTTGCTGGCGCTGGTGGTGAACTTCCCGATCTATCGCACCTACATATCGGTGTGCGGCCGCTCTGAACAAGATGACCACTACTTCCAGCAAGCAATGGAAGGTGCTCGCACTACCCTGAATGAAGGCGACTGGCCGGTGCTCGATTATCTGGCACGCTGGCTGGGTGGAGAGTCGTGGCGCAAACTGCCGCGCGGTCATCTGCGCAAGCTGTACAAGAACGCCTGCGTGCGGTTCCAGCAACTGACCTCGCCTGTCGCGGCCAAGTCGGTTGAAGACACCTCGTTCTACCGTTCTGCGGTGCTGCTGTCGCGTAACGATGTCGGCTTCCATCCGCAGCATTTCAGCGCGCCGGTTGATGAGTTTCATAACGTCTGTCTGGAGCGCCTGGAAAAATTCCCCGACAACCTGCTGACCACAGCGACCCACGACCATAAACGCGGTGAGGACACTCGCACCCGCCTTGCGGTGCTGAGCGAGTGCGCTCCGTGGTATGCCGAACAGGTCGAGCGCTGGAGACAACTGGCCGTGCCGCTCAAGGGTGATGAACCCTCGATCAGCGCAGGCGACGAACTCATGCTCTACCAGGCGCTTCTGGGCAGCTGGCCATTGAATCTCGACGGCGAAGAAGCCCACGAAAGCTATGCAAAGCGCATGGTTCAGTGGCAGGAAAAAGCCCTGCGCGAAGCGAAACTGCACAGCAGCTGGAGCGCCCCGAACCAGGCTTACGAAACAGCCTGCCGCGAGTTTTTGCAACGGCTGTTGCTTGCGCCTGAAGCGCTGGGGCTTCGTCAGTCGTTGAGTGCAACGGCCAACCGCATCGCCACCGCCGGTGCGCTCAATAGCCTGGCGCAAACCTTGCTACGCTTGACAGCACCGGGTGTCCCGGACTTGTATCAAGGCACCGAGTATTGGGATTTCAGCCTGGTCGATCCGGACAACCGGCGCCCGGTGGATTACGCGGCCCGGCAGGCATCGCTGGCAGACGAAGCCAGCGCAGCCGAGCTGTTGGAGCATTGGCAGGATGGCCGAATCAAACAGGCCTTGATCGCGAAGGTACTGAACCTGCGGGCCAGTCACCCGACGCTGTTCAGCAAGGGGCGTTACATCCCTCTTGAGATAAAGGGCAGCCACGCCGATCAGGTGATGGCGTTTGCCCGAGAGACGCAAGGAGTGCGCGCAATCATCGTAGTCCCACGCATAAGCAGTGAACTATTGGGTACTGCACAAACTCCATTGATTAATGCTGCCAATTGGGGCGACACGCGGATTGTGGTGCCGTTTGCCGATTCCGGTACTCACTGGAAGGGGCTCTTTTCTGACGTTGTCGTGATGAATGATCGGGAAATACCGCTCACTGCGGCGCTGGAAAGTTTTTCCGTCAATTTGCTTATTCAAACTACGTAATAGCTGGGAGTCTCGACATGAGTGCAGACGAAAAAAGAATTCGCGATTTCGCCTATCAGATCTGGGAGTCGGAGGGTAAACCTTCCGGCCACGATGAGCGTCACTGGGAAATGGCGCGCAAGCTGGCGGAAGCGGAAGCACTGGCGCCTAACAAGTCCACCGTGCGCAAATCGAGCAAGCCCAAGTTGCCTGAAGTGGACAGCGCCAAGGCCCCTGCGAAGGGCGCTGCCAAGCCTGTGGCGAAGTCGGCACCTGCGGCCAAGCCCGCTGCAGCACCGAAAGCCAAGCCTGCTGCAAAGGCGGCTCCCAAGCCAGCACCGAAGCCTAAACCAACGCCCGGCGCTGCCTCTGACGCACCTGCCAAACCTGCTGCCAAGAAGCCACGCAAGCCGTCTGATTCTTGAAACTCTTCTGGCCGCTCGCCAGTCCATTGCAGCAGGCCTCACTCTGATCAGAGATGAGGCCCGCTGCAACTCCACTCGTTATCTTCAGTGTTGGAGCCTCTACGGCTTCGATAGCGGTCTCGGCTGCAGAGAAAATCATTCGACGTCAGGAAGTCACCATGAATACGAAGTCCACTACCGCGGCAGATGAAAGCTCCGCTGCGCATGACAATCCTGCCAGTACACCGACGCGCATTCGTGAAGGGCTCCCCTTCCCCCTGGGTGCGAGCTGGGACGGTCTGGGCGTCAACTTTGCCTTGTTCTCCGCGAACGCCACCAAGGTCGAACTATGCCTGTTCGATTCGACCGGTGAGGTCGAACTCGAGCGCATCGAGCTTCCGGAGTACACCGACGAGATCTACCACGGCTATCTGCCCGATGCCCATCCAGGCCTGATCTATGGCTATCGCGTGTACGGTCCGTATGATCCGGAGAACGGCCATCGCTTCAACCACCACAAATTGCTGATCGACCCGTACGCCAAGCAACTGGTGGGCGAACTGAAATGGTCGGAAGCCCTGTTTGGTTACACCATTGGCCATGAGAAAGGCGATTTGAGCTTCGACGAACGCGACAGCGCGCCGTTCGTGCCGAAAAGCAAGGTCATCGACGAGGCGTATACCTGGGGCCGCGATCAGCGCGTCGGAACGCCTTGGGACAAGACCATTTTCTACGAGACCCATGTGCGCGGCATCACCATGCGCCATCCTGAGGTTGCTGAAGAACTGCGTGGCACGTTCGCCGGTCTGGGGTCGGCACCTGTCGTCGAACACATCCGCAAACTGGGCGTGACGTCCGTCGAACTGCTGCCGATCCATGCGTTTGTCAACGATCAGCATCTGTTGCAAAAAGGCATGACCAACTATTGGGGCTATAACAGCATTGCGTTCTTCGCCCCGGACCCGCGTTATCTGGCGAGCGGCAAGATTGCCGAATTCAAGGAAATGGTTGCGCACCTGCACCATGCCGGGCTGGAGGTCATTCTCGATGTGGTCTACAACCACACCGCCGAAGGCAACGAGCTGGGCCCTACCCTGTCCATGCGCGGTATCGACAACGCCTCGTATTACAGGCTGACGCCGGAAAACAAACGCTTTTACATCAACGACTCCGGCACAGGTAACACCCTGGACCTGAGCCACCCTTGCGTGCTGCAGATGGTGACCGACTCGCTGCGTTACTGGGCGTCGGAGATGCACGTTGACGGCTTCCGTTTTGACCTGGCGACCATTCTTGGCCGCTACCACGATGGTTTCGACGAGCGCCACAGCTTTCTGGTCGCCTGTCGTCAGGACCCTGTCCTGCGTCAGGTCAAACTGGTTGCCGAGCCTTGGGATTGCGGTCCGGGCGGCTATCAGGTCGGTGGGTTCCCGCCGGGCTGGATGGAGTGGAACGACAAATTCCGCGACACCGTGCGTGCATTCTGGAAAGGTGACGAAGGCCAGTTGGCCGATTTCGCTGCACGCATGACGGCCTCCGGCAACATGTTCAACCAGCGCGGTCGTCGCCCTCAGGCTTCCGTGAACTTCATCACCGCTCACGATGGCTTCACGCTGCACGACCTGGTGTCGTACAACGACAAGCACAACGAAGCGAACGACGAAAACAATCAGGACGGCAGCAACAACAACCTGTCCTGGAACCACGGTGTTGAAGGTCCTACTGAAGACCCGGAAATCAATAACCTGCGTTTGCGTCAGATGCGTAACTTCTTTGCCACCTTGCTGCTGGCACAAGGCACGCCGATGATCGTTGCCGGTGACGAGTTCGCCCGTACCCAGCATGGCAATAACAACGCCTACTGTCAGGACAGCGAGATTGGCTGGATCAACTGGGATCTGGACGAAGACGGCGAGGCGCTGCTCAAGTTCGTGACCCGTGTGATCAAGCTGCGTCAGACCTACCCGATCCTGCGTCGCAGTCGCTTCCTGGTGGGCGATTACAACGAACAAATCGGTGTGAAAGACGTCACTTGGCTTGCGCCGAATGGCGAAGAGATGAGTGTCGAGCAATGGCACGATGCCAACGGCCGCTGCCTGGGCATGTTGATGGACGGCCGCGCACAGGAAACCGGTATTCGTCGCCCTGGCGCCGACGCCACGTTGCTGCTGGTGGTCAACGCCCATCACGACGGCGTCAACTTCACACTGCCGGAAGTGCCAGAAGGTACGCATTACGAGTGCCTGATCGACACCAATCAGGATGACGCGCGCAACAAGGAGCAGTTTGCGTTCGGCTCGGACTACACCGTGACGCCGCGTTCTCTGCTGCTGTTTGAACTGAAGCGTGAAGATCAGCAATGACCGATGCCTTGAGTGAGTTTCTCGACTGGCGCAAGCATGGCTATGCCGATGCGCGTGCGCTGGGCGAGTGCTTGCAGGCATTGGTCAGAGAAGGTCTGGATCAGCTTCCCCTGCCCGCCGGTGGTCAGACACTTGAGCGCTGGCAGGCGCTGGCCTGCGTGGCAGGCCACGACCTGGGGTTGTGCAAGTTGTACGAGGGGCACACAGACGCCTTGGCTATCATGGCGGAACTGGGTGCCCCGCCCCCCGAACAATTCAGCACCTGGGGCATGTGGGCGGCAGAGCCACCGCAGGCACGGGTGAGTATCAGCGGCTCCGGCGATTCGCTTCGTCTGGATGGCCGTAAAGCATGGTGCTCAGGTGCAACTGCACTGAGCCATGCATTGATCACCGCATGGGACCCGGAAAATCGCCAGCGACTGGTCGCCGTGCCACTTGACCAGCCAGGCGTCCACTTGACCGGCGATGGCTGGCGTGCGGTAGGCATGGGTGCAACCGGCAGTGTCGAAGTGGTATTCGAACACGCCAGTGGCCAATGGGTCGGTGCGCCGGGCAGCTACGTGGGTCGTCCCGGCTTCTGGCACGGCGGCATCGGCATTGCCGCGTGCTGGTACGGTGCTTCTCGCTCGATTGCCCAGCGCCTGCTTTCACAGGTCAGCAAGCGCGAAGATCCCCATGCGTTGGCGCATCTGGGGGCGGTGGATGTAGCCCTGGCTGCCGCAATCGACGTGCTGCGCGCCGCAGCTCTTCATCTGGATCAAGCCCCCGCTGAAAACGCTGAAGTGCTCGCCCGACGCTGCCGTGCCTATGTCGAACAGGCCGCCGATCTGGTGATTCGTCATGTAGGCCGCGCCGTGGGCGCAGGGCCTTACTGCAAGGACGCCCATTTCGCCCGGCTGATCACCGATCTGCCGGTCTTCCTGCGTCAGAGCCATGCCGAGCAGGACCTGGCGGCGCTGGGCCGGTTGACCGGCACCCGGCTCCCTGTGGCGCAGACGTGGTCATTGTGAGGGCGCAGTCTGATGAGTGAAGCGTTTGTTGTCAGCGATGATGCGTCAGGTCAGGGCACGTCGCTCGCCGCCTGGAATACGTCTGGGAAATTGCGCGAACTGGCAGTCATCACTGCCGACCTGTTGGTGCCGCCCAATTGCCGGGCCGTGATCATAGCGCCGCACCCGGACGATGAGGTGTTGGGCTGCGGCGGACTGCTAAGCCAGCTCGCGCAACTGGAACGCAAGCTGCTGCTGATTGCAGTCACTGACGGCACCGCCAGCCACCCCGGCTCCAGGCTGTGGCCTGTCGAGCGACTGGCGGAAGTACGGCCCCGGGAAAGCGTCGAAGCGCTGAACCGTCTCGAGGTACCCGTTGACCAGCTTGACTGGGCGCGCGGCGGCTTGCAGGACGGCGCGGTGGCTGATCAGGAGGATCGACTGGTGGCGTTTCTCGAGCAGCATCTGGGGCCGACAGACGTGGTCTTCGCCACGTGGTCGGGTGATGGCCACAGCGACCATGAAGCCGTCGGCCGCGCCAGCGCAAGGGCCTGTTTGACCACCGGTGCGCAGCTGCATGAATTCCCTGTCTGGGCCTGGCACTGGGCCGACCCCGAAGATGAACGCTTGCCATGGGACCGCGCGCGCAAGCTTTTGCTGGACCCTATGACCCTGGCACGCAAACGCCACGCCGCTCAGGCGTTCGTCAGTCAGTTGCAGGGCGACCCCGGCATCGGTCTGTCGCCAGTGCTGCCCACGACCGTTCTTGAGCGGTTGCTGCAACCCTTTGAAGTGGTGTTCACATGAGTGTCGCTGACAGTTACTTCGACGAGCTATTCCGCGACAACAATGACCCGTGGGCATTCAAACAACGCTGGTACGAGCGGCGCAAGCGCGCACTGACGCTGGCAGCCCTGCCCCGTGAGCATTACCACGCGATATTCGAACCCGGTTGCGCCAATGGCGAGCTCAGTGCAGACCTTGCCGAGCGTTGCGACATGCTGGTGTGTTGCGACACCTCAAGCAAGGCCGTGGACCTGGCGCGGCAGCGTCTGGCGGGCATGCCCCACGCGACGGTGGTGCAAGCACGCCTGCCGCAGCAATGGCCGCAGGGCCGGTTCGATCTGATCGTGTTCAGCGAACTGGGTTATTACCTGGACGCGGATGACCTGAATCGCCTGATCGACCGAGCCCTGTCGGCCCTGTCGCCTGACGGCCAGCTGCTCGCCTGCCACTGGCGCCCTGATATAGACGGCTGCCCGCTCAACGCGCAGGCGGTTCACGACATCCTTGCCGAACGGCTATCCATGCACCGGCTTTTCAGTCATCACGAACAGGATTTTTTGCTGGACCTGTGGAGTCGTGATCAAACCTCCGTAGCAGAACAGGAGTTCTCCGATGATCGGCATTCTGATCCCGGTGCATAACGAAGAGCAGCTACTCGATTCATGTCTTGAGACGATAATGCAGGCGGCGGCGCACCCGGACCTCAAAGGCGAACGGGTCGACGTGCTGGTCGTGCTCGACAGTTGTACGGACCGCTCGGCAGACATCGCGCGTGCCCACGGCGTGATGATTCTGGAAGTCACGGCACGCAACGTTGGCCAGGCGCGGGCCGAGGGCGCGTCTTTTCTTCTCGACAGAGGTGCGCGCTGGCTGGCATGCACCGATGGCGACAGTACCGTGGCCAGTGACTGGCTCGCCGAACAGCTGGCACTGGATGCAGACGCCGTCTGTGGAACCGTCACGCCCGGTGAATGGAACAGCCATATTTCGGTGGCTGCACAAGCGGCGTACAGCGAACATTACCAGCACCGTGACGGCCATCGACACATTCACGGTGCCAACTTGGGAGTGAGCTCGATTGCGTACGTCAGCGCAGGCGGATTCCCGTCGCTGGCCTGCCATGAAGATGTGCATCTGGTCCGCCAGCTGGAATTGATCGGCGCCCGGATTGCCTGGAGCAGCCGCCCGCGAGTCACCACCAGCACTCGCCTGGACTCGAAAGCCCGAGGTGGTTTCGGCGACTATTTGCGCTCGCTGGACGCCTGACAGGCCGTCACTGATGACCCGCTGTCTGCATGCCTGAATGGTCAGGATCGGCCGAATTGAGTGCAGCACTGAAAAACCGCACGGCCTCGGCACTCAGGTTGCGATGAATGTCCTCGCGATCCACGCCGTCAGGGTCATTGCACAGCAACGGTGCAGTCGAGCGCTGTTCGTCACTGCAAGGTGCCATGAACACGAAGTGCCCCGCTCCCGCGAGCAGTTTGTAATCCGGGGCCTGTGGCAGTTTGCGCGCCAGCGCCTCGGCATTTCGGTCCAGCGCCAGCAACTGGTCGTCATCCCCGGCGTACATCAGCACCGGGACGTGTACGTCACCCAGGGTATGGCGACCGAACATCAGGCTCAGCGGCGCCATCAGCATCAGTGCGCCGACTCTCGGGTCTGCCTGAGCATGCAAGTCGTCACGGTCTGCCACCAGCTCACCCTGAGTCTTGCAGGCGTCGCGATCAGTCGGTCGTTCAATGCAATAGCGGCGCAAACGCTGCAGGTCAGGCTGCGCCCCCGCCAGAATCAGCGCGGTTTCACCGCCAGCCGAGTAACCGATCACGCCCACCTGGCGAGCATTGAGGTAAGGCGCCAGCATCGGATCGAGCAGCGCCGTGCTGATCGCTTCAGAAATTTGCAGCGGCCGCCCGTACAGATTGCTCAGGCTGCCCAAGCGGCTGTGATCGCGGTCATTGTCGCCAGGGTGTACCACGGCGACGACCACAAACCCCTGGCGTGCCAGCGCCGTGGCCAGATCATGCAGCGCCAGCGGTGTGCCAGTGTTGCCGTGGGAAAGCATCAGCAACGGAAAGCGGCCCATGGCGATTGGCGCATCTTCGCTGGCATCGACGCGGTAGCCGTGCAAGGTGCTCGACTGTTCGCTGCCCGATGACGGATAGAAGGCAATCGCCTGCACGGGCCGTGAATCGAGCGGATCGGGGAAACTCAGTTCGTGGTAACCGGCGCTCCAGGACTCGTCGGCCTGAGCGTACAGCGGAATCAGGCTATCGAGCAGGCAAACCAGCATCACTGCACAAAGACGTACCATGGCAAGGCCCAACCTTTGCAATTCCGGAAGCGTGTCCGGACAGTCCGTTATGCGCTTGTGTCGAGCATCATGCTCCAGCGCGCCACTCTCACTCAGATGAGAGTCTTCAAAGCAGAAATAGTGCATAAGCCGAGCCACAATCCGTCGGCTCTTTTTCAGCCCGGTCGAAAAGCCCTGCCTTTTGCTGAACAGCGGTTCGTTTCGATCAGCCTTAGCTTAATACCGCAGCCGCCCGTTTACCTGTAAGGAAGCTGTCAAGATTGCGACTGTGTTTACAACGGCCAATAAAAAACTCCACCCCCCGACACGATACCGCGTACGGACAGTGGAGTTTCAGTGAGTCTGTTCCCGATCAGGCGGCGAACAGCTCGCTTTCGATCTGCTGTTGAGCGGCCGCCAAGGCGTTGGCCCGAGGCTCTTCACCGTAAGCCAGACCGTGCGCGCGAACGAATTGCAGGTCGGTGATACCGATGAAGGCAAACAATGCCTTGAGCAGCTCTTCGTGACCCGCGCCGGTTGGCTGCCCTTGATGCAGGCCACCGGAAGTGGAAACAATAATGACTTTCTTGCCGCCGCACAGACCTTCAGGTCCGGCTTCGGAATAACGGAAAGTACGACCGGCCACGGCAATACGGTCGATCCACGCCTTCAACTGGGAAGGCACAGTGAAGTTGTACATCGGCGCACCGATCACCACGACGTCAGAGTCGAGAAATTGCTGCAGCGTGGCCTCGTTGGCCTCGACTTCGTGTTGCTGGGCAGCGTCGCGGGCTTCTGCCGGAGTACCCGCCGCAGCCAGGCTGGCGGCAGAGAAGTGGCCAAGCGCTTCGCTGGCCAGGTCGCGGTAGGTCACCTGGCTGTCGGCATGGGTACGTTGCCAGGCCTGAACCACTTCGCGGGTCAGTTGGCGTGACGCGGAATGGTCGCCGAGGATGCTGGAATCGAGGTGCAGGATTTTCATAACGTAGCTTCCTGATGAAATCGCCACTGGGCGAGGGAGTGGCGAGCATCCTATCCTTCATCGCAATCGATGATTAGTGGCCCTGAATGCGACTGTTCGTTCTATGTAAGGAACAATAAAGCGAATCGGGACTGAGACTCTGCTCCTTGAAGGAGGTCTCGAATACGTCCAGCAACCCTCGAACCGCAGGCAGCAAGCCTCGTCGCGAAGCAAATACGGCGTGAACGATGCCGCACTTGGGACGGTGCTCACTGAAAAGCTCGACCAAACGCCCGTTGTGCAAGGCCTCCCTGACAATCAGCTCGGGAAGCTGCGCCACGCCAACCCCCTGCAAGGCGGCTTGCAGCATCATGTCCAGGTCCGAACTGGTCAGCCTGGGCGTGTGACGCACTTCGGCATAGTGGCCTCCTTGCGCTTCCAGCAACCAACGGTGTTCATGGCTGGAAGACGGCATGTCGAGGCTCGGCATATTCGACAATTCCTCGACCGACGCTGTCGCGGACAACCGGGCAGCCAGGTCAGGATGCGCAACCAGTCGCTGAGCGCTGTGCCCTAATATCTTGACCACCAACCCGTCGTCTTCCAGAGGCGGAAAGCGCACGCGCAGTGCGATATCGATATTTTCGGTCAGCGGGTCCACGCGCCGGTTGGTGCTCTCGACCTGAACCTGCACCTTGGGATGCTCAGCCATGAATCTGGCGATGGTTTCATTGAACCCCATCGCCGCCAGCGCTGGGGGACAACTGATCACCACCCTGCCCTGAGGCTCGGATTTGGAACGCAGAATGGCTTCTTCGGCCGCTTCGGCCTCGACCATCATCGCCACGCAATGGCCGTAATAATCGCGTCCGCTTTCGGTAACGGCAAACTTGCGGGTCGAGCGGTGAATCAGGGTCACGCCCAGGCGTTCCTCCAGCCCGGCAATGCGCCGACTGAGCTTGGACTTGGGAATCCCCAACTTGCGGCTGGCAGGCGCAAAGCCCCGGCATTCGACCACCTGGACGAAATAAAACAGATCATTGAGATCAAACACCCGGTCACCTCGTTTCAAGAACGCCGAGTATGCAGCGCCGAGGCACACCGCTCAAGATCGGGATTGTCCGACGCCAGCGGATTACGCTGCGGTCAGAAAGGCCAGGACAGCAGCCGAAAAGGCTTTCCCCGCCTCGACACTGGACAGGTGAGCGGCGTGCAGTTCGATCATGCGTGCCCCCTCGATGCGCTCGACCATGAAACGCCCGTCCGCAGGCGTCGTCACCGCATCTTCAGTACCGCAGACCACCAGCACAGGCAGCTTGATGGCCATCAACTGCTCACGAAAATCCGCGTCACGCACCGCCGCACAGTTGGCGGCATATCCCTGCGGCGAAGTGCTCGCCAGCATGCCGACGACAGCCTCGACCTTCGAAGGCTCGGCACCCGCGAACCGTGGCGTGAACCAGCGCGCAATCGAGGCGTCACGCAACGCCGCCATCGCTGACGGACCGTCACGCAGCACGGTTTCGATACGCGGGTTCCAGACATCAGGGTTGCCGATCTTTGCTGCGGTGTTACACAGCACAACCCGGTGCAGGCGCTGGGGGGCGTTGATTGCCAGCCACTGGCCGATCAGGCCGCCCATCGACAGGCCGCAAAAGAACGCCCGGTCGATCTGCAACGCATCCAGCAGCGCCAGCACGTCACGCCCGTTCTGTTCAATGCTGTAGCTGCCGTCGCTGACCAGTGATTTGCCATGGCCGCGAGTGTCGTAACGCAACACCCTGAAATGCCGGTCAAACGCTGGAACCTGGTTATCCCACATGTGCAGGTCGGTGCCCAACGAGTTGGAAAACACCAGCACCGGCGCATCGGCCGGGCCTTCAAGCAGGTAGTTCAATTCACCATCGGCAAGTTGCACGGCAGGCATACGAGGCTCCACGTAAAGGCAAACCCGCACACTAATGAGTGTCGCGGCAGCATACAATCCGCTGATCGAATATTCGTGCGGCTATCGAACAGCTTACCGTTCGACGTCCTACCAGGAGGTCCATACATGCACACAGAAGACATCGCCAGATTCTGCCTCGGCCTGCCGGGCGCGCGTGAGGATTACAAATGGGGTGGCGTGCGAGTGTTTTCCGTCGCCGAGAAGAAGATGTTCGCAGTCATGGACCTGGCCGGTCAGGCGATTGCCTTCAAGGTCCACCCGGAACTGTTTCTGGGCTATGTCGACCGGCCCGGCATCCGGCCTGCGCCCTATCTGGCAAGGGCGCACTGGATCAGCGTGGCAGAGCTGCACACGCTGGGCGAAGCGGAAATCCACGACCTGCTGACCCGCTCCCATCAACTGGTGGTGGGCAGGCTGCCGAAACTGAAACAGGTCGGCCTGAAGCTATAGGGAAGCGACCTGGAGAAAAGGCACTGCCTGCAATAAACGTTTGCCCAGAAACAGCCAGTCGATCCAGAACGCCTGATGCACCAGCACGATCAGCCAGAACACGACCTGAAACGAAACTTTACGGGTCTTGTGACGAAACACCTGTTGCGCCAGCAGCGCGCCTGGCCAGCCGCCCAGCAGCTCGAGCGTGTGCAGAACGTTTTCCGGTGTGCGCTGGCCGCCGCTCCCGGCCTGGCGCTTGTCCCGGCGGTAAAGCACAAAGGCCAGCAGGCTCATGACAACCAACGCAATGGCCGAAATCATCACGCCGCGGCTGATCCAGAGTGACACCGAACCGTAGACCGGCAGTGCGCACAGCAGCACGAGCACCAGCAGCTTGAGGCGCGCGTGTTGAACCGGCGCCCTGCCACGGTTGACAGGCTGCCCTGAACGGCGTGCGGCGGTCATGCCTTGGCCGACGCCCAGTCGATCCAGCCAAACTGCCAGGTCGCCAGAATCAGCAGGCCGAAGGCAATGCGATACCAGGCAAACACCGCGTAGCTGTGAGTGGCGATGAACTTGAGCAGCGCACGAACAGCGATCATCGCAAAGACAAACGAAGTGACGAAACCGATGGCAAAGACTGCGAAGTCGTCCGGGCGAAACATGTCACGGTACTTGTAGCCCGAATACACGGCGGCACCGACCATGGTCGGCATGGCCAGGAAGAACGAAAACTCGGTTGCGGCCTTGCGTGACAAGCCGAACAACAGGCCGCCAATGATTGTGGAACCTGAGCGCGAGGTACCCGGAATCATCGCCAGGCATTGCACCAGACCCACTTTCAGCGCATCGCCCCACGTCATGTCATCGACGGTTTCGGTGCGCACCGTGTGAACGCGACGCTCGGCCCACAGCATGATCACGCCCCCGACCACCAACGCCGTCGCGACGGTGATCGCGTTGAACAGGTAGTGGTGGATCATGTCGGCAAAAATCACTCCAAGCACGACGGCGGGCATGAAAGCAATGAGCAGATTCAGGGTGAAACGCTGAGCCTGTTGCTGCCGGGGCAGGCCTGTCACCACGTCGAGAATCTTGCGCCTGAACTCCCAGACCACCGCCAGAATCGCACCCAGCTGAATAATGATGTTGAAGGCCATCGCGCGCTCGCCGCCAAAATCGATCAGATCGGCAACGATGATCTGATGCCCTGTGCTGGAGATCGGCAAGAACTCCGTCAACCCTTCTACAACACCCAATATCAACGCCTGAGCAGCGGTCCAAAGATCCATCATTCCCCCATGAAGCGATGCCGCAGGCTCGCTGTTTAATGTTGTTGTGTAAAAAAATGGTTGCCACTATGCCGCTGCCAGCCTGAACGTAGCTTGAACCTGCTGCGGGCCTGTAATTAATCGACCGTGCCAGGCAAGGCGCGGAATGCTAGCAGACCTGCACGCACAGTGCCTGCCGGCGTAGTGCATTGCGAAACGCAAGCTCCCCGCCGCGCGCAGAAGCGCATACAATCGCCGCCCCTGCCTCTCACAACCCTTACCAAGGAGCCGCCATGTCCGGGCTTGAACTCTTCGCTGCCGCCATCGGCGTTATCGCGGTCTGGCTGACAGTGAAGCAGAATCCCTGGTGCTGGCCAATCGGGCTGGTGATGGTGGTCATCTACATCTGGATTTTCTTCGAAGTTAAGCTTTATTCGGACATGCTGCTGCAGGTCATCTATGCAGGCTTGCAGGTCTACGGCTGGCTGCAATGGACCCGCCACGGCAACGGTCTGCCCGCCAGGGCCGTCACCGTGTTGCAGAGTGGTCCGTTACTTAAGGGGTTGGCTGTCGGGGCGATCATCAGCCTCGCGCTGGGCGCCGGCATGGCGCACTTCACCGACGCCGCACAGCCTTGGCTGGATGCAGCCCTGACCGGTTTCAGCCTGGTGGCGCAAGTCTGGATGGCGCAAAAGCGCGTTCAATGCTGGCCACTGTGGATCCTGCTGGACGTGATTTTCGTCGGGCTGTTTGTCTATAAGGCGCTTTACCTGACGGCTGCGCTCTACGGGCTGTTTACCCTGCTGGCCGTGCAAGGCTGGCGCGAGTGGCGCAACGATCTGGCGCTGGCACGATGAAAGTGCTGGTCCTGACCGGTCCGGAATCCAGCGGTAAAAGCTGGCTGTCGGCGGAAATACAGCGTCGGTTCGGCGGGGTTCTGGTGGGCGAATATGTCCGCCACTTCATCGATCAGGAGGGTCGTGACACCACGTATGGCGATATACCGGCCATCGCGCGCGGTCAACTGGCCTGGGAAGACGCTGCGCGTGCCAGCACGCCCGAACTGCTGATTCTCGACACGCATCTGTTGAGCAACATGCTCTGGAGCCAGACCCTGTTCGGCGATTGCCCCGCGTGGATCGAGCAACAGCTGCTGAGCAGGCATTACGACCTGCACCTGCTGCTGTCGCCAGAGGGCGTGGAATGGGTCAGCGACGGCCAGCGCTGCCAGCCGCAGCCGGGCGAACGCCAAGCCTTTTTTGACGCCAGCCGGGATTGGCTGAGCCGCCATCACCAGGCCTGGCAAGTGCTCGGCGGAGGCTGGCCGCAGCGTCGCGAACAGGCGATGGCCGCCGTCACGCACCTGCTGGGCCGGTCAGCGGATCTGGTGCTTGTGTAGCAAGCGGTAGAATGTCGGTCGCGAAATACCCAGAACCCTGGCAGCCACGCTCAAGTTATCGCTGTGCCGGGTAAGCACATCACACAATGCCTGCCGCTCGGCGCGAGACTTGTATTCCTCCAGCGTCCCCATGCTCCCGGCCGTCTCTTCCTCACCCTGCAAGCCCAGGTTGGCCGCCTCGATCTGCCGCCCTTCCGCCAGGACCAGGCCGCGCCTTACACGGCTGGCCAGTTCGCGCACGTTACCGGGCCAGTCATGCTTGCCCAGTGCAACCAGGGCATCCTGACTAAAACTGCGCGCGCGTCTGCCGGTCTCCTGACTGTGCAGATGGACAAAGTGATTGGCAAGCAACGCCAGATCGCCATGACGTTCACGCAAAGGCGCTGTTCCCACCTGCAGCACATTGAGCTGGTAATACAGATCTTCGCGAAAGCGTTTTTTGCGTACTGCGGTTTCAAGGTCCTCCCGGGTGGCGGCCAGCACCCGGATATCCACCGCAATCGATTCACTGCTGCCCAAGCGCTGGAGTTGCCCGTCCTCCAGAAAACGCATCAGGTGGGCCTGGATTTCCAGCGGCAGATCACCGACCTCATCCAGCAACAGCGTGCCGCCGTCTGCCGCCTCTATCTGCCCTGCCCTGGGTTCATGAGCCCCTTCGAACGCGCCTTGCTCATAGCCGAACAATTCGGCATGAATCGAATGGCCAAGATCAGCACCGCAATCCACCACCACAAACGGTTTACTGCGTCGCGGGGACTGGGCATGCAGGCTGCGCGCAATCAGTTTTTTGCCCGTCCCCCGCTCACCACGAATCAACACCGGCGAGTCCGTGGGTGCCAATTTGCTCAGCAGCCTGCGCAATGCCCGAATGGGGCGACTGTCACCCAGCATTTCCGGCTCGACACTGAACGCCGGAGGCGCATCTCGCCTTTTTAGCTGACCCGTCGCGCACGCCCGATCCAGCGTGATTTGCATACGGCTCATGTCAAACGGCAGAAGATGAAAATCGAAGAAATACTGGCAGACCAGGTCGCTGTTCTTTTCGCGCCGCAAGTCGTCCGGCGCAAGCACTGCAATCCACTGATGGCCAGTTTCGGCGATCCATCTTTCAATCGGCTCTGGATGCTCGAAGTGGCCAGGCGTCAACCGGATCAGGCCGACGTCATAGTCAGAATCGCGAGCAGCATCGAGTGTGCCACGCTGTACCGTCCATCCGGTGTCGTCGAGCGCCAGGCTCAGTTCGTGAAAGTCGTCATCAGGGTCGATCATCAAAAGACGTCGCGTTGGGGGCGATTCGTGCATGAAGAGTCCTTGGCGCCCGACGTCGAGTGAGTAATTTTAAAAACTTTTTATAAACAGTGTGTTGGCGAGCCCAACTATCACCCTAGCAAATATTTGACACAGCCTTGTACCGATTACGTCTAACCGACATTGCCAAGTGTCATTACGTGTCTTTCAACTGACTCAGGGCTGGGTCAGGAGGACGTTTGCGGCGTCGAGTGAAAAAAAAATCGGGAATTTTCTTTTCAAGGGTGTGACTCGTGCCCCCCTGTCGTTCATCAACACAAGTAACCAGCCGGACGGTCAGCCCGCCGCCGTGACTGAATTGATACGGGCACTTGAGGATTTGACCATGAACGCCCCACTGCGCTTCAACGATGCACTTCTGATCGCTGGACACGCTTTTGAACCTTTCCAGTGTGTTGCCTGGGCACCACAGGACGGTAACGGCGAATTGAGCCTGACTGTGATTGATCGCACCAGTAACCGCATCGGTCGCAAGCAGATCCCGAGCAGCACGTACTCAGACAAGCGGCAACTGGCCAATGCGCTGGAACAGGCTCGGGCAGAGATCAGCAACGAAGGTTACGATCTCAAGCCGTGGACCATGCCTGCCTGATTGAGGCTCGTTCTCGCGCTCTGCGTCGCCTGGCTATATGCACATGACAGTGTGCGACAGCACAGAGGTGACGCAGAGCATCGGCACGAGTGCCGGCCAAGAGAGAGAATCAGCCTCCGTCAGATCAACTTCAGCTCATCAATGTGCTGATACTCTGCTCCCAGGCTTGACGCCAGTTCACGTGCTCTTCCCAGACGGATCGGGCCTTTTTCGATGTCGATCAGCAGGCTGGCGCAGGTGAAGGCAGGCAGCGTTGGCAATTGTTTGATTCTGCCGTCGGTCATGACCAGCACTTGCTGTTGTTCGGCGGGATAACGTTTTTGGCGTTGCTCCAGCCAGGTCATGGCCTGTTGCAGGGCCGCCGACAGCGGCGTGCCGCCTCCGGCGCCCAAAGCATCCAGCCAGGGAGTCAATGCCGACGAAGCCTTGAGCCCCTGATGTTGCCAGCGCGGTGTATGCCCACTGGCGGTCAGCAAGGCCAGCCGCGCACGGCGCCGATAGGCATCATCGAATACCTGCGACAGTACACCTTTGGCCTGGCTCAGGGCTTGATGACGGCGTGTCGAGGCCGACGCATCGACGATCACCAGCAACAATTCGCTCGGGCGACTGCTGCGTGGCTGGCGCACCAGATCCTCGCGGCTTTTCGGCCGGCCCCGCAACAGGGTCGGCAGCCATTGCACCGGCCCTTCATGACCTGAGCGCTGAGCACCCAGGCGGCCTGCGGCCAGTCGACCGGGACGGGGAATGGCATCCGCCCCCAGTGCAGCACGAGGGCGGATGCCTAAGGCTTTTTTGGCCAGCTCGGCACTTCACGTCGTGCCCCGGTGTTCACCGCCTGAGCAGGTAGCTCGCCCCAATGGCCCTGCCCGCTTTCAGGCTTGTCAGGCCTGGGCGATGTTTCAGGCGGTGGCGCTTCCTGATTCTGCGGCGGTGGCGTGGGCTCGCGACGTCTGTGGCGCAAGGCAAACTCGGCGACGGCTTCGATATCCTGCTCTTCGATCTGACCTGCACCGCGCCAGGCTGCATGCGCACGCGCGGCCCGCAGCCAGACCAGATCGGCGCGCATGCCGTCGACGCCCGCTGCGAAACAGCGTTCGGTAATCTCTGCCAGCGACGCGTCATCCAGTTCAATGCTCGGCAGCAGCGCACGCGCCTGTTCGCAGCGATGCCTCAAAGCGTCCTGCTGTGCCTGCCACTGCTGGCAAAAACTGACCGGATCGGCATCGAAATCCAGTCGCCGCCGGATGATCTGGCTGCGTTCGACAGGCTGCGTCTGACCGCTGAGCGCGACGTTCAAGCCGAAGCGGTCCAGCAACTGCGGGCGCAGCTCGCCTTCCTCGGGGTTCATGGTGCCAATCAGTACGAAACGCGCAGCATGGCGATGGGAAATACCATCGCGCTCGACCAGATTGACGCCGCTGGCGGCCACGTCGAGCAGCAGATCGACCAGATGATCGGCCAGCAGATTGACCTCATCGACATACAGCACACCACCGTCCGCCTTGGCCAGCACGCCCGGAGAGAAACGCGCACGGCCCTCGACCAGTGCGGCGTCCAGGTCCAGCGTGCCGACCAGGCGCTCTTCGGTCGCGCCCAGCGGCAAGGTGACAAACTGACCGCTGGCCAGCAGATCGGCCAGCCCACGCGCCAGGGTCGATTTGGCCATCCCGCGCGGCCCCTCGATCAGCACACCGCCAATACGCGGATCAATGGCGGTCAGGCACAGTGCCAGTTTCAGATCGTCGGCACCGACCACGGCGGCCAGCGGAAAGTGCGGAGTGTCGCTCGGACTTGAATCAGGCAAGGTCATCAACTCTCTTCTATGTCCAACAACAGGTCTTCCAGCGCTTGCTGATACTCGCCAGGTTCCTGCCAGAGCCCGCGCTGTTGAGCTTCAAGCATGCGCTCGGTCATGTCGCGCAGGGCGTCGGGGTTATGTTGCGCAATAAATTCGCGGGTCGACGGGTCCAGCAGGTACGCGTCAGCCAGCAGCGCGTATTGATGATCGTCGATCAGCTCGGTGGTGGCATCGAAGGCGAACAGGAAGTCCACGGTCGCGGCCATCTCGAACGCGCCTTTGTAGCCGTGACGCTTGACCCCGTCGATCCATTTCGGGTTTGCCGCACGCGAGCGTATCACCCGGTTCAGCTCTTCCTTGAGGGTGCGGATCTTCGGCAGGTCCGGCTGGCTGTGATCGCCATGATAGCTGGCTGTCTTCTGCCCGCTGAGGCTTTCGGACGCCGCGAGCATGCCACCCTGAAACTGGTAATAGTCGTTCGAATCCAGCAGGTCGTGCTCGCGGTTGTCCTGATTCTGCAACACCGCCTGCACCTGGGACAGGCGCTGGGCAAAGCGTTGCCGGGCCGGCGTGCCTTCGTCGGCCGCACCGTAGGCGTAACCGCCCCAGTTCAGATAGACCTCGGCCAGATCTTCGCGGCTTTGCCACAGGCGGCCATCAATCGCGCCCTGAACACCGGCACCGTAGGCACCGGGTTTGGCGCCGAAGATTCGCCAGCCTGCCTGCCGGGCAGCTTGCTCTTCGCTCAACCCTTCAGCCACAAAACCCTGGCGCTCTTCACGCACTCTGGCCGCCAGCGGATTCATGTCGTCCGGTTCATCCAGCGCCGCAACGGCCTGCACGGCCGCGTCAAACAGCTTGATGAGGTTGGCAAAGGCGTCGCGGAAGAACCCCGAAACCCGCAAGGTGACATCCACCCGTGGACGGTCCAGCAGGCTGATCGGCAGGATCTCGAAATCATCGACCCGCTGACTGCCGGTCGCCCACACAGGACGAACGCCCATCAATGCCATCGCCTGAGCAATGTCGTCACCGCCGGTGCGCATGGTCGCCGTGCCCCAGACCGACAGGCCCAACTGGCGCAAGTGATCGCCATGGTCCTGAAGATGGCGCTCCAGCAATAAATTGGCCGACTGAAAACCGATGCGCCAGGCCGTGGTGGTCGGCAGGTTGCGCACGTCTACGCTGAAAAAGTTGCGACCGGTTGGCAGCACGTCCAGACGTCCGCGGCTGGGCGCGCCGCTGGGGCCTGCCGGAACGAAGCGGCCGCTCAGTGCGTCGAGCATGCCCTGCATTTCGCCGGGGCCACAGGCGTCCAGCCGAGGCGCGACCACGTCGCGCAGGCTGTCGAGAATCAGCGCCAGGTCATCATGAACCGGCACGTCTTGCAGATCGGCACCGTCGGTGACGCGGTCAATAAGGGCGGCAGCATAGAGTTCCAGCCGCTCGCGGGTATCACCGGCGCTGCGCCACGGGTCTGCGCTGACGGCCAGCAACGCCGCAGGGCGCGCGCCGGTCCAGGGCTCGGCCAGTTCGCAATCCAGAGGGTCGAAACCCAGTTCGAACGCCTTGCTCAGTGCCCGCAACAGACTGGATTGTGCGCCGCGCCCGTCACCACGCGGAATGCGCAGCAGGGCCAGCAAGGTGTCGGTCCGCAGGCGGCCCTCCGGCGACTGACCGAAGATGTGCAGGCCATCGCGAATCTGTGATTCCTTCAAGTCGCACAGATAGGTGTCCAGACGCGGCAGCCAGACCGCCGCATCGGCATCGCTGTCAGTGGACGCGTCCAGCGCCAGCTCGCGGTCAATGCGGGTTTCCCGGACCAGCTCGAGGATGTCGCGTTGCAGCTCGCGGGCGCGGCGCGGATCGAGCAGTTGCGCTTCATAGAACTCGTCAGCGAGCAGCTCCAGATTGCGCAGCGGGCCGTAGGTTTCGGCGCGCGTCAGGGGCGGCATCAGGTGGTCGATGATCACCGCCTGCGTGCGGCGCTTGGCCTGGGCGCCCTCACCCGGATCGTTGACGATGAACGGGTAAATATTGGGCATCGCCCCCAGCACGGCGTCCGGCCAGCAGGTACGCGACAGCCCGACACCTTTGCCCGGCAGCCACTCCAGATTGCCGTGTTTACCGACATGCACCACGGCGTGCGCGCCATAGGCTTTGCGCAACCAGAAATAGAATGCCAGATAGCCATGCGGCGGCACCAGATCCGGGTCGTGGTAGACCGCGCTCGGGTCAACCTGATAACCCCGCGCCGGCTGGATGCCGACAAAGGTCAGGCCAAAGCGCAGGCCAGCGATCATCATCCGGCCACCGCGAAACATCGGGTCGGCATCCGGTGCGCCCCATCGGGCGTTCACGGCGTCACGGTTGCTCTGGGGCAGTTCGTTGAACGCTTCCAGGTATTCGTCCAGGGCCATGCTTTGCCGACACGGGCGCTGGTCGATGCTGTCCAGGTCATTGGTCACACCCCCCAGCAGTTGCTGGATCAGTTCGGTGCCGCTGTCGGGCAACGCTGCGAGCGGATAGCCCTCGACCTGCATGGCACGCAGAATGTTCAGCGCAGCCGCAGGCGTGTCCAGACCGACGCCGTTTCCGATCCGTCCATCACGGGTCGGGTAGTTGGCGAGGATCAGCGCCACACGCTTGTCGGCATTGGGCAGCCGCGCCAGTTCGATCCAGCGGCGCGCCAGTTGTGCGACGAAATCCATGCGTTCGGGGTGCGCGCGGTGGCAAACCACGTCCGACTGACTGCGCTCGCTGCGCCAGGCCAGGTCCTTGAAGCTGATCGGCCGACTGATGATCCGCCCGTCCAGCTCTGGCAAGGCAATGTGCATGGCCAGGTCACGAGCGCCCAGCCCTTGCTCGCTGGCTTCCCAGGCCGGTTGGTTGTCCTGGGCACAGATCGCCTGAATGACCGGCACATTGCGCCGGAACGGACGCACATGCGGCGCTTCCGGGCTCGACTGGGCAAAGCCGGTGGTATTGAGGATCAGCTCTGCACCCGTTTCATCCAGCCAGTTTTCCACCTGAACAAGACAGCCCGGTTCCTTGAGGCTGGCGACCGCGACAGGCAGCGGGTTGATGCCCTGCGCCTGCAAGCGGGTGCAGAACTCGTCGATGAAACCGGTGTTGGCGGCCTGCAGGTGCGAGCGGTAGAACAGCAGCGCCACCACAGGCTGTTCCGCGTGCCAGTCGGCCTGCCAGTCCTGCAAGCGGGCAGCGCCCAGCTTCGGGTGATACACCGCCGTGCGCGGCAGCGGCTGCGGCTCGGCCCACGGATAATCGCGATCCAGCCAGTGGCTGGCCATGCAGCGGTACAGGTCCAGCGCGTTCTGCAGGCCACCCTGACGCAGAAATTGCCAGAGCCGGTCGCGCGCTGTGGCAGGCACGGTGCTGAGGTCGCTCAATTCGGGATCAGGACGATCATCGCCAGGCACCAGAATGACTTGCACACCCCGCGCCGCCAGCTCCATCAAGCGCTCGACACCGTAGCGCCAGTAGCCAATGCCGCCATGCAGGGAAATCAGAATGACCCGGGCGTGACGCAATACCTCGTCAACGTACATGTCCACCGAGGCATGATTCTGCACCTGCATCGGGTTGGCCAGACGCAGACTGGGGTAATCCTCGGGCAGTTGCCGGGCGGCTTCGGCCAGCAGCGCCAGACTGGAATCGCCACTGCAGAGAATCACCAGCTCGGCCGGCGTCTGCCCCAGGTCGGCGATGCTGTCGTCCGGTACAAAACCGCCGGGCTGGGTTCTCAGTAAATGCATGGGTCAGCCGGCAATCGCGGCATTGAGCTGGGCTTGCAACGCAACGGCGTCCAGTTCCTGACCAATCAGCACCAGGTGCGTGGCGCGCTCTTCATCGGCGCGCCAGGCGCGGTCGAAGTGCTTGTCGAAACGCGTGCCTACGCCCTGAATCAGCAGGCGCATCGGCTTACCGGGGATCGCGGCGAAACCTTTCACCCGCAGAATGCCGTGCTGCACGACCAGTTGATTCAGCGCATCGAGCAGCACCTTTTCGTCGGCCTGAGGCAGTGTCAGGGAAATGGAATCGAATGCGTCGTGATCGTGGTCATCATGATCGTCATCGTCGTGGTGGTCATGATGCGTCTTGCGGCCATCGATGTGCAGCTCGGACTCGGCACCGACGCCCAGCAGAACGCTGATCGGCAGACGGCCACTGCTGGCTTCGACCACCTTCACCGCCGGCGGCAGCTCTTCGGCGACTTCGGCGCGCACGGCAGCCAGCCCGTCGGCGTCGATCATGTCGGCCTTGTTGAGGATCACCAGATCGGCGCTCGCCAGTTGGTCGGCAAACAGCTCGTGCAGCGGCGATTCGTGATCGAGGTTAGGGTCCAGTTTGCGCTGAGCATCGACCTGATCCGGGAAGGCTGCAAACGTACCTGCCAGCACCGCCGGGCTGTCGACCACGGTGATCACCGCATCGACCGTGCAGGCGTTGCGGATTTCCGGCCACTGAAAAGCCTGAACCAGCGGCTTGGGCAGTGCCAGCCCCGACGTCTCGATGAGGATGTGGTCGAGGTCGCCACGCCGGGCGACCAGTTCGCGCATGACCGGGAAGAACTCTTCCTGCACCGTGCAGCACAGGCAACCGTTGGCCAGCTCGTAAACACGGCCGTTGGCTTCTTCTTCGGTGCAGCCGATGGTGCATTGCTTGAGGATTTCACCGTCGATGCCCAGCTCGCCGAACTCGTTGACGATCACTGCGATGCGCCGCCCTTCGGCGTTGTCGAGCATGTGCCGCAACAGCGTGGTCTTGCCCGAGCCGAGGAAGCCGGTAACGATGGTGACGGGAAGCTTGGCCAGTGTTTTCATCAGGTGCCCTTTGGCAATGCGGCGGGCAAACAGGACGAGAACCCTATGCATGGCATACGGATCGGATCGCCACCGGATCACCCCGCCCGGTTGTAGTGAGAATTCGCAGGCCCAGGGCCTGGTTCGAGGCAGGTCTCCTGGCTCACGGCAGCGTGTGGCAGGCGTTGGACGCCTTGCCGACACAGGTTCATCGCGCCTTCCCGCCGCAGCAGTGGCTGTGCCATGAACATGACCGTTTACAGTTGCGGGGGCAGCTGCGGCATGTACCGCATTCCCGTCTTAGCTTCATGGTGTAACGCTGTACGCATGAAGAACCTCGAACCGGCAAGGCTACGCAGTGACCGCAGACAGGTCAATCGTTCAGATTGACGATGCCCCGCTGCCCATGCTCTCCTGTGCGCCTTGTTTCGGGTGCCCCTCACGGGGTGAAACGGGAAACCGGTGCGCTCAACCTTGAGTCAGTCCGGTGCTGCCCCCGCAACGGTAAGCGAGAGAAGGTCTGATCCACTGTGCCCCGGCATGGGAAGGTGACCTTGAAGGCCTGAACGCACTGGCGTCCCGGCCCCTCGCAAGCCCGGAGACCGGCCCGATATCCTTGCAATGACAAACCCGCGGTGGGCGGGCGCAGTCGAAACCTCTGGCGCTCGCCAGCGGGTTCGCGTGCGCATGGTCCACTTGCTGACACTCAAGAGGGATCGCCATGTCCAGCACCATCAGCAGCAGCCAGACCGCCGCTGCCCATTCCACTCAGACCCAACGCCTGACCGCCGCAATCAGCGCTGCGCTGCTGGGTGCCTGCCTGGTGTATTTCGCCGGCTTTTCGCACATTGCCGCCGTACACAACGCGGCACACGACACCCGTCATAGCGCCGCCTTTCCTTGCCATTGAGGGCAACACAATGTTCAAGCGAATCGCACAAACGGCGGGGTTCACCGGCCTTCTGGCAGCCCTGCTGCTGACCTTGCTGCAAAGCCTTTGGGTCGTTCCGCTGATCCAGCAGGCCGAAACATATGAGCATGCTCCCGCCGAGCTGGCCCACGAGCATGCCGACGGCGCAGCGGCTGAACACAGTCATGTGCATGAAGAAGCGGCATGGGAACCGGAAGACGGCTGGCAACGCGTGCTGTCCACCACTGGCGGCAATCTGGTGGTCGCCGTCGGCTTTGCGCTGATGCTGGCCGGGCTTTACACCCTGCGTGCGCCGGGCAGCACGGCTCAAGGCGCCGCATGGGGGCTGGCGGGTTTTGCGGTATTCGTTCTGGCGCCCACCTTCGGCCTGCCCCCTGAACTGCCGGGCACCGCAGCCGCCGACCTGAGTCAGCGTCAGCTGTGGTGGATCGGCACTGCCGCGTCCACTGCCGCCGGGCTGGCGTTGCTGGTGTTTGGTCAGAACTGGCTGCTCAAAGTGCTGGGCGCCGCGATTCTGGTCGTTCCCCATGTGATCGGTGCGCCGCAACCTGAAGCTCATGAAAGCCTGGCACCCGAAGCGCTGGAATTACAATTCATGATCGCATCGCTGCTGACCAATGCGCTGTTCTGGGTGGCAATGGGTCTGATCAGCGCCTGGCTGTTCCGCCGAAACACCGCCTACGAAAACACGGCCCAGCCAAACAATGCCGACCTGCATCAGGCATGACCCATCGGCCTTGCAACCCGGCGCGCCACTGGTGGTCGGGCTGGGCTGTCGACGCGGTTGCTCGGCGGTGGCGCTGCGCGAGCTGATCGGGCGCAGCCTTGAAGCGCTCGATCTGGACCTGAGCAGTGTCACTGCGCTGGCCTCCCTTGACCTGAAAGATCAGGAACCGGGGCTGCGTGAGCTGGCCGCGCAACTGGCAGTGCCGCTGGTGTGCTTCAACGCGGCGCAACTGGTGGCGTGGGAGCTGCACCTGACGCACCGCTCAGCACGGGTTTTTCAGACCACCGGCTGCCACGGTGTTGCCGAAGGTTCAGCACTGGCGCTGGCCGCGCAGCTAGGCGACGGCACGGCCAGGCTGCTGATCGAACGGCAAAAAAGCGCCCACGCGACATTTGCCTTGGCAACCAGCCCTGCGGCGGGCGGATAATCACGCCGTGCTCATTTATCTCCGGAGATTTCATTGACTGTCTATTTCATCGGCGCCGGCCCCGGTGATCCCGAGCTGATCACCGTCAAGGGCCAGCGCCTGATCCGTACCTGCCCGGTGATCATCTACGCAGGCTCGCTGGTGCCACTGGCCGTACTGGACGGCAACCAGGCCGTTCAGGTCACCAACAGTGCCGAGCTGCATCTGGAGCAGATCATCGACCTGATCAAGGCGGCTCACGCGCAGGGCCAAGATGTTGCTCGGGTGCATTCAGGCGATCCGGGCCTTTACGGTGCCATCGGTGAGCAGATTCGTCATTTGCGGGAAGCGGGTATTCCTTACGAAATCATTCCCGGCGTAACAGCGACTGCGGCCTGCGCCGCGCTACTGGGCGTTGAACTGACACTGCCGGACATTTCCCAGAGCGTGATTCTGACCCGCTACGCCGACAAGACTTCGATGCCGAGCGGCGAAGCGCTGGCCAGCCTGGCGAGCCATCGAGCGACCATGGCAATTCATCTGGGCGTGAATAACCTGCACAGAATTGTCAAAGAGCTGACGCCGCACTACGGGGCCGACTGCCCGATCGCCGTGGTGCATCGCGCCAGTTGGCCGGACCAGGACTGGGTACTCGGTACGCTGGAAGATATCGAGGAAAAAGTGCAGGCCAAAGGTTTCCGGCGCACCGCACTGATCCTCGTTGGCCGGGTGCTGGCCGCCGACACGTTCAGTGAGTCCTCGTTGTATCGGGCTGGGCATGCCCATGTGTTCAGGCCCAAGTAATGCTCGTCCCTCGCCATCACCGCCCTGGTCGCTCTTACAGGCACTGATAGTCATCCGGCCATGATGTTTACGTTCGTGCCTGCGCCACACAGGGCTCGGCATCCTTGCCGAGCCCTCCTCCCGGATCAGCGCCAGAACTCAGCCGTCACTTGCGTCATCAAGCTGCCACCTCATACAACTTCGGTGCCACCACCTCGCCGCTCTCCAGGCTTTTGCGCAGGATGTCGGCCTGTAACGCAGCGGCTTTCATGGCGGCTTCCTTGACGTGGCCATAGCCGCGAATCTTTTCGGGCAGACGCGCAAGGCTCAGCGCGGTATGGCGGTTTTGCGCCTGAAGGTGCTGCACGATCAGTTCGACATCGCTGATATAACTTTCAATCAGTTCCCGCTCCTGCCTGCGCTCCAGACTGCGACCAAACGGGTCAAACGCCGTGCCGCGCAGAAACCTGAAGGCCGCCAGTACATCGAACGCACGCAGCATCCACGGACCAAAGCTTCGTTTGCGCGGCTGACCATTGTGAGGATCGCGCTTGGCCAGCCAGGACGGCGCCAGGTGGAATTCAAGCCGGTAGTCACCTTCGAACTGCGCCTCCAGTTGCCGAGTGAAGTCGCCATTGCTGTACAGACGCGCCACTTCGTACTCGTCCTTGTAGGCCAGCAGCTTGAAATAGTTGAAGGCGACCGCTTCGGTCAACATCGGCTGCTGCCCCGGAAACACACGAGATTCGGCCTCACGCACCTGTTGCACCAACGCCACGTAACGCATGGCGTAGGCGCTGTTCTGATAACGCGTCAAGGTGTCCACATTACTTTGAATGCGTTGATCCAGGTCCATCTGTTGCGGCTCGCTGACCGGCTGTTGCGGGTTGACGAACGCCTCAACGGCAGCCGGATCGTGCGCGGTGCGGCGTCCCCACAAAAAGGCCTGCTGATTGAGGTTGACCGCCACACCATTGAGCTCGATGGCCTTCTCGATGGCCGCCGAGGTCAGCGGAATAAGACCCAATTGGAAGGCATAACCCAGCATGAACAGGTTGCTGGCAATGCTGTCGCCCATCAACCGGGTCGCCAGTGAAGTGGCTTCGACAAAATGGGTTTTATCGGCACCCACGGCATCGATGATGGTCTGTTTCATCGCCTCGGCCGGGAATACGGCGTCCGGGTTGCGAGTGAACTCAGCGGTCGGTGTCTGTTGACTGTTGATGACTGCGTAAGAGATCCGGCTGTCGAGCTTGGCAATGGCGTCCGGGCCTGCGGCCACCAGCAGGTCGCAACCCAGCAACAGGTGCGCCTCTCCGGCGGCGATGCGCACCGCGAACAGGTCCTGCTGACGCGCGGCAATACGGATATGGCTGACCACCGGGCCGAACTTCTGCGCCAGGCCGGCCTGATCCAGCACGCTGCAGCCCTTGCCTTCCAGGTTGGCGGCGTAGCCCAGCATCGCACCGACCGTGGTCACGCCCGTTCCTCCGACGCCAGGCAACAGGATATTGAAAGGCCGCTCCAGCGACGGCAGCACTGGCTCTGGCAGGCGGGCGAACGCCTCGACCTGCTTGGGCAGCGTCGGTTTACGCAATTTGCCACCGTGTACAGTGACGAAGCTCGGGCAAAATCCCTCCACACAGCTGAAATCCTTGTTGCAGGCACTCTGGTCGATTTCCCGCTTGCGGCCCTGGGCCGTTTCCTTGGGCAGTACCGACAGGCAGCCGGACTTGACCCCGCAATCACCACACCCTTCACAGACCGCCGGGTTGATCAATGCACGCTTTTCAAGCTCAGGCATGGTGCCGCGTTTGCGCCGACGGCGTTTTTCGGTGGCGCAGGTCTGGTCATAGATGATCACCGAAACGCCTTTGAACTCACGCAGTTCGCGTTGCACGCTGTCCAGGTCGCGGCGGTGGTGGAATGTAGTGATTGGCGCAAAGCCCGCCCGGTCCGGGTATTTCTCCGGCTCGTCAGACACCAGCGCGATGCGCTGCACGCCTTCGTTGAACACCTGGCGGCTCAGTTGATCGACACGCAAAACACCATCAATCGGCTGGCCACCAGTCATGGCCACCGCGTCGTTGTAGAGAATCTTGTAGGTGATGTTGACCTTTGATGCGACGGCCGCACGCAGCGCCAGGTGCCCCGAGTGAAAATAGGTGCCATCGCCCAGGTTCTGAAAGACGTGAGGGGTTTCGGTGAACGGTGCCTGGCCGATCCAGGTCACGCCCTCGCCGCCCATCTGAGTGAAGGTATCGGTTTCGCGGTCCATCCAGATGGTCATGTAATGGCAGCCGATCCCGGCCAGCGCCCGACTGCCTTCCGGCACACGGGTCGACGTGTTGTGCGGGCAGCCGGAGCAGAAATGCGGGGTGCGCAGCGTGTTGAACAGCGGGGCCTGAAGCGCGCTTTCCTTTTCACTGAGAAACTGCAGTCGCGCCTCGATCTGCGGGCTGCTATAGAAAGGGGCCAGGCGCTTGGCAATGACCCGGGCAATCATCGCCGGCGTCAATTCACTGAGGTTGGGCAACAGCGAGCGGCCCTGCTCATCGAATTCGCCCACCACCACTGGACGTCGGTCCACCGGCCAATTGTAGAGCTGGCCGGTCAGCTGATCCTCGATAACGCTACGTTTTTCCTCGACCACAAGAATCTCGTCCAGGCCTTCGGCAAAGTCATGGACCGACACGGGCTCAAGCGGCCAGCTCATGCCGACCTTGAGCACGCGGATGCCAACCTTGTCGCACAGGTCCTGATCGATGCCCAGTTCTTCCAGCGCCTGGCGCACGTCGAGATAGGATTTGCCGGTGGTGATAATCCCCAGCCGCGGCTGCGCGGAGTCGATGACCACCTTGTTGAGCTGATTGGCCCGGGCAAAGGCCCTGGCGGCGTAAATCTTGTAGGTGTTGAGCCGCGCTTCCTGGGCCAGCGGTGGATCAGGCCAGCGGATGTGCAGCCCGCCCTCGGGCAGCTCGAAGTCTTCAGGGATACGGGTCTTGATCCGCAACGGATCGACTTCCACCACTGCCGACGAGTCTACGTTCTCGGCAATGGTCTTCATTGCCACCCAGCACCCGCTGTAGCGCGACAGCTCCCAGCCAATGATGCCGTAGTCGAGAATTTCCTGAACATTGCTGGGGTTGAGCACCGGAATCATGGAGGCAATGAACGCGTGCTCGCTCTGATGCGCGATGGTCGATGACTTGCAGCCATGATCATCGCCAGCAAGAATCAGCACGCCCCCTTTGGCTGCCACGCCTGCCGAGTTGCCGTGTTTGAACACGTCGCCGCAACGGTCTACACCCGGCCCTTTGCCGTACCACAGCGCAAACACGCCATCGTACTTGCCGTGAGGAAACAGATTGACCTGCTGACTGCCCCACACCGCCGTGGCCGCGAGCTCTTCGTTGATACCCGGCTGAAAATGAATGGCGTTCTGCTGAAGATAGTCCTTGGCGTCCCAGAGGCTTTTGTCCAGATTGCCCAGCGGCGAGCCGCGATAGCCGGAAATGAACCCCGCCGTGTTCAAGCCCTGCGCTTCATCGCGCTGCTTTTGCAGCATCGGCAGGCGGGTCAGCGCCTGCGTGCCGGTCAGGTACAGATTGCCGGTGGCAAGCCGGTATTTATCATCCAGACGAATATCAGCCAGGGACATGCGCGTACCTCTCTTGTTCTTGTCTTGTTCTTATGAGGAGTCAGGCTTTTGCAACGGGACGGTCCTGCCCGCCAGCCTTGCCACTAGACTGCCTGTAGCAAAGAGGCTTTTTCTTTCTAAATGCATGCAAATCTGCTGATATTGAGCATGCTTTTTTCGACCAGAACAAAAAACAAGGTCAATTCATGCAGCCTAAATTGAGCCCCATCGATCGCAAGATTCTTCGCCTGCTGCAACATGACGCCAATCTGTCCGCGGCAGAAATCGCCGAACGCGTGGAGCTGTCACAGTCGCCCTGCTGGAGGCGTATCCACAGGCTTCAGGAAGAGGGGGTCATCGAGCGCACGGTCGCCCTGCTCAGCCCCCAGAAACTCGGGCTGAGCATGACCGTGTTCGTCGAGGTCAAGCTGTCAGGGCATGGCCGCCGCTACCTGGCCGAGTTCGAAGAAGCGATCATCGGCCACCCCGAGGTTCTGGAGTGCTACACGATGGCGGGCGGGATGGACTTCATGCTCAAAGTGGTGGCGCAGGACATTGCCAGCTACGAGCGCTTTCTACGCGACCATCTGCTGCAATTGCCTCATGTGCATGAGGCGCATTCCAACATCGCCATGAGCACGGTCAAGCGGACCACGGAGTTGCCGTTGGAGTAGAGAGTGCGGGGGCGCTGAAGCAGAAAATGATCCGCCAGACGAACGCTGGCGGATTATTTATTTCGATGAGGGCAATAAAAACATTTGATTTTCAAATGATAATGATTATTATTGCTTCAGCGGTTCGCGAGAACTGCTGGATAACCTGGAAGTCTTAGGTCGGCTTCCGGATTATCTCCTCATCAGGCTAATCACGGTTTTTGACCCGGCTTTTTGCCGGGTCTTTTTTTTGTTCTTTCTTTTAGTGGTTCCGCTGCTTCAGGCTAATGAAGTCTGGGTGCCGCATGTGCATGCAGCAATGGCGCGGATCATAGCAAAACCACCCAGATCAGGGTCATGTTTTTTGCCCGAAAAAGGGTGAATACGGCACATAAAATGTGAATGCAGCGACTTTTCAATTGAGAATGGTTCTCGGGCTTCCTGATCTATTCTCATCGTGGAAGGTCCGGGTCAGATCAAGGAGGAATTCCCATGGAAGATCAGCGAGCGGAACATCATGAATAGTCAGCTCTCTTCTCTGCTGCACCTGCCGACCGGCCTGCAACCTGCGCCGGACACGCTCGAACTCAGTCAGAGGCTGGGCAAGCTGTCGCGTCGTAGCCGACAGGTATTCCTGCTCAGCCGCCTTGACGGCTGGCCCTATGCCGACATCGCGCGCTTTATGGATATCGACGTTGCACGCGTCGAGCGCGCCATGCTCAGGGCGATGGGCAAGGCGCATGCCCACACGCCCAGCGACAGTACGTCCATTCAGGATCAGGCCAGCCGCTGGTACGTGCATCTGCAAAGCCCCGCAGCCACCGCCAGCGAGCGTATCGAGTTTCGCCACTGGCTTGATGCCGACGCCGCCCACCTGTCGGCGTTTCAGAACAGTGAGCGTGTCTGGCGCCTTTTGCAGGCACCCGCCTCGCTGCTCGGCGCTTCAGGCTGGCACCGTCGCAAGCGCCACGCGTATCTGGTCTGGTGCCTGCTGACAGCCTTCCTGTGCAGCCTGATGGTCACCGCCGAAGCGATTTCCTGAAGCACGGCTGAGTGCCGCGACGCATCCAGCGTCGCACAGCGTGAATTTTACGTCGCGGAGCACAATGTCGATCGGTGTACAGTTGCGGCCTGACATGGCACTAACGTACCCAGGAACACACTGTGACCCTCACTATCAGCGCAGATTTCGACAGCGGCAACATTCAGGTACTCGATGCCAGCGACCCGGCTCATATCAGGCTGGCCATTCGGCCCGATACCCGCAGTGACCATTTCCAGTGGTTTCATTTCAAGGTTGATGGCCTGAGTGCCGGCCAGAGCTATGGTTTCAGCCTGACCAACGCCAGTGAGTCCACGTTCAACACTGCCTGGACCGGCTATGACGCGGTGGCGTCCTACGACCACCAGAACTGGTTTCGTGTGCCGTCCAGCTTCGATGGCAAGGCCCTGAACTTCAGCCTTGTACCCGAGCAGCCGCACGTCTGGTTTGCCTATTTCGAACCCTACAGTCGCGAACGCCACCACCGGCTGGTCCTGCAGGCGCAGGAGCAGGCAGGTATGCAGGTATTGGCGACCGGTAAAAGTGTCGAAGGTCGTGATATTCCTTTGCTGCGCAAGGGTGACGGTGCCGAGGGTAAACGCAACGTCTGGATAATCGCTCAGCAGCATCCAGGCGAGCACATGGCCGAATGGTTCATGGAGGGCGTGATCGAACGTCTCCAGCAGGATGATGAAGCGATGCGGCAGTTGCTGAGCAACGCCGATATCTATCTGGTGCCGAACATGAACCCGGACGGCGCCTTTCACGGCCATTTGCGCACCAATGCCAATGGAAAAGACCTCAACCGCGCCTGGCAGGACAGTACCGAAGAGCAGACCCCGGAAGTCTTTTTCGCCAGGCAGCAGATGGAAAAGTACGGTGTGGATATGTTCCTTGATGTCCACGGCGACGAGGAAATCCCGTATGTATTTACAGCAGCCTGTGAAGGCAATCCGGGGTATACCCCTCATCAACAACAACTAGAGGAAGAGTTCCGCCGCCGACTGTGCGACGCCACGGTGGACTTCCAGACTGTTTACGGATACCCGCGCAGCGCCAAGGGCCAGGGCAACCTGAAACTGGCCGCCAATGCCGTGGGCGAGCGTTATCAATGTCTGGCGCTGACCCTGGAGATGCCCTTCAAAGACAACAATAACGCGCCGGACCCTGTCACCGGATGGTCCGGCAAACGTTCGGCACAACTGGCCAGCGATGTGCTGAGTGTGCTGTCGGACATGGTCGAGAACTTGCGTTAGAAGTTATCCGGGACAACACGCTGTGCATCCGTTCGAACTTCTGTATCCCGCAGACAGTCAGTTCAATGGATGACACGTCAACGCTAATCCTGCCCTCAATGCACCTCGGGCAGGATATAAACACATCACACTTAGCAACTGCTTGGAGCACCCATGTCAAAACTCGCTGAATACCGCCAGCTCGAACGTCACTTGGCCGAACAAATTGCTGCACTGGAGGCCATGAAAGGCGACAAGGGACTTGAACAGGAAATCGAGTTTGAAACCAAATTGCGCAAGCTTTTGGGCGAGTACAGCAAAAGCCTGAAGGACGTTGTCGCGATTCTGGATCATTCTTCAAGCTCGAAGCCCGGCAAGGCTTCCGGCGCGCCCGTCAAATCTACTCGTAAAGCGCGCTCGCTCAAGGTTTACAAGAACCCGCACACCGGCGAAGTTGTAGAAACGAAGGGCGGCAATCACAAAACCTTGAAAGAGTGGAAGGCCGAACACGGCTCCGACACCGTCGAGTCCTGGCTCTCCTGATTCAGGGATCAATGATCAGGGCCTGCATGGCCCTGTTCTTGGTCCGGCAATACACGCCCCTGTCTTTATTAAGCTCACTGCCTGCTCTTCAGTTCAGGAACATTGAAGCCTGACAACACGTCGCCACGAACAGGCCTTTTCCCGCACGCTCAACGCAGACCTGGCCGTTGCTGACTTCAGGCGTGGGTGTTTATCTTTTTCCTCGCTGCATGCCGCACTATCAGACTCGTCAACGCCATCAGCGCCAGTACGATCACCACCGCACCGTATACATTACTGGTCATCACCAGACCTGCCGTGTGCGCGCAATAACCTGCAATCAGTGCCGGAATGCAGAACGCCAGATAGCTGAGCACCAGAAACGCCGACATCAGACCGCCCCGCTCATGGGCCTGTGCCATCGGCATCAGCATGCGCAGAGCGCCCAGAAAGCTCGACCCGAAACCGATGCCTGCCACCAGTGCGCCGACGAAAAACAGCCACAGCAAACCCAGGTTGACCGCCAGCAGAATCACTGCGACCCCGATTGGCAGGACGCTTGCGCCGACCCACAACCCCAGCTCCGGCTCGCGCTGACGCAACGTCAGAATCGCCAGTGCGCCGCTGAGGGTCAGAGCCGCCACTGCCACCCCGCCATTGAGTGGCGAGGTCGAGCCGGTAGCCGCCACCAGCAGGGACGGACTCAATGACAGAAAAAAGCCGCCAAGTGCCCACGCCGCGATATCGACCGGCAACACCAGCCACAGCATGCGCCGGGCCTGTTGCGGGACATGCAGCGACGGTATGAGGGATCGCCAGACACCCGGCTGGCGGCTGACGGTTTCCGGAACCCGGCTGAGGTAGAAGGCCTGAATCACAAAAGCGGCCAGCAGAAAACAGTAGGCAAGCACGAGTGGCTGCGGCGCGAACTGCACCAGCAACGCCGTCCCCAGCGCGCCTACCGCCATACCCAGCATCGGCGAAATGCTGTTGATCATCGGCCCTTTGGCCTGATCACTGTCGAGCAATGCAGCGCCCAGTGCGCTCGCGGCAAGACCTGTCGCAAAACCCTGCACCAAGCGTGCGGCCACCAGCCAGCTGACATCTCGGGCGAAAATAAACAACAGCATCGAGACGATCTGCAGCAGCAACGCGCCAAAGATTACCGGACGTCGCCCCAGATAATCCGATAAAGAACCGCCCGTCAGCAATGCAGCCAACAGGCTGAATGCATACACTGCAAAAATCAGCGTCAGCACGCCGGAAGAAAAGCCCCATGCCTCCTGGTACACGTGATAAAGCGGCGTAGGCGTACTGGATGCGGCAAAGAAGCACAACGTGGTGAAGGCCAAAAACCCGAGATGGCTTCGCGCCTTGACATGAGGTTCCGGCCCTGACGATGTCAGAGGGGGTAATGAACGGGACATGACTGCATACTCCGCTAAGGCAAAACCGTTAAAGCCATAAATTAGCTTTTGCGGAGTGTGCGACTCGACAACGCTTAAAGCAAATACTTTGTGTTAAGGTCCGCCGTATGGTTATAAAAGAGGCAATACGCACCGGAGGCCGCAGCGCCCGGGTGCAGGAATCCATTCACCGCGCCGTTCGGGACTTGCTGCTCGAGCATGACCGCTCGGTGCTCAGCGTGCCCATGATTGCCGCTCAGGCCGGTGTCACGCCCTCGACCATTTACCGTCGCTGGGGTGATCTGACCACACTGCTGGCGGATGCCGCCATCGAGCGCATGCGACCCGACACGCCAATTGATCAAGGCAGTCTGCGCCGGGACCTGCTCACGTGGAGCGAGATGTACCTGGACGAAATGTCCTCTGCACCGGGGCGGGCACTGATGCGCGATGTGGCGGCCAGCACGTCGGGCTGCGTCGGTAAATGCGCAACGATGGTTCGCGAGCAATTGCAGACCCTAATTGACCGCGCCGTCGCTCGCGGGGAAGTGTCACCGACGGCCGACGACATGATCGACGCGATTGTCGGGCCGATGATCTATCGGATTCTGTACGCCGAATCGGCGCCATCAGTGGAGCGCGTGCATCAATGGGTCGACCGCTGCCTGTCCTGAGACGACGTTGCGGCAGTCAGCGACTGAAACTCCCGTTATGATGCGCGACTTGTCCGATCAATGACTGAACCTACTCATGCACACCCTCGCAGACTTACGCGCCGGCAAGCTGGCGGGCATCAAACGGCTGGACCTTTCGTGTGGTCTGAGCGAATTCCCCGTCGAGATATTCGATCTGGCGCAAACGCTGGAAGTGCTGAACCTCAGCGGTAATTCATTGACTGCGCTGCCTGACGACCTCCATCGTCTCAAGCATTTGAAGGTACTGTTCGGTTCGGACAACCTGTTCACGCATTTGCCGGAAGGCATTGGCCGTTGCCAGAACCTGCGCATCGTCGGCTTCAAGGCCAATCGTATCGAACAGGTCAGCGCGGCCTCACTGCCACCGCGCCTGCGCTGGCTGATCCTGACCGACAACCGGATCGAGTCGCTGCCGGATGAACTGGGCCATCGTCCCGACCTGCAAAAGCTGATGCTTGCCGGCAACCGGTTGCGCGCCCTGCCCGCCAGCCTGAGGCATTGCCAGAACCTGGAGCTGATCCGCATCGCCGCCAATCGCCTGACCGAACTGCCGGAATGGCTGCTGAATCTGCCCGCCCTCGCCTGGCTTGCCTACGCCGACAATCCGCTCTGCACAGAGCTTCCGGCAACGCCGATCCAGCAGATTCCGTGGCAGCAACTGAACCTTCGGCAGCGCCTGGGCGAAGGCGCTTCAGGGATCATCCAGCAAGCCGTCTGGCAGGACGAAAATGCAGAGCGAACGGTGGCGGTCAAGCTGTACAAAGGCAGTGTCACCAGCGATGGCTCGCCCGTTAATGAAATGGCGGCCTGCATTGCCGCCGGGCGTCATGAGCACCTGATCGAGGTGCTGGGGCAGATCATCGGGCATCCTGATCGACAAAACGGCCTGGTCATGGAGCTGATTGCCCCCGATTTCAGCAACCTTGCCGGACCGCCGAGCCTGGAATCCTGCAGCCGGGACGTCTACGCCAGCGAGGTACGCTTTTCGCTGGAGGTGCTGTTGCGACTTGCCAGAGGCATTGCGTCGGTGACCGCTCATTTGCATGCAGGCGGCATTACCCACGGCGACCTGTATGGTCACAATATTCTCTTGCAGCAAGACGGCACCTGCCTGCTGGGCGACTTCGGCGCGGCGTCGTTTCACCCTTCAGCGGCGCTGGGGCAGGCGCTTGAGCGTATAGAGACGCGGGCTTTTGGCATTTTGCTGGGGGAGTTGCTGGAACGCTGTGATGCCGCAACGCAGCACGACGCCGTCATCGCAAGCCTGCAGGCACTTCAGGCACGTTGCGTACAGCCCGAATGCCAGCAGCGACCATCGCTTGAAGAGGTACTCGGGCAACTGAACACATGGAGCGCGTGAAGCGCTCCATGTGGTTCGCCGATCAGCCCGCCAGACCTACGTAGACGTTCTGGACGTCGTCGTGGTTGTCGATGGCTTCGAGGAACGCTTCGACTTCAGCCATCTGCTCGTCGGTCAGGCCGCCTACCGTGCTTTTCGGGCGATAGCCCAGTTGCGCGGACTGAACCGTGAAACCGAACGCGGGAAGCGCTTTGCAGACAGCGTCCATATCGGTGTGATCGGTCAGGAACAGCGTGGCGCCCTCTTCACCCGGCTCGACGTCCTGGGCACCGGCTTCGATGGCTGCCATATCCGGATCAGCGTCCGGTGACGCAGGCACAGCCTCGATCATGCCCAGATACCGAAAGTCCCAAGACACCGAACCGGCTGCGCCCAGTTGCCCCTTGCGGAACAGCACGCGAATTTCGGATACGGTGCGGTTGATGTTGTCCGTCAGGCACTCGACGATCACCGGCACGCGGTGCGGAGCAAAGCCCTCGTAGGTCAGGTGCTCGAAGTTGACGCTCTCGCCCAGCAGGCCCGCGCCTTTCTTGATTGCACGTTCCAGGGTTTCACGCGGCATGGACGCCTTTTTGGCCTGTTCAACCACCAGACGCAGACGCGAATTCATGTCCGGGTCAGCACCCGCGCGGGCCGCGATCATGATCTCCTTGGACAGCTTGCCAAACGTACGTCCCTTGGCATTTGCTGCCGCTTCTTTATGCTTGACCTTCCACTGTGCGCCCATGTCTGCTCTCTTGATTCGATAGGCACCTCGCCGCCTGCGCCTGCATGACTGACAGAACACGGCACTGGCAAGGCGCTGAAAAAGGGTCACCGGCAAAATAGCCTGTCCGGCGCGGCGCATTTTATACGCGATCACCGCAGATGAAACCCCCGACAGGCACATTGACTGACGAACTCGCCAAGATGGCTGCCAATCTGGCGAAGTGCAACCATCCAATAGGCAGCACAGCTTGTAGTCCTTTTCCGAAAAAACATGCGGCAATGTTTTTGAGGCTTGGCTTTCCGTACCCTGCGCTCCCGAAATTCAAGGTGGGAGAGCCCGCGGATGTGCGAAGACCTGCAAGTGCCGATCACGCTGGCAATCGCCGACTGTAAGACGGATCTGCGCGTCATCGGCTTCACCGGCCGCGACGCCCTCAATGAAGCGTACACATTTGATATCAAGCTGATCGGCAGCGACCCGCATATAGATGCCCACGGCGTGCTGCATCGCACCGCGTTTCTGAGCTTCGGCCGCGCCGGCGAGGGTGTGCATGGCCAGATTTGCCAGTTCACCCGGATTCACTGCGGGGCGTGTGTCAGTCTCTACCATCTGGTCCTGAAGCCGACCCTCGTGAAGCTTGCGCAGCATCCACAGCGCCGCATTCATCACGACGTCAGCGTGCCGCAACTGATCCTTCAGCAACTGGCCAGGCACGCGATCGAAGCGAACGCCTGCCGGTTCGGCTTGATGACCGGCCTTTATCCGTCCAGCCCTCTGCGTATCCAGTACGACGAGACCGACCTGCAACTGCTGCAACGCCTGTGCGAAGAAGAAGGGATTCATTTCCGCTTCGAACATGAGCCCACCGGCCATTGGCTGGTCTTTTCGGATGACCCCGCGAGCTTTCCCGTGCAGCGCATGCCGATCCGGTTCAGGCGCAGCGATGAGGCAGACTCGACGCAGGCGACGCTCTTGCACATGGCTGAAATACTGACGATGCCGCTTGCCTCGCCGCATGACTGCGATTGCCGCAAAGAACTCCCGTCGCCAGGGTCGGCGCCGGACATGAGCACACCCGCGGCCAATCATCCCTTCGGGTCGACAGCCTTTCCCGGACCGATCAGTCAGGAGCAGGCGCTGGACCGGCAGCACGGTATACGCAGACTGGAGCGTTTGCGCTGCGAACGACGTGAAGTCAGCGGACACACCCGTCAGACCGCGCTCCGCAGCGGCGAGGTGATGCAGGTGCTAGACCACCCCGAACCCTTGTTCAACGATCAATGGCTGCTGACCGAAGTCATTCACACAGGCCGACAGTTGCAAGTGCTGCGGGACGCCGATCCCGACGATACGCGGGCCATTCTCAAGGCAATGCTCAATGAGCCTCGCCTTCCGTCCCAGACAAAGCACGCAGGCAACGGCTACCGCAACAGCTTCAAGGCCATCCCGTGGACCATGCCGTTTCGCCCCTCGATCAAACACCCTCGACCTGCAGCAACAGGCGATCACATCGCCACGGTGCAGGAGGACGACGCTTGCGCGCCGAGGCACGGCGTTCGGTCAATCCGGTTCGACTGGCAACCGGCACGCAAGCCAGGCAGCCATCCTCGACCCTGGCCGCGCGCGCAAGTCGCCAGCGACGACATGCTCCGTCTTGCGCCGGGCACGCGCGTCCTGGTTCGTTACCTCGACAACCACCCGGACCGGCCGGTGATCTGCGCCGCTCTCGCACAGGCTGAGTGCCTTGCGGGCATTCACCTGAGGCTGGACGATTCAGACATCGCCCCCATCGACCCCATTCACCTTGCGAGCGGCCAGCACCTGCACGCCACGACGAGCAAACGATTGATCGTGCGCAGTCAGGCGGCAACGCTGCATGTCGACCCGCAGCACATTCTGATCACTGGCCCGGTGCTGATCACAACGTCACTCACGGTGCCCACCACGCTGGCGACGCTCCTGGCAATGGACGATCTGCGCTTGACCGGAAAGCCGGGGCGTCAGGACGAGCCGCTGGCAGACCGCGTCTGGTATATCGTGCGAATGGAGACGCCGGGGTTGCAGTACCTGCCGCGAGTGGCGGCGGAAAACATCCTGTTCGAAGGCCGAACCGACCCGCGCGGCTATCTGGGCCTGAGCCAGGCGCAGCGTCAGCGCCTGGCCAATGAATACCGCCAGACGCCACAGATGCTTTGCCTGATTCACCCAGGCCATTGCCTTCCGCTGCATGAATGGTTCGAGCAGAACCTGAAGCAGGAACAGCGCGACGCAATCGGAATCAACAGTCCTTGAAAGCGGCCTGGCGCTTGTCGATAAACGCCTTCATGCCTTCTTTCTGATCCTGACTGGCAAACGCGGCATGAAACACCCGGCGCTCGAACCGAATGCCCTCGGCCAGACTGACCTCGAAAGCGCGGTTGACGCTTTCCTTGACCATCATGGCCACCGGCAGTGACTTCGCCGCGATGCTGGCTGCCACCGCCAATGCTTCCGGAAGCAGTTGCTCAAGCGGCAGCACGCGAGACACCAGACCGGCGCGCTCGGCCTCGTGAGCATCGATCAGGCGCCCGGTCAGGCACATTTCCATCGCCTTGGCCTTGCCGACCGCCCGGGTCAGGCGTTGCGTCCCGCCCATGCCCGGCAATACGCCGAGGTTGATCTCCGGCTGACCGAACCGGGCGTTTTCAGCGGCCAGAATGAAGTCGCACATCAGCGCCAGTTCACACCCGCCGCCGAGCGCGAACCCGGCGACTGCGGCGATCATGGGTTTGCGCCGGGCAGCGATCCGGTCGCTCTCGCGAAACAGATCATCGAGGTAGATCTGCGGGTAGGTAAGCTCGACCATTTCCTTGATGTCCGCACCGGCGGCAAACGCTTTTTCCGAGCCTGTCAGCACGATGCACCCGATGGCGCTGTCCGCCTCGAATCGGTCGAGTGCGTGGTTCAGTTCGTCGATCAGGCGTGCATTCAGTGCGTTCAAAGCCTTGGGGCGATTCAAGGTAATCACCGCGACGCTGTCGATAATCTCAGTGAGAATTGTCTCGTAAAGCATTGATAAATATCCTTTTTTAAAAATAACCTGTTAATGCGCTTTCTATAGAAATAGGTTCACGAGTCGTCAATAAGCCATTGAATATAAAGCTAAATTATTAGTTCGAGCGCCACGGCTGTGGCTTCCCCGCCGCCGATACACACAGCGGCCACACCACGCCTGAGACCCCGACGCTGCAACGCGGCCAGCAGCGTCACGATGATCCGCGCGCCCGAAGCGCCTATCGGATGACCGAGTGCGCAGGCCCCGCCATTGACGTTCACTTTGTCGTGCGGCAAGCCCAGCTCGCTCATTGCCACCAGCGGCACGACCGCAAAAGCCTCATTGATTTCAAACAGGTCAATGTCATCGACAGCCCAGCCTGTTTTGCTCAGCAGCCGCTGTATAGCCCCTATCGGCGCGGTGGGGAACAGGCCCGGTTTGTCGGCGAATGCGGCATGTGCGTGGAACACGGCCAACGGCTTCAAGCCTTGGCGCTGCGCTTGCGACTGGCGCATTAGCAACAGCGCCGCCGCACCGTCCGAAATTGAACTGGCGTTGGCCGCCGTCACCGTTCCACCCTCACGAAACGCCGGCTTGAGCGTGGGAATCTTTTCCGGCCTCGCCTTGGGGGGCTGCTCATCATGGGTGATCAGCCGGGTCACTTTGCCCACCGTGACCTGCACCGGAACGATCTCGGCGTCAAAATGACCGTCGCTGATGGCCTGCTGCGCACGGGCCAGTGACGCCAGCGCGAATGCGTCCTGAGCCTCACGGCTAAAGCCATTGAGCTGAGCGCAGTCTTCAGCGAAGGTACCCATCAGCCGTCCAGGCTCATAGGCATCTTCAAGACCGTCCAGAAACATGTGATCCAGCACCTTGCCATGCCCCATGCGATAACCGCTGCGCGCGCGGTCCAGCATATAGGGCGCGTTGGACATGCTTTCCATTCCGCCGGCCACCACCACGCTCGCACTGCCCGCCAGCAACAAGTCATGGGCCATGATCGCCGCCTGCATGCCGGAGCCACACATCTTGTTGACGGTGCTGCACAGCGTCGCGGTCGTCAGCCCGGCACCCAACGCCGCCTGGCGGGCAGGCGCCTGGCCGAGGCCGGCGGGCAACACGCAGCCAAAAAGCAACTGTTCTACGGCGGCAGGCTCGATCCCGGCCCGTTCAACGGCTGCCCGAATGGCGATCGATCCCAGGTGCGTAGCGCTGACGCTCTGCAGATCGCCCTGGAAACCGCCCATAGGCGTACGTGCGGCACTGACAATGACCACGGGGTCGTGCGGCGGGTTTGTCCGTTCTGTGGACATGGCTATCTCCAGTCTTGTTTTTATGGGATCGCTGAAATGATCAACCCGACGCGTCGGGGACGCAACGGGTAAGACAGGCAGATTAGCGGGTATCTGTGGATTGCGCCCCGCGGGACGAATCTCTTGTAGAAGACGGGGTCTGAAGATCAACGCCCACCGATGCCGGAACCCACCATGTCGCTACGCCCGATCCGTGTCTTGCTCTCAGGCCTGCTGATTCTCACCCTGAGCGCTTGCGCCTTGCTGCCCCATCGAGACCCGCTCGCCATCAATGTCGTCGGCATCGAGCCCATCCCCGGACAAGGCCTGGAACTGCGCATGGCCGTCACATTGCGTGTGCAGAACCCCAACGATGCCGAGATCAATTACACCGGCGTGGCGCTGGACCTGGACGTCAATGGAAAGTTGCTGGCTTCCGGCGTGAGTAACCAGAGTGGCACAGTAGGAAGGTTCTCCGAGGCCGTGCTGGTGGTGCCGGTCAGCGTGTCGGCGTTCGCCGCCTTGCGTCAGGCACTGGGGCTGACGCAAAGCCAGCGTCTGGACAATCTGCCTTACACCTTGCGCGGCAAACTGGCGGGCGGCCTGTTCGGCACGATGCGCTTCAGCGACAGCGGCACACTGGACCTGCGCCAGGCAGAGGGTGATCCCTGGTAACGCCTGATTGACACCGCAACGGGGTGCCAGGCAGGTGTCGAGGTGAACGGGTCAGGAACACTGGCATGCTTGCTGCTTGCTACAACGCTATAGGGTTCCGCCCTCTCACCCTCAAGGAAGATCTGCCAATGATGCTGCGTAAGCTGTCAGCAACGGTCCACACCCTGCCCTTTTATATGCTCCTGACGCTGATTGCGAGTGTATCTACCGCCCCAACCCTGGCGGCCAGCAAAAGCGCCAAGCGCGGTATTGCTTACGACCTCACACTGCCCGCCGACCTGAGCGCGTTATCGTCAGGTGTGAGTTGGTGGTACAACTGGAGCCCGAAACCGCATGACCGCCTGGCCTCGTACGATTACGCCTCGATGTACGGCGTCGACTTCATTCCGATGGTGTGGAACGACAACATCGATGACGGCCAGCTGAAACTCTATCTGCAGGCGCACCCCACCATCCGCTATCTGCTGGCCATCAACGAACCCAATCTGGTGGACCAGGCAAACATGACACCCGAGGCCGTCGCGCGTTTCTGGCCCAGGCTGGAGCAGATAGCGGCGCAGACCGGAATAAAACTGGTAGGCCCAGCCATGAACTGGGGAACCCAGCCAGGCTACGGCGACCCGGTGGTGTGGCTCGACGCGTTCTACGCAGCGTATCGGTCCATGAACCAGAATCGTGACCCGCAGATCGACTACCTGGCCTTCCATTGGTACGACTACGGCATGTCAGGAATGCTCGACAGGCTCGCTCGCTACGGGAAGCCGGTGTGGGTCACGGAATTTGCCAACTGGCACAGCCTGGATGACGGAATGCAGATTGACTCCGTACAAAAGCAAAAACAGCAAATGGCCGACATGGTTGCCACGCTCGAGGGACGAGCCGACGTGTTCAGGTACGCCTGGTTCACCGGACGTATGAGCCAAGACCCGCATTTCTCCAGTTTATTGAGTGATGAAGGCCGACTCACCGAGCTGGGTCAGTACTACCTTTCGTTGCCATACGCTGAATGAGGCCAGCACCTTCAACGAGAGCACGCTGCCTCTTCACTGCCTGTCAGAGAGGCGGCACCCATCTCGGTCAGGCCGCTGATGAGGTGCTGGGGATAGGGGAATGACAGGTCGTGCTCAAGGACCTTTGCCGACGTCAAAAGCCCTTCTCTGACCATCGTGTCGACCCTCGCAACGCAAACATCGATGGCCGGCAGGCTCGAATGACAGCGGACCAGTTCTCGGAAAATCTGCCCAAACGTCAGTTTTCGGGGCTGGCTGGAGCACAGACGCCTGACGACCTTCAAGATCGCCAGGTCAGTCCGGATAAGTGGGTAGCTCACCACAGTTGCCTTTAAATTACGAACGCTGGCGGTGAAGAGATACCTCCCTTCCCGACATAAAGAATAAACACACGCGCCTGCGCAAAACAGACCGTGCGCTGACTGACAGGTGAATGATTATAAAACCGGCTCTTTTGCAACGAGCACCGCGCCACAGCACTTATTATTAACAGTGCCGAAAGTTGCAAGTAAGCCCACAGAGGCTCATTGATAAAAATGGCTGAAAAGCGCTCTTATCATTCAGAGCGCAAAGCTTAACAGATCACTAAACCTAACGACAGTTAGGTTTATAAAAAAGCAATTAAAACCTAATCTATATGAAAAATTAGCCTTAAATATCGATATATAACCGTATTTTTGGCATTTAATCCCAATATCTGCGGACATTTCATTTTATTTCAGAGCGTGTAGCGCCCAAAAACCCAGGAAAATTGACAGGTAGCGAAGTGACATCATTTATTTAAAGGGGTGTTGCGAATACTTTACCCGTCGACGAACTTTCCAGTGCCGCGCTGAGCATAATATTCGGCCCGGCCATGCACGATTTCGACAGCCGTCCGTAATTAATCCGACCACCCTCAATCGAGATGCAATCGATGACTAGAACCCTGCTGTCTGTTTTCAGCGCAGCGCTTCTGTGCGCGCAAAGTATGTCCGCTCTCGCAGCGGACTCGACGCCAACAGCCAATACAGCTGATCAACAGGTCCGCGTACAGGTTGAAGCCAAACGCGATCAGTTGTCTGGCGCTGACAAAATCAGCCCGACGACGCAGAAGAGTTCCTCCACCCTGCTCGATACGCCGGTGGACACCGACGATGCACCTGCGCAGGCACAACGACCATGAACCGCCCTCACCCACCTTTCGCATTGACCAGAAGGACACTTGCCTTGTCAGCGTTCAAACAGACATTGGGCCTGAGCCTGCTGACGTTCAGCATCATGCAGGCCAATCTCGCCCTCGCGGCAGTGACCCCGGCCACCGGCAACGACGTCGAGGCCCGTGTCAGTTCTATTCTCGACAACATGAATCAGTCCGAGAAGATCAACTTCACCCGCGTGGACGACGGGCACATGATCCCGTCCCTGCCCAAATGGGGCATCAAGGGCACCGTAGCGTATGATTCGTCGATGGGCGTGCATGTCAATAACGCCACCTTCGGCGCCCAGTACCCGTCGCAATCCGCACTGGCCGCCACCTGGAGCATCAACAGGGCCAAGGAGTTCGGCCTCGCCATTGCCTACGAGACACGGATTTCCGGCGGCCAACAGATGCTCTCGCCCGGCGTGAACCTGTATCGCACGCCCTATAACGGTCGTTCGGCAGAGTACGTCAGCGGTGAGGACCCGTTCCTCGGCGCAGTGCTGGCACCGGCCATCGTCAACGGTATTCAGGCACAAGGCATCCAGGCCAGCGGCAAGCACTACCTGGCCAACGAGCAGGAAGCCAATCGTCAGGCGGTCGACGTCAAGGTCGATGAACGCACTCTTCGCGAGCTGTACCTGCCAGGCTTCGAGTCGATGGTGAAAAACGCCAATGTCGCGTCGATCATGTGCGGCTTCAACAAGGTCAATGGCGACTACGCCTGTGAAAACCATCACCTGATCACTGAAGTGCTTAAAGGTGAGTGGGGCTATCAAGGCACGGTCATCAGCGACTTCAACGCCATTCACGATGCGTTCAAAGGCGCCTGGGCCGGCACTGACATTGACATGCCATCAGGTCTGCAGTTTACCGAAGCCAAGCTGCTGCCTTACCTGTGGAGCGGGCAACTGACCCAGAACGTGATCGACGACAAGGTCAAGCGCAACCTGCGGGCCATCGTCAGCTACGACTTCCAGGAGCATCTCAATAGCGCCAAGACCCTGGACCACCCCGAATACGGCATGCGCGCAGCGTTGAATACGGCACGTGAGTCCATTGTCCTGCTGCGCAACGAAAACACGGCGGCGGGCAAACCGCTGCTGCCACTGGCGCGCTCGGCGAAGATCGCAGTCATTGGCAACTGGGCACATGAAACACCTGCGTCGCCGTTCGGCACCGCGAACTCGCCGCCCAACAGCTACGTCACCGAGCTGAGCGGCTTGCAGCAACTGGCGTCCAGCAGCGATGACGTGACCTACCTGCCGGAGATGAGCCTGAACCCGGTCAGCTCGGCGTGGTATCAACCGGCGACAGGAGCCAACGGGGTCAACAACTCCGGGGTGAAAGCCGAGTACTTTTCCAACACCCTCTTTTCCGGCGACCCGGTGCTGACGCGCGTCGAGCCAGGCGTCAACCTGAACTGGGCCACCGGTACCAACGTTACCAATGCAGGCACGACGGCCGTTTCAGGCTTCAGCCCGTCGCCCGGCGCGTTCTCCGCCCGGTTTACCAGCACCATCAAACCCACCGTTTCAGGCCCTCAGGTGTTCAAGGTTCGGGCTGACGGTCCTTACAAACTCTGGGTCAACGATGAGCTGGTGTTGCAGAGCGACGGCGTGCCTTACTCGGGCGATGTCGTGAACGCACTGACCACCTCGGGTAAAACCGCAGCGCTGACGGCCGGCAAGCCGTACACCGTGAAGCTGGAGTACCAGCGCGTTCAGGGTAATTTCATCCCGGTACTGGGCGGCCTGACTGGCGTGCAAATGAGCTGGGCCTCGTTGCGTCCGCCAAAGGATCTGTCGACGTACGATGCCGTCGTGGTCGCCACCGGCACCACGTCTGAAAACGAAGGTGAAGGTTCTGACCACGGCTTCGATCTGCCGGATCAACAGGCAGAGCTGATCAGCTACGTGACCAAGGCCAACCCCAATACCATCGTCGTCATGCACGGCGGTGGCGTGGCCAACATGCAGCCGTGGGCGAACAAGGTCGGCGCAACGCTGCAAGCCTGGTTCCCGGGTCAGCAAGGCGGTCAGGCGCTGGCCGAAATTCTTTACGGCAAGGTCAACCCGTCAGGCAAGCTGCCGGTCACCATCGACAAGAAGATCGAGGACAACCCGAGTTATGCGTCCTACCCGGACCCGGCAGCCTATCGTGGCAACAATGCCCTGACCGAAATGACCTACAGCGAAGGCCTGTACATGGGTTATCGCGGTTATGACAAGAAGCACGCCAAACCGCTGTACCCCTTCGGCTATGGCCTGTCCTACACCACGTTCAGCTACAGCGACCTCAAGCTGTCGACCAATGTGCTGACCCCTGGCGCCACGATTGACGTCAAGTTCACCGTGACCAACACCGGCGACAAGGCAGGCTTCGAAGTGGCACAGCTTTATGTGCAGCCGGTGAAACCCGCAGTAGACCGTCCGGAGAAAGAGCTGAAAGGCTTTACCAAAGTCTATTTGCAACCCGGTGAGAGCAAGACGGTCAGCGTGCCGATTGATTCGCGCTCACTGGCCTACTACGTCGACAAGACCGCCAGCTGGGATGTCGATGCCGGTAAATTCAAGATCCTCGTGGGCGCAGACTCTGAGAACCTGACGCTTAACAGAACGTTGATCACGCTGTACCCCGAAAAACTGACCACTCGCGACAGCAACCCGCTGCCGTTGCCACTGCGCAAGGCAGTGCAGGTCAGCGCGGCACAGACTTACTGATGCACCCGTCAAGGCTCAGGGACGAGCCTTGATATCCCTTCCCAGGCGCTCAACATAGGTACCGAAAACGGCCATGACGTCGACGTCTTCGGGGCTTCTCAGCCACTGAATCTGCAAACCGTCCATGACCGAGAAGATTTCCTGAGCCAGGGCTTTGACGTTGATGTCCGCACGAACTTCCCCCGCCTCTATCAGCGCATTCAGATGGCCGCGCGCGTGCTCGTGGGTCAGTTGAAATCGCTCCTGGTGCCATGAACACGCCGGGTGCGCAGGCGACAGACTTTCGGTATTCATCAGTAACGCAGCCTGACACTCGTCAGCGTTTTCGATACTGAAGCTCATGCTCAGCTTCAGGAATTTCAGAAAGCCTTCAAGCGTCAGCTCGGTGGTCAGGTCTTGAAACCGTGACGTGACGCGCTGATCCCTGCGCTCCAGCAGCGCGCCGAGCAAAGCTTCCTTGTTGGGAAAATGGTGCAGCAACCCGACCGTCGTGATCCCGGCAAGCAGTGCGACCTCACGCATTGACGCGCTTGAGTAGCCGTCTCTGGCGAACACCACCGTGGCTGCGTCCAGCAAGGCCTTTCGACGCATGTCGCCCTTGGGCGCACGGCGCCGTTTGGGCGCGGCTGCCGCTTCGGATTCATTCCCTGATTCTTCGATGACCATAAAAACCTGATTACACCTTGATTCAATAAGCCCGGCCGCTCTCAGCCTGAGCCCTGCCGGTGAAAAAACGCCTTGCCGTGAGCGACGCCGTGGCAATCGAAATCACCGCAACGACTGCATTGCCGGCAAACATGCCGGGCAAGGCGCCACTGCTGCCGAACCAGTGAGTGCCGGCCAGCACGAACGGCACTGTACCTGCTGTGGCCCTGAGCCAGGCAAACACGGCCACCCACCACGACTTGTTCATGGTCATGAACACCGCAATAGCCACGAAATCCAGGCCAATAACCACCCAGAAACCGCCACCCCACAAACAGAAGGCGATGAAGATGGCCCGGGCGTCGGCGCCGAGCTGATACAGATCGGCAATCATGCCGCTGCACAACGCCAGCAGCAACCAGACACCCAGCCCGTAGCAAACCACCAGACGTCGGGTGAAGACAATCGCCGACCGGACACGGTGGTCCCGGTTCGCCCCGACATTCTGCCCAAGCACCGGGGCTAGCGCACCCGGCAAGGCAAAAAAAGCGCAGTAGGAAAACTGCAACACCCGGTCCAGCACGGTCATGGCCGCCAGCGCCGAGGTGCCGTACGCCGACAGTGAGGCCACAAGATAAGCCAGACCGACAGGCGTCGCCAGGTTTGCGACCATCGCCGGGAGCGCGAGCCTGAACGTGCGCACCGCATGAAGACGCAGCAGTTTGCGGTTACGGCTCAATATCATACCGATACGGTGGCGGACCCAGTACACCCCGACAGATGCGGAAACAGCAGCCGATACGGCGAATGCCACGCCTGCACCGGTCAGGCCCATGTCCAGAAAAAAGATGAAAAACGGGTCCGCGACTGCCAGCGTGGCGGCAGCCGACAGCACCACCACCAGCGCACGGCGGTTATCTCCGGTGGTCCTGAGCATTTGCGCCGACATCTGCATGACCGCCTGCAGCGCGGTAAACGGCAAAGTCAGCCAGATAAAAGCGTGGGCCGCCTGGTAAGTGGCCGCTTCGGCCCCTAGCCAGTGAGTGATGGGCACCAACAGCGCCAGTTGCAGTGCAGCGGCGAAACCGGACACCGCGATGACCATCAGCATCAGACTGGCGGTCAGTCGCGGGACCGATCTGGCCGCGCGATGGCCTATTCGCTCCGACAGCACCGCCGTCGCGGCGATGATCAGACCGGTCGCCAACGCACCGTTGAAGAAAAGCAGAACCTTCGCAATGCCGACGGCTGCCAGAAGCACCGGATCGTGCAGCATCGAGACATAGACCAGGGTCAGAATGTCCACGAGAAAAATCGCGAACAGGCTGACCGCACTGGTACTGGCGGTCACCACGATATGGCGCCCAAGGCTGCCTTGGGTAAATGTCGCGCCGGATTCGGCCATTGCTGCTCTCTACAGGGCCTGATCATGACGCGTCGCAGCGATGATTGTCAGGTTCGTGAAATTGCCATCTTCCTTTGCTCGGCTACCGTGTGGCAGCCATCAGACGATTCACTTCACTGCGAACCATGTTGGCGTATTCCGGGGGGCTCATAGTGTCCAGCTCGGAACGCACCCATTCAGACCATTTGCCCTTGCGCTTGGCCCGCTCGCCCATCAGACGTGCGGCCTCACTCTTGGCTTTTCCCAGATTGCTCTGCCAGAGGTCGAACAAACGGGATTTTTCGTCTTCCAGAGCGGTACGTTCAGGGAGCGGCCGATTGGCCAGATTGAAGCTCATGACAGTCACCTACGGCTAAAAACGGCTGCATCTTACACCCGTAACGGGCTCCACTTGCAGAGTCTTGCGTCGGGTCATTCAAGCATTTGCAACTTTTCAGGATACGCGAGACTCCATTGATCACTATCGCCATCAACTGAAAGGAAAAAAGCCATGGCTCGCAAGACCTCCGCTCAATACAACGCCGATCAGATCAAGGATCAGGCCTTCAGTGATCTGCAGGCATTGATCGAAGAATCCGACAAGCTGCTCAAGGAAAGTGCCGCACTGGTAGGCGAAGAAGCAGAAACACTGCGCGAACAGCTGAGCGTCAAGCTGAAGCAGGCACTGGATTCGATGGCCAGCGTACGTGACCGTACCAAGCCAGTCGTGGAAGCAACCGAGACTTACATCGGTGGCCATCCGTGGCAGACCGTCGCCATTTCTGCGGGCTTTGGCCTGGTGGTCGGGCTGTTGCTGGGTCGTCGTTGATCGACGCACCGTAATAAAACGCGCCGTAGCAACATGAAAAACGGGCCTGATTGCAGGCCCGTTTTGCTGACGCTTACACACATAGGGGTTATGACCTGTGCATGACGCCTGTTAACGCGTGTACTGCACCACTGAAGGCTCAGCGAAGCGGTGGGATTTGCTCACCTTGGCCTGTAGCGCGACACGCTGTTCTTCAGCCTGGGCCTGGCTTTCATAAGGTCCGATCAACAATTGCTGTTTACCGCTTATGTCCACAATGATCGGCGCGTAGCTGCGTTCGAGCAGCCAGGCGCTGGTGTCGCTCACCGCTTCTCGCGAATTCATCTGGATAAACCATTGCGGCGCGGAAACCGGAGCAGTCACTGCCGTGTTCTGGGCTTTTTCTTTAGCTGGCGCACGCGCGCTGCCTGCATCGCATCCTGCCAGAGCCAGTACCGCCATTATCATTACCGTCTTGCGCACGTGAGTCTGCTCCTCGTCTGAAGTGGCGCGAGTCTAGCATTCCCGCAGCCCCTGTTGAGCGACTGTGTCGAGGTGTCGCATGCCACCCCTTTGCTGCCAAAGGCCCGGCCCGTCTGGACCTCGCGAACCGGACAGCTTTTTTTGGCATGAGCAATCATGTAATCGGATATTTCTTTGCATATAAATGAGACATAAGGTGTCAAACCTCCTGCGACCATGTTGATCGGTGGCCTGCTGCCATCGGTGCATTAGTACAGGAGTTCATCATGTGCGACCGAAACCCGCTGCATTGTTTCATTCCGCCTTATATGCTGGAGCGTATGGCGCGGTCCCCCAAGACCCTGGTCAGTGCCCGGGCCATTGCCAACCTCACAAGTAGCTCGGCGTTCCTCGCCTCCCGCCTGACCGCCCGAACCATGCCCTCCATGCACGCCATCAGGTCGCCTGATGGCAGAAAGCATCGCGAGATTCATGACGCCAAAGGCACTGACGACCTTCCCGGCGCGGTGGTCCGTACCGAAGGCCAGGCGTCGACTGGCGACAAGGCCGTCGACGAGGCCTACGACGGCTCGGGCGATGTGTACGATTTCTATGCGGAGTTGTTTGAGCGCAATTCGCTGGACGACAGCGGCATGTCGCTGGTCTCGACTGTCCACGTCGCCGAGGTGGATTTCGATGGCGACCATGTGCCGTTGAGCAATGCTTACTGGAACGGCAGCCAGATGGCCTATGGCGATGGTGACGATCTGGTCTTCAAGCGTTTCACCGGCAGCCTCGAAGTCATAGGTCACGAGTTGACCCACGGCGTGCAGAGTTTTACGTCGAACCTGGACTATCGCGGTCAGTCAGGTGCCCTGAATGAGCATTTTGCCGACGTTTTCGGCATGCTGGTACGCCAGTGGAAAGAAGGCACCAGCGCTGCCGAATCGGACTGGGTGGTCGGCAAGGAGTTGCTGGTGCCCGCGCCGACGCGCAGGGGCATTCGCGACATGGAAAAGCCCGGCACGGCGTACTCCAACGATCCCGATCTGGGCGATGACCCGCAGCCGTCCACAATGGCGGACCTTTACACCGGTGCAAAGGATCGGGGCGGTGTTCATATCAACTCCGGCATCCCGAACCGGGCGTTCGTGCTGGCGGCCAAGGCGCTCGGCGGAAATGCCTGGGAAGTGGCAGGCAGAATCTGGTATGAAACGATGCTGGCGCTCAAATCAGACAGTCAATTTGTCGATTGTGCCAAGACCAGTCTAAAAATCGCCGGTGACCCGCGCTTTGGTCCAAACGCCAAAAAAGCCGTACAGGCGGCCTGGAAAGAGGTCGGGGTCAAGGTTTAACCAGAAAGGTGCAGGAAATGAAGGTCTGTCTAGTGCAATCCGGCGGTTTTGCGGGCGCGGTAAAACGTTGTGAAGTGGATACTGAAACGCTTGCTCCCTCAGAGGCCGAGCAGTTGCAGCGGCTGGTGGGTGACAGCGGCCTGGATCAGTCAAGCAGCGCGTTCAATGAAGAGGCGCGTGATCTGAATCAGTATGAAATCACCATCGAAGACAAGGCAGGGGAAATTTGCCTGACCTTTGACGAACACAACGTACCCGAGTCCGCCCGCCAGTTGCTGGGGTTTCTCAAACAGCGCGTCAAACCCGGCAAGCTCTAGGCAGACCGGCCTCGATACCGGCCCTGCTGCGCGTGAACGACATGAAGAGCAAGCAAATTGGCCATCATTGCTTGCCCATGATAATAATGGCGCGTTTATAACTGAACCAGTGGGTACGGCAACGGTCAATGATCCGTGCGGGAACGTAACCGCGGGTCTACAAAAAAACGTTCCACAATGCCATTATCGAGGTATCTTTTCGTGCCTCGCATTCTCACCCCTTACCTCTGCATCAATGGCGTCGATGAGCACTGAGCATCCAACTGAACACTCACACGGTCTGATCATCTGCGAGCATTGCGACTCGCTGTACGAAGCCCAGCCGCTGAAACCTGGCGAAGCCGCGTTCTGCCTTCGCTGCGAAGCACTGCTCGGTCGCGGTCAACGAATGACCATTGAGCAATTGCTGGCCCTGACCCTCGCCGCCGCCATGTTTTTCATATTCGCCAATTTCTTTCCCGTGATCAGTATCAGCATGAAGGGCCTGACCAACGAGGTCACCCTCTGGCAGTCGGTCGAGGCGCTGGCGCAGGGGCGGATTACCCTCATTGCGCTGGTCGCCGGCCTGTCGATCATTTTTGCCCCGCTGTTGCAGATCGTCCTGCTGTTCTGGGTGCTGGTGCATGCGCACAGAGGCGTCATTGCGCCTGGTTTCAAGACCTGCATGCGTGCGCTGGAGCACTTGCGGCCGTGGAGCATGCTGGAGGTGTGCATGCTTGGCATTCTGGTCGCGATCATCAAGTTATCCGGAATGCTCGACGTACACCCGGGCGTCGGCCTGTGGGCGATGGCCATGCTGATGGTGCTGATTCTGCTGATAGCCAACAAGGATATCCGACGGTTGTGGGATGAACTGGGAGTGCAACCTGAGTGAACGGCATTCCCTTCGCCCACGAACACAAGCTCTGCCTGTGCCATACCTGCGGCTACGCTTGCCAGGAGGACGCCACGCGTTGCCCACGCTGTGATTCTCCGGTGCATCGGCGCAAGCCCAACAGCATCACCCGCACCTGGGCTTATCTGATTGCTGCGCTGATTTTCTATGTTCCGGCCAACATACTGCCGGTGATGTACACCAACCTGCTGGGCAACCGCAGCGAAAGCACCATCATGAGCGGTGTGATCGAGTTTTTTGAAAGCGGCTCCTGGGACATTGCCATCCTGATCTTTGTCGCCAGCGTGCTGGTGCCCTGCATCAAGTTTCTGGTGCTGGCCATGTTGCTGATCACGTGTCAGCGTCGCAGCACCTGGGCCATGCGCGAGCGTGCGCGGCTTTATCGGTTCATTGAGCTGATCGGTTACTGGTCAATGCTTGATGTGCTGGTTGTCGCCCTTGTGGCGTCTCTTGTTCAGTTTCGCGAGCTCAGCACCATCGAACCGCGAATCGGTATTCTGTTTTTTGGCTTGGTAGTGGTGATGACGATGTTCGCCGCCATGAGTTTCGATCCCCGGCTTATCTGGGACGCAGAGGTTGAAGATGTCTGACAATACCCTCCCCCCGTCTGCTTCAGTGCCAAGGCCTGAAGTCAAACGTCGTCGCCTGCGCGTCTCGCTGATCTGGCTGGTGCCGATCATTGCGGCGATCATCGGTGTGTCGATGGCCTTCCATGACTGGATGAATATCGGGCCGAAAATCACCGTGAGCTTCCTTACTGCAGAGGGCCTGGAGGCCAACAAGACTCAGGTCAAATACAAGAACGTGGTCATTGGCATGGTCACGGACATCAGCCTCAGCGAAGACCGCACTCACGTGCTGGCCACCATCGAGCTGAATACCAGCGCCACGCCGTTCACCCGTATCGACAGCCAGTACTGGGTGGTGCGGCCGCGTATCGGCGCGCACGGTGTATCGGGCGTCGATACCTTGCTGTCCGGTGCGTTCATCGGTGCCGACGCCGGCAGTTCCGAGGAAACCAAGACCAGCTTCACCGGCCTGGAAACACCGCCGCCGGTCACGTTCGGCGAAAAAGGCAAGCGCTTCATCCTGCACACCGACGACCTCGGGTCGCTGGACATCGGCTCTCCGATTTACTATCGACGCATTCAGGTGGGCCAGGTCGTTGCCTATGATCTGTCCAAGGACGGTCGCGGGGTCGACGTGCAGATCTTCATCAATGCACCCAACGATCAGTACATCACCACCGATACCCGCTTCTGGAACGCCAGCGGCGTGGACATTACGGTCGGCGCATCGGGCGTCAAGGTCAATACACAATCCCTGACCTCGATCATCTCGGGCGGTATTGCCTTCCGCGAGCCTAACTGGAGCCCGGACTCCAAGCTGGCCGACGAGAATGCCGAGTTCAAGATCTTCGACGATCAGACCACAGCGATGGCCCCGCCGGATGGCGAGCCGCGTTACATCCGCATGCGCTTCAATCAGTCGTTGCGTGGCCTGACGGTCAATGCTGCCGTGGACTTCCTGGGCGTCAATATCGGCAAAGTGGTGTCGGTGGATCTGGATTACGACCCGGCCACCAAGACCTTTCCCGGCATCGTGGGCGCCGTGATCTACCCCAAGCGTCTGGGCGCTGCCGAGTCCAAGCTGAAAGAGCTTGGCGGCTCAGGTGATGAAGAAGAACAGTCAGCACGGGTATTGGGAGCCTTTGTCGCCAACGGCCTGCGTGCCCAGGTACGCAATGGCAACCTGTTGACCGGCCAGTTGTACATCGCGATGGAATTCGATCCAAAAGCGCCGAAAGTCGCGTTCAACGCCAAGGCGCGCCCACTGGAAATCCCGACCGTGCCGGGCAGCTTCGACAAATTGCAGGAGCAACTGCAGGCGTTCGTCGAGAAGCTCAGTAATTTGCCGATCGACCAATTGGCAAACAACCTCAATGGCACCCTGAGCGAGCTGCAAAAGACCCTCAAGCAAGTCAACGGCAGCGTGCTGCCGCAGATGCGTGGCACCTTGCAACAGGCTGAAAAAACCCTGGGCACCGCCAACGACTCGTTTGCTGAAGATTCACCCGCACGTCAACAACTGGGTCAGGCGCTGGATGAGGTGCAACGCACAGCGCGCTCGGTCCGGGTGCTGACCGACTTCCTCAGCCGTCACCCGGAGTCGCTGATTCGCGGCCGTACAGGCGATGCCGCCCCACGCTCGTTCAACGCCCCCTCTTCGTCCCGAGCCATTGATCCGGAGCCAAAACAATGACCTTGCGCCTGAAACTGACGGTATTGGCTGCGGCGCTGGGAATCAGTGCCTGCACCTCGACGCAGACCCATTACTACACGTTGATAGCCCCCATGACCCAGGCTGACAGCGCAGCCAGGCCCATGCCTTTCCAGTTCGAGATGCTTCCCGTGCTGATGGCGGTCCAGGTCGACCAGCCGCCACTGGTGGTTCGCCAAGGCAACGGCAGTCTGGCGATTCTTGACACCGAACGCTGGGCTTCACCGCTGGGCGACGAGTTTCATGATGCGTTGACCCCGCAACTGGAACGTCGCTTCGGCAGCCGGGACATGGCCGGTCTGCCGAAGAGCGCGGATCAGCCGATTCTCTCCATCCGCACCGATGTAAGGCGTTTCGAATCCATGCCCGGCAACTACGCGCTGATCGATGTGATATGGACGCTGGGGCTGCGCGACGGCAGTGCCATCGCTGGCAGCAAGCGAAAAAGCCTGACGTGCAGCAGCGTGATTCGCGAGCAGGCGGGCGAAGGCATGGAAAATCTCATTGTTGCTCACCAGAGGGCAGTGGCAAAACTGGCGGACAAGATTGCCGCCACCGCTCAGAGCTGGTCACAGCAGCCTTCCTCCCGCTGCCTTTGAACCGCAATCAGGACGCCTTGCCCAAGGCGTCCTGCTTTATCGCAACGGTTCGCCTGATCCACATGACCTCGACACGATCAACTGACCTGCCCGTGCCGCAAAAGCGGCTCACCGCGCAGGGAACGCCTTGGTCTCGAGCTTTTCCATCACCATCCCGATAAACGCCGACACCGCCAAGGGCAGCTGTTGCCGATTGGGGTACAGCACGTGCAGGCCGTGACTGGTGCGCTGGTAGTCCGTCAGTATCGGCACCAGCGTTCCATTGCGCAGATCGGAGCGAATCAGGGTTGCCGGCAATAACGCGATGCCCAGCCCCGCGAGCGCTGCCTTGCGCAAGGCTTGCGCGGTGTTGGCGTTGAATCGACTGGCAATCTGTACGTCGTGCATCTTCGCGTCCGGTCCTGGCAGGCGCCAGGTGGTAATGCCTCCTGGGTGCGCGGCACTGACGCAATAATGTTGTTGAAGGCTCTCCAGCGAATCAGGCATGCCGTGGTTGGCGATATACGCCGGGCTGGCAACCATGCCGTCTCGCGCTTCGTCGATCAGTTGACGCCCAACATAGCCTGAGTCCTGCAAGGGGCCGCCTCTGAAGGCAATGTCCAGCCGGTCAGCAATCAGGTCGGCGCGGTCATCACTGAGCACGAATTCGAGCTGTACACGCGGGTATCGGGCGAGAAAGTCGGCCACCCAATCCATCGAGAAGAAATCGAAAAAATCAGCCATCGCCGCGATGCGCACTCGGCCACTGGGTTCTTCACGCCCCGAGACAAGCTGCTCTGCGGCATTCATCAAACCATCGACGGCCTCTGTGCAGCGCCCATAAAAGTCCTCACCGGCCTGGGTCAGCATCAACTTGCGTGTCGAACGCTGCAACAGTCGCGTGCCGAGTTGCACTTCAAGTTGCTGAACCCGGCGGCTGACGGTATTGGAAGGCATGCCCAGATGCCGTGCCGCCTGCGCGAAACTGCCGCTGCGCACCACCTGCACGAACAGAGCAACATCATTCAGATCCGGTACCAAGCCTCTATTCCTTCTGTTTTTGGACGAGTCCAAGCCAACTATACCGACTAATAAGTCAATCGGTGGTCGCTTATGCTGGGCGCTCAGGCATAACGTCAAGAGGAAGCACCATGAACAGCATCGTTGCCATCCAGCCCCGTGCCATTATCCATCGCACCCGTGGCAGAAGCGGCGGCCCCATTACCCGTCTGATGAGCCCGGGCGATCTGGGTCAGCACCTGAAGCCTTTCGTGTTTCTCGATCAATTCGGCTTCAAGCCCGAGCCGGGGAAAAAGGGATTTGGCATGCACCCGCATTCGGGCATTGCAACCTTGACCTACATGATCGAGGGCGAACTTGCCTACGAGGACACGACCGGTCAGTCAGGGCTGCTGCCAAGCGGCGGCATGGAATGGATGAGCGCGGGAAACGGCGTATGGCACGACGCCCAGCCCGCAAGCGATACGCCCATCACCGGTTTTCAACTGTGGATCGCGTTGCCTGCGGCGCAGGAAAACGGCCCCGCGCACAGCGTTTATCTGGCCGCGTCACAGATTGCGCAGGAAGGTCCGGCGCAGGTGCTACTGGGTCGTTATGGCAACGCTCAAAGCCGCATACCCGCACCGGCAGGCATGAATTACCTGGCCGTGCATCTGAAGGATGGCGAGCACTGGCGCTACACACCACCGGCAGGCCACACCGTTGGCTGGCTAGCCGTCAACACCGGGCACCTTGACGCGGGCGGGCCCATCGATGCGAGCGAGCTGGCGGTTTTCGAAGCGTCGGATCGGCCCATCGACTTCGTGGCGACAGGCCCCACCCGCTTCGTACTGGGCTCGGCCGTCAAGCACCCGCACGACCTGGTGACCGGCTATTACTCGGTCCACACCAGCAAGGCCGCGCTCATTCAGGGCGAACAGGAAATTGATCGAATCGGTGCCCTGCTGCGCGAACAGGGCAGACTGTAACCAGCGGATCGCCGCCGCTGCCTTTCTACAGGACGCCGTTGGGCTCAAATAAAAAGAGCAGGCGCAATGACCCGTTCGCTTGCCGCCAGATTCTGGCGCAAGTGCGCGAGCGAAGAGGTGTCGGGGTTCAGCAGGAGGTTCGGCGCGCGCTGTAAACAGCGCCAGTCCTTGGCACTTTCCATCGGTTAACAGTGCATTCAGTCAGCAATCAGACGGCCAGATCATGAGCGTGGAAGCTGGTCACGCCGACCAGTTGAATCTCGAAATCGGCGTGCAGGTCGGCATTGACGTTGCCGGACAGCACATGGTCGACAAAGCGTAACTGGCCGGCCGCAGTGAATTCCCCACTGCCGATGAAGCTGAAAGCGTCCAGTGCCTTGGTGTCGATATTCGCGTCCATTTTGAGAAAACTCAGCTTGTCGCCCTGTTGACTGCTGAAGTCGGTGATCACGTCACTGTCATGGCCTTTGCCCGTTTCTGCCAGATCGTTGAACACGAAACGGTCAGCGCCGGTGCCTCCGGTCAGGATGTCTGCGCCCAGACCGCCGGTGAGCTTGTCGTTACCGGCGCCGCCCATCAGGATGTTGTTGGCATCGTTACCGGTAAGGGTGTTGTTACGGTCATTGCCCAGCAGCGTGAAATCACCCTCGCCTTTCAGGTGAACGTTCTCGAAGTTCGCCAGCGGCCCGGCGTTGAGGTCAATTACTGCGACCTTATCGGACGTGTTGTCGTAAGTGATTTTCAGCGTATCGACGCCTTCATTGGCCTTTTCCTGCACCAGCGCCAGTTCACCGACCTGATCGATGACATAGGTGTCATTGCCCAGACCGCCGATCATGGTGTCCAGACCGCCACGGCCATCAAGCACGTTCGCCAGTTCATTGCCGATCAGTGTGTCGTCGAACGCGGAGCCAATTGCATTCTCGATATGTGCGCCGTAGGCGATCGCCAGTCCCGAGTTCATCAGGGTCGGGCTGTCAGGCGTGTGGTTGTAATCGAGGAACGCCTTGCCGATTGTGCTGAACTCACCCTCGTTGAGGTTGATCTTCACAAACGCTGCCTGGTTGCTCGCGTCGATGGTGTCCTTGCCGCCTGCGTCCCAGATGGTTTCGAATACCGACTGATCGGGTGCCCATTTATACACATCGTTCCCGGTGTGATAGTGGGTGTTGGCGCCATAGATGAACTGCATCGCCGCGACATCCAGCAGCATGGGCGTGGTGGGCTTGAAGCTGTATTTGTTGGTGTAGCTCATGATGGTGTATCGGGCGTCTTCGAACTTGGCGTCCAGCAGCACATCGTTGTACTGAGATTCTTCGAACGAATGCTTCAGCCCGAGTGCATGACCCGTTTCATGCATGAACGTCAGGTAGTCATCCGTGCCCTTTGCCGGCACTGCGGCATCGACATCGGGACCGATCCATACATCACCGGACCGGCCTAACGTGCCCGGCGCGTAGGCCTGGCCGAGTTCGGTCCCTTGCAGGCCTTTGAAACCACCAAAACGAATGTCTCCGACGTTGTCAGGGGTGTCCTGAACTTCGGTGAACTTGATGTCCGCCACGGCGCTCCATGCGCCCAGCGCACTTCTTGCCGCGTCCATTTGCGCGGCGGTCAGCGAGTAAGCGTCGCCTGGCTCCTGCGAGCGACTGTAATCCGTGGCGTAGACCGAGTCTGCGGTATGAAAACTGTAGGTCAGGTTATTACCGGTCGGACCTTTCAGCCAGTAAGGCCCCCACAGCAAGCTGGTGACTCGATCATCGTCGGCCCCCGCCGTTAACAGATCGGCAGGGCTTGAATCATTTGGGCCAGGCATCGGCATTGCTCCTGAAGCGAGTAGACATTGATGGGCCAGAACGGGTGCAGAACGGCACACGCCGGGAGAAAGTTTATGACATAACAGGCACAATCTGGACACAATAAGTTACAAACTAACGAGTCTGTGTGTGCCGTCCTTATAATCACTAAGCATGTACGTTCTTATTACAGGTGTACTTCAACTATTATGAAGACCGTACGTTGACAGATCGTTTGAAACGACACTGAACAGCCGGTTCAAACGCTCTGGCGGCATGCTTTCGAAGGCAGCGCAAAGCGGACCTGTATCCGAGCGATGATGTACCTTGCTGCCGCCTGTCAATCATAGGCATCATACGGTCTCATTTCGTCATCAGTGCGATCGTCCCCATGGCCCATAGTCCTGCACCTTTTCCCGTTCAAGAGGAAGATCGAGTCCTGTCGCTCGAACATCTCAACGTGCTGGACAGCGCCCCTGAGCGGGACTTCGACGATGTCGTGCTGCTAGCAACCACCTTATGTGACGTGCCCATCGCGCTGGTGTCGCTGGTTGACCGTGAACGTCAGTGGTTCAAGGCCTGCATCGGTCTGGACGTCAGGGAGACCCATCGTGATCTGGCTTTCTGTGCCCACGCTATCCTGGAACCTGCCGACGTGATGGTGGTGGAAGACGCCACCACGGACCCGCGCTTCAGAGAAAGCCCGCTGGTTCTCGGCCCGCCTTACATCCGGTTTTATGCCGGCGCACCGATTCGCACCGATGAAGGCCACGCGCTGGGCACAGTCTGCGTGATCGATATCTGGCCGCGCATCCTGACCGAACAGCAGCGCCTTGCACTGCTGGCACTGGCACGGCAGACAGCGACGCTATTGCAGCATCGTATGCTCAACGAGCAACGCGACCGGCGTGCCGCAGAGCTGACCCTGAACCTGGAAAATGCACAGAGTCAAAGCCAGGCTCTGGAGCGCAACCTGCGTCACTCGCAGCGGGTGTCGTCGCTGGGCATGCTCACGGCCAGCATCGCCCATGACTTCAACAACCTGCTTCAGGCGTTGAGTGCCAGCTTGCAGCTGATTCGTATGCGCTCGCGACGCCCGATAGATGTCGAGACGTTCAGCGACACCGGCCTGCAAGCCGTGGATCACGGTCGTCAACTGGTGACCCGGCTGCTGAACAGTGTCCGCCAGGACGGCCCCGAACTGATCTGCATTGATGTCAGTGAACGCCTTGAAGCCGCCCGAGACCTGTTGTGGCGCTCGGTCGGTGACCAACTTGAGCTGTCTTTTGATCTCTCGGCCCAAGGCTGGGGCGTTTTGTGCGTCGAAGCCCAGCTTCACGCTGCCGTGCTGAACCTGCTGGCCAACGCCCGTGACGCCATGTCAGGCCCCGGCAAAGCGCATATCGCCACACGGCTTGAATCCGTCAAGGATGATCCACGCTTGCAGGAAGGCGACTACGTGGTGCTCAGCGTCACGGATGACGGAGCCGGCGTGGCTGACGATCTCAAGGACCAGATATTCGAACCCTTCTTCACCACCAAGACATCTGGCCTGGGCACCGGACTGGGGCTTGCTCAAGTTCAGGAGTTCGCGGTCAATGCCGGCGGAGGCGTCATCGTGGAAACCTTGCCGGGGAGCGGAACGACCATGCACCTTTATTTGAGAATACTGGGGCAGATCAATACGCCTGCAAGTCAGGGTTAGGCGCTGTTTCGCCAGAAAGAGCGCTAAATACGTATAAACACTGTCACTCTTGTCAGTATACGCAGGGCGATGAAACCAAGAGAATGAAGCCATCAGACACAGCAACGCTTAAGGTTTTCGATTATCGAGTTGCTTGCCTGCCATGGCGTCAGTAGCTCAGCGGTTAGAGCATCCCAGCCAACTGGGGGGGCGATGGTTCGAATCCATTCTGGCGTCACCCATTGAAAAGGGTCGAACTCATCAGCGTTCGGCCCTTTACTCATTGAAGGTACGGCAGGTCTTTCAAGCATCTTCACGCCAAGTGAATAAGGATCGCAACACTTTCAGTCAATACGCTGCCATCCGGCAAGACCAGTGTCGGGACTTGCAGCAATGGATTTGCCTTCCTCAACGCCTCTTGTCCCGGCCCCTCCTCCCATGAACACGCACTTACCTGTTTGTAGGAAACGGCGCATTGCTCAAGCGCCATTTCGATGGCAGCCGAGCCGGCTCTTTCGGCTCCGAATAGCGTGTACATGGGAGTGTTTCCTGGGTTTCATAGTCGCTGGAGAAAGAATCTGTACGCGATGCCCGACTGTTTTGCCTGGCCGAAAGCCGTGTCTCCACGACCCTGATAACCAATACTGTAGTAGGTGCGACTGACCGGGGCATTGTGATCCGATCCTGCACACATCTGGAGGCTTATAGAGCGCGGAGATAAGAACGACTGTTCAGGAGTTCTGATACCCGAAGTGTTCTGGGCAACGGATACTCAGGGAGAAAAGCTCCAGGCCGCCGCACCTGAGGTGCCAACGGCCTGGATAAAGGTTATTGCCAGTTGCTGGCAATAACCACGTTCAACGAAGCCTGATAACTCTCAGACAACTTGAGTTCACCAGCAGCAGGAGGTGCAAACGCCGCCATCGCTTCTACCAGTTGATCAACCTGACCGGCCATCAGAACCTTGCCGTCGGCGGTGCGGAACTGCTCGATCTGCTGAGACTTCTCCCAACTGCCCGCCCCCCAGAATGACCAGGTGGACACGGTTACTTTATCCTCAGTGCCAATGACACCGACTTCCAGATCCCAACCCTTTTTGCTGAACCACAGTTGATCGGCAGAAATGCCGGCACCGAATTGCAGCACATCGGTGTTTGCATCAGGGTCAAAATCATTGATGACGTCTTGACCGTCACCCCGCGCGAATTGATAGAGATCGTTACCCCGTCCGCCGTCCAGCCGATCATTGCCGGTCCCGCCTATCAGAGTGTCGTTGCCTGCAGCGCCGTAAAGCTGGTCGTTACCTGCTCCTCCAGACAACATGTCATTGCCGCCCAGGCCGTTAATTTCGTCGTCGCCATCAAGACCACTCAACGCGTCAGCCAGCGCATCATTACCATAAAGCACATCGTTGCCCTGAGAAGCAGTACCGCTACTCATTTCGCTGATCGCATCAACCCCCCAGGTTGTCCCGTCGGAGAACTGAATTTGCTCGACCTGGCTCGACGTATTGGAGAACCACCCAGACACTGTCAGCTTGTCGGCTGCCCCTGCGATACCTACATACAGGTCGTACGCACTGCGGCTGAGCTGGATATCGGCAGGTGTGAGACTGTCGGCGATCTTGATGACATCCAGATTGCCTGCAGCATTGTCGTAATCACTGATCCAGTCCTGCCCGGCACCACGATAGAAAAGATAGGTGTCGTTGCCAGCGTTACCGTAGAGGGTGTCGTTACCGGCACCACCGTCAAGGGTGTCCGCACCTGCGCCACCGTAAAGTATGTCTTTGCCGGCTCCGCCATTGAGCGTGTCATTACCCGACAAACCGTAAAGTGTATCGTCCCCACCCAATCCATTCAGGGTATCAGCGACGGACTCCTCCCCTTGCAGGACGTCGTTGCCTTCACTTGCGACGCCTTTGACCATGGCTTTCAGGGTCGCCACGTCCCATAGCGTGCCATCCGCAAACTGAACCTGTTCAACCTGCGAGTCGGCAGAATAAAACCAGTCGCGAACCGTTATCTTGTCTGCAGTACCGATAATCGCCAGTTCAAGATTGTCCCCTGCTCGCGAGGCCTTGATATCGGTTGAAACAATACCTGGCGCCAGTTTGATCGTGTCGATATTGCCGGTGGTCCAGTCACGATCAAAGATCACATCCTGACCGCCGCCCCGCTGGAACAGATAGGTGTCATTGCCGGAGCCGCCATAAAGCCAATCATTGCCAGCGCCACCGTCCAGCGTGTCGAGCCCCACTCCGCCATCAAGCATGTCATCGCCCGCGCCGCCCAGAAGCACATCGTTGCCGGCAAGACCATAAATCTCATCATTCCCCCCCAACCCGTCGATCTGCTGACTGGTTTCGTCTCCATACAGCGTGTCTGCCCCCTCACTGGCCGCCACCTGTGAAAAACGTTTGAGGTCAGTGGGAGACCAGACGGTCCCGTCAGCGAATTCGACTCGCTCAATCTGAGCACCGGGGTCGGTATAGCTGTAAATCTTCACCCAGTCAGTCGTGCCCTTGATGAAGAGGTAGAGATCCGAGCGCTCTTGCTTTACAACAACATCGTCAGGCGCGATGTCGGCAGCCACTTTGATGGTATCGACGTTACCTGCGGTCGTATCGTACTCATTGATCGTGTCCTGCCCCATCCCCCTGTAGAACAGATAAGTGTCATTACCCGTACCTCCCGACAAAGAGTCATTACCGGCGCCGCCGTCCAGGACGTCATCGCCCGCATCACCGCTCAGTGAATCATCGCCTGTACCGCCACTCAGGGCGTCGTTGTCTGCACCTCCATACAACCAGTCGTTACCGCCCCCTCCGTTCAACACGTCGTTGCCTTCCTCGCCGTACAACTTGTCGTTGCCATTAAGGCCATCGAGTACATCGACCCCGACATCGCCGTACAACGTATCAGCCCCATCACTGGCCACACCACGAGTCATGGTTTTCAGGGTATCGATATCCCATACCGTCCCGTCGGCAAACTCCACACGCTCCACCTGATAATTGATTTTGTTGAAGAAGGTAACCGACATTTTGTCAGTCGTTCCCTTTATCGAGAGATACAAGTAGATGCCATCACGGCTGACAGCCACATCGGCGGGTGCAATATCGGCAGCCACCTTGATGGTATCGACATTACCGACGGTCCAGTCGAAATCGGTGACCGTGTCCTGCCCCATGCCCCGGTAGAACAGATAGGTGTCATTGCCAGAACGGCCAGACAAACTGTCGTTGCCCGCGCCGCCATCCAGGATGTCATTACCCGACGTGCCATAAAGCCAATCGTCGCCACTTTGTCCGTTGATAATAGTTGCCGTTGTATCGCCCATGAGAGAGTCACCGCCTTGAGTTGCTGTTATTGATCCGTTTTTTTCCACGTACTACCTTTCCCTGAAACTCTCCGACGCATGCTGCTGTAACGGACTCAGGAAATACTCGATCACTCGCCGCTTATTGGTCTTCACTTCCGCCGTTACCG